>NZ_LFCW01000002.1:0-1420597 GCF_001306465.1 Frankia sp. R43 | reverse complement strand
CCACCCCCGACGGCGCCGTCAACCCATTCGAACCACCATCCGAATTCACCGCAGAACCACCCACCACCGCCAACACCCGATGACCCCGCTCCCGCGCCACCGACAACCGCTCCACCACCACAACCCCACCCCTCACCCCACCCGTCCCATCCGCACCCTCACCAAACGCCTTCACCCGACCATCCACCGCCAACCCACCCTGCCGAGAGAACTCCACAAAACCCACCGGCGTCGACATCACCGTCACCCCACCCACCAACGCCAACGAACACTCCCCCACCCGCAACGACCGCACCGCCACATGCAACGCCACCAACGACGACGAACACGCCGTATCCACCGTCAACGCCGGCCCCTCCAACCCCAGCGTGTAAGCGACCCGACCGGAGGCGACACTGGAGGCGGTGCCGCTGATCCGGTACCCCTCGACGCTCTCGGGCGCACCGACCGTCTCGACGCCGTATCCCTGGTAGATCAGCCCGGTGAAGACACCGGTGTCGGTGCCGCGCAACGACGTCGGATCGATCCCCGCATGCTCCAACGCCTCCCACGACACCTCCAACAACAGACGCTGCTGCGGATCCATCGCCAACGCCTCACGCGGAGAAATCCCAAAGAAATCCGCGTCGAAACCCGCCACATCCGAAAGGAAACCACCCACCCGAACATCACTCCGACCCGGCGCCCCCGGATCCGCACTGAAAAGAGCACCCAGATCCCAGCCACGATCCACCGGAAAACCCGACACCACATCCCCACCCCGCACCACCACATCCCACAACTCCGCCGGCGACGACACACCACCCGGGAAACGACACCCCATACCCACGATCGCAATCGGCTCGCGAGCGGAGTCCTCCAGCTCGCGCACCCGCTGGGTCGCCGACCGAAGCTCGGTGGTCGCCTGCTTCAGGAAATGGCGCAGCCGGTCCTCGTTCGACACGTCGGACTCCTCCTGGTCTCTGGCGGGGACGAACAGCTGGATGGGCGGATCCAGGCTTACGAGATGCCGAACTCCCGGCCGAGGAGGTCGAACATCTCCTCGTCGGTCGCCACGCCCAGATCCGCGGTGGCCGTGTCGGCGGCGGGTCCGTCGCCTCCGGCCGGTGCCTGGCCGCGCAGGGTACGCAGCATGGCCCGCAGCCGGGTCTCCAGCGCGGCCCGCGCCTGTTCGTCCGGAGAGCTGGCCAGCATGCTGGCCTCCAGCCGGTCGAGGGTGGCGAGCATCGGCTCGGGGCCGTTCTTCCCGAGGCCGCTCTCCTCGGGGTTCAGCAGTGTGAGCAGGTGCCGGGCGAGCGCGTCGGGAGTGGGATGGTCGAAGACGACCACCGCGGGGAGCTGCTCCCCCGTCGCCTGGGCGAGGCGGTTACGTGTCTCCACCGAGGTCAGCGAGTCGAAGCCGAGATCGGTGAAGGCCCGGTCCGCCGGGATGTCGTCCGGCGAGGCGTGCCCGAGTACCGCGGCGACCTCGGACCGCACCAGGCCGAGCAGGAGACGGTGCCGGCCGCTCGCCGGCACCGACGCGAGGCGATCCCGCAGCCCGACAGACCGCGGGCTGGCGAGCCCGGCGGAGGGCAGCCCCGCGGACGACAGCCCCGCTGCGAACAGGTCGTCGGGCCCCGCCCCGGCGATCCGCGAACGACCGTCCCGGCCGCGCGCGGCCGCCTCCCGGGCCGCCGGGATCTCGTCCACGAAACGGGTCGTCCGGTCTGGTGGGAAGGCGGCGACGAAGCGCTCCCAGTCCACCCGCGCCACCACAACGCCGGGCTCGGCACGGCCGACGACCTGCGCCAGCGCTCGCAGCGCCTCCTCGGGCGCCAGCGGCGGCAGGCCGTGGCGCTCGGTCCGTTCCCGCACCCGCGGGTCGTCGGCCATGCCCGCACCGGCCCAGGGCCCCCAGGCCACCGAGGTCGCGGGCAGGCCCCGGGCCCCGCGTCGCTCGGCCAGCGCGTCCAGCCAGGCGTTCGCCCCCGCGTAGGCGCCCTGGCCGGGGTTGCCCCAGATCCCGGCGACGGAGGAGAACAGCACGAAGGCGTCCAGCGGCTGCCCGGCCAGGAGATCGTCGAGGTGGGCGGCACCGGTCGTCTTCGCCGCGACGACCGCGGCCAGCTCCGCCGGCGTCGTCCGTTCCAGCACCGCGCCGTCACCGCTACCGGCCGCGTGGACGACCGCGGTCAGCGGCTGGTCCGCCGGCACCGTGGCGATGATCTCGGCGAGCGCGTCCCGGTCGGTGACGTCGCAGGCGGCCACCACGACCTCGGCGCCGAGGCGGGTGAGCTCCGCCGCCAGCTCCGCGGCACCGGGTGCGGCCAGGCCCCGCCGGCTGGTGAGCAGCAGGCGCTCGGCGCCCTCGGTGGCACACCAGCGGGCGACCTCCGAGCCCAGCGCACCGGTCCCCCCGGTGATCAGAACCGTCCCGCGGGGACGCCACCGGGAGCCATCCGTGACGGCTCCGGGGCCGCCCCGGGCGCGCATGATCCGCCGGGCGAACAGGCCCGCCGGGCGCAAGGCCACCTGGTCCTCACCGCAGATCCCGGTGAGGACCGCGGCCAGCCCCTCGGCCGCCCTCGGGTCAAGCGCACCCGGCAGGTCCACCAGACCGCCCCAGCGCCCGGGCATCTCCAGCGCGGCGACCCGGCCGAGCCCCCAGACCTGCGCCTGCGCCAGCACCTGCGCCTGGCCCGACGGTGGGTCCCCGGCTCCTGTCGACACCGCGCCACTGGTCGCGCACCACAGCGGGGCGGTCACCCCCACATCACCCAGTGCCTGCAGCAACGCCGCGGTCAGCGCCATGCCTGTCGGGAGAACGGGATGCGTCCCAAGCGCAGTGGTGTCCATCGACGCCAGGGACAGCACTCCCCGGATGTCATCCAGGATCGGCTGGTGCGTTCCGGTCAGGGCGGCGAGGCGGCCGGCGAGCCGCCCGCGGTCGGTGTCGGAGCCGTCCACGGCGAGTCGCACCACCCTGGCGCCGCGCAGCTCCAGCGCCTGAGCGCACTCGTCGGCCAGCCGGGCCGCTTCCGGAAGCGGGGGAACCGCCACGATCCAGGTTCCCGAAAGCACCGGCGCGGTGGGGACCGTCACCGGCGTCCAGGCGATCCGGTAGGTGAGGTCGTCCGCGCCGGACCCGGCGGTCTCGTCGGCGCGGCCGCCGGAGTCGGCGGAGTCGGCGACGACCGGGGACGGCGCCAGCCAGTACCGACGCCGTTGGAACGCGTATGTGGGCAGGTCGACCCGGCGGGCCCGCGTCCCGGCGAAGAACGACGCCCAGTCGATGTCGACGCCATGGACATGCGCCCGGCTCAGCGCCGTCACCAGAGCGTGCTCCTCGGAGCGGTCCGCCCGCAGCGTCGGGATGAACACGGCGTCGCCGTCGGCGACGCACGCACGCCCCATCGCGGAAAGGACACCGGTCGGCCCGAGCTCAAGGAATGTTGTGACGCCCCGCTCACGCAGGCAGGCGACAGCGTCACCGAAACGCACCGCGGCGCGGGCCTGCCGGACCCAGTAGTCGGCCCCGCACAGCTCGGCGGCCGACACCGACCGGCCGGTCACCGTGGAGACCAGTGCAACGGTCGGTGCCTGGTAGCGCAGGGATTCGGCGACTCTGCGGAACGGCTCCAGCATGCCGTCCATCAGCGGGGAGTGGAACGCGTGGGTGACCCTGAGCCGGCGGGTCCGCCGGCCGGCCCGGTCCGCGAGCACGGCCATCGCGGCCACTGCGGCCACCGTCCCGGAAAGCACGACGGAGGTGGGGCCGTTCACCGCGGCCACGTCGATGTCACCAGCCACGTCGACGTCACCGGTCACATCGACGTCACCGGTCACATCGACGTCACCGGTCACATCGGCGTCACCGGCCGCCCCGCCGTCAGCGGTGCCGATGTCAGGGGCCGCGGCGCCGCGCGGGATGGCGCGCAGCCATGCACGCACCTCACGTTCGGTCGCCTCGACGGCGAGCATCGCCCCGCCCGGCGCGGCCGCCATCAGCCGCCCCCGCGCGGCCACCAGGGCGCAGGCGTCGGGCAGCGAGAGCACTCCCGCGACGTGCGCGGCGGCGATCTCACCGATGGAGTGCCCGGCGACGACATCCGGTGCGACACCCCAGGCCCGCAGCAGGCCGTACAGCGCCACTTCCAGCGCGAACAGTGCGGGCTGCGTGTTCTCGGTGCGGTCGAGCCGCTCGGGGTCGTCGACCACGTCGTCGAGGGGGCTGTCCAGCAGCGGGTCGAGATGGGCGCGGACCTGGTCGTAGCACTCGGCGAAGACCGGGAACCGCCGGTAGAGCTCACGGCCCATCCCGGGCCGCTGCGAGCCCTGGCCGGTGAACAGCAGCGCCGTGCGGCCCGGAGCGCTGACCGTCGCCCGCTCGACCGTCGGTGTGGACTCACCGCGGGCGAGCGCCGCCAGCCCGCCGGTGGCGCCGTCGAGGTCGGTGGCCACCACCGCGGCCCGGGACGGCAGCGCGGCACGACCGGTCGCCAGGGAGTAGCCCACGTCCACCAGAGGCTGTGCCGGCCCCGAGGCGGTCCCGGTCTCCGGAGCCGGGACGCCGGAGGGCAGGAATGCTGCCAGCCGGGTGGCCTGGGCGCGCAGCGCATCCTCGGACCGAGCGGAGACCAGCCAGGGCACGACCGTGGGAGGCACCCCCGTCGCGGCGGTGCCGTCGTGCGGGCTCCCGCCGGGGGCCGGGAGGTCCCGGGCGCCTGACCAGTCCGCGTCAGGGCCGGCCTGCTCCAGGATGACGTGTGCGTTCGTGCCACTGATCCCGAACGACGACACCCCCGCCCGCCGCACCCGACCCCCCACCTCAGGCCACCCCACCGACTCCCGCACCACCTCCACACCCCCCACCGACCAATCCACCCGCGACGTCGGCACCCCCACATGCAACGACCCCGGAACCACCCCCCGACCCAAAGCCCCCACCATCTTCACAATCCCCGCCACACCCGCCGCCGCCTGCGTATGACCAATATTCGACTTCACCGACCCCACCAACAAAGACCGACCAGAACCCCGCCCCCGCCCATAAACCCCCAACAAAGCACCCAACTCAATCGGATCACCCAACCGCGTCCCCGTCCCATGCCCCTCCACCACATCCACCCCATCCGCCGCAACACCCGCATCCACCAACGCCGCCCGCAACACCCGCTCCTGCGCCACCCCCGACGGCGCCGTCAACCCATTCGAACCACCATCCGAATTCACCGCAGAACCACCCACCACCGCCAACACCCGATGACCCCGCTCCCGCGCCACCGACAACCGCTCCACCACCACAACCCCACCCCTCACCCCACCCGTCCCATCCGCACCCTCACCAAACGCCTTCACCCGACCATCCACCGCCAACCCACCCTGCCGAGAGAACTCCACAAAACCCACCGGCGTCGACATCACCGTCACCCCACCCACCAACGCCAACGAACACTCCCCCACCCGCAACGACCGCACCGCCACATGCAACGCCACCAACGACGACGAACACGCCGTATCCACCGTCAACGCCGGCCCCTCCAACCCCAGCGTGTAAGCGACCCGACCGGAGGCGACACTGGAGGCGGTGCCGCTGATCCGGTACCCCTCGACGCTCTCGGGCGCACCGACCGTCTCGACGCCGTATCCCTGGTAGATCAGCCCGGTGAAGACACCGGTGTCGGTGCCGCGCAACGACGTCGGATCGATCCCCGCATGCTCCAACGCCTCCCACGACACCTCCAACAACAGACGCTGCTGCGGATCCATCGCCAACGCCTCACGCGGAGAAATCCCAAAGAAATCCGCGTCGAAACCCGCCACATCCGAAAGGAAACCACCCACCCGAACATCACTCCGACCCGGCGCCCCCGGATCCGCACTGAAAAGAGCACCCAGATCCCAGCCACGATCCACCGGAAAACCCGACACCACATCCCCACCCCGCACCACCACATCCCACAACTCCGCCGGCGACGACACACCACCCGGGAAACGACACCCCATACCCACGATCGCAATCGGGTCGTCACCGGACCCGGTACGGGAGGCTGTCGGCGACCGGGCCAGGGCCACCGCGGAAGCCGCGGGACCGACCGGCGGACGATCCGCGGCGGCGTCCCCGCCGTGATCCCCGCTGCCGCCAGGGGTGTGATCAGCGCCGCCGCCAGGGGCGACCGGCTCCGTCGCCGGCCGCACGCCCGTGAGCTCACCGGCCAGGAATCCGGCGAGCGCGGCCGGGGTGGGATGGTCGAAGACCACCGTGGTGGGCAGCGCCAGCCCGGTCCGATCGGCCAGCCGGGCACGCAGCTGCACCGCGGTGAGCGAGGTCGAGCCGAGCTCGCTCAGCGCCCGGTCGGCGGGGACCTGGTCGGCCTCGTCGTAGCCGAGCACCGCCGCGGTCTCCGCCCGCACCATGGCGAGCAGCAGCCGGCGCCAGTCGGGATCGGACATCCCGGCCGGACGGCGCAGCGGGTCCGCTTCCCCACCGGTGTCCGCCGTTCCGGCGGTCGACGGGGTGAGCGCTCCCTGCGCGTTCGCTCCCCGCGGGCTCAGTGCGGCACCGGCCTCGGGCAGATCGGCCAGCAGCCGGCTCGGGCGTGCCGCGGTGAAGATCGGTGCGAAGCGGTCCCAGTCGACATCAGCCACGGTCCGCACGCCCGCGGCACCGCCGGCCCGCTCCAGCGCGGCCACCGCCAGCTCCGGGCGCAGCGGGCGGAGGCCGCGTTCCCGCAGGTGGCCGGCGATCTCGGGGTCGACAGCCATGCCGCCCTCCGCCCACGGCCCCCAGGCGAGAGCCGACGCGGCCAGCCCGCGCGCCGCACGGTGCGCGGCGACCGCGTCGAGGCAGGCGTTGGCCGCGCTGTAGGCGCACTGGCCGCCGCTGCCCCAGGTGCCCGCGATGGAGGAGAACAGGACGAACGCGTCGAGCTCCCGGGCTCCCAGCAGCTCGTCGAGGTGCCGCGCCCCCGCGACCTTGCCGGTGACCACGTCGGCGAACTCGGCGATGTCGATGTCGGGCAGCCCCGTGAACTGCCCGGCAACGCCGGCCGCGTGGACGACCGCCGTGAGCGGGCTGGTCGCCGGGACGGCCGCGAGCACGGCCGCCAGCGCGTCCCGGTCCGCCGCGTCGCAGGCGACCACGCTCACCTCGGCGCCCCGGCCGGCGAGGTCGGTCACCAGGCCGGACGCGCCCGGCGCCGCCATGCCCCGTCGGCTGGTGAGAACGAGTCGGGCGGCACCCCGGTCGGCGCACCAACGCGCCACCGCGGCACCCAACGCACCGGTCCCGCCGGTGATCAGTACGGTGCCGCGGGGCCGCCAGCCGACGCCGACCGGGTCCGGGCGGGTACGGACGATCCGCCGCGCGAAGACTCCCGAGTCGCGGATCGCCACCTGGTCCTCGCCGGTCGCGCCGACGAGGACCGCCGCCAGCCGGCGGGCCGCCGGGCCGTCGACAACCGGCGGCAGATCCACCAGGCCGCCCCACGAGCGCGGCAGCTCCAGCGCGGCGACCCGCCCCAGGCCCCACACCTGCGCCTGGACCGCGCTGAGCCCGGCAGCAGCCGTGCTGGGTTCGGTGCCGGAAGCGGTATCGCCCGTGGGACCGGCGTCGCCTGAGGCGGACGGCCCGTCCACACCGGACGCGTTCTCGGCGGCAGCGGGGTCGTTGTCAGCGGGCTCGCCGTCGGCGGCATGGGCACCGACCAGGCCGGCTGGCATCGCCGCGTGCGTCGCACACCACAGCGGCGCGTCGATTCCGGCATCGCCGAGTGCCTGGAGCAGCGTCAGGGTGGCCGCGAGGCCCCGGGAGACGGCCGGATGGTCGGTCCGGTCGCGTTCGTCCAGGGCGAGCAGCGAGAGCACCCCGGTCAGCGGACCGCCGCCGGTGTCCACCTCGGCCAGCAGTGCTGCCGTCGAGTCGCGCTCAGCCTCGTGGGAGTCCGTCCCTACCGGGAGCACCGCGATCACCTGACCGCCGCTCACCTCGATGGCCCGCACGCACCCGTCCACGACCGCGCCGTCGACAACCGCTCCGTTCGTGGACGCTCCGTTCGTGGACGTGCCGTTCGCGGGCATGCCGTTCGCGGGCGTGCCGCCGACGCCGTCCGCGGGGACCACCAGCAGCCACCGGCCTGGTGCGCCTTCGACGGGCGGCATCGCCACCGGCCGCCACACCGCCCGGTAGCTCCAGCTGTCGACGGCATCCTGGCCGCGGCGGTCCGCCCGCCAGGCCGCGAGCGCGGGCAGCACGGTGTGCAACGGGGTGTCCGCGGGAATGTCCAGCACCTCGGTGAGGTCGCCGCGCGCCACCGCGTCCCAGAAGGCCCGCTCGCCGGCCTCACCCGGCCGTTCCTGCGCGCTCGCCGCACCGACGCCGCTGCTGGTGCCGGCCCCGATGCCGGCCAGGTCGCCGGGGAGCGCCGGGGCGGAGAGGATGTCGCCGAGCCAGAACCGCCGGTGCTGGAACGGGTAGGTGGGCAGATCCACCCGGCGTGCGCCGGTGCCGGCGAAGATCGCCGACCAGTCGACGTCCACGCCACTCACCGCCAGCAGGGCCAGCGCGCGGGCCAGGGCCGTGTGCTCCTCGGCATCCCGCCGCAGCGTCGGGACGAACACCGCGTCGGCGTCGCCCACCAGGCACTCCTGGCCCATTCCGGTCAGCACCGCGTCCGGGCCGATCTCGAGGAAGGTCCGCACGCCCCGTTCGTGCAGCCGGTCGATGCCGTCCCGGAAACGCACCGTGGACCGGACCTGGCGGACCCAGTAGTCGGCGGACCTGAGCTCGTCCGGGTCGGCGAGCTGACCGGTGAGGTTGGAGATGAGAGGAATCTCCGGCGGACGCATGCTCAGACCACGGACGAGCTCACCGAACTCAGCCAGCATGCCGTCCATATGCGCCGAGTGGAACGCGTGCGACACGTGCAGCCGGCTCGCCTTGCCGCCGTCCGCGCGCCACCGCTGCGCGATCTCCAGGACGGCCCGGGCATCACCGGAGAGGACCACCGACTCCGGCCCGTTCACCGCGGCGACGTCCACCCGGCCCGCGCCGGGGCCGGTCAGCCCGCCCCACACGGCGATCAGGTCGAGCGCCTGCGCCTCGGACGCGCGCAGCGACACCATCGCGCCCCCACCGGGCATCGCCTGCATCAGCCGTCCGCGCGCCGCCACCAGCGCGCAGGCGTCGTCCAGGGAGAACACCCCGGCGACGTGGGCGGCGGCGAGCTCGCCGATCGAATGGCCCAGCAGAAGGTCCGGGCGAACGCCCCAGGAGCCCAGCAGGTCGACGAGGGCGACCTCCAGGGCGAACAGCGCCGGCTGCGTGTACTCGGTGCGGTCCAGCGCCGTATCGGGCGGCACGCGGTCGGTGCCGAACACGACGTCGCGCAGCGGGCGGGTCAGATGCTGGCCGAAGGCGGCGCAGATCGCGTCGAAGGACTCGGCGAACACCCGGTGGCGACCGTACAGCTCGCGGCCCATGCCGAGCCGCTGGGCGCCCTGGCCGGTGAACAGGAACGCGAGGCGATCGGTGTGGCGCGCGGGACGGGTCACACCCCGGATCAGCGACGCGGACGGTTCCCCCGCCGCCAGCGCGTCAAGCCCGCGCAGCATGCCGGCGAGGTCCGCGGCGACGACGGCGGCGCGGTGCTCCAGTACGGCGCGGCCGGTCACCAGGGACCAGCCGACGTCCACCAGGGCGGGTCGGGGCTCGGAGGTCACCCGGGCCAGCAGGCGGGCCGCCTGCTCCCGCAGCGCCGGCTCCGACCGGGCCGAGAGCAGCCACGGCAGGTGCCGACCCGGCCCGCCATCGGCGGCCGAGTCGTCGGCCACGGAGACCCCGCCCGGGGAGACTCCGGCCAGGGAGTCATCGGCGACGGAGTCACCAGTGCAGGAGACATCGGCGACGTGGGGCGCCTCCTCCACGATGACGTGGGCGTTCGTGCCGCTGACCCCGAACGCCGAGACACCGGCCCGGCGCACCCGGGCGGCCCGTGGCCACGGCACCGGCTCGGTCAGCAGACGCACCTGCCCGGCGGACCAGTCGACGCGGGATGCCGGCGCGTCCACGTGCAACGTGCGCGGAAGCAGGCCATGCCGCAGCGCCAGCACCATCTTGATCACGCCGCCGAGGCCCGCTGCCGCGACGGTATGCCCGATGTTCGACTTGAGCGAGCCCAACCACAGCGGCCGGTCGGCCGCGCGGTCCTGCCCGTACGTGGCGATGATCGCCTGTGCCTCGATCGGGTCACCGAGCCTGGTCCCGGTGCCGTGCGCCTCCACCGCGTCCACGTCGGACGGAGTGAGGGCGGCCCCGGCCAGCGCCGCCCGGATCACCCGTTGCTGGGCCGGCCCGCTGGGCGCCGTCAGCCCGTTGGAGGCGCCGTCGGAGTTCACCGCGCTGCCCCGGACGACCGCCAGCACCGCATGGCCGTTGCGGCGGGCGTCCGACTGCCGTTCGAGCACGACCACCGCCGCGCCTTCGGCCCAGCCGGTGCCGTCCGCCGCCTGAGCGAAGGACTTGCAGCGACCGTCCGGTGCCAGGCCCTGCTGGCGGCTGAACTCCACCAGCACGTCGGTGGTGGACATCACCGTGGCACCACCGACCATGGCCAGCGTGCACTCACCGGCACGCAACGCCTGCGCAGCCAGGTGCAGGGCCGTCAGCGAGGACGAGCACGCCGTGTCCACTGTCACCGCCGGCCCTTCCAGGCCGAGGGTGTAGGCAACACGGCCGGAGGCGACGCTGGGCAGGGTTCCGCTCATCAGGTGGCCCTCGACGGCGGCCGGGGCGGCCCGCCACGGCGGGCTGTAGTCGGCGACGGCGATACCGGTGAACACTCCTGTCGAGCTGCCGCGCAGCGAGAACGGGTCGATGCCGGCCCGCTCGAGCGCCTCCCACGAGACCTCCAGCAGCAGTCGCTGCTGCGGGTCCATCGCCAGCGCCTCCCGGGGCGCGATACCGAAGAAGGCCGCGTCGAAGCCGGCGACGTCGGCGAGGAAGCCACCCTGGCTGGTGTAGAAGGTGCCGGACCGGCTCGGGTCGGGGTCGTAGCCGGCGGCGAGATCCCAGCCGCGGTCGGTCGGCAGGTCGACGACGGCGTCACGCCCCTCGACAAGCAGCTCCCACAGGTCCTCGGGGCCCCGAACACCGCCGGGGAACCGGCACGCCATGGAGACGATCACGATGGGGTCGTCCACCGGATCCGGCCGTGCCTCGCCGCCGGGCGACGACCCGCCGGCGACGCCGGCGGGCACTGATGTCCGCAGCACCCGGTCCCGCAGATAGCTCGCGAGACGTTCCGGCGACGGATGGTCGAACAGCAGCGTGGCGGGAAGTGGCAGCCCGAGCCCCGTGCTCAGCGCGTCCCGGAAGCCGGCGGTGCTTCCACCGCCGAGCCCCAGCCGAGTGAAGGGAACACGGGGGTCGAACGGGACCCGTTCGCCCTCGTCGCCGACAGCGCGGACCAGGTTTCGGCGCAGCAGGTCGAGCAGGACCCGGTGCTGTTCGACCTCCGGAAGACCGAGAAGCGTCTCCCGCCAGGTGGAACGGTGCTGTCCGGCCAACGATTCTCCCGGGATGAAGGTCCGACGCGTGAGGACAGGCCCCGGGCGGCGGATATCACCGACCAGGTGCAGGAATTCAGGCGGAGAGAAACGGCGACGGAATCAGACCGGGTACAAGGATCCGTCGACCGAACAGAACACGATCGTCCGGTCGGCGTTCAGATGACCGGGCCGGCGGCGGAAGGGGGTGGCAAGGGGGTGGCAAGGTACCGTGCGAATCGGCGCGCACGCCGCCGCGGAGAACGGCCGGTCAACGCGACATCATCGGCAGGGATCCGGCCGGCAACGTCCCACAGCGGGATCAACCCGCGGCACCACCTAAACCCGCGACGCCACCGCGAGCAGTGGATCCCCGTCGCGCGGCTCCATACCTGCTTTCAGTCCCCCGCCTCGCGTTACCTGACCCGACCAGTTGGATGGACATCCCAGTCCACATTCCAATCGTTCCGAGAACAGTCACATCGCATGCATGTCAGCCCACCGCGCAGCCCGGGCCTCATGTAGGAAGGCATCCAGAGGATAGGCACAGGCCGACGCCGTCCGCAAGCAAGTTCGCGCGTTGTTACGCACCCGGACATCACCCGCGGACAGCATCGACGAATGAGCCCGAGCCGCCCGGACGAAGGTCAATCCGACCGGAAAACCGTCGCTGACCTGGGCGAAGTGCGGTAGGCGATCACATGAGAATCCAGGTGTAGCCACCGCTGTCGTCCGCCATGGTGACCACCGCGACGGCGACCAGATCGTCGCCTCTGACCGCGCAGTGGAAGCTCGAGCCGGCCGACAGACGCGGGTCCTCCGGGCACGACACGATCACCGGGATCCCGGTCTGTCTTTCCACCTCCGCCGCGACGTCCTGCTGGACCCGGTCCCGGTCGAACACGGCAGTCGACGACCACACGCTCCTCGTCAGCGGCATGGCGAGGGCAGCGCTCAGGAGCGTCAGCACGACGCACAGGCCGAGGGCGGCCCAGGTCGTCCGGGGTGCGGGCCGCCGACGGAGCGCGCGGGCCAACAGATACGCCCAGGGCGCGATCAACGCCCAGGCCCAGTGCGCCGGATCCTCCCCGAGCACCCGCAGGAGCCGGCGGTCGATGACCGCGACCAGCACGCCACAGCCCCAGCCGACGAGAAGTCCCAGCGATACCGCGGTGGCGATGCCGAGGCCCGGGAACATCACGCCGACGACCACGGCGGCGACCAGCCCGACGAGCGGCACCGAGGCCGCAACCCAGGCGGTGGCCTCGGCTCTGGAATCGCCCGACGTTCCCCCGGGTGACAGCGCGGCCGGTCCGCGGTGCGTCCGCGCAGACGCCGGCGGCGGGGGCTGCCAGACCTGTCCGGGCCCGGTGAACCCAGACGGCGCGGGCCCTGGCATCACCGGGCCCGTTGGCTCCGGCCATGGTGCTGCGGGGCCCGGCCGAGACGGAGACGGTGACGGAGACGGAGACGGAGACGGAGACGGAGTCGGCGGAGCAAAGGGCGACGCGGGCGGGTGAGGAGGCGGAGGCCACGGCCCCGGTGGACCACCCGGGTTCTCCAGGCCATCGGACATGATGAACAACATCTCCTTCGAGGAAATCGGCCCGGTGGCCGGCTCGCAACCCGGCGACGCCGCCGCGGCCAGTCATCTTCCCGCATCCACAGCGGGCTCTTTTCGCTGACCCGGACAACCGTGCGCCCGTCCGAGGCGAACGCCACCACCATCGCCTCGTCGTGACGGCCGCCGGTACGATCATGGCCGAGCGGGCGCGGGGTAATCCGGATGGAAACATCCCACAACTGCACCGCGATATCCCCTGTGGCTCCTCGCAGAAATGTTCGCCGTCCGGCGAGAAGAGCATCGCGCCCACACAGCCCTCACGACTGCGACCGTCGCCCGGTTGGTGCAACAGGGGTTTACCAGGCCGGCACGGCTCACTTCGAACACAGATTCCACAGCCCACCGCGCCATCCCAACCGGCGCTGGCCAGAGTGCGACCATCCAACGAGAACGCCACCGAGAACACCTCGTCCGTGTGGTCCGTAAAGGAGCGGTTCAGCTGCCGAGCCTCGGTCCCGTCCAGCACGTCCCACAACCGCGACCGCAGACGACCATCACCGCAGGCGAAAGCACACAGGCGCCCATCCGGCGCGAACGCCGCCGGCTCGGAACAGCTGTCGCTGGCCAGGTAGAAACCGCTCGGCATCCGAACCTCCGCCGAAACAGACCGCGATGCGGAGTACATGAGCCGACATACATGAGCCTGTCTGCCGATCATCTACCGATCTCTCATAAGCAGGTCATGCAGTCGATGCGTTCCGGACTGACGACGAATATCCGACCGCCAGGCAGGCCCAGAGAAGTACCCTCAGACCCGCCGCAGCTTGTCCGGGTTGCGAACCGTGTCGATGCGGGCAATGCGACCGTCGCCGACGACGAACGACAACACCGCGCGATAGCCGTCATCGCTGGGGAGCATCAGCCCTAGCTGGCCGTTCATCGTGATCTCGACCGGCTGGTGCGGGGACTCCCGGCCGAGCGCCGCCCACACCCGCGCGACCCGCTCCCGGCCGTGCAGCGGCTTGCGTAGCGCCGTCGCACGCCCGCCACCGTCCGAGGTCCAGACGACCTCCGGGTCCAGCACGGAGACGAGGCTCTCGAGGTCGCCTTCGCCGACCGCCTGCGCGAACGCCCGCACAGCGCGGTCGTGCTCGGCGGGCGACGCGGCGAAACGCGGCTGTTCGCGCCGGACATGGCGGCGCGCACGCGAGGCGAGCTGCCGCACCGCCTCCGGTGTGCGCCCAACCACCTCGGCGACCTGACCGAACGGGACGTCGAACACGTCATGCAGCACGAACGCGGTGCGCTCCGCGGGCGAGAGCTGCTCCAGCACGGTCAGCAGGGCGTAGCTGACCGACTCGTCGAGCGAGACCCGGTCGGCCGGGTCGGCCGCCGACCCTCGTGGTTGCGGCGTTCCCAGCGGCTCCGGCAGCCACGGGCCGACGTAGGTCTCGCGGCGTGCGCGAGCGGAGCACGACGGTGTCGCCTTCGAAGAACTCACATGCGTTGCGCTCGGCCGTCAGCGCGGACGTCGTCGGGCCACCACCGGCGACCGGCGCGTCCTCGTCGAGCCACCCGTCGCCGCCGTCGGCGTACACGAACGAGATCGACTCCTGCACCAGCCTGCGCGCCCCGGCGCCCTGGGCGGCGCGGGCGGTCGCCTCCGACGCCACGACACGCAGCCGATCGTTCTCCTCCCAGGCGGTCGGATCGGCCATGCGTTCAACGCCGGGAATGTGGGTCAGCAGGTTGACGACGACGTCCGCCCCGTCGAACGCACGGCGCAGCGACGCCTCGTCGAACACGTCCGCCTCGACGGCCCGCGCCCCGACGCGCTCAAGCCGCTCCCGACCGCGGGCGGAACGGGTCACCCCCCGGACCTGGTAGCCGGCGGTGAGCAGCTCACGGACGAGCCGCCGCCCGATGACACCCGTGGATCCGTTGATCACAATCTCATCCATGCTGACCTGACGACGCAGACCGCGTGATCGTGACATTCGGAGTCGGCCTGGGCGGGCACCGGGCGGCGGCTGAGGCTCAGCTGGTGCAGCCGTAACCGTCGCCGTCGCGGTCAAGGTCGAACGGGTCGGGCGGGGTGACGCGCAGCGGGCCACGGACGTAGTTCGGGCCGTCGCCCTTGCCGCCCGCGCAGTCGTAGTCGCCGATGCCGCTGCGTAGGCAGGTTTCCGGGTAGGACGACTCGCACCCGGCACGCGGGTCCGGTGCGGGGGCCGCGGCCGGAGGCGGCGCGGCCTGTGGCGGCGCGGCAGCGGCTGTCGGCTGCTGGACGACCGCCGCTGGCTGCTGCGGCGCGGCAGCCGGTGCAGGCTGGACCGCAGCCGCCGCGGTCGAGGTGGTCGGCGGCGACGCCGGCGACACCGACCTGTCGGAGGGCCTCCCGGCCGCCGTGCTCGCGGGCGCCTGCGGCACGAACGTCGCCGACGCGACGGCTGCCGTCGGGCTGACCGACGTGGCTGTCGCCGTGAGGGTGCCACCGGCGCTCGGGGACGTCGTGGCGGGCGGGCTGGGCCGCCCCACTACCGCGGAGGCCGCGACCACAGCTCCGTCACTCTCGTCCGCCTCCTCGGTGGGCATCAGGGCAGCACTCACCAGGAAGACGAGCAGGGCGACGGCCGTCACGCCCGCGGCCGTCCGGCGGTCACGGATCCGCGCCCAGGCGAGTCCCCGCCGGGCGAACGCGATCAGGCCCACCACGAAGCCGATCAGGGCGAAGAACACCAGGAACGCGAGAAGCGTCGTCACAGCTCGGCCTCACTTCCGCGGCGAGCGGGCCGGCCGCGACGGACCAGCGTACTCATGCGGAGGACACCGCCATCGGGCGTGCCTCGTTTCCCTGCGAGAAGGCCTCGGCACCCGCACGCCGCCAGACCGCATGTCGTTGTCAATTTCTGTTTCCCCCGTACGCTCATTCAAATAAGAGCGGGTCAGGGTATCCCCCGGGCTCAGGCAGCGCCGATCCAGGGGGCGTCTGCCACCGTGGCGGGCCCGGCATCACGCCGCCAGCCCCATCACCCAGGTGACCGGGGCAGATCACTGTGAACTCGACGGCGCGGGCGGTGGGGAACTCGGCCGGCACGTAGTGCCGTGGCCGAGGGCACCCCCGACGCCGTCGATGTATCGGAGCAGGAGCTGGCACGCCAGATCATTGACGCCGAACAGCTGCGCAGGGCCACCGAGGCCGCCACGGGCTGAACCAGCCAGGAACTCGCCATGCTCCACCCGTCAGGCCGTCAACGGTCAGAAAAGCACGCTGCCGGTGGGTGATTCACCGAGGCGGAAGCAGGTGTCGTTGTCGCGTAGATAGCCGAAGGTGAACGCCTGGGCGCGCTGGCGGGACGTGCCGTGGGCGCCCTCCGAAGTGGCGGTCTCGCGGTCGAACCAGCCGCGGTCACGGTTGTCACCGAGGCCGAAGAACAGCAGGACGCCGGAGACGGCATCGCCGAGGTCGAGCCGGTCGGCGTCAGCGGCCGTGCGGGCCTGGCCGCCGGCAAGGCAGTCGGCCTGGTTCTCCTCCGCGCGGGAAACCACTCCGGTGCGGCCGGAGAGAGTGGCAGCCCGGTGAGCCAGCTCGTGCATGAGCACATACATCGGGTAGGACGGACCACCGGTGTCGTGCAGCTCGGTCATGAAGTCGACGCTGTACGCGATGGTGTCGTCGAGTGGGCAGTACAGGGCGTTGTCGGCGAACGCGGCCGGGTCGGATTCGCCCTGCGCGCAGGCGATCGGTGGGATCTCCCCGTCTCGGTAGGAGATGTAGCGCGGTGGGGTCCACTTCTCGCCCAACTCGCCGGCCCAGTAGGTGTTCACCGCGCCGGGGCAGCCCGCGGGCTCGACGATGATCGCCTCGACGTCCTGCACCGTTTCGACGGCGCCTCCGCAGCTTCCGGCGGGAAGTGCCTGCTGGCCGGCGGACGCCGCGATGCCGTCCGAGTCGGATGTCGAGTCCAGCCCGGCGCAGCCCGTGAGCAGTCCGCTCCCTAGCACGGTGGCGACAGCGCCTGCCAGAAACGTGTGCCTGATCCCCATAGCGTTCACCGTAGAGATCCTGGTGGTCAGATCGCCCGGTCCGTCGGAACACGGACAGAGCGGACCGCCGGGGCGTGCGCTTGCGGGCTCAGCAGCAGCTTCGCGGCTCGGCGCCCTCGATCCGACCGTGTCAGGCCGCGGCGAGTGCGACGCGGCAGGCGGCAGCCAGCCCGGCCGTTCGCAGTCGATGGGGCCGCCGCCGCCTCCCGCCTCGCCCACAATGAGCACATGCGGGAGGATCTTCGGGAGGAACTGGCACGGCGGACGGAGGCCGACCAGCAAGTGCGGAACGCCTGGCTGGCCATCACTTCAACCCGGCACAGCGACCCCGCCGGCCGGGACGGCGCAGCCGGCACCGACGCAGCCGATCCAGCCGAGCGTGAGGTGCTCGCTGATCGGATGCGAGAGATTGACGCGGACAACACCGCGTGGCTGCGGGCAGTCATCGCCGAGCACGGCTGGCCGGGAGAGACACTGGTCGGGCCGGTCGGAGCGAGCGACGCCTGGCTGATCGCCCAGCACGCCGACCACGACCCCGAATTCCAGGCGGAATGCCTGGAGCTGCTGCGGGCCGCGGTCGTGGCCGGGGACGCATCCACCAGGCACCTCGCCTACCTGACCGATCGGGTGCTCTGCGCCCGCGACGAGCCACAGATCTACGGGACCCAGTTCTGGCGCGGACCACAGGGCACCGACGCCCTCGGCCCTCGTCCCATCGCCGACCCGGAACATCTCGACGCCCGCCGTGCCGCGGCCGGCCTGGAACCCTTCGCCACCTACCTGGCTCACATGACGGCCTAACTACTGCACAGTTCCGCCGGTCCCGTCGACCCGGGGCGTTCCCGCGGTGCTATGCGGGGTGGGACGGTGGGTGCGTCCAGAGCCCGCTCCTGTCGGCGGTCCCGGTTTGGAAGGGGCGGGGCCTACCAGTAGGGAGGTGTCGGTGCCAGGATTGGGGTTGTGCCGGATGCGGGGGCTGCGGGCAGGCCGCAGACGTGGGATTTCTTCATCTCCTACACGGCCGTGGACCGGCAGTGGGCGGAGTGGGTGGCCTGGCAGCTGGAGGACGCCGGCTACCGGGTCCTGATCCAGGCGTGGGACTTCGTGCCGGGTTCGGACTGGATGTCCAGCATGGAGCAGGGAGTGAGGCACGCTGGGCGGATGGTGGCGTTGCTGTCGGCGGCCTACCTACGTTCCGTCTACGGCGGTCAGGAATGGCGGGCCGTACGGGCAGAAGACCCGGAAGGCTTCGCACGCAAGCTACTCCCAGTGCGACTTGAGGACTGTGACCGGCCAGGGCTGCTACGCACCCTGGTCGGATTCGACTTGTTCGGTCTGCCGGCGGAGTCGGCCAGGGTCTACCTGCTCGAACAGATAGGCCATAGTTTGGCTGGCCGGGCCAAGCCTGCCACAGCCCCGGAGTTCCCAGTTCCCCCGCGAACGACGCCACCAGTCGCCGAGTCCGTTTCCCCCCCGTCGCCGCCACGGGTCACCGTGGGGGCATCTCCACTCGGCGCGCTGCGTGACGCTTCCGCGGAACAGGCACCTGCACCCGCCGAACGCCAGGACGCTCGTCAGGCGCTCGACACAGTCGAGCAGACCCGGACGCGACAACGCCAACGGCGTCGCCCCGAGGGCAGCCATGCCGAGACGGGTCATGGCCGGCAGAACCCGCCTGCGGATGACGGTCGGCTGCCAGAGCCGTGGCGGTTCTACCTGGGTGGCACACCGGCACCGGCGGACGCGACGCCGTATCTAGTGGTCACCGGGAACGTCGACCAAGTGGTCGCGCTCGATTCGTCCGGCGGCCAGCCTCGGTGGCGTCGCGACTTCCCCGTGCTCCGCGGATCCGCACCCACGATCAGTGGCGAGAGCGCGCTGGTCGCTGGCGGCGACAGTCGTCTGTGGTCGCTCGACGTCACAACCGGTGAGACACATTGGCAGGCTGATCTCCCGGCGATACCCACTGCGGCACCTACTGTCGCAGGGAAAACCGTGGTCGTCCCTACTGCGGACGGCTGTGTGACGACGCTCGACTTCCATTCCGGCATCCAGCGATGGCGGAAGGAACTCAGCCAGCCAGTACATGGCCCGATAGCAACGGATGGGCGAGCGCTCTACTTCGGCGGGCACGATTGCCACGTCCGAGCGTGGTCCGCCGACGGTGCGGAGCTTTGGGCGTACCGAGCCCGTAAATGGTTTGACGCGCCACCGGAAATCCATGAGGACAGCCTGTTCATCGGTGGCTACGACCACCGGCTGCACCGACTCGACCGGGCTACCGGCAGACTCGATTGGTACTACCCGGCTGGCGGTCAGATCAAAGGAACCCCTACAGTCTTCGGTGAGCTCGTGGTCTTCGGGTCCTACGACGGTGTCGTCTACGCATTGGACAGGAAGAGCGGCGCGTCACGCTGGACCTACGAGGTAGGTAGCGCGATCAAGGCGTCCCCCGTGGTACGAGGAACAGTCGTCTACGTAGGCGCTCGCGACGGCTTTCTGTATGCGCTCGACGCTCGTGACGGCCACTCACTCTGGCGCCACGAAACCGGTGGGGCTGTGAACTCCACCCCCGTTTCGGCCGGATCGCTCCTGGTAATCGGCAGCGACGATGGCTACCTCTATGCGCTGGATGGAGATCCAGGCGGCCCAGCATGCTAACCGTGCCAGTGCGCCGCCAGCCGGACTTGCCCCCTCGCGACGCTCCGTCGCTACTAGGGCCCGGCCAGCGGCACAGTCTGGGTAGCCGTCATGCAAACACACTGCCGCACGCGTTGGCAACCACCGCGAAGGAACACGGCCAGCGTATTTAGCCCGCAGGTGTCCCGACGGCAGCTTCACGGTGTGCCGAGCGCCCACTGTTCCTACGCGGCCACGGCGCCGAAGACGAGGTGGGCCAAATGTGGGGCTATGTCGCCTTCCGGCGTGTCCGGCGGGTTGATCATGCGCTAGCCGAGGACGTCCAGCGCCGGAACGAGGAACCCTTCGTGTCGCCCCACCGGACAGGGAACCTGGCAGCCGCACGAGCCTCACACCGGCGTCCAGAAACTCGACACCTTCCCGGAGGAACCCGCCCTCGACAAGACGGCCCGGCTGACTACACGCGAGTGAGCGCCGCCGGTTCCGCTGAACCGGACGAGGCATTCACTGATCACCGACGAAGACGAATCAGCACAATCTGCTCCCGCAGAGGCCGCCTCCCCTGCCACCGCCTCCGCTCCTACAGTCCGGCGACCTGACGGACCGGGCGGGCGGCCACCACGTTGGCCGCCGAGGTGGCCCGGTCAGTTCAGGCCCCAGAGCCGCACTGTGAAGTCGCCGCTGCCGCTGGCAATCGTCCGTCCATCCGGCGCGAACGCCACCGAGTAGACGTAGCTGGCGTGATTCGTGAGCGGAGACGCCACGGGGACAGGCACACCCGGTTCTGTGACATCCCACAGCCGCACCGTGAAGTCGCCACTGGCGCTGGCGAGGGTTCGCCCATCCGGCGAGAACGCCACCGAGAACACATATTCGGTATGACCGGTGAGTGGTGCCCCGAGCGGCCGGGGCGCACTCACGTCGGTCACATCCCACAGCCGCACCGTCTTGTCGTCGCTGGCACTGGCCAGGACATGCCCGTCCGGCGAGAACGCCACCGACCGCACGGGGTTGGTGTGGCCGGTGAGCGCCGGACCCAGCGAACGAGGCGCGTTCCGGTCGGTGACGTCCCACAGCCGCACCGTGTAGTCGCCGCTGGCGGTGGCGATGGTCCGCCCGTCCGGCGAGAACGCCACCGAGAACACGTAGTCCGTGTGACCGGTCAGCGCGGATTCCAGCAACCGGGGCGCGGCCACGTCGGTCACGTCCCACAGCCGCACCGTGTTGTCGTCGCTGGCGCTGGCGAGAGTCCGCCCGTCCGGCGAGAACGCCACCGCATAGAGCCCTTCGGCATGGCCGGTGAGCGGGGCGCCCAGGGGGCGGGGCGCATCTCGGTCGGAGACGTCCCACAGCCGCACCGTGCTGTCCCAACCGGCGCTGGCCAGAGTGCGCCCGTCCGGCGAGAAATCCACCGAGAACACGTAGCCGGTGTGACCGGTGAGCGGAGAGCCCAGCGGGCGGGGCGCGCTCCGGTCGGTGACGTCCCACAGCCGCACCGTGCTGTCCCAGCTGGCGCTGGCCATGGTGCGGCCATCCGGCGACAACGCCACCGAGGACACGACGTTGGTATGCCCGGTGAGCGCGGAGCTCACCGGGCGGGGGTTGAGGGGGGCGATGGGCCCCGGGTTGGCCGTCGGCCCCTGGGAAGCCGTCGATCGCCTCGACGCCGTGGGCGTCGTCGAGGTGGGTGTGCCGGCCGACGCACCGGAGGCGGTGGAATCTCCGACCGTGAGTGCGGCGGGATCCTTGCCCGAGGGAAGGGTCAGGGCGAGGACGACACCGACGATGGCGAGCAGGGCCGCCGCGGCGGCAGCGGGCAGGCGGAACCGCCGGGGCAGGGATCGACCGGGGCGCCAGGTCCGTGCTTCACGTGTTGCCCCGTCCGAGTCCGGGACCCCGTCCGAGTCTGATGCGCTGTCCGAGTTTGATGCGACGTCCGAGGTGGACGGGTGGGCAGCCCGCTGGGTGGGGAGGTCCGAGGTGCTGTCCGGCTGTGGCTCGACAGCGTCCGGGATATGCGGTGCCAGTACCCGGGTGGCGGGCGCTTCGGCCGCGGCTCGGACAGCGTCGTCAATGCTGAGTCCGATGCCGGCGCGGTCGGACCAGCCCGGGCCGCACACGGCGGCGGCCGCGACGGCCAGGTCCAGGGCGAAGGCGTGCGCCGATGGATGCCTGTCGGCCGGATCCTTCGCCAGGCAGCGCATCACCACCTCGGCGATCGGTTCCGCCACACCCGCCGGCGGGGCGGGCATGACGTTGAGGTGGTGATGGATGAACCCCGCGGCGGGCAGCGCCGGGTCGAAGGGCGGATCGTCCCCCAGCAGCTCGTAGAGCATGATGCCGAGCGCGTAGAGGTCGGTCGCCGCCCCGAGCTGGCCGCCGAGGATCTGCTCCGGAGCCATGTAGCGAGGGGTGCCGCTCACCGCGCTCGCGGTGGTCACCGTCCCCTGCGCGATCTTGGCGATGCCGAAGTCGGCCACCTTGGGCCGGCCGGCCGCGTCGAAGAGAACGTTCGACGGCTTGATGTCGCGGTGCAGCACCCCACGCCCATGGGCGTAGGACAGGGCGGACGCCACCGCCAGCCCCACCGCGCAGCCCGCCTCGACCGTCATGTCGTATTCGCGGGTGGTCAGCGGGCCACCGGCCAGCAGCTCCATCACCAGCAGATGAAGATCACCAACGGTGAGGGCGTCATAGACCCGGATGATGTGTGGATGATCCAACGAGGCCAGCACCCGGGCCTCGCTCCAGCTACGCCCGGCGACGCCGCCCTGGTCCGCGGGCAGAATCTTGATCGCCACCTCGCGGCCCAGCTCGCGATGCCGCCCGGCCAGCACCAGCCCGAACGCACCCCGCCCCAGCCGGCCCCCGATCTCGTATCCCGGTAACGCCGCCGCGATCTGGGCCTTGTCCTCAATCACGAGGCGGCCCCGGCCCCGGCCTCGCATCGAGGAAAACTGCCCTCGTACGCCACTCCGCCCCCCAAGGACCGTCACGCAACGCGTCCGATCCTAGCGGGCCTCGGCACAATCCCGATCACATCCGACCGATGGCCACAGACTGCTGCGCTGGGATCCCGACCCGCGGCGGCATCGTCACGGCCCGACAGAACGCCGGCGCACCACCAGCTTTCGGTGGGCGGATCAGTCCGGGGCGTTCCCGTCGCGGTGGCTGTCGTAGACGGTGGTCCCGGCTTTGATGGTCTCCTCCACCGTGAGGTCCCGGATGGTCTCCGCGGGCACCGTGAGGGGATTGCGGTCGAGGATGACGAGGTCGGCCACCTTGCCTACCTCGATGCTGCCTTTGGTGTCCCGTTCGAAGTACTGGTGGGCGGCGTTGATGGTGATCGCCTTCACCGCGTCGAGGGCGGACACGCGCTGGTGGGCGCCGAGGGTGTGGTTCGAGCGGGTGACCCTGGTGACCTGGCTGGCCAGGATCGCGATCGAGTTCGGCAGCGCGACCGGTGCGTCGTGGTGGCTGGTGTAGAGCAACTGACGGTCCAGCGCCCACCTGGCCGGGGAGATGTTCTCCGCGCGTTCCTCGCCGAGCACGGTGCTGCGGTACCAGTCGCCCCAGTAGTAGGTGTGCATGGAGAAGAAGGACGGGATGATCCCGAGCTCCGCGAACGCGTCGAGCTGGTCCGCCCGGGCGGTCTGGGAGTGGATCGCGACCGTCCTGCGGTCGGCGGGTCCCAGAGCCGCGGTGGCATTCCGTATGGCGGCGATGAACTGGTCGATGGCCGCGTCCCCGTTGACGTGCGCGAGGACCTGCCAGCCCCGCTCGAAACCGGCCCGCACCTGCCGTTCGGCCACGTCGTCGGTGATGACGGGGTAGCCGGCGTAGTCGGCGCCGGTGCCGGGCGGTGGAGTGAGGTAGGGCCGGGTCAGCCAGGCGGTGCGGCCCTGCGGCGAACCGTCCAGGAACATCTTGATTCCCGCTGCCCGCAGGCCGGCACTGTATTCCTGGGCTTCCTGGAGCCGATCCGGATCCTGCACGGCTTCGTCCGCCTTGACGTACACGACCAGGTCGATGGGGAGCCCGGCGGGGAACTCCGTCGCGGCCTTGCGCATAGCGGCCAGCTGGTCGAGCGTGGCGGCCCCCTCCTGCACGGTGGTGAAACCGAAACTCGCGGCCTTCCGTAGCCCCCTGGGCAGGAACTGGGCCTGGTCGTCGGCGTGCATGCCCGCGATCGCCCTGGCCGCGGCCGGGTTGAACGCGTTCTCCTCCAGAACACCGTCGGGTGTCCCGTACTGCGGCGCCGTGTCCTGGCGCCGGATCACCCCGCCGGCCGGGTTCGGTGTGCCGGCGCCGTATCCGAGAAGCTCAAGCCCACGGCTGTTGACCGCGCCCAGATGGAACGACTGATGAATGGCGAGGACCGGCCGGTCGGTGGACACCAGGTCCAGCTCGTCACGGGTCGGATGCCGCGTCTCGGCGAGCATCGAGTCGTCGTAGCCGAAACCGATGATCCATTCGGAGCGCCGGCCCACCTCGCTCACCGCGAACTCCGCCAGCGCCTCCCGTAGTGACGCGATGGTGGTGACATTCCCGTCGGGTTCGGCGAGCAGGTTGGCGACGGACGCCTGGAAACCGGTACCGGTCAGGTGACCGTGTGCGTCGATGAAGCCCGGCAGCAACGCCCGGCCGCGAAGATCGCGCAGCTGGGTATCCGCGCCCCGCCAGTCCGCCAGCGCCCGGGAGCGGTCGCCGACGAACACGATCCGGCCCGCCTTCACCACCACCGCCTCCGGTGAACCCGCGTTCACCGGGGTGTCCGTGACGGTGACGATCGGCCCGCCGAAGAAGATGACGTCCGCGTGGCCGGGCACCACACCAGGTGCCGCACGGCCCGCCGCCGTTTTGACCGCCACAGGCCCACCCTTCACAACGCTGACGCGACGCGACTTCCCGCATGCTCTCAGTCGCAGGGCGGGACCGCGACCTCACCGCATCGGCGGAACCGACATGTCCGAAGAACGCGTGCGATGCACCGTCGGGGTCACTCCGGGTGAAGGTGCGCGTGGGCTCTGGCTCGGGCTGTCTCGACCGCTCGGGTGACGGCCTCCGCCGGGTCGTCGACGATGACGACCGCGTCAAGTCGCCTTCCGCCGGTGGAAACAGGGGCGCAGTCGAGGCCGAAGGCCGGCACGCCGTTCTTCTTCGCCAGCAGGATCTCGATGACCGTGCCCGCGTTGCTGCCGATCACCACGAGGGCGTCGGACGATTCCACGACCATCTCGTTCCGCTTCTCGCCGACGCCGCTGCAGATCACCGCACCGAGGTACCGGTTGGCGGCGGCCCGGTCGTGGCCGGGCAGAATGCCGACGCAGAGGCCGCCTGCCTCCTGGACGCCGAGCGCGACGCCCTCCATGACACCTCCGCGGCCGCCGCAGACCACCCGCGCGCCGGTGTGCGCCAACAGATTTCCCACCTGGCGCGCAAGCTGGTACTGGGCCGGCGTCGCCTCGCCGGCTCCGGGGCCGATGACCCCTATCTGAACCTGGGCGGGGCGGTCTGGAACGGCATCCGTCGGAGCGGCCGGATCCGCGGCGCGGCTCACCCCTCGGTCGGCGTACGCCCATCCCCGCCACCGTTCGACCTGGACGAGGATCACCGGGCCGGCTGGAACGGCGGCCCGGTACTGGTCGTACTTCGCCGTCAGGCACCGGATCGCCGCCGATCTCTCGCCGCCCGGCGTGTCGACGACGCGGGCCTGGCCATCGGCCCGGACCCACCACAGGCCGGGCCAGTTGTCGGTGTACTGATCAACGAGGAGGCTGACCCGCGGGTTGGCGGCGATGTTCGCCAGTCGCCGCAGCGCCGCCGTGCGTTTCGGTTTGTGGTCCACAGCGGTCACGACCTGATCGCCGGCCAGCGCGAAGGTCACCGGAACCAGGTGGGGTGCGCCGTCGGCTCCGACGGTCGCGAGGCGAGCGACCCGCGCCGCCGCGAGCCGGCGGCGGCACTCCTGTTCATTCAGGTCCACTGTTCGCTCAGGTCCACGCGGTGCACGCTAACGATCCGGCCGGCCGACCGCGAGACCTGACGAGACCCATGAAGGCCACTTGCTTCACAGCAAATATCGCAGGATTACCCGGTACGTTGACCGCCATGATCGACGCCTCGACACAATCCGCGCAGACCCGCCCCGCCGGGTCGGCGGAGGATCCGCTGGTCGGCTACCAGGAGATGGCCCAGCGGGCCGGGGTCACCCCGGCCACCCTTCGCAGGTACCGCCGACTGAGACAGCTGCCGGCCCCCGACGACGCCTCGGTGCCCAGCCAGCCACGATGGCGCCGCAGCACCTTCGAGAGCTGGCTCGCGACCAGGCCCAGCTCCACGCTGCGCACCCGCGCCACGCCACGGCCACCAGGCGACGTCGACGTGGAAGCAAACGTGGAACCAAACCCAAACCCAAACCCGGAGCCGGAGCCGGAACCGGAACCGGAACCGGCCGAACCAAGCACGCCACCCGAGCCGTCCGAGCCGTCCGAGCCGCTGAACGAGACGTACATCGAGATACTTCGCCTGGTTGCCGGTTCAGGCAGCGTCGACACCACCGACCTCCGAGCCGCGTTGTCACCCCCGCCACCGGTCGGGGACGGCCGCAACCGGGCGCATCGGGTCTGGCGGGCCCGGCAGCTGGAGCTCTTCGAGGCCCTTCACGAGCTGGAGATGCGTGGCCTGCTCGACGACACACGCGACCTCAGCACGGGCCAGAACCAGGTTTTCCTGACACCCGCAGGGCGAGCCCTCGCCGCCCGGCTGCAAGACATTCCACGACCAGAACAACAAGAGCTTTACGACTCCTCGGCGTCCTCTCCCGTGTGAACGGCACGCATCAGGCTTCGCTTCGGTCTGCGCCGGTTCGTTCCTCGCAGCGGGTGCGCAGGCCCTGGGCCTCGGTGTCGACGTAGCGGCGCACCAGCCGCCCCATGAGCAGGGCCACCACCGGCGCCAGCGGCCCGCTCTGGCGCAGGCTCAGCCGCACCGTGACCGGGCCGCCGTTCGGGTCGGACGTGATGCGGTGGTCGGCGACGGTGATCATTCCGGTCGCACGGGAGGTCCAGGTGAAGCCCGCGCCCGGGAGCAGATCGGTCACGGTCCACGTCGCCACCGGCAGCCTGGGCTGCTGGATGCGCACCCTTCCGCCTTCGCGTAGCTCGCCGCCCGGGGCGTCGACGGCTTCGACGGCGGTCATCGTCGGAGTCCAGGTGGGCCAGCGCTCGACGTCCCGCATCACGGCCCAGACCTCGTCGGGGGCGGCGTCGATGGTCACCGAGGTCTCGTAGTACATCGGGGATACCTCCTGGAGACGCGATCAAAGGCTCACGGACGGCGACACGCAGCCGCCCGGCTTCTGTACCACGTGGTACATGTACCATCCGGTACATGCCGTCGCAAGGTCCGCCATCGGACAGCCCGCCCGACAGCGCCCGACAGCGCCTGCTGGGGGACGTCATCGCCCACCTCACCGCACACGGAATCGGCGACGTGAGCCTGCGGCAGCTGGCCACCGCGATCGGCACCAGCCACCGCATGCTCATCTACCACTTCGGCTCCCGCGACGGCCTCCTCGTCGAGGTCGTACGTGCGATGGAGGAACAGCAACGCGCCGCGTTCGCCGAGATGCGCCGTGTTCCGGCGACGTCCGCCGCCGAGCTGGGCCGCCGGATGTGGCGACAGCTGCGCCAGCCGGAGCTGGCGCCGTTCGAGCGCCTCTTCTTCGAGATCTACACCCAGGCGCTGCAGGGCCGCGCCTACGCCCAGCCGCTGCTCGACGGAGTCGTCGACGACTGGCTCGGCCCGATGACCGACTTCCTCACCCGCGACGGCCTCGAGCCCACCGCCGCACGTGCCCAGGCCCGCCTCTCACTCGCCGCCACCCGCGGGCTCCTCCTGGACCTCCTCGCCACCGGCGACCAGGAAGGCGTCGACGAGGCCATGGAACACATGCTCACCTTGTTCACCCACCTCACCCGCTCAGGTGACCGGGAGCCTCGCTGATGCCCGGCGGCAACGCGCCCACCCAAGACAACGCGCCCATCCGGACAACGCGCCCACCCAGCTGCGCCACGCGGACCGTGGATGGCGTCAGCTGATCGTGAGGGATCCCCCCGCTGTGCCCGCGTCGGCGATGGTCAGGCAGCTGGTCGCACGGGCGATCAGCCACAGATGCTGCTGGTAGGAGTTGGCGCTGTAGCTTTCGCCCGGCGCGACGACGGGCGCGTAGCTCACCCGCGCGCCGTAGAAGTCCAGCCAGTAGATCCGGACGGGTTCCGGGCTCTGGTTCACGAAGGTCACCCGGACACCCGTCGTCGTACGACCTGAGGTGACAGCGCCCTCGTCCGCGCATGGCCGGCGCGCGAGAGAGCCGCTGAAGGAGAAGACGTGGGCGGCGGTCTGCGCCGGCGGCCCCGGCGCGGCCGGCGTTTCATCGCGCGTGGTCGGGGGCTGGCTGGTCCCTGCGTGGGCCGTGCCGCGGGCTGTCCCGGGCACGGTCTCGTTGTTCGCCCGCGGCGGCCCGTCTACCGGCGGGGCTGTCGAGGGAGACGGGGACAGGACGGCCGCCGTGGGACCGGATGTCGTCACCGACGGGCCCGCGGCGGCCGAGGAGGAGGCAGATGTGGAGGCAGAGAAGGAGGCAGCGGCAGTGGCGGTGGAGAGCGGCGCGCCGACACTCGCGGTGGCGGTCAGATGATCCGGCTTCCCTCCCGCGACCACCACGGACGCGGTGACCATGGCCGCCACCGCGAGCACGACGAACCCCGCTGCGAGGCGCCCCCGTCGGCCGCGGCTCCATCGGCGCGGCGACCAGCCGGCCGGCACCCGGTCGGCAGGCGGGGCAGCCCCGGGTCGGGCGGGCGTGGGTGAGGCGCCGGCCAGGGGCTCCGTGTTCTCCGTCACGCAGGACGCGAGCGCCGTCGCCACCATGGAGTCCTCGTCGCGCAGCGCGGCGGCGAGCACGGTTGGCGGCCAGGTCGGACCGGTGAGCACCTTCGTCGCCTGGTCGGCCGAGATCAGACGTGCCAGCAGCGCGCGTGGTGTCGGCCGAGCGGCCTGCTCCTTCGCGAGACAGTCGGCGATGATCCCGCGCAGTGCGCCGGGTATCCCGTCGAGATCCGGCTCGGCGTGCACAACCCGGTACACCTGCGCGGGCGTCGGGCCGACACCGAACGGCTCGCGGCCGGTCGCGGCATAGGCGACGAGCGCGCCGAGGGAGAAGACGTCGCTGGGCGCGCCCGCCTCGGCCCCGGTCATCTGCTCGGGTGACATGAAGCCGGGCGAGCCGATCATCGCACCGGTCCTGGTGAGCACGCTGGCGTCGGCGGCCCGGGAGACACCGAAGTCGATCACCTTGGGGCCGTCGACCGCCAGCATGACGTTGGACGGCTTGAGGTCACGGTGCACGATGCCGGCGTCGTGTATCGCGATCAGCGCCTCCGCGAGCCCGGTGGCAAGCGTGGTCAGCGCCGCTTCCTGGAGCGGTCCGTGGCGGCTGATCGTCATGGCGAGGGACAGGCCGGAGACGTAGGCGGTGGCGAGCCACGGGGACGTCGCGTCAAGATCGGCGTCGATGACCGCCGCGGTGTGGCGGCCGCCTACCGCACGGGCCGCGGCCACCTCCCGGGCGAACCGGGCGCGGAAGTCAGGACTGTCGGCGAGCTCGGGCCGGATGACCTTCACCGCGGCCAGTCTCCCTGCCGCGGTGCGCCCCAGGTAGACCCGGCCCATCCCACCGGCGCCCAGCCGCCCCACCACCTGGTACGGGCCGATGCGGGCCGGGTCGTCAGTGCGCAGCGATTCCATGCCGGCCGCCCCCCGATGGCGCAACACATCACCGAGAACGGACTCGCTTCGGCGCTGCCGCCAGCATATTGCCGAGTCGACAGGTGAATCGATCCCCAGCTCACGGCTACCGGATCCGCGGTCATCGGCGTGGCCGGTCACGGAGCTACTCCGGATGGGACGCCGCCAGGATCGGACATATCTGGATGTGTACCTGCATTTGGGTCAGACCTATGGACTTTTCTGTCAAGCGCTTGATAGAAACTGGCTCCGCAGATCCGCCGAGGTACACACCGAGGAGGCAGCGCGTGGTCGGACCGTCGTCAGGACCCGCGGAAGAAGCGGTCGACCGGTGGGCGGGGTGCCCACCTGACCTCGAAGCACGGTCGGACGCGTTACGACGCATCCGGGTGTGCGACCTGAGCGGCCAGCTCGCCGGGGCCGGCTCCACCAGGCTCCTCGCCGCGTTCGGCGCTCAGGTGATCCGGGTCGAGGACCCGGCGACCAGGGGCGGCTGGGACATCGTCCGCGGGGCCCAGCCGTTCCACGACGATCGCCGCGGTATCGAGTTCGGCGCCACCTTCAACAACCACAACACCGAGAAGCTGGGAATCACCCTCAACCTGCGCACCGAGCGCGGCCGGGAGCTGCTCACCCGGCTGATCGCCGTGTCGGACGTCGTCACCGAGAACTTCGCCGGCGGAGTGTTCGCCCGCCTCGGCTTCCCGTACGAGCGGCTTCGGGAGATCAGGCCCGACATCGTCTACGTCTCGCACAGCGGCTTCGGGGCCACCGGGCCGTACCGGGACTTCCGCACCTGGGGGCCGATCGTGCAGGCCGTCAGCGGCCTCACCTTCACCGCGGGGCTGGCGGGACATCCGCCGACCGGCTGGGGCTTCTCGTACATGGACCACATGGGCGCCTACGCGATGGCGGTCGCGATCCTGGCCGCGCTGTGGCACCGCGACCAAACCGGCGAGGGGCAGTGGGTCGACCTGTCCGGCGTCGAGGCGGGACTCGCTCTGACCGGCCCGGACATCCTGGATCATCATCTGAACGGCCGATCGCCCCGCGCCGCCGGCTCGGTCGACTCCAACCGCGATGCCGACTCCCCGATGGCGCCGCACGGGATCTACCCCGCCCGCGGGGAGGATCGCTGGATCGCGGTGGCCTGCCGCGATGATCACGACTGGCGGCTGCTGGCGGGCGAGATCGGCCAGCCGTGGGCGACCGCCGGGGAACTGGCGACGCTGGCCGCCCGGCTCGCCGGCCAGGACACGCTGGACGCCCGGCTGGCCGCCTGGACCGCCGGCTTCGACAACCACGAGCTCGCCGGCCGGCTGGTCGCCGCCGGCATCCCGGCGAGCCCGGTGCGCACACCGGCCGAACGCATCGACGGCACGGCGGCTGACCGCGCCGACGGCACGCCGGCGACGTCCGACTGGGGTCTGTGGCCGACGGTCCAGCATCCCGACATCGGCCCGGCCCGGGTCGACGGGATCCCGGTGCATCTGTCCGGGAGCGACTGGTCGCTGCGTCGCGGCGCACCCCGGCTCGGCGAGCACAACCGGTACGTCCTGGGTGACCTGCTGGGTGTCGACGACGCCGAGCTGAGTGAGCTGGCAGCGGAGGGCGTCGTATGAACGGCCCGCTGGACCGGTTACGGGTCCTGGAGATCGCCGGGGAGTTCTCCGCGTACCCGAGCAAGCTCCTGGCCGACCTCGGGGCGGACGTCATCGTCGTCGAACCACCGCACGGCGCGGCCACCCGTTCCTGGGGGCCGTTCGCGGACGACCAGCCCGGGCCCGAGGCGAGCCTGTACTGGCGGCACTACAACACCTCCAAACGCGGGATCGTCCTCGACCTCACCGAGGACGCCGGCCGCGAGCGCCTCCACCACCTGCTCGCGAAGTGCGACGTCCTCATCGAGGGAATGCCCGGCTCCGAGGTCACCGCCGCCCTCCGGCTTGACCCGGGGACGTTCACAGCCTCCTTCCCGTCGCTTGTCTGGGTCTCGGTGACACCCTTCGGCCGGCGCGGCGCGCCCCCGGACGTCCCCACCACCGATCTCACCCTGCTGGCCGGCGGGGGGCCGGTGCTCACCTGCGGTTACGACGACCACTCGCTGCCGCCGGTCCGCGGCGGCGGCAACCAGAGCGTGCACGTCGGCGGGATGTTCGCGGTGACGGCCGCCCTCACCGCGCTGCTGAACCGCACCGTCTCCGGCCGTGGCCAGCACGTCGACGTCAGCATCGACGCGGCGCTGAACGTCTCCTGCGAGACCGCCACCACCCACCAGCTCACCGACGGTGGTGTCGTGCAGCGCCAGACCGGACGGCACGCGATGGTGACGCCGACGGCGCCGACCCAGGTCCGCGCCGCCGACGGCAACTACGTGGTGCTCGGCTTCCCGCCACGCGCGGCCGAGGACTACGCGTCCATCCTCGAATGGATCGACCTCGTCGGGATCCGCGACGACTTCCCGGACGCCGTGCTGCTGGAGATGGGCGTCGAGCGTGGCGGGGTCGGTGTCGTGGAGCTCGGGACGGATCCGATCGCGCAGCAGATCTGGAACGCCGCCCGGGACGCCATGGTGCTCCTGGCCGAGCGGATCCCGGCCTACGAGTACTTCCTGGGCTGCCAGCGCCGCGGCCTGGTCGCCGGGTTCGTCGCCGCCCCGGAGGCGGTCATCCACGACCCGCACCTGGTCGCCCGCGACTTCGCCACGAAGGTCACCGACCCGCATACCGGCCGCGAGGAGACACACCCCGGCGCGCCCTACCGTTTCACCCGCACCCCCTGGCGGATCTCACGCCCCGCGCCCCGGCTCGGTGAGCACACCGACGCCGTTCTCGACGGCGCCGGATGAACCTTTTCCGACCAACCTCCCCCAGATTGGCTGAATCATGAAGCGCACCAGGATCTCTCGCCCGACCGTGCCCAGTCACGGAGCGGCTCGACACCGAACGCGAGTGCGCTTAGCCGCGGTGGCCGCGTTATCCGCGAGCCTTTTCACGGTCGCGGCCTGCGGCAGTGGTGACGACGACTCGGGCGGCACCACGGCCACCAGCGGTGCCGGCACCGCCGACGCCTCGGACGTGCTCGGGCCGTCCGCTCCGGCGAAGGGCGACCCGGTGCGGATCGGGATCATCTCCGACGGCAAGGGCCCGGTCTCGGACCTCGCCTACGAAAGCCGGGTGGCCGACGCCACGATCGCCTACCTGAACGAACATCATTCCGGGATCGCAGGACGCCCCATCAGCCTGGTCAAGTGCGAGACACTCGCCGACCCGGGCAAGGGAACCGACTGCGCGAACCGGATGGTGGAGGAGGACGTCGTCGCCGTCGTCGTCGGATCATCCTCGGTCGGGGAAAGCATCTGGGAACCGCTGCACCAGGCGAAGATCCCGCTCATGTTCGCCAACACGACCGCCACCGGGCCGCTGAAGGACGCTGACACGACCTTCAATCTGACCGACCCGTACTTCGGCCAGATCAACCTCCCCGCCGACAAGGCCAAGGAGGCCGGCGTCAGGAAGGTGACCGCAGTCGTCATCGACGTTCCTACCGCCACGGCCTTCTACAAGTCGATCGCACCGCGGATGTTCGAGGAGAAGGGCCTCACCCTCGACGTCGTCGCCGTTCCCGCCGGGACGGCCGACATGACGGCGCAGATGCAGGACATCGCTTCCGGCGATCCGGGCGTGGTGTCGATCATCGGGGGCGACTCGTTCTGCATCAGCGCGCTGAACGGCCTGCGGGCTGTCGGTTATGAAGGCCCGACGGTCGCCATCGGGCTGTGCATCACCGACGCGACACGCAAGGCGGTGCCGGCGTCCACGCTCAGGGGGATGTCCGTCAGCGCGACCGCACCCATCGGCACCGACAACCCCTCGACCCGCCTGCTCCAGGCCGTCGTGAGCACCTACGGCCACGACATCGACGTCAGGCGGGCTGGCACGATGAGCATGTTCACCGTGGTCGCCGCCTTCGGCGCGGCCGTCGAGAAGCTCACCGGGGACGTCACGGCCGCGTCCGTCACCGCCGCGATCAAGGCGATGCCGGCGCAGGAGCTGCCGGGCGCCGAGGGCCTGAGCTTCCGGTGCAACGGCAAGGCCTACCCGGAGCAGCCCGCGGTGTGCGTCCGCGGCGGGCTCGTCGCGACCCTGGACGACAAGGGCCAGCCAGGCGGTTACACGCCGGTCGGGGTCTCCGCGATCGAGGACTGAGCCCGGCCGCTGCAACGCGGCGTGATCCGACAGGGATGACGCCCGGCGGTTGGGCTGGCGGCATCGGCCCGGCCCTGTGAGCCGCCCGCACCGGCGTGGTGCGGGCGGCTCACGGACCGCTTCACCAGCGGTCGCAGATATCGCGGACACACGGATAGGCGGATACGCGGATATGGATGCGGAAAGCCGCTACCGCGCAGCGGCTGGAGAAGCTCCCACCACCGCGTCACCGGCCGCGACGGAATCATCGTCACCGGCTCCCTGCCGCCACCGGTGGCCCACCGGACTGCCACCGGCGGCGGAGCCACGACCCGAGAGCACATCGGCCACCACATCAGTCAACATCGTCGCAAGGTTTCCCGGCGTGGTCTCGACCTGCGCGCTGACCCATTTGACAACTCCGCCGTCACCGGTTCCGAACAACACCAACAACAGCGCGCTCGCCACCCGGTAAAGACGCTCCGTCTCGCTGAGCCCTGGCGTGAGCGGGGTGAGGAGCTCGACGACCGCCTCGCTCTGCGGGGTGGCCTTCGACGTGGTGAGATGCTGGTATTCCGGATCATTCATCACCGCGATCAGGAACGGATGGTAGAACCGGCCGGTCTCGTGGCCGGCCATCTCGTTCGCGGCGACGACCATCGCGTTCGCGATGTCACGAAAACTGACATCGCGATCCGGGACGTTCAATGCGAAGATTCGTTCGATATCGACGCGGAGCCCTCCTGTCCGGGCCTCGAGGATCGCGCTCACCAACCCGGCCTTGGAGCCGAAGTGATAATGAATCGCGTCCCGACTGACGCCGGCCTCCGCCGTGATCTGCCGAGTGGAGGTCCGCGCGATTCCCTGATCAGCGAACAGTCGCTCAGCCACCCTGAGCAGCTGCTGGCGGGTGTTGACGCCACGTGCATCAGGGCGAACGTCCGAAGAATCAGGAGAAGGCGCCACGAACGACCAGTCTACCGCAACGGCATACCCACCGCGATTCGCCACTTTTTCGAAGCCTGATACGAAATTCACTCGCTCGCGGCCACACCGCCCGTGGACGACATGCGGAAAGCCGCCGCCCGCACGGAGACCACCGCGCGGCGGCATTGTCCGGCGGACGATGACGACCGGCCGGGCACCGCCTTCACGTCGGCCCGGCGACAACCAACCGCCGACAGCCGCCGGTGACAGCGGCAAACTCCTCCGGTCAGCTGACCGGCTCCATGCGGAGATGGTTGGATTCCGGCACGGATGCCGCCCGCACGGCGATGGTGAGGGCGGCGCGACGAGGGGAGCCGGACGACACGTGAGCGACGACAAGGGATCCCCCTGGAACCCGGGCCAGGCGGCGCCGGGCCAGGGCGGGCCGGGCGGGGGCTACCCGCCATACCCGGACCAGGGCACGAACAGCGGTTCCGCCTACCCGCAGAACCCGGGCTATCCGGCATATCCGTCGCCTGCTCCGGGTAACCAGCCGGCGCCGGGATTCGGCTATCCGCCCGGTGGTCAGGGCTACCCGCCGCCGGGCTACGGCCCCCACGGCGGCGGCCCCTACGGCGGTGGCGTGCAGCCCCGCAACGGTCTCGGCGTCGCAGCGCTGGTCCTCGGCGTGATCGCGATCCTGACCTGCTGGACCGTCGTCGGCGGAATCCTGCTCGGCGTCGCAGCGTTGATCTGCGGTTTCCTCGGCCGCGGCCGGGCGAAGCGCCAGGAGGCCACCAACGGCGGCATGGCGCTGGCCGGCATCATCACCGGCGCGCTCGGCGCGGTGCTCGCCGTGATCTTCCTGATCGCGGTTGTCGCGATCTCCGACGAGGTTCAGGACCTCCAGACCTGCCTGGACGATGCCGGCACCAGCCAGACCGCGCAGGACCAGTGCGCCCAGGAGTTCGCGGACGACCTGAACGGCAACTGACGGGGCCACCACCCAGATGGCGCCACATCCCGGGCAGTGCCCGCTGACGGCATCATCAGCGTGAGCCCGGGGCCTCGCACCGCGGTCATCTGGCGCGATGACCGCGTCCGGGCGGCGGGGGGTGATGCCGGGTGAGGCGAATGCCCGGGTGAGTCACGTCCCGGCTGACGGCTCGGCGGCGGCCCGGACGGCCTTCCAGACCCGTTCCGGGTGCAGGGGAAGCTCGCGGATGTGGGTGCCGAGTGCCTCGGCGACCGCGTTGCCGATCGCGGCGGGCACCGCCGGGGAGCCGGTCTCCCCCAGGCCGTGGATGCGGGCACCGTCCGGGCCGGCCGGGTCCTCGGTCATGCCGACGGTGAACGTCTCCGGCAGGTCACGCACCGACGGGATCCGGTAGTCGAGCAGGCTGTCGTTGAGCAGCGCCCCCGACTCGCCGCCCCAGACCATCGCCTCCGACAGGGCCTGCCCGATCCCGAACGCGACGTTCCCCTCACACTGCAGCTCGGCGAAGGTGGGGTGGATGACTCGCCCGGCGTACGACTCGACGTGCAGGTCGACGACGCGCACCGTGCCGGTCTCCAGGTCGACCTCGACCTCGGCGGCCGCGGCGGCATGGTAGAAGTGCGGCGTCACGACGCCCTGACCGGTCTCGGGGTCCAGGCCCCCGTCGCTGGCGTGCACCTCGGAGACGGTGACGCCGCCGAGCTTCGCCCGGGAGATCAGCTCGGCGTAGCTCAGGCCGGGGCCGAGGCCGCTGCGGACGCGGTCGGCGCGCACGTCCACCGTGGTCGCCGGCACGCCCAGCAGCGCACCGGCGCGGCGGGCGAGCTCTCCGCGCAGCCGCTCTCCGGCGCGTTCGACGGCCACGCCCATCATCAGCGTCGAGCGTGACGAACTGGTGGTCTGGTCCCAGGCGGTGACGGCCGAGTCCGGGTAGGTGACGTGCACCCGCTCGAGCGGGACGCCGGTCGCGTCGGCGGCGAGCTGGGCGAGCACCGTCCGCGCGCCCTGGCCGATCTCCACCGTGGAGCACACGACGGTGAGGTTGGCGCCCTCGTCGAGCTTGAGCGCCACGGTGGACGTCGACGGTGTCACGGTCGTCTTCAGGATGGTCGAGACGCCCTTGCCGCGCACGATCCCGGGGGCGACGACGACCCGCCGGGCGGACGCCGGGCCGGGTTTCCAGCCGATGCGGTCGCAGGCGGTGTCGAGCAGGGCGGCGAGGTGGAAGTCCTCGATGGTCTGCCCGGTGGCGAACGCATCCCCCGGGCGGAGCAGGACACGGTGGCGCAGTTCGGCGGGGTCGAGGTCGAGGTGCTCGGCGATGAGGTCGGTGTGGTTCTCATACGCCCAGGCCACCTGGGGGATGGCGTACCCGCGGAACCCGCCCGACGGGGTGGTGTTGGTGTAGACCGCGTAGGAGTCGATCGACACGTTCGGGATGTCGTAGGGCCCGGCGGAGCTGTAGCCGCCGTTCTTGATGGTCCGCGGGGAGATGTCGGCGTAGGCACCGGCGCCCCACAGCACCTCCACCCGGCGGGCGAGCAGGGTGCCGTCGGAGCGGAAGCCGGTGCGGATGCGCACCACCGAGCTGTGCCGGGCGACGGTGGCGAACTCCTCCGCCCGGGTCAGCTCGACGCGCACCGGCCGGCCGCGCACCGCCCAGGCGAGCACGGCGACGAGCGGCTCCAGCCGCGGGTACGTCTTCGCCCCGTAGGCACCGCCCACATTGAGCACCCGTACCCGCACCCGGCTCTCGGGCAGCCTCAGCGTCTCGGCGACCTGACTGCGCACGGTGAAGGGGGAGGCGGCCGACGTCTGGATGTCGACCGTGTCACCGCGCACCGTCGCGATCGTGACGTGCGGCTCCAGCGGCACATGCTGCTGCTGGGGGGTGCGGAACTCGTGGGAGAGGATGTGGTCGGAGGCGGCGAAACCGGCGTCGACGTCGCCGCGGCGCAGCCTGAAGTGGTTGCAGACGTTGCCGCCGTCGTCGGTGTGCAGGACGAGGTCGGGGAAGGTCATGACGTCCCGGGTCGGCACGTGCTCGTGCAGGATCGGGGCGTCGGGGGCCATCGCCGCGTCGGGGGTGAACACCGCCGGCAGCACGTCGTAGTCGACGGTGATGGTGGCGGCGGCCTCGCGGGCGGCGTCGACGTCGCGGGCGATGACCGCGGCGACCGGCTCGCCGGCGAACCGGACCCGGCCGATGGCCAGCACGGGCCGGTCGGGCAGCACCGGCCCGTAGTAGGGGAAGGGCCCGTCCGGCTGCTCCTGCCAGCGGGTCAGGTCCTCGCCGGTGACGACCGCGACCACACCGCGGGTGGCCCGGGCGGCGGTGACGTCGACCGAGCGCAGGTGGGCGTGGGCGTGCGGGCTGCGCACCAGCACCGCGTGCAGGCAGCCGGCCGGGACCCGGTCGATGACGTACGGGTACCGCCCGATCGTGCGGTCTCGGGCGTCACCGACGTCCACCCGCCGCCCGGAGGCCTTCATCCCGGGCTGGCCAACGGCCCGAGCGCGGAGGGCGGTGTCCGCCTCGGGGGTCACGGGTGGGCCGCCTGGGCCTGGGCCGCGCCCGCGCCCGCGGTGGCGGCGGAGGAGGCGGAGGAGCGGGCGTAGCCGGCGGTGGGGCCCGTGTAGGGGGTGCCGTCGTCGTGGTGGCCGCGCATCCGGTCACGGGCGTCGAGCACCGCGTCCATGATCTTGACGTAACTGCCGCAGCGGCACAGGTTTCCGGACAGCTCGGCGCGGATGCGGTCGCGGGAGGCGTCCGGCTCCCGCTCGAGCAGCGACACCGCGGTCAGGATGAACCCCGGGGTGCAGTACGAGCACTGGAACGCCGTGTGGTCGATGAACGCCTGCTGCACGGGGTGCAGCTCCCCCGGTCGGGCCAGTCCCTCGACGGTGCGCACCGGCCGGGCGCCGACCACCTGGGCGGGCAGCAGGCAGGAGCTCGCCGGAGCGCCGTCGACCAGCACCGTGCACGAGCCGCAGGCCCCGGCGGTGCAGCCGGGACGGGCGCCGAACAGGTCGAGCTCGCGGCGCAGCACGTCGAGCAGGGTGTGGTGGCCACGCGGGCGGACCTCGACCTCGTCGTCGTTCACGACCAGGCGCAGCGGCTGTCGCGGGTCGTCGTTGGCCGTCAACGCGCGATCCTCTCGTAGTCGGCCCGGTCGCCCGGGGAGCTGTCACGGTGGTGCTGGTGCTGGCGCTGGCGCTGGCACGGGCCTGGATCTCGCAGTGCGGCGAGCACCCGTTCCGGGCGCAGCGGCAGGTCGGTGAGGACGACGCCGGTCGCGTCCGCGACGGCGGCGGCGACGGCGGGCGCGACCGGTGGCACCGCGGTCTCCCCCAGGCCGTAGATCTCGTCGTCGGGCCCGCCGAGCAGGTCGACGGTGATCTCGGGGAGGTCGCTCAGCGTGGGCATCCGGTAGTCGAGCAGGTCACGCTGCGCCTGGCCGCCGGCCGGGTCGAGGCCGAGCTCCTCGCCGAGGACGGAGCCCAGGCCCAGGATCACCGCGCCTTCGACCTGCATGCGGGCCTCCACCGGGTTGACGACCCGGCCCGCCCAGACCGCGGCGTGGTAGCGCAGGACCCGGATCCGCCCGGTCTCCAGGTCGACGGCGACCTCGGCGGCACCGCTGGCCTGGTGCCAGCGGGACGAGGCGATGCCCTGGCCGGTCTCGTGGTCCAGGCCGCCGGTCGACGCGTACTCGCCCTCGCAGCGCAGCTGGCCGGCGCGCAGCACGGTGACCAGCTCGCCGTAGCCGAACGCCGCCGTCCCGGCCAGGACCCGGCCACCCCCCACCTGGACCTGTTCGACGGGGACTCCGCAGTGGTCCGCGGCGAGGCGGGCGAGCAGCTCGCGCAGGTTCCGGCAGGCGTCCCGCACGGCGCCGCCCATCGCGATCGTGGACCGCGACGAGCTGGTCTGCTGGTCGTAGGGAGTGACGTCGGTGTCGGGCAGGCTGACCGACACCATCCGCTCACCGATGCCGAGGGCCTCGGCGGCGAGCCGGGCCAGCGCCAGGTGGGCTCCCTGGCCCATCTCGACGGTGCTGGTCAGCACCTGCAGGCTGCCGTCCCGGTTGAGCAGCACCGCGGCCTGGGAGACCGACGGGGTGTTGGTGCCCTTGACCGTCAGCGCGAGCCCCCGGCCGCGGGCCTCCCGCACCTCGGGTCCCGGCCACTGCGGGCGGATCGGCTCCCGCCCGAACGCGTTCTCGGCGACGTCGAGGAGGGTGTCGTAGTGGCAGTCGGTCATCGACTCGCCGGTGACGTTGCGGGAGCCGTCGCGCAGCAGGTTCACCCGGCGGACCTGGCGCGGGTCCAGACCCAGGCGGCGGGCGATCTGCTCGGTCTGGCCCTCGTAGGCGAACGCGGCCTGCGGTGAGGCGTACCCGCGGAACGCCCCGGCCGGCGGCCGGTTGGTGTACACGGCGTACACGTCGACCCAGATGTCGTCGATGTCGTAGGGCCCGCCGAAGCCGTACGCGCCGTTCTTGATCACCCGCGGGCTGATGTCGGCGTAGGCGCCGGCGTCGAACCAGGCGGTGACGTGCCGGGCGGTGATGCGGCCGTCGGCGCGGACCCCGGTCTCGATCGTGGAGCGGGTGGCGTGCCGGGTGACGGTGGTGAGGCTCTGCGAGCGGTCCAGGCTGACCCGGACGGGCCGGTCCATGGCCCGGGCGAGGCAGGCGGCGAGCGGCTCGATCTTCGCGTAGCACTTCGCGCCGAACGCACCGCCCAGGTAGAGGGTACGTACGGCCACCCGGTCGAGCGCGACGCCGAGCATCTCGGCGAGCTGGACCCGCACCTTGTACGGCGTCTGGGTCGCCGACCAGACGACGAGCCGCTCCGCGTCGGGCACCGCCAGCGCGATGTGGTTCTCCAGCGCGCCGTGGTGCATCGCCGGGGTGGTGAAGGTGTCGGTGAAGACGTGGTCGGCCCGCGCGAGCGCGCCGGGGGCGTCACCCTTGCGGATGACGAAGTGGTTGACCAGGTTGCTGCCCGACTCCCGGCGCAGCCGGATCTCGGGGAACGCCGCAGACGGCTCGGCGTCGCGCGGGTGCAGCACCGCACCGGACGGCGGCAGGTCCAGCGCCGCGACCGGGTCGGTGACCAGCGGCAGCGGGTCGTAGGTGACGGTGACGTGGCGCAGCGCCTCGTCGGCGTCATCCGGGTCGGTGGCCAGCGCGACCGCCACCGGCTCCCCGGCGTAGCGGACCCGTTCGACGGCCAGCGGCGGCTGGTCGCGCAGCACCGGGCCGAAGCGCAGCGGACGTCCACCGAGCGCCGCCTCCAGCTCGCGGCCGGAGAACACCGCCGCGGCCCCGGGCACCAGCCGGGCCGCCGCGGTGTCGACGGCGAGCCGGGCGTGCGCGACGGGGGCGGTCAGCAGCCGGGCGTGCAGCAGGCCCGGGCCGACGTCCATGAGGTCGGCGAGCATTGGCAGCCCACCGGCGACCTTCGTCCGCGGGTCGATCACGCCGCACCCGCCTCGTAGGCCGCGGCGATCGCCCGCCGGACGTAGACCCGGACCATCTCGACCCGGTAGGCGGCACCGGCGCGCAGGTCGTCGACGCAGGTCACCCGGTCGGCATACCCGTCGGCGACGGCCTTCGCCGAGGTGGAGCCGGGGCCCTCACCGAGCAGCAGCGCGTCGAGGTCGGCGAAGGTGACAGGGCGGTCCGTCGCGCTGCCCAGCGCCAGCCGGGCCCGCACGCACACCCCGGACGGGTCGAAGCCGAGCACGGCCGCGACCCCGAGTGCCGAGGAGTCCTCCGCCGAGCGGGTCTTCAGCGTCAGGTAGCGGCTCACCGTCCCCGGCGGCGGGACGTCGATCTCCACCGAGGTGAGCAGCTCCCCCGGCTCGATCACGGTGGTGCCCGCGGCTGGGTAGAAGTCCTCGACGGCCACCGTGCGCCGCCCGTTCGGGCCATCGAGGCGCACCCGCGCGTCGAGCGCGTGCAGCACCGTCGGGGGGTCCCACGCGTAGACCGCACCGGCGAGGACACCGCCGACGGTGGCGACGGACCGCACCCGGACGTTGCCGACGCGGGAGAAGACGTCTCCGAGCAGCGGCACGGCCGCCCGCAGGTCGGCGTCGGCGGCCACCCGGGCGTGGGTGACCGCGGCGCCCAGCACCACCGTCCCCCGGCCGTCCGCCCAGTTCATCTGCTGGATGGCGGACAGTTCCGGGACGCCCCCGAGCGCCACCAGCCGGCCGGGCCGACGGCGCGGGTCGGCCAGCGCGAAGGCGAGCTGGGTGCAGCCGGCGGCCGGGACGCTGCCCGGCACGGCCAGCTCGGCGAGCGCCTCGGCGAGCGATGTCGGGTGCGCCCACCGGGTGGTCGCGGGCGACGCCGCCGGCGGTGCCTTCGGTGCCGTGGGCGGCGCGGCGTCCGTGGGTGTCGCGGTTGTCGCGGGTGTCGCGGGTGTCGTGGTTGTCGCGGTGTCCGTGGGTGTCGCGGCTGTCGTGCTCATCGGTCCTCCCCGTCACCCTCACCGTCACCCGCGGCGGCTCCGATGCCGGCGCAGGCGTCCGCCCAGATGGCGGTCATCCGGCCGCGGTGGCCAGCTTCGAAAGCGCCGCTGAGCCGGTCGAGGGTCACCGGTGGAAGCGGGCGCGGGCGGCCCACCGCCATCGCCGCGAGCCGCACCGACACCGCCCGGTGCAGCAGCAGCGCGAGCGCGGTGGCCTCCTCGACATCGGCGCCGACCGTCACCAGGCCGTGTGCCCGCAGCAGCGCGCCTCGCGCGCCGCCGAGGCAGGTGGCGAACCCCTGCGCGCGGGCGGTGTCGGCGACCAGGTCCGCGTCGTCGTACCAGGCGAGCCCGGCGGCGAACGGCACGTCGTCCTGGCTGAAGACACCGTCCGGCAACGGGCCGAGCGTCGTCGCGCTCTGCACCGCGAGCGGATGGGTGTGCACGACCGCGCCGACGTCCGGGCGGGCGGCGTACACGGCCTGGTGCAGGGCGGTCTCCTCGTGCAGGCGCAGACCGGGGGTACGCAGTGATCCGTCCGGGCTGATCTCGGCGACCCGGGCGGTGGTGACCCGGGCCAGCGACGGGCCGACCGCCTTGACGAACAGGCCACCGTCGGCCCCGCGCGCACTCACATGCCCGAAGCAGAAATGGTCCTGGCCGTCGGCCGCGAGCACCCGGCACGCCGTCGCGACCAGCCCGGGCAGCGTCCCGCCGCCCGGCATCCCGCCGGCAGGCATCCCGCCAGCCGGCATCCGGCCGGCAGACGTCCCGCCGGCCAGCGCGTCGCCAGCCAGCACGTCGCGGGCCGGCCCGGCGGGCAGGGTCGGTGAGCTGGCTGGCAGGCTCACGCCGCGCCCCGGTCGCGGGTGCCGTCCAGCAGCGTGTCGAGCACCGCGGCGAGGTCCTCCACATCGCCGTACTTGGCATCCAGGTCGAACAGGCTGACCTCGTGCACCAGCGCCGAGCGGTCGCCGACCGCCTCACGCACGACGATGGGGCGGAACCCGAGCCCGCACCCGTCCACCACCGTGGCCCGCACACAGCCGCTGGTGGTGCAGCCGGCGACGAGGATCGTGTCGACGCCGTCGCGGCGCAGCCGGTCGGCCAGGTCGGTGCCGAGGAAGGCCGAGGCGTGCTTCTTCACCACCCGCGGCTCCCCCGGCCGGCGGGTGAGCCGTGCGTCCAGGCCGGTCCACTCGCCGCCCTCGACGAGCAGCCGCTGGGCGCTGATCTTGCGTGGCCAGACCCCGGCGTCGCTCAGGTCCGGGGCGTAGGCGACCTCCGCCCAGTAGACCGGGACGCCCACCCGCCGGGCCGTGGCGACGAGCACGCCGGTCGCCTCGACCACGTCACCGAGGTCGCCGCCGAGCGGCGACGCGGGGTCGGTGAAGCCGCGGATCAGGTCCACGACCACGACGGCCGGTGCCTCACCCCAGCCGACCCGGCCGACCATCCCGGAGGCCTCGAACCGGGCCCGGAGCCGGTCGAGCTCGGCGAGCGCCGCCCCCGCGCCCGCTCCCGGCTCCGCGGCCGGGTTCGGGCTCGGATTCCCCGGCGGCTGGTCAGGCACAGGCGGCTGGTCAGGCATAGATGTGGGGGTGCCAGCGAACCGGCTCGTCGCACAGCTCGACGATGTTGCCTTCCGGGTCCATCAGCTGCGCGACCCGCCAGCGCGGGGCGTCCATGCCGTCGATGACGACCGGCGCGACGTGGATCGGCTCGACGCCGCGTTCGGCGAGCTCGGCGAGCTCGGCATCCATGTCGTCGACCTTGAAGGTGAACAGGACCTGGTTACGCTCCCAGCCCGTGCGGTCCGGGTTGCCCGACGGGCCGTTGTCGTGCCGGCCGATGAGCACGAGGATGCAGGGCCCGGTGTCGAACACCGCCGACTGCTCGGTGGTCGACAGCACCTTGAGACCGAGGCCGTCGCGGTACCAGCCGGTCATCAGGCTGATGTCATGGGCCCACACGAGGTTCCAGCTGATCGCTCCGAGTGGCATGCCGGGTGGCCTCTTTCTGTGATGCGTTGGACGGAAGCAGCCACCCCGCCGGTCCGGCCGGGAGGGCAGACCGACCGACGGACCTGGGTGGTCAGACGACGGGGTGGTCAGGCGATGGGGTGGTCAGGCGACGGCCGCGACTCCGCCGTCGACGACGAGCGTGGTGCCGTGGACGAAGTCGGCCGCGCCGGAGGAGAGGTAGACCGCGGCGGCGCCCATGTCGACCAGCAGCCCGTTGCGCCGCGCCGGCGTGCCGGCGGCCGACTCCTCGGCCGCGCCCGGCTTGTTCAGCAGCCAGTTCGTCGGCGTCTCGATGCTGCCCGGGACCAGGCAGTTCACGTTGATGCCCCGTGGGGCCAGCTCGCCGGCGAAGACCTTCGTGAGGTGCTCGACGGCGGCCTTGCTCGCCCCGTACACCGACGACCCGGGAAACGCCCGCCTGCCGGCGACCGAGCTCACCGTCAGGATCTTCCCGGGGCGCTGGTCCGCGAGGAAGTACCGCGCCGCCGCCTGGACACCGAAGAAGGTGCCCTTCAGGTTGAGGTCGATCTGCGCGTCGAAGTCGGCCTCGGTGACGTCCACCAGCTCGGCGGGGCGGAACACCCCGGCGACGGCGGCGAAGACGTCCAGCCCGCCGAAGTGGGCGACGCAGGCCTGCACGACCGCGGTGTTCGCGGCGACGTCGAGGACGTCCACCTGGATGCCGGTGATGTTCGCCGGCCCGGCGACGTTCGCGAGATCCTCGACGACGGCGTCCATCCGGGCCTTGTCCCGGCCGGCGACGGCGACCCGGGCACCGGCGGCGAGGTAGGCCCGCGCGATCCCGATGCCGATGCCCTGGGTGCCGCCGACGACGAGGGCGACCTTGCCGGCCAGCAGCGATCCGGGAATCGGCTCCGCGGTGGTCTGTTCCGTGGCCATCAGGACCGTCCTCGGGTCGGGTTCCGGCGGCTGCGCGGCTTGATCAGCTTGTCGGGCGTCTGGATGTCCCGCGCGTGCTCGCTGAAGAACTTGCGGAACATGGTGATCTCCAGGTCGGGGCGGTAGAGCCGCTCCCGGTCCCAGCCGTTCTCCTTCTCGTAGAACGTCTGCATGCTTTCCCGGGCCTTGTTGTCGTCGATGAGGAACTTCTCGACGGTGGGCACGTACCACTCGGTGTGGCCGGTCTCCCCGCGCCAGGCCTCCGCCTCCTCCTCGGTCGCACACGGCTTCGCGCCGAACATGAAGGAGCGGGTGTGGTTCTCGTCGATCGGGACCAGCCAGTCAAAAGTGATCATGTCGGACGGGAAGTTCACCGTCTCGTTGCAGGACGGCAGCCAGATGCCGACCTCGATCGGCGGCATCGCCAGGAAGGAGGAGATCAGCTCCTCCCGGCTCTTCCCGACCGCCGCCGGCGCGGTGTAGGTGGTGTCCGGGCGGCCGTCCTTGCCCGGGATGACCGCGGAGAAGATCAGCTCGGCGGTCGCGGTGCAGCGGGAGAAGCCCTTCGGGCCGGGGGCGTCGACGACGTAGGTGGTCTCGCCGGCCTCCTCGCCCTTCTTCGCCACGTAGCCGAACGTCATCGGGAAGCCCGACTCGATGACGTACGGCGACCAGTTGTGGATGAAGTGGTGGCCCGGGTCGAACGAGTTCTCCAGCGCCAGCCGCCAGTTCGCCCGGATGATCCCCGGCTCGGCGTAGTGCATGACCGTGTCGGCGGCCAGGAAGCTCGCCGGGACGTCCGCCTCCAGCGGCGGCGGCTCCTCGTCACCGATGTAGACGAACAGCAGGCCCTTGGCCTCGACGATCGGGTAGGCGCGCACGCCCGTCCTGCCGGCCAGCGCGCTTTCCGGCTCGTTGAGGATGCAGCGCAGGTCGCCGTTCTCCATGTCGAACGTCCACGTGTGGTACCAGCACGTGATCGTGTCCTCCGAGAGGACCAGCGGGCGCTCGGAGAAACGGGTGCCGCGGTGCGCGCACCGGTCCTCGACCGCGTACAGCCTGCCGTTCTTGCGGACGAGCAGGATCTCCTCGCCGAGCATCTTCACCGCGTGGGTGCCGCCCTCGGGCAGCGCGTCGGACAGTGCCGCCGGATACCAGTACTCGCGCAGGCCCAGGTTCGCCTCCAGGTAACGCTGCCAGGGCCTGGCCCGGCGGGGCGGGGCCTCGACCCGGTCGACCTGGTCCCGGGTCTGCTCGGCGAGCTCGTTGGCCATGGCCATGCCCGCGGCGGTCGGCTCGGTGTGCCGGGCCTGGCTCTGGGTCTGGGTCGGTTCGCTCGCCGAGGCCTGCTCGGGAACGCTGATGCTCACGTAATCACTCCTCGGCGGGAGGTCGAAGGGGCGAGATGGGTGGTGCAGACGCTCAGCGGAGCTCGCGGAGCCCGGCCTGACCCGGCCGAGCCCGGCGGAGCTCAGAAGAACAGCGGCTCGTCGCAGAGCTCGAAGATGTTGCCCTCGGGGTCGATGAACTGCGCGACCTGGCCCTCCGGGGGCAGCCCGTCGGCGGAGACCGTCGGTGACGGGCCGTGCAGCAGCGTCGCGCCGCGCCGGGTGAGCTCGGCGACGACCGCGGTCATGTTCTCGACCTTGAACGACATCAGCACGCGGTTGCGGTCCCAGCCCCGCGCCGGGCTACCCGCGGCCGGCCCGTTGTCCTTGCGGGCCATCAGCTCCAGGGTGCAGCCGCCGGTGTGGTACGCCGCGAAGTACGGCGAGGCGTTCTTCACCGGCAGGCCGAGGACGCCCTCGTAGAACGCCCGCATGGCAGCGAGGTCGTCGACGTACACCAGGTTCCACGACAGCGGCCCGAGCAGCGGCCCGCCGGTGGACGCGGCCGGTGCGGGGCTTTCGAAGGCTTGCGCGGTCACGTTCTCTCCTCCAGGCAGGGATGGGCAGTCGGAGACAGGGATGGGCAGTCGCGCCGGGCCGTGCGATCGAGCCGGGCGGTCGAACGGGCACTCGGGTGGTCAGAGCGCGCCCACGAGCGGGGCACCGAGCCGGGCGGCCCCGTCGTCCACCCGCAGCTCGTCGACGACGAAACGGCCGTGGTCGAGGATCTGCCGCCCGTCGAGCCACACGCTGCACCGGCGCACCGGGACGTCCGAGTGCGCGAGGGTGAACCGGCTGCCGCCGGCCTCGTTGTTGGGGCCGGTGGAGAACAGCACGTTGCCGGCGAAGCAGCGGCCGTCCATGCCCTGGGTGGCGGAGCGGTCGAGCAGCGCCAGCGCGTTCCAGCGGGCCTTCTCGTTGAGACCCCACCCGATGTGGGACATCGCGAAGCCCTCGGGGTCGCCCCAGCTCTCCAGGTAGTCCCGGTACAGCTCGGCGTCCGCCCCGGGGCCCTCGATGGAGCGGATGAACCCGTCGACGACGTCGATCGTGATCGGCGCGTTCACGTAGGTCTTGAACGGGAAGATGATGTCGCCGCTGTTGATCACCCACCGGCCGTTGGCGCTGCCCTCGTTCGGGTAGGCCGCCGCGAGACCGGCGCTGAGGTGCGCGTGGGTGCCGGGGCCGCTGGTGAGCCCCCAGCCACCGCCGGCGCCGAACTGGCCGAGGCCGAAGGTGATGTCGGTGCCGGCGTCCGAGGTGATCCGCAGCTCGCTGCCCCCGCTGAGCATGGCCACGCTGGTCTGCACCCGCCGGCGCAGGTCGTCCGTCGGGAACAGCCGCTCCAGGATCTCCGGCGGCTCGGTGATCATGAGAATCCGGGTGCCGGCGGCGAGGATCTCCTCCTGCTCCGCCGAATGCAGCAGGATCGACAGGTCGACCACCATGTCGGCCGACCTGAGCGCCTCGACCACCGGGCGCAGGCCGGTCAGGCCGGTCAGCCCGTACACCTCGCCCACCCCGGGGACGGCGGCGGCGGATCGGGTGATCGACGGCAGCATGACGGTGAAGACCCGGGCGCCCAGCGACGCGGCCGCGGCCGCGGTGGTCTCCAGGTAGAGCGGCGGCGACTGGGCGTTGCCGAGAACGGCCACCGTCTCGCCGGGCCGCACGTCGCAGCCTTCCAGCGCACGGCGGAACAGGGTTGTGAGGGTGCCGCCGTCGGCGGCCTGGTTGGGAACGAGCACGATGCACCTCTCACCGGTGTGGCTTTGCCGCTGTGCCGCGATGCCGCGGCGCTTCCGTTCCCCCCGGCGCGCCGGTCCCGGGAGACTCCCCGTCGGGCCGGGACGAGCCCACGAGCCGCCGCGTGCCGAGGCACGGCCCGGATTCGTGAAGCCCCGCCGGCCGGGCGCCCGACCGGCGGTTTTCATGCTCCGTGCACGATGTTTCGGGGTTTTATCCCGCCTGTCTCGGAGCCATGAAATCGTGTTCCAGAAGGCTCCGGAGATACGGCGGCGCGACGGTTCGGGAGATCGACGCTAACTGGAGTCGCCGCGACCGGTCACGCTGGCAACAAATACGTCACGCCGGATCGCGGCCTGCTCGATACCAGGTGCTGCGCCGGATCAGCGGCGGATCGACACCTGGTCGCGCCCGCGGAATTGATCCGACGAAAGGAACGGAAGCAAAAGGCGGGAGATCAGGAGAAACGGACGGTGTTCTGGGTGGTGCCGATACCCTCGATCTCGACCGTGACCACGTCGCCGTCGGCGAGATAGACCTTCGGGTCACGGCCGTGCCCGACACCACCCGGGGTTCCGGTGGTGAGGATGTCACCCGGTACCAGGGTGATGAACTGGCTGACGTAGGCCACGATCGTGGCGGGCGGGAAAAGCAGGTCCGAGGTACGCGACTTCTGCATCACCTCACCGTTCACCAGGGTGCGCAGGGCGAGGTCGTCGACATTGTCGAGCTCGTCGGGGGTGACCAGCTCGGGACCGAGCGGGGTGGAGCCCTCGAAGGTCTTGCCCTGCAGGAACTGCAGGGTGCGGAACTGCCAGTCCCGCATGGTGATGTCGTTCATCACCGTGTAGCCGGCGATGGCCGCGCGGGCCGTGTCCTCGTCGGCGAAACGGACCGTCGAGCCGATGACGAAGGCTAGCTCGCCCTCCCAGTCGACCTCGTTCGTCACGGGCGGCACGATGATGTCGTCGTGCGCGCCGATCAGCGAGCTCGCGTACTTCGCGAACAGCGTCGGGTGGGTCGGCGGAGTGCGCCCCATCTCCTTCAGGTGGGTCGCGTAGTTCAGGCCCATGCAGACGATCTTGGGCGGCTGCGGCACCAGTGGCGCCAGGTCGACGCCCTCACGCTCGATCCTCTCGCCGTCAACAGCGGCAGCCTGGCGCCAGTCCGGGCCCGAGGCGATCAGAGTGCCCACGCTCGCGAACGGGAGCAGGACGATCTCATCACCCTCGACGCGACCGGCGGCGGTTACGCCACCGGGACGACGGACAGTGGACAAGCGCACGGTTTCTCCTCAGGTATCTTCAGCCGGCTGTCGGGCCAGCTGGGTTGTTCGGGTTATGCGGGGCCGTCTGAGCTGGGATGGCTCATCTGTTCCTGGAGCCGGTCTCAGGTGCTCCGGCGCTCCGGCGCTCAGCTGCTCGCGGCTGCCGGAACCGACGCCGCCGCGACGGCGGTCGCCGCCGACGCCTCGGCCGCGACCCCGTTGTCCGGCTCCGGGAAGGCGGGCATGACCTCGGCGGCGAAGAGCTCCAGCGTGCGGCGCGCGTCCGACAGCGGGGTCGCCGCGAAGTTGATCTGCATGGAGGGCTCGACGTCGCCGAACACCTCGAGGGTCGAGGCCACCTGCTGGCGGACGTCCGCCGGCGTGCCGACGTAGACCTGGGCCTTGTCCTCCAGCTCGGCCAGCGTCTTCCTACGCATCCCGGTGATCATGTCGGCGTAGCCCGCGTACTGCGACGGGCTGCGCTCCATGTAGTCCTCCCAGGTGGAGGCCATCTTGTCGACGTAGTCGGCGTAGTGGACGGCGGCGTTGCGCCGGGCCCGGTCGCCGTCGGTGTCGACGAAGCAGTGGATCCCCATCTGGATCCGCTCGGAGCCGGCCGGGTAACCGGCGTCCAGCCGGGCCTTCCGGTACAGGTCGAGCAGCCCGGCGACCTTCTCGTTCGTCGAGGTGAACGGAATGAACATCAGGTTGAAGCCCTGGCTGCCCGCCCAGACAAAACTCTCCGGGGTGGACGTCGCCGCGATGAAGACCGGCGGATGGGGCCGCTGGTAGGTCAGGGGAAGCATACTCACCGGACCGAACCTGTGAAAGGTGCCGTTCCACACCACATCGGTCTCGGTCCACAGTTTGAGGACCGCGGCAATACCTTCCTGGTGCCGCGCCCGGCTGGTGTCCATGTCGACTTCGAATGCCTCGAACTCGCCAGGGAGGAAGGCGCGGGCGAAGCCCACGTCGAGTCGGCCGTGGGACAGGTTGTCGAGCATCGCGAGCTGCCCCGCGAGCTTGATGGGGTGGTTGAACGCCGGGATGTTCGCGCCGGTTATCAGCCGAATACGTTCGGTCCGGGTCGCGACGGCCGCGAGGAAGGTGACGGGGTCCGGGCTGTAGCCCCCGTAGGGATAGAAGTAGTGTTCGACGATCTTCACCGAGGAGTAGCCGAGGCGGTCCGCGAGGATCGACAGTTCGAGAGCCTCGTCGAAGAACTGCACAGCAGACTTCTCGGCGGGCGAGACCGTGGGGAAGAAGTTCACTCCGGCGAGCACCGGCACCTCCACCTAACTATGTCGTCTGTAGACGCGAAGATCATGGTCGAAAACGCACTTCGCGCGAAGTTTTGTGCTATCGTGCGAAAACTGTTCCAGACGAAATGTTTCCGCCATGGAACGGAAGTTTCCGCCGGGTGCGTCAGGGTGGTTTCGACGGCCAGGGGCAGGAGCTCACTCCAGCCGACGACGGCGTCGATTCATTTCTGTATACTGTCCACAATCTTGCTGCTGAGGTGTACGGGTGGGAGATATGAAGACGACGATCGGCGCGGCCTACCGCCCGCTGCGGCAGCTCGTCGCCGACGAGCTGCGCGGTCGCATTCTCCGCGGCGAGCTCACCCAGGGCAGCCGTGTCATCGAGGACCGTCTCGCCGAGGAGCTGGGGGTCTCCCGCAACCCTGTCCGCGAGGCGATCCGGCTGCTGGAGTCGGAGGGCCTCGTCGAGGTCACGCCGCGCAAGGGCGTCATGGTCACGGTGATCAGCGGCGAGGAGGCCGACGACCTCATCGAGGTCCGCGCCGCGCTGGAGGTCACCGCGGTACGCCGGGCGGCGGCCAGGGGCATCACCGCCGAGATCGACGCAGAGCTCGAGGCGGTGCTGGTCGAGGGCGAGAGCGTCACCGAGGCGGGCGCCTACGAGCGCCTCTCCGCGCTCAACGCCCGCTTCCACGACCTGCTCGCGCGGGCCAGCGGCAACAACCACCTCGTCGAGGTCCTGCGTGACCTGCAGAACCGGCTGCAGCTGCTGTTCTCCGTCGGGGTGGCGCGCCGCTCGGGGCGTGCCTGGGAGGAGCACCGCCGCATCCTGGAGGCGATTCGCGCCCGGGATGCGGACTGGGCGGAGGCGGAGATGCGCGCACACATCAACGGCGCGGCGCACCGCTACCAGAAGGAGAAGCCGCCGGCCTAGCCGGGCCGGCGGCACCGGCACCGGCACCGCCGAGGGCGCCGGTGCCGCCGGGGTTCTCGGCAGCGCGCGAGACGTCAACACACGGGAGATCAGCGTCGCAGGAGACATCCGCTGGTTGCCGGTTCCGGCGCGACGGCACCGAACTGCCGTCACCACGGCGAGGCCGGCGCGACGAGTGGCCAGGGGTGGTCGCGCTCGACCGCCGCGGCAAGCTCGAGCAGCAGGTCGTCGCGGTGGTGCGGCGCGAACAGGTGCAGGCCCACCGGCAGGCCGGTCGGGCCCGTCCCCACCGGGATGGAGATCGCCGGGCAGCCGCTGATGTTCGCCAGGGGAAGCGGGCCCGGCGCGGGGCTGCCCGTCTCGGCGTCGAAGGCCTCCCCCGTCGTCGGGCAGGCCACGAGGTCGACGTCGTCGAACAGCGCCGCCATGGTCTCGATGACGTCGATCCGGTAGGTGTCCAGCTCGGTGAGGACCCGGGCGTCGAGGCTGTCCGCGGCCACCATCACCTCCCGGATCTCCGCCGTGAGCTCGTCCGCGCACGCGGGCCAGTACGGGCCCAGGAACCGCCGGATGCGCAGCGCGCCGATCGCCGCGAACGCCGCCGACGGTCCGGGGACCGCCGGGGTCGCCAGCGCGGCCAGCCGCAGGCCCGCGGCCGCGACGAGGTCGCGCAGCGCCCGCTCCACCACGGTGACCACGCCCTGGTCGTGCGCGGCGCCACCGAGGTCCGGCAGCCAGGCGACCCGCAGGCCCGCGGTGGGCACCGTCCCGAGACCGGCCTCGAACCGGGGGGAGATCGGGGCACTGAACGGATCACGCGCGTCGAAGCCGGCGGTGACGTCGAGCGCGCGGGCGATGTCGCGTACCGAGCGGCTCAGCGTGGTCGTGACCACGGTGAACGGCTCCAGCACCGGCTCCGGCCCACCGGGCACGATCCGCCAGCTGACCTTGAGCCCGGGCAGGCCGCACATCGCCGCCGGCTGACGGGTCGAGCCGCCGCCGTCCGTCGCCGTCGCCAGCGCGAACAGGCCACCGGCCACCGCGGCGGCGCTGCCACCCGACGAGCCGCCGGCGGACGCCGCCAGCCGCCACGGGTTGCGGGTGATGCCGTGCAGGCGGCTCGCGGTGTGCGCTCCGCGGGCCAGCTCACTGGACGTCGTCTGCGCCACCGGAATCGCCCCGGCTGCGACGAGCCGCCGAACCTGGGTCGAGTGGCGGGTCGACCGCCGCCCCCGCAAGGGCACCGACGCGTCGGCCCGCGGCCAGCCGGCGACCTGCTCCAGTTCCTTCACCGCGAACGGCACTCCGGCGAGCGGCAGGGCGAGATCCACCTGCGCGGCCGCCCGGCGCGCCGCGTCGGCGTCGACATGGCACACCGCGCCCAGCCGCGACCGCTCCAGGGCGCCCAGCACCCGTTCCAGTTCGGTGACCGGGTCGCGGTCCCCACGCCGGTAGCTGTCCACCAGCCCGACCGCGTCCCCGGCCCAGGGCGCGGCCGTCCCGCCGGAGGCCATCCCGCCGGAGGTCACCTCCGTGGAGGCGGCCTCGGTGGTCGCCGCCGGCTGGCTCAGCACGGTCCGTCCAGCTGGGACGGCCCGTAGTGACGGAGCTCGACGACGTTCCCGTCGGGATCCCGGATGTAGAGCAGATCGCTGTTGCCGTAGGCGCCGTAGCGATGGAACGGGCCACCGACGACGTCGAAGACCCCGGACGCGGCGAGCTCGGCGAGGTCACACGGCTCGATGACGACGCAGAAGTGGTTCACGTTGCGACCGGGGCCACCCCGCGGCGTGCGGGCGTCCAGGTCGATGATCACTCCTGGTGCCACCTCGACCGACGGGAACGGTGCCCGGCCCTCGCGCCAGGCCTCGAGACGGTGGGTGCGCATGCCGAACTTCTCGACCCACCACCGGACCGAACGCTCCGGATCTTCGACGTTCAACACGATGTGGTCGAAGGCCTTGGTCACGATCGGTGGCCGTACTACTGGCAGCGATTCGACTGTGTCGCCCACGGTCACGTTCAACCCTCCCGACTCCTCCGACGAAGTTCGTCGACTGTATACCGACTGCCCCATCCCACCGCTACCCCCACAGCCGCCCGTTCACTGGGAAAACGCGCTGTGACGTGCATGTTTCACGATTCCCGCCAACCCCCGACATTCCCCGTGACGCCACAACCGTATACAGTCGACGGCAAGTCGAGAAGTTCTTCCGCCCTGGGGCCGTACCTGGGCCGCCAGGCATGGAGGACGGATCGGTAGCGGTGTGTAGCGCAGGGCAGATAGGACGAGGCACCAGGAGGGCACGATGGCAGCGGACCGATCCGCGGAGATCGAGCGGTCCCGAGTCGAGTTCAGTCGCGCCCGACGGGCGCAGAGCGCCGGGCGCCAGCTTCAGGTCTCGTCCCGGCGGGCCTACGAGATGCTGCGCGCCGGCCTACGCGCCGGGCACTTCGACGGCCCGGAGGAGCTCGCCGAGAACACCCTCGTGAACACCCTCGGGATCAGCCGCAACTCGGTGCGCCGCGCCCTGTCCATGCTGGCCGACGAGGGCCTGGTGACCCGCGCCCCGCGTCGGGGCACCACAGTCCGGCGCGGCATCGTCCAGGTCCACGAGGGCGAGATGCTGCCCCGCGAGCTGCACGAGGAGGAGAGCTGGCGCCGGCTGGAGATCGAGGAGATCAGCCAGTGCGTCGTCCCGACGACCCGGCTGCTGCGTGAGCGGCTGGAGATCGACGACGCCGAGGTGGTCATGATCGAACAGGTCTTCCGCCTCGACGGTGAGCCGCTGTGCGTCCGGGCCGGCTACGTGCCGCTGCCCGCGACACCTGAGCGCTACTTCGCCGACGTGGTCGCCATCGACCGTCGCCCACCGCGCTACGAGGCCCTGTTCGAGCAGCTCTTCGACGCCCCGTACGGCGGCGGGCGGGCCGTGGTGGAGGCCGTTCCCTGCGAGGAGCGCACCGCGCGACTGCTCGGCGTCACGCCGGGAACCCCGGTCCTGCTACGGGAGGTCGTCGTCCGCGACAGCAGCGGACGTGCCCGTGACCTGCACTGGACCCATTTCCGCGGCGATCGCGTCGCACTCTCCTTCGGTGTCGACGCGCCGACGGCGGCACGGGCGAGCGCCCCGGCGGCCAGCACACGCGTGACGGGTCCGGCGGCTACGGGCGCGCAGCGGGCGGGAACGATGTCCGCGCGGGCCGACGTTGCCTGACGGGGCCGCGGTACCCGAGGCTGGCGCGGTACCCGAGGCTGGCGCCGCATCCGGGGTGGCGTGCCCGCGGACGACGTCCCGACCGCGGCTGGCCTCCCGGCAACAGGCGACGTCCCAACAGGCGACGTCCCAGCCGAAGGTGGCCGCGCGCGAGACCGGGCTGGCGCGGACCGTCCCGCTGGCGGCGCTGGTGCTGTTCGGCGCGATGACCGGGCTCGGCCCGTTCTCGATGAGCGTGCACCTGCCGGGCCTGCCCGACATGGCCGACGACCTGCGCACCTCCCAGCCGTCCATCCAGCTGACGATGACCGCGTGCGTCGTCGGGATCGCGATGGGCCAGCTGATCGCCGGGCCGATCTCGGACGCGGCCGGGCGCCGCCGCCCACTGCTGGCGGCGATGGCGCTCTACGCCGCCGCGTCCGCCGGCTGCGCGCTGATGTGGTCGGTGCCCGCGTTGGCCGCGTTGCGCTGCGCGCAGGGCATCTTCGCCGGGTTCGGCATGACGATCGCCCGCGCGGCGATCCGTGACCTGGCCGAGGGCCAACACCTGGTCCGCCTGTTCGCCCGGATGGCGATCATCAGCGGCCTGACCCCGATCCTGGCCCCGAACCTCGGCGGTGCGCTGCTCGCCGTCACCGACTGGCGCGGTGTCTTCGTGGTGCTCGCGCTGCTCGGAGTGGTGCTGGCCGGCGCCAGCACCGTCAGCATCCGCGAGAGCCTGCCGCCGGCCCGGCGGGTGCCGCTGCGACCGGTCGCGACGTACCGCACGTACCGGACGATCGCCGGCGACCGGTCGTTCCTCACCGCGGCGCTGATCGTCGGGCTGGCCTACGGCGCGATGTTCTCCTACGTGTCGTCCTCCTCGTTCGTGCTGACCGACGCCTACGGGGTGTCGAAGACCCAGTTCGGGCTGCTGTTCGCCCTGAACGCGCTCGGATTCATGGGCGGCAGCCAGGTCGGAGCCGCACTGTCGGCACGGTTCGGCTCGCTGGGCGCACTGGCCCGCAGCCTGCCGACAGCCACCTTCGGCAGTGTCCTGATCATGGTGGGTGCGGCCACGCACCTGGCGGCGCTGGTGATCGCCGCACTGTGGTTCACCGTCGCGTCGATCGGCATGTGCATGCCGGTCGCCTCCGCCGAAGCGATGCGCTCGCAGTCCGCGAACGCCGGGACGGCCTCCGGGCTGCTCGGGCTCATCCAGTTCGCGCTCGGAGGTCCGGTCGGCCCGATCGCCGGAGCCTTCGGGTCCGCCAGCGCGCTGCCGCTGGGCGCGACGATGTGCGTTCTGCTCTGCGCCGCATGCGTGTTGTGCGCCCGGTCGGCGAGCGGACCGCGATCCACCGCCGCCACCGCCGCCACCGCGCGACCGCAATAGTTTCGCCGGCCCGGTGGCAATCCGCCTCCGAGGGCCGGCAGCAATCCTCGCCGACCCGACGCCAATCCCCTTCGGGATCTCCGTCATCCGGGTATGGAGGGCTTATCCAGGCCGAAATTCCCGGCCTTTCGATGAGCATCCCGCCATACTTCGTTCGATCATGCTTCCAGGCCGGCTCCCGACCGCCCAGCAGGCACCCGGCAGGCGGCGCAATCATCTGGATCACCCTGTGTACCAGAGACTTCTCCACACTTCATGAGGCGCAAAGCGCGGGTTACCGCTCCCGCGCCGCAGAGAAACAATGCGGCGGAAATATAGGCCTCCGACGCCCGGCACCGGGACGGCTTCGGGGCAGCGATCGACCGGAAGGTGGCCCGTGATGACCACTGGCACCGTGATCAGCGACACCGCACGGCGGGAGGATCTCGCCGAGGAATCGGGCCCACCGATTCTTCGCGTCGAGGGAATGACCGTCCGCTACGACTCGTCTCGTGGCGACGTCGTCGCCGTCGACGACGTGAGTTTCTCGCTCGGCCGCGGCGAACGGGTCGCGCTCGTCGGCGAGTCCGGCTCCGGCAAGACCACGCTCGGGCTGGCGCTGGCGGGTTTCCTCACCCAGCCGTCCGTGCACATCACGCACGAGCGGCTGGAATTCGACGGCGTGCCTGTCTCCCGCACGGTCCGCACCCGGCTGCCGGTGCGGACACCCGGGCTCTCCATGGTGTTCCAGGACGCGATGACCACCCTTGATCCGGTGTGGACGATCGGCAGCCAGCTCGCCGCCGTCATCCGGGCTCAGCGCTCCGGCGCCACCGGCGCCACCGGCACCAACGGGGCCAACGCTGGTGCCGGCGCCGGCCACCGCTGGCTGCACCGGCGGGCGGACCGGGCGGCCATCCGTGAGATCTCGCGCCACTGGCTGGACAAGGTCGGTCTGCGCGACACCGACCGGGTGCTGCGAGCCCGCCCGTACGAGCTGTCCGGCGGCATGCGGCAACGCGCGATGATCGCCATCGCGCTGTGCGGCTCGCCTCGGCTGCTCATCGCCGACGAGCCCACGTCGGCACTGGACGCCTCCCTCGCCCGCGACGCCATGGAAATGCTGCTCGGCCTCACCCGGGAATCGGGTGCGTCGGTACTGGTGATCAGCCACGACATTCTGCTGGCACAGGAGTACACCGACCGCACCTTCGTCATGTACGGCGGCCGGATCGTGGAGAAGCGCGGTTCGGCGAAACTCGCCGAGACGGCCACCCATCCGTACACAGTCGGCCTCCTGCGGTGCGTACCGACGCTCGACAGCGCCGAGCTCGACGAGCTCCCGACGCTGGCGAGCGTCGCCGCCGCGAACGCACCCGCCGCACCGGCACCGACACCCGTCGTGAAGGCACCCGCACCGCCCGCGTCCACACCGCCCGCGTCCACACCGCCCGCGTCCGCACCCGCGCGCACGCCCGTGGCGCCCGCACAGCGGCGCCCCCTCATCCGTACCGATCACCGAGAAGGGCAGTAAGAGTGGACGCCTTCGCGCAGCTGGCGGTCAGCTCCGTGGTGAAGTACTTCGGGCCGGCCCGCAGTCGGCATGCCGCCGTCGACGGCGTCTCACTCTCGGTCGAGCCGGGCCAGCGCCTCGGCGTCGTCGGCGAGTCCGGTTCCGGGAAGTCGACCTTGGCGCGGATGATGGTCGGCCTGGAGCGGCCGTCGGCCGGCGAGGTCTCCTTCAACGGCGTCGCAATGGGCACCCTGCTGAGGATGCGGGCCTCACGGGTGGAGCTTCGCCGGGAGGTGCAGTTCGTCGCGCAGGACACCACGTCGTCGTTCGACCCGCTGCGCACGTTGCGCGACTCGATCCGCCAGCCGGCGCAGCATCTGCTCGGGTTGAGCAGCCGTGACGCCGACGCGAAGGTCGACGAGACGGTCGCCCTGCTGGGCCTGGCGCCGGCGCTGGTGGACCGGCATCCCGCGGAGGTCTCCGGCGGGCAGCGGCAGCGTTTCGCGATCGCCCGGGCGCTCGTCGTCCGTCCGCGGCTGCTGGTGTGTGACGAGGTGGTCTCCGCCCTCGACGTGTCGGTACAGGGCTGGATCCTCAACCTGCTCAAGCGGTACTGCCTGGAGTCGGGGGCGGCTCTCGTCTTCGTCTCGCACGGGCTGCCGGCAACCGCGTTCGTCTGCTCGGAGCTCGTCGTCATGCGGCACGGCAAGGTCGTCGAGCACGGCGACACCCGGCAGGTGCTGCACGAGCCGAAGCATCCCTACACGGCCAGCCTGCTCGCCGCCTTCCGCGGTGGCAGGGCCCGCAGCGCCGCCTGACCACTCCTGCTCCCGTTCGCGCTCCGGTTCCCGCTTCGGCCGCTGTTCCCGGCTCGTCCCGTCCGCTTCCGCTTCCACTCCCCCTTCGCCCGACCGTTCCGTCCGGAGAAAGGACCACCGGCCATATGGAGATCCTGCGCCGACAGCGGTGGTGGTTGGGCCGCATCGTCGCGCTGCCGTTTCAACTGCTGGTGTTCGCGGCGGTGTCGTTCCTGCTGGTCCAGAGCATTCCCGGCGATCCCGTCGCGGTGCTGACCGGCGGGCAGGCCACCGAGGAGAACCGCGCCGCCATCGAGAAGGAGCTCGGCCTCGACGGCAGCCTGCTCCACCAGCTGCTGCACTACCTGGGCAACGCCATGCAGTTCGATCTGGGCAACTCGATCATGTCCGGGCAGTCCGTCGCCGACGAGTTCGGTGAGCGGCTGCCGGCGACCGTCGAACTCGCGCTGATGGGGGTGCTGCTGTCGATCGTGGTCGCGGTGGCGTTCGCCTACCTGGCAGTAATGCGCCCGAAGAGCCCGCTCGCCTACCTGGTCCGCGGCTTCGCCCGGATCGCCGGTGGACTGCCGGAGTTCGCGGTGGCCGTCGCCGCCGTGTTCGTCTTCTACGCCACCCTGCACTGGGCACCCGCCCCGCTCGGACGTCTCTCCGGTGACATCGCGGAGGTTCCGAAGGTCACCGGGATGCCGTTCCTCGACACGGTCCTGACACTGCGTTTCGACGCGACCTGGTCGATGCTCGGCCACCTGGTGCTGCCGGTGGGCGTGCTGGTGATCTGCCAGTCCGGTGTGCTGATCAAGATGCTGCTGGCCGGGCTGGAGGAGGCCGTCGACTCGGCGCCGACCCGGTTCCGGATCGCGACGGGCGCCTCGGCGGCGACGGTGCGGGCGAGCCTGTTCCGCCGCGCGCTGCCGCCCGCGGTCACCACCTGCGGCACCCTGTTCGGCTACACCCTCGGCGGCGCGGTGATCATGGAGTCGATCTTCGGTTTCGCCGGGATCGGCGGCTACCTCGCGGACGCGGTCTCCTCCGGTGACATCCCGGCGATGCAGGGCTTCCTCGTCATCGTCGCCGCTGTCTCCCTGCTGGTCTTCCTCGCTGTCGACCTGGTCAACATGACGCTCGACCCGCGCCGGCGGCCGGGCGTGCGGGCGGAAGGGTAACCATGGCTGTCGTCGACACCGCCGATCGTCCGGAGACACCCGCGACCAACGCGACTTCCGCGGCTCCTGCCCCGGCTCCGACCGACGCGGCATCCGTGGCCGCCGGCGGCGGGCGCCCGGGCTGGCTGCGCCTGCTGATCAGCCTGCTGCCGCTGGTCCTGCTCGCCGTCGTCGCCGTCATCGGCCCGTGGATCACGCCCTACGACCCCGAGCGGGTCGCGGGGCCGTCGTCGAAGGGGCCGAGCGGCGACCACTGGTTCGGCACCGACGGTTCCGGGCTGGACGTCCTGTCGCAGCTGCTCGCCGCGACCCGGACCAACGTCGGGGTGGCCACCGTCGTCGTCCTGCTCGCCACCGTCGGCGGCGCGTTCCTCGGCCTGCTGACCGGGATGAACGAGTCGTCGCGGGGCCCGCGCGGGGTGCTGGCCCGGATCATCGGGCGGGCCGTCGACTTCGTCCAGGCCGTGCCCGGGATGCTGGTCGGCCTGGTCGCGGTGGCCTTCTACGGGGCCTCGTTGACCACGCTGGTCGCGACCCTCGCGATCGTGCTCGCGCCGCTGCAGGCGCGGCTGGTACGCACCGAGGTCCTGCGGGTCCGGTCGGACGCCTACGTCGACGCGGCCCGGCTCGCCGGGCTGAGCGAGCTGCGGCTCACGCTGCGCCATGTCCTGCCGAACTCCTGCCGGCCGGCGCTGGAGAACATCTCGGTGATCTTCGCGGTGAGCATCATCCTCACCGCGTCGCTCGGCTTCCTCGGCGCCGGGCTGCCCCCGCCCCATCCGGAGTGGGGATCGATGATCTCCCGCGGTGCGACCGACGCGGCCGTCGGCCGCTGGTGGCCCGCCACCTTCCCCACCATCGCCCTGATTCTCACCGTCGCGATCATGGCTTCCTCGGCCGCGAAACTGTTCGGTCGCCGTCGCTAGCGGCTGGTGGCTGATGCCGGGACCGCACCAGCCACCAGCACCCCCACCGGCTGCCTCCCGATCAGGCGGCCGTCCGTCCAGCAGCACCACTACGCCGACGTGGTGGCAACCGCAGATCTCTCACCCTCGACAGGAGCTCTCTCATGCCTGCCCACAACACCCCCCGACCAGGGGGTAATGATGGCGCCGGTGATCCGGTCGCCACACCCGTCGTGACCAGCTCTCGAGCGCAGCACGGGCGGCGCCTGCGCCGCGCGGGCGCCGCGATCACCGCCGGCGGAGTCGCGATCGCGCTCATCGCCGCCTGCTCCGGCGAGACGACCTCCTCGTCGTCCGAGGGCTCCTCAAACGGAGCCGACAGCATCGTCGAGGCCGTCGCCGCGCTGCCGACCGCGTTCGCCTACGACGCCGGCGCGTTCACCTACGAGGGCTTCGAGTTCCAGATCAACACCCAGGCGCAGCTCATCCGCAACCCGATCGTGACGGCGGACCGCGCAGACGGGTCGCAGGAGCAGGACTTCTTCAAGTTCGAGGGCGAGCTGGCGGAGAGCTACGACGTCAGCGCCGACGGGCTGACCTACACCTTCCACCTGCGCAAGGGCGTCAAGTCGTTCGCCGGCAACGAGCTCACCGCCGACGACGTGCTCTGGTCGTACGAGCGGAAGTGGAACTCGACGTCGGTGGCACCGGCCATCTCGGCCCCGGCGATCACCGACCCGGCGAAGCAGTTCAAGAAGATCGACGACTACACGGTCTCGATCACCATCGACCGCGCCGGTGACGGCTTCACGCTGCTGTCCCTGCTCGCCAACGTCAGCGGCGACATCTTCGACAGCGACCTGCTCAAGCAGCACGTGACAACGGACGATCCGTACGCGGTCAAGTGGTCGGCCGAGAACGGGAACTTCGGCTACGGCGCCTATGTGCTGGACAACTGGAAGTCCGGCCAGAGCCTGACGCTGAAGGCGAACCCGAACTACTGGGCGGGCGAGCCGGCGATCAAGACGATCACGCAGCGGGTGGTCGCCAACCCCGGAACCCGCACCAACCTGCTGACCAACGGTGATGCCGACATCGCCGTCCAGCTTCGCCCGCAGGACGTCAACGGGATGAAGGACGATGACGGCCTGCAGACCTTCAACATCGACTCGATCGAGTACCTGAACACCAACATCAACATCAAGAAGGCGCCGTTCGACGACAAGCTCGTGCGGCAGGCGCTGAGCTACGCCATCCCCTACGACGAGATCATGAAGCAGGTCTTCCTCGGCCGTGCCGACGCGATGACCGGCTTCATCAACCCCCGCTACCCCGGATACACCACCGACGGCCTGCGGACTGGTTCGTATGACCCGGACAAGGCCAAGAGCCTGCTCGCGCAGGCCGGTGTCAGCAGTGTCTCGGCGAAGATCCTCGTCGAGAACAGCATTCCGGCGCTGGAGGAGGCCGCGGTCCAGATCCAGTCGTACGCCAAGGACGCCGGCTTCAACTTCACCATCGACAAGCAGCCGGCCACCGCGGTGCAGGACCAGCGCTCCAACGGCACGTACGACATCCAGCTGGTGACCGACAAGGCGATCAGCCAGTCACCGCCGTACGAGCTGCTGCTCGCGTTCACGAAGGGCTCCCCGCTCAACGCCACCGGCTTCGCGAACGACGCCTACTACGCTGCCGTCGACAAGGGCGTCGCCGCCGGCGACCCGCTGTCGGAGGCAGCCGGCACGGCCTGGAACGAGGCCGTGAAGATCTGGCAGGACGAGCAGCCGACCGTTCCGGTCGCGTTCATCCAGCCGAACGTGGTCTTCGGCGCCGGCATCGACGGCTACTACTACCGCTCGGACAGCGCGATCGACTTCGCCGCGCTCTCGAAGACCCAGTAGCCGCCTGGCCCCTGCTTTCCCTCCGCCGTGCCGGCGCAATTTCGCCGGCACGGCGGATTCCTTTTCGGCCACACAGCGGGCCGGACCGCACACCCCACCCACGACCGCCGGCGTAATTCCCGACGAACCCGGCGGCACCCCGGCCGAAACACGGTCGGGGTTTTCTGCAGGAAGAAACGGCCGCGCGGCACGCGGATGGACGGGCGTCACGCCCCGGGCGAGGGAGAGAGCATGTTCCACATGGGCTGGTTCGTCGGGTCAGGCTTCAGCGTCCAGTCGTGGCGCGGCACGTGGGGCGGCTCCGGCGCCCGAGAATGGATGAAGCCCGACCTCTACGTCGACATGGCCCGCTCCCTGGAACGGGCCTGCTTCGACTACATGATCTTCGAGGACGGCCTCATGATCCCGGATGCGTACCAGGGGAACATGCAGGCCTACCTGAAGTACAACATGGAGTCCCCGCGGCACGACCCGACCGCGCTCATCGGCATTCTCGGCCAGGCGACGTCCCGGATCGGCCTCATTCCCACGCTTTCCACGTCGTTCTACCCGCCGTTCATGGCGGCGCGGATGCTGGCCACCCTGGACCACCTCACCGACGGCCGGGTCGGCGGCAACCTCGTCACCTCCTCCAGCCACCGGGCCGCGCAGAACTTCGGCTACGAGAAGCACTTCGAGCACGACCTGCGCTACCGGATGGCCGACGAGTGGATCGACCTCGTCGGGAAGCTGTGGGAGTCGTGGGAGCCGGGCGCGGTCGTCTTCGACGAGGAGACCGGCACCTTCGCCGATCACACCAAGGTTCACACCGTCGACTTCGAGGGCGAGTTCTTCCGCTGCCGCGGCCCGCTGAACGCCGTGCCCGGGCCGCAGGGCCGCCCGGTGATCTGCCAGGCGGGCGGCTCCCCCGCCGGCCGCGAGTTCGCCGCCCGCAACGCCGACACCGTCATCTGCGTGCCGCTGGGCGTGGAGGCGATGAAGGCCTACCGCGACGACATGTCCGCCCGGCTCGTCGCGAACGGGCGCAAGCCGTCCGACTGCAAGGTGCTCTACCTCGTGCGCCCGGTGCTCGGCGCGACCGACGACGAGGCCCGGGAGAAGCGCCGGCGCATCCAGGCCGCGCAGCGCACCGACGACGCCGTCGCCACCCAGCTCGCCGTCATGTCCTACTTCTCCGGGCTGGACTTCTCCCAGTTCGACCTCGACAAGCCGCTGCCCGACCTGACCGGCCAGGTCAACGGCCACCAGTCGTCGATGTCGCGTTACGCCAAGGACAGCGAGGACGGCAAGACCCTGCGCGAGCTCGCCGCCACCCACGAGACGACCGTCTCCCTCGAGCTCGTCGGCACCCCCGACACCGTCGCGGCCCTGATGGGCGAGGCGATGGAGGAGGTCGGCGGTGACGGCTTCCTCATCTCCAACGAGCTCGACCGGCGCGGCATCGCCGAGATCGCCGACGGCCTCGCCCCGGCCCTCAAGCGCCGCGGGCTGATCCGCGAGTCGTACACGCACGAGTACTTCCGCGACAACCTGCTGGAGTTCTGATGTTCCACCTCGGCCTGTTCACCGGATGCGGCGTGCAGTCCTGGAAGGACATGTGGTCGGGCGAGGGAGCGACCGACTGGATGAGCCCACAGCTCTACATCGACGTGGCTCGGGCGGTCGAGCGGGCCGGTTTCGACTGCATCATCCTGGAGGACGCCCACTTCGTTCCCGACGTCTTCCGCGGCAACACCGACTTCGCCCTGAAGAACGGCTTCCACGCGCCGAAGATGGACCTGTTCGTGATGACGCCGTTCATGCTCACCGCGACGAAGCACCTCGGGATCCTCCCCACGCTGACGACCACCTTCCACCCGCCCTACATGGCGGCCCGCACGCTCGCCACCCTCGACCACCTCTCCGGCGGGCGCGGCGGCGCCAACCTGGTCATGTCGCACAACGACCGCACCGCGCAGAACTTCGGCCTGGACGGACAGGCCGACCACGACCTGCGCTACGACCAGGGCGACGAATGGGTGCAGCTTGTCACCGAGCTGTGGAACTCCTGGGACGCCGACGCGCTCACCGTCGACCGCGACAACGGCGTCTACGTCGACCCGGCGAAGGTCCACGAAATCCATTTCTCCGGCCGCTTCTACCGTTCCCGGGGCCCGTTGAACTCGCTGCACCCACCGCAGGGGCGCCCGGTGTTCTCCCAGGCCGGCGGATCGGGCCGCGGCAAGGACTTCGCCGCCCGCAACGTCGACCTGGTGATGACCAACGTCACCGGCATCGACACGATGAAGGCCTTCCGTGACGACCTGGTCGCCCGGCTGGAGACCTTCGGCCGCAAACCCGACTCCTGCAAGGTCATGTTCAACGTCGCCCCGGTACTCGGGGAGACCCAGCGGGAGGCCGAGGAGAAGCGCGCCGCGGCGGTCGCCGCCCGCGAGGCGAACATCGAGTCGAACCTGGGCTGGATGTCCTACTACAGCGGCATCGACTTCGGGAAGTTCGACCTGGACGCCCCGATGCCGCAGATGCACACGAACGCCAGCCGCAGCACCACGCAGAACCTGCAGGCGAAAAGCACCGGCCTGACGCTGCGCGAGTTCGCCTCGTATCCGTCCGGAGGCGCCGTCGAACTGGTCGGCACACCGGACGCGGTCGCCGCCCAGATGGGCGAGGTGATGGACGAGGTCGGCGGCGACGGCTTCCTCATCCAGCAGCCGATGTTCCGCCGCGCGATCAGCGAGATCACCGACGGCCTCGCTCCGGCGCTGCGCCGCCGCGGCCTCATCCGGGACGGCTACTCCTACCCCCACTTCCGCGACAACCTGCTGGAGTTCTGACCCACGCCGCCCCGCCGGACCCGCCGGACCCGCCGGACCGTGATCGGGCTTCTGGCCGGCGACGCGCTGGCAGGATCTGACTGCGGGGCCGGTCGTCCCATCGACCTGTCCATCCACCCGGCCGAACGCCGTACGGAAGGCACTCCATGGACCTCGCCACCGACCTGCCGATCTGTGCCACCTGCGGCGTGCAGTACGACGCGCCGCGGCCGGACTGCCCGGTCTGTGAGGACGAGCGCCAGTACGTCGGCTGGGACGGTCAGCGTTGGACCACCCTGGGGACGCTGCGCGCCGAGGGCTTCCGCGGCCGGCTGGAACCCGAGGGCCCGGGCGTGTACGGCATCGGCGCCGAACCGAAGATCTCCATCGGCCAGCGGGCACTGCTGGTGACCACCCCGGGCGGCAACATCCTCTGGGACTGCGTGCCCTACCTCGACGACGACCTGATCGCCCAGGTCAACGCCCTGGGCGGCATCAGCGCGATCGCCGTCAGCCACCCGCACTTCTACGGCTCGATGATCGACTGGAGCCACGCGTTCGGGGATGTACCCGTCTACGTCCACGCCGCCGACGAGCAGTGGCTCGGCCGCCGCTCCTCCGCCGTCGACCTGTGGACGGGTGAGACCCTCACCATCGGCGAGGGCCTCACCCTCGTCAACGGTGGCGTGCATTTCGACGGCGGCACCGTGCTGCACCACGCCGGCGGCGAGAACGGCCAGGGGGCGCTGTTCTCCGGGGATATCCTGCAGGTCGTTCTCGACCGCCGGTATGTGAGCTTCATGTATTCGTATCCGAACTACATCCCGGAGCGCCCGGAGACCGTCCGCCGGGCCATCCGGCTGCTGGAGCCGTTCGCCTTCGAGGCGATCTACGGCGCCTTCTGGCAGACCGTCGTCCGCACCGACGGCCACGCCGCCATGCACCGCTCCGCGGACCGCTACCTGCGCTTCGTCGCCGATCCGGCCCACCCGTCCTGACCGGCTCGATCTCACCGGGTGCGACCGGACATATCACCTCTGACGGTTCTCGCCATCAAGATTCCCAACCCGAAGCCCTGGACAGGAATCACCGGAATCAGCAGCCAGGGTGAAATGCCGGCGACCCAGACATGGAGCGCTGCACAGATCAGGACGTACCCCAGGAGCACAGGAGAGCGCAGCATCCGGCGCAGAACTCGGCCCGGAGCCAGCTCTGGGGCCACCGGAGCCACAGCCCCGTCCTGGCAGGCAGGCCCGAAATCAGATGGGCCAGCACGGTCAGCCGGGCGCTCCCATTCAATGGCACCAAAATCGCGAATCCATTCCTCGATCTGATGCTCGTCATCGGCCCAGACATCCCAGCCCTCACCCCGGACACCGGGCGACTGTTCCGTGATGTAGATGCGCCAACCGGTTCCCGCCCGGTCCCGCTCGACGAGAAGACTGCGACCCTCATACTCTCCGGACAGGATCCGCCCGGGAACGCCAGCCCGCCACACCGGGGAGGTCATCTCAGCTCCCGACCGTCAGTCGTTCCCACAAAACAGGAGGATGAATTCCTCCTCCTCCGACGCTTCCGCAGGAATCCACAGGGTACCAACGAAGCTGCACCCAAAGAAATCTTTCTGGTCATGTGGTCCCGCCATCGCCCTTCCTCGGGATCCGACCGAAGATCCTGGCGATCGTGTGAAGCCGCTGCCTGCGGCGCCGCCATCTGCACCACCCGCGCCTGAGGTCGAAGATCTGGCGTTCCAGCTCGTCGTCGTCCTCGCGCGGGATCCAGACGACGCCCAGCTCGGTCATTACATTTTCGAGGTCATCCTCGTGAACGGCGAAGTCATCGAACCGGGCCTCGTCCCGGGGAAGGTCCGGCTGATCACTTATGTAGGCGTAGAAGGAATGCTCGGTCTCGGTGGTAACCAGCACATGGCACCCGGCGTACTCGCCGCGGGTGCAGCACCCCAGCCGACCGTCGTCGTCGATTGCGGGAGCCAGATCCATCCAGAGCCTCCGGCCATATCCCCTGGCCACCCTCGATGGTGGAGACGACACACGATACATCCGGCAGAAACACCGCAAGGGTGGATGCCGGGCCCCTGCACCCATGCGAGATCGCCGGTGGTTATCCAGGGCTGCCAGCCGGACGGGCGCCTCCGGAGCGGCGATGCCCCAGAGCATCGTTCTCCGGTCGGAACCGCCCGTCGCCAGGAGCTCGCCGTCGGGCGGGCAGGCTACGGCCTGCACTCGACCGCGATGCGCGACGGTGGCGACCAGTACCGGCACGGCGGGATCGGCGACATCCCAGAGCCTTGCCTTGCCGCCGACGCTACCGGTCACCAGGTGGCGGCCGTTCGGCGTGAACACCGTCTGGCCGATTCCCATGAATCCCGGGCCCATGTTCGGCACGTACCGAAACAGGCGATGCCCGTCCTGGAAGGCTGACGCCCGCGCACTCCGCATGCCCCCGCTCTTCCCCGTGCCGCTCCGGCCGCCGGGCTCGGATCCGCCGGAAGACGAGGCTCCGCGGTGTACCGCCGCGCCGGGCCCCACCGCCTCGGCCCGCATCCTCTGACATCGGACGACCGGCCGACAACCCCTCAGGGGCACTCCAATCCGCCCTGCCAGCGATCGCCGGCACGGCGCCAGCCGCCAGGTGTCGGTGAATGCCCACTGCCACGCCCCGGCCCACCTGGGATGATTGCCCGATGGCGGTCGCCGGGGGTCGCCTGGGCGACAGCTCCGGCCAATCACGGGGCATTGCAAGGCGAGCAGAAGAGTCTACGATCAACCATTGTCGTGTGGAGGACCGAATGGCCGACCAGGCCGTGATCGGCAAGGCAGGACGGGTGACGGGAAAAATCGCTCCAGGCATGGTCGGCGAGATAATGATCACCGTTCGCGGCGGTTCCGAGGCTTTTCATGCCTATGCCGATGACCCGGAAACGACGATTCCCGTCGGATGCCGGGTTCTCGTTGTCGAGTACTTTCCTCCACGCACGGTGACAGTTGTGCGAATGTAGCGACAGCACCACCGGCTCGATCGGCCACAGTCCCAGGACCTCAGGCCCACAGGTTCTCCCGGGCACGACGGAGGCATCGTGACGCTCATAACCATCATCATTGTGGTCGCGGTCGGACTGGTGTTGGGGGTGCTGCTCTTCAAACTCATGTGGCGGGTCGCCGAGCCGAACGAGGCGCTGATTATCTCCGGCCTGCGGGCACAGAAGGGCGCGGACGACGCCGTGGCCGAAAGCCTCGGCTTCAAGATTGTCACCGGCAAGGGTGTGCTGGTTCCGCCCGGCGTCCAGACCGTGCGCCGGATGTCGCTCGATCTGCGGGCCGCCCAGCTCGGCATCGACTGCGTCACCCAGCAGGGTATTCCGGTGGGAATCCGCGGCGTGGTCATCTTCAAGGTCGGTGACGACTACGTCTCCATCGCGAACGCGGCCCGCCGCTTCCTCGACCAGCAGGACAAGATGGACACCCGCGTGCACAACGTCTTCGCCGGCCACCTGCGCGCCATCGTCGGGCAGCTCACCGTCGAGGACCTCATCCGTGACCGGGAGAAGCTGACCCATCTGACCCGGGCCAGCTCCGGCACCGAGATGGAGAAGCTGGGTCTCATCGTCGACTCGCTGCAGGTCCAGGAAATCGACGATCCCACCGGCTACATCCGTAACCTTGGCCGCCCGCACGTGGCCGCGGTGGCAGCGCAGGCCCGGATCGCCGAGGCCGAGGCCGATCGCGAGGCCACCGAGCAGGAGCAGATCGCGCTGGCGCTGAAGGCCGAGGCGCAGCGCAACAGCTCCATCAAACAGTCCGGCTTCCAGGCCGAGATCGACGAGGCCACCGCCCGCGCCGCCCAGGCCGGCCCGCTGGCCGAGGCCGCCGCGCACCAGCAGGTCGTGGTGGAGCAGACGAGGGTCGCCGAGCTCGAGGCCGAGTTGGAGGAGCAGCGGCTGCAGGCCTCGATCCGCAAGCCTGCCGATGCCCGCGCCTACGAGCAGACCACACTCGCGCGTTCCACCCGTGACGCGCAGATCAGCGCGGCGGAAGCCGCGGCCCGCGAGGTCGAGCTCGCCGCCGCTGCCGACGCCACCAGGATCCGCACCGACGCGGACGCCCGGTCGGCCCAGATCCGGATGCTGGCGACCGCCGAGGCGGAGTCGACCCGCGCGGTCGGTGACGCGAACGCCCATGCCCGCCGCGCCGTCGGCGCGGCGGAAGGCGAGGCGCTGCGGGCCTGGGGCCTGGCCGAGGCGGAATCCATCAAGGCCCGCGCAGACGCGCTCGCCACGAATCAGGAAGCCGTCATCGGCCAGCAACTCGCCGAGCAGTGGCCGGCCATCGTGGAGGCCGCGGCCAAGCAGTTCAGCGCGATCGACCAGCTGATCGTCCTGAACGGGGCGGCCGGCCTGAGCGAGACCCTCGCCGCCGCGCTCTCCCAGGGCGCGACAGGCCTGCAGCTGGCCCGCTCCCTGCTGAGCGGCGGGTCGTCGGACGGTAAGCCGTCGACCGCGGCCACCGCCGACGGCACCGGCACCAGTCCCGGGACCGGCGGGAGCGACACGGCGTCGGTTCCGGCCGTGCGGTCGCCCGGTGCCATGGTCGAGCAGAACACGACCGACGGCCCGGATGACCCCAGCCGGTAGGAATCGGCTGCCCAGCCCACCGGCGCAGGCCCTCGCGGTGCGCCCTGGCCTGCCCGTTCCGGCGGCCGCTCACACCGGGCACAGCGGACCGTGAGCGGCCCCGTCACGAGGTGAGGCGGCGCGGGATGGCGGGCAGAAACACCGGAAGGGAGACGGGGCTCGTACGACCCGCCTGATCGGTCGACCGATTCCCCGCTGCCATGGAAGGCGGCAACCGGTCGGTCTCCGGGGTGGCTGCGAGCACCTTCAGGACCTTCGCTGCCCGCTGGACGGAGCGTGCCGGCTGGGTGGGCATGGCGTTGACGCCTCCTCACGACACGCTCTACGGTGTCTTGTGACGAGAACACTGTCTCTATATACAGACATCTTTCTCCGAGTGTGTCACTCGTGACGGGCGCCCGCCCGCGGCTCGCGCTCGGGCTGCCGGTCGCCACCTCCGTGTACAGCGCGGACGAACAGCACCGGATCATCGAGCTCGCCAGGGCCGCCGACGACGCCGGCGTCGACACTCTGGTGCAGAGCGATCACCTGGTGATGGGTGAGCGCACCGACCGCTACCCGTTCGGGACGTTCAAGTACCCGCACGGCTCGCCCTGGCTGGAACCGCTCACCACCCTCGCCGTGATCGCCGGGGCGACGTCGCGGGTGCGGCTGTCGACCGGAATCCTGATCGCCGCGCTGCGTCGCGCGCCCCTGCTTGCGAAGTCCGCGGCGACCCTCGACGCGCTGTCCCGGGGCCGCCTCGAGCTCGGTGTCGGGACCGGCTGGCAGCCAGAGGAGTACGAGACCATGGGCCTCGACTTCGGTGAACGGGCCCAGCTGCTCGACGACACGGTCGCGGCCTGCCGGGCACTGTGGGCACCGGGCGGTGGTGCTGCCGTCGACCTGCCGACGATCTCCTTCGAGAAGATCTGGTGCGACCCGAAGCCGGTGTCGCCGGGTGGCCCGGCCGTGCTCTTCGGCGGCCCGCTGACCCGCCGGAACCTTCGCCGGATCGTGGAGCTGGGCGACGGCTGGATCCCGATCATGGGGGAGCCGATGGCCGGCGTCGCCGAGGGTGTGGCCCGGATCCGCGAAAGCTGGGCGTCCGCCGGACGCGGGGACGAGGTCCCGCGGGTGCGGCACACCCTGCCCCTGGAACGGGGCGGCGACGGCGACGGCGACGGCGACGGCGGGCTGAGCCTCGACCGCACGCTGGCGGGTGCCGGGGCGGCGGCGCAGGCCGGTGTCACCGAGGTGTCGGTGCCGGTCGCGGCGTTCGTCCGGGATCCGGCGGAGGTTCCGAACTGGGTCGCCGACCTCGGCCGCCGCTGGGAGAAGCTGTGGGGCTGACCTCACCGACCCCGGCTCCAGGCAGGTTCACGGGGCGGTCGGCGGGGCCGATCGCCGACCGGCTGGCGCTGCGTGACCTCGCCGAAAGCTACGCCGCCGCGGTCGACGCCCGCGACACGGACCTGTTCGTCGCACTGTTCACCGCCGATGGGGCGCTGACCGTTCGCCAGGGGACACCGGACGCCGACCCGTACGCGACGTTCGCGGGCGCCGAGCGGCTGCCCGCCGTGGTGCGCGCCCTGGCGGCCCGCTTCACGACGACCTTCCACGTCGTCGGCAACCACCGCGCCCAGGTCTCGGCGACGGCCGATGTCGCCACCGCGGAGGTCTACTGCGTCGCCCACCACCTGTACCGGGAGGCCGACGGGACGCCAACCGACCTTCGGATGCTCGTCCGCTACGCCGACCACTGCGTACGCGGCGACGACGGCCTGTGGAGGTTCGCCCACCGGGCCGCGACCGCGCTCTGGCAGTCGACGCACCCCGTCACCGGCAGCCTGCTCGACCACGAGGCCGCCGCCGTCGCCGAGCCGGCTGAGTCAGCCGACCCGGGCTGATTTCCGAGGCGTACGAGCTGACGCCGCACCCCGACGCCGGACGACCCGACGACCCGACGAAGTGAAACGAACAATCGCCCCTCGTCCACCTGGTGTCGAGGACTGGGCCGGCGTCGTCACCGTCCTGCCCAGGACGGGCGCCAGGCCGTCGCGGGGAGCCTCGGAAGGCTGCCGAGATGGGTGATGATCGCAGGAAGCCCCGGGTGTGGATTCGTGCTGGGGAGCATGAGCGAAAGCGGGTAGGCAGGCGTCGGATTGACGATGGGGATGCGGCGCAGGTCGTGGTTCGTCGGCCAGATGTACCGGTCGCGTTCCCCGACGAGAGTGGCCGCGTCGGCGGAATCCGCGAGGACGTCGAGGAGCACCTCGTCGCCGAAGTGCGGGCCGGCCGCGTCGATGCGCAGGTCGAAGTCGGCCGCGAGCTGGTCGTAGAAATCCGACCATTCACTGCCGGGCACGATGCCCGGAATCCAGATCCGATGCCCGCGCAGCTGCGCCGGTGTCACGCTCCGCGCGGAGGCGAGTGGATGTCTCGGGCCGACGAGAAGTTCCAGCGGCGAGTCGAACGCGTGGATCATCCGCACGTCGGGTGGCAGCAGGGCCTGGTCGGTGACGGTACGGAACGAGGCGTCGATCTCGCCTGTCCCGACAGCGGCGGCCGCCACCCGCGGGTCGTCGACCCTGAGGGTCACCACGTCGAGGTCGGTCCCGGGATGCGAGCGCCAGTAGTCGTGCAGGACGACGGCCTGCGCGCTTCGCAGGCCCAGGACGTCGATCCGCAGCGCCCGGGAGCCCGGCCTGACCGCGGCGATGGCGCGGTCGACCCCGGTGACGATGCTCCGCGCGTGCGGGAGAAACGCCCGGCCGTCGAGCGTCAGCTCAACCCCGCGGGCGGAGCGGGTGAACAGGCGGACTCCCAGCTCGCGCTCCAGTACCGCGATCCGCTTCGAGACCGCCTGCTGAGTCACGCCCAGCCCGTCGGCCGCCTGCTGCAGCTGGCCCAGCTCGGCGGCCCGGACGAACGATCGCACTGCCTCGGTGTCCACCGGCTCACCTTAGGAGCACACAACCGATCGTTGTGACACGCCGAGAAGTCGTTGTTTGATCGTCTCGTAGCGCGGCTGATCTGATTCGGGCGTCCAAACTGCTGGTTGCCAGAAGGAGCCGTGTGCGCACGAGACTGGGGGCCGGGTTCGGCTGGCTGTGGGCGGCCTACGCTGTGAGCACCTACGGGACGTGGATCGCTTTCGGGGCGTTCCCGCTCCTCGCGGTCCGGGTGCTGCACTCGCCGGCCTTCGCCGTCTCGCTTCTGGGTGCGGCCAGCCTCGTCGTCGCCGCCGGGGTGGGGATTCCGCTGGGTCCGTGGGTCGAGCGCCGGAACAAGCGCCCCGTGCTGATCGCGTTGGATCTGGTTCGCTTCCTCGCCATGGCGAGCGTTCCGGCCGCCTACCTTTTCGACCTGTTGTCCTATGGCCAGCTGCTGGCCGTCTCCGTCATCTCCGCGACGGCGGGAATCGCCTTCACCGCCGCCTCCGGCGCGTACCTGAAACATCTCATAGGCCCGGAGCATCTCCTCGTCGCGAACGGGAGGTTCGAGGGAACGAGCTGGCTGGCGACCGCGGCCGGCCCGCCACTCGGCGGCGCGCTCATCGGGCTGCTCGGCCCGGTGATCACCGTCGCCGCCGACGCCGTCAGTTATCTGCTCTCCGCGCTCGGAATCCTCCGGATCCGCGGCGGCGACGTTGCAGCACAGCACACCCCAGCGTCCCGCGCCCCAGCACCCCGAACCCCAGTGCCCAGCACCGCACCAGGCCGCACCGCCGCGGCCCACGAGGCCGCCACCAGCGCACGTGCCCTCGGCATGCTGAGCGGATGGCGGTTCATCTTCCGCGACCGCGCGCTTCGACGTCTGTTCCTGAACGCGATGACCGTCAACGGTCTGATCATGGCCACCAGCCCGCTTCTCACCGTCCTTCTGCTGGACGAATACCACCTGCCCGCCTGGCAGTACGGCCTCGCCTTCGGCCTCCCCGCCCTCGGCGGCCTCGCCGGTGCCCGTTGCTGCGCACGACTGGTCACCCGCTACGGGCAGTACCGCGTCCTGATGGTTTCCGGCTGGCTGCGCTCGGTTTTTCCGCTCGGCCTCGCCCTGACCCGCCCGGGCGTCGCCGGACTCCTCATCGTGATCATCATCGAGGCCCTGCTGATCATCTGTATGGGCGTCTTCAACCCGATCAGCGCCACAGAACGCCTGCGGCGTGCGCCTGCCGACCACACCGCACAGATCCTCAGTGCATGGAGCATCAGCAGCAAGGTCGCCCAGGCGTCGCTCATGGCGATCTGGGGCGGCCTGGCCACGTTCACCACCCCCCTCACCGCCATCACCGCCGCCGGCGTCCTCCTCCTCGGCACTCCCCTGTGCCTGCCCCGGCGGACGCACCTGCCCGATCCGGTGGTCGGTGCGCCGGCCGACGGCGGCCGGGTCACATCGCCTGACGCCGGAAAAGCCGTCTCGGTGTGATGAGTGTGCGCCTTCGTCGATCGGTGGGTGCCACCCCGGCGTGCCGGCGGAGTTGCGGAGCGGGCTTGCCCGTTCGAGCCGGGCCGGGCGGGCCTCTTCATACGGCGAGGCTCATCCGGTATTTCGACCAGTCGCCGGCCAGCACCGACCGGTAGCGGGGCGGATTGTTCGCACTGGTGCACGACGGAATGCACTCGATCAGCGCGTCGAAGTTCGGGTGCTGGAAATACGGGATGGACATGCGCGGCTGGTGCGCGGTCTCGGCCGGCGGGTTCACCACCCGGTGTTCGGTCGCGACCCAGCGGTCGTTCGTCCACTTCGCCAGCATGTCCCCCAGGTTGATCACGTACGAGCCGGGCACCGGCGGGACGTCACACCACCGGCCGCTGCGGTCGAAGACCTGCAGGCCGCCGATTCCGTCCTGGTAGAGGATGGTGAGGCTGCCGATGTCGGTGTGCGCACCGCGGCGCATCCGGCCGTCCTCCGGTGGTTCGGGCTGGGCCGGGTAGAAGTTCGCGTTCAGATACGAGGTGTGCCGGTCGAACTTGTCGTCGAACCAGTCGGCCGGCAGGTCGAGGGCCTCGGCGAACGCGGCCATCAGCCGGGCCGAAAGCCCCTCCATCACCGCGTAGTACTCGCGCCAGACCGGGCGGAACGCCGACGGTCGCGCGGGCCAGATGTTGCCCTCGAAGTCCTCCGACCATTCGGGGCCGTACCCCGCCGCGGCGACGTCCGCCGCGTCGTCGAACCGGCCGTTCTCGAAGCCCTCGACGACGGACTCGCGGCCGAAGGCCTCGACCGACCCGTACCCGCGGTACAGGTTGCCGCGCGCGGAGGCGGACCGCAGCTTGTGCTCCAGCGGCAGCTCGAAGAACTCCCGGTTGACCTCGTACATCCGGTCGATGAGCTCGCCCGGCACACCATGGCCGGTGATCACGATGAAGCCGACGCGCTCGCAGGCCGCCCCGATCGAGGCGACGATCGGCGGGCGGAGCTCGGGGTCGGCGAGCCCCGCGATGTCGATGACCGGAACCCCGGTCTCCTCGGCCGTGGCCGGAACCGGACCGCTCATTTCCTGACCTCCCGCCAGAACGGTTCTCGATGGATGGTCATGCGCTCGCCGCGGCAGACACAAGCAGGGAGGGCACGATCGTTCCCGTGTCGCCGTCGACGACGCCGATATCGGTCAGGTGCGGCCCGGGAATGCACGGCAGCGTCGCGGCCAGGACGTGGAAGAGCGGTTGCTGGGTCAGCGGCGCCGTCGGCATGCCGATCTCGATGGCGGCCCGCTGGGTGGCGCGCTGCTGCTCGGCGACCTCGGCGACCTCGGCGGCCGGGCGGTCACTGAGAATGCCGGCGATCGGCAGCGGAACCTCGGCGATCACCGCACCGGTGAAGATCGTCGTCGTCCCGTGCGGGTCGAACGGCTCCAGGCCCTGGGCGGCCCGAACCGCGCGCCGCCGTACAGCGGGCGCCACCGGCTCGATGTGAGTCGTCACAGAAACACACCCACCCTCACAGAAAATCTTCATACTGGCAGTCGGCGACACCAGTGAGGCCGAAGAAGTCCGAATCTCGGAGTTTCGGGATCTCCGTACTATGCCGAACTGCCAGCATGAGAACTACTGGGTGAACGTGAATCTTGCGATCACATTACGTTGCAGTTTTTCTCCGGCACTCCCCGCCGAGACCTCGCGGAAACAAGGAGCTCGCCTGCGTTAGCCCATCGTTTCACACGATGACATCGACCCGGAAGTGAGAAGAGAATCACATTTAACCGATCTTTTTCGGTGTGACAGCCGACGCTGCTGAGCACGTTTCGCGAGCGTGGCCAATCCACCTCGGAAGGTCATGGGATCCCCGGCGAGAGCAGCGCCTCAGCGTGGCGTCGCCACCACTCGTTCCAGGAAGTCTCGGTAGCCGCGCAGCGCCTCGCGCAGCGTGTCGGTCGACGCGGCCCCGTCCTCCCGCCACGCCGCACGCAGCCGCTCCTGCTCCCGTCGCACCGCCGCGGTGAGCTGGTTGACCGCGTCGTCGAGCACCAGATCGGCCTGCCGCACCGCCTCCCGCGGATCGTCGACGAACGACAGCAGCGCCTCCTGCCACCGCTCCCGCAACCGGCCGGACGCGGTCGCCTCCGCCTCCGTCTTCTCGGCCTTGCCGGGTCCCTCCGGCCGAGCTGTCTTCTCCCTCTCCGCCTTCTCCGTCTCCGCTTTCCCCCTCTCCGCGTTTTCGGCGCCGACGCCCGGCGGGCGGTGTGCCGGACGGTCGGCGACGGCTCCTGGAACGGCGGGATACATACCGGTGCGGGTTGAGCGATCGTCGAGGTTCATCGAACTTCCTCCCACTCTCAGAGCTCTCAGGAACGCTGCCGACGACCGGGAAGCGCCGCTACCCGCGCAGACGGGCCGTCGGTGGACGAATTCGTGTGAGGCGCCGGATCACCGGCCTCACCACTGCCCGTTCCGGCGCCTGTGGGAGGCGCACCGGCCGAGGCCCGCTTTCCGGTGTCGGTCGAACGAGGCAGGCCCACCGGGCCAGCGGCGGAGTGCTCCTCGGCCGGCGCGATGAGGCCGTCGAACACCGCTCGCAGTGCCAGAAATCGCAACCGCATCGCTTCCGTGCCGGTCCCGGCCGGGCCCACCCCGGCGCTGCCGCCAGGGGCGCCCGTTCCGGCTGTTCCGTGGTGCGTCCTACGGAGCCCGGCAGCCAGCGCAGGATCATCCAGGGCGAGCAGGTCCGCGGTCTCGGCACGGTCGTCGGTCGGATACCCGCGCTCACGCAGCACAGTGGTGATCAGCTCGTCGGCGCGGGTGGTGGCGGTCACCGGCTCGTCCACGAACAGGGCCTGCAGGGTGGTCCACCTCGTCTTCAGCTCCGCCCGGCGCGGGGCCCCCAGCGGCTGGACGTCGAGCCTGTCCCGGCGACGCGCGATACCCGCGAGGCGCCGTTCGGTCCTCCGCCGGTCGCCGGACTCCTGAAGTGTTCGTTCGTATTCGGGCCCGAATCTGCTTCGCAGCCGGGCGGAGCGGGAGCGGTCGACGAGAACGGCCGCGGCATAGGCCGCACCGAGAAGCAGGACCACCAGGATGGCCCAGGCAAGCAGGGACACAACGCACCGACCTTTCGCGCCTTCGCGAAGCTATCGCGACACGAGAAGCCGGGTACCCGAGATCGTCCCGCTAAAACGACGTCCCCGTTTCCGGGCAGCTGGCGGTTTCCGGGCAGCCGGCGGTTTCCGGGGAGCCGGCGGTTTCCGGGGAGCCGGTGCGCCAGGCTCGGGACAGCACCACCACGCTGACCGCGAGGAACCAGCAGCTTCCGAGGAGCAGGCCGGCGACGACGTCGGACGCGTAGTGCATTCCCCGGTAGGTCCGGCAGAAGGCCACGACCAGCGGAAGCACCGCGGCGCCGACCGCGGCCGGCAGCCACAGCCACCGGGCGATCGTGACCCCACGCCGGGCAGCCGCGGGTCGCTCGGAGGACGGACCAGCGGCCCGGCGACGTGCGATGCCGTGCAGCACATACGCCAGGCCACCGTAGAGGCAGACCGAAGCCGCGGAATGGCCCGAGGGGAAACTCGCCATCGGATCACCCGGATCAAGCCGCGTGACGGCCGGGCGCGGCCGGGCCACAAGGGTGTTCGACACCTCGTAGATCGCCGCCTCGCCGGCAGTCAGCGCAACTACGCCGGCCGGCATCCACCATCCACGCGACCACCAGGCCGTGATCGCCACCAGTACCGCGCCAGCGCCCACCACGACCCACAGGTCAGCCAGGTACGTCGCCCACCGGGTCACCTCGAGAAGCCACGGCTCGCGGCGAGCGGCGAGCCAACGCGCCGCATCCTCGTCCGCGGCCCGCACCCCGGCGACACCATCGGTGATCAGCCGACCGGCAACGACCAGAACGACTACCAGCACCACGGACACCGGCACCAGCCTGACCAGACATCTCCCCACCGGGCTCATTGTCGACCGGTCGTCTCGGTGGGCGGTGCGGATTCCACCAGACTGATCTTCAGCCGCCATGTCTCACCACGGCGACGGCGGCACCATACTTCGTCGTAGGCCATGCTCAGCCGTTGACCGACCCGCCACCGCTCGGCATCGGGTATTCCACCGACGCCCCATAGATCCCAGCCCGGCAACGCCCGGTGGATCTCCTGCTGGTCTCGGCGCAGCATCTGGATGTGGGCTTCCTGACAGTCCCGCGAGTCGTCGCTCCGCTGCCTGCCGCTCCCCTCGGAGGATTCGGCTGGCCGCAGCCCGACCCACCAGGGTGCCGAAAGAGACGAGAAGATCTCCGTGACGTCGGCCATCGCCAGCGGTTCCCACCCGGGATACTCGCGACGGCGCCGACAGAAGATCCACACGGCTGAAACGGGAACCGCGAGGCCGATCACCGTGACGCCCGCGGGGTACGCCCAGTACCACGACCCTTCATATCGCCGGGCGCGACCCGGATCACCCTCGTCGTATTCCACCGTGATGATTTCCCCAGCGCTGGGATAATCACCGTAGTCCGTGAGCTGCGTAACAGTCGGCACGCCATTACGGGTGACGAAACGGACCGTCGGCCGCTCCTTCGGTCCGCCGGCATCGAGCACCTCGGCGGTCACGGCTGTTCCGTCTTCAGCATAGGTCACGTTCCAGTGGAACCAGTATGCCGCCAGGGCCAGCAGAACGATTCCAGCCGCGAATGCCTTCCACACGACGTCGACGCCGAGCCGGAACGGAACGGGTTCAGGCCGTCTTCGTCCGGCACCGAACCCCGGCAGGCGTATTCCCACGGCGGGAGTGCGCCAGTCCGCCAAGGCCGGAGTCACCCGCAAGCGGAGGAGTCCGAGCTCCCCTTCCCCACTCCGGGTGCGGCGTGGTATCCCGGTTGGTGGTCGGCGACCGGCGGCGGGTGGGCCCGGATGGGTTGACGTCTCGGATCGTTCGCCGGAAACTAGGAAAATTGATATCGAGGTCAAGTTCGAGGTACGTGTATGTGGTCGCGTGCCCGGACGTCCGGCCGGCGCTGGGTGCCGAAGCCGGGCTGGGCTTCGGGATCAGGATAGTCCGACAGCCGCACGTGGAAGGGCAGGGCCCGTTGACCACCATCAGCGCGGACGACCTTTACTACGACCCCTTCGACTTCGAGATCGACAACGACCCGTATCCGGTCTGGCGACGGCTGCGTGACGAGGCTCCGCTCTACTACAACGAGCGGTACGAGTTCTACGCGCTGAGCCGATACACCGACGTGGCACCCGCGCTCACCGACTGGCAGACCTACCGGTCCGGGAAGGGGTCCGTACTGGAGGTCATCCGGGCGAACATCGAGATCCCGCCGGGGGTGATCCTGTTCGAGGACCCGCCGTTGCACGACATCCACCGCGGGCTGCTCGCGCGGGTGTTCACGCCGAAGCGGATGAGCGCGCTGGAGCCGAAGATCCGGGAGTTCACGGTGCGTTGCCTCGACCCCCTGGTCGGGGCGGGCACGTTCGACCTCATCCGGCAGCTCGGGGCGCAGATGCCGATGCGCACCATCGGTTTCCTGCTCGGCATTCCGGAGAGCGACCAGGAGGCGATCCGTGACCGCCTCGACAAGGGCATGAACCTGGAGGAGACCAGCTCGGAGGAGATGTACAGCGACGGGTTCCTCGACGGCTCCATGTTCGCCGAGTACATCGACTGGCGGGCGAAGCATCCGTCGGACGACCTGATGACCGAGATGCTCACCACCGAGTTCGAGGACGAGACGGGCACCGTCCGGCGGCTGTCCCGCGAGGAGATCCTCACCTACGTCACGCTGCTGGCCGGCGCGGGGAACGAGACCACGACCCGGCTGATCGGCTGGACCGGGAAGCTGCTGGCCGAGCATCCCGACCAGCGCCGGGAGATCGCCCGGGACAGGTCACTGCTCCCGAACGCGATCGAGGAGATCCTGCGTTTCGAGGCGCCGTCACCGATCCAGGCCCGCTCCGTCGCCCGGGATGTCGAACTGTACGGGCAGACCGTTCCCGAGGGCAGCATCATGACGCTGCTCAACGCCTCCGCGAACCGCGACGAGCGGCATTTCCCCGACCCGGACATCTTCGACATCCACCGCCGGATCGACCGTCACCTGTCGTTCGGGTACGGCATCCACTTCTGCCTCGGTGCCTCGCTGGCCCGGCTGGAGGGGCGGGTGGCTCTCGACGAGCTGCTGAACCGCTGGACCGACTGGGACGTCGACTGGGGCAACGCGAAGCTGGCCCACACCTCCACCGCCCGCGGCTGGGAACGCCTGCCGGTCACCCTCGGCTGAGATCCCGCCGGAAGGTCCGGGTTCTTCGGCTTTGCTCCGGGCTGGGTAGAGTCGGCGCCTGACCTGCGGTGAGCGCCGCGTGCCTGCCGCGCCGCTGGCTCGCGCCCGTCACTTCGACGCGTGCCCTGAACCGGGAGTTTTCCCATGCCTGTCAACCAGCGTCCCACGTTGGGGCCGATGGTCTCCGCCACCTGTCTGCAGCAGATGCGGGTCTACACCGAGGATCTCGTCGGCCGTGGGCCCGTCCTGGGCGCTGGCCGGATGCGCGGGCAGGGCGTCATCTCCGATCTCGGCCTGGATGGATCCCGGCTGGATGACGAGAAGCTCCTGCGCCTGTTCGTCGACACGTTCGGTATCGAGGGCACCCGGCTCTGCCTGGTGACCGAGGTGACGTCGGACGACTCCGGGGCATATGTGGTGCGGCTGGTCGAAGGGGCGTGCAGCCACCAGATGGAGACGACGGAGCCGATGTGCGCCTACACGCTGGGTGTGTTCGTCGGGGCCCTGCAGGCGGTGACCGGCGTCGTCATGCAGGGGACCGAGACCGCCTGCGAGGGGGCCGGTGACCCGACCTGCACCTTCGAGATACGTCCGCACCGGGCGCTCATCTGACGCCGCTCATCTGACGCCACTCACCGTCGCGCGTGCCCGACATCCGCGGCTGTCGGGCACAGGCAGACGGGCACAGGCAGACGGGCACAGGCAGACGGGCACGGTGCTCGCGGGCCGGGCTGTCAGACCTCGTCGGCGTCGGCGGTGCGGAGGCTGGCACGCAGGTCCGCGAGCTGGGCGTCCCGGCCGGCCAGCGCCGACTCGATCAACGCCGCCCGTCGACGCTCCGCGTCAAGGTCGCCCCGCAGCACTCGTGCGGCGTCCTCGGCGGCGGCCAGGCTGCGCCGCAGGCCCGCGACCTCCTGGCGGTTCGAGGCCGCCGCCGACTCCAGGGCGGTGATGGCGGCGCTTTCCATTCTGCCCATCTCGGTCTCGGCCCGGTCGGTCATCTCCTTGGTCGTGCCGCTCATCCGCAGCATCTCGGCCTGGGCCTCGGCGAGAGCGGCTCGGGTCTCGTCGAGCTGCCGGGTCACCGATCGCAGCCTCGCCGAGCTCTCGTCCGGTCGTCCCGGCACGGTCGCCGGGCCGGTGGACGTCCCGGCGTCGATCAGTTCGGGTGTTCGCCCGCCGGCGGAGCGGGGGCGTAGAAGACGGCTGGCGAGGGTGCCGGCCAACGCGCCCAGCACCAGGGCTGTCGCCGGTGCCGCGACGTGGCTGTCCTGGCGGCCGTTCGGCGTCATCGGTGCCTTTCGTGAAGGAGGTCCGTGGGCGTCGCGTCGGTCACGAACAGACGCCGCGGAGACGGGTGACCACAGTATCCGCAGGTAGCGAGTATCCGCAGGTAGCGCCGGTGTCGGCAGGCAGCAGCCGCCGCAGGGACGTCACCAGTAGTCGCCGGCGGCACGCTGGAAGGCTCCCGGCCCGGTGCCGGGCGGGGCGATCTCCGCGGCGAGTCCCGGGTCGACGCTCAGGAGCAGTGCCTGGACGAGAAGGGCGACGTCCCCGCGACGCCGCGCGTCGATCTCGAAGACCGGCGCGGTGATGCCGACCCGTGCCAGGACCTGGTGGTAGTCGTCCAGACCGGGCGTACGGCGGAGGTCCATCCCGGTGACGCCGACCGCCAGCGCCGTTTCGTCGATCACCGCTCGGAAGGTGCCGACGAACTCGTCCAGGTCGGCGAGTGGTGTCGGCCGGGTGTTGGTCATCAGGAGGACGACGCCGATCGCCCCCTCGGCGAGGATGTGCCGCATGAAGGTGAAACGGTCCTGACCCGGGGTGCCGTAGAGGTGGATCCGCTCGGCACCGCCGAGCCGCACGACGCCGTAGTCCATGGCGATGGTGGTCGTCGCCTTGATGTCCCTGGTCCCGTCCGTGGGCCGGGCCTCGGTGGTGACCGGGGGAATGTCGCTGATGGCCGCGATCGCGGTGGTCTTCCCCGCGCCCACCGGCCCAGAGAAAACGATCTTGTTGTGGGTCACATGTGTCTCTACGGATGACTCGAAGGGGTGGTGTCGGCCGAGGGGCCGTCGGGCGGGCGAAGTCTGTCGAACAGCTTGCGCAACAGGCTCCGTCTTGGCGACGGGGCATCGACCGGCTGCGGCTGCGGCTGCAGCTGCGCGGACGAGCGGAGCGGGGCCGGCCGCGACGGGAGCTCCGGGTGGACGAGGTCGACCGCGACGGCGGCGCTGTAGAAGACGAAGACGTCCTCGGCTGGCAGGCGCAACAGGCTGATCGTCTCGCTGAGCGTACAGACCTGTCGAGCCCACAGCGCCGCCACGCTCATCGCGCCCGGCGTCACGATCAGCCGGGTGAAGTTGGGCCACTCCCACAGGGCACACGGGGTGTCGAGGGGCGTGTCGAGCGGCAGCCGGCCCCGGGATGCTCCCAGCGCGAGCTTCCACATCAGGACGTCGAGCGGCACCATGCCCGGGTGGTTGACGTCGTATTCGGGTGCACGTGAGAAGACCAGGCCTGCGCGCAGTGGGAGGTCCTCCGTCCCGGCGTACGGCCGCAGGCTGTCCTCGCCTCCGTAGACGACGGCGGTGAGACTGCGCGGGTAGACGGCGATTCCCGGCCAGTCGCCCTGGATGTACACCGCCTGGCCCCGATCCGCTGCCTGGCGCCACGCGGACGCCACCAGTCCCTGCAGGTACCGCGCCGGGTCATAGCGACGAACCGTGATCGGCGGTTCGCCGCGGGACGACGCCGCGGCACCGGCCCACGGGTACGGGGCCGGCCGTAATGGTCCGGCGTCGTGTCGCGGCGCCCGGAGCTCCGCTCTGTCCGCCCTGTGGCCGTCCACCCGTCGTCTCCTGCTTTGTAGTGATCCAGCACGCGGGCCGGCCGGCTGCGCCCCCACCGGCCGTTGTCAGCCCAGCTGTTGTCAGCCGTTGCCCGGCGCCGGTCCCGCCCGTTCGGCGCACGCGGTTCAGAGGGTTCAGGGGTCCATGGGTCCATGGGTCCTAAAGGGCCGCGGACAGCGCCTCAGCGCCCCGGCGCACGTCGAGAAACGTCGTGCCCAGCTGGGCGTTCGGCCGGGTGACGACCACCAGAACGGTCTCCGGGCCCGCCCGGGTGAGCAGCACATGACCGCGCTGGCCCCGGATGAGGATCTGGTCGAGCGCGCCGCGGTTGAGCTCCATGCTCGTCTGCGTGCCCAGGGCGAGCATCGCCGCGCTCATCGCGGCCACGCGGTCCTGCTCGAACTCGGGTGGCAGCATCGACGCCATGAGCAGGCCGTCCATCGAGACCAGCGCGGAGGCCTCGATGTCCTCGGACGACGCGATGAGCTCGCGCAGGATGGAGGTCACCGACTGCTTCCGCACGTACATCTCCAGCCTTGTCGATGGTCCGTCCAGGGAAACCCGGGAGTCGCACGCCGCGTCACACCCGACGGTCGTTCCGTGGTGCGGCTGACCGCTTCTCCCGGCGTCAGCCAGGCTTGGTCGGCATCGTACGCAGAATATTCCGCTATCCGATCGCCGTGGCTCTCGGGGCCGCTGACCAGCGAAAGCGGCCTCCTGGCGCATCCGGTGCCGTGCCATGCGGCAGCCGAACACGGCGCCTTCGCGCGGCTGGGACGTCTCCGCGGAAGGCCCCGGCGGAAAGTTGAAGTCGGACGGGTAATGTCGACCGCCAAGGCCGGTTTGTCCGCCGCGGACAGGTACCGGCCGAGGGCGGCTCGGCGAGCGTGACCTCCGCGGAACGTCTCTGGCGGACGAACGCGGCCGGTCACGATGCTGGACGAGGGGGGCAGTCCGTCGCGGCACCGCAGCACGTCGAAACGGTCGTGGCGCAACCGGGCCCCGACCTCGACGACATCGCAGCCCTCCGAGGAGGAGGCCCACGACGGCAGGCCGCCCGCCGACCGGCAGCCGCTCGGCGCGGGGCAGCCAGCCGAGGCGGCGCGGCCCGTCCCCGGTACACGCCTCGCGGATGTCACGACGCCCTTGCGGGTGCGGCCAGCCGTAGCAGTGCCGCCGGATGATCCGTCCCCGAACGATCCATCTCCGGACGACCCGTCCCCGGACGACCCGTCCCCGGAGACGGCGCCAGAGCCACCCAGGTCAATCGAAACCGTTCAGGACAGAGGTGCATCGGTGAGTATTCAGTCGGAGCTGTCGCGCGTGGTGTCGGAGCTGCGGCGGTCGATTCCGGAGCTGAACGGCGCCATGGTGGCGTCGGTGGACGGGCTGTCCGTGGCGCACGACTTCCCCGAGCCGGACGCCGAACGAATGGCGGCGATGGCAGCGACGGCGCTCGGCCTGGGCAAGCGCATCTCGGACCGGACCGGACTCGGTGAGATGCAGGAGACGGTGGTCCGCGGTGACCACGGCTACCTGGTGGTGTACGCGGCAGGCGAACAGGCGGTGCTGGTGCTGTCCGGCCCGTTCAACTCCAACCTGGGCCTGATGCGGATCGAGGCCCGCGCGGCCTCCACCGAGATCAGCAAGCTGCTCAGCTGAGCGCGGCGGAGGCCGACGGGCCTCGGATCAGGATCAGATAAGGCCGGCCGCGGGTGACGGCGGCGCGCTCCCCATGGGGGTCAGGCCGCCGCCTTCTCGAGGATGTGCACGCCGCAGGCGCTGCCGAGGCCGATGACGTGGGCCAGGCCCACCCGGGCGCCGGCGATCTGGCGATCGCCCGCCTCGCCGCGCAGATGGGTGGCGACCTCCCAGACGTTGGCGATGCCCGTCGCCGCGATCGGATGGCCCTTCGACTCCAGCCCGCCCGACACGTTCACCGGGGTCCTGCCGTCCCGCCAGGTCGCGCCCGAGTTGAAGAAGTCCACGGCGCCGCCCTGCGGGCACAGCTTCAGGTTGTCGTAGTGGACGAGCTCGGCGGTGGCGAAGCAGTCGTGCAGCTCGACGAGGTCGAGATCCTCCGGGCCCACGCCGGCCTGCTCGTAGGCCTGCTCGGCGGCGACGCGGGTGAGCGTGTTGACGTCGGGCAGGACCTGGCAGGCCTCCTGCCAGGGGTCGCTGGTCAGCACCGAGGCGCTGATCTTGACGGCGCGGCGCTGCTGTTCCAGTGACAGGGTGCGCAGCTTCGTCTCGCTGACGACCACGGCCGCGGCGGCACCGTCGCAGTTCGCCGAGCACATCGGACGGGTGTTCGGGTACGCGATCATGACGTCGTTCATGATCTGCTCAAGCGTGAACCGCTTCTGGTAGGCGGCCAGCGGGTTCAGCGTGGAGTGCGCGTGGTTCTTCTCCGAGATCCGCGCGAACAGCTCGAAGCTGGTGCCCCCGTACCTGTGCCCGTACTCCATCCCGATCTGCGCGAAGACGCCTGGCATCGTCTCGGTGCCGACCCGGCCGTCGAGCGCGGCGACCGCGCCGAACCGGCCCTTCGGCGCCCAGGTGTCGCCCTCCGCCTCGCGGGCGCCGCCGGCGAGCAGGCCCGCCCCCGACAGCTTCTCTGCGCCGACCGCGAGGCCCACCTCCGTCTCACCGGCCCGGATCGCCATGACGGCGACCCGCAGCGCCGTCGCGCCGGTGGCGCACGCGTTCGCGACGTTGAACACCGGGATGCCGGTCTGCCCGGTCTGCTTCTGCAGCTGCTGGCCGAAGGAGCCGCCCCGGCCCATGAGGTTGCCCGCCGCGAGGACACCGACATCCCGCATGCGCAGCCCGGCGTCGGCGAGTGCGCCCCGGATCGCCTCGACGCCGAGGTCGACCGGGTCGAGCGTCGGATGCTTACCGAACTTCGTCATGTGGATACCGAGGATCCAGACGTTCTCCGCCACCGGCTTCTCCCGTTCGTGTCTTCTCGCGCGCCGTCAGGCGGCCGGCTCGAACCCGTACCCGATCGCCTCGACGCCCGCGGCGTCGGTGCCGAGCGACGTCGTGGTCAGCCGCAGCTTCATTCCCAGCCGGATGTGCTCCGGGTCCGGCGCAACGTTCACGACGTTGCCGCGGACGGTGGTCCCGCCGCAGTCGACCACCCCGGCCACGAACGGCACCGGCACCCCGGGCGCGGCGAACGAGACGATCGTGAACGCGCGCAGCTCGCCTTCGGTGGGCACATCCACCACGCGGAACTCGGCCTGCTCACAGGAGGCACAGGCGTTGCGCCGGTCGAAATACCTGGCCGCACAGGTGACGCATTCATGCGCCACCAGATGCGGTTCACCTTCCAGCACCAGGTAGTCGACCAGCGGGATCCGCCGGCCGGCCAACGACTGCTCGGACGTCATACCTACTCCCGGTTGTGGATTCGGTGCGCGCTCAGGAAGCTCAGAAGCTGGAAGCTCAGAAGCTGGAAGCTCAGAAGCTGGAAGCTCAGAAGCTGGAAGCTCAGAAGACGAGCGCGCCACGCAGGATCTGGCCGGCCGCCAGATCAGCGTAGCCCTCGTTCACCTGGTCAAGGGTGTAGGTGCGGGTGACCAGCTCGTCCAGTTTGAGGATGCCGGCGGTGTAGAGGTCGAGCAGCTTCGGAATCGCCACCCGGGGGCTCTGCGAACCGTACAGGCAGCCGCGGATCTGCTTGTTCGACATCGCGAGCATGAACAGGTTGACGTCGGCCTGTTTCTGGGTGATCGGCGCGACCGCGGTGATGACGCAGGTGCCGTCCTTGGCGGTCAGCGTGAGCGCCGGTTCGAGCAGCTCGGCGTGCATCACCGAATAGGCGCAGATGACCGAGGTGCACATGACCCCGTCGGTGAGCCGCCTGATCTCCTCGGTGGCCTCGGCCAGGGAGGCGAACGCATGGGTGGCCCCCAGGCGCAGTGCCTGCTCACGCTTGAACTCGACCGGGTCGACCGCGAAGACCTGCCGTGCGCCGGCGATCCGCGCGCCCTGGACCGCGCTGACGCCGATCCCGCCGATGCCCAGGACGGCGACCGTGTCCCCCGGTCTCACCTCGGCCCGGTTCACCGCCGAACCGAAACCGGTGGCGACCCCGCAGGAGACGAGCGCGGCGGCCGTGAACGGGATCTCCGGGTCGACCTTGACGATCGACGTCTCGGCCAGCAGCTGGCGCTCGGCGAACGCGCCCAGCTGGGTGTACCGGGCGACCGGCTGATCGCCGAGGCGGTGGGCGATACGCCCGTCCGTCATCATTCCGATCGCGAACATCTTCGCGCCGTCGTTACAGAGAAAGGCCCGGCCCGTCCGGCACCACTGGCAGGCTCCGCAGGACGGCACGAACGACAGCGCCACGTGGTCCCCGGGCTGGACCGAGGTGACCCCCGGGCCGACCTCCTCCACCACGCCGGCGCCCTCGTGGCCGCAGATCAGCGGATAGTGCGGCATCGGCATGTCGCCTGTGCGGGCATGCTCGTCGGAATGACATAAGCCGCAGGCCTGAAGGTCGACGAGAACCTCGCCAGCCCGCGGGTGATCGATCTCGACCGTCTCGATTTTGAAATCCTGGCCGGGGCCGTGGAGCACCGCCGCGCGTGTACTGACCATCTGGCAGCCGCCTTTCGTGAACCCGCGTCCTCGACGGGCCGGGCAGTGGGCGCTTCCGCACCGTAGAAGTATGTCGAGGTTGACGTCAAGTTTGACTTGACGCATCCAGGAAGGCCTTGCTCAGGAAGGCCTGACGAGAGCGCGCACGACGTGGGTGTTCACAAAGACGCGCTGCTGCTGCGGCGACCAGGTGGACCACGGCGGCACCATCAGGATGGACCCGACCGCGATCAGCCATCGAACGGTCTCGCGCACATCCAGATCCTCGTACAGCTGGCCGCTCTCGCTCCACCGGTTCAGCAGCGGCTCCAGGTGCCGGTACACCGCGTCGACGATGGGCTCAGCGGTCAGTTCCCGCAGCTCCACCGCGGAACGGCCGCCCTCGGAGAACAGAGCCTCACTGATGGTGTCCTTGTTCACCATGGCCATCGAGTCGACGAACACCGCCACGAGCGACCCGGCCGCATCCTTCGGGTCACGCAAACCGCCCAGCACCCCGCTCATGGCCGCGTCGACCCGGCTGAGCAGGACGGCGAGGATCAGCTCGTCACGGGTCTTGAAATACCGGTAGACGGTGGACCGCGAGACGCCCGCCTCGACCGCCACCTCCTCGACCCGGATCCGGCCGGAGCCACGCCGCAGGACACAGCGGACCGTCGCGGCGACGAGCCGCCGCCGCGCCTCCTCGTCGTCGAGCAGCGCGCTGTCACTGCCCCACCACCCCGGTGCGCGCTGACCCCCGTCCTCGTCGCCCGTGATCACCGTCATGGAGCCATCGTAGAGCCGCCTGGTCCGGCCTTTGGGGTGAAGCGGATGAGACACCCGCAATAGTTCGACGTGCCATGCGACATCTAGTAGTTTTTGTCCCAAGTCAGGGGTCCACGGCGGGTCACAGGTCATGGGCCACGGCGAGAGGGCACCGGGCGACGAGAGGAGCACGCGCATGCGGGCGGCCAACGAGGTGTTCATCGGCGGGAAGTGGGTTCCGGCGACGTCGGAGCGTCAGCTCGAGGTCCGGTCGCCGAGCACCGGGCAGGTCATCGCCCAGGTCCCGGACGCGGGAGCGGGCGACGTCCACGCGGCGGTCACCGCGGCGCGCGACGCGTTCGACCACGGGCCGTGGCCCGGCCTGCCGCCGGCCGAACGAGCCGCGATCATGGCCGAGTTCCTGGCCCAGCTGGAGACACGCTCCGACGAGCTGGCGCGGACGATCACGCTGGAGAACGGCACCCCCACGTCGCTGGTGAAGCCCGGCCAGGTCGACAACGGCCTCGACGTCCTGCGTTTCTACACCGAGGCCGCGGCGACGCTGGCGGTGGAGACGCCGCGCGCGGGCCGCTACTCCCCCGTCGTCGTCCGCCAGGAGCCGGTCGGGGCCGTCGCCGCGATCGTCCCCTGGAACGTCCCGTTCTTCCTGGCCGCGATGAAGTTCGCCCCCGCGCTGGCCGCCGGCTGCACGGTCGTGCTCAAGGCCGCCCCCGAGACGCCGCTGCACGCGAACATCGTCGCGGCGGCCGCCGACGCCGCGGGCCTGCCGGCGGGCGTCCTGAACGTGCTCGCCGCCGGCCCGAGCGGCAGCGAGCAGCTGGTCACGCACCCGGGCATCGACAAGATCGCTTTCACCGGCAGCACCGCCGTCGGCCGGCGCATCGCGAGCCTCGCCGGCGACCAGCTCAAGCGGGTCACCCTCGAGCTCGGCGGCAAGTCCGCGGCGATCGTGCTCGACGACATCGACCTGCAGGCCACGATGGCCCGGCTGATGACCGTGAGCCTGTTCCTGAGCGGGCAGTTCTGCACGGCCCAGTCACGCGTCCTCGTCTCCGCCCGGCGCTACGACGAGGCGGTCGAGCGGTTCGCCGCCATCACGACGAAGCTGCGGGTCGGTGACCCGGCGGACCCCACGACGTTCCTCGGCCCGCTGATCTCGCAGCGCCAGCGGGACAAGGTGCTCGGCTACATCGAGACCGGGCAGCGCGAAGGCGCCACCCTCGTCGCCGGCGGCGGGGTACCGGACGGCCTCGAAACCGGCTGGTACGTCGAACCGACCGTGTTCCGTGACGTCACCCCGAGCATGCGGATCGCGCAGGAGGAGATCTTCGGGCCGGTCGTCGCGTTCATCCCCTACGAGGACATCGACGACGCGGTCGCGATCGCCAACGGGACTCCGTTCGGCCTGCACGGCACGGTGTGGACGGACGACGTCCAGCGTGGGCTCGCGGTCGCGCGGCGCATCCGGAGCGGAACGTTCGGGGTCAACGGCCTGTCGCTGGACCCGGCGGCGCCGTTCGGTGGGATGAAGCAGTCCGGTCTGGGCCGGGAGCTGGGGCCCGAAGGGCTGAGCTCCTACCTGGAGCCGAAGACCATCACGGTTCCGGCCGGCACACAGCTGCCTGGCTTGCCTGGCTTGCCGAGCCGACCCGAAACATCTGGACCAGTTACAGAGGTTGGAGAGGACGGCCGATGAGATTGCAGGGTGCGTCGGCGATCGTGACCGGCGGGGCCGGCGGGCTGGGGGCGGCCACCGTCCGCCATCTCGTCGGGCTGGGGGTCGCCGTGGCGATCGTCGACCTGGACGGCGAGCGCTCCGCCGCCCTCGCCGCGGAGCTCGGAAGCATGACCGTGGCCGTCCCCGGCGATGTCACCGTCGAGGCGGACGTCCAGGCGGCCATCGCCGCGGCGCGGTCGCTGGGCACCCTGTCGTACGTCATCAACGTGGCCGGCGGCGGAACCCGGCCGGCACGCACCGTCGCCCGTGACGGCAGCCCGCACGACCTGGAGACGTACGTCGCCACCATGGCGAAGAACGCGGTCGGGACGTTCAACGTGACCCGGCTCGCCGCGGCCGCGATGGCCGCCAACACCCCCGACGAGGACGGCCAGCGCGGGGTCGTGGTGAACACCGGCTCGCTGGCCGGGCTGGAGGGCCAGGCCGGGCAGGTCGCCTACGCGTCGGCGAAGGCGGCGATCCTGGGGATGACCCTGCCGCTCGCCCGCGACCTGGCGCCGCTGGGCATCCGGGTCTGCGCCATCGCCCCGGGAACCATCGGTACGGAGCTGATGCGCAGCGCGTCCGCGGAACTGCAGAACAAGCTCGTCGCCAGCATCATCTTCCCGCACCGTATGGGCCACCCGGCGGAGTTCGCCCTGCTCGTCGAGGCGATCCTGCGCAATCCGTACCTGAACGGCGAGAACATCCGGCTCGACGGCGCACAACGATTCCCGGCCAAGTGAGCGGCCTGGAGGCAGGAGGCGGGACCATCATGAGTCGCGGACTACCCGAGGCGGCGGACGACCTCTATCGCGGCGCGTTCCTCCCGGACCTTCTGATCGGCGCACTGCGACGCGACCCGGCGAAGCCCGCCATCTACCTCGGGGAAAGCGTTCTCACCGCCGGGGAGCTGGCCGCCCGGATCAGCCAGTACGCGCAGGTCTACACGGCGCAGGGGGTGCGGCCCGGCAGTGGCGTGGCCATGCTGTCCACGAACCGGCCCGAGGTCCTCTACTCCATGGGCGCCTACATGGTCACCGGTGGGCGCAACACGGCGCTTCACCCGTTGGGCTCCCTCGACGACCACGCCTATGTGCTCGCCGACGCCGAGATCGAGACGTTGGTGTTCGACCCGTCCTTCACCGAGCGTGCCGCCGCGCTGCGCGAGCGGGTACCGACCCTGAGGCGGCTGCTGTCCTTCGGGCCCAGCGACGTCGGCGCGGATCTGGTCGCACTGGCGGCAGGCTACGAGCCACGCCCGCTGACCGCGCCCCGGCTCGACCCGGAGGCGATCGCCGCGATCGCCTACACCGGTGGCACCACCGGCCAGCCCAAGGGCGTCATGTCCACCTACCGCGGCAGCGCGGCGATGACGCAGATCCTGCTCACGGAATGGCAGTGGCCGAAGGAACTGCGTCATCTGGTCTGCACACCGCTGAGCCACGCGGGCGCGCCGTTCATCGTTCCCGTGCTGCACCAGGGCGGCTCCGTGGTCGTCCTGCCCAAGTTCGACGCCGGCAAGGTGCTCGAGGCCATCGAAGCGCACCGCATCACGTCGGTTTTCCTGGTGCCGTCGATGATCTACGCCCTGCTCGACCATCCCCGGTTCGCCGAGACCGACCTCTCCAGCCTCGAAACGGTGTTCTACGGCTCCTCGCCGATGTCGCCGGGCCGGCTGCGGGAGGCGATCGGGCGGATCGGCCCGGTCTTCTTCCAGTTCTACGGCCAGACCGAGGCCCCGCAGACCGTGTTCGTCCTGCGCAAGGAAGAACACAACCCGGACGATCCGGCCCGGCTGGTCTCGTGCGGGCGTCCGGTGTCGTGGGTGCGGGTGGCTCTGCTCGACGACCAGGGTGAGCCGGTTCCCGCCGGCGAGCCCGGCGAGATCTGCGTCCAGGGGCCACTCGTCATGAAGGGCTACTGGAACAAGCCGGAGCAGACCGCGCAGGCGCTCGCCGGCGGCTGGCTGCACACCGGCGACATCGCCCGCATGGACGAGCACGGTTTCTACACGATCGTGGACCGCAAGAAGGACATGATCGTCAGCGGCGGTTTCAACGTCTTCCCCCGTGAGATCGAGGACGTCCTCTCCACGCACCCGGCGGTCGCCGCGGCGGCGGTCATCGGCGTGCCCGACGACAAGTGGGGCGAAGCCGTCCGAGCCGTCGTGGTGCTGCGCGCCGGCATCACCGTCACGGCCGAGGAACTGGCCGCGCTGGTGAAGGAACACAAGGGCTCCCACCACGCACCCAAGGGCGTGGACTTCGTCGACACCCTTCCGCTCACCGCGGTGGGAAAGCCGGACAAGAAGGCGCTGCGCGCGCGCTACTGGTCCAACGCGGACCGCAGGGTCGGCTGAGGCAGTAGACCGCGAAAGGCCAGCCGGGAACGTCAGCCCTCGGCCGGCCCGTCTGCCTCCTGGGCGTTCGGCTCGGTGAGACTCAGACGGGTAGTCCGGTCTCCAGGTAGCCCAGGGCCTCGTCAACGAGGGCGGGCAGGTCCGCGTGCGGGTCGTCGGCCAGGGCGGGCAGCGTGGCGAGCATGGCACCGACGGCGCTGCCGGCGATGGCGCGCACGGCGAGAGCGTCTTTCGGGCGCCCGGTGCGTTGTGCGATGGCCTCCGCGAGCAGGAGCATCGCCTGGGAGATCTGGTCGAGCATGGCGGCGCGCAGGGCGGGCTCGCCGACGATGAGCGACGTCCGTTCCCGTACCGCCTGTCGCTGCTCGGGGGTGAGAGCGTCGAACTGGTGACGAACCGCGGCGCGTATCGCCTGCACGGGTGAGAGCTCCGGGGGTTGGTTCTGGAACGCCTCGATGATCAGAGGATCGAGATCGTCCTGGAGGACGACGTGCTCCTTGGTAGGGAAATAGCGGAAGAACGTCGTCTCCGAGACATCCGCCGCGTCGATGATCTGTTCGATGGTCGTGGCCTGGTAGCCCTGCTCGCGGAACAGCCGCAGGGCGTGGGTCTGGATGGCGGCCCGAGTCCTCGCCTTCTTGCGTTCTCGCAGCCCAGGTGTCGCCCGGTCAGTGCGCGACGGCATCGATGGTCCCTTCCTCGGTCGGCTGGCCGGCCTCCGTTCTACGGGATTGCCGGCCGGGAAGGACGGCCACGGCCGTGACGGCACCGAGCACGGCGATCGCGGTGGACCCCAGCAATGCGGCACTCATCCCGTCGACGAACGCCGCGCGGACCGCCTGTTCCAGTTCAGGTACGCCAGCCGCCGCGGCGGCACCCTCGTAGAGGCTCCTGCGCGCGCTCTCGGTCACCGTTCCCGGCAGCCCGGCACTGTCGAGCCGGGCGTGGTAGACCGCTACGAGCAGGCTGCCCGTGATCGCCGTACCGAGCGGACCGCTGGCCTTGTTGAACGCCTGCACGACGGCGGATTCGGTGCCGCTGCGCTCGGCCGACAGCCCGGCCAACGCCGCCGCGGTCGCCGCGGCCAGGGCCAGCCCGGTTCCCGCGCCGACGAGCGCCGTCCAGCCGGCGGTGAACGCGGTGCTGGAGGTGGGAGTGACGGTGGCTCCCAGGGCGAGGCCAGCGGCAAGCACGACGAATCCCAGCGCGGCCGACATCCGTGCGGTGACCGCCGCCGCCAGGTGGCCTGCGAGTCCGGCGCCGACCACCATGCCGGTGATGAGGGGAAGCAGGCGAACGCCGCTGCCGAGGGTGCCGGTTCCCCGCACACCCTGGAAGTACTGGGGCAGCGTGAACAGCACGCCGATCATCGCCAGTCCGGCGACCGCGGCGAGCGCCGACCCCCAGAGGAACGGCCCAGGCCGCAGGAGTCGTGGGTCGATCAGCGGCTGGCCGTCGGGCAGCCGACCGAGCCGGTGCTCCCACCAGACGAACCCGGCCACCGCGACGACTCCGACGACCATCGACACCACCGCGTCTGGCGTAGCCCAGCCGTGTTCCCCGGCCCGCACCAGACCGTAGATCACCATCGCGAGTCCTGCCGCGGACGTCGCCGTGCCGACCGGGTCCAGACCGGGACTTCGCGTTGACCGTGATTCCGGGATCAGCGCGAAGCCGACCATCGCGGCGAGCACGACCACGGGTACGTTGAGCAGGAAGACCCAGCCCCACCAGAACCGCGACAGCATCCAGCCGCCGAGAATCGGGCCGAGCGGGAGCGCGATGAAGGTCGCCGCCTGGTAGATACCCACGGCTTTCGGGCGTTCCCGCTCGTCGAACAGGACGACCAGCGCAGACAGGGCCATCACCGTGATGCCGGCACCGGCCAGGCCCTGGAGCAGCCGTCCCGCCAGGAACATCCCGACCGATGCGGCGTAGGCGCACAGCACCGACCCAAGCCCGAACAGCGCCAACGAGGCGAGCAGGACCGCGCGACGGCCGAACCGGTCACCCACGAGGCCCACGGGCAGAACCACCGCCGCCAGCACGAGCAGGTAGCCGGATGAGAACCAGACCAGGTCGGACTGCGACGCGTCGAGTGCCGTCGCCAGTGTCGGCTGGGCCACCGACAGAACCGTGCCGTCCAGGCCGACGGCGAGAACGCTCAGGTTGACCGCTCCCAACGCCCACCACCGCCGCGCCCCAACTTCGCCCATGTGACAGCCCCCCTCTAGTAGAGGTCACCTCCAAAAGATAGTAACCCCCACATTGGCAGGCGGGTGGGCATGGCGGTGCCAGCGGGTGCGTTCGCAGGGTGCGACCCGCCAGCCCGGCGCGCATCCGCGGGCCGGCGGGCTGCCGACGGTCGGGCGGAGACGCGGTTCCGGCGAGCTCAGAGGGCGGGTTGGCCCTTCAGCATTCCGCCCGCGTCGATGCGCAGGTTCAGACCGGTGATGTACCTCGCGTCGTCGGAGGCGAGGAACAGCACGAGCGCGCTGACGTCCTCCGGCTCGATGTACGGAATGGGCATGGCCTGCAGGACGGGGAGGGCGAGCTCCGCGTCCTGCCGGGTGGGGTTCTCCAGGTCCGGCCGGAACGTCCTGTAGATCCGGTCGTTGTGGATCAGCGGCGTGTTGACGTTGGTCGGGTGGATCGCGTTCAGCCGGACGTTGTGCGGCGCGAGCTGCAGCGCGAGGACCTCGGTGTAGCGGGCGACGGTCTGCTTGGCCCATGAGTAGCCGACGCCGCCGGTGTTGCCGAGCATCTCGGTGGTGCCCTTCATCATCCCGGCGGTCGAGCCGGTGAGGATGATCGACGCTCCGGCCTTCAGATGCGGCAGGCTGACCGCGACGGTGTTCATCACGCCGATGAGGTCGACGTCGGTGCCGTCGACGAAGCCCCCGCACAGTGTCAGGTCGTCCCAGGGGCAGACGCCGGCGTTGCCGACGACGATGTCGAGCCGGCCGAAGCGGGCGAGCCCCTCGTCGACCGCGGCACGCAGCTGCGCGCGCTCCCGTACGTCGGCCTTCACCGCGACGATGCCACGGCCGAGCGCCTCGACCTCCTTGGCCGTGTGAGCGAGGTCCTCCGGTGTGGCCAGCGGATACGGGACGCTCTCGATCTGCTCGCACAGATCGATCGCGATGATGTCCGCACCCTCCTGGGCCAGCCGCAGCGCGTGGCTGCGTCCCTGTCCGCGGCCGGCGCCGGTGACGAACGCGACCTTGCCGTCAAGCTTTCCCATGCCAGATCCCTTCTCGGTGATGGGCGCAGGTAGCGGCCACGACGATGTGCGCGAGTCGTCCCGTGGTCATGTTGCGGGCCCGTGGACGTCCTCGACGGTCAGGCCGAGGCGGCAACGATGCATGACGGATAATATATCCAAAGCAGTGTTTCAGTGCCTTCGCCCGCGAGATCGAGGGCGTTCTCTCGACCCACCCGGCGGTCGCCGCCGCGGCGGTCGTCGGCGGCCCCGACGAGAAGTGGGGCGAAACCCGACGGGTGCGGAATCCGCCGCAGCCGCGGGCCCGACCAGCTCACATCACACCCACACGGTGCGTCGTGTTGCTTGGCCTGGTGGACTACTCATTTCCGCCGGATCCACCCCGCGAAGGCCCGGCCGGGCAGGGGGAACCGCGACGCGCGGGACGTCAGGAGGTCCCGGGCCCGCCCCGCACCCTGATCGTCGCGGACAAGTTCCCGCCGGCCGTGGGCGGCATCGAGACCTTTGCCCGGCACCTGGCCGCGGCCCTGCCCCCGGACCGGGTGGTGGTCGTCGCGCCGCCGCGCGCGGACGCCGCCCACCACGACGCGGCGGCCCCGTTCGAGGTCGTCCGCGACCGCGCGGCTGCGGTGACAACCACCGGCAGCGGTGCGGCGCTCGCACGGATCGCCGCCACGACAGGCGCGACCACGGTCTGGTTCCCGGCCGCGACGCCCCGGTCACTGGTCGCTCCCGTCCTGCGACGAGCCGGCGTCGACTGGGTGGTGTCCTCCACCCATGGACACGAGTTCGGCTGGTCCTGGCTGCCGGGGGGACGGTCGATCGTGCGCGCCGTAGCCAGGCGGGCCGATGTCGTCACCTACCTCACCGAGGTCAGTCTGCGTCGTCTGCGGGCGGTCGCCGCCGGTCCGGTCCGTTTCGAACAGCTGACCGGCGGCGTCGACGTCGACCGCTTCCGCCCCGGGGCCGGCGGCGCCTGCCTGCGCCGCCACCACGGGTGGGGCGGGCGGCCGATCGTCGTCTGCGTCGCCCGGCTGGTCACCCGCAAGGGCCAGGACGCACTGATTCGCGCGTGGCCCGCCGTGCTGCGACGCCATCCCGGCGCGCTGCTGCTCATCGTCGGCCACGGACCGGCGGCCCACCGGCTGCGGCACCTGGCGCACGAGGTCGACGTCTGCGCGGACGTCTGTTTCACCGGCGCCGTTCCCGACGAGGCTCTGCCCGCCTACCTCGACGCGGCGGACGTCTTCGCGATGCCGTCCCGAGCCCACGCCCTGGGCCTCGACCGCGAGGGCCTCGGCGTGGCCGCGCTGGAGGCCGCGGCCACCGGCCTCCCCGTGATCACCGGGGCCGCGGGGGAGCACCCGCGGTGGTCCGCCCCGGCGAGACCGGCCTGGTCGTCGACGGCTCGGACGTCGCCGCCGTCGCCACCGCGGTGAACACCCTGATCGAGGACGTCCTCTCCACGCACCCGGCGGTCGCCGCGGCGGCGGTCATCGGCGTCCCCGACGACAAGTGGGGCGAAGCCGTCCGGGCGGTGGTCGTGCTGCGGCCCGGTCAGTCCGTGCCGGCGGAGGAGCTCGCCGCTCTGGTGAAGGAACGCAAGGGCTCACACCATGCGCCGAAGGGCGTGGATTTCGTCGACGCGCTCCCACTCACCGCCGTGGGAAAGCCGGACAAGAAGGTGCTCCGCTCGCGCTACTGGTCCACCGCGGACCGCGGGGTCGGCTGAGGCCGCAGGCTGTTGCCGTCGTCGTAGACAACACCGTTTGGCCTCCGCAGCTGGCTCGCGGCCCTGACCACGACGAACCAAGCCGTTCGGTGCGGAAAACGGCAACCTCGGCCAACGCTCCCGGCGGACGCACGTACGCGGCGAAAGATCATCGAGGCTCTCCAGCCACTGCGGCATCGGCAGGCCGACCAGCCTGCCATCAGAACAGTTGACAACGCAGGAGCGTCAGACCCAGGTCGTTTCAGGGCCACCAGCGTTGGACCCTCAGCCACCACGGGACGGTCTCGGCGGCAAGCACATCGCCCTCCTCGCTGCAGGCAAGTGCAGCCAGAAGGACATCAATCACGGTGCCCCGCCCGTCCACGGAGGCCGATATCAGCGCCTCGGCCAGAACCGGTCCCCTCTGCACGGGGAGCAGGTGCCGCGTCAGCTCCGCCAATGCCTCCGCGCGGTAGTAGGGCTGGTCGATGCCGGTGGCTGCCTCCAAGGCGCGGGCGAGCACCGGCTGTCGGTCATCGACCGGCAGATGGGGCACCAACTCCAACAACGCCTGTACCCGGTCGAACGGCACTTCCAGCGAGTTGGCGACCGTCACCGCTTGGCGAAGCAGCTCGGCGGGAAGGTAGGGTGCCAGCCCAGCCAGGGCACGGGTCAGCTCACCGTCGTAGCCGCTGCTCATGGCCCCGGCGGCGCTCAGCGCCTGGCCGAGCATCCGAGCCGGTAGGTATGGCGCCAGGCTGGCCAGCACGTCGGGCCGGTCGCCCGGCCAGTCGGGACTCACCGGAGTGGTCAGCACCGCGGTCAGGACAGGGCCCTGATGGTCGCTGGGCAGGTGAGGGGCGATTCTGGCCAACGTCCTCGCCCGGCGGTTGTCGTCAACGATGGCGCTGGCCGCGGTCACGATTTCAGCGAGGCGATCCGCCGGCAGGCGGGACGCCAGACCGGAGAGCACTTCGACCTGGTCTTCCGCGTTTTCGATAGCCGCGGCGGTGGCAATCGCCCAGTCGAGCGCAGGCATGGGTAGATGTCCCGCCAATCCGGCGACCAGCCGCGCTTGTTCGTGTCGGCTGTCGGCAGTGAACGCGGCGGTCAACGCCCGGGCGACAACCGCCTCCCGCTCCTCGACAGGCAGGTGTGGCAACAGCCGAGTCAGTGCTTCCGCCCGCTCGGACGACTTGCTCACACCAAGCGCGGCAGTGAGCGCCCGGGCGACAACCGCCTCCCGTTCCCCGGCCGGCAGGTGTGGCAACAGCCGAGTCAGTGCTTCCGCCCGCTCGGACGACTTGCTCACACCAAGCGCGGCAGTGAGCGCCCGGGCGACAACCGCCTCCCGTTCCCCGGCCGGCAGGTGTGGCAACAGCCGAGTCAACAGCTCCGCCCGCTTGAACGGCATGTCGATGCCACGAGCAGCTGTCAGCGCCTGAATGAGCAAATCGGCGTCCAGACCGGGTGCCAGGCCGGACAGAGCGCGCGCCCGATCGTACGTCTTGTCCATGGTGGCAGCGATGGCCAATGCCTGGGCGAGCAGGTCCCCGGACAGATAGGGCGCAAGACGCTCCAGCACTCCCGCCGGTCCGTACGGCGGATCGATCGTCGTGGCGGTTGCCAGCGCTTCTGCAAGCAGACGGACCGGCAGGTAGGGCGCCAGGCCGACAAGTGCCTCCGCACGGGCGCCTGAGTCACCAAGAGCCACTGCGACGGCAAACGCCCGCGGAAGAAGATCTGCGGGCAGGTGGGGTGCAGCCTGGGTCAGGGCCCGGTTCCGGCTGACCGGCCAGTGTTCCGTGGCGGGGACCGCCAGGGCCTGGATGAGGACCGGCCGTCGCTGGCTGGCGGGCAGGTGGGGCGCTATGATCGCCAACGCCCAAGCCCGCATATCCGGACTATCGAGGGTGGTAGCGGCGGTCAACGCCCGCGCCAGCAAATCGGCGGACAGCCAGGGCGTCAACTCCGACAGAACCCTTACCCGCGTGTACTCCTCGTGGATGGCAAGAACGGCGACGAGCGCTTGGGCGGCGACCGGCTCTCGCTGATCGATCGGCATCTGCGGCACCAGCCTGGACAACACCTCTGCCCTGCGGTCGGGATCGTCCATCGTGGAGACGTCGACGAGCGTCCGCGCGACGACAGCCGCGCGCTCCTCGCCGGGCAGATGCGACACAAGCCTCGACGACACCTCCGCCCGGTAGTCCGGATGGTTGCTCCTGGTCGCCACCGCCAAGGCCTGCATCAGCAGCGCGGCAGGCAGATGCGACACAAGCCCGGACAGCACCTCACCGAATCCGTCCGGAATCAGCACACCTCCCCACGGGTCTTCGAAAGCCGTGGCTTCCCACGGGTCCTCGACGATCAGAACGGTCTTCAACGCCTCCTCGAGCAACTCAGTCGGCAGGTGTGGCGCCAGCGCGCGCAGAACCTTCGCACGGACGTCCGGCCAGGGGATGGCCTTCGTCGACGCATAGGCCTGCGCCAGGACAGGCCCACGCTGATCAGCGGGCAGGTATGGCGCCAGTTCCGCCAACGAGGCCGCCCGGGTATCCGGGGCTGGGATGGCACGGGCGGTGGTCAGCGCCTGCGCGCTGACCACGTCTCGCTGGTCGACGGGCAGGTACGGCAGCAACCCGGTCAACGCCCGCGCCCGGGAGTCCGCGTTCGGCGCGGATTGGGCATAGGCAAGCGCACGCGACGGCGGCCAGAGCCCGGTGTTGACGAGGCGGACGAGCAGGTTCGGAGGGATGTTAGCGGCGAGGCTGGTGATCGAACCGAGAATGAGCGAATACCCGATCTGCCGAGCCAGCCCGCTCGTATCGTCCGTGCTTTCCCTGGCTCGTGCCTCCCTCGACGCGGCACGGACGTCTGCGAGGTAGGCGCCCGTGGTGCCCTGATTCTCGTGGGCCACGTACCAGACGCTTTCGGCGTCGGCGCCGGGTGTCACGCGTTCCGCGGTGAGGACCTCGTCGACCGTCACCGGCATTCGCGCGGCGAGCAGGTGAGAGACCAGCTCCGACAGGCCGTAGCGATCCACGGCATCTCGCGTTGCGTGGCCCTGGAGACCGGGCAGAGCGGCGTCAAGCCCTCCCCAGCGGGACAGCAGACAATGGGCGAGCAGGCCGTGTAACTGCTCGTGCCGGCCAGGCGGCAGCGTCTCGCGGGCATAGTCGATCAGCAGATCGTGCAGCATGAACGTGTCGCTGACCGGGTCGATCTGGACGAGGCTGCGGCGGCCGAGCATGCTCAGCAGGTCCTCGGCATCGAGCGCGTCGAGGCCGCCCGTGGCCTGCCACAGCAACGCGGACACCTCCACGGGCACCGGGCCGTGCCCCTCGAACACAGCCAGCTCACGGAACCGGTCGGCCTCCCGCGCCCCGAGCGCCGCGACGGAGGCCTCGAGTGCGGCAAGCAGGCCCTGGGTGTAGTCGGAGAAGCGGCCATCGAACCAGGCCAGGTCCGCGCGGCTCAGCCGGGCGGCGGCCGTCGCCCATCTCCGACCCTCGCCGACCATGCCGCCCAGCAGCACGAGCGCCAGGACCAGGCCGCCGCACCGCCGGATAATCTCCGTGGCCTCGCCGGGCAGCTCCGCGACGTCGCAGCCGGCGTAGCGCGCCAGCAGCCGGCGGGCCATCGCGTCGTCGACCTGCCCAAGCCGGTAGGCGACGCTGTCCGCGAACAGGGTGTCCCGGTCGCGGGTGGTCGCCAGCAGGCGGCTTCCAGGTGGCACCGGGAAGGCCGGCAGCACCTCGCGGTCCCAGACGTTGTCGAGCACGATCAGGCACACGCCCCCCGCCAGCAGGTCCCGCAGCCGCTCCGTCCCCACACGCACGTCGGAGACCGGCTCCGGGGAGCCGAACGCGGTGAGAACCTGGGTCTGCAGCGCGGCGAGGTCCGGACGCGGGTTGACCTCAACCCAAACGATCCCGTCCGGGAACGCCTCCCGGACCGCGTTGTCCTGGACCAGCGCCCTGGCCAACGTCGATTTCCCGGCACCCCCCATCGCGACGACGCCCACGACCGGACCCGTGTGGGCGTCCACCAGGAGCGCGCGAAGCGCGTCGACATCGTCGTCGCGCGCCACGAAGCGGGCCGGCAGTACAGGCAGTACCGCCCTCGACGGCCGCGACCGCGGAGGACGTAGACCGGCCACGCCAGGGAACGCGGCTCGCCGCGAGGCGCCCTGCCAACCTGGAAACGCCGGCCGCTGCGACGGCTTGGCCCGACCAGTCAAGCCGGCGGCCGACCGGGCCGCGTCCAAGACCACGGCACGGGCGTCGGCCTCCGCGAGCCCGAACAGGTCACCGGAGACCACCTGCGCCAGCAGACCGGGCCGCGGACAGTCCTCGGTCCGCAGGACCAGCAGCGCCCGGTCCCGGGCATCCTGGTCTCTGCGCCAGGCGGCCTGCCACTCGGCCGCGCAGTTTGCCGACTTCGCATAGCCCTCGGACAGGAGCGCGACCGTTCGCCGGGCACGCGACACCCCATCGTCCATCCCACGCACCCAGTTGGAGCCCACGCCGAAGTCCCACGCCTGCAAAAGGACCCGGAATTCGTCCTCCTCCAGCACCCAGGCGACCCACTCGGCCCACCCTCGATCAGACTGCGTGTACGAGACGAAGAAGTCCCAGCCGTCCGCTCCCACGTCACTGCTCACCCAGCAAGCTTCCACCGGCGGGCACCATCACCCGACTCAGGGTCGGGTTTGCGGGAGTGCCCGACCGCTGGTGGATCGGCCATACCGGTCGCACGGCCTCGTCTCCAGACCTGTTGCCATGAAACGATCAGTCAGTGATCTACAAAACGCACTACCTACGCAGGTCAAATGGCTAGGTAGACCGTCGGGCGCTACCGCTACCGCTTCCGCCGTGCCGATCCGCCCCCGGCCCCTCCCCCAGCTCCGGCTCCGCCCCCGCCCCCGGCTCCGGCTGGCCGCGGTCGCGCGCCCGGCCGCAGGATGCGGGCCATCATCGCGGGCCGGAGCAGGATGTCCGGCGTGTCCACGAGGTTCGCCAGGCGCATGAACGCCAGCGCCACCGCCGAGTCCCGGCTGGCCGCCACGTGCGCCCGGCGCACGTAGGCGTTGATCAGGCGGGTCCGTGCCGTCCGGTTGCCTTCCACCCCGGGGTGGCTCAGGTCCGCGTTCCCGGACATCGCCCACACGAGGTCGATGGCCGGTGTGACCCGCGTGTAGAAGCGTCGGGGCAGGTCCGGCTCGTCCGAGCGCAGGCAGTCCCGCAGTGCCTCGACCTGTTGCGCCGCCACCGACATTCCCTGCGCGTACAGCGGGTTGAAGCTGCAGACGGCGTCCCCGATGGAGAGGAAGCCCTCGGGGGGCGCGTCGACACGCTCGTAACGCCGGCGCAGTGAGCCTCGGTAGCGATGCGGCACCACGTCGTCGAGCGGCTCGGCCTGGGTGATGATGCCGTGGATGTCCGGAGCGGCCAGCGTGGCGGCGAAGGCCTCGAACTCGCCGGGGTCGGTCGGCGGGTGATCGCCGAGCATGCCCGAGAGGCTCACGTGCCAGCGGCCGCCCTCGATGAGGCAGGCGACCCCGCCCCGGTTCCGCCCCGGCACCGTGGAAATGATCACTCCCACGTCTCCGTCCAGGTGCTCCGGGCGGTGCCGGTAGGTACGTGACGCGTACCCGACGTTCACCTCGTTGCGTTCCTCGGGCGGGGCCTCGAAGCCGAGCTGAGTGAGCCACTCGGGCGCGCGGGAGCCGCGGCCGGTCGCATCGACGACGAGATCCGCCGTGATCGTCACGGCGCGCTCGGCCGGAGCCGCGATGCCCGCGGGCGCGGCCGGAGCCCCCGGCCCCGGCACCGGCCCTGACCCCGGCCCCGCCGCGAGAGCCGCCACCGATGCCGTCGCCGGCGCCGGCGCTGCCGCTGCTCGGTCGTCCGTCGGCCCGCCGCTCGCAGCCAGGTCCGCGGCGGCGAGGAGGTCCTCGATCGGGACGCCGGAGGAGACGACGCGCACCCCGGTGACCCGCCCGGAGCCGGCCACGACGAGGCCGACCGCGCCGACCCGCTCCACGACCCGGACACCCGGCAGCGCCGCTGTCCTCGCCCGAAGCACGCTTTCGAGCAGGGGCCGGCTGGGTAGGAGCGCGATCATGCCGGTAGCGGTGGGCCGGGCGCGCAGGCCGCTCAGGTACCAGCGGGTCGTGGCGAGGAGCTCGGTCTGCGGTGCGCCGCGCTCGACGAGCTCCGCCGTCATCCCCGGGTAGAGCGTCTCCATGATCTGGCGTCCGCGTTCCATCAGGCCGTGCAGATGGCGGCCCTGCGCGGCCCCGCGGCGATGCTCACCGGCAGGCAGGACGTCCCGTTCCAGGATGGTCACCCGCCGGTAGCTGTCGGCGAGGACGCGGGCGGTCATCATGCCCGCGATTCCCGCGCCCAGCACGATCGCGTGCTCCCGGCCGGGCGGCGGGCCCGTGGCGTCGCGGCCACCGTCGTCGTGGTTGTCGGTCACAGCGCCTCCCGGCCTGTCGGCATGAGGGATGTACACGGGGGGGTCGGATCGGGTCAGCTGACTGGCCGGTGGCCGTGCTTCGCACCGTCCGGGACGAGCTCCAGCAGCAACGAGGCGAGGGCGCTCTCGTGGTCGGTGAGGTAGAAGTGGCCGCCCGCGAACGAGCGGCTGGTGAACCCGCCGGTGGTGAACGAGCGCCAGCCGTCCATGGCGGCGAGGTCGGCGACCTGGTCGCTGTCGCCGCAGACGGCAGTCACCGGGCAACGCAGCTCCCGCTCCCGGAGATGGGCGTACGTGGCCACCGCCACGTAGTCCGCCCGGGTCGTCGTCAGCAGCGCGGCGCGGAAGTCGTCGTCCGCCAGCAGCGCGGGCGATGTCGCGCCGAGGCGCAGCATGTCCGCCAGCAGCTCCTCGTCGGAGAACTCGGTCGGGAGGGTGCGAGTGGTCCTGGGCGGAGGGTTGCGGGCCGAGACCACGAGGTGGGTCACGGCAACGTCGCGCTCCTCCAGCTGGTGCGCGGCCTCGAAGGCGACGGTGGCGCCCATGCTGTGCCCGAAGAGCACCAGTGGTCCCGCGCCGTCCGCCGCCCGGTCGGCGAGGATCCGGGCGACCACCTCGTCGGCGAGCTGGGCGACCGACGTCGCCGTCGGCTCGCGGAACCGCTCGTACCGGCCGGGGTACTGCACGACGACGGCGCCCCGCACATCGGCCAGCCGCGTCGCGAGGCCGCTGAAGAAGGCCGCGGATCCACCGGCGTGCGGCAGGATGTAGACGCCGCCCGGCACGGCGGGCCCGGATCGCGACCGGTTCGAGGCCCCGCTCTCGGGCGCCTGGCGGTCACTGTCCTCGGATGGACCGAACTCCGCGTTCAGCGCTCCCGCGAGTTCCGCCGGGGTGGGGTGGTCGAACACCACGGTGGCGGGAAGCCGCAGGCCGGTCACGCTCATCAGCCGGTTGCGCAGCTCGACGGCGGTGAGGGAGTCGAAGCCCAGGTCACGGAAGCCGTCGCCGGGCGGCACCGAAGCCGCGTCGGCGTGCCCGAGGACGACCGCCGTGTGGGCGCGGACCAGGTCCAGCAACGCGGACGCGCGCTCGTGCGGCGCCAGCCCCTCGAGGTCGACACGCGTGTTCCCGGCCGCGGCGGCAGCCCCCGGTGCCGCCCGCGACCCGACGTCCGGTCTCGTCGCGCCGTCGGCGACCGCCCGCAGGACGGGTGGCAGCAGACCGGCCGCGGCCTGCTCGCGCAGCGCCGCCGGATTGAACCGGGCGGGGACGGCGACCGGCAGTCCGGCGCCCACGGCCGCGTCGAAGAGCGCCAGGCCGGTCGCCGGGTCCAGCGGCACGACTCCGCCGCGGCTGATGCGGGTCCGGTCACCCGCGCCGAGCTGGCTGGTCAGAGCGCTGTCGAGGGACCACAGTCCCCAGGCGAGCGAGACCGCGGGGAGCCCGAGCGCACGGCGGTGGTGGGCCAGCGCGTCGAGGAACGAGTTCGCCGCCGCGTAGTTGCCCTGCCCCGGGGACCCGATCGTGCCCGCTATCGACGAGAACGACACGAAGGCGGCGAGGTCGGCGTCCCGGGTCAGCTGGTGCAGGTGCCAGGCGGCGTCCGCCTTCGGCCGCAGCACGGCGTCCACGTCCTCGGGGCGCAGCGAGTCGATCGTGCCGTCGCGAACCACACCGGCCGCGTGCACCACCGCGGTCAGCGGATGCCGCGCGGGGATCGCCGCGAGCAGGGCGGCGAGCGCCTGAGGATCGCCGACGTCGCAGGCGACGACGCTGACGCTGACCTCGGCGCCGGCGTCCGCCTGCTCCGCCGACAGTTCCGCCGTGAGTTCCGCCGTGAGTTCCGCCGTGAGTACCGCGGCGCCCGCGGCGCCCGGGCCGCCGCGGCTCGCCAGGACGAGCCGGCGCACCCCGTGGCCGGTCACGAGGTGCCGGGCGATCAGCCCGCCCAGCGCACCCGTACCGCCGGTGACCAGGACGGTCCCGTCGGGGTTCCACGGAGCCGGGATGGTGAGCACGATCTTGCCGATGTTCCGGGCCTGGCTCAGGTGGCGGAACGCCTCCGGAGCGCGGCCGACGTCCCAGCTCGCGACGGGCAGCGGTGTCAGCGCGCCCCGCTCGAACAGGTCGAGCAGCTCGCCGAACATGCGCTGGATGTGATCGGGCCCGGCCGTGGCGAGCAGGTCGAACGCCTGGTAGGCCACGCCCGGGTGGTCGAGCGCGACCTGCCGCCGATCGCGGATGTCGGTCTTGCCCATCTCGACGAACCGGCCGCCGCCGGGCGACAGCAGCCGCAGCGAGGCCTCGAGGAAGTCGCCGGTCAGCGAGTTCAGCACGACGTCCAGGCCGGCGCCGCCGGTGGCCGCGCGGAAGCGCTCCTCGAACTCGAGGGTGCGCGACGAGGCGAGGTGGTCGTCGGCCAGCCCCTGCCGGCGCAGCGCCGCCCACTTGCCGGGGCTCGCGGTCCCGAAGACCTCGACGCCCCAGTGCCGCGCCAGCTGGAGCGCGGCCATCCCGACGCCGCCGGCCGCCGCGTGCACCAGCAGGCGTTCCCCGGGACGGATCCGGGCCAGGTCGGCGAGGGCGTAGTAGGCGGTGAGGAACACGATCGGCACGGACGCGGCCTGCGCGAAGGACCAGCCGGGCGGGACGGGCGCCACCAGGCGGGCGTCCGTGACGGCCAGCGGCCCCATGCTCCCGGAGATCAGGCCCATGACCCGGTCGCCGGGGGCCACGCTCTCGACGCCGGGGCCGGTCTCGAGCACGATGCCCGCGCCCTCGCAGCCGATCAGCTCGTCGGCGCCGACCATGCCCAGCGCGAGGACGACATCACGGAAGTTCAGGCCCGCCGCCCGCATCGCGATCCGGACCTCGCCTGGCCCGAGTGGGCGGTGCGCCTCAGGGCAGGGAACCAGGGCGAGGTTCGCCAGGGTGCCGCGGGCGGTGACGTCCACGCGCCACGCGCTGTGCTCCGCCGGTGGGGTGAGCACCGGGGTGGGCCGGGTCAACCGGGCGGTGTAGGCCACGCCGGCCCGCACGGCGACGGCGCTCTCCCCCTCGGCGGACCGGACGGCGGGCAGGACCGCGGCCAGCAGCGCCGGGCTGGCGACATCCTCGTCGACCTCCACCGGCACGTCGACGTCCACCAGGAGAAGCCGGCCCGGGTTCTCCGACTGCGCGGAGCGCACCAGCCCCCAGACGGCGGCCGCGGGCAGGTCCGCCACCTCGTCGCCCGGGAGGACGGCGACAGCGTGCCGGGTCAGCACCACCACCCTGCTGGCGGCGGGCGCAGGTTCGGCGAGAACGTCCCGCAGCCAGGCCAGCATCGCTCTGACCGACGTGTGCACCTGCTCGGGCAGGCCATCGGATGTCGCCGGGTGCCCGGGTGTGCCCGGGGCGCCCGGCGGCGGCGTGATGACGGGGATGACGACCACGTCCGGCGCGGGGCCGTCGGTGGCCAGCGACCGGCGCGACTCGTGCGGGTCGGCGAGGACCCGGACGACGGTCCCGGGCTGGTCGGAGGCAGGGGGCGGCAGCGGGATCCAGTCGAGGACGTGAAGATGGTCCTCCTCGGGCCCCCGCGCGGAGAGCTGGCCGGAGTCGAGGCGGCGCAGCGCGAGTGACGCGACGGACGCGACCGGCCTGCCAGCGGCGTCCGCCACGGCGAGCGAGAAGGCGTCCGCGCCGGTCGGGGTGAGCCGGACTCGCAGCGGGCCCGCGCCCGCGGCGGCCGTGCCGTGGGCGCTCACCCCCTGCCACATGAACGGAAGATGAACCCCTTCGCCATCTTCAGGAACGGGTGCGTTCAGATCAGGCACATGTTCGTTCAGGACGAGCGCGTGAAGTGCGGCGTCGAGCTGCGCGGGGTGCACGACATGCCCGACGAAATCGGGGCCGGTCGGAGGCTCCGCCGTGGCATCGGGCCGCTGGACTTCGGCGTAGAGGTCGTCGCCGTGCCGCCATGCGGCGCGCAGCAGCCGGAACGCCGGGCCGTAGCCCAGTCCACGCTCGGCCAGCAGCGGATAGAGACCATCCAGGTCGAGGGGTTCGGCGTCACGCGGCGGCCAGACCGTGTCGTCCCGCCGCATCGCCGCCTCCCCCTGGCCGCCGGCGGCGAGTTCACCGGTGGCGTGCAGCACCCACTCCCCATCACCAACCCGGCTGTGAACCCCCACCGAACGGCGACCGGACCCGTCCACCGCCCCCACCAGCACCTGTATCTCCACCGCCGCGTCAACCGGCACGGTCAACGGCCGTACCAACACCAGCTCACCGATCCCGCCGGCACCGACCCGCCCGGACACATAGAGAACCGCGTCCAACAACGCCGTCCCCGGAACCACCACCACCCCACCCACCCGATGATCCACCAGCCACGAAACCGACCCCGCCGAAACCTCACCCGAAAACACCCACCCCCCATCAGCCAGACCAGTCCCCGAACCCACCAGACAATGACCCGAACCCGAACCCGACACCGAACCACGGGCCTTCTCCGGCCAGAAACGCCGCCGATCAAACACCGACACCGGCACCCCACCCCCGACCACCCAAACCCCCGAAAAACCCCGACCAATCCACCCCATGACCCCGCACCCACACCTCACCCACCGCCGACAACACCGACACCCGCTCATCCCGACCCGACCGCAGACACGGAACCACCAACCCCGACCACCCCGAACCCTTCACCACACCCGACAACCCACCACCCGGACCAACCTCCACCACATCCACCACCCCCCGACCCGCCAAAACCCCCACCGCATCCCCGAACCGCACCGCCTCCCGCACATGACGCACCCAGTACTCCACCGAACACAAATCACCCCCCACCGCCACCCCACCCGACACCGTCGACACCACCGGAACCGAAAGAACCCCGAACTCCAACCCCTCCAACACCCCCCGAAAACCCTCCACCACCGGCTCCATCAACACCGAATGAAACCCCCGATCCACCGCCAGCCGCCGACCCCCACCAAACCTCCCCACCACCCCCAGCACCGCACCCTCCTCACCCGCCAACACCACCTGCCCCGGACCATTCACCGCCGCCACCGACACCCCCTCCCCCAACAACGGCAGCACCTCCTCCTCCCCCACACCCACCGCCACCATCACCCCCGGAACCGTCCCCTCCATCAACCGACCCCGCGCCACCACCAACCGACACGCATCCACCAACCCCAAACCCCCCGCCACATACGCCACCGCCACCTCCCCCACCGAATGACCCACCAAAAACCCCGGACACACCCCCCACGACTCCCACAACCGAAACAACGCCACCTCCAACGCAAACAAAGCCGGCTGCGCGAACACCGTCCGCTCCAACACCGAACCCGGACCCCCGAACATCAAACCCCGCAACGAACCACCCACCCCACCAGCACATCACCCAACAACCCATCCAACACCCCACACACCTCATCCAACACCCCCGCGAACACCGGAAAACCCTCATACAAACCCCGCCCCGCACCCACCCGCACCGACCCCTGACCCGAAAACACAAAACCCAGCCCACCCGAACCGGCAACCCCCCGAGCCACCTCCACACAACCAGCACCGCCAGCCACCTCAGAACCCGCCAACAACACAGCACGATGACCAGCCACACCGCGCGACGACACCAGCGAAAAACCCACATCCACCGCCCGGGAATCCCCACCCGAGGCGACCTCGCGCAAACGCTCCACCTGACGCTCCAGAGAAGCCTCGCTCCGGGCGGAAACCACCCACGGAACCACCCCCACGTCACCGGCTGGAACACCGCCCGAAACCACCTCCGGAGCCTGCTCCACAATCACATGAGCATTCGTCCCGCTGATACCGAAGGAAGACACACCCGCCCGCCGCGGCCGACCCGTCACCGGCCACGGCTCCGCCTCCCGAACCAGCTTGACCCCGGCACCCCACTCCACCCGCGACGACGGCACCCCCGCGTGCAGCGACCCGGGCACCGCCCCATGGCCCATCGCCAACACCATCTTGATCACGCCCGCCACACCCGCCGCCGCCTGCGTATGGCCGATGTTCGACTTCACCGAACCCAGCAACAGCGGCGAACCCCCGGCCCGCGCGCCACCGAACACCGACACCAGGGCACCCACCTCGATCGGGTCACCCAGCCGGGTCCCCGTGCCGTGGCCCTCCACCACGTCGAGCCCGTCCGCGCCCACACCGGCGGCCCCGAGTGCCGCCCGCAGCACCCGCTCCTGCGCCACCCCCGACGGCGCCGTCAGACCATTCGACGCACCATCCTGATTCACCGCCGAACCCCGCACCACACCCAACACCGACCGACCCGCCGCCACCGCATCCGACAACCGCTCCAACACCAACAGCCCCACCCCCTCACCCCACCCCGTCCCATCAGCCGAATCCGAGAAGGAGCGGCATCGGCCGTCGCGGGAGAAACCGCGTTGCCGGCTGAACTCGATGAAGTTCGTGGGCGTCGACATGACGGTCGCGCCACCGGCGAGGGCGAGGGTGCTCTCCCCCGAGCGCAACGACTGGCACGCCAGATGAACGGCCACCAGCGACGACGAGCACGCCGTGTCCACCGTCACCGCCGGCCCCTGCAGGCCCAGCTGGTACGAGATTCGGCCGGAGGCCACGCTGCCGGCACTGCCGAGCGCGAGATGCCCTTCCAGCGCGGCCGCGGTCCGCGGCACCGCCGCGGACGCCAGGGCGTAGTCGCCGTACATGATTCCGGTGAAGACTCCGACCCGCTCACCATCCAGCGAGGTCGGGTCGATGCCGGCCCGCTCGAACGCCTCCCACCCCACCTCCAGCAGCAACCGCTGCTGCGGATCCATCGCCAACGCCTCCCGCGGCGAGATCCCGAAGAACGCCGCGTCGAAATCCGCCGCCCCCCGCAGGAACCCGCCGTGGCGGACGTAGCACTTCCCGACCGCGTCGGGATCCGGATCGTAGAGGCCGGCCAGGTCCCAGCCCCGGTCGGTGGGAAACTCGGTGATCGCGTCCCCGCCGGTGACGACCAGCTCCCAGAGGTCCTCCGGTGACTCCACCCCGCCGGGGAAGCGGCAGGCCATCCCCACGATGGCGATCGGCTCGGTCGCCGCGGCCGTCGCCCGCGCGAGCTGGCGCCGTGCCTCGACCAGCTCCGCGGTCGCGCGCCTGAGATAGCCCCGCAGCTTCTCCTCGTCGGTCACGCGGTCTCCCGTTTCGGCTGTGGTCGGAGCGCGGTACCGGCCGCGGGGGCCGGGTGCGGCGGGCAGGGCGGGCGCCGGCTCATGGCTCGTTGTCGATGAGCGCGAACAACTCGTCGTCCGAGGCGTTCTCCAGCGATGCGGGCACCGCGGGGACATCCTCGCCGCCGGTGCGCGCCGACGGCGCCCAGGGCACCGGGGACATGGGGTACGCGGAGGGCACCGGAGGCTCGGGCTCCGCGGCGGCCTGTGGACCCTCGGTGGCGGGAACGACGTCGGCCAGCCGGTCCGCGAGATGCGCGGCGATCCTGGCGGCGGTCGGGAAGTCGAAGACCATCGTCGGGGCCAGCCGCAGCCCGGTGGCGGACCGCAGCCGGTCACGCAGCTCCACCGAGCCGAGCGAGTTCAGGCCGAGGGCCGCGAGCGGGCGCGCGGGATCGACGGCCTCCGGGCCGGAATGCGCGAGCACCGCGGCGACGCTGTCGCGCACCAGGTCGAGGATGAGTCCGCCCCGCCGTGCCGCGGGCGCCGCCGCGAGCTCCAGGAGGAAGGTGGCCTCGTCGGCCTCCGGCGACGTCCGACCCGCGTCGCCGCCGGCCCCGTAGCCGTGGCCGTGGCCGGCCCGACCGGCGCTGAGGCGGGTACCGAGTCCGGGCCCCTCGCCCGGCGCGCGGACGAGACCCCGCAGCAGCGGTGGGACCGGGTGGGTGGCGGCGAGGCCCGCCAGGTCGAGGCGCGCCGCAACCACGTGCGGCGCGTCCAGACGCAGTGCCGCGTCGAAGAGCGCCAGGCCTGTCTCCGCCGGCATCGGCGCGACGCCGAGACGCTCCAGGCGGGCCAGGTCGGCGGCGCCGAGGTGCGCCGTCATCGCGCTGTCGGGCTCCCACAGGCCCCAGGCGATCGAGATCGCCGGCAGGCCATCCGCCCTCCGGCGCAGCGCCAGCGCGTCCAGGAAGGCGTTCGCGGCCGCGTAGTTGGCCTGGCCCGCGGTGCCGAGAGTGGCCGCGGCGGAGGAGAAGAGAACCAGCAGCGGCGGGTCGTCGCGGCCCGTCAGCTCGTGCAGGTTCCAGGCCGCCGCGGCCTTCGGGGCCAGCACGCGCTCGACCTGGTCCGGCGTCACCGAGGTGACGGCCCCGTCGTCGAGCACGCCGGCGGCGTGCACGGCGACGGTGAGCGGGCGGTCCGCCGGGATCCGGGCGAGGACACCGGCGAGCGCGGGCCGGTCCGCCGCGTCGCAGGCGGCGATCTCCACGGTGGCGCCGCGCTCGGCGAGGTCCGCGACGAGGTCGCCCGCGCCGGGCGCCCGCGGCCCCCGGCGACTGGTGAGCAGCAGGTTCCGCACCCCGTACCGGTCGACGAGATGACAGGCCAGCAGCCGGCCGAGCGTCCCGGTCCCGCCGATGATCAGCACCGTTCCGTCCGGGTCGATCCGGCCAGGACGCCCGGACGAGCCCACCGGCCGGGACGAGCCCGCGTCGGCGGGGTGGCGCAGGCGGGTGAGACGTGGCACCCGCAGTGCCCCGGCCCGCACCGCCAGCTCGGGTTCCCCGGTCGCGAGCGCGGCGGCGACCAGGGCCGGTGTGGGTGCGGTCGCCTCGTCCGGGTCCAGGTCCAGGAGGACCAGTCCTCCTGGATGCTCTGTCCGCGCGCTCCGCAGCAGGCCCCAGAGTGCCGCGGCGGCCGGCTCCACCCGTGCGCCGCCCGGCCCCGCCGGTCCGGCGGCCGATCCTGCCGGCCCGGCCGGATCGGCCGACAGCGCGCCGCGGGTGAGGACGACGAGGCGGCTGGTCTCGGATCGCTCGTCGGCGAACCAGCCGCGCAGCTGACCCAGCATGCGCTGGACCGCGTCCCGCGCCGCGGCGGCCGGCCCCGCGCGTTCCGTCTGGTCCGTCTGGTCCGTCGCGTCCAGGATCACGACCGGCGCCGTCTCGGGCCCCTCGACGAGGGCGATCAGATCAGCCGGTGCCGGCCGGGACAGTGCCTGATGGCGGCGCAGCCCCGCGGCGACGGGGCCGGTTCCCACCACCGTCCACTCCGGGTCGTCGGCGGCGGCCGAGCCGGAGGCGGCCAAGGCACCGGAGGCCGCGGAGCCGGAGCCGGGCAGCGCGGAAGTGGGCGGTGCGGCAGTGGGCGGTGCGGCAGTGGGCGGTGCGGTCCAGCGCAGACCGAGCAGCGGGTCACGGTCCTGTGCGGCGAGCTCCCGCAGCCGAGCGGTGGAGGTCGATCGCAGCACGAGCGCCTCCGCGTCCGCTACCGGCCGCCCCGCCGTGGACGCGATCGCCAGGGTGACGCCGTCCTCGCGAGGTGACAGCCGCACCCGAACGGCGGTCACCCCGGCGGTGTGGACGCGGACCCCCGCCCAGAGGAACGGCAGCCGGATCGCCGGCCCCTCCAGAGCGATCTCTCCTGCCGCGGACCCATCCGGCGCAGAGCTATCCGACGCCGAACCGTCCGACGAAGGCCTGGTCAGGGCGGGCCCGCTGAGCACGACCGGGTGCAGGGCGGCATCGAGCAGGGCCGGGTGCAGCAGGAAGCGCGGCGCCTCGGCGCTGCGTTCCGGCGGCAGCTCCACCTGGGCGAACAGAACGTCCCCGGCCCGCCACAGCTCCCGCAGGCCGCGGAAGGCCGGCCCGTATTCGTAGCCGGACGCCGCCAGCCGGTCGTAGGCGTCCCGCAGATCGACGGCGTCGGCGCCGTCCGGCGGCCAGTTCAACGCCCAGTCAGTGGTGGCCGGCCTGGTACCGCCGGGCCGGACCCGGCCGGCGGCGTGGCGGGTCCACGGCTCGCCGGGAATGCTGTCCGCCGGCCGTGAGTAGACGTCGACGGGGCGCGAACCGTCCGCGGCCGCGGCCGGCCCGAGAACCGCCTGGAGATCGAGGGCGCCGTGCTCAGGAAGCAGGCACGGCGCGTGCAGCGTCAGTTCGTCCAGGTGGCCGGGACCCAGGTGGCCGGGATCGGAGTCGGCGCCGGTTCCGACGGCGAGGGCGGCCTCGACGAAGGCACTTCCCGGGAGCAGGGGAACGCCGCTGACGGCATGGTCGGCGAGCCAGGGATGGGTGTTCCGCGACACCCGGCCGGCGAGCACGGACTCGTCCCGCCCGGCGACGTCCATCGCCGCGCCGAGCAGCGGGTGCCCCGTGGGAGCCCCGACCAGCCCGCTGGCGTCACCCGCCCCGGAACCACCCACACCACCGTTGCCGTCACCGCTGCCGTTGCTGGACGCGACGCTGGCCGCGGCCGTGCCGTCCGGCGCCGCCAGCCAGTAGCGCTGGCGGTCGAAGGGATAGGTCGGCAGATCGACGACGCGGGCGGTGCCGCCGAACGCCGCCGACCAGTCCACCTCTCCGCCCGTGACGTGGAACCGGGCCACCGAGGTGAGGAAACGGTCCAGCCCGCCGTCGTCACGGTGCAGCGAGCCGGACGCGGAGCCCTCGGCGTCGGCTTCGTCCAACAGCTCCTCGACCGACAGCACCAACGCCGGATGCGGGCTCATCTCGACGAAGTGGCGGTAGCCCGCGCGGATCAGGGTGCGCACGGCGGCGTCGAAGCGCACCGGCTCACGCAGGTTGCGGAACCAGTAGTCCGCGTCCAGCAGGGTCGTGTCCAGGACGTCCCCGGTCACCGCCGAGACGAACGGGACCGGGCAGGCCCGGGCGTCGACCGCACCGAGGCGGCGTGGCAGGGGCTCCCGCAGCGGATCCACCGACGGTGAGTGCGACGCGTAGTCGACCGGGATCCGCCTGGCCTGGATCCCCTCGTCCTGCAGCGCGCGCACCAGGGCGTCCACCGGCCCGGGCGCACCGGCGACCACGGTCGACCGCGGCCCGTTGACCACCGCGACGTCCAGCCTGAGGTCGTCCACCCCGAGCTCCCCGATGCGGCGACGGACCTCGGCGACCGGTAGCGGGACGAAGGCCATCGCGCCGCTGCCGGCGAGCGACTCGAGCAGCCGGCCGCGGACGGCGACCACCCGAGCGCCCTCCTCCAGCGTGAGCGCGCCGCCGACGGTGGCCGCGGCGATCTCTCCCTGGGAGTGGCCGACCACGGCGCCGGGCAGCACCCCGTAGCCGGCCCACAGCCGCGCGAGCGAAACCATCACCGCCCACAGCGCCGGCTGGACGACCGACACCCGGTCGAGGGCCCGCGGGTCGCCCTCGCCGCGGATGACGTCGACGAGCGAGAAGTCGCAGTGCGGGGCCAGCGCCTCGTGACATTCCGTCATCTGGTCGCGGAACACGCCCGAGGACGCGAACAGATCGGCCGCCATGCCGTGCCACTGCGATCCCTGGCCGGGGAACACGAACACCGGGGCCGCCGCGCCGGCCGACGCCGTACCCCGCACGACCGACGCCGCCGGGCCTGCGGTACCGGCCCGGCCAGGCGCCGACCCGGTGGCCTGCGGCGGCTCACCGTCCGCCAGGGTCCGCAGGCCGTGCAGGACGTCGACCCGGTCGCGCCCGAGCACCACCGCCCGATGGTCGAAGGCCGACCGGGTGCGGGCCAGGGAGAGGCCGATGTCCGGCAGGGCCAGGCCCCGGTCGCCGTCCTCCAGCACGGTGATCAGCTGGCGCGCCCGTGCCCGCAGCGCGGTCGGGCTGGCGGCGGCGAGCACCCAGGGCGTGGGACGCGGGCCGGTCGGATCAGGCAGACCCGATGAACCAGGCTTACCTGACGGGCCGGGCTCACCCGCCGGACCAGACGAGCCCGAGAGGCTGGGCGAGCGGGACGAGCTCGGATGTCCGGGCGTCTCGGCCAGGTCCAGAGCCGGTGGTGCGCCCTGCTCGATGATCACGTGGGCGTTCGTGCCGCTGATCCCGAAGGCCGAGACGCCCGCGCGGCGCGGGCGGTCCGTCGACGGCCAGTCGACCGCCGACGTCAGGAGCGACACCGCGCCGGCGGACCAGTCGACCCGCGGGGAGGGCGCGTCGAGGTGCCGGGTGGCCGGGAGCCGCCCCTGCTCCATCGCCCTGATCATCTTGATCACACCCGCGACACCCGCGGCGGCCTGGGTGTGGCCGATGTTGGACTTCAGCGACCCCAGCCACAGCGGCCGGTCGGCCGGGCGGTCCTGTCCGTATGTGGCGAGAAGGGCCGCCGCCTCGATCGGGTCCCCGAGCGCGGTGCCGGTCCCGTGTGCCTCGACGGCGTCCACGTCCGGCGGGGTGAGGCCCGCGTTCGCGAGCGCGTCGCGGATCAGCCGCCGCTGCGCGCCCGGGCTGGGCGCCGTGAGTCCGTTGGACGCGCCGTCATGGTTCACCGCCGAGCCGCGCACCAGCCCGAGGACGCGATGGCCGCGCCGGATCGCGTCCGACCGCCGTTCCAGCACCAGCACACCGGCGCCCTCGCCCCAGGCGGTGCCGTCCGCCGCCGCGGCGAAGGACTTGCACCGCCCGTCCGGCGCCAGGCCCCGCTGGCGGGAGAACTGGACGAACAGGCCCGGGTTCGCCATCACCGTCGCGCCGCCGGCCAGCGCGAGCTCGCACTGGCCCGCCCGCAGCGCCTCGGCGGCGAGATGCAGCGCGACCAGCGAGGACGAACACGCGGTGTCGACGGTGAGTGACGGGCCCTCGAGCCCGAGGGAGTAGGAGATCCGCCCGGACGCGACGCTGGCCAGCACGCCGGTCAGCAGATCGCCGCCGGCCCGCTCCGCCGGGGCGTAGAGCCGAGGGCCGTACTCCTGGGTCATGACTCCCACGTAGACGCCGACCTGCCGGCCGCGCAGCGACGCGGGGTCGACGCGGGCCCGTTCCAGCGCCTCCCAGCTCAGTTCGAGCAGCAGCCGCTGCTGCGGATCCATCGCCGCGGCCTCGCGCGGGGCGATGCGGAAGAAGGCGGCGTCGAACAGGTCCGCGTCGTGCAGGAAGTGGCCGTTCCGGGTGTAGCTCGTGCCCGGTCGGGTGGAGTCCGGGTCGTAGAGCCCGTCCAGATCCCAGCCCCGCCCGACCGGAAAGCCGGACACCGTGTCGACGCCGTCGACGACCGCTGCCCACAGCGCGTCCGGGCTGTCGATGCCGCCCGGGAAACGGCAGCTCATCCCGACGATCGCGATCGGATCATCGTCGTCAACACCGGTGCCGGTGCCCAGGCCGCCCAAAGCGACGGCCTTCTCAGCCGCGCCCACCCCGGCCCTGGCCTCGGAGCGGCCGTTGCTGCCAGGGAGGGTGTGAACGGCGTCGGGCGCCGCGGCCCGTGTGCCCTCCCGCGCCCGGGTGCCTGGCGCGGCGTCATCCAGGGCCGTGCACAGGTGGGCGGCGAGCAGCTCCGGGGTCGGGAACTCGAAGACGAGCGCGGCGGCCAGCCGCAGCCCGGTCGCGAGGCCGAGCCGTTCCCGCAGCTCGACCGCCCCGAGCGAGTCGATGCCGAGCTCGACGAAGGTGCGGGCCGGCGCGACCGCGTCCGGGCTGTCGTGGCCGAGAACCCCGGCGACAGCCCGGCGCACGATCTCCCGGACGCGCTGCGCGTCGGCGGCCCGCCGCTCGCCGTGTCCCGGCGGCCCGGCCGGTGCCGGTCGTCCCGGCTCCACGGTGGGCTCGGCCACCCCCGGAACCGCAGGCCCGGACACCGGCACGGGTTCGGTTGTGATCGCGGATGCGGATGCCGGCCCGACCTCGGGCGCGACCGCGACCGCGGGTGTGGGCGTGGGCGTGGGTGTGGAGACGGGTATCGGTGCGGGCGCGGGCGGCTGGTGGGCTGCCGTCGGCGCCGGGTCCGGTCGCGGTGTGCCGAGCCAATGCCGTGACCGCGTGAACGCGTAGGTGGGCAGATCGACGACGGAACCCGGCGGGTACCACGGGGACCAGTCGACGGGCGCGCCGTGGGCGTAGGCCGCGGCGGCCGCGCGCAGCACCCGGTGCGGCCCGCCCTCGCCACGCCGGAGCGTCCCGAGCGCGGCCCCGTCGACCGCCACGGCGGACAGCGCGTCGCGAACCTTCCCGGTCAGCACCGGGTGCGGGCTCACCTCCAGGAACAGCCGATGCCCCGCGTCCACCAGATGTCGGGCCGCCTCGTCGAAGCGGGCGGCGCCGCGCGGACCGGTCTCCCAGTAGTCCGCGTCCAGCTCGGCCGGGCCGAGCGGACCGCCCGTGCCGGACGACACGAACGGAACAGCGCACCCGCCCGGACGGATGGGGACGGCCGCACGGCCGCCCCGCGCCACCACCCGAGCCGCGTCCGAGAGCGACAGGCCGCCGGCGACGGTCGCCGCCGCGATCTCCCCGTCGGCTTGCCCGAGCACTGCCGCGGGCCGCACCCCCACCGACCGCCACACCGCGGCCAGCGAGACCGTCACCGCCCACAGCGCCACCCGGGCGACGTCAGCCCGCGGCTCTCCCCCGCCCCCCCCGGGCCCCCGCTGGTCGCCGGCACGCAGGAGGTCAATGATCGAGAAGTCGGTGAAGGGCTCGAGCGCCTGGTCGCACTCGGCCAGCCGTTCCCCGAACACCCGGGACGTCGCCAGCAGTTCGGCGGCCATGCCGCCCCACTGCGAGCCCTGACCGGGAAAGACCAGGACCGGCTGCCGCCCCGCCCGGTGGGCGGCCCCCACCAGGACGTCATCGTCCGGCCGCCCGGCGGCCAGGGCTGCGAGGCCGGCACACAGGTCGTCGCGGGCCGCGCCGAGCACGACCGCCCGGGTACGGAACGCGGAGCGGGTCGTGAGCAGCGACCGTCCCACCGTGACCGCGTCGTGGTCGGGCCGGCGGTCGAGCAGGTCGAGCAGGCGGGCGGCCTGGGCCCGCAGCGCGTCCGCGGACCGCGCGGACACGACCCATGGCAGCACGGCTCCCGGCTCGACATCCTCGTGCCCGGTCTCTCGCCGATCCGGCCGATCGTCGGCGCGTGCCGCCGAGCGGCCGGCGCGTACCGCCGAATGCGGCGCAGGCGCGGGCGGCGAGGACACCACCGGCGAGCGCCGCACCGCAGTCGCGGGTACGGGCGGCGCAGGCGCGGGTACGGGCGGCGCAGGCGTGGGCGGCTCGGCGACGACCAGGTGGCAGTTGGTGCCGCCGACGCCGAAGGAGCTGACCCCCGCGACGAGCGGCCGCTCCGGGGCCGGCCAGGGCGCGGACGACACGTTCACCCGCAGGCCGAGCAGGTCCAGCGGGAGCCGAGCCCCCGGCCGGGTGAAGTGCAGGCTCGCGGGCAGCGCGCGGTTGCCGATCGAGAGCGCCGTCTTGATCAGCCCGGCGATGCCGGCCGCGGCCTCCAGATGCCCGATGTTGGTCTTCACCGAGCCCACCGGGAGCCGCGCGCCAGGCGCGCGCCGGGCGCCGGCGCCGAGCACCGCTCCCAACGCCTCGGCCTCGACCGGATCCCCGACCGCCGTCCCGGTTCCGTGCAGCTCGACATACTGCACCTCGGCCGGCGGCACGCCCGCGACCGCACAGGCCCGCCGCAGGACGTCCCGCTGCGCCCGCACGCTCGGCACCGCCAGCGGACCGTCACCGCCGTCGTTGCCGACCGCGCCGCCGAGGATCACACAGTGGATCCGGTCGCCGGCGGCCACGGCGTCGTCGAGCCGGCGCAGGACGACCATCCCGCCGCCCTCGCCGCGCACGAAGCCGTTCGCCCGCTCGTCGAAGGCGAAGCACCGACCGTCGGGGGAGAGCGCGCCGAGGCCGCGCATCCGCAGCGTGCTCTCGGGGGCGAGGTTGAGCTGGACCCCACCGGCGAGCGCGAGGTCCGACTCGCCGCGCCGCAGGCTCTCACAGGCCAGGTGCACGGCCACCAGCGACGAGGACTGCGCGGTGTCGACGGTCATGCTCGGCCCGCTCAGGCCCAGCGCATGGCACACCCGGTTCGAGATGAGCGCCGCCGACAGTCCGGTCGCGAGGTACCTGTCGGACGGCCCCGGGGCCTGTCGCGCGGCGAGCAGCGCATAGTCCTCCCCGGTCGCCCCGACGAAGACACCCGTCCGGGAGCCGCGCAGCCCGTCCGGCGCCCGGCGCGACTCCTCCAGCGCCTCCCACGCCAGTTCCAGGACGAGCCGCTGCCGCGGGTCCATGGCGTCGGCCTCTCTCGGCGAGACACCGAAGAAGTCCGCGTCGAAGTGATCGACGTGCTCCAGGAACCCGCCGACGCCGACCAGGTTGGGCCAGTCATCTCCGGCAGCTCCGGCAGCTCCGGCAGCTCCGGCGACCCCGGCATCTCCGGCGTCTACCGCGTCTCCGGAGCGCCCGAGTGGACCGATCTGGCCGGCGGGTCCGGGCCGTTCTCCGCGGTCGGCCTGGCCGGCCGCGGTGCCACGGGCCGGACCGGGCTCCGCGACCGCGTCGACGCCATTGATCAGCAACTGCCAGTACGCATCCGGATCGGCGGCGCCGGGCAGTCGGCAGGAGAGGCCGACCACCGCGATCGCGGACACAGCCGGCCCAGGGTCTGCCCCGGTCACCTCCGACCGCGCCGTCTCCCCGCGGACCGTCATCGTGTCAGCCTCTCCATCCCGGGGCGGGCGCCGCCTGGCCCGGGCAGGCAAAGGCGGAGGCGCGCACGATGATTTCCCCACGATCCATCTGACACTCGATTTCCTGAACACCGCGGGATGGATCGCGGAAACAGCCGGGTGGATCGCGGCCGAATCCAGGGCGTGCCGGACGAGAATCACCCTACAAATCACCGGTCGCCAGCGCTTCCCGAAACACCTGTTCCCGGCACCTGGAACCGGTATCTCGATCGCACGATCGGCGGCACTAATCCGATCTCCCCGCCGGCCGGTGGATCGACCCTCCGCACCGTGCCCGCCGCTCGGACGTCACACCGCGACCGTCCGTCGCGGGCCGCCCCACCGGTGCCCGCTCCTTCAGCCGCCGCTGGCAGCGGCCGCAGCGCGATCCAGGCCGTCGGGCCAGCACCACCGCGGCTGTGCGATGCCACGGGCACGGCAGCCTCGGCCTGGCGGCTCTGCTTGGCGGCTCTGGCTTGGGCGTGGTGGGATCCGGGCGCCAGGGGACGTTATGCCGGAATATGACGACGTGACCATTGTTCTCGTTCATGGCGTTCCGGAGACAGCGGAGATCTGGGACGGCGTCCGGGAGTGCCTCGACCTCCCGTCGGTGGCCGTGGAGCTGGCCGGCTTCGGGACGGCGACGCCGCCGGGTTTCGCCGGCGGCAGAGACGCGCAGGTGGCCTGGATCCTTCAGCAGCTCGACGCGGTCCCAGGTCCGATCGACATCATCGGGCACGACTGGGGATCACTGCTGACGCTGCGGATCGCCACGGCGTACCCGGAGCGGGTGCGCAGCTGGGCCATCGACGTCGCCGCCGTCTCCCACCGTGACTACGTGTGGCAGGACTATGCGCAGGTGTGGCAGACCCCGGGCGACGGTGAGGAGTGGATGGAGAGGTTGCTCGCGGTCCCCATCGACGACCCGGCCAACTTTTTCGCCCTGCTCGCGTATGTCGGCGTACCGCCCGCGGAGTGCCGCCGGATGGCCACCCGTTTCGACGCCACGATGGCCACGGCCATTCTCGACCTTTATCGCTCCGCGATGCCGAATGTGCACACCGGCTGGGAGGCGGCGTCGGCCGGCCGGTCAGCCCGGCCCGGGCTGATCCTGCAGCCGACCGCGGATCCCACCGACGACGCCGACCTCTCCGCCCAGGTGGCGCAGGCGCTCGGCGCGGACACCCTGCGCCTGGAAGGCCTCAACCACTTCTGGATGGTCGAGGACCCGTCGGCCGGCGCGGCCGCGATCACCCAGTGGGTCTCCCGCCAGGCGTAAGGCCCGCCCGGGAGTTCCGAGCCGTCAGGCGTAGTAGTAACCGCCGTCGACGAGGATCTGTTGGCCGGTGATGAAGCCGGCGGCCGGGGTGGCCAGGAAGAGGATCACCATGGCCAGGTCGTCGGCGTAGCCCATCCGGCCCAGCGGCCGGCCGGTTGCCCGTCCCATGATCTCGGCCATCATCTCGGGTGGGAACAACGGATGCGCGCTGACCTGGTCCCGGCCCTCGGTGAGGATGCCCCCGGGACCCGCGCCGTTGACCCGGATCCCCTTGGGACCCCAGGTGATCGCCATGTCGCGGGTCAGGCTGTCGACCGCGCCCTTCGTCGCGTGGTAGGCCGCGAGCCCACCGAAGGGCGGCCGGACCCCGCCGAGCGACGAGACGTTGACGATCGAGCCGCCGGGCCTCATCACCTCGGCCGCCGCGGCGGAGAGGAACAGCAGTCCCTTGACGTTGACCGCGAACAACTGATCGACCAGCGCGGGGTCGAGCGCGTCCAGCGGCGTCGGCTGGAAGGTTCCGGCGTTGTTCACGAGAACGTCGAGCCGGCCGAGCTCCGCGATGGTCCGCTCGATCATCGGGCGATGCTGCTCGACGTCGCCGACGTCCGCGGGAAGCGCGAGCACCGGCGGGCCGACTGTCCGCAGCTCGGCGACGGCCGCCGCCAGCGCGGCCTCGTCGATGTCGTTCACGGCCACCGCCGCGCCGGCCTCCAGGAACCGGCGGGCGGTGGCGTAGCCGATCCCGCGGGCGCCGCCCGTCACGAGCGCCACCTTTCCGGTCACGTCGAAGGGCAGCGGCGGACGCAGCGGGGCGCCGGTGAGAAGATCGGTCGTGTCGGTCATATATCCAGTCTCCTCGAATCTGGATATAATATCTATTATTGAACGGCGATTCACGGACGCGGGAGCTGCCTCCGTCACCGCCGATCGGGAGGCCGGGCTGCTCACCTGCTACCGGGACGCCCGCCCCAGGTCGGTGGAGCCGCGCGGCACCAGATCTGGTTCGAAGACCACATCGGCCGACCCGCCGGGGTTGTCGACGACGAGCTCGGCGGCGCGGCGGCCCATCTCGTACGAAGGCTGCGTGATCACCGATAGCCCGAGCGCGGTGGCCCAGGGGAAGTCGTCCGTCGTCAGGAAGGCGATGTCGTCGGGGATGGTGAGGCCGCGGCCGGTCAGCGCCGTGTGCACGGCGACGGTCAGGCGGCCGGTGGTGCAGACGATCGCGTCCAGTGGCGTGCCCCGGCCCCGGGCTCCGTCAAGCAGAGCAGCCACTGACCGTTCGGCCTCCCGCTCGGTCTCGGCGGAGGCCACCGCCTCCCCGGGCAGCGCCAGGCCGTGCTCGGCGAGGCACCGGCGCAGGCCCGCCACCCGTTCCCGCTGCGCCGGGCGGTCCCCGGAAGTGACCACGCCGATGGATGTCCGCCCGCGCCCGGCGAGATGCCCGGCCATCAGGGCTCCGGCGGCCGCGTCATCCAGCCGGATCGTGTGCAGGCCGGCCGGTGGATCCACGAACCTGCGTGCGACGACCACACAGGGCGTGCCGCCCTCGGCCATCCGGCGGATGCGGGTGTCTGTCTGGTCCCCGGTCGTGACGATCAGGCCGCGCACCCGGTGCTCGTCCATCATCTGGATCAGAGCGGTCTCGTGGTCGCGCTGGCGGAACGTGTTGGCGAACATGACGAGGCTCCCGTTGGCGGCCGCGACGTCGTCGATCCCGCGGATCAGATCGAGGAAGAAGGGGCTGCTCAGGTCCCGCATGACCACGCCGATCGTGCTGGACCGGCCGGCGAACACGCTCCTGGTGAGCGCGTTGGGGGTGTAGTCGAGCCGGCTCACCGCCGCCCAGACCCTGCTGGCCGTCTCCTCGGTGACCGCACCGCCGTTGAGGACCCGGGAGACGGTGGCCGCCGAGACCCCGGCATCGGCGGCCACCTCGCCGATGGTCACTCGCTTCGCCATGGTCGCCGCGCGTCCTCCCTCCCACGGGCGGCGGAGCGCCTCCCACGGATAGCAGCGCGCGCCGCGACCGCACGCCGCTCGGCGACGGTCCCGACGCCGCTACGACGGTATCGCGCCGGCCGCGGGGCCAGGCGCCGCCCGGAACCGCTCGAACCGGAAGGGTGCCAGGGCCTCGTCCCGGTCGAGGCCGAGCACCTCGTCCGCCACCAGACCACCCGCCTGCAGGCACAGCGTCACCCCGCTGTGCGAGACGGCGAAGTGGAAGTTCGGCAGGTCCGCCGCTCGTCCCAACACCGGCAGGCCGTCTCCGGGAATGGGCCGCTCGCCGATGCGGACGCCGTCCACGGCAGCGTCATGAGCCGCCGGGCACAGTGCCCGCCCGGCCTCGAGCAGACGCCGGACGGCTGTGTCGTCGGCGACGACCGGCCCGGTGTCGGAGGTTCGCACTGCCTCGTCCAGCGCGGGTGAGTGCATCAGCAGCCCCGCGGCGCCGTCCGGCCGCAGGTGGACGCGCGGGGCGTGTACGACCCGGGACACCGGCAGCGCCGCGGCTGACACGCGGACGAGCAGGCCGCAGGTGTTGCGCATCGGCAGGTCGAGGCCGACGAGTTCGGCGATCACGCCGGCACGGGGCCCGGCGCAGTTCACCACCGCCGCGACTGCCAGGGTTCGGCCCGATGCCATCCGGACGGCGCTCACCTGGCCGGCGGATGTCTCCAGGGCGACCACGCCGTCGCCGGTCAGCAGTTCGGCGCCATGGGCGGCGGCCACGGAAAGCAGGTAACTGATCAACCTTTCCGGCGCGACCCACCCCTCGTGGGGAAAGAAGGCGATCTCGTCCGCCGGCAGCCCGGCGGAGTCGATCCCCGGTTCGATGTCCGCCGCCTCGGACCTGCTCAGCCATCGGGCCTGGTAGCCGTCGTCGAGGAGCCCGGTCACCTTCGCCCGCAGCTTCTGGCGCGCCTCGTCGTCACCGGCCGCGGCCCACTGCAGGTTGCCGCTCTCGTGGTACCAGTCGGCCCTGGTCGCACCGGTCGCCTCGGCCGCCAGGCGCCGGTGTGCCGCCAGGCCGGCGACGTTGAGGTCCCGGTAGGGCCCGGCAGGCTTGGCCGAGGCGTTCGTCCACGAGAACGTCGCCCCCGAGGTGCCGTGCGCGGGCAGACCCGCCTCCACCACGACCACGCGTGCCCCCCGCCGTGCCAGCGAGGCGGCCACCGCAGCCCCGTACACACCAGCACCGATCACGATCACGTTCGCTGCCATACCCGTCCGTCCTTCCTCGACGTCATGCCGACGCGTGGTCCCGCACAGGCGAAGCGCATCGGATGTAACTAGTTTCAGAAACTAGTTTCACGGAGTCAAGCGGTCTTCTCGGGCGGATGTCCCACCCAGCGAGCGCCTCCCCCCGGCGGCCGAGCATCACGGCTCGGCAGGTACGAACGAGACAGGACTGATCACAAAGCTCGCCACGATCAGTGGCGGACGTTCTGATCCCGATGCCAGCGCGGCCGGTGTCGCTCGGCCCCGCCTACGAAGGGGGCAGGGCCTGGTCGGCTGCCTGTCGTCGCGTCGCCGCCAGCGAGGCTGCGGCCTTCTGGGTGTATGAATGATCGTCGCCAAGCACCTGCCGGAGGCCGGAGAGCACCCTCTCCTCGAGTGCCTGGGCCGCCGGACTTTCACCCAGTGCGTGCAGCACACGTGCCAGATCCGCCGCGGACAGGAGCGTGGCCGGGTGATTCTCTCCGCGCATTCTCTGCTCTCGCGCCAGTACCGACTCGGTCAGCACTCGGGCCGCGGGATAGTCGCCGAGATCAAAAAGAACGTCAGCTAGCTCGGCGGACGCGATGGTCATACGCGGGTGATCGTCGCCGACGACATCCCGGCCGCGGGCGAGCACGTCTTCGAGCAGAACCCGGGCTTCCTGGTGGGCGCCCACCGCCCGCATCACGCCGGCAAGGGTGACAGCCATACTCAACGTGTCGGGATGATCAGCACCAAGAATGCGCTCACTTCGGGTGATCGTCTCTTCCAGAAGGGTGCGCGCGCTACCGTGGTCGCCAGCGGACCGCAGCGTCTCGGCGAGATCCCACGCCGACCTCAACGTATGCGGATGGTCCTCACCGAGAACCGTCCGACGGCGGGCCAGTACCGTTTCACCCAGCACGCGCCCCCCGTCGTGATCGCCGTTCGCGTCGAGTGTGTTCGCGAGGTCCGCCATGGCGGCCAGGGTGTCCGGATGGTTCTCACCGAGTACCTCCCGGCGGCGGGCCACCACCATTTCCCCCAACGCACGAGACTCCGCGTACTCACCCATGATCCGCAGCCTCTTCGCGAGGTGTGCCGCGGCGGTCAGGGTCCGAACATGGTCGTCGCCAAGGACCGCCCGACGGCCTGCCAGCACCCGCTCCTCCAGCGCTCGGGCTGCCGGATAGTCGCCCTGCATACCCAGCGTGTTGGCGAGACTGCCAGCGGCGGTCAGTGTGTCCGGGTGCTCGTCGCCGAAGATCTCCTGCCGGAGGGCGAGCACCTTCTCCTCCAGCGTGCGGGCCGCTGCCCAGTCGCCCAGGTCCCGCAGCGTCCCGGCGACATCGCTGGCGGCCTGCAGGGTGTCCTCGTGGCCCTCCCCGAGGCTGGCCCTCCAGCGCCGGTAGGTGTCACGGCCCAACGCCAGGCTGGCGTGGTAGTCGCCGGACACGCGCAGATATCGCCCCAGTCGCAGGATCAGACGACGGCCACCCTCCTCGTCGCTGTCAGCCAGGTCCGCCGCGAGCGCGTGCGGCAGCAGCTGAGCGTAGGTGGGCCAGCTGTCGGGCGAACCGGGGTCCCCAGAGGCGGCCACGACAAGCAGCCGATGCAGCGTGCGTCGGGCCGTGTCACGCAGGTCGGGTGGCGTGTGCTCCCGCAGCACGGCCTGGACCAGCCGGTGCAGCACCACACCCTCCGGGCTCACGCGGACGAGACCCACCGCGGTCAGGATCTGGATCAGCCGGCCCAGCAGAAGCGGGTCCGTCGCCGCGGGAGCCAGCGGGGGCGGCAGCAGCCCGACCGCGCCCGGACCGATGAGGGACGCGGGAATCGGCTCCGGCCCGCACAGTGCCCACAGCCGCAGGAGCCACACCGCGGCGGGATTGTCGAGTCGCTCGACGGCCAGCGTCCAGGTCGCCGCGACGGGCACCGGGTAGCTGACCGGCTTTCCCTCGCTGAGGACCTCTCGCGTGCGCTGCCCGACGAGCCCGCAGTACGTGTCGACGGCCATACCGGACCGGCTGAGCCACGCAGCCGCCTGCTCCACCGCCAGCGGCAGATCACCCAGAAGCTCCGCCACCCGACCGGCCGGTTCCTCCGGCAACCCGGGCAGCCGCCGGCGCAGCAGTCTCACCGCGTCGGTCCGCGGCAGCACGTCCACCAGGGCCGCGTCCGCCACCCCCAGCCAGGTCGGATCCCGGGACGTGACAAGCACATGCCCGCCGCGCCCAGCCGCCCGCAACACCGCGAGGAGCAGCGCCTCACCGCCGTCGTGTTTCGTGCCTTCGGGCGGCGCACCCGCGTTGTCGACCACGACAAGCCACCGTCCGGCCCCTCGTGCGCCGAGCAGATCGACCGCCCGGCTCGCCGACTCCGCCGCCCTGCCTTCGACGGCGACTCCCAGCCTGACCGCGAGCGCCGCCAGGCCGCCGACCAGTTCCGCGGGCCGCTCCGCTGCCACCCACCACACCAGGTCGTACTCGCCCCGGAAACGGTAGGCGTACTCGACCGCGAGCTGCGTCTTGCCGACCCCGCCAAGCCCGTACAGCACCTGCGCACAGGCGGCCCCCGAACGCGTCCCAGCAAGCCGCGTCCGCAGGCCAGCCAGCTCCTGTTCCCGCCCGACGAAGTTCGGATTCGGCGGCCACGGCACCTCGAACAGCGACTCCACCTGACCGGACGCGTCCAAGGTTTCCGTTCCGAACACCCTGTTCGCCGGATAGAGCGCCCCGGCGAGCGCAAGCAGACTCGCCCTGCCACCGACAAGCGCACCCGCGCGCAGCAGCCTGGAGACCTCCCCCCAGAACTGCTCAGCGCCCTGGACCGGCCAGGCCGGATGACGCCCCCGCCCCAGACCCGCCCATTCCAGCAACTGGCCAGCAGACACCGGATCGGCGAACGCCTCACCGAGTGCCCGGATCTGCTCAGGCGACAAGTCGTCCGCCACTCACCACCCCACGAAGCCGACACGTACGCACCACGGCGCAGCCATCACCGACGGCGATCAGCATCCCACGTGGAGGTTGACCGGCGCGGCCTGCCGAGAGCTCCGCCGGCCGCCCCTACCCTCCTGCGCTCCTCCGACTGTCACGTCCGACGTGCTGGGCCTTGCCGCGGACAGTGCACGCGGCGGCCAGCCCATGCGGCACAGCCGTACTGTGATCATCCAGGTTCCGATACCGGCCCCGAGGCAACCGAACAGGACCACGAGCGGAGCCGCATGGGGCAGCGCCCGTTCATACACAGCGAAATGCGTCAGGTAGATGTACAGCGACGCGTTCGACACCGCCGCGGCGACGGCGACGGCCGCCCTCGGCAGCAGCAGACGTGGCAGGAACATCATCGCCAGCAGACCGGCGCCGACGATCGTCTCGCGGATCGCGTCGTCGAAGTAGCCCGGCAGCATCCCCGCCGCCACCGCGATGACGATCACTTTGCGCCGCGCGGTCGTCGCCCGCTGCGCGGCCCATCCGAGCACGAAGAACCAGAGCGCCCCATGGGTGACGTAGAGCCGGGTCGGAAACGCGCCGCTCACATCCGGGTCCGCGGCCAGGCTTGCGACCAGCGCCGCACCGAGCACGGCCATGGCCATGGCGAAGTCGTGCCGCTGTTCCAGGCGGCGCACGGCCGGGATCGCGAAGAGCGCGGCGAGTACCAGCAACGTCTGGACAAGGACCTCGACGAACCAGTAACCGGGCACCCCGTCGCGCACGTAGTTGTCGACGAGCAGCACGTTGGTCACCGAGCCCTCGCCGCTGGTGGCGATTCGCCCGGCGAGCCAGAGCATGGACGGGACGGCTATCCGCGCCGCGCTGCGCAGGAGCCGCCGGCTGACGCCGCGTCGCCCGGGGACGAGACCGAACCGGGCGAGGTTCCACCCGGCGGCGACAAGCAGCAGGTGCGCGCCACCGAGCAGGCTGAACAGCCCGATGTGGTTCGAGACGACGAGGACGATCGCCGCCGCGCGCAGCACGACGTCCACCTCGACGGCGCGCAGGCCGCGCGGCGCGCGAGCCCCGGCCGGGCCGACGTCGGTGGCGGGCTCGACCGCCATCCGTTCCAGCTCGCCGACGGGAATGGTCGGCCAGCCCGACGGGAGCCAGCCGAGGGCGCGCTCGATCTCCAGCGACAGCTGGACATAGGTGAGTGAGTCGCCGCCGAGGTCGACGAACGTCGCCGTGTCGGGAACCTCCGGCCGGTTCAGGACCTCGCCGAACCGGAGGCGCAGTCGCGTCGGGGGCATGTCCGTGGTCACCGGGTCCCCCGGCGCGGTGACCGCCGCGACCGCGGCGACCGCGGGATAGTCGACCTTCCCGTTCGGACGCCTGGGCAGCCCTGGGACGACCACCACCCGGGCCTGGCCGGCCGGGAGCCCGGTCTGGGCCTGGATCGCCGCAGCCACCTCGACCCGGATCTTCTCCGTGCGGGCCTGCCCGGTGCCGACCGGCTCGGTGCCGACCGGCTCGGTGCCGACCGGCTCGGTGCCGACCGGCTCGGTGCCGACCGGCTCGGCGTGGGTCGCGGTGGCCGCCGGCCCGGCGGGTTCGGTGGGGGCGGTGGGTTCGGTGGGGTCGACGACGGCGACGAGGACCTCGTCCACGCCGACGCAGGCCGCGGGGTATCCCAGCTCGGAGAGGAGCCGTTCCACGCGGTCGAGGTCGATCCGCAGGCCGAACGGTTTCACGAAGCGTGAGCCGCGACCGACCAGCTCGTAGAGCCCTCCCGGGCCTCGCCGGGCCAGGTCGCCGGTCGCGAGGGCGTCGACGACCTGGCCCGCCGCGAGGTCACGGGCGTGTTCGGCGTAGCCCATCATCACGTTCGGCCCGCGGTACACCAGCTCGCCCGGCCCATCCGCGGGGTCATCGCCGTCCGGGACGGTGGTGCCTGGAGCACTCGGGCGGGGACGCACGATCTCGAACGAGCCACCGGGGATGGGCCGGCCGATCGCACCCGGGTTGCTGGCGGCCAGCTCCGGCGGCAGGTATGCCATCCGGGCCGTCGCTTCGGTCTGGCCGTACATGACGAAGAACCGCCAGCCGCGGCGCTGCCCGAGCTCGGCCAGCTCCCGCACTCGGCGCGGCGGCAACGCGCCGCCGGCCTGCGTGACGTAGCGCAGGCTGGGCAGGTCCATCGCCGCGAAGCCGGCTCGTGCGAGCAGGTCAAAGGTGTACGGCACGCCGTGCAGGCTCGTCGCGCCGTGATCCCGGAACGTCGCCCAGAACGCCTCGTCGACGACCGACGTCCCGGGCAGCAGCAGGGCGGCGCCGCGCAGCAGGTTGCTGTTGATGACGGACAGGCCGTAGCAGTAGTGGAACGGCAGACTGACGGGTGCCCGGTCCGACGCCCGGATGTCGAGAACCGTGGCGATCGACTCGGCGTTGGCCTGCACACCCGTCGCCGACAGCCGCACCAGCTTCGGCGACCCGGTCGACCCGGAGGTGGACAGCAGCAGCGCGAGCGCCGGGTGCGGATCATGGGCCGAGCCCGGCCGCCGGTGCGCCAGCCGCCACCCGGGAGGGCCCTGGCGCAGCAGGACGTCCGGGTCGTAGACCGACACCAGCGGCTCGACGGACCGGCTGTCGGGGCCGCTGAACAGCACGGGGTGCCCGCCGGCCAGCGCCGCCAGGTAGGTGACCAGCGGCTCCAGCCCATCCGAGGCAGCGATCATGACGAGTCGGCGTCCCGGCCCCAGCCGCGCGCCGACCTCGTCGACGCGGTCCGCCAGCTCGTCATAGGTGAGCGCCTGCCCGTCGGCGCCGACCACGGCGAGCGCGGAGCCGTGGCGGCGCAGGTCACGGGCGAACGGCACCCCGCACAGGGCACCGGCGTCAGCGTCAACGCCAGCCGCGACGCCGACGCCGGCGCCGCGGCCGATCCCGACGCCGGCCCCGGCAGCAACGCTGACGCCCGTCAAGTCGCGTCCGCATCCGCGGGAGCGGTCGCCGTCGCCGGGCCGCTGACACGCACCCCGACCCGCTGGCCTGCGGCCGGGAGGTGGTGCGCGGCGCAGCGGGCGGTGACGTCGACGTCGCCGGACGGGGTACCGACCCGCAGGGCGAGCAGACCGTCGGCGCCGCGGAAGTCGGCGGTCAGGACCGTCGCGTCGGTGTGCCCCGCGCCAGGCTCGGTGATCTCGACCTGCTCGGGGCGGAGGAAGACCCGGCCGGTCCCGTGCTGGTCGTGCCACAGTGGGACGGCACCCAGCGGGGTGTCGGCGACGGTGCCGCGCAGCGCCGCGGGAACCACCGTCAGGTCGCCGACGAAGGCCGCGACCTGGTGGTCCACGGGCCGGTGGTAGAGGCCGGTCGGGGTGTCCTCCTGCAGGATCGCGCCGTCGCGGAGCAGGGCGACCCGGGAGGCGATGGACAGCGCCTCGACGCGGTCGTGCGTGACGAGGACCGTGGTGGTGCCGGTCGCGGCGAGCGCGGCGGTCACGGCCTGCCGGGTGGTGGCGCGCAGCTCCGGGTCCAGCGCGGAGAACGGCTCGTCGAGCAGGATGACGTCCGGCCGGGGGGCGAGGGCGCGGGCGAGCGCCACCCGCTGCTGCTCGCCGCCGGAAAGCTCGTGCGGGAACCGCCGGAGGTAACGCTCGGGGAGGCCGACGAGGTCCAGGAGCTCGCCGACATCGCGACGGTTCCGGCGCGACCGGCGCGCCCGCCAGGGCCAGCCGAAGGCTATGTTGCCGGCCACGGTGAGATGCGGGAAGAGGCTCCCTTCCTGGGTGACGTAGCCGATGCGACGCCGTTCCGGTGGGACCTGGCGGCCGGGGCCGGCGACGAGACGGTCGCCGATCGTGATCGTGCCGGCGTCGGGGCGGTCGAAGCCGGCGAGCAGCCGCAGCAGCGTGGTCTTGCCCGAACCCGAGCGCCCGACCAGGGCGGTGAGGCAGCCGGCGGGGACGGTCAGATCGACGCCGTCGAGCACCGTCTGGGCACCGTACGCCTTGCGTATGGCGGCGGCGCGCAGCACGTGGCCGGCCGGTGCCGTGCCGGGTACGGCCGGCCCCGTTTCCGGGCCGGCAGTCTCCAGGCCCGGCGTTTCAAGCCCTGGCGTCTCAAGCCCTGGCGTCTGAAGCGGTGGCGTCTGAAGCGGTGGCGTCACTGGCCCCGGTGTCACTGGCCCCCCTCGGAGTGTCGGCTGCGGCGGGTCAGCAGGAAAGCGGCCGGCGCGGAGATCGCGATCATCAGTAGGGCGTAGGGCGCCGCGGCGCCGTACTGGACCGCCGTCGACTCGCTCCAGAACTCGGTGGCCAGCGTGCGGGTGCCGATCGGCGCCAGCAGCAGGGTCGCCGTGAGCTCGGTGGTCACCGCGAGGAAGACCAGCGCCGCGCCCGCGCCGATCCCGCGCGCCATCAGCGGCACGGTGACCCGGGCGAGCACGCCGGCGGGCCCGACGCCCAGGGATCGCGCGACGTCGTCGAGTGCCGGTGGTGTCTGGCTCAACGCCGAGCGCAGGCTGACCGTCGCCCGCGGCATGAACAGCACCGCGTATGCGGCGAGAAGCATCACCGTGGTCTGGTAGAGCCCGGGCGTGTACCTGATCGCGACGGTGACCAGCGCAAGCGCGACGACGATGCCGGGCAGCGAGTTGCCGATGTAGGTGCTGCGCTCGACCAGCCGGGTGAGCGCGCCGCGCCGGCGCTCGGCGAGCCAGGCGACCGGCAGCGCGAGCACCGTGGTGACCGCGGCACCGAGCAGAGCGAGGGTGGCGGTGCCGGTCGCCGAATCCAGCAGGTCACCGGCGGGGAACGCGGTCGAGCGGCTGGTCGCCAGCCAGTAGGAGATGCACCCCAGCGGCAGGCCGACGGCCGCGCCGGCCAGGGCTGCCAGCGCGACGGCCGCGAGCGGGGCGGCGCGCCCGAGGCGGTGGCGCGGCGCCCGGCGGGAGGCACCGGCGCCCGTCCGCGCGTACCGGGTGCGGCCTGTCAGCCACAGATCGCCGCCGAGCAGGACGAGGCAGAGCAGGACGAGGACGCCGGCGAGCGCCGTGGCGCCCGACCCGTCGAAGGTGGACTGGTACTGGTCGTAGATGGCGGTGGTGAACGTGTCGTACCGCAGGTTCTGCAACGCGCCGAACTCGGCCAGCAGGTGCAGGCCGACGAGCAGCCCGCCACCCAGGACGGCCGGCCGCAGCAGCGGCAGCTCGACCCGGGCGAACGTCACCCACCGGCCCCGGCCGAGCGACCGGGACACCTCCGCGAGGCTGGGGTCGGCGCCGCGCAGCGCCGCGGCGACCGGCAGGTACACCAGCGGGTAGTAGGAGAGTGTCGTGACGAGCACCGCCGGGCCGAGGCCGCCGAACGACGGGGACAGCGAATACCAGCCGAAGCTGTTCACATAGGCCGGGACGGCGAGCGGCGCCGCCATCAGCCCCGTCCACAGCGGACGTCCAGGCAGGTCGGTGCGTTCGACGAGCAGCGCCGCCGCCGTCCCCAGCACCATGCACGCCGTCGTCCCGAGCGCGACGAGCAGGACGGTGTGCCGCAGCAGCTCGCCGACCCGTGGCCGCCACAGCAGGTCGCCGAGATCGCCGCCGGTGGCGGCGATCTCCACCGCCACATAGCCGAGCGGGACGAGGGTCAGCGCGGCGACGGCGAGCGCGCAGGCGAGGCGAAGTGGCGGGTAGCGGCGAAGTGGCGGGTAGCGCAGCCAGCCCCGCGGACCCGCCGCGAGGCTCGCGGTCACAGGAGCCCCACCTCCTGCATCTCCGTGACGATCGTCGGGCCGTTGAGGGTGTTGGGGTCGACGGTCGGCGCGTCGAGCTGGTCCAACGGGGTGAGCACGGCGTTCGCCGGGATGCCGGAGCCGACGGTGTACTCCAGTGCGTCGCCGTCGGCGAGCAGCTGCTGGCCCTCAGGGCCGGTCATGTAGGCGAGGAACCGCTGGGCCTCGGTCGGGTGGCTGCTCGACCGGAGCACCCCGCCGCCGGAGACGCTGACGAACGCGCCCGGGTCCTGCTCACCGAAGAACTCCAGCTTGACCTTGCTGCTGTTCGCGCCGCCGTCGGCCTGGTCGCGGTACCAGTAGTAGTGGTAGCTCACGCCGCCGGAGATCTCGCCGGCGTTGACGGCGCGCAGGATGGTGTTGTTGCCGCGCAGGATCCTGGCGTTGTCCTTGATGCCCTGCAGCCAGGCCCGGCCCTCGTCCTGGCCACGCAGCGCGTAGACGGCGCTGACGACCGCCTGGAAATCGGCGCCGCTCGGGGACACGGCGAACCGGCCTTTCCACTCCGGCCTCGCCAGATCAATGATCGACTCAGGCAGGTCGGCGGCCGGGATCTCACCGGGGTTGTAGATGAACACCGTCGACCTCGCGGCGACACCGACCCAGTCACCCTTGCCCGACGAGTACCGTGCCGGCACCTGGGCCCTGGTGGCGGCGTCGACCGGGGCGAACAGGCCCTTGGCCGAGACGAGGGACATCGCCGGCGAGTTCTCGGTGATGAAGACATCCGCGGGCGAGGATTCACCCTCGGCGACGATCTGGTTCGCCAGTTCGAAATCGCTGCCGTTGCGGATATCCACTTTGATGCCGGTCTTCGCGGTGAATCCGTCCGCCCACGCCTTGCCGACCTCGTCGTGCTGCGCGTTGTAGAGCACCAGGGCGCCGTCCGGGTCCGAGGACGCGGGCGAGCTGCCGGACCCGCAGGCAGCGAGGGCCAGGCCGGTCCAGGCAGCCACGGCCGTAAGAAGCAGACGTCGGGCGGTCGGCACGGGGGGACTCCTTTGACAGATGACACCTGACGAAAGGAGGTTAGGCTCAGTTAATATCGACCGAATCCCCCTAAAATTCGGGGGTCGAAGGTGCACACCCGGAGGGCCGTGAACCGATGGCATCATCGTTGTCACTCCTGGTGATTGACGATCATCGGATATTCGCCGAGGCACTCTGCCTGGCCCTTGGCCTCGAACCCGATGTGCGCGGCGTGGCAACGGCGCACACCGGCCGGGACGGTCTCGCGATGGCCGCGGCCCTCGACATCACCGCCGCCGTCGTCGACCTCGACCTGCCCGACCTCGACGGCATCGAGGTCGTCACCGGGCTGGGCGTGCTGCGGCCCGCGGCGCGGATCGTCGTCCTCACCGCCCATGCCCGGCCCGACCTCGCCCAGCGCGCGGTGGCCGCCGGCGCCGCCGCGTTCCTGCCCAAGGAGGCCCCGCTGGCGCGCATCACCGCGGCGCTGCGCGGCCAGGCCGGCGACGATCCGGTCGTCGACCTCGGAGCCGCTCGGCCCGCGTCGGTCGGCCGCGTCGGGCTGACCCCCCGCGAGCTGGATGTGCTGCGCCAACTCGCGCAGGGACGGGACGCCCAGCAGACCGCGGCGACCCTGGGCATCTCGCTGTACACCGCGCGCGACCACATCAAGGCGCTCATGGCGAAGCTCGGGGCGCGCAGCCAGCTGGAGGCGGTGGTGTCCGCGACCAGTCTCGGCCTCGTCACCGTCGGTTCACGGTACTGAGCCATCCGTTGACCGCTACCGAGCACCCGTCGACACCGCTGACCGCCGGCGACGACACGGCCGACACAGGCGGTGTCATCGACGCGGCCGGTGCCGACGCGGCCGCGTCGATGACACCGCCGCCCTCCCGGGGCCGACCGCGCGAGCGTCCGGTTGTCCGCCGCGTAGTCCTGCGGCACGTCGTCGTCGCGGCCGTGATGTCCGTGTTCCTGTCGGCGCTGGTCGTCGCCGGGCTCTGGCGGTTCGCGCAGGACCAGTCCCGGGAGAACGCCGAGCAGGTGGCCGCACAGGTGGCCGCGACGGTGCTCGGCCCCATGGCCCGGCACGACTACTCCCGGCCCGACAGCTTCGACCGGGCCGACCTGCGCGACCGGATGACCCCGTTCCTGTCGGCCGGCATGGTCGACCGCGTCAAACTGTTCACCGTCCGGGGCGACCGCGCCACCATCGTGTTCTCCGACGACCCCCAGCTGGAGGGCCGGACCGGGTATCGCGCGCCGAGCATGACCGACCAGCTCCAGGCCGGCGGTGTCGTGGTCAAACAGGTGCCGCAGGACGCCGCTCACCAGTACGAGACGTCACTGCCGGGTAGCCGGCTGGAGGTCTTCTTCGGCTTCCTCGACGCCGCGGGCAGCCCGACCCACCTGGAGCTCTACATACCGGTCCGGCCGGCCTGGATCGCCCGGCAGGCCACCGGGGTGCTGCTACCGGTCCTCCTGGCGGGCGCCGTCCTCCTCACCGCGGCGATGATGCCGCTGTCGATCGCCATGGCCCGGCGGGTCGAGCGCGACCGGGCGGAGACCCGCGCCGCGCGACGCTACGGGCTCGCCGCCGCCCAGCTCACCCGGGAACGGCTGGCGCGACGTCTGCACGACCATGTCATTCCCAGCCTGGCAGCGGCCGGCCTCCTTCTCGACCGCGCCCGGATCGACCGCGCCCGGATCGCGCCTTCGCTCCCTCCCTCCGCCGCGGGCCCCGCCCCGCCCGCCGCCAGCGCCACCGGGGCCGGCGGAACAGCCGGGGCTGGCGGGGCCGGGAACGATCTGGTTCTCGCACATGTCCAGGGCCTGCTCGCCCAGGAAGCGCAGGAGCTGCGCGCGATGCTCACCGAGCTGCTGACGTCCGCTCCGCCCGACACGGACATCCGGGCCGCCCTCGACCTGCTCGCCGCCGAGATCCTCACCATCGGGCTGGAGCCGGAACCCGTCGCGACGGTCATCGTTGAGGACCCCTGCGAGGTCGACAGCCAGACCGCTTCGATCCTCTGCCAGGTGGCCACCGAGCTGCTGCGCAACATCGCGCGGCACGCGTCGGCGCGCACGGTCCAGGTCCGCGTCAGCACGCCACCCGGCGGCCAGGCCAGGACGGTCGAGCTCCTCGTCACCGACGACGGCGCCGGTTTCGATCCCGCCGTCGCCGCCCCGCCCGGCCACATCGGCCTGCGTCTCGTCCATCGCCTCCTCACCGACCACGACGGGCGGCTGACAGTGACAAGCGCGCCGGGAGCCGGGACGACGGCGATCGTCACGATGTCCGCCGGGCCACCGCGGTCCGGCGGGGACCGCCGCCCGCGAGCATCCTGGCCGCGCCGCGGCCGCCCGAGGTAGGTCGGGCAGGCAGGCGCGGTCCGCACCAGCCGCACAAGGGGCAACCCGCATCGCCGATCTGGTCGGCGGATTCCGGTCCCGGCTGTCCATGGCTATAGAGCGCTGGTCGGGCAGGTGTTCCGAAACGGTTCGCCAGGCAGGTAGCGGAGCCACTCCTGTTCGTCCAGGCCGCGACCGGCACGTTGGCAGGCTATCTTGATCGCGTCGCTTCGCAGGTCTTGAAGCACGCCTACGTCCCACAGCCGCGACGCATTCCCGTAGCCACCGATGGCGAGCAGCCCGTCCGGGCCGAATTCCACCGCGTAGTCCGGGTACTTCCCCGTAAGGATCGAGTCGATGGGGTGAAGGGGGCTGCCGAGCCGGCGAGGATTGGCCGGGTCGCTCGTATCCCACAACCGTATCGGGCCTTCGTCACCGGCCGCCAGCAGCCCGTCCGGGCCGAATGCCACCGTGTGGACAATGCCCGCGCCAAGGGGGTCGCCGAGGGGGCGGGGACCGGCCGGGTCATGGATGTCCCACAGCTGTAGCTGGCCTTCGGAACTGCCGGTGGCGAGCAGCCCGTCCGGACCGAACGCCACCGCGGCCAGGCCGGTGTGGCCGGGGAGATCGCTGAGGGGGCGGGGACTGGCCGGGTCGCTGGTGTCCCACAGCCGCATGATGCTGTCGGAGTGATCGGTAGCGAGCAGTCCATCCGGGCCGAACGCCACCCTGGAGTACGGACCGGTGTGTTCAAGGGGGCCGCCGAGCGGGTGGGGTTTGGTGGGGTCGCGGATGTCCCACAGCCGCGCCGGGCCATCGCTACCGGTGGCGAGCAGCCCGTCCGAGCCGAACGCCACCGTTCTGACCTTGTAGGTTCCGCCGCCCAGGTCACCGAGCGGGTGGGGTTCGGTGGGGTCGGCGGTGTCCCAGAGTCGCACCGTGCCGTCGTCGCCGCCCGCGGCGAGCAGCCCGTCCGAGCCGAACGCCACCGTCCTGACCTCGTGGGTTTCGCCGCCCAGGTCACCGAGCGGGTGGGGTTCGGTGGGGTCGGCGGTGTCCCAGAGCCGCACCGTGCCGTCGTCGCCGCCGGTGGCCAGCAGCCCGTCCGGACCGAACGTCATCGTTCTGACAGGGCCGGTGTGGCCGGTGAGAAGGTAGTCGTGCGGGTGGGGTTCGGTGGGGTCGGCGGTGTCCCAGAGCCGCACCGTGCCGTCGTCGCCGCCCGCGGCGAGCAGCCCGTCCGGACCGAACGCCACAGCGGTTACCGTGCCGGCATGGCGAAGGTCGCAGAGGAGGCGAGGCGCGGCCGGGCCGCGGGTGTCCCACAGCTGTAACAGGCCCTCGACACCGCCCCCGGAGGCGGTGGCGAGCAGCCCGTCCGGACCGAACGCCACCGCGTTCAAATGGCCTTCGTGGTCGGTGAGGGGGTCACCGAGCGGGCGGGGTTCGGTCGGGTCGCGGATGTCCCACACCTGCACCATGCCGTCGTCGCCGCCGCCGGCGGCCAGCTGCCCATCCGGACCGAACGCCACAGTCGAGACCGGCCTGGTGTGGGCGAGTGGGGCGCCGAGCTGGCGGGGTTTGGCGGGATCGCTGGTGTCCCACAGCCGCACCGTACCCTCCGCGCCGCCGGTGGCCAGCAGCCCGTCTGGACCGAACGTGGTCGCGGACAGGAAGGTGTGGCCGGTGAGGAGGTCGCCGAGCGGGCGGGGTTTGGTGGGGTCACGAGTGTCCCAGAGCCGCACCGTGCCGCCGTACCCACCGGTGGCCAGCAGGCTGCCCGGACCGGACGCCACCCCGTAGACCGGGCCGACGTTCACGGCGACTGTTGTACGAAGGTACGGGGTGGCGGCGAGGGTCTGCAGGAGGTTGCCGCGGATACGAGCCCGCTGGCCCTCGGGCGCGATGTCGTGGGCCGCGACGGCGAGGCGCATCGCGGCGGTCGGGTCAGTATCGCGGGCATTGTCGGCGAGGGTGAGCAGGCGGTCGGCGACCGCGGTGCGCCGACGGTCGTCAGCGGTCTGGCTTTGCAGGTAGCTGGTGATTCCGAGACCCGTGGCGACCACGAGCAGGATGGCCAGGGTGGCGAAGGCGGCGGTGAGGCGGCGGCGGGCATGGCGGCGGCTGCTGATCAGGAACAACCGGGCCATGGGTGTGAGGTCGTCACGGGCAAGAAGGCCGAGGGCGGAGTCAGCTCGGCTGTAGCCCCACAACTGGCCCGCCGGGCGGCCGGCCTGCTGCCAATCAGCCGCTGCGGTCTCGGCCTGAGCGCGCTGGCGTAGCCGGTTCGTGTCGTCGGCGATCGTCTGGGCCAGCGGTGGCCAGGCGGTTAACAGCCGCTCGTGGGCGATCTCCATGGTTACCGGCCCGCCAGGGGTGGTGTCGAGGACGAGAAGCCGGCGCGTGACGAAAGGAACCAGCGAGGCGCGAGTGATGTCGGGAAGCTGGTCCAACCGGATGCGCCGGCGGACGGGTCGCCCATCAGAGTCGACGGTGACCAGTCGCAGGAGCCCGGCCAGGATCTCCTGCCGGGTGCGGTGGGTGGCCTGCGCCGCAGCGGCGAGAGCGGCATCGGCGTGCTCGACGAGCGCTCCCTGGACCCCGCCGATCTGCTCGTACAGACCTCCCGAGAGCACATGCGTACCCGCGGCCTGCGCGGCGAGATGAAGACGCTGGAGGGTATAAGCGAGCAACGGCAGGGCGTGGCCGTCGCCGGTGTCGGCGACCATCCGTGCCACCAGCTCATCGTCGATGTACAACCCGGACATTCGCGCCGGCTCGGCGATCACCAGCGGAAGCAGGTCCCTCGACAGCGGCATGACCGTCTCGGCCGGCACCAGCAGTCCCGTGGACGCGGTGGCCTCGAGAAGAGAGTCGAGGTACTCCGAGCGCAGCGTCGCCACCACCCGCACCCGGCCCAGGTCCGCGGCCGCCAGTAGGGCCAGGAACCGGTCCCGTTCGCCGGGGCTGGCCCGCACGAGCAACTCCTCGGCCTGGTCGACGACCAGCAGCAGCCACCTCGCCCGGCCCGTCGCGGCGAGCAGCTCGGAGGCGAGCTGGCTGATCTCGCCGCGGTCCTCCAACCTACGGGCGAGTGTCCTGGCGTCCCATTCCAGGCCGTGCCGCCGACCGGCTTCAGCCAGTACCACCGCCAGTGCTGTGACCGGCCGGTCGCCGGGCGCCATTGGCAGTGTCACCAGCCAGTCCGCCTCCTCGGCGAGCCTCGGGACCAGCCCGGCGGCAACCAGCGACGACTTCCCGCATCCTGACGGCCCTACCACCACCATCAGCCCGCCCGACTCGGCCTGCGCGACCAGCCGGTCCGCCAAACGGCGGCTCTCCGCCTCCCTGCCCCGGAAAACTCCTGCCCGGCTAGCCCCAAACGCTGCCAGGCCCGGAAATGGTGACAGCCGCGGCTCCCCACCGAATGTGCCATGTGGGCCGGGGAAGCGGGGAGCGGCGCTGGCCGGGAAGGCCGGCGCGGTGCCCGGCTTCCGCCGTCCGGCAGCCGCCGCGCCTAGCAGACGCTTGCGGGCCGTCTCGTCATCCAGGCCGAACAGGTCCAATCCGATCAGCGGGCGCAGCAGCTCGGGCCGCGGGCAGTCCTCCAGCCGCACCACCACCAGCCGCCGCTCCGCGCCGGTTGGATCGGCCGCCCACACTGCCTGCAGCGTCGCGGTATCCGCCGCTGACATCAGATACGCCAACGAAAGCAGCGCCAACGTCCGCGCGGATATCGAGATCGCCCGCTGGGTCTCCTGCACGAGATTCGACCCGGCGCCGAAGTCCCAGGCCCGTAGTATCACGCGGTAACCGGCAGCTTCCAGCTGCCAGCCGACCCATTCCGCCCATGCCTGGTCCGACGCCGCATACGACACGAAGAAATCGACAGCATCATCGGCCCGCATGACGGCCGACGACTCTCCCTCCGGGACCGCCATTCGCACAGACTGCCACATTACGGTGCACAGAGGAACTGCTTCTAGATCAACTCTGACTCACTTTCGGTGGTGACGGAGTGTGGTCTCTGGTGAGGCGTGGCGGTAGAAGGCAGCCGAGCCGCCCGGTTATGGCGCCGCGCCGGGCCATGGATCTGTGTGATGAAACCACAGGTCAGCGTTGGCAGGCAGGGGCGAGGCAGAACCACCGACCTTCCGTTTCCCAGGCCGAATCCATCGGCATTTCAACATCCGCGGACGTACATTTTCGTGCGCGGAAGGCCTCCGATGTACGCACCAGTTCGCCCGCGTCGCCATACCTCAGCGAGACGACGACCGGAGATTTCGGCGGCTGCGGGACGCTTCCGCCGGCCCCACAGCCGCCGGAGGGCCGGTGTCAGCGTCGGCGCGCCGCCCCTGCCTGCGAACTGGCGCGCGACCGCCCGGGCGCGCCGCGTCTAGCCGACTGTCGGATCAGGACACGCCCGGCGGACCAGCACGGACCAGTCCGCCGAGCCAGCCCGGCGGTACCAGCACGGCGGACTGGGCCTGTCGACCGGCCCAGTGTTTCTCGCCGGGCAGGGAAAGGCCGGGAGGCATACTGGGAACAGCGTCCCGACCGTCACATTCGAGTCAGAGCCGGGTGGCGGAGCAGCGGCTGATGGAGGTGCGAAGCGCTGATGGCGGACGTCCCGTCCCACGTGACGCCGCTGGAAGCCACCGACCCGGAGCGGATCGGCCGTTACCCGCTCGCCGGGCGGCTGGGCACCGGTGGAATGGGCACCGTCTATCTGGGCCACACCGAGGACGGTCGGCCGGTGGCGGTGAAGGCGATCCGGCGCGAGTTCGCCCAGGAGCCGGCGTTCCGAGCCCGGTTCCTGCGCGAGGCGCAGGCGGCGCGGCGGGTGGCACGGTTCTGCACCGCCGAGGTGCTCGACGTCAACACCGAGGGCTCCGAGCCGTACCTGGTCACCGAGTTCATCGACGGCCCGAGCCTGTCAGCGCACGTGCGTGAGCACGGACCGTTGCCGCCGCCGGAGCTGGAACGGCTCGCGGTCGCGGTCGCGAGCGCGCTGACCGCGATCCACAGCGCGAACCTGATCCACCGGGACCTCAAGCCCGGCAACATCCTGCTGTCCCCCTCCGGCGCCCGGGTCATCGACTTCGGGATCGCCCGGGCGTTGGAGAACACCACGATGCACACCCGCGAGGGCGGCATCGTGGGTACCCCGGCGTTCATGTCCCCCGAACAGGCCCTGGGGCATCCGCTGACCCCCGCCGCCGACATCTACGCCTGGGGTGGCGTGATCCTCTACGCGGCGACAGGCCGAATGCCGTACGGCGAGGCCGCCACCCCGGTGGTCCTGTACCGGGTGGTGCACGACGAGCCCGACTTCAGCGGGATGGACTCCGCGATGCTGGCGCTGGTCCGGCAGGCGATGAGCAAGGATCCCGCTGCCCGGCCCACCGCCGGGGCGCTGCTGCTGCGTCTCGCCGAGGGGGTTTCCCCGTCCGATCCGGGGTCCGGTCGGGGGATGCCGCCGCTGGGTGCGGCGACCCTGGTCCCGGCCGCACCCGCCCCGAGAACACCGGCTCCGCCGAGCGTCCCCCCGCTGTCCCAGCCCCCGCCCGGCCGCACCCCGCAGACTCCCGCCGGACCATCGGAGCCGGCGGGGACGTCCAGTCCCCCACCCGAGGACCGGGACCCCGCGAGGACGTCCGATCTCCCGCCCGGGGCCTGGTCCGGCCCCGCGGGGGCGCCCGGTCCTCCGCCCGGAACCTGGAATCCGTCGGGGCCGTCGCCCGCACCGACCGCACCGACCGCAGGGCCGGCGCGGGGGACGCACCGGCCGGTGGCGGTGCTGCTGACCGCGCTCGGCTCGCTGGTGCTGCTCGCCGCCGTCGTGACGACGTCGCTGCTGCTCGGCCCGCTTCGTCCGGGCAGCGGCGAGGACGATCCCGGCGCCGGCGGCGGGGATGGCGGCACGCTGACCGCCACCCCGGCGGGGGCGTCCACCGCCACGCCGGCCGGTGGTCCGGTCACGCTCGCCGACTACCGGGGCCGGGTCGCCGTCGAGATCACCGACGAGCTGCGCCGCCGCGGGCTGGAGGTGCGGACGACGACGCAGGTGAGCGGTACGACCGGGCGGGGACTGGTGCTGGGCACCGAGCCCGCCGCCGGCCAGAAGGTGTCACCCGGCGGCACCGTCACGCTGGCGGTGGGCGACGGGTCGCTGCCCGAGGCGGCGGGCTGGCGGGTGTTCAAGCGGTACGCGGCCGACAGCTCCACCAACGTCAGTCCGATCGTCGTCGTGGACCCGACCGGCAACGAGCGGCTGCTGGGTCTCGGGGACAACCCCGTCCTGTCGCCGGACGCGAGCCGGGTCGCCTACACCAACGCCGACGGCGAGATCACCAGCGTACGTACCGACGGCACCGACTCCCGGCAGGTCAGCGACGAGCCGGATGGTTCGTCCGACAGCCCGGCCTTCTCCCCGGACGGCGGCACCATCGCCTACGCACGCAACATCGGCGGCGTGTACGCGGTGAACGCGGACGGCAGTGGCGACCGCCGCCGGCTGGCCACCGTGTCCGACGCCTACGAGCTGGCCTGGTCGACGTCGAACCAGATCGTGCTGCGCCGCGGCGACGACCAGTCGATCTACGTCCTGTCGGTGGGCGACGGCGACCTGCGGAAGCTGGCCGGCTCACCGGTGCCGGGCGCAGGTGCCGTGGAGCCGGCGTGGTCGCCGGACGGCGGCACGGTCGCGTTCGGAGTGTCCACCGGCGGCGGCATCTACCTGGTGAACGCGGATGGTTCCGGGCTGCGGCAGGCGGCCGGGCCCGGCTCCTGGCATCCGAGCTGGTCACCGCAGGGCGCCCTCGTCTACGTCCAGGACGGCGGTGCCGCCAGGTTCTTCGGCGCGAACGGCACCATGCGGATGATGAACCCGGACGGGACCGGCGACCGCCAGCTCGACGGCAGGCTCGCCAGCGGCCCCGTGCGCTGGGCGACCGCGCCGTAGCCCTTCCCGCGGGTCAGGCGGGCACCAGCTTGAATCACGCGGGTCTGGCGGGCACCGGCTCGACCGTCCCACGCACCACCGCGACAACGGCGGCCCGGCTCTGCAGGCCGAGCTTGCGGTAGATCTGCTCCAGGTGCTTGTGGACGGTGCGCGGACTGATGCCCAGCACACGGGCGATCTCGCGGTCACCGATCCCCTCGGCGAGCTGGTCCACCACCTCGCGCTCCCGGGGCGTCAGCGCCGCGAGTCGGCCGGCGGCCCGGTCGGCCACCGCCGCGTGGCGCCGGGCGTCGCGCAGTGCGACGGTCAGCCGGGAGAGCCGCTCGCGTTGCGCGACGGCCTGGCAGACCAGCGGCGAGGCCAGGTCGAGCAGCTCCCGGGCCCGCCCGGAGAAGCCCCGCCGGGACCGGTTGAACACCAGCAGGGTGCCCTGGTGACGTCCGACCGCGACGATGTTCAGCAGCTGGTCGTGGGTCTCGCGAGGGCGGTAGAAATCGGTGTAGATCGGCAGGTTGCGCAGGGACCGCAGGTCGGCGAGGTCGGTGAGGGCCACCGAGCTGGCCGTTCGCAGCCGCCGCTGCCGGTGGGCGACGAACGCCGGATGCTGCCCGAGCACCGCGGCGAAGTCGGGTGACTCGCTGAGGTCGGAGTTCGCCGGCTCGACGACCGTCGCCACCAGCTGCCGGGTGCGGTGATCGACCCGACAGTAGGACGCCGAGTCGCAGCCGATCATGTCGGCCATCCGGGACAGCACCGGGCTCGGCAACTCCGCTCCGGCCTCGCTTCCGTGCAGCAGACGAACCATGTCGAGCAACTCCAACAGGTCTTTCCTGGTGGCTTCCGCCGGCATGCCCGCTCCTCGCCTCGGCCGGCCCCGAACCGAAGGCCGAGGCGGGTTCCCCGCGGCCAGCATCGCGCGCGCTCCTTTTTCGTGTGCCATGATTGTCCGGCAGCCGACATAATGCTTTCCGATGATCCTTTTCCATCTCACGGCCGTCGAACGCGATCGCCGCAGGTCAGGACCGACGACGGAAAAGGATCAGTCGTGCCGCCGACAGCGCCAGAGAGATTTTCCTGCTTACTTCCGCCCGGCCGTCCTCCGGCCTCCCGCTACGCACAAGTGCGTATTTTCGAGCCGCCTGCCGAACTGGTTATCTGACGTCGACGCAATCAGCCGCCACATCCGGAACCTCCAGAAGATTCCGGTAGTACACGGTGTGGCGCTTTTGAGAAAGAGGTCGACCAAGATGTCTCGTTCCCTGGTTACCCGTTCCCGTCTCGTCATCGCCGCGTCCGCCCTGGCCGTCACCGGCGCGCTCGGCGGAACCGCGCTCGCCGCCGCCGCCGACGGCGCGCCGGACAACGTCGCGGACCCGTCGCGGGCCGCCGTGAGCGCGCCGACCGCGGACGCGCTGCCGATCGATGCGCACCGCTTCGCGGTGATCGACTCGGGCGGCGCTGTTGTCCGGAGCAGCGCCGGTGTCACCTCCGGGCTCACCGCCGCGCAGAACGTCGAGGTGCTCTTCGACCGCGACATCCGCAGCTGCGCCTACACGGCGTCCATCGGCGGACGGGCGAACGACGTGCCCCCACCCGGGTTCATCACCGTGTCGCAGCGGGCCGGGAAGGCCAACGGCGTGTTCGTGGCGATGCGCAACCCCGACCAGTCCAAGGCCGTCCTGCCGTTCCACCTCACCGTCACCTGCTGACAACCGCCAGCGGGGCGTCCCCTCGGACCGACCCGACGGGACGCCCCCGCCCCGGTCGCAGCACCACCCCAGCCACCGCGTTCCTTCTCAGGTACTCAGATACGAGGTGACCCATGGACACCGCAGTCTCCTCCGGGACGGCACTCGCGCTCCGCTCGATCGAGATCATGGCTGGCGGCGACTTCGACGACTTCACCGAGGTCGTGCACCCCCTCGCCACCAACCGGGAGGGTGTGGACGAGCCGCCGGACGCCCGCGGCCAGGGCCCGCGGGCCTTCCACGCGACCGCCCTGTGGCTGCGTGCGGCCTACGCCGACCTGCACTGGCAGATCCACGACACGGTGGAGCGGGGCGACCTCGTCGTGGTGCACTGCACCATGAGCGGCCGCCACGCCGGACCGTTCGTCGCCTACGACGCCAACGCGCGGATCGAGCGGGTCTTCCCGCCGACCGGACGGACCTTCGCCACCACCCAGACCCACTGGCTGCGCCTGCGCGACGGCAAGGTCATCGAGCACTGGGCGAACCGCGACGACCTGGGCACCGCCGCCCAGCTGGGCTGGATCCCGCCGACGCCGCTCTACCTGCTCCGGTGTGCCCTGGCCACCCACCGGGCCCGCAGGTCGACGTCCGGCGCCTGACCCGCACGGCCCACCGGTGGGCACCAGCAGGCCACCGGGCGCCGCGACGGCCCGCCACGGCCGCCCGCCGCGACCGCCGCGGGCCGTCGGCACGACCGATCCAGCCGCCGGAAAACGAGGATGACAGACCAGAACCGCGCAGGCAGAATCCCCCAGGCAACCCCCAGCCAGGAAAGGACGAACACAGCCGAGATGGCCGACGAGGACGAGGCAGGAAACGCCGGTGGGACAGGCGACCCCGGTGGGGCAGGCAACCCCGGTGGAACAGGAAACCGGAGTGAGGGAACAGCCGGCGAACGGCTGCGCTCGGCGCGGTTTCCCCGCAGCTCCCGCTATCACCCGGACTGGATTGCCGGCGCGGTCAGCGGCGGCGCGAACTCGCTGTGGCTGACCGAATGGCTCACCGAGGCCCTCGACCTGCGGCCCGCTCTGCGGGTTCTCGACCTCGGCTGCGGCCGTGGGGCGTCGTCCGTCTTCCTGGCCCGGGAATTCGGGGTGCAGGTCTGGGCCACCGACCTGTGGTTCGGCCCGGACGAACGCCTGGCCCGCATCCGTGACGCCGGTGTCGAGGACGCCGTGTTCCCACTGCGCGCCGACGCCCGTTCACTGCCGTTCGCCACCGGCTTCTTCGACGCCGTGGTCAGCATCGACTCGTTCGTCTACTACGGCACGGACGACCTGTACCTGAACTACCTTTCCCGGTTCGTCCGGACGGGCGGCGTGATCGGTATCGCCGGTGCCGGGCTCGTCGACGAGTTCGATGGTCCGGTACCGGACCATCTGCGCGCCTGGTGGGAGCCGAGCATGGCCTGCCTGCACTCCGCGGCCTGGTGGCGACGCCACTGGGAACGCAGCGGCGTCGCACACGTCACCGTCGCCGACACCATGCCGGACGGCTGGCTGCGCTGGCTCGACTGGCACCACACCATCAACCCCGACAACACCGTGGAGATCGACGCACTCACCGCCGATCAGGGCCGCCACCTCGGCTACGTCCGCGCCGTCGCGCACCGCCGCCCCGACGCGACCCCCGACGAGCCGATCGCCGACATCCCGCTGGCCTACACCGCCCACCCTCTCCTCCGCGACGACCCGCCGCCCGCCGACGCCGTCAGCAGGCGGTAGGCCAGCCCGCGCCACCGTGGATCCCAGGTACCTGGGCGCGGACCGCGTCCAGTACCTGCTTTCACCGAGATCCGCTTTCGCCGAGACCCGCCAGTACGCCCGCCAGGCCCGCCACGCCCGTCCGGAGAGCCAGACAGGCGTGGCGGTGGACACGCGCTGGAGATCTGCGGGGGACGTTCAACGGCCTGGTTCAGGACACCTCGCGCCGGGCGGTGCGCAGCAGGCCGAGACCGAGCGGCAGCGCGATCCAGATCAGCATCGACGTCACGAACCTGGCCGCGTTGTCGCCGAGCGTTCCGTCGAGCAGCCAGGCCATGCTCTGCGTCGGGTCGAGCCACTCGCCGATCTCGGCCAGCGCACCCACCGCGATGATGTTCCAGACCGTCGGCAGAACGTAGAGCAGGACGACCGCCGCCGCCGTGTTGTGCAGCACCGCGCCGAAGGCCATCCCCGAAAGCATGTTCAGCAGCACGAACGGAATGAGGCCGAGCAGCGGCCCGGTCCCGTCCGGGTTCGCGACGTCGCGGCCGATGCCCTCGGCCAGTGCGATCGACGCGAAGCCGACCAGCAGCGCGAACAGCCCGGCGAGCAGGCCGAGCAGGAGCCCCGCAGCGATCTTCGCCCGCAGCACTCGGCCGCGCCTCGGTTCGAGGGTGTAGGTGACCAGCACCGTCCGCTGCGTCCACTCGGTGGTCAGCGCGAGAACGGACGTCACCGGCAGCAGCAGGGCCGACGCGAGCGCCGGGAAGGACAGGTAGCTCGCCTGGGTCTGGTCGATGTCGTCGGGGAAGCCGAGCGGAATGGCCGTCGCCGCGACCGCGAGCAGCGCGGAGGCGGCGATCAGCCAGCGCGCGGAGCGGGTGTTGACGGTCTTGGCCCACTCGACGCGCAGCAGGCGAGCGAACGCAATGCCGTCCACCGGGCTGGCCGGCGTGGCGTGCCTCGACCGGCCGCCGCTGACAGTCGCGCTGGTCATCGGGTCACCTCCGCCGGCGACGCCGGCATGTCGCCGGCCGGGCGGCCCGTGCCGCCGGGCGCGCCGCCGGCACGGGTCAGGGAGAAGAACAGGTCCTCGATGCCGGTCCGGTCAGCCTGGCGCAGCTCAAGCAGGACGAGCCCGTGGGACGCGGCGAGCCGGGCGATCGACTCGGCATCAACGCCGCTCGCCGCCGGGGCACTCGTGTCGACGACGGTGCTGCCGTCCTCGTGGACGACGTGCGGCAGGCCGGCTTCGAACAGGACCCGCGCGAGCGCCCGCGGGTCGGTGGCTCGCAGCACGAGCCCGGCCGAGGAGAGCAGCTCGTCGAGCGAGCCGGCGGCCACGACCCGCCCGCCCCCGACGACGACCAGGCGGTCGACCGTCGCCTGGACCTCGCCGAGCAGATGGCTGGAGAGCAGCACCGTTCCGCCGTCGGCCGCGAACGACCGCAGCAGGGTCCGCATCCAGGCGATGCCCTCCGGGTCGAGCCCGTTCGCCGGCTCGTCCAGGATCAGCACCTCGGGTTCGCCGATCATGGCCTGGGCGATCCCGAGGCGCTGGCGCATGCCGAGTGAGTAGGTCCCGACCCGGCGGTCGGCGGCGCCGCGCGGCAGGCCGACTTCCTCGAGCAGGTCGTCGGCGCGGGAGGGAGGCATGCCGATGAGGTCGGCGGTCAGGCGCAGCGTGGCGCGCCCGGTGCGGCCGGGGTGGACGGCTGCCGCGTCGAGCAGCGTGCCGACCTTGCGGGCCGGGTTCCGCAGCTGGGTGAACGGAAAGCCGGCGACAGTGGCGTAACCGGAGTCGGGGCGCGTCAGGCCCGTGATCATGCGTACTGTCGTCGACTTCCCCGCACCGTTCGGGCCGAGGAAGCCGGTGATGGTGCCCGGCTCGCAGCTGAATGACACGTCCGCGACGGCGGTCTGGCTGCCGTAACGCTTGGACAGTGACTGGACTGAAATCATGACCCGGATGTTGGTGGTGAGGCGGCGCTCGCCACATCGGCCGAACCGCTACGGTTCGGCGACGAAAGGACATCCCGCGGCAGCGTTTTCGCTGGTTCTTACGGTCAGTCTGACCGGAACGAGGTCACCGAAAGCCCGCGGGCCGAGGTGGAACCGCCTGCCAGCCCAGGCCCGGCGCGCCGGGAATGGCGCCGTGACCTGCCAGAACGAGGGTTGGGACCGTCGAATAGACGATCGGCACGGTGCCACCGACGATAGTCGTAGCCACCCTTCGCCCTTGGTTGGCTGTCGGCGTGGTGTCGGAACCTCCTACGCTTGGCCGATGGCGGAGCGGTCAGCAGCAGGCACGGAAGAATCGGAAGGCGTGGTCGCGGGCTCGGTCGACGATGTCGACGATGTCGACGATGTCGACTTTCCGGCGCTGGTTCCCGCGTCGCTGCTGCCCGACCGGGGCGCCGTGCGGTCCGGCCACTGGTCGCGCTGGCGGACGGTGCACCGTTCGGGTCGCGACTGGCTGGTCGACGTCGCGGTGTTCGTGCTCTCCGCCGGCCTCGGCGGGCTTTTCCTGTACTCGGCGCTGCAGTCCGAAGCCGAGCCGGTGACAGCGCCTCAGCTGGTCGTCGACGTGGCCTTGGGCGGCCTGTCCTGCTGCGCGCTCTGGCTGCGCCGACGCTGGCCGGTGCGGATCGCCGTCGCCATCGGGTTGGTCGTCACGCTTTCCGCGGCCGCCGCCGTGGCGTCGGTGGTCGCGGTGTTCACCGTCGCGGTCCACCGCCGGGCCAATGTGCTGGCGGGCGTCATCGCGCTGCACCTGTTGGCCGGTGTCGGCTATGGCCTCTACCGGCCGTCCGCCGATTCCTCCCTGTGGGTCGACCTCTTCTTCACCGCCCTGATCATTTCGGCGGTCGCGGCCTGGGGGATGCTGGTCCGCGCCCGCCGGCAGCTCGTGCTGTCGCTGCGCGAACGCGCCCAACGCGCCGAGGCCGCCCAGCGCCTGCGCGCCGAGCAGGCCCGAAGCGCCGAGCGCGCTCGTATCGCCCGGGAGATGCACGACGTCCTCGCCCACCGGATAACCATGGTCGCGCTGCATGCCGGTGCCCTCGAGATCAGCAGCGACCTGCCGTCCGAGCAGGTCGGGGCGACGGCCGGGGTGATTCGCGGCGCCGCCCGTCAGGCACTGGAGGAGCTCAGAGAGGTCATCGGGGTGCTGCGGTCCGACAGCCGCGGCGGGCCGGAGACCGCGCCGCGTGTTCCGCAGCCGACCCTCGCGGACGTGTCGCACCTGGTCGCCGAGGCGCGACACGCCGGTCTGCGAGTCGAGACGTCGATCGACGTGGGGTCGCCCGGCAAGGCGCCTGGTTCGCTCGGACGAGACGCCTACCGCATCGTGCAGGAGGCGCTGACCAACATCGGCAAGCACGCTCCCCGCGCGGTGGCGACCGTCAGCCTCGTCGGGCGGCCGGGCGAGGGCCTACGGGTGCTGGTCAGCAACGAGCTGCCCGCGCCGGCACTCCGGACTCCGCCGGCTTTCGCGGCACTGTCACCCTCGGCACTGTCACCCGCTGCGCTGACACCCTCGGCGCTGTCCGCGTCCGGCCCGTCCGCGTCCGGCCCGTCCCCGTGCGGCCCGTCCCCCGGGCCGGGTGCGAGTCTGGCGCCGTCGGTGTCGGCAACGAAGGCCGTCGGCCCCACGGCCGCCCCAGCTCTGCCCGGCGCCGGAGCGGGCTTGACCGGTCTGGCGGAACGCGTGTCGCTGTCCGGCGGGACACTTACCTGCGGCCCCACCGCCGAGGGAACCTTCGTCGTCGACGCGAGGCTGCGGTGGCCTCGGTGAACGGCGCGCCGCCCGAGCCCGACCTCGTCGCCGGCTCGGCGCCTCCCGAAGCTCGCGGGCCCGTCCGGGTCCTGCTGGTGGATGATGACCCGCTGGTTCGCGCCGCGCTGCGAATGATCCTCGCCACCGCCGCCGACGTTGTCGTGGTGGGCGAGGCCGCGGACGGTGGCGACGTCGTCGCGGCCGCGAACGCCCACCGTCCGGACGTCGTCCTGATGGACGTGCGGATGCCGGGCGTGGACGGTATCGCCGCGACCGAGCGGGTGCGCGCTCTGCCCCGGCCGCCGCAGGTCATCGTCCTCACCACCTTCCACCTCGACGACTACGTGTTCGCAGCGCTGCGTGCCGGTGCCAGCGGATTTCTCCTCAAGGACAGCCCGCCGACCGAGATCCTGCAGGCGGTGCGCACCGTCGCGGATGGCGCGGCGATGCTGTCGCCAGCCGTGACCCGCACGTTGATCGAGCGGTTCGCGGACAACCCGGTCGACACCCGCCGAACCGATGCGATGCGCCGGCTCGACGGCCTGAGCGAGCGGGAGCGCGAGGTGGCCACCGAGGTCGGCCACGGGCTGTCGAACGCGGAGATCGCCGCCAAGCTGTACATGAGCGAAGCGACCGTGAAGGCGCACGTGTCGCGGCTGCTGACCAGGCTCGGCGCGGCGAACCGAGTCCAGATCGCGATTCTGGTGCACAACGCCGGCGCGATCTGAAGGTTCGCTGCCCGGTCGGGAGTCCGGGCCCGGCGCGGCCTGGTGCCCCTGAGAACCGTGCAGACGCTGCGCGCGACCGGGCGGCTGAGCTGACCCGAGCGGGACCCGCACAGTATGGATCTCGAAGAGGACCAGCTCAACACCGGTGACCGAACCCTGGAGCTCCCCGTGGGTCGTGCGTCGGCCGGTCAGGTCGGGCGTGCGGTCGCGGCGTCGCAACGCCTCCTGAAGAAGAAGCTGGTGGCCCGGTCGCCCTGCTCCGGCGCGAATGCGACCAGCTCCCAGCCGTCCGCGCCGAGCCGGTCCAGGCCGTGGATGAGGTCCACGCAGCGGAACTGCTCGCCAGCCGCGGTCGTGGCCACCCAGCGCGCCCCCTTCCCGCCCGGCCAGCCGGGCTGGACGAGGCGGAGCTGCGCGTGCGCCCAGACGCCAGCGGCCGCGCTCACCGCCGCTTCCCCGACGGCTCCCCCTGCCGCTCCCCCGACGCGGCGGCGAGCCGGCTCAGCAGATAGCAGACCGCGGCGGCGGAGGCGTAGCCGCGGAAGTACGGCGACGCCACCCAGCGGAATCCGATGACGCTCGACGCGACGGCGAAAAATGCCGATCCGCCGAGTGCTAGCCGTTCGACCCGTATACGGTTCATTCGTTCCCAACCAACTCGGAATCGTTTTCTTCGAAAGGTCTGGCGAAATCCGGCATCCAGCCCGTCGAACTGTCCAGCACCCGACATCCGAGTGGCATTCAAGGACCGTACCGCGTACCTTCTCGTCTTGCGATTCCGCCGACAGAAAAGGGTACCCGAGGTGACCGTCTCCGAGCCTGGAACAGCCGTCGGGACCGGCGCCGGCAACATCGACGGGCAGGCCGTCGGGACCGCCACCGGCACCGGCGCCGGCAACATCGACGGGCAGGCCATCGCCATCACCGTCTTCAGCACGGTGAAATGGTGGGGAAAGCTTTGGCTTCCTATTCTTTTCACCACCTTGCGGCTGATCCCGCCGCTGACCCGAGATCTGCGGAAGCTGTCGTTCATCCACTTTGCCAGGTGGACGCTGATCCGCGAGCTGCCCGCGAACGGCGACACCGCGCCGCGGACCCGGCTCCGCTACCCGCATCTGTTCTTCGAGAGCAACTTCAATGACGGGTGGGAGGAGTACATCGACGCCTTCTCCTACGTGCTGACGCGCGGCATGAGCCTCTTCTGGGCCAGTTCGTACGGCTTCCCCGGTGCGCTCCCGACCGGTCCGTTCAAGGACTACATCCACCGCAACGAGCTCGAAGCCGCCCACTACTACTCGGCCTATCCGGAGGCGACGGCGACAATGGTGCAGAAAGCCCTGGCGTTGGCGCCCGCGGTCGCCGACTTCGCCGAGCGGGCCGGGCGGCTGTCGCCGGCGGAGTTCGAGGGCGCCTGGTCGGCGTTCCTCACCGACGCCCAGGACCTGCTGTGAGGGCGCGGCCGGCGCAGGCGAGCCCGGTCACCGTCCTCACACCGATCGTGCCGGGCGAGCGGGACGCGCTGGAGAGCTACCTGACGGGGCTGAGTTCCGCGCCCGGCGGGAGCCCGCTGGCGCGGGTACCGGGCACACACTTCGCCCGCTGGGTGATCGTCCCCGACTTCGTGACGGACCCGAAGCAGCCCGCTCCCGACCCGCTCGGCTCTCCTCACCTGCTGTTCACCAGCAACGTCGACGGGTCCGCGGACGACTACCTCGCCGCCGTCGCGGACACGCTGACCGCCGAGGCGCCCGAGATCTGGGGCCGGTGTGTCGGCTGCCCGCGGCCGGCCGCCGGCGCGGGGCTCGCGCGCTACCTGCGGCACAACGCCATCGGCACCGGTCTGTTCTTCGCCGCCTACCCGCGCGCGACGGTGCAGGCGGTGACGGCGGCGCTGGACGTGCACGACCGCCTCGTCCGCCTGCTCGTCGACACCCAGCTCGCCGGCCCGGCAGCGATCCGCGCGGCCTTCCTGAAGGAGTTCCGGCCATGACGATCGCCACCCCCCGGATCCGGCGGACGCCGCCGGTGCCCGATCTCGCCGACATCCAGGGCGGGATCCTGCGTGCCTACGGGAACGACTACTCGCGCACGACCTACCTCTTCGTGAACGTGGATGAGACGCGGGCCGGGCAGCGGTGGCTCGGCCGTCTCGTGGACGACGTCACCAGCGCCCGGCCGTGGACCGCGGGCAAGCCCGCGACCACACTGAATGTCGCCCTCACCTATGCCGGGCTGCGCGCCCTCGGCCTTTCCGCCGAGCTGCTCGCGACGTTCTCGGACGAGTTCCGCGCCGGGATGGCGGCGCGCGCGGCCCAGCTCGGCGACGTCGGCACGTCCGCGCCCGAACACTGGGACACCCACGACAGGGCGCATGTGATTCTCATCGTCAACGCGCTGAGCGAGGACGACCTGACCGGCCGGCTCGCCGACCTGCGGGCCGATCTCAGCCGGTACGAGGGCCTTTCCCTGGTGCACGAGGAACACGCGAGCCTGCTGCCCGGAGTGCGCGAGCACTTCGGTTTCGCGGACGGCTTCGCCCAGCCCGCGGTGGAGGGCGTCACCGACGAGAAGGCACCCGGCGGCGGCGTGCTGGACAAGGACGGCTGGCGCGGCCTCGCCCTCGGCGAGTTCGTTCTCGGATATCCGGACGAGTCCGGCCGGGACGGCGACGGTCAGGATCTCCCGAGCGCCCCCGCCGGCCCGCTCGGGCGCAACAGCACCTACGGCGTGTGGCGCAAGCTGGAGCAGGACGTCGCGCTCTTCCGGGAGACGCTGCGCACGTCCGCGGCGGCCTTTCCCGGCGGCGACGAGGAGAAGCTCGCCGCCAAGATCGTCGGGCGTTGGCGCAACGGCACGCCGATCGTGCTCTCCCCCGACGGCCCGGCGGCCGACTTCCGCGGGAACGATCCGGGTGCCAACGACTTCCTCTACCACGACGTGGACGCGGACGGCCGACTTTGCCCGCTCGGCGCCCACATCCGCCGCTGCAACCCGCGGGACTCGATCGGGTTCGGTGAGCTGCTGACCTTCCGGCACCGGATGCTGCGGCGCGGGGTGCCGTACGGGCCGCCCCTCCCCCCGGAGGCGACCGGGCCGGACGGCCAGGAACGCGGCCTGATCTTCGTCTGCTACGTCGCGAGCATCTCCCGGCAGTTCGAGAGTGTGCAGGTGCAGTGGCTGGAGGACGGGAACGTCTTCGGACTCGGCCATGACAAGGACTTCCTGATCCGCGGGCCGGCGGACGGCAGCGGGAAGATGACCGTGCCGGGCCAGCCGCCGTTCTTCCTCGGCCCGCAGCCGACGTTCGTGACGACCCGCGGCGGCCAGTACCTCTTCGTGCCCGGCATCACGGGGCTCGGCGCCGTGGCGGCCGGGACGGCGGGCTGACATGGGCACCGTCTCCCCTCGCCGCCGCGGGCTCGGCGACCTGCTCGGGGACCGTTCCGGCTGGGTGTTCGCCCTGCTGCGGCGGTTCCGCCCGATCCTGTCCGCCGGACCGTTCACGGTCGTCACCAGGTCCGACGACGTGCGTGAGGTACTCGGCGACCACGAGCACTTCACGGTCGCGCACTACACGCCGAAGATGGCCGAGATCACCGGCCCGTTCATCCTCGGGCTGGACGACACCGCGCTCTACCGGTACGACCACGCGGCACTGCGGGCCGTGATGCGCCGGGACGACGTGCCCGCCATCGGCCACGAGGTGCTCGCGGCCGCCCGCACCCGGGTCGCCGCCGCCGGCGCCGGTGAGCTCGACGTCGTCCGCGACCTCGCCGACCCGGTGCTCGACGGGATCGTCGCGAGCTACCTGGGCGCGCCCGGCCCGGACACCGCCACCCAGCTGCGGTGGGCTCGCGACCTCTTCGAGCACATCTTCCAGAATGCGTCGAACGACGCCGCCATCCGCGCGCGGGCGCTGGCCGACGCCGCCGAGATGCGGCCGCACATCGACGGGCTGATCGCGGCGAGGAAGGCGCGGCTCGCGACCGACGCCCCGGTACCGGACGACGTGCTCACCCGGCTGCTGCAGGCGAAGGAGCAGGACGGCGGCCTGCACGACCTCGCCATCCGGCACAACCTCATCGGCCTCATCACCGGCTGGATCCCGACGGTGTCGAAGGCGTTCGCGATGGTGGTGGAGGAGCTGCTGCGGCGGCCCGAAGAACTCGCCGCCGCACAGCGGGCGGCCCGCACGGGCGACCAGCAGCTGGTCGCCTCGTACGTCTTCGAGGCGCTGCGCTTCCGCCCGCAGACGTGGGCGCTGCTGCGGGTCTGCGCGGCCGACCGGGTGCTCGCGGCCGGGACCGGCCGGGAGACGGTTGTCCGGGCGGGCACCCGGGTGCTCGTCGCCACCCGATCGGCGATGTTCGACGGCTCGGTGGTGCCGGACGCCGGGCGCTTCCGACCGGGCCGGGCGTGGGGCGACTACCTGCACTTCGGGCACGGGCTGCACACCTGCTTCGGCCTGCAGATCAACCGGGTGCAGCTACCGGCGCTCGCCATGGCGCTGCTGGAGGGCGGCGACCTCGTCCGCGCCGGCGACCTGCGCTGGGATGGACCGTACCCGGCCGGCCTGCGGATCCGGCGGGCGGGCCGGTCGTGACCGAGGCGACGCTGGTCACGTTCCCGCCAAGCCTGGACAGCGAGTTCAGCCGGTTCCTGCTCGCCTACTACGGCCTCCCACACCGGGAAGAGCGGCACACGCTCGTCTTCTCCTCGCTCGTCACAATGCGGCGCGGCCATACGGTGCGTTTCCCGCTGCTGTCGGACGGCGGCGCCGAGCTCGCCACGGTCGCCGAGATGGTCGACCACCTGGAGGCGCGAACCGCGCCGGAACGGCGGCTGCGGCCGGACGACGCCGACCCGGCCGACCTGGCGGCCGACTGGAGGCTCTTCCACCGCACCCTCGCCAGCGCGACCACGGTCTTCGCCTACTACCACCTGCTGCCCCTGCGGCCGGTGATGGTGCACGCCCTCGGCGACGGCACGTCGGCGGTCGAACGCACCGCCGTCCGGGTGGGCTACCCGTTCTTCGCCGGCCTGCTGCGCGGGCTGCTCCGGCTGACGGCGACGAGGGAGCGGGCGGCCGCCGCGACCATCGGGACGGTGCTCGGGGCGGTCGGCGAGCGGCTCGCCGACGGCCGGCCGTACCTGTCCGGCGACCGCTTCACGCTGTCGGACCTGGCCTTCGCGGTGGCAGCCGCGCCAGTGGTCTGGCCGGACGAGTTCGGCGGCGCGATACCGCCGCTGCGGGACACCCCGCCGCCACTGCGCGCGATGATCGACGAGTCACGGCGGACCCCCGCCGGCGCGCATGCGCTGCGCGTCTTCCACACGCACCGCGACCCCCGACCGGGCTAGTAGCTGGCCATCGACGAAAGCCCCAGCTCGGCGGCCACGGCCCGCATCGTGAGCCCCGCGACGCCCACCCGGGCGATGCCCCTGGACGCCGCGACGACGACCTCCCGCTCGTTCAGGTCCGTCCGGCGCCGGCAGACGGCGCGGGTGTCGCGGGATCCAGTGCTCCTGACACGTCGATGCCAGTGCCGTAGCGCCGGCAAGGTTGGCACCCGAAGCCGTACTGACCGTCAGACCCGCGCACCGCGGGGGTCTGACGGCCTGCGCGGGTCTGACGGCGTGCACACCGCACCCGCAGAGGGGACTCAGCGAGCGGGAACCGGAACGAGGCCGGTCAGTCCCGCACTTCCTGGTGGCCATCGCACGTCGGCCTCCCGGCTGACGAACCGCCAGGCGGTCCCGTCGAACTCGACGACGTCGTAGTAACGCCCGGCGGCCACGACGGCCCAGCTCTCCTCCGGACATTGCAGTGCGATCTGGTCGGTCCACACTCGCGCCCGCGTCGCCGACTCGAAATCGATCACGGGATCGAGAGTGAGGTGCTTGGCCCGCCCGGGCTCGGCCGGCTCCATCGCCCCGACGCCCTGGACAATGGCCGCCCTGCCCTCGAAGGTGACCGACGGAATCCGCCAGATCGCATCCTCGGCGAAGAGCTGCCCCCACTCCTCGAGACGAAGATCGTCTAACAGTTGGCCATAGAGTGAAACGAGCCTTCTGATGCCCTCTCGGGCCTGCAGTTCCGCCAGACTCATCAGCGTGTGGTCTTCCTGTGTCGAGCTCACGGGACCTCCACCTCTCCTTGTGTGAACGAACGCGTTGTGATCGGGCCAGACGGTGGCTCGGGCACGCGACGCGACGCGATGCGGCTCAGGTCCCCGTCGCTACGAGGCCGGCGGCGGTGATCATCGATAGTTCGTCGACGGTCACCAGGCCAGGTGCCGCGGCGACGACGTGGGGGATGGCATTGACGGCGGGGTTGGCGGTGGGCATGCCGAAGTCGACGCCGAGGGTGTCGTAGCGGACCGTGAACCTGGAGCGGACCGACGGCTCGCCGTCGACCTCGATCACGTAGCCCTCCTCGGTGGGCCAGTCCGGCTTCATGGCATGGCCGAGCCGCCAGACGAGGCCGAGCTCGATGACCGACCGTCCGCCGGCCCGCCCGGACCACAGGCCCTTCAGCCCGCAGACGTGGCCCTTGGCAATCTTCATATAGCCGAGGTCGAGGTCCTCGGTGGCGACACCGAACTCGGGTGTGTAGACGATCTCGTCCAGCTCGACGCGCAGCGCTTCGGCCATCATCTCGACGGCGTCGACGAAGACAAGCTGCCGGTTCTTCGCGAGCTCGGCGAGGCCGGGCGTGTCGGGCGGGACGGCGAAGCCGGTCTCCAGCCAGGTCTGCGGCGAGGCATAAGCAGTGCAGTCGACGGACTCCAGGACGGACACCCGGTCCACCCGGCGGCACACCGCGGTGGCCATCAGGCCGAGGGCGTTGGCGTAGCCGGGGTTGATGCCGGTGCCGTACAGCGACACCCCGCCGCGTTTCGCGGCGTCGTCGAGGCGGCGCATGGCCTCGTCGCCGTAGGAACGGCCGGTGATGAAGTTCGCGGTCGAGACGACGTTGATACCGGCCTCCAGCAGCCGGACCATCTCGTCCACCTGCCAGTGCAGCGGCATGTAGAGGACGACGTCCGGCCGCAGGCCGAGGATCTCCTCGACGCTGTCGGTGGCCACCGCCCCGACGGGGTCGATACCGCAGAGCTCACCGATGTCCGTTCCTGCCTTGTCGGCGCTCCAGGAGAAGCACCCGACGAGATCGAGGTCCGGGTGGGCCAGGACCGTGCGCACCGCGCTGCGACCGACGATGCCCGTGGTCCACTGAACGACTCGTATCGGCAACATCGCACCTTTCATCGGAGGGTTGTTCTCAGAGGTTCTGCCCTGCTGGTTGAGCCGCCTCACCGGGCGAGAGCGGGCATGACCTGCTCGTCGACGACCTTCAGGTACCGCCACGCGATCTCCGGCGGAAGTCCGCCGATGAGCGGGTGCAGCCCGAGCGGCGCGCCGGTCCGGACATGCTCGATGGCCTCGGGCACCGACAGGATCCGGTGGCTGCGGTTCTCCCTACGGAGCTCCTCGGCCGTTTCGACGAACGACAGGCTGGCGGTGTCGGTGTTGCCCTCGTTCCACGCGGCGTAGCTGCGCACGTCGTGCATGAGGTATGGGCCGAGCTCCTCCCAGGCGGCGTCGACGTCCTCGGCGACGAACATCGTCGTCGTGGCGTCGTCCGGCGTCAGCACGCACATGCCGGGCTCGTGACCGGCGGCGCGGGCGGCCTCCTCGTAGGCGACCCGAAGCTCGGGGTCGCCCTTCTGCGCGAAGAACCCGATGCCGTTGCGGCCGGCCCGCCGGGCCGCGGCGATGCTGCCGCCGCCCCAGGAAACCATCGGCCCGCCTGGCGTCACCGGCGCGGGAGTGACCTGGATCCGGCGGCCCTGGTATTCGAAGGCCTCGCCGGTCTTGGCCCGCAGAAGCACTTCGATCTTCTCATCGGCGATCTTGCCGCGGCGGTGGTAGTCGACGCCGTACATCTCGTATTCGGCAGGGCGGTACCCGATGGCCATGACGTGCATGACACGGCCCTTGCTGATGATGTCGAGGACCGCCAGCTCCTCGGCGAGCTGAACCGGGTCGTGCAACGGGAGGATGACGATCGCGATCATGATCGTCAGTGTGCTGGTGCGGGCGGCCATCGCGCTGGCCAGTGTCAGGGGAGCGGGCAGATAGCCGTCACTGGCCATGTGGTGCTCACAGAGGAGCGCTGACAGGCAGCCACGGGACTCCGCCCAGGAAGCCATCTCCAGGGCAGCGGCGTATAACTCGGTGGCAGGGGCGCCGGTCTCCGGGGCCCGCATGTCGAAGCGCAGGGTGAACACGCCAGAAACCTCCAGAAGCAGTTGATACCGAGGTGTCGAACTCAGGCACTGGGATGCACAGCGATCCGGAGGGCGCCTGACCCCGGCGCACGAGTTCCAGGGCATGCAGGTCGCCAGGGGGGCCGAGCCGTCCGCGCCGGAATGTGCCAGACGGCCCCGGTGAGGCGGCGGACGAACACTGCGCTGGCCACGAACGCCGCCATCCATGGCTTCTCCCCCAGCGCGTCGGGTTTCGCCGCCGCATGGCGCGGAGTAAGCCGGTGGCGTACCTTCCAACGGTTAACCGGGACCGCGCCACTACGGCCTTCAGAAGCAGGCCATGGGCGATGCAGACTGCCTCAGAAATCCGTTCAGGTACTTGGGGACCACGATCTCAAGCTGTCCGCTGCCGAGCCTGCGGAAAGGAGTTTGCCGTGTCGACTCGACGCGGCTCGACGCTCAGGCGCCGGCGGTGGCAGCGAGCCAACGGTCCTGATTGGCGACCGCGGCCGCGATGATAGGCTTCCAGCGTTCAGCGGTCTGGTCAAGGATTCTGTTGTCGAAGCTCGTTGACGTACGGAATTCCAGTACCTCAACACCCTCGTGACCTGCGGTGTACGCGTACGGGGCGTCAGCCTTGATGAAGAACCCGTCTCCGGCCTTCAGCACCCTGCTGCCCATCAGGATCTCGCCGGAGAGGACGTAGTAGAGGCAGTCCGCGGAGTGGCTGTGCCGGGGTAGCCGGAAGCCGGCACCGAACCACGAGTAGACGAGACTGAAGCCATCTGGCCCCTCTCCCTTGAAGAGAACCCTGACGCGCTGGCCGTGCACGATGGGGGTGAGATCGAGCTGCTCATACACGGCCTCGTCGATCGTGGGAGGCGACATAATGCCGTCGTCGTCGATCGGCGTGGCGTCCTCGGATCGAAAGAACACCATCTTGGCGGACCTGGCGTCCTGAGTCATCGGATGTCTCCTTTGTGTCGGGGCGCAAATCCCACGCATGCCGGCCAGATATCGTGAAGGGGTCCTTGCACCGCCGGCAAGCGTAAGCGTCGCTCGGTGAATCAGCGGCGCCAGCGCGCGGAATTCGTAGGCCGCGGGACTCTGGGGCTGGTAGGCACATCGGCGCCGGCAAATGTGCGCGAGATCGGCTTTGCGGTCGACACAGGCTTCTCCTCGGGCGGCACCGGCAGCTCAGCAAGCTTCCTGCGGTCATGGGCCGAAGCTGGCACGCCTAGTCTTACAGGGATGCAATCGCCAAATCAACGGTCGCATTATGCAGACGATGGGGACTGGGTCGGCTGAAGTCCGGGACATCGTGCGCCCACCCGCCGCCAGGGGCGCTCGGCGCAGCCAGGCTCCCGGGCGGGCGACCAGGAGCCTGACAAGGTCGAAGGTCCTCCGCCGCTCGCGCACGTCCGGTTCGGGTCAGGGTGTCGAGACCGACGGGTTGTCTGGCGGGAGGCGGCAGCCCCAGCGCTGGCCACCTCGCCACCGTGATCAGATAATGGATACATTATGCACTCAATGATCCTTGCGTGCAAGCCGCCACGGCCATGATCGCGCACGGCCGGACGCGACAGGCCTGGCTACTCCCTCACGCCGACATGTTCCGGCGGTCAGTCATGCCGCTTTGACCCGGCCTTGACCGGCTCCCTCGGCAGCTGCGTCCGCGGCTGCCGCCCCGGCCGCCCGTTACCGTGCCTGCGCGGTCAACGCCCCGGTGTTCGACGCCGAGGGCAAGGTTGTTCTCGTGCTCTGCCTACTCCCGACACCCGGCCACAGCGGAGTGCCGGCCCGTACCGGAGCCGAGCTGCTCACACTGGGAGACCGAATACAGGCCGCCTGCTCACCGACACGATCGCCACGGGCAGGACGACGCTCTGAGGCCGGACCCCCGGTCAGGATGCCTTGGCGATGGCGCCGCACTGCAGTCCGGGCGCGCTCCAGGTTCCATTGGTGAGATGTGCCAGTGTCCCGCAGGGCGAGGGTGCGACGTGGTTGAGGGGCCAGCGGGTCTCCGGGACCGTGCCAGGGACGTAGTTGGTGTAGTTGGTGTTGAGGGTCTTCAGGAAGCTGTCGACAGTGAGGTTCTCGCCGGTCTTCTGGAGGGCCTTGACCAGCATGTCCGCAGCCCAGTAGCCGGCTGTCGCCGTGAGGCTCAGGGCGGTGCCGGGAGAGTACTTCCTGAAGTCCGCGACCATCTGCGCGACGGCCGGAACGTCGGTGGCGAAGCCGCCCTGCCACCCCAGCAGGGCATATGTGCCTTCGAGTTCGGGCACGGTCGAGACCCGGGGGTCGTAGAGCGGTGAGACGATCATGCCCTTGTAGCCGGCTGCTTTCAGAGAACCGGAGAGCTTCACCGCGTCACCGAACTGGGCGACGAAGAAGACGACGGCCGGGGGCTTGCCCGAGTCGGCCCGCATGATGTCGTTGACGATCGAGGTGGCGTCCTTCAGCCCGGAGATCGGGATGGGCGACTCCTCGTAGACGATCTTGAAGCCGCCCGCCTGCATGCCCTGGCCGACGGTGATGATGCCCTGTCGGGCCGAGTCGTTGTCGAGACCGATCAGCGCCGCCGTCCTGGCGGTGCCCGCGGGCAGCGCGTTGGCCATGGTCAGCGCGCCGCCCGTGTCGTAGGCGCGTGGGTCGCCGGTCTTCGGGGTCGCGCATCCGGTGATCCCGAAGCCGATGGCGTTGCCGCAGAACCCCGAGTTGCCGCCCCAGCCGAAGAACGGCATCTCCGCAGAGCAGAACGCGTCGATGTAGTTGGCGTCGATTGTCTGGACGAATGCGGCGAAGGGCTGGTCCTTCTCGACGAGGGCCTCGGCCTGGCCGCCGTTCCGGCCGGCGTCGCCTGTGTCATCGCGGGTACCGAGCAGGTCGATCGTCCGGCCGTTGACACCGCCCGCGGTGTTCGCCGCGTCGATGCGGACCTTCGCACCGGTGGGGAAGTCGCCGAAGGCGACGCCTCCCGGGCTGGTCGCCGTCGCGAGCAACCCGATCCTGACCGAGGTCGCGGTGACACCACGGTTCGGGTTCGACGCTGGCGCGCTGCACGCCAGGCTGTTCGCACCAACGGTGACGTTCGTCTGGCTCCACCCGTGGTCCGGGCCGAGCTTGCTGAGCGCCGGGTTCACGGTGACCGTCCCGGCACTACTCCCCTTCGAGCCGGCCGAGCAGCCGGCGACGCCGACGGCGCAGGCCACGGATAAGACCAGGGCGACCCGACCATAATGTCGCATTGCGAGTGCTCCTTCTCTGAAAGATCGCGAGGGCAGACGGATCCGACCTACCAGAAGGCGAATAACTGGAAAGGGATCCGCCGGGTGAACGTCGTGGAGATTCTCGCCGCCGCGGGTTGCGGCCTCTCCTACGGGCCTGCATCAACAACGCACACCCCTGCATATAAAACGAGCAATATTATTCATGGCCGACCGACGAGGTGACCACAATGGCCGAGATCACCGACGTCGGCGGGGGCGCGTCGCATGTGACGACACGGGTGCCGGGAAGGCACCGCATGGTCATGTCCTATTTGCGAGGGCCGATCGAGGCGGTGAAACTCCGCCAGAAATCGACCGGCTCCGCAACCGCCGCGACGGACGCGGAACCGGGGTCACACAGTCTACGGGGCCCTGTCGACCGGATTCTGGTGAGCCGGACCGGTGTCAGCCCATCCGGCGGTGGCGGTCGAGAAACCTACGCATCTCGGCGTACATCTCGAGATCCTCCGGGCTGGTGCCGCCGAATCCGCCATGGGGCATCGCCTCGAAGACGTGTAGTTCCGCCTCGACGCCGGCGGACCGTAGTCGGCGATGCATGCGGACCGTGTTGGACAGGAACAGATCCCGGGTGCCGGACTGCAGGAAGGTCGGCGGGAATCCGACGAGGTCGGCGAACAGCGGGGACAGGTGCGGATCGGACAGGTCATGGCCGTCGGCGTAGAGCAGGTTCACGTCGTGGAGGCTTCCGAGGACGTTGTCGAACAGCCTGTTGGTGAAGAAGGTGTCGCCTGACTCGGTGAGATCGGCCTCGGGGCTGAGCAGCACCAGAGCGGCGGGCATCGGCAGACCTTCCTCCTTCGCCCGCACGAGCAGTGCCGCCGCGAGGTTCCCACCCGCGGAGCCTCCGCCGACGAAGATGTCCGAAGGTTCGCGTTTCTCAAGAAGTGCCCGGTAGACGGCGACACAGTCATCGAGCGCGGCCGGATAGGGATGGGACGGCGGCATCCGGTAGTCCACACCCCACGTGATCATTCCGTTGATCATCGCGGTGGCCGAACTGATCAGACGGCACACCTCTCCACCGCCCGTGATCAGTGCCCCTCCGTGGACGTCGAGGTAGATCGGAGTCTCCTCGGTTGACATACCTTGCAAATTCAGGACAAAGGTGCGCACCCCCCCGATCTTCGTGTCCTGCACGTCCACCGGGAAATCGAAGCCGGAAAATCGCTCCCGGAGGGCTGAATCGGCGATGTCGATGAGTCGCGACCACGCCGGGGCGTCGGCCAGAGCCGGATAGGTGGCCCGGTCAGGCGCGGGAGCTGCCAGGAACTGGCGTGCGACCTCACTGACACTCGTCGGAACGTGCACGCCGGTCTGGTCGCTCATGCTGCTCCGTCTCTTCCTCAGGCAGCCGAGGTGGCGGAGTGCCTCGGCATGACGAGTCCCCGCGATTCTGGCCGCTCGCCGGGGCCGCCGATAGCCGCCAACCGACGGGCGCGGCCCGCCGAATGGCGTGTGGATCACCGTCACCGGCTCGGCCAGGTGCGTGAGTCCCGCGGCAGGTCGCACGTCCGAGATCTACGGCCACTGGCCGGCGTGCGCGGCAGGGGGCGATTATGAGCCGATGAGGGAGCTCGCGGTGCGGCTGGCGGACCTGGACGAGGAGGCGGCCGTCGCGATTCGTGTGATCGCCCATTTCGATCTGCTGGTGGCGAGCCGGGCCAATCTGCCGGCGATCGTGGCAAGTGCCGCGGAGCTTGCCGCCTGCCCGGTGCGGCTGGCTGACCCGATCGGGCGGCACGCCGTGCGCGTGCTGCCCGACGGCACCCCGCAGTCGCCGTCATCCGCCCCTGATCCGACCTGGCCTACGGCCGCGGTCAACGCGGTCGGCGCGGCGCTGTGGTTGGAAGCGCGCCGGCCGGTTCCAACCCTCCAGGCCGTCGTGCTCGAACGTGCGGCGGCCGCGGTCCGGGCGGCCTTGGAGAGGACCGCCGGCCAGGCTCACCTCGACGAGTCCGCCTCGCTCGAACTGGTCCTCGATGCCCGGGTCTCCAAGAGCGACCGGCTCGCGGCGGTACGTCGGCTGCGGCTGCCCGCACGCGTCCGGGCCATCGCGTTGGAGGACGGAACCGCGCTCGTGCTGGCCCATGACGCCAGGCGGATCCAGAAGCAGCGCGCCGGGATCGGCCCGGCGGTCGAGCCCGCCGACCTTCCGGCCTCGTGGGACGCGGCCCGACTGGCACTGCGGCTCACCGCTGACGGCACCGAGGCCGACCCGGGCCCTCGGGTCGTGCACGCCGATGAGCTCGGCGTCCTCGCTCTTCTGATCCCGGCGGTCGACTCGTGCCCGCGGGCGGTGCCTGACATCCAGGCGCTCCACCGGACCGCGGCGACAGCTCCCTGGATGCTCGCCACGCTCGACGCGGTCGCGAGTACTGGCAGCCTTCGTGACGCGGCGAGAACGCTGAACGTGCACCACTCCACGCTTCAGGGCCGGCTCGCGCACGCCGAGGTTGTCCTTGGATGGCCGCTGAAGGAACCGGCGGGCCGGTTAAGGCTGCAGCTCGCCCTCGCGTCACGGCGGATCCTGCGCTCAGCGACGGCCTGATGAGGCGGGGTGGCCATTCCATCCGGACGGCCATCTCAAGATTACGTTCCGCGCGGGTCACCTCGCGGGTCGTCGACCGGCCGCAGTAGAGGTCGACGTCGGACTCACGGCCAACCTCCGCCAGTCTGTCGGCGCCTCGACGGGCGGCGTCCCGGGCCCCGGGCCGCCTGCTTACCGCGCCAGAGCAGCCGGCGCTTCCGCGAAGGCAACGGCGTCCTCCAGGCCGTTCGCCAACCTGACGCACCCCGTGATCTTCCGCTGCCGCTCCCACGCCTCGACCGGCGCCCACTGCGTCGATCCGGCTACGACCGACCTTTCGACTTTACGCCCAATGTTACAGGTGTTACAGTGCCCTGGTCGGCAGCAGCCATTATTGCTCTGGAGGGTACATGGAGGCCGAATCCGCGACGGCCGAAGAGCCGGTGGTCATAGTGTCGGCAGACTGCCACGCCGGTGCGCCTTTACTCGGCTATCGCGACTATCTTCCGCGGACATGGCACGACGATTTCGACAGCTGGTCGCGCGATTTTGTGAATCCCTGGAGCGATCTCGACGAGGTGCGTGCGGACCGCAACTGGAACAGCACGAAACGCCTGGGTCACCTCGACGAGGACGGCATCGTCGCCGAGGTGATCTTCCCGAACACGAATCCGCCGTTCTGCCCGCAGACCGCGCTCGTCGCCGGTCCCCCGACTGCGGCTGACTACCCGCGCCGCTGGGCCGGGTTGAAAGCACACAACCGCTGGCTCGCCGACTTCTGCCGCGAAGTGCCCGGCCGGCGGGCCGGGATCGCGCAGGTGCTGTTCAACGAGCCGGACGAGGCGGTCAGAGAGCTCACCTGGGCCCGCGACAACGGGCTGACCGGAGGCATCCTGCTGCCGCCGATCCCGCCGGGCGCGCCGATCCCGCCGATCTGGGACGAGAGCTACGAACCGATCTGGGCGGCGTGCGCCGACCTCGACATCCCGATCAACCACCACGGCGGCAGCGGGTCGCCGGACTACGGCGGCAAGCCGGGCATGGCCCGGCTCGTGTACCTCCAGGAGTTCACCTTCTACTCGCACCGCAACCTGTGGCTGCTGATCTGGTCCGGCCTTTTCGAGCGGCATCCGACTCTGCGCTACGTGGTCACCGAGCAGAGCTTCGACGGCGTACTCAACGACGCACTGACGCACGACGGCCTGCACTCCGTCCTCGCCGGCAAGGTGGAGTACGACACCGGCGACGCCATGCGCGAGCTGGTGGGTCCGAAGTTCATCGAAGGCCTGGGGCAGGCGCCGAGCGAGTTCCTGCGGGAGAACATCTGGTTCGGAGTGAGCTTCATGCGGGCCGCTGATGCCGGCCGCCGGCACGAGGCCGGCGTCGAACGCATGATGTGGGGCAGCGACTACCCACACACCGAGGGCACCTGGCCCGACAGCCGAGGTTCCATCGCAGCCGCCGTCGCCGGAGTGCCGCCGGCGGAGGCGCGGCGCATCCTCGGCCTCAACGCGATCGACTTCTACCGTTTCGACGCCGAGCTGCTGACCTCGGCAGCCGCCGAGCTCGGACCGACGCCTGCCCAGCTCGGTCTCGCTCCCGATGGGGCCGCCTGACGGACGCCCAGGTATCCGCCGAATCGACGGGCGGAGCCTGGCGCCACCGCCAGAATCGCGCCCGGCCTCGTTGGACAGAGGCGGCAGAGGCCATACCGCTGTGCGCATTTTGATCGGGAGACGAGGAGCGGAAGCCGGCGATGGCGCTGAAGCTGGATGTGATGTTGTCGAATTCGGTCGTGGACGCGGCCGAGCGGGCCCGGGCGCTGGAGCGTGCCGGGGTGGACGGGGTGTTCAGCTTCGAGAACTCGCATGATTTGTTCTTTCCACTGGTCGCGGCAGCGCCGGTGTGTTCGCTGGATCTGATGACGAACGTCGCGATCGCGTTTCCGCGCAGCCCGCTGCATCTGGCGCACGCGGCTTATGATCTGCAGTTGCTGTCGCAGGGCCGGTTCCGGCTCGGGCTCGGCTCGCAGGTGCGGGCGCACGTGGAGAAGCGGTACGGCGCCCGGTGGGGTCGGCCGGTGGCGCAGATGCGCGAGTGGGTTCAGGCGACGAAGGCGATCCTGGGCAGCTGGCAGGACGGCGCCCGGCTGGACTTCCGCGGCGAATACACCACCCACACCTTGATGACCCCGGCGTTCAATCCGGGGCCGAACCCGTACGGTGTGCCGAAGGTGCTGGTGGGCGCGCTTGGGCCGAAGATGAACCAGATGGCGGCCGAGGTCGCCGACGGGATCCTGGTGATGCCGTTCAACAGCGACCGGCATATGCGGGAACGCACGATGCCGGCGATCGAGGCCGGCCTCGCCGCCGCCGGCCGTAGCCGCGCCGACCTGGAGATCACCGCCGAGGTGATCGTCGCGGTCGGGCGTTCGGAGCAGGAGCTGGCCGCGGCGCGGGCGGCGCGCAGCCTGATCGGGTTCTACGGCTCGACTCCGTCCTACCGGCCGGTGCTGGAGGTGGAGGGCTGGGGCGACCTGCAGCCCGAGCTCAACGCGCGCTCCAAGCGCGGGGACTGGGCCGGGATGACCGAGCTGGTCACGGACGAGATGTTCGAGACCATCGCCGTCTGCGGCACCCCTGACCAGGTGGCCGAGGAGATCGTCCGCCGCTACGGCGACTGTGACCGGGTCTGTGCCTATTTCCCCGGCTACCCGGTCGGTGACGACCTTTTCGGTGACGTGGCACGGTCGTTGCACGCCGCGTCCGCGAAGGCCGACGGCCAGGCCCCCGCCGCCGCCTCCGCCTCCGGGACGGTGCAACGGTGACGGTCCTGTTCGACCTCACCGACGGCGTCGCAACGCTCACCCTGCACCGGCCCGAGGTGCGTAACGCGTTCGGCGGCTCGATGGCCCGCGACCTCGTGGCGGCGTACGAGCGGTGCGACACCGACGACGCGGTCCGGGCGGTCGTGCTGACGGGAACGCCGCCGGCGTTCTGCGCCGGCGCGGACATGACGTCCGGCGGGGACACGTTCGCCCGTCCCGGCAGCGCGGCGTTCAGCGCGGCGGGGCTGAGCATGCCGGCGTGGCGGGTGCGTAAGCCCGTCATCGCGGCGGTCAACGGCCACGCGATCGGCATCGGCTTCACCCTGACCCTGCAGTGCGACATCCGGATCTTCGCGGCCGACGCGAAGTACGGCATCGTCCAGGCCCGTCGTGGCGTGCTCGGGGATGCCTACTCGCACTGGACGCTGCCCCGGATCGCGGGCATGTCCGGCGCGGCGGAGATCCTGCTGACCGGGCGCACGTTCGACGGCCAGGAGGCCCGAGAGCTGGGCGTCTGCAGCCGGGTGCTGCCGAACGAGGAGGTCCTGCCCGCAGCCCTGGAGATCGCCCGGGACATCGCGGTCAACACCGCCCCGCTGTCCGTCGCGTACAGCAAGCGGCTGCTCTGGGACACCTGGGGACTGGACCCCGCCGGCGTGGAGGCCCGGGAGACGGCTGCCCACCACCACACCATGGGCGCACCGGACGCCAAGGAAGGCGTCCTGGCCTTCCTGGAACGGCGGTCGCCGCGCTGGCGGGGCAGCGTCGCCGCCGAGTGGTCCGACGACTGACCGTGCCTACGCGCCACGCCACAACAGAAGGAACTCGACTATGAACAACGGCGTCACCCAGCCGGTCGCGATCGTCACGGGTGCGAACACCGGCATCGGCCTCGAAACGGCCCTCGGCCTGGCGGAGCGGGGCCTACGGGTCGTCGCCACCGCGAGAGACCCGCGCCGCGGCTCCGCGGCGGTGGCCGAGATCGAGCGCCGGACCGGCAAGGCCGTCGACCTCGTGCCGCTCGATCTGGCGTCGTTCGCCTCGATCCGCGAGTTCGCCGCGACCGTACTGGACCGCTACCCGCGCATCGACGTCCTCGTCCACAACGCGGGGCTCGCGCCGGGCGGGCACCGCTGGGAGACGGCGGAGGGGTTCGAGGCGGCGTTCGGCGTCAACCACCTAGGCCCGTTCCTGCTGACCAGCCTGCTGCGGGAACGGATCATCGCGAGCGCACCGGCCCGGATCGTGATCGTCTCGTCCGGTGCCTACCGCGCGGCACCGGACGGCCTCTGCTTCGACGACCTACAGCACCGCGAGCGCTTCCACTCGCTCCAGGTCTACGCGGAGTCCAAGCTCGCCAACCTCTACTTCATGCAGATCCTGGCCCGCCAGCTCGCCGGCTCCGGCGTGACCGTCAACGCCCTCAACCCGGGCTACGTCGCCACCCAGCTGGGCCAGCCCCGCGAAGCCGACCTCGCGCACGCGGTCACCGTGCCACGCGACAACGTGGCGTCAAACGCCGCGCTGGCGAATCTCCCGGAGCCGCTGACCGCCGTGCGAGGCGCCGTCCCCTCGATCACCCTGGCCACGTCCCCGGAGCTCGCCACGACCACCGGCGTCTACTTCGACCGGCGCAAGCCGGCGACGCTGAGCACCGTCGCCGCCGACCTGGGCCTCGCCCAGCGGCTCTGGGACGAGAGCGAACAACTCGTCGCCCTGCACCCCGCCCACTGACCCGCACGGCTCTGGCCTGGCTGCCCACGATCGCGGGCACGGGCACGGGCACGGGCAGCCGGGCACGGGCAGCCGGGCCCACCGCGCCGGACCTGGGCGGGCCGTCACGCTCGCGCAGTTTTTGCTCAATGCCCTGAGAGTCCCAGATGGGCCGACGGCTTGCTCGTCGGCCGCGAGGAGTGATGCACCGTGTCCATTGGTCTTGACGAGGACCACGCCGCCCTCGCGGACGCCGTGCGCGGCTTCGTCGCTCGGCACGCCGGGTCCGAGCGGGTCCGAGCGGGGTCGGAAGAGTGGGTCGCGGGCACCGCTCCCGACTACTGGCAGGCGCTCGTCGATCAGGGACTGACCTCGCTGCACCTGCCGGAGGATCTCGGCGGCGCCGAGGCGGGGGCGCTGGCACTGGCGGTCGTCGTCGAGGAGAGCGCACGCGGGCTGCTGCCCGGCCCGCTGCTGCCCAGCGTGCTGACCAGCAGCGTGCTGGCCCGGTATGGCGACGACAGCCTGCGCAAGCGGCTGCTGCCAGCGCTCGCGGCCGGCACGACCGGGGCCACGGCGCTCGCGGCCGACGGCGTCACAGCCACGCCCGGCCCCGACGGCAACTACCGGGTCACCGGCACCACCCTGCCGGTGCTCGGCGCCCCCGGGGCGGCGATCCTGATTCTCGGCGCGACCACTCCGGACGGCGACGAGGTCTGGTTCACCGCCGAACCCGGCGGCGGCATCGAGGCGACCGCAGGCGCACCGGTCGACCACACCCGCGCCGTCGGGACGGTGACCCTGACCGACGTCACCGTCGGCCCGGAACAGGTCCTCGACGTGTACTCCGCACAGGTCCGAGCGGTCGCGGCGGTGCTGTTCGCCGCCGAGGCGGTCGGGCTCGCACGGTGGTGCGTCACGACCGGCATCGACTACGCGAAGATCCGCGAGCAGTTCGGCCGGCCCATCGGCTCGTTCCAGGCGATCAAGCACAAGTGCGCCCGGCTGTTCATCGACGTCGAGACGATGTCGGCGTCGGCCTGGGACGCAGCCCGCGCGATGGAGCAGGGCGACGAGCAACTCGCCCTCGCCGCCGCCGGCGCCGCGGTCGCCTGCCTGCCGCGAGCCACCGAGATCGGCCTGCAGACGATCACACTGCTGGGTGGGATCGGCTACACCTGGGAGCACGACGCCCACTTCTACTGGCGCCGAGCGATGGTCCTGGAGAACCTGCTGGGCCCGATCGCCGACTGGGAACATCTGACGGGCGAACTCGTCCAGCACACCGCCCGCGATTTCAGCATCGACCTGTCACACGCGGACGAGGCGTTCCGGGCCCGCGTCGCGGGAGTGCTCGCCGAGGTCGCGGCGCTGCCCGCCGAGGGGCCGGCCCGCCGGCAGCGGCTCGCGGACGAGGGGCTCGTCCTGCCGCACTACCCGAAGCCCTACGGCCTCGCCGCGAGCCCGGTCGAGCAGCTGGTGATCCAGCAGGAGTACGAACGGTCCGGGGTCACCCAGCCACGACTGATCATCGGTGACTGGGCGCTGCCGACGATCCTCGCGCACGGCACCCAGGAGCAGAAGGACTTCTTCGTGCCACCGACACTGCGCGGCGGCCTGCGCTGGTGCCAGCTGTTCAGCGAGCCGGGCGCCGGCTCCGACCTCGCGTCCCTGTCGACCCGGGCCGAGAAGACCGAAGGCGGCTGGCTGCTGACCGGTCAGAAGGTCTGGAACACCGGCACCCGGGAAGCGGACTACGGCATCTGCCTGGCCAGAACCGACCCTGCGGCCCCCAAGCACAAGGGCATCTCCTACTTCGTCGTCGACATGTTGGCCGCCGGCCTGGACATCCGGCCGCTGCGCGAGGCGAACGGCGGCTACCTGTTCAACGAGGTCTTCCTCGACGACGTCTTCGTACCCGATAACCGCCTGGTCGGGGAGGTCAACCAGGGCTGGCCGCTGGCCCGCACTACGCTCGGCAACGAGCGGGTCAGTATCAGCGGGATGCAGCACATCCCGACCCAACTACTCGACCTCGTCGCCTCGGGTGAGCTCGCCAGCGCGCCGCGGGACACGACACGCGAGGTCGGCGCCATGTTCGCCACCGCCCACGCGCTGGCTGCGATGGCCCTGCGCACCACCCAGCGCACCCTGTCCGGGCTGCGCCCCGGCGCGGAATCCAGCGTCTCCAAGGTCGCCTCCGGCTTCCTCGTCGCCGAGATCGGCCAGCGGTCGATGCGCTGGTTCGGTGCCAAGGCCGCGCTGGCCGACGGCCCCGCGGGTGCGCGCGTGGACCGCTACCTCAGCGTGCCGACACAGCTGATCGGCGGCGGCACCATGGAGATCCAGCTCAACGTCATCGCCGAGCGGATCCTGGGCCTGCCCCGCGGCTGACCGGGGCTGTCGTCTGTCGCACCCCGCCGCACACAGAGACAAGACACATGATCCCCGTGATCGGGCCGACGGCCGGTTGTGTGTCTCGGACCATGCCACCGACAGCGTCCGCACGGTGACCGAGAACGGGCCAACCGATTATGTCGCCGTCGTTCCCTATGACGCGTCCGATCTGGGCTGGCTGCCCGGAGGAGACTCACGGCCAAGTGAATCCGCCGCGCCGCCGACGAGCCATTACGAATGTCAAACCCGAGATCAGGACGTGATCGGTACGACGAATACCGCGCGGCGCTGGCGAATTTTCGCGGTACGTGTGGCAAATTGATGAGGGTGGCAGGTAGGTAACATCCGGACTGTGCGAGATGCCCTCACCCCGGACCAGGTGATCGCCGCTGCCCGATCGCTGCTGGAGCGGGACGGCTACCAGCAGTTCTCGATGCGCAGGCTCGCGGCCGAGCTGGGCGTGGCGCCGACCGCGATCTACTGGCACGTCGGCAACCGGGACGAGCTTCTCGACACCGTCCTCGGCCAGATGGGCGACACGATCGGCGCGGTAGGCGTCGTCGGCGCGTCGCCCGCGGAACGCATCGTGTCGGCCGCCACCTCCTTGCTGGGGAACATCAACGAACACCGCGGGCTGGTGGAGCTGGCCCATCAGCGGGGAATCCTGCTGGCGCTGCTGGGGCCGGCCCGGCTGGCACTGGCAGGCGAATTCGCCCGGGCGGGCCTGCACGGGGCTCAGGTCGCCGACGCGACCAATGCCGTCGTCCAGCTCGTCGGCGATCATGTGACGGTCGGCCATGTCGCCCGCGACTGGCCGGAACAGGCCGTCGGCGACGTTGTCGCCGACGCCATCGTTCCATCGCTCGACCCGACCGTGACCGCCACACTCAGCCGTCCGCCGAACCGCGGCCGCACCTTCGCCGTCATGCTGAACGCGCTGGTCGACGGACTGCTGAGGCAGCCGGCAGCGGAGTCGACCCAGTCCGCTCACGCGTCCGGGCGGACCTCGGCGCCAGAAGGCCCGGCCCGTGCGGCCGGCGGGGCCAGCGGCGCCCCGTCGAACCCGTAGAACTCAGGCCCGGTCAAGTCCGAGAACTCACCACGCCCTGGCCGCGGAACATCCACGACCGCCGCAGCGATGGATTTCCGGCTCGCACGACCATCACGGCGTACAGCCAAGTTGATCATGTACCCAGGTCAGCAGGTTACGGGGCGGTGGCGGACAGAACCGGCCGCTCGCTGTGCCGCCGTACGTCAGCGTCAGCTGCTGCTGCCGGGAGCACGATCATCGTGAGTGCGCCAGCCGTCCGGCGGGTGGGCCCTGGCCAGCCGTGCCCTCAGCCGGGTGCGACGATCAGGCCATTCCGACGCGATGATCGAATACATCGCGGAATCTCGCAGGAGGCCGTCCTCGCCAGGCGCCCAGGATTTCGACCAGTTCCGGAGCACACCTTCGAAGGTGCAACCAACGCCCTCGATCGCTGCGCGGGAGCGGCGGTTACGGGCGTCGGTCTTGAGATCGACACGGGCGGCGCCGCAACGCTCGAACGCGTTGCCGAACAGCAACAGCTTGGCTTCGGTGTTGATGCCGGTGCCCTGTGCGGATGAGGCCAGCCAGGTGAACCCGACCTCGACCGCGCACACTCCGATCCCCTGGGGCCAGGGCCGGAACTCCAGATAGGCAGTCGCCCCTACGGCGCGGCCGGTCGCCACCGCCACCTGTGCGTAGGGCACCACCGATCCGGCCGCGGCACGGGCGAGCTGGGCATCGATGTAGCCGCTCACCTCCGCAGCGGTGGGTACCCAGGTGAAGGCGTAGGAGCTGCGGTCCTCCTCGGCCGAGACCATCAGGTCGCGGGCATGGCCATGGCTGAGCAGTTCGAGCCGAACCAGGTCTCCCACCAGCGCCGAGGTGGCGAGTGCTCCGATCCCCCGACCCTGCGGGGGATCAACCCGCTCCTCTGGTGGACTGTCCGAGCACGGTGTGGTCGACACATAGGCCTCCATGTCGCGGCTCGCCCGACGCGCCTGGTATCCAGGCAGACCACCGACCCGATCGGACAACGATTCGGCCGGGCGCACCAGTCGACGACGAGATAGCCCGAGCGCGCGGCATGGTCGATCACCCCGACGGGGTCCGCGATCGAGGCCATCATGAGCATGAGGACGTCAAACGGCCCGGACAGCATCCGACACGTCACCTCCGCGCCGCTTTCACCGCCCCACAGCTCAGGGGCGGACGTTTTACCCGTAGGGGCGGCCAGGTAGGGCGGGTTGGCGATCGCGACCCGCTCCGGGCCGTCGAGGCCCCGGTCGAAGAAGTCACCTGGCTCGACGGAGTAGCCGGGCGGCGCCTTCAGCGCCGCCAGCCGGCTGGCGATCCGGAACGATTCCGGATCGCGCTCGAAGCCGCGGGCCTGAACCGGCATCTCGCAGCGCCGCAGCGCCTCGACGATCGGCAGGCCCGACCCGGCCCCGAGTTCGACAACACCATCACGCAGGTACGGGGCTACCGATGCTGAGCTGAGCAGCCGTTCGACGCACCAGGCATAGAAGGTGTACTCGACCGGGTCGTAGAACATGCCTGCCCCCTTATCGGCCGCACCGCACCGGCGCACACCCCGCGCCCTCGCTCCGGGGGCCTGCCCGAGAACCGGGCGGTGACACCCGGCGTGGCATGCCTCTGCCAGACGTGTCAGGCATGGACGGGCTTCTCGGCACCGGCCGGCTTGTCGGTTCCCGAGTTCTGGTCTCTGGATTCCGCGGCCTGCGCAGTTTCGGCGCTCAGTTTCTGCTCGCCGTTCTCGCCGGAGTCGTCCTCGTCCGGCGAGCGCACGACTTCACCGTCACGGATCTCGCCTCGCCAGGAACCGGTGGCCTCGCCGCGGAGCGTGATGAAGCGGCGGAAGTGCTTCAGATCCAGCCGGGCTCGCCGCCCGCCGGCCCGCCACAGGTTCCCGGTCTTCTCCATGAACCCGCTGGGGTAGTACTCCATGGCCAGCAGCACACGGGTCAGGTCGTCGGCGAGCGGGTGGAAGGTGACTGCACCCTTGACGGAACCTTTCGCTCCTTCGGAGGTCCAGGCGATCCGGCGGTCCGGGACCTGTTCGGTGACCTTCGCCTGCCAGCTGCGCCGGGACTTGAAAACCTTGACCCGCCAGTTCTGCTCGGTCTCGCTCTTGGTTTCGACCGCCTCGACCCCCTTCATGAACTTGGCGAACTCGGGATACTGGGTCCACTGGTCGAAGGCCACGGATACCGGGACGCCGATGTCCACCGCCTCCTCGATGTTCGTCGCCTTGGGTGGGCCCCCTTTCCCGCCAGCCCGGCCCTTGGCAGCGCCGAGAGCCCCCGTCACCTTGTCCTTGACGTTGGACAGGACCGACCCGGCAGCCGCCCTGAGCGGAGACTGGCCCTCGGCCAGGCGTTTCGCGCCGTCGACGAGCGACGAGGTCTGCCCGTTGGAGTCGCCCAGGTGATTGAGTCTGTCCGTGCTGGACGCGAGGCGTTCGCCGATACTGCCGGCCAGCCGGCTGCCGCCCGCCTTCGCAAGGTCCTGCACCTGGTCGGCGAGCCTTCTGGTGGCCGGATTGCTCAGGAGAGCTCCGGTCAGCCCGTTCGGATGCTCCGTCGGCCGCGTCATCGCGAACCTCCACCGGTCGATGCCTGCGCCATCCGCTCGCGCGGGCCACGGAGGGCATCCCTGCGCCGCCCGCCAGATCTGTCGGGAACGCTACGGTCGGCGGCGTCGTGGCCGTCCACGGCGCTGCGGTCCTGGCCTGCTCCGTTCTGGCCTGTGTCGTGCTGGCCGGTCGTGCTCGTGTCGTCGCCGCGGCCCGGCGAACCGCTGTCACCCGAACCGCTGTCACCGTTGTGGCTGGTGCCAGGCACCACCGAGGTGGCGACATCCTCCACGGCGCCGCGCACTGCCTCGCCCTCGTCGCGGGCGAGCTGCTCCGAGCCGCCCAGTGCGGCTGTCAGCCGCTCGGTTCGCTGCGCCAGCGTGTCGGAAAGCCGGTTGATCTGGGCCTCGTACATCGCGACCGCGGCGCGGCGACCAGCTTCGGTCGCCGGCCCCCTGAGCTGATTGATCAACTGCTCGCCGTCGGTGGAGCGCGCGAGTCGGCCTGCCTGGTCGCGCAGGATGTCCTTCGGGTGGTAGTTGCGGCCAGAGAGCCACAAGCCCAGGCTGATGGCCGCCTTGGCCTTCTTCGTCCGGCCAAGGACATACCCTCCCATCAGGGCCAAGGCGCATTTGACGTTGCTCATCAGGGCTCCTTTCGCTTCCGGTCGTCGCGCGTGCCGCCGTTGCCCGCGCGCCTGTCGCCCGCAGGGCTGCCGCTCACAGGGCTGGCGCCCGCGCGGATGGCGGCCTCGCTGGTGTTCCGCTGTTCGCCGTCTCCGCCCCAGCCCCATCGGCCCGAACCGCCGAAGGTGTCGCCGGTGGTGTTCGCGGCGGGCTCTGCGGTGAGGACGCGGGCCGGGAAGTCGACGAAGTCGACCGCCGGCAGCGGTCCGACGTAGTCGACCTTCAGGGACGGGCGGGCCGCCCGGACGCGCTCCACGGCCGCGTCGAAGTCGGGCAGCCTGTCAGCGGGTACGAGAAACGCCCAGCTGAGGGCCGGGTCCTCCGGGCCGCCGTGATGCCTGCGCGGCCGGTCCGCGCGTGCCAGCGGGCGCAGGTCGTCAAGGATCTCCTCCGCCTGTGCGGTCCGGCGCGCGACGACGAGGTCCGCGATCCGCTGGCCGAGCTGGATCCGGGCGTCGAGATCATCCGGAGGCGGAGCGTATGCCAGCGGGGTCGCGGCGACCGCTTCCGCGAGTTCGGTCTGCTCTTCCTCTTCTATGTCGAGATACAGCTCGACCAGCCCGTCGATCGCGTCCAGCTGCTCGGGGAGGCTGTCCTGGACGGGTTCGAGGACCTCGGTGCGGACCGCGTCGTCGTCCGGGGCGACCGTTCCCAGTCGCACCGGGAGCACCGGGCCGTCGGCGAGCAGCCGCTGGAGGATCTCCAGGTGCCTGACGGCTTCTTTTTCGCCCAGCTCGCCGACGTCCGTCGTCGGGCTGACGGCCGCGGCGAGCGGCCCCGAGCGCACCAGGCGCAGCGGTGCCGCCGGGTGTCCGATGCCAAGCTCCGAGCCGGAGCCAGCGCCCGGCTCCTGGCCCGGGAGAGGGTGATCGGCCCGGACTATTCCGTAGAGCACGACAGGCATGGCTCAGCCTCCCCGGCCGCCTCGGCGCTCCGCCGGAGCGGATCGCCCGACAGGCAGGCCCCGCGCGTCGTCGGCGGAGTGGGACGGCGAGCCGCGCAGTACCTCGGCGACATCCTCGGCGGTGTCCTTGAGCCCGCCCAGGGCCCCCTTGACCTTGTTGCGGGACGTGCCGTCGGTCACCTCGCGCATGAGCCCCGGCAGCCCCGCCACCTGCTCCTTCGGTTGGATGTCCAGCCGGTTCACGGCTTCGGCGAACCGGAGGTAGGTGTCGACGCTGGCGATCACGATGCGCGCGTCGATCGTGAGGATCTCGATGCCGACCAGCGCGACGCGTACGTAGGCGTCGATGACGATGCCCTTGTCGAGCACCACGTCGAGGACGTCTGCCAGGCCGCTGGGCCTGGGGGCCCGTCCCATGGGATAGCTGGCGACGGTCATGACACAGTCCTCGCCTTCTCCCGGGGAGCGGATCCTCGGGGGTTCGCGCTGGGATCGGCCGCGGCCCGCGGGCCGGGCCAGGCGTCGTCCGCGGCGAGCAGTCGGCCGGCCCTCGCGACGGCGGTCTCAGCCTCCTCGGCCGACAGCCCCAGTGATTCGCGTACCTGCACCAGACTGGCGCGGATCTCCAACAGCGCACGGCCGAGATCGTCGATCTGTGTGGCGGTCAGCCCACCGCCCTCCACCCGGCGGATGGCCTGCCGCTCCAGGACCTCTCGGAGCAGCTCGAGGACGACCACGACGAGCTGACCGAGCCCGCGCCCGACGTCCTGTGGGTCCGCGTCGAGTCGCAGGCGCCGGCCGTCACGATGCCCGTCACGATGCCCGTCACGATGCCCGCCGGTCGTCATGGCCGGACCTCGCCGGCTCCTTCGAGCGCGGTCTGGACGCCGACCAGGAGCAGACGGAGATCGACCCGAAGGAGGTCCACCCCGGCTAGTGCGACGACCACGTCGCCGCTGACGACCGCGCCGGTGTCGACAAGCCTGTCCAACAGGTCCGCGAGCGGCTGTGCCGAGGTCCGCGCGGTGCGCCCCGGGCGGCCCGAGGGCGCCGCGGCGGCTCCGGGCGCCGAGCGGCGTGCCGGTCCCAGGGAGCGCTGCGGCAGCCCTTCCAGCCCTGGCACTCCCCGTCCTGGCAGCCGTTCCGTCCGGCCCCGTGGCCATCGCCGGGTATCGCCGTCACCACCGCGGTACCGCGGTGTCGGGACGAATCGCTGATCAGTCACGCTCCTCACCTGGTTCGTACAGCGCACCGTCATCCGGCCGACCCCCGTGCGGGACGGCGAACCGGTCGGATCGTCTGACTCCCGCCGCCGCACCGGCAGCCGCCTCCGAAGAGCCCGGCGCGGCTCCCGGCCCGCGCTCGGCTCCGCGGCCGGTCGCGCCGTTCCCGCCGAGAGTCAGATGGACGAAGGAGTAGGGCGGCCACGGCCCTGTCACCACGGCGGCGTAACCGACCTCCGCCAGCGGCGGGGCCAGCCGCTCGGCCGCGTCGAGGAACTCCTCCTCCTCGTCGCGGTCGACAAGGTAGGCGCAGTCGAGGATCCGGTCCGGCCGGCTCGGGCGGCGGGCGACGTCCCGCGCGTGCGCGAGCAGCTCCCGGCGCGTCCGGTCCACGAGGCGGGAGATCTCCTCGCGCTGTCGTTCCTCCTCGCGCAGCTCGTCTCGGCGGGCCGTCAGATACGCGGTACCCGCGCCCGGGCTGGTGGTGGTGTCGCTGCCCTCGGTCGATCCCGCACCGGCCGGTTCCGCGGCGTCGACATAGCCGGCCGGGGGCGGCTCGTCCGCGGCGACGCCAGCCGCGTCGGGTGCGGTCGGGTGTTCGGCGTCGATCCGAAAACCCCACTCGCGGGCGCCGCGCAGCGCGTCGAGCGCGCCGGTCAGCTCGGACTCGGGATCGTCGAGAACGCCCACGGCCTCACGTTCGCCGGCGAGGACGGTGCCGAACCGCAGGGGCAGCACCGCGGCACGGTCCTGCAGCTCCCGCAGCACCTGGTCATGGCCGCGTGCCAGGGCGGCGAGACGTCCCGTCTCGGAAAGGTCCTCGTCGATGTCGCGCAGCAGCGCCGGGTCGATGGCCGAGACCACCAGTGAGACCCCGCCCCGCGTGACGGCACGGGCAGCGGTGTCCGCGGCGAGGCCCGGCAGGTCATCGACATCGGTACCGGCAGGGACGATTCCATAGGCGTAGAGCGCCTGATTCCGCTCGCTTCCCACTGGCCGGCCATCGCGACCGCTGGCCCAGGGTCCGTCGCGACCGCCAGGCTGAGGGACGTCCCGGTCACCGGGCTCAGGGCCCTTGCGGAAAGCCGGCACCGGGCCATCGTGAGGTGTGGCGGGGCGCTCGGCTGCGACCCGGCGGTCGCCGCGGGACTCCGGCCGGGCCGGGCCGGATACCGATGCGCGGGCTGCCCCGGACGAGGGCAGGCCCGCTGCGGACGAGGGCGCGCCTGCTGCCGTTCGCTCACAGGCGGCTCTGGTGATCTCCTGGGCCAGGAGCTGCGCCAGCCGCGCACGCGCGACCTCGCGGGCCTCGGCCACGGCGTCGGCCAGCACGCCGGGCGCGAGCCGGGCCGCCAGCTCTTCGACAACGCCGAGATCAGCGTCGGCCGCGTCCACGGTCCGACCTCCTTCCGGCATCCTCCTCCCAGAACGGCCGCGACTCGTCCCGGCGGGCCGCCGCCCGGCGCCCGGCGGGCGACCGCATAGAGGACTCGACCGCATCCGGTTCCCGGTAGGGAAGAGCCTGGCCGGACGAGCTCTCCAACAGGGCGAGCCTGGAGCGCAGTTCATCGTTCTCAGCGTGCAGCGCCCGCACCGTCTCCTCGCGCAGTTCCCGTTCCTGCTCCTGTTGCAACGACCGTGCCTCGCTGCTGTAGAAGGGGTCGGTGGTCCACCAGTCCAGGCCCATCTCGCGGGCGGTATCGGCCGATGCGATGAAAAGGCGCAGCTTGAGCGTGAGGAGCTCCACGTCGAGAACACTGATGACCACGTCACCGACGATGACGACTCCCTTGTCGAGCACCCGCTCCAGCACGTCAGCGAGAGAGTCCGAATGCGGCCCGCTCAGCGTTCGCAGCCGCGGGGCGGCGAGGGGAGCACGGTCTATCGCCATGACTCACGATCTTCCGAAAATCGATCTTCCGAAAATCACAGTGCCCCCAGGTCCACGGAGCATGGCCCCCGGCCTGGACCGCATACCGGCGGCTAGTCGGCGGTTAGTCGGTGGCGCCGCGCACGAACCTGCGCAGCCGCTCGTACCCCAGCAGGCAGCCTGTGTCGTCAACATCGAGTCGGTAGGTGGCGATCACGCTGGTAGTCGACGGAATGCGTTCCAGCTCGGTCAGATCGACCAGGAACGACCACCCGGACTCTGTCCTGCGTGCCCCGGTGACCCGCTCGGGAGCCTGGCCCACCAGCGTTCCGAACTCCTCAAGGCAACGACTCGCGACAGTGGCGAGCCCGCTGCCCGCGGCCATCTGGGATGCCCGTCGCCCGTCCGCCGGATCGTCGGCTGGCATGTCTCCTACATCAGGTCTGTCGGCCACTCCCGGGTCCGTGGAGGGCGAGCCGACCCGAAACACTCCTGTGTGCGTCCCCGTGCCCACTCGATGTCGGCGCAAACGTGTGGTTCGCGGCGCGGTGTCCCTGCGACCGCGAGACGGAGGGGGACCTCCTCACGGCACGTACGCCTCCCTCATGGCACGTACAGGGCGCTCAGCGCAACCAGCGGCGGTGGCGCCGGCGAGCGAGTTCGGGCCAGCGCGCGGTGAAGGTGTCCCTGGTCAGGTGGGCCTGTTCCCGTTCGGCGCCGAGAAGGAGGCCGTAGGTGAACGAGGATTCGCCGGCCTGGTTGGCGGCGATCGCGAACTCGCGCAGGACGCCCTGGGCGATCACGCAGTCCTGGTGCTCGCCCAGGCTGTTCTGGATCTTCTTGGCTCGCCGGGCATGCTTCCCGGCGTCCTCCCCGTAGACCGGTGTGGCGGTCTCGGCGGCGTAGCGCAGCTGTTTCGCGGCCTTCCGCGCGGCGTGCAGGGCGGCGTCCTGGCCGGCGCCGGCGGGGGTGTGCAGGGCCCGGTCGACCCGGCGGCGCAGCTTGCGGTCGGCTTTGCGGATCGGTATGCGCAGTGCCGCGCCGGCCGGGCGGTAACCCCGCGCCGAGTACGGTGGCTCCGCGACGAAGGCGATCAGGTCATCGAGAAACGTCAGGTACCGGGCGTCACGCATCCAGACAAGGGCCTGTTCACGGCCGCGCAGGTGTTGCGAGCGCAGGTGGCCCTGAACCCGGGCGGCGACCGGGCCGAGCAGGTCGCGGTCGTCGAGCGCGTCGATCGCGGCGGTGAACCGCTCGAGCTGGACCTCACCGTCCCGGGCCGGGTTGAGCAACAGGTTGAGCTTTCGCAGCCGGTCCTGCAGCGCGCCGGCGGGGATCGGGTCGAACAGCTGCCGGAACGTGCGCAAGGAGCTCCGCAGCCGACGGGCGGCGACTCGCAGGTCGTGTACGGACTCGGGGTCGCCGAGGCGCACGCGGGCGTCGGCGGCCAGCAGGGCCCGGGTGTGGGTCGCCAGGTAGCCGCGGACGATCTCACCCGCGGTCTCCTCAGCCCCGGCGACCCGGCTGGGTGGTTCACGGAGCTCGGGGAGTTCCGTGGGCACCTGCGATCCGAGTGCCCGGACGAGTTTGGATGGCCAGGCGGCTGGCCGTGCCCCGGCACCGCACAGGACCGCGCCGGCCGCCGGCAGGACGCGGGGATCGTCGCCGAGGGCCTCGACCTCGATCTCACGCCAGCAGGACACTGTTGTCGCCGAGCCGAGCGCCTGGGCGTGGACCTCGTCGTCGGCGAGTTCAGCCAGGTCATGTCCGTCGGGGGCGCGCAGCGTCGTCGCGCGACGGACGGTTCGTACCCGCGCGACGGGGGCCAGCGGCCGGCCCCGCGTGGTGGCGGCGACGACGTCGGCGAACTCGCCCGGGACGGTGCCCTCGCGGGACGGATCTCGTTCGATGACGTTCAGGGGGCGGCGGATCTCGTCCCGGGTGGCGCCGGAAAGCGGCAGCTTGAGATGCCATCCCGCGTCACCTCCGCCCTGCCTGCGGCGCAGCGTGATGCGGTGGCGAGCCAGCCGAAGATCGTCGGTGTCGTAGTAGACGGCGTCGAGACGCTTCTCGGTCGGCCCTGCGGCAGAAGCGATCCCCGCCAGGCCCGTCAGCGGTGGAACGACGAACGTCAGGTCGACGTCGAACTTGGCCTCTACCTCCTGACGAGCAGATGTCGGTGTACGCATAACACCCTCCGTATCGGCCGGCCCCGTTCTTTTCGGGCGTACCCGCTCCGATCGCAGTAACCGCCGAGTACCCCCTCCGAAGTACACGGAGCGTGTGCCGGGCCTGGGCACGGGTAAGCGTCCCGTACGTCGTCTCCCGGCGGCGCCCAGCGGCCCGCCGGCAAGCTGCTCGATCGGCTCGAGCGAGAGCACCGACGATCGACGGTGCCGGCCGGACGCTACCGTGCCGGCCTGGCTTCAGCTCTCCGCCCGGATCGACGAGTCGGGCGAGAGGAGATCGGTACGCCATGATCAGCAAGAAGCAGCAGGCACAGCGGGCCCGCTCCGAGGTCCCGTCGACAGTGGCCCGTTCGGACGACAAGGCCGTGCGCACCTGGAAGAAGACACACGATTCGGCCGTGGAGACCTACGGGGAAGGAGAGCGGGCGCACCGAGCGGCCTTCGCCTCCCTCAAGCACACCCATGAGAAGACCGGCGACCACTGGCAGCCGAAAGCAGCTCCCGGTCCCTCGGACGAGCAGGCGGCGAAGCCGACCCGGCAGGCGCTCCGCCATCCGTCTCCGACGGCGGAAGGCGTCGACGCCAACGCCTCCGTCGCACACCTGCGCGGCATCGCGAGAGACCTCGGAATACCAGGTCGTTCGACAATGCGGAAGGCGGACCTCATAGCGGCCATCAGGAAGGAGAACCGGCGAGCCACCGCGGCGGCCCGCAACCGCAGCGACTCGTGAACACCCCCACGGCGACTCCCCCCGACCCCACACCCGGTCCGGAGCGGTGACAACACCATCCACAGTGCTGGAACCGGCGTGGCTACTTGATGACGGCGTCAACAGCCTTCTTGAGGGCGCTCGGATGGGCCGGGTTGTGCGGAGCCTTCTCCTTCGCCTCCAGCAGCCGTTCCCCGATCTCGGAAAGCTGCTTGCGGCCGAGTCCATCACGAACCCGGGGAAAAAACTCCCGTTCTTCCTCGTCGATGTGGTGCGTCACACTCTCGATCAGAACCGCCGCCTTGGCGCTGAAACGCTCCGCCTCCGGCGAGAGCGCGGCCAGCTCCACGGCAAGGAGATCGGCGACATGGTGCTCCTCGTACGATTCGAGGATGTCGTCCTCCAGCACCGGCAGCAGCCCACGCACCTCCGGATACATGACCTCGTTCTCGATGTAGGTATGCACCGTGAGTAGTTCGATGAACTTGTCGGCAAGCCTGCCCTTGGCAGCGTAGGCTTTCTCCCCCGCTTCCTGGAAACGCTTGAACGCAGCCTTGATCGCCTTGTGGTCTTCCTTCAGGAGCACGATGGCGTCCGTCGACATTTCATGTCCTCCGAATCTTGACGAGGTGAACTCCACGCAGCCGGGCTCCCGTCCCCGGGGCGGCGCAGAATCCTTTCGTCAGCACCCTCAGGCGGTGCCCGACCGATTCTGGAATCTCCACCGGCAATCAGGGCGACTCGCTCGCGAAGCAGGTTCCTCCCCACATAGGCAGAAATTTCGCCTTTGGGTGGCGGGACCATCGCCAATGACTCGCCAGGCCAGGTCTGCTCCTGTTTCGGGCGCTGCTGCTCGTTACCCAAAGCTGCCACTGCACCTCCAACATCGGGGCCTGCCGGAACCAGATCTGACCGAAGTCTGTTCAGAAGCCGGAGCGGTAAACGTGGCGTGTGCCCGGGCTTCATCCTCCGGGATGAAGACCGTTGCGCCAGGGACAGATCCAGACGTCCCGCCAGGCCGCGGGACCGAAGGTCGTGGTGATGTAGCCGCTCCCCTGCTCGCCGATTCGAGCCTGCACCGCGCCGAACGTGGCCAGGCTCGCGGACCGCAGGCCAAGCAGTCGCTCGGGCGGCAGGCCGGGCACATTGAAACGACAAATGCCGTCACGATCTCAGCGTGCCCGTCCACAGCGAGCCGACACACCGCCCCGTCAACGAGCGTGCCAGCCACCGGGTGGTCGACGCCGGCCGGGGTACCGGTCGTCATGCCGCGCTCGGCTCGCATGCGTAGGACCGGACGCTGCCCTGGAGGAGCGCCGCGCGTGAGACATCACGAGCCACGAGCACAGGTGATCATCGGACGTGGACGGCGATGAGGCAGGTGTCGTCGTCGGTGTCGGACGCAGCGCCTGCCAGGAGATGGTCGGCGTACGCCTCGACGTCGTCTACTGGACGTTCCGCGAGACGGAACAACGCTTCCAGGGATTCGTCCAGCGAGGTCCCCCGTCGTTCGACCAGTCCGTCGGTGAACATCAGGAGGATGTCGTCACGTTCGAGGACGGTGGTGCGCTCCTCGTACTCGGCGTCGTCGACCACGCCGAGCAGAATGCCTTCGGGGACCGGGAGGTGGCGGGCGCGGCCGTCACGCAGGAGCACCGGCGGGAGGTGCCCGGCCTGGGACCACCGCAGCGTCCGGGTGAGGGGGTCGTAGCGCCCGCAGATCGCGGTCCCGGTGACCTGGTCGGTGAGGTGATGGGTGATCGTGTTGAGCCAGCCGAGGAGCTGAGCCGGCCCTGCTCCGGTGACGGCGAGGCCCCGGAGGCTGTAGCGCAGGTTGACCATGGCGGTGACGGCGTCGATGCCGTGGCCGGCGATGTCGCCGACGACAAGCAGGACGTCGCCGGTGGGCATGGTCACCGCGCTGTACCAGTCACCACCGACGAGATCGTCCTGTTCCGCCGGCCGGTAGCGGACCGCGATGTCCAGCCGCGCTGATCGCGGCAGCGGCGATGAGGTGGCGATGATCGCCTGTTGCAGGCGGAGCGCAAGCCGTTGTCTGTCCTCAGAAAGCCGTTCCGCTTCGGCGAGCCGGTCACGGGTGGCAGCGAGGGCCACGTGGGCGCCGTAGGCGGCGGTGATGTCCTGGTAGGCCCCGCGCACGGCGGTCCGGGTGCCGTCGGGCGCGGTGACCGGTTCGCCGAAGGCACGGATGCTGCGGGCCGAGCCGTCGGAGTGCATCAGGCGGAACGCACTCACCGCCGGTCGTCCCAGCCGGACGAGACTGTCCCGGAACAGGCGCACCCGCTCGGCGTCCTCGGGGTGGGCGTGACCGTCCAGCTCTTCGAGCCGGATCGGGAGCTGTGGCCGAGGGCGGCGGAACACGGCGTGCGCGTTGTCGGTCCACAGCACCTCACCTGTGGCGAGGTCCTGTTCCCAGCCGCCGAGCTGACCCAGCTTCTCCGCGTTCTCCAACAAGGCCCGAAGCTGAGCGCTGTGGTCGGCAGCCCGCCACCCGATCACGATCCCGTCGAACAGTCCGACCGCGCGGACCTCGAGGTCGACCACCTTCACAGCGCCCTCGACGAGCACCTGGACGGGGAACTGACGGGCGTAAAAGGGCTTCTCGACAGCCATGGCCTGACGCAGGTGTTCGAACAGTCCGCCGGGCATCGCGGTAAGCGGGTAGAGGGTGCGGAACCGGCGGTCGAGCAGTTCGGCGCGGCTGCGGCCGGCTGGGTCGACGAAGCCCTCGGTGACGTGGTCGACGTGGAGGTCGACGACGCCTCCAGCCGAGTCCCGGACCGCGCGCGCGAGCATCCCGGATTCGAACAGCCCGTCCAGGAGAGCCGGCAGCCATTGAGCTCGCTGGTCACGCGACGGGTCCCCGTGCAGAAAGAGTGCCTGCACCGCCACCTGAGCAGCCGCGAGCAACTGACGCCGAAGCACGACGTCGAACTCCGCGACGGATTCGGGCCAGCAGACCTCCATCACCCCGACCAGGGTGCCTGTGTCGGTCATGGGGAGCAGCGCCCGTGCTGCCGCTCGGCTCCCGGTCGTGGGGACGGGTTCGCCGGGTGGGACGCCGCGGGGCCACCACTGGGCGGCCGCGTCGTGGAGGACGCGCAGGGGGAGGCTGTCGAACTGCGGCGGCACACGTGACCAGCGGCTGGCGTCGAGTGAGCTGAGACCGGTGTGTCCTACCAGTCCGAGACTGCCGTCGGGCTCCAACGCCCACAGCGCCACCGACTGTGCTCCTGACCCCGCGAGCATCTGGTCGAACACCACGGTGGCGACGTCGTCGCCGGCCGCGGTGTGCGCCTCGACCTGCGCGAGCCGTGCCTCACGCCGCCGGCTGACAGGCAGATCCGAGTGGGCGATATCGTCGAGGGCAGTCTGGTCGACGAGGTCGAGCGCGAGTTCCCACACTGGCACGCCGGTCTGGCCGGCGAGCCGTGCCAGTTGGGCAGCGGCTTCCGCGGGGGAACAGCGCAGGCGTTCAATGAGGACGCCTTTGGCGAGCTCCACCACGGCCTGTGCGGTCCGCTGCTTCCGTTCGAGGTCGAGCTCGGACTGCAGGCGGGCGACCAGCGTGGCCCACGACGGCCAGCGCGGATCGTGGACAGCTTCGCCGCCGTCCACTCGACCTCCAGGATCCGCCTGCCCCCGCCGAGAGGCATGCACGTCCTACACCAAGAGCGAGCTTCTGATCACAGACGGGTGAGCGGCCGCTCACCCGCTCGCGCGTTCGGCTGTGTTTACCCTAGTCCACCGCTCTGAACCTAAAATTGACCGATGCCCGGTTGCATGGGCCGACATCTGGAGCTCGTGTGACTGAGGCTGAGGCGTTTGACCGAGCACTCGACGACGCCGCTCTTCGACGTCTGCTCGCCGGCCTGTCGGCGGTGCGTGGCGGTGACTTCGGCACCAGACTGCCACAGAGCGGCGACGCGCTGCTGGACGAGATCGCCACCGTGTTCAACGGTATGGCGGACCAGCTGGCGCTGGTCACCTCCGAGGTCACCCGGGTCGCCCGGGAGGTCGGTACCGAGGGCAAGCTCGGTGGCCAGGCCGTGGTTCCCGGCGTGTCGGGCACCTGGAAGGACCTCACCGACTCGGTCAACGCGATGGCGGGCAATCTCACCGGCCAGGTCCGCGACATCGCGCAGGTAGCCACGGCGGTGGCCCGCGGTGACCTGACCCAGAAGATCACCGTGCCGGCCCAGGGCGAGATTCTCGAGCTCAAGAGCACGATCAACACGATGGTCGGGCAGCTGTCGTCGTTCGCCGACGAGGTCACCCGGGTAGCACGCGAGGTCGGCACCGAGGGCCGGCTCGGTGGTCAGGCCGACATCAAGGGTGTCGCGGGTACGTGGAAGGGCCTCACCGAGTCGGTGAACGTGATGGCGGCGAACCTGACCGACCAGGTCCGTTCGATCGCGCAGGTGACGACGGCGGTGGCCAAGGGCGACCTGTCGCAGAAGATCAGGGTCGACGCCCGCGGCGAGATCCTGGAACTCAAGGAGACCATCAACACGATGGTCGACCAGCTGTCCGCGTTCGCCGACGAGGTGACCCGGGTGGCACGCGAGGTCGGCACCCAGGGCAACCTCGGCGGCCAGGCCAACGTCCGCGGCGTGTCGGGCACCTGGAAGGACCTGACGGACAACGTCAACGTGATGGCGTCCAACCTGACGGCCCAGGTCCGCTCGATCGCGCAGGTGGCCACGGCGGTCGCCCGCGGCGACCTGTCACAGAAGATCACGGTCGAGGCGAAGGGCGAGGTCGCGGCGCTCGCGCAGACCATCAACACGATGGTTGACCAGTTGTCGTCGTTCGCGGCCGAGGTCACCAGGGTGGCGCGTGAGGTCGGCACCGAGGGGATGCTCGGCGGCCAGGCCGACGTAATGGGCGTGTCGGGCACCTGGAAGGACCTCACCGACAACGTCAACTCGATGGCGAACAACCTGACCAGCCAGGTCCGCAACATCGCCCAGGTGACCACGGCCGTCGCTCAGGGCGACCTGTCGAAGAAGATCGACGTGGACGCCCGGGGCGAGATCCTCGAGCTCAAGACGACGATCAACACCATGGTCGACCAGCTCTCGTCGTTCGCCGCCGAGGTCACCCGGGTCGCCCGGGAGGTCGGCACCGACGGCGCCCTGGGCGGCCAGGCCGAGGTCGAGGGCGTGTCCGGAACATGGAAACGGCTCACCGAGAACGTCAACGAGCTCGCCGGCAACCTGACCCGCCAGGTGCGCGCGATCGCCGAGGTCACCAGCGCGGTGGCCACCGGCGACCTGACCCGATCCATCACGGTCGAGGCGAAGGGTGAGGTCGCCGAGCTCAAGGACAACATCAACGCGATGGTGAAGTCGCTGCGGGAGACCACCCGGGCCAACCAGGAACAGGACTGGCTCAAGACCAACCTGGCCCGGGTCTCCGGCCTGATGCAGGGACACCGCGACCTCGCCACGGTCGCCGAGCTGGTCATGGACGAACTCACGCCGTTGGTCGACGCCCAGCACGGCACGTTCTTCCTCACCGACGTCACCGACGGCGACGCGATGCTGCGGCTCATCGCCAGCTACGGCTACGCCGGGAGCGCGGCCGTGCCGGTGACCTTCAAGGTCGGCGAGTCGCTGGTAGGTCAGGCGGCGAGGACGAAGAAGCAGATCCTGGTCGCCGAGACGCCGGCCGACTACGTCCGGATCTCCTCCAGCCTGGGCCAGGCCAGACCGGTCAACCTGATCGTGTTCCCGATCCTGTTCGAGGACCGGGTGCTCGGCGTCATCGAACTCGCCTCGTTCGCACCGTTCACCGAGGTGCACCGCGACTTTCTGAACCAGCTGATGGAAACCATCGGCGTCATCGTCAACACGATCATCGCCAACTCGCGGACCGACGCGCTGCTCGTCGAGTCGCAGCGACTGGCCGGCGAGCTGCAGGCCCGGTCCAGCGAGCTGCAGGTCCGGCAGGAGGAGCTGCAGCGGTCCAACGCCGACCTCGAGGAGAAGGCGGCGCTGCTGGAACGTCAGAACCGGGACATCGAGCTCAAGAACATCGAGATCGAGCAGGCCCGGCAGGAGATCGAGGAGCGGGCCCAGCAGCTGGCGCTGGCCTCCAAGTACAAGTCCGAGTTCCTGGCCAACATGTCCCACGAACTGCGGACTCCGCTGAACAGCCTGCTGGTGCTCGCGCGGTTGCTGGCGCAGAACCCGACACGCAACCTCACACCCAAGCAGGTCGAGTTCGCCAACGTCATTCATTCGGCCGGCTCGGACCTGCTGCAGCTCATCAACGACATCCTGGATCTGTCCAAGGTCGAGGCCGGCAAGATGGACGTCCACCGGGAGTGGTCCGACCTCGGCAAGCTGGTCGACGACCTGCAGGCGACGTTCCGACCGCTGACCGCCGAGAAGGGCCTGGACTTCGCCGTCGAGGTCGCGCCGGACGTGCCAACCCGGCTGTTCACCGACGAGCAACGGCTCGAGCAGGTGCTGCGCAACCTCCTCTCGAACGCCGTCAAGTTCACCGAGGACGGCCAGGTGGCGCTACGCATCCACACCCGTCACCCGCTCGAACCTGACGGCGGCGGCACCTCGAAGATCGCGTTCGCCGTCGTCGACACCGGCGTGGGCATCTCCGACGAGAACCTCAAGCGGATCTTCGGCGCTTTCCAGCAGGGCGACGGAACCACCAGCCGCAAGTACGGCGGCACCGGGCTCGGCCTGTCCATCTCCCGTGAGGTCGCGGCGCTGCTCGGCGGCGACATCCGCGTGGAAAGCGAGTTCGGGCGCGGCAGCACCTTCACCCTCTACCTGCCATTGGACGACCTGCCGCTGCCTGGAACTGCATCCGAGCCGGTTCCGTCCCTGCCGGCGCGGTCCGGGGCGCTGCAGTACGAGGTCGTCGCCCAGCCTGCTCACCCCGCTCGGATCAGCCAGCCGGCGCTGTCGTCGTCCGGCGAGGCGCCGCCGGACCGTCGCCTGCTGATCCTCGAACCCGAATCCAACGGACTGCTAGGCCTGATCGCGCAGCGGGCATCGGCGGACCTCGCCGACACCCACGGCCCCATCCAGGTCGCCACGGTCACCACGCCGGACGACGCCATCCGAGTCCTGGAAGCGACGCCGTACCGCTGCGTGGTGCTCGACCTGACGCTGCCTGACGCCTCGGCATTCGCATTCCTGCAGCGGGTTCAGGAGAACGCGGACCTGCGGGACGTCCCCGTCCTCGCCCACCCCACCCAGAAGATGCACGACGCGCACGAGCGGCTGGCGCAGGCTCGGTACCGGACCCTGCGCCTGGAGCTGCTTCCATCGCTGGACGAGGTGCGGGAGCGCATCACTCTTCACCTGTCCGCCGACCGGCCTGATGACCTGCCGCCGCTGCTCGCCAACGACGCGGCGGCCGTCGAGCGCGACGGCGTGACCGAACCGCCCGCCCGCCCCCAGCTGCGCGAGCGGAAGATCCTCGTGGTCGACGACGACGTCCGGAACGTGTTCGCGATCTCGAGCGTGCTCGAGGTTTACGGACTCACCGTGCTGCACGCCTCGAACGGCCGGGAAGGCATCGAGATGTTGCTCGGCAACACCGACGTCGACCTGATCCTGATGGACGTGATGATGCCCGAGATGGATGGCTACGCGACCATGAGCGCCATCCGGGAGATGCCGCGCTTCGCGGATCTGCCGATCATCGCCGTCACCGCGAAAGCGATGCAAAGCGACCGGGAGAAATGTCTCGCCGCGGGTGCGACCGACTTCGTCGCCAAACCGGTGGACACCGAGATGCTGCTGGCTCGGATCGAGCTGCGAATGCCCGGTCGGTAACCGTCGAGACTGGAGCGTCGAAGCACGCCGTTCCTTCGCCATCCCACGAGCCTCTCCTCGAAGGGCATGTTTGTGGACGCTCGACTCCGGGGTATCCGGAGCGATGCGCATGGTGGCGGCCACCCGACGATCGCACATGTCTGGCCGACAACGAATGGGGGTGGGCCCATGTCGACATCCATCACCACTCACCATCCATCCGACTTCCGACCGGCGAGCTGACGCCGACTTCGTCCGATCCGACCGGCCTTGTCGCCAGCGGCCTTCTCGCGGCGATCAGGATCAGCCGGGCGGCCCGGAATCCAATCAGCACGTCCGCACGCCGGACTCCCTGCTCCGGGAAAAAGGAATGGGTGGTGCATCATGAGGAAGGCGCACGGGATTTCTGGTGCGATAGTCCCACTGGTCCTGGGCCTGCTGTTCATGGCGGTTCCGGCACGAGCCGGAGGGCCAACGGTAACTCCGGTCACACCGGCGTCTCCGGCCGCACCCGTCACGCCGGTCACGCCGGTCCTGACGGGCATCAGCGCGGCACATGCGGCCAGTGCCCGCGCGGACCTCGTCCGGTTCCACTTCCAGCCGGCAGCCCCCGCCGAGGTCACCGCCCGGTACGTGCCGATCTCGGACCTGATACAGGACGGCTCCGGCCTTCCCGTCGCCGTGCGGGGCCGGTCCTTCGTCAAGGTGGTCTTCCATAATGCGGCGGCCCATGACGAGCAGGGCAGGGCTACGGCTCCGCGCAACCTGTTCCCGATCCGCGTGACCACCAATGTTGTCCAGGTGCGGTCGGGTGGCGACTTCGAGGGCGTTGTCACCTACTTCGTCGGCTTGCGCCAGTCCGCGCCCGGACCGCAGGTACAGCCGACGGTGCAGCACACCGGCACGAGCGTGATCGTGGCGATCCCGACCCGATAACCCGGAAGGACGAGGGGCGCAACGGGCAGGCCGCCGCGCGTGGCAGTTGCCCGGACACGAACGGGAGTGTCCGATGAACGTCGGACACTCCCGTTCGGACATCAACGCCCCCTGAAATCCCGCTATTTGATCACCAGGTCGCCGGAACCACCGTAAACATCGTCCAATGAGACAGCAGTGTTGCCGTCGTTCTGACCAGCGGCAGACTGGATAGATGAGCTGAACGTGGGTCGAGACAGAGCGTGAGGTGCGGGGGTGTGGATGGATCGGAGGGGACGGAACCGAGTCGACATCTGCCAACCGCGGTGCGGGTGGACGTGCTGCATGAGACAGAACGGACTCGGGTTACCCGCATTATGTCCGCGACCGGGAGCCTGATCCGGAAGGAACCGCTGGGACCTGGCGCGGAATGGCGGCTACGTCATGAGACCGAGATTCTGAAGCGGTTGTCCGGTGTTGATGGTGTGGCACAGCTGGCGGATGGCAGTCCGTCCTGCCCGGGATCGATCCTGCTGGCCGATGTCGGAGGTATCGCTCTGTGCGAGCTCGCCACGCCGTTGGCTCCGGTGACACTGGTCGAGCTGGCTGAATCGCTTTCGCGGGCGGTAGCGGGGATGCACCGCCGGGGCGTGGCGCACCAGAACATCAATCCCGCGAACATCGTGGTGGGCGGGAACCGAAACATCCCGTATCTGGTCGATTTCGCGCTGGCCACCAGCATCGCCGATCTACGGCCGGGATTCCCCCATCACAGGGAGATCGTGGGAACGGTGCCGTATCTGGCGCCGGAGCAGACTGGCCGGACCGCGCGCCTGGTCGACCAGCGGGCCGACCTGTACGCGCTCGGGGCCACCTTGTACGAGCTGGCAACCGGCGCACCGCCGTTCGGTTCGAGCGACCCGGCACGGATCATCCAGGACCACCTGATGAGGATTCCGGTGCCACCCGCCGCGGTGAACCCGCTACTGCCGGCAGAGCTCTCGGCGATCATCATGCATTTGTTGAAGAAGGAGCCGGACGATCGCTACCAGACCGCTGATGGACTGGTGCGTGATCTCGTCCTGCTCCGCCGCGGCGCGCGGGTGAGTGATCCCGGCGCACACGACTCGCCGCTGCGACCCCTTGCACCGTCCCGGCTGGCCGGGCGGGACGAGGAGATCCGGGACCTGGGCGCGGCGTTCGCGGAGGCGATGGCGGGCCGCTGCCGCGGCCTCCTCGTCAGCGGCGCGGCGGGAGTGGGCAAGACATCCCTGGTCAACGAGCTCCGGCCGATGGTGGCCGGTCGCAACGGCTGGTTCGTCGCCGGCAAGTTCGACCAGTTTCGCCGAGACGAGGAGTATGACGGGGTCCGGCAGGCGTTCCGTGCGCTGGGTCGGTTGTTGCTGGCCGAGCCAGAAGGCCGGCTGGCCAAGGTCAGGGACCAGCTTCTGGATGCGTTGGGGCCCAACGCCGAACTCGTCGCCGCCGCCCTTCCGGAGCTCGCCGCGCTGTTGAAGGTCGCTCCCGAGCCGGGCGACCCGATGACGGCCCGGGTACGACTACAGCACGCTTCAGTCGCACTACTTCGCACCATTACGTCCTGGCGAAGGCCGCTGGTATTCGTCGTCGACGACCTGCAGTGGGCTGGACGGACACCGCTGGGTTTCATCGACCTGATCCTCGGCAGTGAGGAGCAGACCGAGGGATTGCTCCTGGTCGGCGCCTACCGGGACAGCGACGTCGATATCGCTCACCCACTGACGCCGATGCTCGACCGCTGGAGTCGCCAGCCGACCGGACCTCACCACCAGCGGTTGGGTAACCTCGTGCCCGCGGGGCAGACCAGCCTGGTCGCTGACATCCTGCACATCGCCCCTCAGTCGGCCGGTGAGTTGGCACGGATGATCGAGTCCATCACCGAGGGCAGTCCGTACGACACCGTGGAACTGTTCAACGCGCTGCGTCACGAGGGTCTGATCGCTCCCGGTGAGAGCCGTTGGCACGTGGATCGGGCCGCACTGCGTTGCCGGCTGGCCGGCCTGGACATCAAGAAGCTGCTGGCCGCGCGGGTGGCATCGTTGCCTTCGGACACGCGAGAAGTGCTGATGGCGATGGCCTGCCTGGCGGGGCGAGCGGAGCTGGATCTCCTGGCCACGGCGACCGGGCTCGCGGCACCGGAGGTCGAGCGACGGCTGGCGCCCGCCTACGCGGCCGCCTTGCTTGTGCGGGAGCACGACGACCGGTCGACGATCCGGTTCCACCACGACCGGACGCAGAAGTCTCTCCTGGACAAAATCACAGCGACCGAACGGCGCGCTGTTCGGCTGCGCCTGGCCCGGTGTCTGTCCGAACGGGACGAGTACTTCGCTGTCGCCGCGGAGCAGTATCTACTGGTTGCCGACGCGGTTCACGCCACGCAGGAACGGCAGCTCATGGCGGCGCTCTTCCGGCGGGCCGCCGGCCAGGCCCGGATACTCAGCAACTACCCGCTGGAAGAGCGGTTCCTGACCGCGGCGATGCCGCTCATCGATCCGGCTGACACCGACCAGCTGATCGCGGTCGGCACCGAGCGGCACGCCGCCCTTCACCGGCTTGGCCTGCTGGAAGAGGCCGATGAGGCCTACGAAAGCGTCTGTCGGCTTTGTACGCACCCGACTCAACGGACCGCGGCTGTCGAGGCGCAGGTTGTCAGCCTGACCAACCGGGGCCTGGCTCGGGAGGCGATGCGGCTTGGCCTCGACCAGCTGAGGCACCTGGGTTTCGCCTTCCCGGACCGGGATCATCTGGACTCGGACATCGACCGTGGGCTGAAGGAGGTCCGCCAGTGGATCGATCGGACCGACGAGTCGGATGATCTTCGGTTGGCGGGCGGCATCGACCAATCCCGACTCGACGCCTGCAGGATCATCGACCGGCTCCTGCCCGCGGCCTACTTCTGCGATCAGCCGATGCTGGGCTGGCTGACCGTGAAGGTACTGGAGATGTGGGTGCAGAACGGCCCGCATGCCACCTTTCTCGGCCCGGCCGCCGGCGCCTCGTGGACTATCGGCAGCCGCGGCGACTATCGCACCGGGTACCGTGTGGTGCAGCGGCTCCTCTCGGTGAGCAGGTCACTCGGTTATGATCTTGAGATCGGTCGTGCTCAATACCTTTACGCGGCTGGTGTCGGGCACTGGTTCGATTCCCTCGAGGAGAATATTTCGGGGGCCCGTCGGGCGCTGGAGGTGCTTGTCCGCAGTGGTGACCTGCAGAATGCGTCGTATACACGCTACATGTTGGTGCACAATCTGCTGGACTGTGCACCAACTCTTGACGCCCTTGCCCCCGAGGTCGACGCAGCGCTCGCGGCCGGGGCAGGCACCGGTAATGCGCATCTTGTGGAGAACGTCCAGCCGTGCCGCCAGCTGATCAGGATTCTGCGTGGCGAGACCGTCGAATCGGAAGCCGACGAGGTGTCCGCCCTGAGCAGACTCGCGGCCAATCCGATCGCCCGCGCCCATCTGCACATCGCCTTGGCCCTCGCCGCGGCGATCTTCGATCATCCGGCCAGGCTGGCCCGGCACACCGCGGCGTCGATGCGGCTACTGCCGGTGATCGAGCCGATGTATGTGACGACGACGGCACGACTGCTGCGGGCCATGTCGCTCGCGGCGCAGGCACGAGCCACCGAAACGAGTCAGCGTGAAGCCTCACTGGCTGAGCTGGACGAGTTGGTCGCATGGTTGTCCGCGCGTGCGGCCGACGCGCCGGTCAACTTCCTCCATCTGCTGCGTCTGGTGGAGGCGGAACAGGCCTGGGCTGTCGGTGATTTCCACAAGGCGGCGTACATGTTCGACGTCGCGCAGCGCGAGGCGTCCACGCGGGATCGTCCATGGCACCGAGCGCTGATCCTCGAACGCACCGCCCGGTTCTACCTCTCCCACGGCATGCTGGAGGCTGGAAACGCTCCGCTCGCGGCTGCCCGCCGTCAGTATCTGGCCTGGGGCGCGACGGCGAAGGTCAGCCAGCTCGACTGGGTTCACCCGGTGCAGGGCATCGAGTTCACGGCCATGGAGCCAGATGCGCGCCGACTGGCGGAGCCCGCCGGGTGCAAGCCCGCCGCCACGACCCGGACCATTGACCTGTTCGGTATCGCGGCCGCGTCCCAGGCGCTCGGCTCCGAGACCACCATCGACGGTCTACGAGCAAGGGTCGCGGGAATCCTGTCGGAAATGACCGGCGCCACCAGCGTACACCTGTTGCTACATGAGCAAAATGAAGCTGGCTGGTCCGTGCCGGTAGGCGACGGCGACACCATCTCTCTCGACGAAGCCGGTCGGCGGCGCATGCTGCCGGCTTCGGTCATCTGGTATGTCGATCGCACCCACCAACCCCTTGCTATCGACGACGCGACCCACGACGAGCGGTTTCGCCGCGATCTGTACTTCGCCGACCTCGACCGTTGCTCCCTGCTTGCCCTGCCCATCACAATACGCGGCACGCAGGGCGCGATGCTTCTCCTCGAGAACCGAATGATCCGTAGCGCGTTTACTATTGAACGCCTGGAAGGAATCATGCTGGTCGCCGGACAGCTGGCTGTCTCACTCGACAACGCCCAGGTCTATGCGTCGCTGGAACGCAAGGTCGCCGAACGAACCCAGCAGCTCTCCGTCGTGAACCGCCGGCTGCTACAGCTGTCGACGACTGATCCGCTGACCGGGCTGGCCAACCGCCGGCGTCTCAGCGAGGTCCTCGATGTGGAATGGAACCGCGCGGGACGCCATTCTACGCCTATCGCGCTCACGATAGTCGACATCGACTATTTCAAGCTTTACAACGACCATTTTGGCCACAGCGCGGGCGACCAGTGTCTCAAAAAGGTCGCCGCATGCCTCGCCAAGAACATCCGTGACACTCATCTGGTCGCTCGCTACGGCGGCGAGGAGTTCGCCATAGTCATGCCAAGGACAGGCCTGGGAGCGGCCGCCCGGCTCGCTCATCGGAGCCGTTCGGCGGTCGAGGAGCTGGCCGAACCGCACCCGCTGGTCGACAGGGGAATCGTCACCGTGAGCATCGGCGTCGCGGCGGCCGTTCCCCCCGTGGACGGCGATCTCAATGCGTTCTTCGAGGTCGCCGACGCCGCGCTCTACAAGGCCAAGCACCGCGGCCGCAACCGGGTGGCGGTGGCACGTCGATAAGCACGCGGGATTCGACGATGGCGGGCCGGTCGTGGATCGAGCGAAGGTTGGTCAGCTGCCTGAGGGCTCCGCCGCGGGTCCGGCCGCGGCCTCGACGGTGACGATAGGCGCGGCGGGTGCGCAGGTTGTCCGGGTCGAGTGGGACGACCAGGCCGCGGTGGATGGCCTCGTAGACGTCGGGATTCGCGACGACCGTTGGAAACCTGGCCGGCCACCGTCCCGGGTACCGACCCGCGACACCGCCGCGACCACACCTGAGGTGCCGAGCGAGAGCAGGCATTCACCGAGCCGCAGGCCCAGGCCCAGGGCGGCGCCCGCATTGTCGCCGCAGCCGGGGCCCAGCAGCAGCTGCCCGAGCCCGGCGCCGGGGTCGCCGCGGCCCACCGCCTCGCCGGGCGCCGCGACCTCGGGAAGGCGAATCCGTGCGGTCTCGCCGGGGGTGCGCCGCAGCGCGAGCGCGAGCAGATCGCGACGGTAGCCGCCCGTGGCAGCGCCGGAGGCGTCGTAGTAGCCGGTGCCGACACGCTCAGCCTCGACAGAACGACATAATCCTTGTCTCGACCATCTACGCACAGATAATCTGTGCGTAGTCAATCGACGAGGGGACAGCCATGTGGACCACCGAGTACAGCGCCGTTGCGGATGCCGCCCCCGAGGCGGTCTGGGCCGCGCTGCGTGACCTGCATTCGGGCGTGAAACTGAGCGAGCGCAGTGACACCTTCGAGCTCCACGGCCCGTTCGTCGTCGGCACGGAGCTCTCGGTGACCCCTGCCGGCCAGGACACGTTCCGGTCGAAGATCGTCGAGCTTGACGAGCCGAAGGTCTATGCCGACCAGACCCAGTTCGGCGAGCTGACCCTGTTGTTCCGGCACGTGCTCATCCCGCTGGAGCCGGGCCGGACGAAGGTCACGCACCACCTGGAGATCAGCGGCCCGGGATCCGACGACGTCGGGCCGGAGCTGGGCCCGCAGATCAGCGAGGACTTCCCGGAGGCCATGGCCGACCTCTTCACCGCCGCGTCATCCGGGAGCGTCCCCCAGGGCACACCCACACCGTGACCCGGTTCGCTGGCGGCCCCGCCGACAGCCCGGGTTTTCTCCTCTGGCGGACCACTCTGCGCTGGCAGCGCTCCGTGGCCGACGCACTCGGGCCGCTGGGGCTCACCCACGTTCAGTTCGTGCTGCTGGCGTGCGCCTGGTGGCTCAACCGGCAGGGCCAGCAGCCCAACCAGGTCACGATCGCCGCGCAGGCCGCCACGGACGTGAAGATGACCTCCGAGGTGCTTCGCCGCCTCGAAAGCCGCGGGCTCGTCGAACGGCGTCCCGACACCCGGGACACCCGGGCGAAGGTCATCGTGGTGACCGATGCGGGAGCCGCCCTGGCGCTGCGTGCGTTCAAGGTCGTCGAGGACGCCGACGAGGCCTTCTTCGGCGACGCCCCCGGTCCGCTCATGGAGGAGCTGCGCCGGCTGGCCCAGTTCGGTGTCGAAGCCACGTCGGATGCCGCGGGCCGCGCCGGCGACATCCAGCCTGCCGGCACCGACCGCGAAGCCGGGTAGTCCGACCTGACGGAAGGTGTCGTGGGGCGTGGAGCTCACCGGGAACGTGGCCGTCGTCACCGGAGGCACACACGGTGTTGGCGCGGCCATCTGCCAGCGGCTCGCCGCCGATGGTCATCATGTGGTCGTCGCCCACCACGCCCCCGCCGCGGCGGCGGCCCGCGATCTCGTGGCGGAGCTGACGGCCGCCGGCTGCTCGGCGAGCACGCGCCAGGTCGACCTGACGAGGGCCGACCAGGTCGCTGACCTGTTCGACGAGGTGCTCGCCGACTACGGGCGGGTCGACCTTCTCGTCAGCAATCCCACCGGCGGCACGGCACGTCTGGTGGCCGAGCTGGAGACCGACGTCCTCGACCAGACCCTGGCCGCGAACGTACGGGGCGCGGTGCACCTGCTGAGAGAGGCAAGTAGCCGCCTCGCCGAGTGGGGAAGAATCGTCATCCTCACCTCCACCGTGGTGGCGGCTCCGACAGTGGGTTCGGCGGCCTTCGCGGCGAGTATGGCCGCAAGGGAGACATTGGGGAAGGTCGCCGCGAAGGAGTTCGGCACCCGCGGCATCACCGTCAACTCGCTGCGCATCGGTCCGGCGGACCCGGCTGGCCCGACGTCGGCTGGCCTGCCGACGTCGGGCCCCGTGCCGGCCGGCGGCGGGGCAGCCGGCGGCGGGGCAGCGCCGGCCCATCCGTCGCCGCTCGGGCGCCCGGGCCAGCCTCAGGACGTCGCCGATGTCGTGTCGTTCCTGGTGAGTGACGCCGCCAGATGGATCACCGGCCAGGTGATCAGCGTCGACGGCGGGGCAACCGCCTGATTCTTCGCGGTTGCCCGTAACGCCCGTCACGCCTGCCTCGACGGGAACATTTCGGGCTCATCGTGTTCGCCCCAGGACTTCGACCGCCCGGCTCGCGGCTGGCGGCTGGTGCGCGCGAGGACGCCGCCGGCTCCGCCCCCTCGGGTGACCCGGTGCCGAGGACAACGAAGCCGGCGGCGGTCCGCCGGATCACCTCCGTCTGATCAACGTCCGATCACCGCCGGCCCGGTCGCCCCGCGGATGCCACCAGCCAGCTCGCCGAGGCGACGAACAGCCCCGACAGCGCGCACAGGCACCAGAACGGCGCGTGGAAGGTCGCGCTCCCCGTGCTGCCTGCCGCCGTGACGTCGGCGCCCGCGGCCCAGCTGAGCACCGTGACCAGCAGGGCCGCACCAACCGCGCCACCAAGCCGGAGAAAGACGTTGATCATCGTGACGGCATCCGGGAGCTGCGCCGGTTCCACCGCGACGTACGCCGCGGTGGAGGACGGAACGACGGACAGTGCGTTGCCGACACCCAGTACGAACAGACAGCCCTCGATGACGATCAGGTCGATGCCGTCCGGGAGCAGCGCCACCGGAACGAACGCCACGGTGGTCAGCAACCCGCCGGCGAGGGACACCGGGCCACCGCCGAACCGGTCGGTCAGCCGGCCGGCCACCGGCAACACCGCGGCGCCTGCCGCGAAACCGATCATCGCGAGGCCCGTCTCGACGACGTCATACCCGCGCGCGAGCTGGAAGTAGAGCGCCCAGATCACCAGCGCGCCGAACTGGATCACTCCGGCGAGGAAGCTGGACGCCGCGGCCGCGGCGAACACCCGCCCGGTGAGCAGGCGGGTGTTCAGCAGCGGCGTCTGGACGCGCCGGCCACGCCGGACGAACGCTCCGAGCGCCACAACTCCGACCAGCAGGGGGATGGCGATCAGCGGCAGCGACCGTCCGTGGTGGTCGCTGGACCAGCTGACCGCGAAGGTGAGGGCGGGCAGGGCGATACCGATCAGGGCGAAGCCGGTGAGGTCGAAGTTCGAGCCCGGCGCCCGGTCACCGCGCGGGATGAGCCTGCGGCCGAGCCACAGGCCCACGACGCCGACCGGAATGTTCACCAGGAACAGCCACCGCCAGGACGCATGCGCGATGAGCAGGCCGCCGACTGTCGGTCCGAGCGCGGGACCGAGCACGAGCGCCATTCCGACAGTACTCATCACTCGGCCCATCAGCTTCTTGCCGCTGACCTGGGCGATGATTGTCTGACCGGCGGGAAGGAGCAGACCACCGGCGAACCCCTGTGCCGCACGCGCGGCGACGAGGGAGCCGATGTCCGGTGCTGCCGCGCAAAGCGCCGAGGTCACGGTGAAACCGGTGAGCACCCACAGCCACAGTGACCCCGCCCCGATTCTCCGGCTGGCCCATCCGCACAGCGGAAGGCCGATCACCAGGGCCAGGAGATACCCGCTGACAATCCACTGGGCGGTCGAAAGGCTCGCGCCGAGGTCCTGGGCCACCGTCGCCAGTCCGACGTTCACCAGGGCGCCGTCGAGCTGTGTCATGAACGCGCCGACGACGACGACGCCGGAGACGAGCCATACGTGTCGCCCCACCACCTGGTCGTCGGCACCTGCCTCCTGGCGATCGGGAGGTGTGGCGTCCGCGTCCGCTTCCGATATCGGGGGTGGTCCGACGGCGCTCCCCGGCGCCGCCTCGTCGCCCGTGAGGTCGACCGGTGTCGACGACATGCTGCCTCCATCCGACGCGAGATACCTGGACGTACGGGGAAAAGGTGTTCAGGACGTCCTATCAGGGCTGCCTGGGGCCGTACTCAATCTCCACTCAAAGATGCGGCGGAGATCGTCTGATTCGTGCGCGACCGGGCGCTCAGTGATGTTCGAGAACCAGTCGTCAACCTACCGTGTGGCACCGGACGGAGAAGTTTCGGGGAGGCAGCTCGCACCCTGGACGGCCGGGCCTGAAGGAAAGGTTGACGATGGTTCCCTGGTCTGGTTTCTGCGACCGTGGAGCGGGCACGTGAACCGCCGGGTCGTTATCTCGGGAATTGGCGTGCGGACGCCGGGCGGCGGTGACCGCGAGGCATTCTGGGAAATGCTGGCCTCCGGGCGCACGGCCACCCGGACGATCTCCATGTTCGACGCGTCGCCCTTCCGCTCCCAGGTCGCCGCCGAGGCGTCGTTCGATCCGGCGGTGGACGGGCTGACGGCGCAGGAGACGGAGCGCATGGACCGGGCCGCGCAGTTCGCCGTGGTGTGCGCGCGTGAGGCGGTGAGCGACAGCGGTCTGGACGTCGACCGCGTGGATCCGGCCGCCATCGCCGTCAGCATCGGCAGCGCCGTCGCCGCCGCCACCAGCCTGGAACGGCAGTACCTCGCCGTCTCTCACGGCGGCCGCGACTGGGTGGTGGACAACGACGCGGTGTCGCCCCACATGTTCGACTACCTGATACCGAGCCGGATGCCGGCGGAGGTCGCCTGGACCGTCGGCGCGCAGGGGCCGGTGGCGATGGTCTCCAACGGCTGCACATCGGGCATCGACGCCGTGGGACATGCCTGTCAGCTGATTCGCGAGGGCCGGGCCGACGTGGCGCTGGCCGGTGCGGCGGACACCCCGATCACCCCGATCGTCGTCGCCTGCTTCGACGCGATCAAGGCGACCACTCCACGGAACGACGATCCCGAGCATGCGTCGCGGCCTTTCGACCGGTCGAGGGACGGCTTCGTGCTCGCCGAGGGCGCCGCGGTGCTGGTGCTGGAATCCTACGAGCACGCCCGGGCGCGTGGAGCCCGCGTCTACGCGGAGGTGGCCGGATACGCCTCGCGCTGCAACGCCTATCACATGACCGGTCTGAAGGCCGACGGCCGTGAGATGGCGGAGGCGATCCGGGTGGCGATGGACGACGCTCGGGTGGGCCCCGGGCACATCGACTACATCAACGCGCACGGCTCCGGAACGAGGCAGAACGACCGGCATGAGACCGCGGCCTACAAGCGTGCCCTGGGAGACGACGCGTACCGGGTCCCGGTCAGTTCGATCAAGTCCATGGTCGGTCACTCGCTCGGCGCGATCGGCTCGATCGAGATCGCCGCCTGCGCGCTGGCGATCGACCGGTGCGTGATCCCACCGACCGCGAACCTGTACGAACGTGATCCCGAATGTGACCTCGACTATGTTCCGATCACCGCGCGCGACGCGCGCCTGGACGCCGTACTCACGGTGGGCAGCGGGTTCGGTGGTTTCCAGAGCGCCATGGTGCTGCGTCGTACGACGGGCGCCCCGGCATGAGCGCCGTCGTCGTCACCGGGATCGGGGTACTGGCGCCCGGCGGGCTCGGCCTCGAACCGTTCTGGGAGGGCGTCTGTGATCGCCGTTCTGGCATATCCGAGCTGACCCGGTTCGACACATCCGGGTTTCCGGCTCGGCTCGCGGGCCAGATCACCGGGTTGGACCCGGCGGAGCTGCTGCCGAGCCGCCTGCTGGTCCAGACCGATATATCCACCCGGTTCGTGCTGATCGCGGCGGACTGGGCGCTGCGGGACGCCAAGGTCGAACCGGGCACCTACACCGACTACGAGACCGGTGTGATCACGTCCAACGCCTGCGGCGGGTTCGAGTTCACGCACCGTGAGTTCCGCAAGCTGTGGACGACCGGCCCGGCCGCGGTCAGCGTCTACGAGTCCTTCGCCTGGTTCTACGCGGTGAGCACCGGTCAGATCTCCATCCGCAACACGCTGCGTGGCCCGAGCGGCGCGCTGGTGGCCGAGCAGGCCGGTGGGCTGGACGCGATCGGCCATGCCTGCCGGGCCGTCAGGCGCGGGACGCCGATGATGCTCACCGGCGGGGCCGACTCGGCCCTCGATCCGTGGGGATGGGCCGCCCAGCTTTCAGGTGGTCAGGTGAGTACCGCCGCCGATCCGGATCGGGCCTATCTGCCTTTCGACACGGACGCACGCGGATATGTCCCAGGCGAGGGCGGGGCGATTCTGGTCCTGGAGGACGCCGGCACGGCTGCGTCCCGTGGTGCCCAGAATCTCTACGGCGAGATCGCCGGCTACGGGTCGACCTTCGACCCGCCGCCCTGGTCGGGTGGGCGGCCCGCGCTCGGCCGCGCGGCCCTGCTGGCGCTCGAGGACGCGGGTATCGGCCCGGCCGATGTCGACGTGGTCTTCGCCGACGGCGCTGGCGTCGCCGAGCTGGACCGCAGCGAGGCCGAGACGATCACCGAGCTGTTCGGGGCGTGCGGCGTCCCGGTCACCGTGCCGAAGGCGGTCACGGGCCGGCTGTACTCGGGCGGCGGACCGGTCGACGTGGCCGTCGCGCTGATGGCCATGCGTGACGGGTTGATCCCTCCGACCGCTGCCACCGACAGGGTGCCCGACAGCTACCGGATCGATCTCGTGCGCGACGCTCCGAGACCGGCCGACCTGGCCCATGCACTGGTGCTGGGGCGCGGGCGGTGGGGGTTCAACTCGGCCGTCGTCGTCCGTCGAAGCCCGCGACCGGGCAGCGAAACACCCTGACAACGAGAGGACGAACGTTCATGGCTGCCATGACCCTTGACGAGCTGTGCCACCTGCTGGTGGCGGTCGCCGGAGAACCGATCGCCGAGGTGGCCTCGACCGACCTGGCGGACACCGAGTTCACCGAACTCGGGTATGACTCCCTGGCCCTGATGGAAGCGGCCGCACGCATCGCCCAGGAGTACGGTGTGCGCATTCCCGACGCCGACATCTTCGAGATGCAGACCCCACGTGACCTGCTCGACCTCGTGAACGGGGCACCCGGGGCCGGCGACCTCCCGGCCCCCGTGGCGGCGCGGCCGTGACAACAGCGGCGACCTCGACCAGATCAGAGCTGGTCGAGGTCGCCGAGGACGTCTACGCCTACACCCAGCTGCCCGGTGGGTGGTGTGTGAGCAACGCCGGCCTGGTCGTCGGCCCCGACGGGGTCGTCGTCATCGACACGCTGGCCACCCTGAACCGTGCCCGGCAGCTGCGGGAGACCGTCGACGGGTTCGGCGCGGGGCCGCGCCGAACGGTGGTGAACACCCATCACCACGGCGATCACACGTTCGGCAACCAGGTGTTCGGACCAGCGGCCGAGATCATCGCGCACGAGCGGGCCGCCGAGGAGCTGGCCAGCACAGGTCTCGCCCTGACCGGCCTGTGGCCGGACGTCGACTGGGGCGACCTTCAGGTGCCGGCCCCCACGCTCACCTTCGCCGACCGGGTCGCGCTGACGGTCGGTCGGCACCGCGTCGAACTGATCCACGTCGGGCCGGCGCACACCAGCAACGACATCGTGGCCTGGCTGCCCGAACAGCGGGTCCTGTTCACCGGCGACGTCGTCCTGTCGGGCTGCACGCCGTTCACGCTGATGGGTTCGGTAGCGGGATCGCTCACGGCGATCGAACGCCTGCGTGCCCTCGAACCGGCCACTGTCGTCTGCGGGCACGGAGCGGTCGCCGGGCCGGAGGTTTTCGCGGAGAACGTGGCGTACCTGCGCTGGATTCAACAGATCGCCGCCGACGGGGTCGCGGCCGGCTGGTCGATCAGCCGTGCCGCCCGCGCGGCAGGGCCGGGCGAGTTCGGTCACCTGCTCGACCCGGAGCGGGTGGTCGGGAACCTGCACCGCGCGTACGCCGAGGTGGTCGGAGGACCGGACGCCCCGCCGCTGGACGTCGGGCCGGTCTTCGCCGAGATGGTGGCGTACAACCGGGGACGTCTGCCGACCTGCCTGGCCTGAGCACCGCCGAGGGCGGATCGGGCGCGCCGCTGACAGCGTGATCGCTGCGGCCGGCGTGCCCGGCCTGCCCGAACGATCCGAAAAGAACACTGCGCGTTCGCCGAACGTCGCCCGCCAGGGCCGCACCGCACCAGGGCCGCACCGCACCAGGGCCGCACCGCACCAGGGCCGCACCGCACCAGGGCCGCACCGCACCAGGGCCGCACCGCACCAGGGCCGCACCGCACCAGGGCCGCACCGCACCGGGGCCGGGGCCCGGCCCCGGCGGGCCGGGCCGGCCTGCCCCGACCTACCCGAGGACCTCGTGGTGCAGCCGTTGGACCTCGGGCGTCGGCTGGAGTCCGAGCTCGGCGTCCAGGATCTGCCAGAGGCGCTGGTAGGCCTGCAGCGCCTCCGCCCGCCGACCGCAGCGCAGCAGCGACTTGATCAGCTGGGCGTGGAATCCCTCGTTGAGCGGGTGCTCGGCCACCAGGGAACGTAGCTCGGGAATGATGTCCCGGTGCCGCCCGAGCTGTTCTCGGGCATCGATGCGAAGACCGAGAGCGGTCAGGCGGAGTTCCTGAAGATAGGTGACGTGCGCCTTGAGGGCCGTCCCGGTCGGCATGCCCGCGAACGGGCACCCGCGGGACATCTTCAGCGCGTCGGTGAGCGTGACGACGGTCGATTCCGGGTCACCCCGCTCCAGGCTCTCGCTGCCTTCCCGGACCAGGCGCTCGAAGACGACCGAGTCGATAGCGTCCTGGTCGGCGGCGAGCATGTAACCGGGTGGCTGGGTAACCAGCAGGCGTTGGGCGTTCGGGACCCGCAGACTCTCGGTGAACATCTTCCGTGCCATATAGACGTAGGTCTGCAGCGTGGCCTGCGCGCTGCGGGGAACCTGCTCCCCCCACAGCTCGTCGATCAGCATGTCCACGCTGACGGTCTCGTTGTTCATGGCCAGGAGCAACGAGAGCATATGGCCGATCTTCGATCTGGCGAGCGCCGTCGAGGCAGTGCCGTTCGCGATCTCGACACGGCCGAGTACCTTGAATTTCATATCGCCCCCGTCCGAATCGGACACGACGCGTGCGGGCGGAGCCGCGGGCTTCGTGTCGCTAGATATGGGACTGACTGAAACTGACATGGGGAATCAGCGGAATACCCCCGACCGACGGAGAAGGTAATGGCCCGGGCGTGGAGCGCGTCGCACCCGGCGAGGTCGTCTGGCGCTGGCGCCGAACGAGAACGGGAAACCGCTCCGCACCGATCCTCTGCGACGCGTGAATACTGACAGGCGACCATCTACAGCGATGTAGAAGGTCCTCCCCCGAGATCTCCAACCGACCATAATACCCAGCCCCGTGGTTCAGGATCCCACCCCCTCTCGAAGTTGATCCTAACCCCTCCGCATTGCCAGAGTAAGCCTTGCGCCAGCGCTGAATTTTCGACAAACATGACCTGGATCACAGCATTCTGGATCTTGAAGGTTGTTGTGGCCGCAAACGGCGGGCGACGGCCTTTGGCTGCGGTAGATGTATCGTCCCGCGGACCGCGGAGTGTTGGCCGTTGCTCCGGGCACCGTTCCGAAGAATGCTCTGGTCAACGGGGTGGCCCGGGCTTGAACCGCGACCATCGGACCGAATAGCCGGATGGCGGAAAATCTCCGTCTGTCGGACTCCTGCCACTGGTTTGGCGGTGCCTGCGGCCGGCCGGCTCGCCACCGGAACAACACAACGCAGCCCATTCCTGTCGGATATCCGTCACCGGCGGGAATGCCGGCGATCCCGACCAGTCAGGCCGGGTGTGGGCGGAAACGATCGAGGAAGTCGACGGTGGCCTCGGCGAGAACGGCGGCCCCGCGCGGCACCGCGACGCTCCAGTCGTCCGACGCCGACTCGTCCGCGGCATCGGAGACCCATTTGACGGCACGGACCGGCGTCCCGAAGGCATGGCAGGCCGCGGCGACCGCGTAGCACTCCATGTCCACCAGCGCGGCCCGCGCCTGCAGGGCGGTGCGCAGGGATCCACCGGCGACGAAACGGTCGCCGGTGGCGATCACCGATCCGTCGCCACCGGACAGCGCGAGCTGGCCACGCACCGGAATGCCGAGCGCGTTCAGGCTCGCGGCATCCAGATCCCAGGCCCAGGCCGTGCTCGGCCAACGCAGCCGGGCACCGGTTTCGTCCAGCCCGCCCGCGGTACCGACGTTGATCACGCCGATCGACGTCGGGTCGTCGAGCCGGGCCAGCGCCGCGCTGACAGCGACGGCGGCGGCGGTCTTGCCCGCTCCCGTGATCAGCACCGCGAGCAGCGCCGGATGGTCGCGCGGAAGTGCCGCGACCTCGGCTTCGGTCGCCGCGGCCACGAGCCACTTCCGGACCCCGCCCTCCGGCGGTGCCTGCAGGTCGATCTCGCCCGCGCCGGCCTGGGGAGGCATGTCGGCCTCAGCCCACTCCGACTCAGCCCACTCCGAGCCCGGTGCCCCGTCCAGCCCTCTCATCCGCCCGCCCTCAGGTAGTGCGCCCAGTAGCCGGCCTGGGCGCCGTACGGCGCCGCCAGGGAAACCAGATCCGACGCGGACACCTCCGCGCCGTACACCCGCCGGCCGGCCTTGAGCAGCTCGGTGTCCGTGGGCAGGCGCTCCATCCGCCCCAGCCCTCTGATCATGACGAACGTCGCTGACCAAGGCCCGATTCCGGGCAGCGACAGCAGGAACCGCTCCACCTCGTCGACGTCGCCGGTGCGCAGGAACGTCTCCTCGATCTCCAGGAGACGCCGGACCGAGCCGGACACGTACCCCGCCTTGCGGCTGTTTCCCAGGATCCCGGTGAGAACCTCGAGCGGGAGTTCGGCGAGCTGGTCAGGACTCGGGAACGGTGTCACCTCGGCCCCGAAGCCCGCCAACGGCGGGTTGAGGTGCTGCATCAGCCTTAGCTTCACGGCACGGGCAGCGGTGATGGGGGTCCGCTGGGCAAGGATCGCCCACACGATGTTCTCGTACGGCGAGGGGAACTTGACCTGGTGATAACCGTGCAGACGGTGTTCCACCCGGGCGAACGGAGGATCGGCCGACGCGGCCGACGCGAAGGCGGTCAGGTCGTCATCCAGGGAGAGGTAGAAACGCAGCCGGTCGGTAAGCGCGTCGAGAACGTGCTCGGATGGCGAATGCGGCGCGGCGACGGTCACCTCGACACCGGGACCGTCACTGCCCACACCCGGGCCCCCGCCAGAGTCGGGGTCTGGGCCCTCGTCGTCGGCCGGCGACGGGCCGATCCTGGTAAGGAGCAAACAGCCGTCGATACGCCAGGCCTTCACCAGGTGCGCTCCGGCGGCGACCTGCTCGCCTCGGGTGGCTGGAAACCCGCAGACGAAATCGAGGGAATGGTCCCACCGGAACGGCGGCCGCGCCGGTATCCGGAAGCGGTGCCACAGCCTGGTAGCGACCGCGGCGGCAGGTGCCGACGGCGACGCGGGCAGGGGCTGGCTCGGTGGGCTCACGTTCACCGGATCCTCCCGGGCAGCGGTACAGGACGGGCACCACACCGACAGAGCAGGGCACCGGAACGGAACATGTCACGGGGTATCCGACTCAGCGCGGATCGGGCCGCAGGTGGTGTGCCACCCAGTCCGCTATCTCGATTCCACACAGGTTGATCATATTCAGGCACACGTGTGCTTCGCTTTCGTGTGTCACCAACTCGTGTCTGGTACCCCATGCCCGGTCGAGCTCCACCAGGTCGGCGAGTGGGAAGATGTCGTCAAGCGCGCCGTGGACGCTGAGCACCCGGGTATGTGGTGCGGGATCTGACGGAAACGCAAGTGCATCGAAGCGGTGCTGCATGTCGTCGTCGTCGAGCGGCTCGCCGCCGCCGAAGGTGTAACGGAAGTCGTCGCGCAGCCGGCGCGGCAGGGTCGCAAACGGGGCGATACGCGGGCCGCCGGAGAAGTTGACCACGCATCGCAGTGACGGCCCGAGCGTCCGAGCCACCCGCAACGCGAGATAACCACCGAAGCTGACGCCGAGAAAGGCCATCCGATCGGCCGCGAGGCGGCTGTCCGCACGCAGCACGTCCAGCAGCGCCGCGACGACGCTCTCCATATCGACGCGCAGGGGCGTCTGGCCGGCGTCCAGGCCCTGGCCCGGGCCCTCGAACAGCACAGCCGCGATCCCCCGGTCGAGGTACGCCTCCGCCAGCGAGAGGATCTCGACCTCCGTCATCGAGTCGAGCCCGTTGGACAGGACGACACAGGCCAACGGCCGATCGGCATCGCGCGCCCGTCGCGGTGGAAGGTAGAGCCAGTACGGCACCGGTTGCGCGCAGACGCTCCCCGCCGGGAGGGCCCTGGCCTCTCGGCGCACGCCGCCACCCAGGTCGTCGCCCAGGCCGCCGAGGCCGCCGAGGCCGTCCTGCGCCGGATCGGGACTGGTCAGGCTGCGTTCGAAGCAGGTCCGTACCAGGCGGCGCAGGCCCAGTTTGCGGGCCCGGTCACCGAAGTCCATGAACTCCGCCCAGTGGTAACAGGCGGCTGCACCCCGGTAGGCGCGGGCCTGCCCGGCGGCAGTGGTCGAGGCCACGGCCGCCGCCACGTAGACCTCGGCCCGCGCGGTCCAGCGGGCCCTCCACTCGTCCCAGAACCCGGCCGAGCCCAGATCGATCTCGGTGAGCCCGAAGCCGTCGAGTGCCAGCGCGACATCACCCCAGTGGATCTGCGGTGCGTACCGGGCCTGCAGAAACATGAGGCGGGGAAGGAAGTACCCGCACGCCTCCAGCACGGCGGCGGGAACCCGCGCCGGACGTGTGCGCCGGACGTCCGGCGAGCCGCCGAGGCCAGGCGCCACGGCCGTGGCACCCGAGCCGTTCGCCGCCGTGGCTTCGGGCGCGCCCGTCCCGCCGGACGGGGCGGCCCTGCTCACGGCTGGCCGGCGGAGCGGTCCAGAGCCCGCCCGCAGGCGTCCACCGTCGCCCGGCTGTTGCGTTCCAACAGGTCGGCGACCAGGGTCTTCCGCCGCCGGAGCTCATCCGTTCCGGACACCTCCGCGGAGCCGTCGCGATCGAGGACCACGAGGTGGTGCGAGATCACCTCGCTGCCGCCCGCGATGCCGCGGACCTGCCAGTGGCCCGCATGGCGGAGCATGCCCGGCGGTGGCTGTGGCTGGAAGTAGGTGATCGACAGCGTCCGCTCGTCACAGTGCCGGACGCTGCGGATGCTCTCCAGCTCACCGGCCGACCCTGCCGTACCCGGCGCGGTTCGTACCTTCATCGTGAACTCCTGGTGGGCGCCGTCGTCGTAGAGCACGTCCAGGGAGTCGAGATGATCCAGCATCGCCGGCCAGCCACCGATGTCGGCCAGCAGCGCGAAAACCCGGTGGGGGCTGTGCGGCAGGCGGTAGCGGCTGGTCAACGACAGCAGCGCTTCGGTGTTCTCCTCGACGAAGGCCCGGATCGCGAGCATCTCGGCGGCGGCGTTCCCGTCGACGAAGTCACGGACGAACGCCGCGGCCTCGGACCGGGTGCTGATCCCGTCACGGATACCGCGAACGTCGGCCAGCAGCCGCCAGTGGCGGTCCACCGTCAGCAGGCAGCGGCCGTTCTCCAACGGCACGACCCGCCAGACCCCGTGCATCGACTCCAGGAAGGGCATCGGCACCGGAAGGTCGTACTCGACCCGCCGCACGGAGTCGACGTAGCGGCGGCGGGTGTTCCAGGCGACCGGCCTTCCGTCCTGCTCCGCCTCGACGCGGACCGTTTCCTGGTCATCGGAATGCTCCAGCACCGAGGTGCCGACGCAGGCGGCGAACAGGCGGGGCCAGGAGTCGGTCGAGCGGATCAGTCCGTACACCGTGTCCGGATCAGCCCGCAGGACGACCGAATGACGGATGAAGCCGTCCAGCCCGATCGCGTCTCCCCCATCCGCCTGGGCCGCCCCGGCCGCCGCCCGATGCGCCGCGCCACGGAGGTTGCCCAGCTCGGTGTGGGAGTTCGCGTCGATCGCCGCCCCGATGAACCGCTCGGCCTGATCACGGGTCGTCACGCCCTCGACCTGACCGCCGATGTCGTCGCACAGGTCGTAGTCATGCTCCAGCAGCAGCACGCACTGGGTGGCGTTTACTCCTATCACCCGCCACGTGGTGGACATCGCCTTCACCAGCGGCATGGGCACGACGACGGTGGCCGACACACCGAACAGGTCGGTGTGGAACCGGCGGTGGGACTGCCAGGTCATCGGTTCGCCACCCACGAGCGCGGAGATCTCGATGTGCTCCCCGTCGGGCTCTTCCGACAGGACGGTGACGGACTGGCACGGCTCAAGCAGCGTCGGCCAGTCCCGGCTGCGGCGGATCACGTCGTAGACCTGTTCTGGAGGCGTGTCGCAGACGATGGAGTGGCTGGCGTGATATCGCACGGCTGGTCTCCCTCAGGACGGGCTTGGTCTGGTCGACGGTGAGCGGTCTGGTCGACGGTGAGCGGTCGGAGCGTGGGCCCCCGGAGCGCAGGGCCCCCGGAGGCGGCGAAGCAGAACGCGGCGCTTCAGAGCGGGAACAGCGCCTGCCGGTCGATGGCCCGCTCGGTCTCAGCACGGAGGATCTTGTCGTTGCCGCTCTTGGGAAACGGATCCGCGCTCGCGTAGAGCAGATCAGGCCATTTCTCCCTGCTCAGCCGGGGAATCAGGAACTCGGCCGTCGCCCGGCGCAGCGCCGCCGGGCCGTCGCGGGTGACAGGCCCCCACAGGCAGGCGACCGGCGTCCGGGTGTGATCGTTCTCGCCGCCGCCACGCAGTCCGACGACGACGACCTCACCGACACCCGGCATGCCGGCGAGGACGGTCTCGACCTCCTCCGGATAGATGCGGTGGCCGTCCTGGCTGAGCACGCTGGTTCCGATACGGCCCTTGAGCAGCAGATCACCGGCCGGGCCGAAGGCGCCCATGTCGCCGGTGCGCAGCCAGGGACCCGGCGGGTCGAGGCGACCGGTGGTGATGTCGAGGTAGCCGTCCATCATCAGGTCGCCGCGCACGACGATCTCTCCCACGCCATCGGGATGGCCCGGCAGTGGCTCGAGGCGGACCCCCACGGTGCCGTCCGGCCGTCCGACGCAGTAGGTGTCCTCGAATCGTCGCTGCCGGTGCGCGGTCTCGTCGAGCCAGCAGAACGGGCCGTAGGTCTCGCTGAGGCCGTAGCCCTGCACCCAGTCGCACGGCATCAGCCGGCGGCCGAGCTCCAGCAGCCGATGTGGCATCGGAGCCGCTCCGTAGGCGACGACCCGCAGGCAGGACAGGTCCGTGCCGCCGGCGACCGCGGCCGCCACGAACCGCTCCATCGCCACCGGCCGCAGCATGATGTGGCTGGCACGTGACCGGGCGACCTGCGCGGGCCAGGTGGAGACGTCCCGGCCGTCCGGGATGATCAGCGTCGCGCCGTGCGCCAGCGCGCCGAAGGAGAAGATGACGCCGGTCGTGTTGTTGAGCAGCCCGGACATGAACACCCGCGCGTCGGAGCCGAACGCGAGCCGCTCCGTCACGGCCATCACCCGGCGGGCGACGACGTCCTCACTCAGGCTGATGGCCTTCGGAGCGCCGGTGGTGCCGCTGGTGAACAGGACCAGGAATCCGTCGACGGGATCGGGACACGCGATGGGCAGCGCCTCGTCGTCCTCGTCGTGCCCGCTCGGGGCATCCAGATCGCTCAGGGCACCCAGGTTGTTGAGGGCACCCAGATTGTTCAGGGCACCCAGGTTGTTCAGGGCACTTAGGTCGCTCAGGCCGACGAGGCGCGGACAGACCGCCCGCAGATCGGCGAGGCCGACACCGTCACGGCGCTGGTGCACGACGGCGTCCGGCCGGGCAGCGGTCGCGATGGACCGCCACTCGGGCACGGCGGCCGCCGCCAGGTTGTAGGGCATCAGCACCCGCAGCCCCAGCGCGCTCGCCGCGGCCAGGGTGACCACGGCATCCAGGTCGTGGTCACAGACCAGCAGCACCCGGTCGCCGGCGGCGACACCGTGGTCCAGCAGCCGGCGCGCGCGTCGGGTGACCGCCGCGCGCGCCTGACGTGCCGTGTGGGTGGCCCCGGCGTGTTGGACGCAGGCGCCGAACACGCCGGGGCGGGTGCCCCGGTCCAGCAGGGACACGAGCTTGTCGGGAGACACCGCGGACGGCCTCAGTTCGCCACGATCTCGGCGAGCTCGTTGAGCGCGGTGGACAGGCCGCTCTGCAGGTGCGGCCAGATCTTCACACCGAACATCTCCACCGCGTCCTCGACGATCTCCGCGCGGACCTCATGGGTGAGCCGTACCAGCCCGCCGAGTGGCTCCATGCGATGACTCGTCCGGATCGTGCCGAACGGCAGGACGGTCTCGTCGGAGAACTCCTCCCCCTGGGTGACGGAGGTGATGGTGACCTCCATCGGCTGGCCCCCGGCCGGGGTGAGGGTGAAGGTGTTGCCGGCCTTGAAGTTGCCGTGCAGCTTCGTGCTCTCGATGCCGGTGTCCCAGCTTTTCCAGGCGTTGACATCGACCCACACCGCCCAGATGTCATGCATGTTCGCGCCGACCGTCACCGTCGCGGACGCGAGGAAGTCCTGGGTTCCGGCCTTCACTGCGCCGGACGCCGGCGCTTCGGGTTCCCGTACGTCGGTCATCGTCGGCCTCCTACGCCGTCGCGAGGGTCGGGTCCGCGTCGGGCGCGGCCGGGAAGAAGGTCACGCCCCGGTCGCCCAGCCAGTACTCCCGGCTGTGCGCGCCGACCTCGACCATGACGCCGTTCAGGGACCAGTTCGGCTCGTTCAGGGAGTCCGAGTCGTTCCAGAACGACGGGTTGAAGAACTCGAGAATGACGTTGGTGTGCCAGATCAGCCCGAGCTGGGTCAGGCGCATCCGGTCGTCGGTCAGCTCGACGAGTCCCTTGCGTTCGAGCCGCGCGAGTTCGTCGGCGAAGTCCTCCAGGAAAGACGTCCCGAACTTGTCCCGGTAGAACGAGTACTCGATCTCGTAGTAGAGCAGCGCGAAGACGACGTACCGCTCCCGCTCGACCCGGGGTGAGAGTTCGTCGGTGATGGTACTGATCAGGAAGTCACCGCCTTCCACGGCGTCGATGTACTTCTCGACATCGGTCTCGGTGCCCAGGCGGTAGCCGTCGAAGTAGCTGTAGGACCCGGGGCCGACAGCCAGGGTGTCGATGTACACCTTCCAGTTCCAGTGGTTGTACATGTTCTCGTAGCCGGGCTTGCAGAAATGGTCGACCATGTACATGGTGTAACCCATCTGCTCGGCTATCTCGACGGCCTCGCGATACATCGCCTTCACCATCGGGCCCTCCGGGTCCTTCGGCGCGCTGAGCCGGCCCCGGCTGATGAGCTTGTCCTGGATGGTGTCCCGGTGAATCCGGTAGAGGTAGATCGTGAAGTGCGGCACGTCGAGCGTCGCCAGCGTCTCCAGGTCACGCTTCCAGATGTCGAGCGTGTGCCCCGGCATGTTGTACATGAGGTCGAGCTGGATGTTGCGGAAGCCCCTGGCCTGGAACGCCCGGATGACCCGGGCACTGTCCTCGGCCGCGTGCGGCGACCCGATGACCCCGAGAATCTCGGGCTGGAAGGACTGGACACCGAGACTCAACCGGTTGATCTTCGACTGCGCGACGTACTCGATCTTCTCGTCGTCGAAGTCGCGCGCGTTTCCCTCCAGCGTGAACTCGGCGTCGTCGGCGACCTCGAACAGCTCGTGCACGGTGTCGACCAGGCGGCGCAGGCTGCTGGTCCGCAGGATGCTGCCGGTCCCTCCGCCGATGAAGATGGTGCGGATGCGACCGGTGCCGAACTTCCGGTACGACGCCCAGTGGCGGAGATCCCGCACCAGCGCGTCCACGTACCTCTCCTCGCGGCCACGGGAGTCGTTCTCGGGCAGCAGGCTCGCGAAGTACGGACACGACTTGCAGCGCGTGCGGCAGAACGGGACGCCGATGTAAAGGACGAAGTCACCACCGTCCTGGTGCATGTCGATATGGCTTTCGAGCCACTCCTTCCCACCGGTGGTGCGATGCATTCCCGGCGGGTAGAGGATGAACGGCAGGTAGCACTTGCGGGGATACGGATCAGTGCGTTCCTCGTGCTCTGTCAGCGTCATCTGCCGGCTCCTCGCGCAGAGTGAGCCTTTCCATCGCCGACTCGGACGCGCGGCGTCCCTGACCGTCGGCCGTGAGATGGAAGGGCTCAGCGTTGGACTTTCGGGCCGTTCCGGTGGTGCCGCCGCGCTCCAGCGCGGCCGACGCCACGATCGCTCTGGATTCTCGAAGGCCGGTCGGAACGCACTCCATGGCTGCGTCCAGCGCCGGGCCGGCGATCACGGAGGCGGCTTGAGCGCGATTTGAGCGGGCCCGCCTACAAACGGCTCGACCGACACCGGTCACGAAGAACCGGACCCGGCCCGGACCGGTCTGTCCGGGCCGAAGGAATGGAGCAGACATGGTTGCCAGTGCCCGGCGGGTCGCTCTTGTCACCGGAGCCACCAGTGGAATCGGACTGGAAACTGCCCGTGCTCTCGCCGCCGACGGCCACCGCGTCTACCTCTGCTCGCGCCGCGCCGAGGCCGTCGCCGTCACCGTGGAGAAGCTCGCCGCGGAGGGCTGGGAGGTCGCTGGAGATGCCTGCGACGTGACGTCGCCCGCCGCTGTCGACCGCCTGGTCTCCGCCTGTGTCGAGCGTTTCGGCCCGATCGAGATCCTCGTGAACAACGCCGGCAGGCCCGGGGGCGGCGCGACCGCCGAGATCGACGACGAGCTCTGGCGCGACGTCATCGACACGAACCTCACGAGCGTCTTCCTCGTGACCAAGCGGGTACTGACCATCGGCGGCATGACGCGGCAGCCCTATGGGCGGATCATCAACATCGCGTCGACCGGAGGAAAGCAGGGCGTGGTGCACGCGGCGCCCTATTCGGCGTCCAAGCACGGCGTGGTCGGTTTCTCCAAGGCGCTCGGCCTGGAACTGGCCAGAACCGGCATCACCGTCAACGCGGTCTGCCCGGGATTCGTCGAGACACCGATGGCCGAACAGGTCCGGGAGCACTACAGCGGGATCTGGGGGGTGGGGACGACGGAGGTGCACGAGCGGATCACCGCCCGGGTTCCGCTCGGGCGGTACGTCGCCGCGGACGAGGTCGCCGCGATGGTGCGCTACCTCGTCAGCGACTCGGCCGGCGCGGTCACCGCGCAGGCCCTCAACGTCTGCGGCGGCCTCGGCAACTACTGAGCCCTCGGGCGACCGTCTGCATCTGCCCCCCGGCGACAGATGCAGACGGGTCACCGCGAGTGGCTCAGTCGTCCCGAGGGCGATGGGGGCTGTGATCAGGGCTCCTGGGCGGGCACGAGCCCGTCCCGCAGGACCCGCGTTCCTTCACCGGACAGCCGCTCCACCGCGGCTGTCCGGCCGGTGAGCAGCAGCAGGATCGCGTACATAGGACCGTCGACCGGCGCGCCCTCGCCGACGCTCCAGTCCGCGTCGGACGCGGTGAGCCGCAGTCCCCTGAGTCGTTTCCTGGGAAAGAAGGGGTAGCCGAAGGACGGGAAGGCAACGGACCAGACCCGGTCGGCAGCGACGGCCGCGGCGTCGGCGGGTGTCTCGAGGAGCCGGTCGAGGGGAGTGGCGATGTCCAGGCCGTGCACGAGGATGTCGATGAGGGTTTCCCGGTAGGTGACGCCCACGTTGTGCTTTCGCGAACCGACCATTCCGCGAATCTCGGCGATCATCTGCTCGATCGGCATCTCCGCGCGCAGGCACGCCGAGCGGTGGATTACCCGCTTCATCCCGCCCGGTGACCGGGCAGCCATGCGAAGTGCCGCGCCCGGCCCGGTCTGTTGCAGGGTCAGATGGGCCGCCACATCCCGCACCGTCCAGCCGCCACACAGCGAGGGCGTGCGCCATTCTTCGTCGGTCAGTTTCTCCAGGAGGTCAGCGACCCGTAGCCGTTGGGTGTCGATGGCCTGCCAGGCGTCGTCGATGTTCATGTTTGTTCCTCAACGCTTGGTGGAGTCTCCGCGCCGCGACCCCGCGGAGGCATGGCGAGACAAGGTGTTCGGGAAGTTCCCGGCACCGAGATCGGTCATGGTGCGCCTGGCGCCTGGCGCCCGAGCTCATCAGGAGCCGCTGGCCTGTGAGCCCTGCTCATGCTGGGTCTGGATCAGTGATCTCAGCAGGGCGTCGAGGTGTGCCGTCGGGTCGAAGTCCGGGTCGGGAATCGCCAACTGGTGGAGAACGAGACCGGTCAGGTAGTTGCCGACGACATGGAGGTGGTGGTCGGGGTTCGTCGACCCCACCAGGCGCAGCCAGGTGGTGAACCAGGCGTTCACCCGGGCGCCTGAATCCGCCAGCTTCTCCCGCAGCTCAGGCCGGCGGGAAGCCTCGACGAGGATCGCATACCGGGACAAGGTCAGCGCCCGCTCACGACCCGCGCTGTCGCGGGCGAAGGCGGCCAGGGCCTTGGCCAGGTCCGTCGTCGTCCGCGGCGCCAGGTGCGCGGCCAGCTCCTCGAAGTTCGCCCGCTCCCGCGCCGGTACCCGCTCCACGATCGCGTCGAACAGCGCCTCCTTCGTCCGGAAGTAATTGGACGTCGACCCCGCGGGCAGGCCTGCGGCGGCATCCACCGCGCGATGCGTCAACGCCCGAACGCCCTGCTCCCCGAGCAGGGCGATCGCCGCGTCAAGAAGGTCATCCCGCCGACTGGCCACGGCAGAACACTACATCCATAGTAGATCTCACTGCAAGTGTAGTAGGAGCGCGAGATGCCACGCCTGCGCGACGGGTCCACTGGGGCTGGTCGCGACAATGTTCCGCCAGCCGTCTCGGCGGGCCAGACACTCCCGCAGCGCGGCGAGCGCGGCATACATCCAGAATCGAACACACGTTCCATACACCTGGCGGCACCGGACACCACCCACCCGGACCGACCTATGTGAATTTAGGTTAGGTTACCTTACACTGGTGGTATGGATGGTCAGCGCGGTGAGGGTTCGCGATGAGCGGGGATTCCCGTGAGGATGCGGGGAGTCCATCGGTTGGGGAAGCGGTGCCTTCCGGTCGGGGGGTGAGCGGTGGGAAGCGGTTGCCTCTTTCGTTTGCCCAGCGCGGGAACTGGGCGGCGCAGCGGTTGTTCCCCGGTTCTGCCGCGTTCTGTGTGTGCGACCTGGTGTGGCTTGACGGGCCTGTCGATGCCGGGGTGTTCGCTGACGCGGTGAGTGGGGCGTTCGCGGAGACGGAGGCGCTGCGGGTGGTCGTTTATGACGATGACGGGGCTCCTTCGCAGTCGGTTGGTGGGAGGCTGTCTCTGCGGACGGTGGTTCCCGAGGAGGTGCTCACCGATGAGGAGATCCGGGCCGTGGTTCGCGCCGGGGTGAGTGCGCGGGAATCTTCGGCGGTTGCGGATCTCACGTCGTCGACGCTGTTCAAACGCGCCGGTGGGGGGTGGGTGTGGTCGTTCACGACGAATAATCTTCTGCTTGACGGGTATAGCACGTCTCTTTATATCCGCCGGGTCGCGGAGCTGTACTCGGCTGCGGTCGATGCGACCCCTGCGCCGCCGAGGTGGTTCGGTCGTCTGGAGGATCTCGTCGCGGGGTCGGCATCGACGCCGGGTGGGTCCGACATTGTTGGTTACTGGCGTGATGTGCTTGCTGTCGACGTGTTTTCCGAGCCTGCGGGAAGCGCGCCTGCTGATCTGTTCTCGTTTTCGTACCGGCCTGTTCCCGTGGCGCTTCCGGCGGGGGCCGATGATCGTCTGCGTATGCTGGCGCGGCAGGTGAGGAGCACGTGGACGGATCTCGTCATCACCGCGTGGGGGCTGTATACGGCACTTGCCGGGAACCGGGACTACCTCGCTGTGCGGGTGCCGTCGATGATGCGCGGTGAGCCGGAGTCGCTGCGTGTGCCGGGTGCGGTCGCCCGCGCGCTGCCCGTCGTGACCGCTCTGCGCCCGGGTGCCACCTTCGGCGAGGTGTTGTCGGTGGTGGGGTCGCAGGTCCGGGATCTACGGGATAATTCCGCGATCGAGGATCATCAGCTTGCCCGTCTCTGGACGGGAGGCGAGCTTTCCTACCTGTCGCTGCCCTCGGTCAACATCAAGATATTCCGGGCGGCACCGGTGTTCGGGGGGATTCCGGGGCTGATTGAGCTGGTCAATCCCGGGCCGACCGGCGTGTTGGATCTCTCCGTCTATGGGAGTCCGGGGCGGGGCCTGCGGATGAATGTTTCCGGCCGGTCTCCGCTCGTGCCGGCAGAAACGGCCAGTCGGCATGCTGCGGCGTTCGGCGTGTTCCTCGGTCACCTCCTCGATGGCCCTGCGGGCAGGACACTGCACGAACTCGCCGATCTCACGACCACTCCCTCTTCGACCGATACCACGGCGGCCGGTGTGTGGTCGGTGGGTGCGGGGGTGGTGGTTCCGGCGGTGACGGTGGATGGGCTGATCCGGGGGCAGGTGGTGCGTTCTCCTGGGGCGGTCGCGGTGGTGGATGACGCGGATGGTGGGGTGTTGACGTATGCGGGGTTCGATGGTCGGGTGAACGCGCTGGCCCGGCTTCTGGCTGGGCGGGGTGTGACGGTGGGTGACCGGGTCGCGGTGGCTTTGCCGCGTTCGGTGGATCTGGTGACCGCTCTGGTCGCGGTTCTGCGTGCGGGTGCTGCGTATGTGCCGGTGGATCCGGGGTATCCGGCGGAGCGTGTGGCGGCGATCCTGCAGGATTCCGCTGCCCGGGTGGTCATTGCCGATGGTGCGACGGCGGCGGCTCAGGCGGGCGTGTTCGCAGCCGCGGGTGTTGCCATGGTGGTCGTCGATGAGGATGCTGTCCGTGGCCGGTTGGAGCAGGGGGCGTCTGACGGGCCGGTGTTGCCGCGTCCTCTGAGTCCCGACGATTCCGCGTATGTGATGTTCACGTCGGGGACGACGGGGCGGCCCAAGGGTGTGGCGGTGTCGCATGCGGCGGTGGTGAACCGGCTTGTGTGGGGCCGGGAGGTGTTGGGGTTCTCGTCGTCGGATCGGGTGTTGTTGAAGACGCCGTTCACGTTTGATGTGTCGGTGCCGGAGTTCTTCCTCCCGCTGGTTGTCGGGGCGGTGGTCGTGGTCGCCCGTGACAACGCGCATGGGGATCCGGGTTATATCGCCGGTGTGGTGCGGGAACGCCAGGTGACGAGTGTGCATTTCGTGCCGTCGATGTTGCAGGCGTTCCTGGATTCGGGGGTGGAGGCGGGGTCGTTCCCGGGTGTGCGGCTGGTGTCGTTCACGGGGGAGGCGTTGCCGGTGGCGGCGGCGGTCGGCGCCCGGGAGGTGTTCGACCGGGCGGGGCTGTTCAACCTGTACGGGCCGACCGAGGCGGCGGTCGAGATCGCCAGCTACGACATCGCCGGTCTGCGCGTCGACGCGGATTCGACGCCGATCGGCCGTCCGGTGTCGAATTCCTATGTGCGGGTGTTGGACGGGTGGCTGCGTCCGGTTCCGGTGGGGGTGGCCGGTGAGTTGTATCTGGGTGGGGTGCAGCTCGCGGAGGGGTATGTGGGCCGGGCGGGGCTGACGGCGGAGAGGTTCGTCGCTGATCCTTTCGGTGGGTCGGGTGGGCGGTTGTATCGGACGGGGGATCTGGCCCGGTGGAACGGCCGGGGTGAGTTGGAGTATCTGGGTCGGTCCGATGACCAGGTGAAGGTGCGTGGGTTCCGGATCGAACTCGAGGAGATCCGTGCTGTGTTGGAACGGCACCCGGCTGTTTCGGGTGCCGCGGTGACCGCTCTCGATCATCCTGCCGGGGGGAAGTTCCTCGCGGCTTATGTCACGACCGGACCGTCCGCGCCGGCGGACGCAACCATGCTGGCCGTGGTGCTGCGGGAACACACGGCCAGGCTTCTGCCGGAGTACATGGTTCCCGTGTCGTTCACCCGCCTGGGTGTGCTTCCCACGACCGTGAGTGGGAAACTCGACCGTCGAGCGCTCCCCGTCCCTGATCTGGCTGCCGGGTCCGGTGGCGGCCGGCCTCCGGAGACGGACACCGAACTGGCGTTGGCCGGGGTGTTCCGTGACGTGCTCGCTCTTCCGGAGGGCATATCCCTGTCCGTGGACGACGACTTCTTCCGGCTCGGGGGTGACAGCATCCTCGCGATACGTCTTGTTGCTCGCGCGTCACAACGACAGCACACTTTCGCTTTGCGGGACGTCTTCGAGCAGCGAACCGTCGCGAAGCTGTCTCAGAAGATCATCAGAGAAGTCGAGGCGCATTCGACAAGCAAAGTCGCCGTGCCCGCCTCTCCAACTCTCGAGAGGCTACGTGAGTCGCGCGACGATCCAAACTCATGGATCTTGACCGAGACCGCCGTTCTCCCCGTCTCGTTATCGCACGACGCGCTACTCGCGGCATACGCTTCGCTTGTTCAAGAACATGATCTGCTTCGCTTGTCGATTCAGACGGTAAGTCGTCGACTGTGGCTCACCTGGGTAACCCCTGTGACAGCCATCGCACCAACTCTCTCCAGACTGCATCTCGCAGAGGCCTCGCCCTCCACGAAGCTGACAGCTCTTCGGACGATGGCCAGCCAGATGATCGATGCCACCAATGCACGGCCGTCAGGCCTCGCATACGCAAGCAGCTCGACACACACCGACATTGCGCTTGCAGTACATGCTGCCGCGGCGGATCGATACACCGTGCACCAGCTACTGGAGGCCCTCCGCACGCTCACTGATGAGAACGCCACTACGAGCATGCCATCAGCGCCGCCCGTCACAACGGCCTTGACTGAAGTCGCCGATATCGCTGCAGCTCTCAACATGGATCAGATCGAGAACCAGATTGAGCTGATCGAGCGCACGGATTCACTCGACGAGGCACTGTACTCGGCCGACAGAACTCAGGTCATACACTGGTACGGCTCTCACACCGATGCCACCATGCGCGAGACCATCCGACGAGCACTGCACGCGACTGGGTACGGATCGCGACTCGGCGGTGTCGTAGATCACGAAGCTGCTCTTCTGCCAGATGCCGTCCTGGGGCGGCTCGGCCCGATGACGGTAGCCGTTCCCGTGCCTATCGAGCAGGATGCTTGGCACCCAGATCCTGAGTTCGCATTGGCACGCTATGGCAGTAGCCTGGGTAGGCGTCTCCTGGCCGGCAGACCGATCGCGCCGATACTTATTAGCCGATCCTATTCCGCCGGTGCAGAACCCTTGGCGATCGAACCGAGCGAGGCAGCGTACCGCGCGGTGATCCGATACAGGGTGGAGGCCGGCAGCACTATTCTGACGGTCATCGGATTTGCCCGTGCCGTGATGCTGGCGTTCGAGAACGCGCTGGGCAAAGTCGGCGACAACGCCGATCGGCGAGTCTGGCGCCCATAGTTGTCCTCGATCTTCTATGGAATGGGGTCCCTTGGTCGTGGGCGCTCCTCCCAGCCTTGTTGGTGTCGAATTGCGGTTTCGGCCGGGTCGGGCCATGGCCGGGTGCCCGGCTGTCGCGTGGGGTGGGCGCCCGGTCCGCGTCCGGGGGTCCTTCGGGTCGGTCAGGCGGGGAGGCTGGTGGCTATCCGGGTGCGGGCAGGGTGCCGCAGCCCGGGTGATCGCTTCGACGGCGAGTGGGGTCCAGGAGTGATGCGCGGGCAGGTGCACCACGACGCGGCGGGCGTGGAGGTCGATCCGGGCGGCGAAGCGGGACAGACCGGTGGCGTCGCCGCTTCGGGTCCCAGCGGCGGGCCTGCCCCACTGGGCAGCGCGAGAATCTGCGTCCAGGCGGTCAGGCAGAGCGCGAGAGCGAGAGCGACGACCAGCATCAGATCTGGTTCTGCGCGAAGTCGTGCAGGGGCAGGTTCGCGGGGTCGGTGTCCTTGGCACCGCGGATCCGGTCCTCCCGGCAGGCCCGGCGGCGGTGGCGTACCTCAGGACGGCGAACTGGCCGCGAAGGCCGTTCGTCGCGAATGCGGTGATCCGGTTGCCACCCACGTGGGTGATACGTAGCTGGGCGCCGGCGTGCTGGGGTTCGCGGTAGCGGAGAACTCGCATACCGGCGGCCAGCCGGACAGTTCGAGCAGCCCGGTCAGTTCCGCGACCCACGCCCCGGGGACGGGGATGGCCGTCGACCAGCCCGCACCCGGCCGCTGGTCTCGCTGAACTCGTCCGGATCTACGGGATCCGGAACTGGATCGAACAGAGCTACAAGCAGGTCAAGGAAGGAACTGGGCTGGGCCGATTCCCAGGCCCGTCCGGACCTCGCGATCCGCCGTCACCAGGCCCTGGTGCTCTGCGCGTTCTCGTTCTGTTGGAACACCTGATTCACCCGGCCACCGCCCCCACAGCAGGAGCCCACCACGCAGCCCGACCGGAGAGAGAGGAGGCGCTCACACGCCTCGATCATCCGCGCAGGCATCCTGGCCGACGACGCTACGCACGGTCCGCGGCTGGCTGACTCCCTGGCTCGGATTCCACCGCTGGTGGAAAGCCTCGTCCACCATGCCCCCGCCCCCTGAGCTCCATGCCCTTGTTACCGCCATCAGCGCGGGTCACGGCATGCACCTCTACTTCCCGCCCCGATCCGACAAACCACCGTCAGATCGGGGGCCAGGCGGCAGGCCTAGGTGATGGAGGCGGCGTCGCGCAGGCTGTCAAAGAGGGCCGCGCGGCGCATATAGGAGCGCGCACTATCACGGTTCTCGGCCGTGCAGCGCAGTTGGTCGAGGTTCTGTCGGCGCACGGCGGGGTCGCGTTCCTCCAGCATTCGCTTGTTGGCGATCGTCTGGGCTTGGACGTAGTTCAGCGCGGCGTGACGGCGCTGGCGGCTGTAGAGGTCGAGCAGATCGTCGCCGTCCCGACCGCGGATCACCCGGGGGAGCTTCTCCGCAAGGTTGATGGCGTCATGGATGCCGCCGTTCATGCCCATGCCGCCGATCGGGTTGTTGACGTGCGCGCTGTCTCCAGCCAGCAAGACGCGGCCTTTATGGAAGGTCCCGGCCACGCGTTGATTGACCCTGTAGACCCTGGCGTACTCGACGTGGTAGGGGTCCGTTTTGGGGAAGAACTTCTGCAGTCGCTGCTCGACGCGCGCTGCCGACAGTGCGGTACTGTCGTCCTCGTCCTGGCCGATCGGCAGGATCAGCCGCCAGAGTCCTTCGGGTGTCTCCCCGCGCACCTTGAACAGGTTGGCCCACTCGTAGGGGTCGGAGAAGTAGTTGCGCAGCGACAGCTTTGACTTCACGGTCTTGAAGTCGAATCTGGTCGCGATCTTGATGAACCGCTCCGGATACGTGAACCCTTCGAACTCGATGCCGGCAAGCTTGCGCACTGTTGACCGACCGCCGTCGCAGCCGATGACATAGGCCGCCGTCATGCGCTCGGTGCCCACGGGGGACTCGTACTCCACCTCGACGCCGTTCGCGGCCACGGTGAGGCCGGTGAGGGCGTGGGAGAACCGCATGTCGAAGTCGGATTCGTTGGCGTATTCCTCGGCGATGGAAGCGGTCAGTTTGTACTGCTCGTACTGCAGCACATAGGGAAACCGGATCTCGTCTCTGAGCCGGGCGAGATCGAACTCCGCGACGACCTCGCCGGTCGGCCGGTCGTGGAAGCGATAGGTGCTCGAAACCAGGCCGTGCGGCGTGATCTTCTCGGTGATGCCCAATTCGTCGAGCATCTCCAGAGTGCTCGGATGAATGGTCGCGGCGCGCTGATCCTTCACCGGCGCGGGCTCCGACTCGAGCACGGTGACCGGGATGCCCTGCCGGTTCAGCGCCAGTGCGCACACCATTCCGACCGGACCTGCGCCGACGATGACGACCCGGGTGATGCTCCGCGACGAAATCATGGCTCAGGCGAGCGATCCCGTGCGTCGCCCGACCACCATTCCCGCGGTCAAGCCGGCGCCCGTCGGGTAGTTCCCGCTGAAGAGGCCCCCGAGCGCTTCACCGCACGCGAAGAGCCCGGGGATGGGCGCACCTGACAGATCGAGCACCCGGCCGTTGATGTCACCACGAAGCCCTCCAAAGGTGAAACTGATTCCACACGTCACTCGATACGCGTAATAGGGTGGTGTCTCTATCGCCGATGCCCAATTACTCTTGATCGGCTCCACCGACGCGCTGCGGCCGTCCTTGATCGTTGGATCGAGCGGACGGCTGGTATCGATCGACAAGTTGAAATCGCGCACCGTCCGCACAAACGCGTCGACGTCGACGTCTATCGCTGCGGCGAGCTCCTCGATGCTGTCGGCGACGACCGGGATGATCCCGGGCATTTCATACTCGTACACATCGAGCATCGACCGAGAGTTCGCGTCGAAGATCTGAAACGCCACCGAACCCGGCTGTTCGAGGATCACCTTGCCGTACTTCGCGTACGTATAGTTGCGAAAGTCTGCACCCTCGTCGAGGAATCGTCGACCCCAGGCGTTGACAACGATGCCAAACGGATAGCCGTACCGGCTGAGTCGGTTCGTCAACATACGGTTGCTCTCGTTCTCGGGATATGACGCGTCCCACGGCACGCTATGACACGTTGACCAGTCGCCTCCACGATCTGCACCGATCTCCAAGGCCGCACCGATCAGGTCACCGGTGTTGAACGGCGTGCCACGCACCTTCGCGTGCTGCCACCCGTCTCCCAGGTAACGCTGCCGCCATTGCGCGTTCGCCTCGAAACCGCCGCTGGCAATCACCACCGACTCCGCCAGAAACTCCTGATCGCCCGCACGAACACCGACGACCGAGCCGCCGTTGGTCATCAGCCCCGTGACCGGGCAACCGTAGCGCATCTCGACGCCGAGCCGCGAGGCGACGCGTTCATGGTCTGACATCAGCCCAGGGCCCGCGTCGACGTTACACACGTGCGTTCCGCCCCAGAACAGGAAGGTTCCCTCGGCGTTCTCGTGAGCCTGCCGCTCGTACATCAGCCGGAATCGCAGCCCCAGTTCGTGCAGCCAGCGGACCGCGTCGCGCGAGCCTTCGACGACAGCCGCGGCAAGTTCCTTATCGTCACGTCCCTCGGCGATCCGGTCCAGGTCGGCCAGGAACTCTTCCGCCGAGTATGGCGGAACTTCGGTACGCGCGTGACGCTCATCAGGCTCGAGGATCTCGAGCAGATCACCGAGCCCGGCGTGCACCATCCGGGTCGCACCGAGCGTGTAGTAGCTGTTCCCCCCGGCCAGCGCCCGCGGCGCCTTCTCCAACAGCATCACGCGTCGCCCGCGCTCGGCCGCCGCATGAGCCGTGCAGTATCCGGCGTTACCCCCACCGATCACAACCACATCCGCGCTGGGCATAACCACCTCGTTGCCGTATCCGACCCAGAGACAACTCACGTTGAACGGCGCCGCTCGATGCGAGCCTATTTCCGCTCGCGCTGCAGTCGCTTGCTGACCTTTCCGACCGCGGTGTACGGGAACTCGTCGACCACCTCGACGAAATCGGGAAGCTTGAATGTCGCGAGTCCCCACTCCTGCAGGAACTGACGCAGCTTGCTCAAGGTGAGATCGGCCGCATGCTCCGGCGACCGGGGGATCAGGTACGCCTTGATGCGCTCGCCGAGCACCTCGTCGTCGACGCCGATCACGGAGGCGTTGTGCACGCCGCCGTGAGCGAGGAACGCGTTCTCCAGCTCCTCGGGTGCGATCTTCTCGCCGCCACGGTTGATCTGGTCCTTCGACCGGCCCACGACCCTGATAAACCCACGCTCGTCCCGCTCGACTATGTCACCGGTGCGGTAGAAGCCATCGCTGGTGAACGCCAGGTCATTCTGCTCGGGGTTGCGATAGTAGCCGCGGATCACTGACGGCCCCCGCGTCAGGAGGTGACCGGGCGCCCCGGGCGGCACATCGCTTCCCTCGTCGTCTATGACCCGGATCTGGTCGGCCTCCGAGGCCGGCCGGCCCTGGTATCGCACGCTGGTCTCCCGATCGATGTCCGGAGGGTTGCTGACGACCAGGCCTTCGCCCATCCCGAAGCTTTGAGACAGCTCCATGCCGAGCTCCGGCTCGACCCGCCGCGCCACCTCCTCGCTCAGCTTCGCGCCTCCGCACATGACCACCTGCATGCTGGAGAGGTCGTAGGCGTCGCGCAGCGAGGAGTTCAGCCAGGCCAGCAGGATCGGGGGTACCAACGTCACGCGGTTCGCGCGGTGCTTCTCGATCAGCGGGAACGCCACATCGGGGCTGCCGTTCGGCGCTATCACGATCGTTGCGCCCACGCTGAACGCGCCGAGGAAGCCGGGCGAACGCGTCGACATACTGTGACAGATCGGCATGACCAGCAGATGAACCGTCCGCTCGGTGATGCCCCTTTCCCCGACGCTTCTGCGCAGCGCATAGCCGTACGTGTGATGAGTATGCGGCATCAGCTTCGGAACGCCCGTCGTACCGCCCGATATCTGCAGCAGCGCGACGTCCTGCGGGCTGCATCGCCGCGCGTGCTCGAGCGATCCTTTCGAAAGCAGGGCGTCGTACTCGGCCCCGCCGCCGCGGCGATCGAGGATCACTGCATGCTCCAGATGGGCCCAACGGCCCTTCAGATCGGCAGCCAACGCAGCGAGATCGGTGCCGCTGTCCGATGCGACTGTGATGTAGGCACGCGCCTCGGCAATCTCGATGAAGTGTTCGATCTCCGCGCGGCGGTGCGCGATGGGCGCGACCACGGGAATCACGCCGATCTCCCACAGGGCGAAGACGAACGCGATGTACTCGTAGGTGTTGGGCAGATGCACGACCACTCGGTCGCCACGCCCCAGTCCCAGATCCTGCAGACCGGCCGCGAGGCGCAGGACTTCGTCCGTGAGTTGCCTATAGCTCAGCCGGGTGTCGCGGTCGATGATCGCGAGCTTGTCGGGATAGCGTTCCGCCGCGGCAAAAAGCAACTCCGGAAGCGTCTGATCGTGCCAGTATCCCTTTGCGAGGTACTCAGCCACGGTCTTTGGCGGATAGGGCACGACGCCGTCAAGGGTCAGCGGTTGGATGCTCATCGGTCTTCCTCGTGTGTCAGCGTCCTGTGTCCTGGCGGGGTCGGCGCCGCGTGGAACTGCCGATGCCGACCCTGTCATCGAAGAGCAAGTTCGCGCAGGAGGTTCAGACTGTCGTCCGTTTCAAATCGTGTTCAGCCCAGACTCAGCACGGCTTCGAGGCCGACCGTCACCCCGGGGAGACCCGGGACGGCACGGAGCGCGGCGAGCACTCCGGGCATGAGGGAATCGCGTGTGACGGAGTCATAACGCAGCCTCAGGATCTCGCCTTCGGATCCGAACAGCACCTCTTGGGAAGACATGAAACCGCGTACACGCACCGAGTGGACGTTGACTCCCTCGATCCGACCGCCGCGCGTTCCATTCGGGTCGCGAGAGGTGGCATCGGGCGAGGGAGCGGAACCCGCTTTCGCACGAGCGCGAGCGATCAGTTCGGCTGTGTGCTGTGCCGTACCCGATGGCGCGTCCACCTTGTCGGGATGGTGCATCTCGACGATCTCGACAGACTCGAAGAGCGGGGCGGCCTTCGCCGCGAACCGGGTCAAGAGCACCGCGCCCACCGAGAAGTTCGGGACGACGAAAACGTTGACTTCATCACGTTCGATGAGTGCGACGCGAATTTGCTGGACAGAATCTTCATCGAAGCCGGATGTTCCCACCACGACGTGAATCCCCTGCTCGATGCACCACTGGACCTGTTCGTGTGCCACGCCCGGCGGGGAGAACACGAGCACGACATCGGCCTTCTTGTCGACGGTCTCCCGCAGGTCGTCATCGACATCGATCTCGGCGACCACGTTCATGTCGGAAGCGGCTTCGATTGCACGAACCGATGCACGGCCCATGCGCCCGTGTGCTCCCAGCACCGCAACTTTAGTCATAAGGGAAGGCTAACCTAAGTCATTCGACCGACACAAGCCCATCTGCAGTGATCTGTCAGGGAGCGGAGCGGTCGCCGGGCAGAGGTGGTCCGCCTTGATTGAATCGCTGTGTGTGGCGTCTCCAGTGAAGCGGCGGCCGGCCAGTCGGGACCGTTGGGTTTGATTGGCAGCGCTTGCGCTGGTGGCGGAGCTTTTCAGCTCGGGCGAGAGGCTCGGTTCCGGTGTTTTGCGCAGGCTGGAATGGCCACTGGCGGGGTGGGTGGTTATGGCCCCACGGGTGGCTGGGCGGATCGCGGAATCGTCAGTCGGGATTAGCGGCGGATGGGATCCAGGCGCTGGTAATGAACAGTCGGGTAAGCGCGTCGAGCGTGTCGACGCCCCATTTCGTGGCGGTCGACAGGTAGGACTGCACGACGGCGAAGTCTGCCAGGCCCCGGGCGCGTACCCCAGCAGCCACCGGAGACCCTCTGTTGCACTTTGGACCGGTCGGACGTCACGCTCCGAGCGATTGTTCGAGACGGGGACCGTCAGGTCGCTCGCGAACCGCAGGTTCATGTCCTCCTAACAGCGGAACTGGCGGAACTGGCGGATCAGCGTCCTCGCGTCGGCGGCCAGCGGGCTGCGCCCGCCGTGGTTGTCAGCCTCACCCCTCCCAAGCACGCTGAGGTAGTGGTTACGGACTCGCCGAGCACCTCCGGGGCCAGCGTGGCCTGCCGGGCGCGACGAGCGGCGCACGCGGCGTGGTGCGCGTCGAGCAGAGTCGTGGCCATCGCGTCGGCCCAGACCCGCCCGGCCGGGTCACACCTGTGGACCGAGCGCGACACCGCCGTGCGTTACTCACCTGTGGCAACTTTCGCGACTTCGTGGCTGGCAATGAAGTCGCGCAGCGACTTGGGCCGCAGGTCGGTCCAGGTCTGGTCGATCCAGTCGAGCACCTCCTGCCTGGGTCTGCCGTCCGGCTCGCCGTAGACGATGGTCCATCCGCCGGGCACCGGCTTGAACGTGGGCCAGAGCGAGTACTGCTCCTCATAGTTGATGAGCGCGTAGAACGTGCCATCCTCGTCGTCGAACGGGTTCTTCGCCATCGAGCGTTCTCCTTCTGCTGGTGGGACGGGCCGTCAGCTGCCCGTCGCCATGTGGGATCTGTGCGTGGCTACCGCGGCCTCGAGAATCTCGCCGGCGCGCACGGCCAGGGTCGACAGCAGCGACGAGCTGAGGCCGTGGCTGTGCTCGACTCCCCCGCTGAGGAAAATGCGGCCCTCCAGCCCCGGCACGCGCAGGCTGTAGTCGCGCGCCACGAGCGGCTCGTCCCCGTCGAGCGCGGCCTCGAGGTCGATGCCGTCGCCGAGCAGGCCGCGCGGGTCTGACGGGCGGAAACCGGTGGCAAAGACCACCGCGTCGACCTCAAGCGGCGTACGCGCACGGTCCCCAAGGTCGCGCAGCGCGGCGACGACACCCCCCGGGCCCTCGCGCAGGCTCTCGACCTCGGTGACGCGGTGCACGAACAGGCGCCGCACGCCGCGCAGCTTCTCGTCGTACTCCCGTCGGTAGAGGTCGTCGATGAGCTCGGCGTCGACAGCGGCGTAGTTCGTTGACCAGTGCCGCCGCAGCAGGTGCTGTTTGACGTCGGGTGGGGCGGTGTAGTAGTCGTCGACGGAGGCGGGGTCGAAGATACGGTTCGCATACGGGGTGTTGTCGGAGGGCACATAGCCGAAGCTGCGGATGGAGGCGTGTACCTCCGCCGCCGGGTAGGTGTCATACAGGTAGGCGGCAACCTCAGCGGCGCTCTGCCCAGCACCCACGACGAGGAACCGGGCGTGCGGCGTGGAGGGGAGCCGGTCGAGGCTGCCGAGCAGACCGTGGTTGTGGAACACCCGGGGGCCGGCCTCGATCCCGTCCGGGAGCAAGGGGCGCAGCCCGGTCGCTACAACGACCGACCGCGCCCGGACCCCCTCGCATCCGCCGCCGCCCGACACCATGACGGTGAAGGCCGCGCCGTCATGGTCGACGCGCGTGGCCCTCGCCCCGTAGGAGACTGGCACGTCCACACGCGCGGCCGCCCACGCCAGGTAGTCGCGGAACTCGAGCCGGGTGGGGAAGAAGCTTTTCAGGTTGATGAAGTCGCTCAGGCGCCCGCGCTCGTGCAAGTAGTTCAGAAAGCTATACGAGCTGGTGGGCGAGCGCATCGTCGCAAGGTCCTTAAGGAAACTGACCTGCATGGTCGTGCCCGGCAGCAGCATGCCGTCGTGCCATTCGAACCTCGGCTGGGCCTCTATGAAGCGGGCGGTCACACGGTCGGCGGCAGGCCGGGCGCCGTTGCGCTCTTCAATGGCGATTGCCAGGCTCAGGTTGGCCGGCCCGAAGCCGATACCGATGATGTCGACCACATCGGGGTCGCGCGGCGGCTGCACGTCGACAACCGTGCGGTCAGTGTTGGCACCCGGCGCCCGGGGTAGCCCGTGCTTCTCCATAGACACCACCAGCGCTCATTTCTTCGGCAGTAGCAGAGTACGGATCTTGAACATCCACGCAAGAATGGGGAAGCGTTGTCCTCACGTCTTCGATGTTCCGAACTAACGCGCTGCAGCCGGCCAGGAAGCAGGATGACCATCGTATTCGGCGCCTCCGTCCGTCCGTGGGTTCCCGCGCCGTTCCCACCTCCTCGCTTCGTCGAGATGTTCCGGATCCCGAGATGAAGAAGTTTTCATCGCCGTCAGCCGACGGCCGACTCCTCGGGCTCGGCGAGAAAGTCGAGGACGAGCCGGTTCACCGCTTCGGGCTGCTCGAGATAACCGTAGTGTCCCGTGTCGGACACCTCAACATACCGGGCAGTCGGGACGATATCGGCAAGTTCGCGTCCGAGGTATGCCGGGATCATCAAGTCGTCGGCGAAACCGATCACCAGCAACGGCCGGATGATCGCCCTGTACGCCGCGCCACGATCTCCGAGCCGTTCGGAAGCGCCGAGTTGGCCACGCTCGCCGGACGACGCCGGAGCCGCGGAGTACTCCATAACCGCTAGCCAGTCGTTCGCTTTCGTCTCATCTCGCAATGTCGCGGGCGATAAGTTCAGCAGAGCACCGACCGCTGCCTTATACGCCTTCGGCAGCACGATCGACTGGTCGAACAACTCCTGCTCGCCCCGGGTGAGCATCTGTCCGACGTCGTCGATGCGTGCGTGACCACCCATCGCGACCGCCCGGCGCACAAGGTCGGGGCGCTCGAGGAGCAACTCCTGCACGACCCGCGCTCCGAGCGAGGTTCCGATCACGTGCGCCGGGGCGCCGAAGCGCTCGATGAGCGCGGCGAGATCGTCCACGAGCTCCGGGACGACGATGTCGGGGCACGACGTGGCAGTCTGCCCGGGCACCGGGCTGATGCCCCGGCTGTCGTAGGTGACGACCCGGTACCCCGCCTCGACGAGGGCGGGCACCTGGTGCGGCGCCCACACCTGCCCCTTCGCTCCCGTTCCCATCACCAACACGACGAGGGGGTCGGCAGCATCGCCATACTCGTCGTAGCGCAGGGTGATTCCGTTCACGAGCATCGTGGGCATTGCGTCTCCTTGTCGGGGAGGGGCGGGAAGATCGCGCAACCGGTCGTCATACCCGCCCGTGGTAGACGAGATTCACTCAGACGACTCGGCATCATCGTTCGTCGATGCCGCCAGCACCTCAAGCCAACGTGACACCCGTTGGTCTTCAGCGAGCGTCATGAAGTCGATGCCCTCCGCACCGGCGCTGCGCCACCGTTCGACCAGTTCCATGAGCCGGACGGAGTCCATTCCCTGTTTGCGCAGGTCGGCGTTCCGATCCACCTCTTTCACCTCGATATAAAGGACATCGGCGACGTCGGCCAGTACTCGGTTATCGCTGATCTTCATGATCCTCCTCCGGGTTACCGAAGCCGCTGTTCCAGACGCCCGCCTCTGTCGGGTAGGACGTCAACGTCTCAAGCGCCTGCACCCACAGCTCTCGCAGTTCGACCACTTCCGCCTCGCTGAGAATCCCCGCCGCATAAACGATGTTGCCCCTCAACGTCCACTCGTTGTTCTCAGCGTTCTGTACAGCCACCAAAGAAATGTCCAACACGGCGAGCAGAGGCATCGTCCGGTCCGCGGAACCGACGATCCCAGGAGCCTCGGGGGCCATCTCCCATGCGCTGTCCCTCACGGCGCCGCCGGGGCCGAACTGGCCGAGGTAGTTGAATCCGATCTGTGGCACCACAGCGTCGACCAGACGGCCCGCGCCCTCAGGAGCGAGCTCTCGGAGCACCCCGTAGCCGATGCCGCGATCGGGTACCGCCCGCAGTTGCTCATTCACGTGCCTCACCACATCCGCGGAAGCTCCCGGATCCGTCAGGGCCGTGACGGGATCGATGTCGACGGTGTCCAGTCCGACTGGGAACCACGTCGTGAACCACCCCACAGTGCGGGAAAGATCACTGCCGGGCACGAACGTCTCTTCGCGCCCGTGACCCTCAAGTCCGATCAGCACACGCCGATGACCGACCCCTCGCCTCGCCCGCCATGCCCCGACAGCGATCGTCAACGAGCCGAGCAGCACATCGTTGATCTCGGCCGCCAGTGCACCAGGCACCTCCTTCAGCACTGGGCCGGCGACTCTCGCGGGCACTTGGATCATGAGCACCTTCGCTGTGGCGCGCGTGTCGAGCGCCGCGTCCAGCGCACGGGAACCCAGCAACGGATCATCCGTCGTGACGGTCTCGGCCCAGTAGTCTGTCTGCGCCCTCACATCCGGCTCAGCGCCGCGGCCCGCGAGCATCTCAGCCCAGTTCAGCAGGCTCGTGCCTACTGGCAGCAGTGGCTCAGCAGTGCGGCCGGTCTCCAACTCCCACGCCTGCCGAAGATCATCCCCAAGAACTCGCCACGACACCCCATCGACGACCAGGTGATGCATCACCAGCAGTAGACGGCTTGTCGCATCGGCAGAACCCGTGTACCAGACCGCCCGCCACAGGACGCCGGCGTCGAGGTGCAGAGAACGCGCCAGTTCCTCCACACGTGCACGATTGCCGCTGCGCCACGCCTGATCCGGCCACGCGGGCCCCAGCGCTTCGATCACCATCCGATCTTTCGCGACTTCAGGAGAGCGGGCAGGAACCTCGAACCGGAAGGATCCGTCGGCATCTGCCACGAGGCGACCACCCAGAGCCGCATGATGCGCTACGACCCGGTTCAGCACGCGCAACAATGTGTCGTGCGTCATTCCGGCTGGCACCACGAAAGTCACCGCCTGCACCAACGTCGAAAAACCGGGCAAATCCACTTCCTTGTTGGCGATCGGCCACAACCTGGAGGATCGCAGATCCTTCAGGGGGGCGGTGTGCTCCGTTGCCAGCTCCGAATGGCGCGCATCAGAAAGACGAGCCAGCCCGGCCACCGTCCGTGTCGAGAACACGTCCGCGGCCGAGATGACGACACCCATGCGTCGCATTCGGGATACCAACTGGATCGACAGAATGCTGTCCCCGCCCAGCTGGAAGAAGTCATCCTCAACCGACAGCCCCGCTCCGTCGCTCAAACCCAGCAGGTCGCGGACGGCGGCCAGGATATCTCGTTCCGCGTCGGTCTCGGGTGCACGCCCGTGGGCGGTCGACTGGCCGAGATCGGGGGCGGGCAATGCGTTCCGGTCGAGTTTGCCGGTTGTGGTCAGCGGGAACGTCTCAAGCCGATTGTAGGATGCCGGGATCATGTAGTCGGGGAGGTGCTGCGTCGCGTGCTCGCGGAGCGACCGGCGGAGTGCGTCATCACTGGCATCGACGCGGGCGGTGGTGACATAGGCAGCGAGGAACTTCCCTCCGGAAGGATGGTCCGCCGCGATGACCTCAGCACGCATGACGTCCGGATGCGCCTCCAGCACGTCACGGATCTCCCCTGGCTCGATCCGGTACCCGCGAATCTTGGTCTGCTCGTCGACACGACCGAGGAAATCGATACGCCCCTCGTCGTTCCACCGGGCCAGGTCGCCCGTGCGATACATCCGCACCCCCGGCTCCCACGGACACGCCACGAACCTCTCAGCGGCGAGAGCGGGCTGCTCCCAGTAGCCGCGCGCATTACCCGCACCCGCGAGATACAGCTCACCGGGAACACCGGGCAGGGCAAACTGCAGATTCTGATCCAGGATGTACGCCCGAGTGTTGAAGATCGGCGTACCCACACTCGGGTTCGAGCTGTCGGCGAGATCCGCACCGAGCGCATTGATCGTGTACTCGGTCGGCCCGTACAGGTTGTACGACTCCACACCCGGGGCATCTCGCAACTGCTGCCACAGCCGCTCGGGCACCGCCTCACCGCCCAGCGACACGAACACCACGCCCGTCGCGTCCGCCGACACCGACCGACCCGCCGGCCGGTCACGCTCCAGCAAACCCTCATCCACGAGCACCTGCCCGTACGAGGGAGTCACGTCGAACCCATCGATGCGCTGATCGTCGTAGTACGCAAGCAGCTGCTGCGGATCCCGACGCATCTCCTCATTGATCACATACACCGAGTGACCGTTAAGCAGCCAGAACAGCTGCTCCCACGACGCATCGAACGAAAACGACGTCGTATGCGCGATCCGCATCCGCCGCCCGCCCTGATGAGCCACCACACGGTCAAAGATCTTCTCCACATGGTTGGCATACATGTTCGTCAGACCCCGATAACCGACCGCGACACCCTTCGGTCGACCCGTCGAACCGGACGTGAAAATGATGTACGCCAGATGATCCAGCGACACCTCCCCCCCGCGCTCGGCCACAGTGACCGGCCCATCCGCCAGCTCCGCGACCCGCGCCCGCACCACCACATCGTCAAGATTCACCACCCGCCCCGCCGCAGGCCCGAGCCGTGCCACATCACGATCAGTGACAAGCGTGACCGTCGGACCCGCCACCTCGAGCATGTAACCGATCCGCTCATCGGGCAGCTCCGCATCAACCGGCACATACGCCGCACCCACCGCGAACACCGCGAACATCGCGATGACCATCCGCTCATCACGCGGCAGCAGCAGCGCAACCCTGTGCTCCTGGCGCACACCCCGCTCCAGCAACAGCCGCGCATACCGGTTCACCTCCGCGGACAACCCCGCAAACGTGAAACTCCGCGCACCCGCAACCAACGCGATCTCCCCCGGCGACCGCAACACCTGATCACCAAAAAGACCCGCAACAGTGACACCAGCCAACTCTGCTGGGCTTCCAGTCGTCCAGGCTTCGAGAGCGGGTCTCTCTTCCGCGATCAGCAGATCGACTTCGGCGATGGTCCGGTTCGGATCCTCGGCGATCGCGCCGAGGATCTTCTGAATCACGCCGAGGAAACGCATCGCCGTCTTCTTTTCGAAGAGATCGGTGCTGAATGTAAGCAATACGGATACTCCGGCGTCGGAGTCGACCAGGTAGAGATCGAGATCTCCCTTGACGGCACCCAGCCCCACCATGCGAGGCCGCACGACGAGATCCCTGGCCACCGGTTCCACTCGGCGTCCGGTAACACGCTGGTAGGTGAGCATGACCTGGAAGACCGGATTTCTGCCGACGACCCGATCCGCAGAGATCGCCGTGACGATCTGATCGAAAGGCGCCGCCTGGTGCTCGAAGCCATCCAGCACGGTCTGCTTCACACGGGCGAGAACATCGGAGAACGTATCGCCGGGGAAGTATCTGTGGCGGAGGGGAATCGTGTTCACGAAGTATCCGACGACGCCTTCGAGGCCGTCCTCGGTACGACCACCGACTGGTGCGCCGAGAACGACGTCGTCACTCGCGCTCATGACGGATATCGCCAGGGCCACGGCAGCCTGGGAGATCATGAACATCGTGACCCCGTACCCGTCTTCGACGCGCCGCAGATCAGCCACGACATCGGATGAGATGGTCAGGGACACATCTGCCGCACGGTACGTCGGTTCAGCCGGCCGGGGCCGGCGGGGGCTTATCGTGGATTCACCCGGAGCGTCCGCCAGGGCGTCTGCCCAATACTTCAGATGGTGATGTAGCGCGGACTCCGGATCGGTGGGCTGACCGAGCACGGCCTGCTGCCATACCGCATAGTCTGCGTACTGTATCCCGACCGGCTCCCACGTCGGCGCGTTCCCCTGGCTTCTTGCCGCGTAGGCGACGAAGAGATCTTCCAGCACCGTCGGCGTGGACCATTCATCTACGGCGTGATGGTGCACCGCAAGAACGAGAATCCACTCTCCGACCTCCACGCGTAGCAGACCGGCGCGAACCGGGATATCCACGGCGAGGTCGAATCGGCTCCGCACGAGTTCCCGAAGACGTTTGTCGATCGCGTCCTGTCCCGCCCCGATGAAGTCCTCAGGAATCAGAGGCAGGCGCAGGGCTGCCTCCTCATCCGTGAGGATCACCTGATGGAGCTGCCCGTCGTCCCCCACGATCAACGTCCGCAGCGCCTCATGTCGAGTCACGACATCCTGCACCGCCAGCCTCAGGGCAGTCTCGTCCAGTTCTCCGGACAGGTGCCGGATCAGAGGGACGACGTAGCGAGCCCCCGGGCCGCCCATCTGCTCGATAACCCAGAGGGAGCGCTGCCCATATGTCACAGGCAGCAGTTCCGGACGCGGCAGATCACCTACTCGCGGTACGCGGGATACGGTCTGCGAAGCTCCGTCGACGACACGCGCCAGTCCTTCGATCGTGGCCTGTTCGAAGATATCCCGCAGAGTCAGCGCCGAACCCAGCGCGGCGTTGGCCCGCGCGACGACGCGTGTTGCCAGCAACGAGTGACCACCAAGACGGAAGAAGTCATCGTTCGCCCGCAGACTGACCTCACCCCCGAGACTCAGCACCGCACGGAACACTTCCGCCAGCGAGCGCTCCGTCGGCGTCTGGAGTGCACGCCCGTCGGTGCCGGTGATCTCGCTGAGATCGGGGGCGGGCAATGCCTTCCGGTCGAGCTTTCCGTTGACCGTCGTTGCGAAGGAGTCAATTCGGGTGATCGTCGTGGGGATCATGTAGTCGGGGAGGTGCTGCGTCGCGTGCTCGCGGAGCGACCGGCGGAGTGCGTCATCACTGGCATCGACGCGGGCGGTGGTGACATAGGCAGCGAGGAACTTCCCTCCGGAAGGATGGTCCGCCGCGATGACCTCAGCACGCATGACGTCCGGATGCGCCTCCAGCACGTCACGGATCTCCCCTGGCTCGATCCGGTACCCGCGAATCTTGGTCTGCTCGTCGACACGACCGAGGAAATCGATACGCCCCTCGTCGTTCCACCGGGCCAGGTCGCCCGTGCGATACATCCGCACCCCCGGCTCCCACGGACACGCCACGAACCTCTCAGCGGCGAGAGCGGGCTGCTCCCAGTAGCCGCGCGCATTACCCGCACCCGCGAGATACAGCTCACCGGGAACACCGGGCAGGGCAAACTGCAGATTCTGATCCAGGATGTACGCCCGAGTGTTGAAGATCGGCGTACCCACACTCGGGTTCGAGCTGTCGGCGAGATCCGCACCGAGCGCATTGATCGTGTACTCGGTCGGCCCGTACAGGTTGTACGACTCCACACCCGGGGCATCTCGCAACTGCTGCCACAGCCGCTCGGGCACCGCCTCACCGCCCAGCGACACGAACACCACGCCCGTCGCGTCCGCCGACACCGACCGACCCGCCGGCCGGTCACGCTCCAGCAAACCCTCATCCACGAGCACCTGCCCGTACGAGGGAGTCACGTCGAACCCATCGATGCGCTGATCGTCGTAGTACGCAAGCAGCTGCTGCGGATCCCGACGCATCTCCTCATTGATCACATACACCGAGTGACCGTTAAGCAGCCAGAACAGCTGCTCCCACGACGCATCGAACGAAAACGACGTCGTATGCGCGATCCGCATCCGCCGCCCGCCCTGATGAGCCACCACACGGTCAAAGATCTTCTCCACATGGTTGGCATACATGTTCGTCAGACCCCGATAACCGACCGCGACACCCTTCGGTCGACCCGTCGAACCGGACGTGAAAATGATGTACGCCAGATGATCCAGCGACACCTCCCCCCCGCGCTCGGCCACAGTGACCGGCCCATCCGCCAGCTCCGCGACCCGCGCCCGCACCACCACATCGTCAAGATTCACCACCCGCCCCGCCGCAGGCCCGAGCCGTGCCACATCACGATCAGTGACAAGCGTGACCGTCGGACCCGCCACCTCGAGCATGTAACCGATCCGCTCATCGGGCAGCTCCGCATCAACCGGCACATACGCCGCACCCACCGCGAACACCGCGAACATCGCGATGACCATCCGCTCATCACGCGGCAGCAGCAGCGCAACCCTGTGCTCCTGGCGCACACCCCGCTCCAGCAACAGCCGCGCATACCGGTTCACCTCCGCGGACAACCCCGCAAACGTGAAACTCCGCGCACCCGCAACCAACGCGATCTCCCCCGGCGACCGCAACACCTGATCACCAAAAAGACCCGCAACAGTGACAGCCTGAATGTCTCGGTACAGATCGGCGATGGTGCCGGTGCGAGGCTCGACCTCGTCGGGCAACAGCGCCGTCAGCTCGCCGACGTGCGCGCGCGAACGGCTCGCGATCGCGTTCAGCGTCGCAACGTAGCGCTCCAGGATCTCTTCGGCGCTGGCCGTGTCGTATGCGTCGCGGCGGTAGGAGAGCCGTACATGCACGGATGCGGATCCTGCCCGCTCCCATACATTCACTGCGAACGTCACCGGATAATGCGTGGCGTCATCCACGGCGGAGCCGACCACTCGGACGCCAGCCCAGTCACGTTCGTCGCGCACCTGGAAGGGCAGGTTCTGCACCACGAACAACGTGTCGAAGAGCGCTGGCATACCCGCAGACGCCTGAATGCTCGTCAGCGCGGTGTCGGGATGGTCGATGACGAGCAGCTGCTCCGACTGCACTCGCGCGAGCATCTCCTGAGCCGTCTCGAACGGGCTGAGACGCACGCGCATCGGTACCGTGTTGAAGAGCACCCCGATGGTCCGGTCCGCGTCGGGAAGCTCCGGAGGGCGACCGGACACCGTGTTGCCGAACACCACGTCATCGCTGCCAGTCAGGCGGCTGAGGGTGACAGCCCAGGAAGCCTGCAGGACTGTACCCACCGTCACCTGCGCAGTCCGCGCGGCGCCGTACACCGCAGCAGCCGCCGACGGATCAAGATCGTAGTGCAGGTCGCCCGTGTCGATCTGCCCCGCACTGAGATCGCCGCCCTCTGGCCAGAGCATCGTCGGGCCGGACAGCTCGGCGAGGTAGTCGCTCCAGGCGCGGGCGCCGGTCTCCGGATCCCGACCGTCGAGCCACTCAAGATACGAACGGAATGACGCCGGTTCGACGCGATCCGCGTACCCGGGATCCGCGTAGATCGTGAGGATCTCCTCGAACAGGGCCTTCAACGACCAGCCGTCCAGCAGAATGTGCTCAAAGCACATCACCAGAATCCAGGAATCGGTCGACCGCTCGATGAGGGTGAACCGGATCAGCGGTGGAGTCTGGAAGTCGAAGGGCTCACGTCGCTCGGCTGCCAGGAAATCACCGATGTTCACACGGAGTTCGGACCACTCGGTGAGCGGGATGATGCGGAACGGCGCGTCCGCGACGGCGGGGATCACCTGGGCCTCACCCGAGGGCACGAAGGCGGCACGAAGGTTCGGGTACCGGCCGAGCACGGCCCGCACCGCACCCTCCAGCCGGTCAGGGTCGACCGCGCCTGACAACTCTCTCGTGGCCTGCGATACGTAGGCGTTGTGGTCGTCCGACTCCTGCGCGCGCACCATGTGGTAAAAAATGCCGCGTTGCAACGTGGACAGCGGGAGGATCTCGGCGGTCTTGCCGTAGAGGGCACGGATGCGCTCTTCCTCCTCCCGCGAGATCGTGAGACGGTCGGCTCGACGAAGACGCAGCCCGCCTGGCGACTGCCTCGACAACGTGAGCGCGAAATCGATCTGGGCGGTCACGGTGGCGATCTCCTCCGCCAGCGCATGCGCGTCCAGGTCGATACCGGGGGCTGTCTCGACCTCCACCCGGACTGTTTGCGGCTCAGCTGCCGGGCCCGGGTCGATCAGGATGCAGATGTCGAGCTGGATTGCATTGTCTGCGGAGATCGCGGCAACCGTCGCGATACGCTCCGCCGCGCTACGGAACACGCTGATCCGGATGCGCGGGAGAGGCAGATCGTCGAAGAATCGGCTGAGTTGCGGGCGAGCGCGCAGGGACGCGTAGTCAGCCGCACGCTCGAGGCTCAGTGCAGGTGGCGAGTGGGTGGCGCCTCCGTTCGAGGCGGTTGCCGGTTCACCGAGAAGTACTGGGTAGCTCCAGACTGTGAATGCGTCCGCGGGCTCGCGCCGTTCGACGACCAGCTGGCGTTCGCCGAGCGTCCGGGTGAGCGTCCGGGTGATCGCGCCCCACGCATCGAGTTGCGTTGTACCGCTCAGCTCACGCCGTCCGGAGATCTCGGCAGTATGTGTCGCGAAGGCCGGTGCTTTACCAGCCTTCGACGGCAGGCTGACATCTCGCAGCGCGGCGAGCTGGTCGATCCAGTCGTCCCAGAAGGGATCCTCCAGAACGGTGCTGAGCTCGGCGTCTGTCCGTTGATCGCTGTCAGCTCGCGGTGTCTCGATCACCAGCCGGCTCTGTGCGCCGTAGCCAGCGACAAGCTCGGCGAGCAGCGCTCCGACCGCGTCGAGGACCTCGACGTTGTCGTGTGCAGCGACCAGTTCGCCGCTTCCGTCGTCGAGCACCCGCAGCTGCATCCCGCCGTCGCCCAGCGCGAGAGCGGCGTGATCAACGGCAGCACGCCACAGCACGGCATCCTGGATGTCGAATGCGGGAAGCGCAAGACGGAAGACTGGTCGCTCCTGGTCGGAGGCCGCCCCGTGAAGCCTGGAGTCGAGAGCGGCCTGCACCATTTCCGCAAGATGGACGGACGCAAGCCCTGGATGCCGCGCGCCGAGGGTCAGAAACAGTCGCGTCTTCTGTAGCAGCCGTGACGAGGTGGCTTCGGAGAACAGTTCTCTGGCCGCGTTCAGGTGCAGAGCCAGAGCACCGTCGCCACGCCTCGCGATGGAGTAGACGAGGTCGAAAAAGGCGGGTCGGGTCGGACCCGGTCCTCCGGTCGCGACCGGTACGTAGGGGACGAAGGTCGCGGCTGGGTCCGGCTCTGGATCACTCTGGTCGAGATAGTCGGCCATCACCTGGAAGAGAGGGCTGATCCCGGGAGTACGCACCGGCTGGATCGCTTCGACGACAGCGTCGAAAGGCACGAGCTTGCGCTCATTCGCCTCAAGCATGCGCTCCCGCATGCTGGTGAGCGCCTGTCCAAACCCCTCCATCTCGTCGATGTCGGAGCGGACGACGACAGTGTTCACGAAGTAGCCGATGAGGTCGCTCAGCTCCGATAGATCGCGCAGGCTGGCAGGTATACCGATCGGCACCGTGGTGCCGGTCCCCTCGCTCCAGAGGGCGAGGGTGAGCGCGGTCATCAGCCCCTGCAGCGGTGTCGCCCTGCGCTCGACGAGTAGGGCATCCAAGGCGCCGACTTCATCGTCGGACAGCACAACGGTCGCCGGTCGGACCGTGCGCGAGTCGGTATCGGTGCGCGGGTAGTCGATCGGCAGCGGAGTTTCCGTGGGAATATCTACGAGCGCACCGCGCCAGTACTCAAGTTCATGCCGATGGCGCGAGTCCGCATCTCGGGAGTCGCCGAGCGCTGCCCGGTGCCAGAGCGCGAAGTCCGCGAACTGCACGGGAAGCGCAACCAGCTCGGACGACGCGCCGGACACCTCTTCGCGATAAAGAGCGTTCAGATCGCGGAGGAAGGGTGCGAATGATTGCTCGTCGGTAACGATATGGTGCCCGGCGGCAACGAGCAGATCGTCTTCCTCCCGGCGGAGGAGACAGAATCGGAGGCCGTAGTCAGACGCGAGGTCTATGGGGGCGGCGACGAGTTCGGCAACTCTCTCATTCGCCGCCGACGAGGGGATCCGCTCAACCGTGACGAGTGCCACGCCCGGTTCCGCGGCTGGGTGGATCCTCTGGTGCAGTTCGACGGCGTCTTCGTCGAGCACGAAGGTTGTGCGCAGGATCTCGTGCCGGGCGACGAGACGACGAACGGCCGATTGCAGGGCACCGACGTCGACCGGTTCGCGTGATCGGAGGGTCATAGCCATGCGGTAGATCGTCTTGCCGGCAATCTGGTCGGTTACCCAGAGTGCTTGCTGTCCGAAAGAGGCCGGGAGGTTCGCGGGCCGCGGTAGATCCCCGATCCGCAACGCTGGAATCGTCGAGACACCCGAGCCTTCGGTGACGATCTCGGCCAGGCCCGCGATCGTGGGATGGTCGAACACATCCCGCAGACCCAGCCCTGAACCAAGGATCGCGTTCACCCGGGCAACGACCCGCGTCGCCAGCAGCGAATGCCCCCCGAGCCGGAAGAAATCGTCGTCCACGGACAGGGATATGCCCTCCGGGAGAGCGAGCACGTCACGGAACACCCCGGCCAACGCCAGTTCGGTGTCCGTTTCCGGGGGCCGGCCGCCACCGGACCCGGCAGCCAGATCAGGGACGGGGAGCGCTCGACGGTCGAGTTTCCCACTCGCGGTCGTGGGAAGCACACCCAGGCGGGTGAACGACACGGGAACCATGTACTCCGGCAGAAGCGCGGTTGTGTGTTCCCGCAGCACCACGGCCAGCACAGCCTCCTCCGCCGGCGCGGCCGGGGTAACAGTGATGTAGGCCGCGAGATATTTCCCCCCGGCAGGATGATCGAGAGCGGTCACCGCGGCACCCGAAACAGCCGGGTGCCGTTCCAACACAGCACGGATCTCCTCGAGTTCGATCCGGAACCCACGCACCTTCACCTGGTCATCGGACCGACCCAGATACTCCAACTCACCCCGGCCGTTCCACCGGGCCAGATCCCCCGTCCGATACAACCGCCCACCCGACCCACCGAAAGGATCAGCGACGAACCTCTCCGCCGTCAGCCCCGCCCGGCCCACATACCCCTCCGCGAGCTGCACCCCACCCAGATACAACTCACCGGCCACCCCCACCGGAACCGGACGCAGCCACCCGTCCAACACCCGCACATAGGAATTCGACACCGGACGGCCGATCGGCGTCGAATCCGCGTCGACGCGCAGACCGGCGATGTCGTAGCTGGCGATCTCGACCGCCGCCTCGGTCGGCCCGTACAGGTTGAACAGCCCCGCCCGGTCGAACACCTCCCGGGCGCCGACCGCCGCCGCCACCGGCAACGCCTCCCCCGTGAACGACACCAGCCGCACACCCGGGAACGACCCCGCCTCCACCCCCGAATCCAGGAACGCCTGCAACATCGACGGCACGAAATGCACACTCGTCACCTGGCGTTCCCGCACCACACCGGCGATATAACCCGGATCCCCATGCGCGTTGTCACGGGCGACCACGACCACCGCCCCGACAACCAGCGGGAGGAAGAACTCCGGCACCGACACATCAAACGTGAACGGCGTCTTCAACAACACCCGATCCGACGACGAGAACCCCAACACCTCCCGGCCCCACACAAGCCGGTTCACCACCGCCGCATGCGACACCGCCACACCCTTGGGCCGCCCCGTCGTCCCCGACGTGAACATCACATACGCGGAATCGTCAGGACTCAGAGGACGCGGCAACACCGGCGCCTCGGGGTCGCCGCGTTCTATCCGGCGACGAACAGCACCCTCATCGACGACCACCGTGGCAACACCCGCGGCTGCGAACACGCCCGCCTGAGCCGCCGCCGTCGCACCATCAGTGATAGCCACCCGGGCACCGGAATCCTGCAGGATCGCCGCCACACGCTCCGCCGGATACCCCGGATCCACCGGCACATACGCAGCACCCGCACGCAGCACCGCAGTCAGGGAAATCACCAGGTCCACCGAACGCGGCAAAGCCACCGCGACCCGGCTCCCCACCGTCACACCCCGCCCAGCCAGAAGCCGGGCCAGCGCGTTCACCCGACCATCGAACCCCGCATACGTCAACACCCCACCATCCGCGTCATCCACCACCGCGACCGCCCCCGGAGAACGCACCACCTGCCCCCGGATCAGCCCATCCACCGTCACCGCCGGAACCACCACCCCCGCACCCACCGACCACCCACCCACCGACGAGACGTCGGTGTCGAACAGCACCTGAAGATCGGCGATCCGTGTTTCGGGGCGGGCCGCGATTGTGGTGAAGGTTCGTTGTAGGAGAGCGAGGAAACGCTCCGCGGTGCCCGGGTCGAACAGGTCAGTGGCATAGCTCAGGGACCCGGTGAGGGTGTGCTGGGCCTCGTCCACGTAAATGTCCAGGTCCGTCTTGACCGCTCCGAGGGAAGCGCGTTGTTGCCGAGCGGTGACTCCGGGGAGATTGAGCGGGTCGGGCCCGCCGGACAGGTTCTGGTGGGTGAGCATGACCTGGAAGACGGGGTTGCGGGCAACGGACCGGTCGACGCCGACGGCGGACACGATGTGCTCGAACGGTGCGGCCTGGTGGGCGAGCCCATCCAGCACCGTCTGCCGGACGCGCCCGAGGAGTTCGCTGATCGTGTCGTCGGGTCGGAGCCGGTGGCGCAGGGGGAGGGTGTTGACGAAGTACCCGACCAGGTTCTCCAGGCCGTCCTCAGTGCGGCCCCCGACCGGGGAACCGATCACTACGTCGTCTCCTCCGCCGAGCGCGGAGACCGTCAGCGCGATCGCGGTCTGCACGATCATGAACATGCTCACGCCGTTGCGCTGCGCGGCGCCCCGCAACCCCGCCACAGTCTCGGACGCGACGGCGAACTCGGCATCACCGCCCTGGTGGGTGGGCTCAGCAGGGCGAGACCGGTCCAGGGCGATCGTGGATTCCTCCGGCGCGTCAGCGAGGGCATTACGCCAATAGCTCAAATGCCGAGCGAGTTCGGAATCCGGGTCGGCGGGATCCCCGAGGATGTCTCGTTGCCAGATCGCGTAGTCGGCGTACTGCATTTTCAGCGGCGCCCACCCCGGCTCACGACCGGCCGACCGGGCCTGGTATGCGGTTGACAGGTCCCCCAGCAGCACCGGCAGCGACCATTCGTCAACCGCATGGTGATGCACCGCCAGCACCAGTACCCACTCCGTGCCAGCCTCCCGCAACAAGCCGGCACGGAAGGGAATGTCTGCCGCCAGGTCAAACCCCCGCCGCACGAAGTCTGCGATCCGTTCCTCTGCGGCGTCACCCCCGGAACCGGAGAGATCCTCCGGGATCAGTGTGAGGCGAACGCTCGCGTCCTGGGCAGGGACGACCACCTGGCGCAGCCGCCCGTTGTCTTCCACGATCAGGGTTCGCAATGCCTCGTGCCGGGTGACTACATCCTTCACCGCAGCATCAAGTGCGCTGACGTCCAGTTCTCCGGACAGGCGAAGCGCCATTGGCACCACATACCTGCCCCCCGGCCCGCCCAGGCGATCAATTACCCAGAGTGCTTGCTGTCCGAAAGACGCCGGGAGGTTCGCGGACCGCGGTAGATCCCCGATCCGCAACGCTGGAATCGTCGAGACACCCGAGCCTTCGGCGACGATCTCGGCCAGGCCCGCGATCGTGGGATGGTCGAACACATCCCGCAGACCCAGCCCTGAACCAAGGATCGCGTTCACCCGGGCAACGACCCGCGTCGCCAGCAGCGAATGCCCCCCGAGCCGGAAGAAATCGTCGTCCACGGACAGGGATATGCCCTCCGGAAGAGCGAGCACGTCACGGAACACCCCGGCCAACGCCAGTTCGGTGTCCGTCTCCGGAGGCCGGCCGCCACCGGACCCGGCAGCCAGATCAGGGACGGGGAGCGCTCGACGGTCGAGTTTCCCACTCACGGTCGTGGGAAGCACACCCAGGCGGGTGAACGACACGGGAACCATGTACTCCGGCAGAAGCCTGGCCGTGTGTTCCCGCAGCACCACGGCCAGCATGGTTGCGTCCGCCGGCGCGGACGGTCCGGTCGTGACATAAGCCGCGAGGAACTTCCCCCCGGCAGGATGATCGAGAGCGGTCACCGCGGCACCCGAAACAGCCGGGTGCCGTTCCAACACAGCACGGATCTCCTCGAGTTCGATCCGGAACCCACGCACCTTCACCTGGTCATCGGACCGACCCAGATACTCCAACTCACCCCGGCCGTTCCACCGGGCCAGATCCCCCGTCCGATACAACCGCCCACCCGACCCACCGAAAGGATCAGCGACGAACCTCTCCGCCGTCAGCCCCGCCCGGCCCACATACCCCTCCGCGAGCTGCACCCCACCCAGATACAACTCACCGGCCACCCCCACCGGAACCGGACGCAGCCACCCGTCCAACACCCGCACATAGGAATTCGACACCGGACGGCCGATCGGCGTCGAATCCGCGTCGACGCGCAGACCGGCGATGTCGTAGCTGGCGATCTCGACCGCCGCCTCGGTCGGCCCGTACAGGTTGAACAGCCCCGCCCGGTCGAACACCTCCCGGGCGCCGACCGCCGCCGCCACCGGCAACGCCTCCCCCGTGAACGACACCAGCCGCACACCCGGGAACGACCCCGCCTCCACCCCCGAATCCAGGAACGCCTGCAACATCGACGGCACGAAATGCACACTCGTCACCTGGCGTTCCCGCACCACACCGGCGATATAACCCGGATCCCCATGCGCGTTGTCACGGGCGACCACGACCACCGCCCCGACAACCAGCGGGAGGAAGAACTCCGGCACCGACACATCAAACGTGAACGGCGTCTTCAACAACACCCGATCCGACGACGAGAACCCCAACACCTCCCGGCCCCACACAAGCCGGTTCACCACCGCCGCATGCGACACCGCCACACCCTTGGGCCGCCCCGTCGTCCCCGACGTGAACATCACATACGCGGAATCGTCAGGACTCAGAGGACGCGGCAACACCGGCGCCTCGGGGTCGCCGCGTTCTATCCGGCGACGAACAGCATCCTCGTCGACGACCACCGTGGCAACACCCGCGGCTGCGAACACGCCCGCCTGAGCCGCCGCCGTCGCACCATCGGTAATGACCACCCGGGCAGCGGAATCCTGCAGGATCGCCGCCACACGCTCCGCGGGATACCCCGGATCCACCGGCACATACGCAGCACCCGCACGCAGCACCGCAGTCAGGGAAATCACCAGGTCCACCGAACGCGGCAGGACCACCGCGACCCGGTCCCCGACCGTCACACCCCGCCCAGCCAGGAGGTGAGCCAGAGCGTTCACCCGCGCGTCGAACTGCGCATACGTCCACTGCGCGCCATCCGCGTCATCCACCACCGCGACCGCCCCCGGAGAACGCACCACCTGCCCCCGGATCAGCCCATCCACCGTCACCGCCGGAACCACCACCCCCGCACCCACCGACCACACACCGGCCGCCGTGGTATCGGTCGAAGAGGGAGTGGTCGTGAGATCGGCGAGTTCGTGCAGTGTCCTGCCCGCAGGGCCATCGAGGAGGTGACCGAGGAACACGCCGAACGCCGCAGCATGCCGACTGGCCGTTTCTGCCGGCACGAGCGGAGACCGGCCGGAAACATTCATCCGCAGGCCCCGCCCCGGACTCCCATAGACGGAGAGATCCAACACGCCGGTCGGCCCGGGATTGACCAGCTCAATCAGCCCCGGAATCCCCCCGAACACCGGTGCCGCCCGGAATATCTTGATGTTGACCGAGGGCAGCGACAGGTAGGAAAGCTCGCCTCCCGTCCAGAGACGGGCAAGCTGATGATCCTCGATCGCGGAATTATCCCGTAGATCCCGGACCTGCGACCCCACCACCGACAACACCTCGCCGAAGGTGGCACCCGGGCGCAGAGCGGTCACGACGGGCAGCGCGCGGGCGACCGCACCCGGCACACGCAGCGACTCCGGCTCACCGCGCATCATCGACGGCACCCGCACAGCGAGGTAGTCCCGGTTCCCGGCAAGTGCCGTATACAGCCCCCACGCGGTGATGACGAGATCCGTCCACGTGCTCCTCACCTGCCGCGCCAGCATACGCAGACGATCATCGGCCCCCGCCGGAAGCGCCACGGGAACAGGCCGGTACGAAAACGAGAACAGATCAGCAGGCGCGCTTCCCGCAGGCTCGGAAAACACGTCGACAGCAAGCACATCACGCCAGTAACCAACAATGTCGGACCCACCCGGCGTCGATGCCGACCCCGCGACGAGATCCTCCAGACGACCGAACCACCTCGGCGGCGCAGGGGTCGCATCGACCGCAGCCGAGTACAGCTCCGCGACCCGGCGGATATAAAGAGACGTGCTATACCCGTCAAGCAGAAGATTATTCGTCGTGAACGACCACACCCACCCCCCACCGGCGCGTTTGAACAGCGTCGACGACGTGAGATCCGCAACCGCCGAAGATTCCCGCGCACTCACCCCGGCGCGAACCACGGCCCGGATCTCCTCATCGGTGAGCACCTCCTCGGGAACCACCGTCCGCAGAGACAGCCTCCCACCAACCGACTGCGAAGGAGCCCCGTCATCGTCATAAACGACCACCCGCAGCGCCTCCGTCTCCGCGAACGCCCCACTCACCGCGTCAGCGAACACCCCGGCATCGACAGGCCCGTCAAGCCACACCAGGTCGCACACACAGAACGCGGCAGAACCGGGGAACAACCGCTGCGCCGCCCAGTTCCCGCGCTGGGCAAACGAAAGAGGCAACCGCTTCCCACCGCTCACCCCCCGACCGGAAGGCACCGCTTCCCCAACCGATGGACTCCCCGCATCCTCACGGGAATCCCCGCTCATCGCGAACCCTCACCGCGCTGACCATCCATACCACCAGTGTAAGGTAACCTAACCTAAATTTACACGGATTGACGAGACTCGCATCGACGAGACACTCGCGAGAGATGCCCGAGAGCGGCAGCACGTACTTCACAAGAGAATGCCCGCTTAGCACCTGAGTTCGGTCACTGGTTCGACTTTGATGATCGCTTGATGCGCTGAGCTGGAGTCGTAGGTGCGCGGTGGGCTTTTCTGCGGAACTAATGCCGCAGCAGCGAAAGTTCACCTCATCCCTACCCGTTCGCTCCAGCTTCCTGCCCGGCCCGCCATGCCGACCAAAGCGCGGCATACGCCCCGCCGGCGGCGATCAGCTCTGTATGGGTTCCTCGCTCGGCGATACGGCCGTGCTCCATCACTACGACCAGATCGCAGGCGGCGGCCTGCGAGAGCCGGTGCGCGATCACCAGTCCAGTGCGTCCGGTCAGCGCAGCGTCGGCGGCGCGGTCGAGCAGTCCGGCATACGCGGAACCTGCCTCGGCGGTGGCCTCGTCGAAGATCGCTAGTTCCGGGTCGGCCAGCACCAGGCGAGTGAGCGCCACCTGTTGTTCCTGTGCGGCGGTCAGCTCGTACCCGCCACCACCGAGCACCGTGTCAAGGCCGTCGGGCAGCAGGTCGAGCATCCCCGCGGCCTGGGCCACTTCCAGCGCAGCCCCTACCTGGCCGTCGGTGGCATCCGGCGCGGCGAGGGTGAGGTTGTCGCGCAACGTCCCCGCGAACACGTGCACTTCCTGCGTGATCATCACCGTGCGCTCCGGTCGGGCCACGGTCCCGGCGCCGGGCCGGTGAATGCCGGCGATCACCGTGGCCAGCGTCGACTTGCCCGCACCCGACGAACCCACGACGGCGACCCGCTGACCGGTGGGGATGTCGAGGGTGACATCGGCAAGTACGCGGGGGCCGGCCCCGTAGTGGAAGGAGACCTCGCGGAGATGGACGCTGCTGCTCGTTGCGACGCCTGGCGCGTCCACGACGGGGATGGTGGTGACTCCGACCATGCGGTTCAGCGACGCGAGGGCGGACTGCAGAGTGTCGATGACGAACAGCAGCTGGTTGACCGGGTTCAGCAGGCGTAGCACGAGCAGCATGGCGGTGGTCGCGCCCCCGACAGTCGAGGCTCCGTGGTCGATCAGGACGAAGCCGACGACGAGCACGGCGGCCAGGCTCAGGCACTCGCCGAAGTTCAGGCGGGTGTTGAGCATGCTCTGCACGGTGCGCGCCCGCAATGCCTGCACCGATACGCCCCAGGAGGTGGTGGTCACGGCGCGGTGCCGCTGCTCGGCAAGCCTGAATCCGAGGACGGTGGCGTGGCCGCGCTGCGATTCCAGGATCTGCTGGGCACGCGCGCTCATCGCCGCACGCTCGGCCAGGTACACCCGCGGGCCTGTTCGCAGGTACCACCGCATGGAGAGCAGGTATACAGGCAGCACGACGGCGAGGGCGGCGGCGTAGGGCCATTCCACCGCGGCGAGCCCGCCCAGCGACATGACGATGGTGAAGGTCGTGACGGTAAGCGCCGGGATCACCGCGGGGGCCGCATCGGCAACCGCGGTGACGTCGTCGCTGGACCGCGAGATCAGATCCCCGGTGCCGGCGGACTCGACGACATGCTGCGGCAGCGTGAGGGCACGGGAGACCAACTCCTCCCGCAGCCCGGCGAGGATGGTGTGGTACATGCGAGTAGCCAGGACGATTGTCGCCGCCGTGCCAGCGGCACCGAGAATGGCCGAGACCGCCATGATCGCCGTGACGATCAGCACGGTACTGAGCTCGGCGGTGCCTTCCTGGACCCGATCGATGAGGAACCCGATCGCGACAGGTCCGATCAGGTCGATGGCGGTGCTTGCGATTCCCAGCACCACGAGGGCGGCCAGACTGCGTCGATGCCCACGGCTGAGCCGCCACACCTCCCGAGCGGTCTCACGTCCGCCCGCGACCGGCAGCGCGTGCTCTGTCGTCGCGGATCCCCCGGTCGTCGTCGCGGATCCCCCGGTCACAGCGCCGCCCTTCCAAGCACCGGCATGTTGTCGAGGAGGTCGACGACACGGTCGCAGCACCCAAGCAGGGCCGGGGACGAGGCGATCAGCAGGGTTGAGCGATCTGTGCGGATACCGACCAGCCGCTTGGCGATGGTCTGCTCGGTCACCGAGTCGACGGCGGTGGTCGGGTCGTGCAGCACCAGCACCGGAGTGTCGGTCGCGAAGGCTCGAGCGAGCGCAACCCGTTGACGCTGGCCACCGGACAGGCGATTGCCGTTCTCACCGACGGGAGTGTCGAGATCGGCTGCGAAGTCCTCACAGGCAGCCGCCCACACTGCACTGTCCATTTTCTCGGGCAGGCAGGCGGTGACGGCGAGGTTGTCGCGGATGGTGCCGGTGAACAACGTTGCCCGATGAGGTGCGGCGGTGACCAGGGAACGGTACTCCGCTGGGGTCAGTTCGTGCGCCGGCCGGCCGTCGAGACGCACCTCGATGTCGTTGGCGGCCCACGGGTTCAGCAGCGCGTCAGCGATGCGGGCGGCGATCCGATCATCGGCATGCACTCCCACCAGCTCACCGGGCTCCACCCGGATTGACGCACCGGGCACGCCGACATCCAGAACGTCGACATACGGCGCGGAAAATTCCTGGACAGGCGGCGGCGTGCACCGCTGTCGTATCGCGTCATCGTGCCCGGATGCGGCGGTGCCCTCGTTCCTGAGCACGTCCATGATTCGCGCGGCGGAGGCGCGGGCGCCCGCGAGATTGGGGATGGAATAACTCGCGATCGCCTGCATCTGTGGCAGCAGCGCCTGGGTGAGACCACCCGCGGCGATCAACTCACCGACGCTCAGCTGCCCATTCACCGCGAACCAGCCCGCCAGCCCCGTCACCGCGGCGACGAACACGCCATTTACCGCACCGGAACCCACAAGAAACCTGCCGAGTAGCCCTGCGTTGCGCCTGGCGCCGACCAGGGTCTCCCTGCTGGCCTGCCGGTATCGCCTGGTCGCCTCGGCCTCGGCGCGCACGCCCTTGATCACCCGGTACCCGGCGACCAGATCGGTGGCCCGTCCAACGGTGTCAGCGAGGAGATCCTGGTATTCGCGGGTGTCGCGGGAGAGACGTTCGCTCAGGAGGCCCATCAACCAAACCGCCACGGGCGCGCCGAGCAGCACCATGACCCCGAGCGGCCAGTGCATCACCAGCAACGAGACAGCGATGAACATTATGGCGGCGACCCTCGAGATCGGCAGAACCACGAGCATCCCGGCGTTGGCCAGGCGGAAGACGTCGTTGGTCATGGCCGAGACCACATTGTCCGCCGGCGCCCGCGCCGCGCTGCCGTCGGAATGCAGCACTCTGGCCGAGAGTGTCGCGCGCAGTCGGTGCTGCAACAACTGGACCACATACGTGTTGAGCCGATTCGTGAACCTGGCCGCCGCCGTCAGCGCTACGTACAAGGCCACCAGCGCACCGAGCCAAAGCACCAGTTGCCCAGCGTTCCCGGTCACGAGCGCCCGGTCGATCGCGAGCCCCATCACCACCGGCACAGCCGACTCGCCCACCTGCCACACGATCGCCAACAGCATCGCGGGGATCGTGATGCGTGGCAGCGAGAAGATGATGCGCGCCACGAACTGTCCGGGACGATCACCATCCCTGACCTCGAACGACTGGACATCAGGAGGCTCGGGCGCAGCCTGTCCAAGCACCGGTAGCCACCGCGTCAGAGGTCCTCGCCCCAGCTCCATCGGATCGGTGCGCATCAACGGCCCTCCCGCACGCCTTCGCCACCGCGGTCACGGCCCAGCGGCACCACCGCAGGAGTGCCCGCCACCGGATCGGGCACCACCAGACAGCGCAGGCCGAACACCTCCTCGACCAGCTCGGCCGTCACGATCTCCGACGGTGGCCCCTCGGCGACCACGGCGCCGTCCTTCATGGCGATCAGGTGCGTGGCGTAGCGAGCAGCGTGATTCAGGTCGTGCAGCACGGCGACCAGGGTGTGGCCGACATGGTGCAGGTCGGTGAACAGCTCCATCAGTTCGATCTGATGGGTGATGTCGAGGAACGTGGTCGGCTCGTCCAGCAGCAGGATGCTGGTGTGCTGCGCGAGCGCCATCGCCACCCACACCCGCTGTCGCTGGCCTCCCGACAACTCGTCCACCAGGCGGCCGGACAGGTCAGTGACCGCGGTCTGGTCCATCGCCCTGACCACGGCCCGCTCGTCGGCCTCGGTCCACTGCCGGATGAAGCCCTGATACGGATACCGACCCCGAGCCACCAGGTCGGCTACGGTGATCCCGTCCGGGGCGATCGAGGTCTGCGGCAGCAGGCCGACCCGCCGCGCCACCTCCTTCGTCTTGTACGACTGGATAGCAACACCGTCGAGGACCACCTGACCCGCGGACGGCTTCAACAGCCGCGACAGGCCGCGCAGCAGAGTGGACTTCCCGCACGCGTTCGGGCCGACGACGACGGTGAACGACTCGTCCGGAATGGACACCGACAGGCCCTCGCTGATGATGCGCCTGTCGTAACCGATCGTCGCCGACTCCACGCGCAGGCGTGAGCCGCCGGGCGGCGGAACATGAGTGGGTACGTCTCTCGCCACCGCAGGATCGAGGACGGTGTCGGTGTTCATAGGCGTCTCCTGGCTTCGGTGAAAAGCAGATACCCGAGGTACCCACCGCCGAGAATGACGGTGATGATCCCCACCGGCAGGGGAGTCGGGGCGACGTGCTGGGCGAGGTAGTCCGCCACCAGACACAGCAGCGCGCCGACGAAGGCGGCGGGTGCGAGGGTTATCCCCGCAGTGCGGACGAGGCGGCGTCCGATCTGCGGCGCGACCAGGGAGATGAACGCGATCGGCCCCGATGCGGCCGTGACGATCGCCGTCAACGCCACCCCCACCACGACCATGCCGAGGCGGGCGGGCGAGACCCGCACCCCTTGGGCGGCGGCGGTGTCGTCACCCAGCTCCATCTGCCGCATGGGCCGGCTCGACATCGCAGCCAGCAGCAGAAGCACAGCGATGCCCACACCACCGATGGCCACCTGATCCCAGGACACCCCGTTGAGCGATCCGGCGCCCCACGCGGCGGCTGCAATCGCCTGTTCCAGGTCGGCTCTGAGTATCAGCCAGGTGTTGAGCGAGCCGAGCATCGCCGAGACGCCGATGCCGACAATGATCAACCGGAACCCCTGCGCCCCTCGCCGGTAGGCGAGCAGGTACACGGCGATGGCGGTGGCCATCCCCCCCAGCAACGCCCCGAATATCAACTGCACGTAGGTGCCGTTGACGAGGAGGATCACGATCAACGCACCGGTGTAGGAGCCCTGGGAGAACCCGATGACGCTGGGGTCGGCGAGCGGGTTGCGCAACATCGACTGGAAGACCGCCCCGCTCACCCCCAACGCGGCACCGAACACCAGCGCCGCAACCACTCGGGGCGCCCGCCACTCGATCACGATGTCGTGGACCAGCCCGGTCTCCCCGCCGACCAGCGCGGAGACCACCTGCCCAGGGCTGAGCCGGTACGAGCCCGTCATCAGCGCGAGCACCGCCATGCAGGCGACCGCGACCGCGAGCACCGCGCAGACGATGACCGAGCGCCACTCAAGCCGGACCGCGATCCTCCCTCGCCGCAGCACCAGCACCCGCCGCCCGAAATCCACCCGCGCCCCGGGAGCCCTTCCTGTTGAGCGAAGGCGCGTTGATCCGGACCGAGAAGTAACGCCGATGCTCACAGTCTGCTCGCCTTCTTCCGCCGCACCAGTGCGATGAGAACGGGTGCGCCGATGAAGGCGGTGACGATACCCACGGGGATCTCGCTGGGCCGCATGACGATTCGCCCGAGGATGTCGGAGGTCAGCAGCAGGCACGGGGCGAGGAGAACGCTGTAGGCGAAGATCCAGCGCTGGTGCGGGCCGACGAACCAGCGGGCCACATGCGGCACCATGAGCCCGACGAATCCGATGGGGCCCGCGATGGCGGTCGCGCCTCCGGCGAGCAGTGCGAGCGCGAGGATCGCGAGGACGCGGGTACGGGCCAGACGGACGCCCTGGGCGGCGGCGATCTCGTCGCCGAGAGCCATCGCATTGAGTGGACCCGACACCGCAAAGGCCAGAACGAGTGCCACGGCGAAGAACGGCAGGACTGGCCACACCACGTCGAGGGGGCGCCCCAGGATCGAACCGGCGGCCCACGACCGCATCGCATCGAACGCATCCGGGTTGGTCAGCTGAAGTGCCGACCCGGCGCCATCGAGCACCGCGCTGACACAGATCCCGGCGAGCACCATGACTCCCGCCGATTGACCACGTCGGGTGGATCCCAGGAGCAGGACCATGATCGTGACGATCAGCGCTCCGGCGAACGCGAACCACATGTAGCCACTGATATCGCGGATTCCGAGCACGCCGACGGCCACGGTCACCGCGAAAGAGGAACCCGCGCCCACCCCGAGGATACCGGTGTCAGCCAGCGGATTGCGCGTCAATGCCTGGATCAACGCCCCCCCGACTCCCAACGCCATGCCTACGACGAGCCCGACGATCGTGCGCGGCAGACGGTAGTCACGGATCGAGAACTGATCGATGTCGGACGACGGATGAAACAGCGCATCCCATATCACCGACAGCGCAATCGCTTTCGAGCCGACCAACAGGCTCAGCACCAGCAGCACGAGCAGTGTCGCCAGCACCGCGAGCAGACCGACGGCGCGCAGCCGAGGTCCGGATGCCGCCACCGCGGGCATCCGGACCTCGACGTCACTGGTCTGCGCCGTCATCCCGCCGTCGCGAGCGTCGCCAGAGCCTTGTCGAGTGAATCCAGGTACTGAGAGTAGGTTCGATAGCTTCTGGTGAAGCTGACATCGCCGAAGCAGTAGACACCAAGAGCCTTCCCGGACGTCACAGCGGGAAGGGCCTTCCACGCGTTCGAGTCCGCCACGGGGGCGAAACCTTCCGCGACCTGACCCTCAGCGTCCACGGGGTAAATGAGCACATCGTACTCGGACAGTTCGCCGATCTTCTCGAACGAGCGCTCCTCGCCCCCTTCACCCAGATCGGGGATGTTCAGCGGAATGTCCGCGCGAGCTATCTCCGAGCACTGCGAGCCGTTGAGGGTGAACATCCCCGCGTCCTGCCACGAACCTCTGTTGACTTCGCCGAACGTGGTGTCCTGGATGATCTTCGAGTACTTACCCTGGAAACCAGCGAGTTTCCCTTCGTACTCGGTCTTCTGCTCGTTGAGAGCATCCGTCAGATCAGTGGCATCCGCGGTCACGGACAGACGGGTCTTCCAGTCCGAGCTGAACCCGAAGAAGATCGTCGGCGCGATCGATGCCAGTTGCGACTTCATCTGCTCGAAGTCGGACTCAGGTGCGGAGAACAAGATGAGGTCGGGCTTGAGGGTGGCCAGCAGCTCGAGGTCGGCTTCGCTGGCGCCGGAGCCGAGGAGCTTGGCCGCTTTGTACGCGGCCTGCTGCTCCTTGGGCAGTAGATCGAGCACGGAGGCGTCCACCTCCGTGACGCCCACCGGCTCGCCGCCGAGGTCGAGGAACGACACGGTCAGTCTCCCGAGCGTTGCAATCCGCTGCGGGTGCGCCGGGATCTCGACCGTGCCGTTGTCGGCCTCCACAGTGCGGGTCGTCCCGACCGCGTCGCCTTGATCGTTTTCGTCGTCGCCGCCGCACCCCGCGAGGAGGATCACGGTGCCCAGCAACGCGGCGACAAGGGCCGCACTACGGCGTCGTGGTCTGGTAAAGGTCATGGACGCGTTCTCTTCCTTCTGTTCTTCATCCGGGTGGGGGTGGTGCGCCCCGTTAAATCCGGACAGTCATTATTGAGGTGATCCAGGGTGATGGCGGTGTCGATGACGGTGACGACCGCTGAACCAGCGCGGCGAGCTCGTCGCGGCGGGTCGCGGTCGCGGAGGCGGGACGGTCGCGCCGTTCATGGGACCCGGAGCGAGAGACCTGCAGCCAGGCGCACATCCGGGTGATGGACGGTGTGGGTGTGGCGGTGTTCGTGGTGGTGCGGGCGGCGTACTCCGCATCGATGAACTCGAACGTGTCGCTCGGCGACGATCCTCGGCGAAGCACGCCGCGGCTTTTCAAGAAGCTGCCCTCCATGGCCAGCTCATGGTTCTGCCGTTCGAGTTCGCGTATCCGCGCGTTGCCCGCGGCGGCCGGCGAGGGCGTCTCGCCGGCGTGGGCGTTCCGATGGGCGGCGACCCGGACTCCGAGTTCTCCTCGACGACGCCGAGTTCACGTGCGACGTCGACGATCGGACGAAACGCCTCGGGTATCATCTTTACCACCTCGTCCTTGAATTCAGGCGAGTATTTCCTGCGCTTTCGTGTCAACTATTTCATCTTCCGTGCTGCCCCTAATTTTGATAGGAGCAGCAGTCCGGCCGGAAAGGGGCACCACGGGTCAGTTGGTGTCGTTGCGGACGAGTTCGTGGACTGTGGTGCCCCAGCCGACGATGTGTGTCTCTGTGCGGGTGAGCCCCGACCAGATGATCACGGTGTCCAGTTCCTCGGCGGTGCGTAGACCGGAGCCATGTACCGCGAGTCCGATCAGGTCGGCTTCGCCGTCATGCTCATCGAGGTCGCCGGTGTCGAAGACCTCCTCGACCAGCAGCACCCGCCCACCCGGGAGGAGGTTCTCGGACACTCGGCGGAGAGCGTGGGCGGCGTCGGCGTCGGGTAGCGCCTTGAAGGCGCGGCTGACGAACACGACGTCCGATTCGGGGCTGGGCTCGAATACCGACTGCTCGGCCACGCTGACCCGTGCCCGCTGCTGCTCGTCGGGGATCGTGGCGGGCAGGTCGCGGTGTAGCCAGTCCGCCTGGGCGGGCAGCGCGCAGATTGTCACCCGCAGATCCGGATGTGCGGCGACGAACTCGCGGGCCTGCACGCCCGCGCCACCGGAGTGGATCACCAGGTGCCGGACGCCACTAAGCAGGCCGGATTTGGCGATCGACATAGCCAGCGCGTGCTGGAACTCGGCCAGACGTTCCAGGTAGCGGTCCTCGTAGTCCTGCTCGGCCCGCACCTCGGCAAAGGTCTGACCCGTGACGGAGGCGTAGGACGACCGGCCAGTGCGGATCGACTCGGTGAGTCCGTGGACGCCGAGCATCTCCCGGCCTCCCACCCCGGACGGATGCAGGGAGTCCGCGACGAACTCGACGGTCAGGACTTCACCCACCGGCGTCAGATCGTAGCGGCCCGGTTCGGTCTCGGTCAGCACGTCCAGGGCATGCAGGTAGCGCAGCAGCTTGCCCAACGCCCGCTCGTCGGCATCCGCCCTGACGGCCAGGTCCGCCACGCTGCTGACACCACGCGAGATCAGCTCGGGAATGCCCAGCTCGACGGCGGTGCGGATCGCGATCGGTGGGACCAGTTCGGTCAATTGATGGAGCCTCTCGAAGGGCGTGATCGACTTCTCGGGGTCGGGCACCGCTCCGTCGGCCTCCAGGGCAATGACCTCGCCACGACGCCAGTACCCGGTGAACTCGATGTCCTCCTTGGGTAAACCCCGGTCCTCGACCAGATGGCGACGCAGATCCCGCACCACCGAGCGCTCTCCCGCGAACCACGCGAACGGTCGACCGTCCCACCAGCCACTGTTCCTGACCGCGTCCACCAGAAGCGTGGTCGTGCCCGCCTCGGCGCCGCCGCGCACCAACCAGGTCACCTCAGCCCGCGGCAGAGCCCTCAGCTCCAGCCGGTGAGCGTCTTCGGCGACCTCAATGAACACCTGCGCCCGCGCGTCATCGGGCAACTCCTCAAGCAGGCGGGCAATCGCGGGGATCGCTGTGTCGTCGCCGGCGACGAGAAGCCAGTCCGCGTCCTGCGGCAGCGCCCGCGATGCGCTCGGGCCGTGGAAGTGCATACGGTCGCCGGGTTGGGTGCGATACGCCCAGGTGCTGCCGACACCGATACCGTGCTTGACGATGTCCACGTCCAGTTCTCCGGTCGCGGGGTTCCAGCGACGGACTGTGTAGCTCCTTGACAACGGCCGGGGGTCCCTCGGCAGCTCGAGGCCCTTCTCCTTCTGCACTGGCAGCACCGGCTCGGCCTGATCGGGGTAGCAGAACACCAACCGAATGTCGTCGTCGAAGCCCGTCGAGTCGAACGCCGGCTGCGGGAAGCCGTTCGCCGAGGTGAACGCACGAAGTTGCTCGCCACCCAACGTGATCCGCCGCATCCCCGGCGTCAGGTCCACCACCCGCACCACCTCGACCTCTCGCAGGGTCAGCGGGTGCACGGTGAGCCCACGTGCGGTCTTCGGCATGCTGAGGGAAGCCCCTTCCAATCGCGTCTGGGGTGAGGAGGCCGCGCGCCGCCAACGGCAGAGGGGCCACTGGTAAGGTACGGTAAACCTCACCACACTTGGGTACGCAGGTCGCCATATAGTTAGGACATGATTGGCTCGTCTCCACCGCCGATAGCGGGAGCACGGATGGTTCCGGTGGAGCGCCCCAGTCACATGCTGATCTGGGTCCGCGCCGGTCGAGCGCGGGTGCTTCTGGACGGCGGAACGGAGTTCCCTCTCGCTGGCGGCGAAGGCATCTGGATGCCTCAGAGTTACCGAAACCGCGCTCTGACGATCACCGAGCCCGGCACGGTCGCTTTCCCGTACTGGCTCGACGCCAGCGTCGGGGCCTGGGCGCCGACCAAACCGACGCGGTTCGACGTCCCCGATGACTGGCAGGACTGGCTGATCCAGTACTTCAACCTTCAGGTCACACCGTTCACCGGTCACGGGTATTCGCCTGGCGGGGTGGCCGATCTCCTTCGTGGTCTCGGCACACGCCCAACCTCACCTCCGCGCGGCGGGGCCACCGCTCCTTCGGCACTGCTCGATCCCCCCACCATGCCGAAGGCCGCCGGAGCGAGAGCAGTGGCCGAGGAACTGATCCGCGACCCCGCGCTCGACCTCACCGTCAGGGAATGGGCGACCCGGGTGCCCTCAAGTCCGCGCACCCTGCTGCGCGAGTTCCTCGCCGATACCGGGCTCACCTTCGAGCAGTGGCGACTGCACTGCCGGCTGACCGCCGCCGTCGAGTTTCTGGCCGCCGGGTACGACGCCGATCAGGCGGCAGCGCGAGTGGGCTTCGCCAGCCGCGGCGGTTTCCGGCGCGCGTTCCAGCAGCAGTTCGGGCTGACCCCTCACGAGTTCGCCAGGGAGCTCGCCGCCCGCGCTCTTGCCGGTGGCCTGACCGGGCGGGCCAGCGCGGCACGCCAGGCTGACAACTTCGTGCGCCTGATGCGGAGAGGCGGTGCCGCTGCCCATGCGCCCGATCTGCTGCCCGCCGCCCGCACACCCCTGCACGCCATGGACAGTCACGTGCTCAGTTGGATGTATCGCGGCAGCGGTTACCTCGACATCGACCTTAGGCGCTATGAGCGACTGCGTGGCGTCGCGACTTGGATACCGGCGGGAGTCGAGCACATTACCGGGCTTCGCCAGGACTCCATCTCGCTACCGCTCGGGAACGCCAGCACCGCCGATCTGCAACTGATCGAACCGATCCAGGTGCAGTTCCCGCGAGCGTGGGACGACTACCTGATGTTCTCCTCCATCAGCGCCCGAACCTCGCTGCGTCCCGTCGACTATGACCCGACCCGCATCATCGACCTGTTCGCCGAGCAGGTCGCCGCGCAGCGGGCGCTATCGGTGCCGATGCCCACCGAGCCGCGTTTGCGCGAAGCTGCCATGGACTACCTTCGCCGCATCGGGGTCTCCGCTGGATCGACCGACTTCGACCTGCCCGCCGACGTCCACCGAGCGTTCCACGAGCAGACCGGAATGACCTTCGCCCGCTGGCGCTACGCGGCCCGCATGCGCATGGCTCGCGACCTCCTCGTCGGCGGCGCCAAGCCCAGCGCCGTCGCCCGCCGCGTTGGCTATGCTCACCTACCGACCTTCAGCGCCGCCTTCACACGCTTCCACGGACTCTCACCGCGCGAATACCAAGAGCGTGAGATCGGCACCGCTTGATCAACGCCATCGATGTGAGCTGCCGTTTCCATCGGCCGCATGCCCCTCCAGATACTGGCGATGTTCGCCCAGTTCAGACGCGACATGATCATCGGCCGGGCAGGAACGACAAGCATGGCCCGGGAACCTGCCCGGGTGTCGGTCCGGTGGCGCCGTCGCCGCGGCCAACCTCGGACAGCCGCGGCAACGTCCGTCGAACTCAGGCGGAGGAGCTCGCGGCGAGGCGGTCGCGGACCTGGCGGTAACGTTCGCGGCCGGCCAGTACCGGGCCGGTCTCGAGGTCCTCGTCGACGCCCAGGTCGTGCAGCGCGGCCCGGGTGAAATGCGGAATGGCGAGGCCCATCTGCGCGAAACGCAGCTCGTCGCTGGCGCCGCTGTCGAACAGCATCGCCCCGACGAGCAGGATCACGCAGGTCTTGAAGGTCTGGAACGCCTTGTACCACTCCCGATGCCGGGTCGGAAGGCCGGTGAGTTTCTCGTAGTACGCGAGGGCCTCGTCGAAGGTGAGCGCTCCGGGGCGGCCGGTGATGAAGACCGGCGTCGCCCAGAACAGTTCGAGGTAGCCGAGGTCGGCCAGCGGGTCGCCGAGGGCGGCGAGTTCCCAGTCGAACACGCCGGTCACCTCGCCGTCGGCGAAGGCGAAGTTCCCCGGTTTCACGTCGCCGTGCACGAGGGTGACGGTCTCCGAGGGCGCGGGCCGCTGTTCCCGCAGCACGTCGAGCAGCCGTTCCAGGGCCGGCAGCCGGTCCTTGCGCACCCGGTGCAGCTCCGACGCCCAGCGCCCGAGCTCGTCGTCCAGGTAGGTCCGGCCGTCGCCGAGTGCGGCCAGGCCGCTTTCCCGCAGGTCGACCCGGTGGATCGCGGCGATCTGCTCGACGATCCCCTCCGACATGCGGCGGATCGTCTCGGGGCTGGCGTCGAGCTCGGCGGGGATCTGGTCCTCGTAGACCTCGCCGGGCACCCGCTCCATCACGTAGAACGGGCGCCCCAGCACGGAGCCGGACGGCTCCAGCCACAGCACCGCCGGGCTGCGGACGGCGCTGTTCTCCAGCCCGCGCAGAATGGTGAACTGCCGTTCCATGTCGTACGGCTCCAGCAGCCCGGGGCTTCGCGGGCTGAGCCGGAGGACGACCTCCCGGCGGTGATCGGCGCCACCGGCGTGCCACGCGAGCGTGAGCACGCTGATCTCCGCCGAATAGCCGAACGTGACCCGGTCGGCGTTCTCGATCCGGACGTCGGTGGCTGCCGGCATCTGGTCCCGCAGCCACGCGGCTAACCGTTCGAGACCGTTGTCGTTGCCCATGGATGCACCTGTCTCCGTCTGCTGTAGTCCCCGCCGGTCGTCCCTGCCGGTTTCCGCGGTTCCCGCGGTCGCTCAGCTCGGGGTGAACCGTATGCGGATCTGGTCGTACGCCCGGGCGAAGGTGGCAGGGAGAACTTTCGGCTCGGTCGGGTCGACGAGCTCCCAGTCCGGCATCCGGCGCAGCAGTTCCTCGAACATCACCCGAAGTTCCAGGCGGGCCAGATGCGCGCCCAGGCAGACGTGGGTGCCGAAACCGAACGCCACATGCCGGGGAGCGGTCCGGGCGACGTCCAGGGTCTCCGGGTCGACGAACACCCGCGGGTCACGGTTCGCCGCCGGGTAGAGCAGCAGGAGCTGGTCGCCGCGGCGGATGTGCTGGCCGTGCAGCTCGTGGTCCTCGGTCGCGGTGCGCCGCATGTTGAGCACCGGCGACACCCACCGGATGAACTCCTCGACGGCCTTGGACGCCAGCAGCTCGGGCCGCTCGATCAGCAGGGCCCGCTGGTCGGGGTTCAGGGCGAGGTCGCGGATCATCGTGCCGATGACGGTGCGGGTCGTCTCCGCCCCGCCGTCGAGCACCAGGAGGATCTCGTCGAGAACCTTCTTGGTGCTCCAGTCGGGACGGTTCGCCCACACCGAGATGAGGTCGTCGCGTGGCTCGGCGCGCCGGGCCTTGACGACCTCGAGGGTGCCCTCGTAGAAGTCCTTGATGAGGCCGGGGATCTCCGGATGTGTGACGTGCGGTGGTCCGTCCGGTGACGTCTGGCCGGAGAGCAGCATGATCTGCTCGGACCAGTGCCGGACCCGCTCCCACTGGTCCCTCGGGTAGCCGAGCAGATCACTGATCATGATGGCGGGCAGGCGTGAGGCGATTGCCTCGATCGCCTCGCATTCCCCGAGCGGGGTCACCGCGTCGAGGATCTCCGTGACGACGTCGCGGACGTGCTGCTCATGCCGGCGCACCGCGCGCGGGGTGAACTGGCTGGCGACGAGGTTGCGCTGCGCCTGGTGGTCAGGGTCGTCCATGTTGATCATGGACAGTTCCTCGCGCAGGTCGATGTGGGGGCGGGAGCCTTCGTAGGAGGTGTAACGCACCCCGTCCTTCTCGACGGTGACGACATCCTCGAAGCGGGAGATCACCCACAGTCGCTGCACCGGATCCCAGAAGACCGGCGCCTGGTCCCTTAACCACCGGTAGGCATCCCACGGATCAACGTAGAACTCCGGGTCCAGAACGTTGATCCGCCGCACGGAGTCGCCCTCGGTCTCGGTCACGGCCGGCGTCGTCATGAGTACGACACCTGGTGGTCCGAGTCGGCGGTGAGGCCGAGCTCCGGCCATTCGCCGCCGATGATGCTTTCCATGATTCCGTAACCCACCGCGTCTCCCTCCCGGACCCGGACAGGCGTGTCACGGAACTGGCCGAGCTCGCGCAGCGACTCGTCCGACCAGCAGTCCGCGATGTGCTCGCCGTCCAGGTGCAGCTTTCCCTTCCAGCTTCCGTGAATCTGGCCCTTCCACTCACCGTAGAGCCCGGTCTTGAGGAAGAAGCCGGACTCCCCCAGCGCCTCGACCTCGATGACCCGCTGCTCACCGGACTCCATGGTCAGGTGCAGCTCGCCACCCTTCACGAAACGGGTGCGCGGGTCGTAGGCCATGTGCGGCTCGGCGTGGCGCACCGCGTTCTGCCGCCCGCCCGCCTCGTTCACATAGGCCGACGTGTAGCCCCAGGCCCCGCCGGCGATGAAGATGGCCGTCTCGTAGTAGGTTCCGTCGGCGCGGCGAAGGAACACCGGCGCCCATTTCATCAGCCCCTTCACCGGGGCGGCGCCCGGCTTCGGCGTGGCGGAGCGGCGCGGCGCGAGATCGGTGGGAGCCGCGCCGACGGCCTGCCGCACACCCCAGGAATGATCCCGGTAGCCGAACCACGTCTCCGGGCGCACCTCGTATGTCTCACCGTTGACGGTGACCGTGCCGGAAGCCCAGCCACCCTGGTGGTAGCGGACGATGTTCACGTCGACGCGGCCGGTGTGCCGGCTGCGGACGAGGTTGCGGTCCTCGAAGAACGGCTGCGTCACCCCGGACAGGACCAGGTCGAAGGAGATCGGCTGGATGTCGTTCTCCGCCAGCCGGAACCGCACCTTGGTCAGCGGCTCGATGATCTCGTACTCGATCGGGCCGATACCCATCAGCTCGGGCGCGGTGCGCAGCTCGCGGCTACCCCGGACGGTCCATTGTTCGCGGCCCCGGGAGACGCCGGCGAAACCGTCGATGATGCCCCGGTTCTGATACTTCCCCAGGCCGAAGTCAACCTGCAGCGAACCGTCGACGCTGGCGAGCGAACCCCAGATCTTCTCGGTCCAGGCCAGGTCGGACTCGGACACCGTGGCGAACGTGTCGACGATCTGGTGGGTGAGAGTCTCGTCCGCGCCGCGCAGCGCTCCGATGTCCTTCGGTGCCATCTGGCTCATCCCCTCAAGAGCTATGGGCGCGGCTGGCGGACTGGCGGAGACCGCGCCGGCCGGCCGCTGCACAGCTACTGCGGCTACTGATGCACTCGATCCCGGTGACGAGCGCCGCTTCGGTGCCGATGCCGGCGGGCAGGGGCACACCCGCCGCGGCGGAGCGGCATCTCGTCGGGCAGGACCTCGTCAGGCAGGGCGCATGGACGGGGCGGCCGTGCCGCGCCACCATGACCCATGCGTGACATGGTGGCACATAATCTCAATTTTGTCTCACCTCGGACGCGCCCTCCTCCCGCCCGGCCGGTCCACGGGCATCGAAGGGTAGGACATCAAGTGCGACTTGTAACGTGGTCGGTCAAATGGTTAGCTCTGTCGCGTACGCCCTCCGAGCGCGCGGCACCGGCCCCCAGCCAGTGGAAGCCCTTCGCGACAACCGCTCGCCGGCGATCCGGAAGGGAACAGGACCCGGGATGATGGATGGACACTGACCCAGCGGCATCGATCGCCCGGCTCCGCGACCGGCTCGCGGCGGCCCAGGACGATCGCGAGCGCGCCATGCTCGCTGTCCTGGAACGCCGCGTGACCGCCGAGATCGTCGGTGACCTCGAGGCCCTCGGCGCGGCCGTGACACCGGACTTCGTGCTCAGGTCCCATCCGGCCGGCGGGCTGACGGGCGAAGGACGCGACGCGTTCGTGGCCGGTTTCGCCGCCGGGCTGGCCCGCGCCTATCGCATGCTGTGGATGGACTGGGATCACCTCGCCGTCGACGCGGTGACCGGGACCATCGCCGCGGACGGCCTGATGCGCATGGTGCTGCGTGGCCCGGCCGCGGCGGCGATGTACCCCGGCACCGTCGACGATCCGTCGGCGGACTACCTCGCCAGCACACCGATGGCCATCTACGTCACCTTTCGCGACGGGCTGATCGCCCGCGAGGTGACCTATGCCGACAACAGCGCCACGGTCGTCACAAGACACACCGGCACCGGCACCGGCGTAAACGTCAAGTAGTCAAATAGTCGAAGGCGGCGGTCAGCTCCCGGTCTGGCCGTCATTGTCGTCATACGGCGGCAACTGGTTTCCGGGTCGGAGGGCGGCGACATGGTTGGCTCGGTCGAGGGGCATTCCATCCTGGTAACCGGCGGCGGGACCGGAATCGGATCGGGAATCGCGGCCGCACTGGCCCACGAGGGTGCGTGGGTCACCATCTGCGGGCGTACCCAGGCAACCCTGGAATCCGCTGCGGAGGGCATCAACGCGAAGGTCGGCCGCGAGGCCGTGACCTGGCACGTCGCGGACGTCACGAACGAGTCGGACGTCCAGCGGGTCGTGGCGGCGGCGGCGCAGTGGCGCGACGGGCTCGACGGTGTCGTCGCGAACGCCGGCGGCGGCGGTGCCCTCGCCCCACTGCACCTGCAGAAGGCCTCCGAGTTCGAGCGCGTCATCAGCCTGAACGTGATCGGGACGTTCCTGCTCGCGAAGCACGCCGTGCCGATCTTCGCCCGCGCCGGCAAAGGCTCCTTCGTCGGCCTCTCCTCCATCGCGGGGCACCTCACCCATCCGTACTTTGGCGCCTACCCCGTCGCGAAGGCCGGGGTCGAAGCCCTGATCCGCAACGCCGCGGACGAGTACGGCGAGGCCGGTATCCGCTTCAACGCGGTGCGCCCCGGCCTCACCGCGACCGAGATCATGGGTTTCGTCCAGCCCGGCACACCGGTCTACGAGAGCTATGACGCCAACACCCCGCTCGGTGGCGCCACCCAGGTGGACGACGTCGCACAGCTGATCGTGTTCCTCCTGTCGGATCGCGCGAGCCGGATCACCGGCCAGATCGTCAACATCGACGGCGGCACCAGCGTCCGCCGCGGGCCGGACTGGTCCGCCGTCGTGGAGCCCCGCTTCGGCGGTCACGAGGTCGCCCTCGGCCGCGCCGAGCCACCCGCCAAAGGATGACCAGGGACTTCCGCGCGGTTGGCCGTGACCTGTCGAACTGGGGGCGCTGGGGAGCGGACGACGAGATCGGAACACTGAACCTGATCACGCCGGCTCGGGTCGCCGCGGGGGCGGCGCTGGCGCGGACGGGGCGTGTGTTCGATCTGGGGTACACCCTCTCCGCCAAAGGCCCGCAGATCGGACTGGGCGGGCGGGTGAACCCCGTCCATCTGATGTCGATGACGGGCCAGTCCGTGTATCCCGACGGCGCGGGGTTCGCGGACGACTTCATCGTCATGCCGCTGCAGTGCGCCACGCAGTGGGACGGCCTTGCGCATGTCTTCTACGACGGCTTCTGCTACAACGACGTGCCCGCGTCGTCGATCACCCCGCAGGGAGCTGACAGGCTCGCCATCGACCGGATCGCGCGGGGGGTCATCGGGCCGGCCGTGCTCGCGGACGTGGCGCGTTTCCACGGCGTCGGCTGCCTGGCGCCGGACCACGGGATCAGCCCAGGCGAACTGGACGCGACCCTCGACCGCCAGGGCGTCATCCTGGCACCCGGCAGCATCCTGCTCGTGCGCACCGGGTGGACGCGGCGGTTCACCGAGGGCTCGGCCGCCGAGTTCATGAGCGGCGAGCCCGGCCTCACCCTGGAGTGCTGCGAGTGGCTTCGTGAGCACGACGTGGCGGCGCTGGCGGCCGACAACTGGGCGGTCGAGCGGTATCCGACCGGCGATCCGGGCGCCATCATGCCGGTGCATTACGTCCTCATCAGGGACATGGGGATGACACTCGGCGAGATGTTCGACCTGGAGGCTCTCGCCGCGGACTGCGCAGCCGACGGAGTTTACGAGTTCCTCCTGGCAGCGCCGGCGTTGAAGGTCGCGAACGGCGTGGGGACACCCCTGAATCCGTTGGCGGTGAAATAGCGCCGGTTCGGCACCGTCCCTGGCAGGCCTGGCGTGCGCTCAGCCCTCGGTGGGCGCGCCGAGGACGCGGGCCGCGTTGTGGCGGATGATCGCCGGGTAGGTCGCGTGGCGCCGCCGGCGTCCGCTGACCACAACCACGACCACACCCGCAGCGCTCACTGGAGCGACGACATCACGATTGCCGAAGCCGGCCTGGCCGCCGTCGCGACTTGACGGCGGGCGTCGGAGCGCAAGAGTATCAATGTTGACACCAATGTCGAGATTGGTACGCCTCGGCAGCCGGCAAGGCACAGGAGTTGACGCCGTTCTGACTACCACCTTCGCCTCCGACGACATCGTCGCGCTTCGCGACGCCCTGCGCGGGACCCTGGGGACCGTCTGGCAGGAGCTGCCGTCGACGGTCGAGACCACCTGGCGTGAGCGGTGGGAGCCCCTGGCCGAGCTCGGCCTGCCGGGCTTCTGCGTTCCGGAGGCCCGGGGAGGCTTCGGCCTGCGGGTCGACGCCGCCGTCACCGCGGCCATGGAGCTTGGAGCCGCTCTGCATCCCAGCCCGTTCGCCGGGCTCACCGCGAGCGCCCACGCTCTCGCCGAGGCCGCGCAGACCGCAGAGGCCGCCGGCACCGGCACCGGCACCGGCGGCGATCCGGTCGTGGGCGGGCTGCTCGACGACATCGCCGCCGGCGCGCGCATCTGCGCGTTCGGCCGGCTCGGTCCCGACGGTCGGACCGCCCGGCTGGTCGACGGCGGACCCGACGCCGACGCGCTGCTGCTCCTCGACCGCACCCGCGACGAGCTACTGCTCCTGGCCGACCCCGGCGACTGGAGCGGCGAACCGTCCCGGCACAGTTTCGACATCACCAGGACCTGCGCGGATGTCACGGTGACCGCCGGCCGCGGGCAGCGCATCGCGGCACCGGCTCACGCCGACGCGCTGTACGAGCTGCTCCTCGCCGCCGACGCGATCGGCGGCACCCAGCGGGCGCTGGACCGAACCGTCGCCTACACCGGCCAGCGCCAGGCCTTCGGCCGGCCGATCGGCGGGTTCCAGGCCGTCCAGCACCGGCTCGCCGACCACGCCGTGCGGGTCCGCGGCATGACGCTGCTCGTCCATGAGGCGGCCCGGCAGTTCGACGCCGAGCCGCAGTCGCAGGAGCAGGCGCCGTCACAGGCGCAGGAGCAGGCACGGGCGCAGCGGGTCCGGCGGGCCGTCGCCCTCGCCTCGCTGAGCGTCAGCTCAGGCGCCGGGCACATCCTGCACGACCTGCTCCAGCTGACCGGCGCCATCGGCTTCACCTGGGAGTACGGCCTGCACCTCTACCAGCGCCGGGTGCACCAGGACGCCCGCCTCGCCGCGAACCCGCGAGCGGCCGCTCGCTCGCTCGCCGACACCGAAGGATGGACCGATGCGCACTGACCTCGAGGAGTACCGCGCCCGGGTCCGTGCCTTCATCGCCGAGCACGGCGTGCCGATGCAGGGCGAGGGGGTTCGGGTCCCCGCGGACGCCGACGAGGAGCGGGCGATCCGGGGATGGCTGCGTGCCCTGTACGAGGCCGGCTTCCTCGGCGCCGGCTGGCCGGTGCAGTGGGGTGGCCGCGCGGACCACCTCCCCCAGCACGACCTAGTGCTGATGGAGGAGCTCATCCGCGGCGACGTCTACCGGCCGCTCGACCAGGTGATGCTGGCCAGCCATGCCATCATCGAGTTCGGCTCCGACGAGCAGAAGGCCCAGCTGCTGCCGCGTATCCGCGCCGGCGAGCACGTCTGGTGCCAGCTGTTCAGCGAGCCGGATGTCGGCAGCGACCTCGCCTCCCTGCGCACCCGCGCGGAGCCGGACGCCGCCGGGGCCGGAGACGGGTTCACCGTGACCGGTCAGAAGATCTGGAGCACCGACGCCCAGTGGGCCGACATGGGCATGCTGCTGGCCCGCACCGACCCGTCCGTGAACCGGCACGCCGGCATCACCGCGTTCGTCATCCCGATGGACCTGCCCGGCATCGAGATCCGGCCGATCCGTGAGATGACCGGTTACGCCGAGTTCTGCGAGGTCTTCCTGGACGGTGTCCGCCTCGGGCCCGAGCACGTGCTCGGCGAGGTGAACGGCGGCTGGAAGGTCGTCACCTCGGGGCTGGCGTCCGAACGCGCCTTCGTCGGCGCGAACTCGCTGCAGCTGGAGCGGATGTTCGACGACCTGGTCGCGCTGGCCCGCGCCGCCCGGCTCCCCGACGGCACCGCCGCGCTGGAGCATGAGGACACCCAGGCCACCCTCGCCGAGGCGCTCGCCCGGGTCGAGGAGGTGAAGCTCATCGTGCGCGACACCGTGGAGCGGATCCTGGTCGACGACGAGCATCCCAGCGACGGCCCCGTCGCCAAGCTCGCCTACACGGAGACCAACGTCGCCCTGACGGAGATCGCGATGGGCATCATCACCTCGTCGGTCGCCGTCGACGAGGCCGGGGCGGCGGTCGCCGACCGCTGGTACCACAACTTCCTCTGGGGCCGGGCCCTGACGATCTCCGGCGGCGCCTCGGAGATCATGCGCGGCCTGATCGGCCGCCAGCTCCTCGGCCTGCCGCGAGCATAGGCATCCAGACGTCTCCCGGCCCGCGGGCCGGGAGACGTCTCGCGCGGACGGGAGGCCTACGTGGTGTAGCGCGGCGCGATCTGCCGTCTGATCTGCGCCTTGATGATCTTTCCGGTGGAGGTGCGGGGGAAGTCCTCGACGACCTCGACGTACTCGGGGAGCTTCTGGCGTCCGAGGCCCGCGGCGAGCAGCAGCGCGCGGATGTCGTCGACGTCCCGCACGGCCGATCCCGGTGCCAGGCGCAGCAGCGCGCACGGCTTCTCCCCGAGGCGGGTGTCGGGAACCGCCACCACGGCCGCCTCCAGGACCTCGGGCATGGTCTTGAGCAGCAGCTCCTCGACCTCCGCCGCGCTGATGTTCTCACCGCCGCGGATGATGATGTCCTTCTTGCGGTCGGTGATCGTCAGGGCGCCGTCGGCGTCGAGGACGCCGATGTCCTCCGTGCGGTACCAGCCGTCGGCGTCGAAGGTGGCGCGGGTGAGCGCCGGGTCGGTGTAGCCGATGCAGCAGTCCGGGCCGCGGCTCCAGATCTCGCCGGGCTGGCCGACGGCGGCCGGCTGGCCCTCGTCATCCAGCAGTTTCAGCTCGACGCCGTCGAGGGCGACGCCGTCGGTACGCAGACGAAGCCACTCGTCGTGCTCATGGCGCGACCCGGTGATCGACGGATGCTCCGTCGATCCGTACATACGCACGACAGAGACCCCGGCGGCCTTCGCCTTCTCCGTGACGGCGACGGGCACCGCCGCACCGCCGAGCCCGGCGAACCGCAGGTAGCGCAGATGCTCGTCGGTCAGGTCCGGATGGTCGAGCAGGCTGGTGAGGAAGTAGGTCGCGCCCGAGCCGGCTGTCAGCCCGTACTCGATCATCGTCGCGAGAACCCGGGCCGGATCCCAGACGTCGATCAGGTCGACGGAGTCGCCCCGCAGAACCGGGATGAGAAGCGCGCCGATCATCCCCATGAAATGGCCGACGGGTGTGCCGGTCAGCGACGGCAGCCCGCCGTTGGCGGCCATCGCGCCGAGCTGGCGTGCCTCCGCTCCCAGGGTGTTGTGGGAGTGGATGACGCCCTTCGGGTCGGCCGTCGTGCCGGATGTGTACGCCACCAGCACCGGCGCGTCGGGGTCGGGCGCGGCCGGTTCGGCCAACACGGGCCCGCCGGTGAGCTCCTCGAACGCGAGCGCGCCGGCGGGCAGCGGCCGGTCACCCGCTCCGACCACGCCGACGACCTTCAACGACGGCGCAGTGGCGCAGACGCTCTCGAGGTCGTCCAGGTAGTCGCGACGGCCGAAGCCCGCGGCCGTGACGAACGCCGTGACCTCCGTCCGGCGCAGGATGTAGGCGACCTCCTTCGGGCCGTAGAAGTGCACGATCGGCACCACCACCGCGCCAAGGAAGGTGCTGGCGTAGAACGCCGCCGCGGCCTCGACCCAGTTCGGAAGCTGGAACGCGACCGCGTCCCCTTCCCGCACCCCACGCGCCGACAGCCCGCCTGCCAGTGCCAGCGCCTGCGCCCGCAGGTCACCGAACGTCCCCACCCACGGCCGTTCCTGGGAGTGGATGCGGACGGTCTGCTCGGCGTGGGCCCGCAGCGCCGCATCGATCTTCACGCCCATCGGCGTGTCGTCCCACAGCCCGCGGCGTCGCCACTGATCCGCCAGCCGGCCGGGAACCGGTCTGGTCACCCAACGTGGATCGGACACGCGGCTCCTCCTCGTGGCAGACAGGAAGGTGGACGCAGCGCCGTGGTTCAGCGGCCCACCCAGTTCGGCGGGCGCTTCTCGGCGAAGGCGCGGGCTCCCTCCTTGGCGTCCTCGCTGCCGAACACCGGCGCGACGGTCGCCGCGATGCCGTCCCAGTCGGCGGCGGTCAGCTCGCCGACCATCATCGCCTTGGTGACCTGCACCGCCAGCGGCCCGTTAGCGGCGATCTGATCGGCCAGCTCCAACGCGACGGGCAGCACCTCTGCGACCGGGACGACCCTGTTGACCAGGCCCATCTCCCCCAGCCTGGCGGCGCTGACCGGCGCACCGGTCAACCCCAGCTCCAGGGCCAGCGGCAGTGGGATCCGCTGGGGCAGCCGGGTGCCCCCACCCGCGGCGATCAGGCCCCGCTTGACCTCCGGCAGGCCGAATCGGGCCGTCTCGGAGGCCACCAGCAGGTCACAGGCCAAGGCCAGCTCGAAGCCGCCACCGACGGCCGTTCCGTTGATCGCGCCGATGATCGGCTTCGGGAACACCCGCCGGGTGAAGATGCCGATCCCGGGGCCGTCGATGTCGGCGACGGTGCCCGACAGGAACGCCTTCAGGTCCATACCCGCACAGAAGACCCGCTCACCCGCGCCGGTAAGGACGACGGCACGCACCTCGTCGTCCTTCTCCGCCTGCTCGAACGCGTGGCCGAGCCCCGACATGGTGGGAGCGTCGAGCGCGTTGGCCGCCTCTGGCCGGTTGATGGTGACCACCATGACCGGACCGCGCCGGTCGACGTCGACGGACATGGCTGCTCCCTTTGAGAACTATGGCCCCGACATCAATGTCGACATCGACGTCGATCCGAATGTTTTCTGACCATAGCGGGCCGACCCGCCCCTCGCAACGCTCTGGCCGCTAGGCGGCGGGGTGGTCCTGGAGGAGTACGAACAGGGATTCGCCGAGGTTGAGCCGGCCACCGTCACGGGTGGTGACGGCGTCCGGTGCGACATGCCTGGTTGTGTCGGTGAGCGCGGCGGTTGGGTGTTCCCCGGGGGTCACCGGTGGTGCGGGTAGGAGGGTCCGGCCGTCGGGGACCAGCGCGACGATCGTTCCGGTGCTGGTTCTGCGGAGCACGGTGCCCTCCTCGTGGAGGTGGCGGTGGTGGGTGCCGCAGACGAGGGTGAGGTTGTCGAGGTCGGTGCGGCCGCCTTCGGCCCAGCCGGTGAGGTGGTGGATGTTCAGCCAGCGGGTGTGGGCGCAGCCCGGGTACTGGCAGGTGCCGTGGTCGCGGGCGTGGACGGCGGCCTGGAGACGGCGGGTGGGGAAGCGGTGTCGGCGGCCGAGGCGGAGCGGGTTGCCGTGGGGGTCGGTGAGCAGGGCTTGGACCGGGCTGTCGCAGCCGAGGCGTTGCAGGACAGCCGGGGGAAGCGTCGCCGGGGTGGCGGTGTCGGTCGCGGTGGTGCCTGACCGCAGGTCGGTGGGGTGCAGGTGCAGGACGAGGGAATGCGCGGGCCGGAGGAGTCCGGGTGCGCCGTGGTGCAGGAAGCTTTCGGCGAGCGCGACGAGGCCGTCGGCGTCACGCTGACACCCCGACCCCGATCTCTCTTCCGGTGCTGGTTCCGCCGTGCCTGGTTCCGCGGTGCCGGATTCGGTGGCTGGTTCGGTGGTGGTGAGGCTGTCGCGGGCGGTCTCGATCGCGGCGACCAGCCGGGCGCCTTCCTCGGCGGGAAGGACCGCGGTGAGGTGGACCATGCCGTCCTCGTCGGTGTGCCACGACACCCGGCGGGCGGCCCGGGTACGGGCGCGGTCATCGGGATCCGCGCTGCGCTGCCGGTAGGCACGGACCAGGTTTTCCAGGGCGCCGGCGGTGCAGTGCTCGGCGTGGTTGAGCCAGGTCTGTTCGGTGTCGGGGCGGGCGACCCGGGTGATCGCGCGGACCTTCGAGTACGACAGCGTTCCCGCCGTGAACGCCGCCCGGATCGCGGGGAGCTGTTCGAGGGCGTGCGCGGTCGCGAGATGATCACGGGCGGTGCGCGGGCTCAGCCCACACCGCCAGGACAACCAGTGGGCACACGAGCGCATCCCGATCCCCGACCAGCCGCGACGGCGGTCGAACGCGGCGAGCAGACCGAGCCAGCAGTCTACGCGATCATGGCAGCATTCGCGGACGTATTGACCGAACGGCGGCGGACGGACCGTTGACGCAGGTCACGCGGCCCGTCCGCCGGTCCGTGCGCCCTGGCTATCCGGCCGCTTCCGTCTGGACGTAGCTGGCCAGGACGCTTTCGATGCGGTCGACCAGCCGGAAGTCGAGGTCGGTGATCCGCTGACCGGCGCTGTAGGTGGTGAGGCTGAACGTCAGCTCTCCCCAGTGCAGTTCGACGTCGGGGTGGTGCTCCAGTTCCTTCGCGGACTCGGCCACCGCGCCGAGAGCTTGGATCGCGGCGTAGTACTCCACGGGGAACGTCTTGTGGATCTCTTCGCGGTTCTCCGCCTTCACCCATCCGTCCAGCGCGGCGAGACGTCGGGTGACCTCGTCGGCCGGAAGCGGGTCGCGTAGTCCCATGCTCGTGTTGTCCCTTCCTACAGTGTCGCCAGCAGAGCTTTGACCTGTCGTCCGGTCTCATGGTCATGCCACGGCGTGAGGTGACGCCAAACTCCGTGGAGTTCCTGCCGCAGCCGCGCCGAACTCGTCTCCTGAGCGACGGTGACGGCATGCGTCACAGCGTCCGCGGCGGCGTCCGGATTCCCGGCCTGAGCGTGCGCGGCGGCCTGCCGGGCCCGGTACACGCCCTTGTCCCGGCGCGCAGTGGTGGGCAGGGCGGAGATGACCTGCTCCCACAAAGGCAGGGCTTCGCGGCCGAGGCCGAGACGGTTGTAGCAGGTGGCCCGCTGGACCTCGATGTAGCCGGGAGTGCGTCGGCAGGCGTTGAACCACGGGTAGTCGTCATCGACACGCGAGAGCAACGCGGCGGCCTTGTCGAGGGCGTAGTCAGCGCCGCGCCGGTCACCGATGAGCGCGTAGCCGTGGGCCGTCTGCTGCATCGCCTGCACCCGGACCTTCGCGCAGAGACTGTCCTCATCCGCCAATGCGGCGCTGGTGAGGTCGAGGGCGCCCGGCCCGTCCTGCTGGTCGGTGCAGATCATCGCCTTGTTGGTCAGCGCGTGTCGGACGAGTTGGGTGTCTCCCACCCGGTGGGCGAGTTCGAGCGCCTGGTTCGCCCACTGCGACGCGGTCGCCAGGTCTCCGGCGTCCTGGTACAGCCAGGTCGTCAGACCGGCGTAGGCGACGCTGGTACGGAGCAGGGCCTGCCGTTCGGGTCCCCGGGCGACCCGCAGGAACTGCCGGATCAGCTCTTGCTGCACGAGCACCGACGGAATGACGGTGTGGGGGCCGAGTGTGGCGTCGGCACGGTAGTAGCCGTCAAGCTGCGCGGCCAGGTGCTCGATGGCCTCGGGCGCGACCTGCTGGTACGACGCCAGGGGCATGACCTTGCCCCCGACCAGGAATCCCGCGCCGCTTCCCGCGAGGAACGTGCGCCGGTCGATGGCCACGATGACCACCTCCCCTACATCGGCGATAACCCGGTACTGATCAACCGGCGGACTCGTGCCACCTACTCCCGCCGGTCCGGCGACGCCGGGAAACTCCGGCGCGGCCGATGGTCTGGCATCGGTGCCGGTCTGGGACGGCTTGCCGGTGCGTGGTGATGGGAGTTTGAACCACAGCAGGTCTTCCGGGATCCGCAGAGCCTCGGCCCATCGGATGAGCTTCGTGAGATCAGTGATCGGATCGCCAGATTCGATTCTGCTGAGCCGCGTCTGCGTGACGCCCATCCACCCGGCGACCGTCTCCTGAGACAGGGCAACGCCGTGGTGGGGATGGTTGCGGTAGGCCGTGATCACCCGGCCGAGGTGACGCTCATCGAGGGCGTCGCGAAGTTGATCGGAAGCGTCCCAGAATCCGGCTGGTACCGCCGGTGCGCCGGTGCCGAGGTTGCGTGCCTGGCGCTGGCAGGGCCCGCACGATCCCCGGTCGTTGTCACGGGCAAGACGAGTTCCGCACCGGCAGTAGCGAGAATCGCTGTGGTGGTCGCTCATCGCAAGGGCGCCCCTTCATGACCTCCCGGGCCCGGATCTTGCCTGCGTAGTCTATCCACCACGGTCGGTCGCCTATGCGCCCGGCGCATGCCGGTCATGCGTGCCCGTTCTAGTGATCACGAGTCTTTGATCCCAGGCTTGCGTCAGGCCCCGGGGCCGGGTCGAGAAGGCCGCACACCAGCATGCGGCGGTGCGCTCCTCGGCCTCGGGTGCTGCTCCACGCGTTACCCCGGGCGAAAGAGAGGGCAGGCAGTGGACCGGATAAGCGGTGGCCGTTCGGGCGCACCGAACCTCGGCGTCGATCTTCCGCTGAGACTTTTGAACTTGCAGAGTGACGTCGCTGTGACCGCGATGGAGGAACTGGAAGGCAGGCTCATCGGTTACCGAGAGCGCCTGCCCGTCGAACCCCTCGAATACGCCGCGCTGATGGAGCGAGCCGAAAACGCTACGGAGGAAGTCAGGTGGATCAAAGACCAGCTAGCCAAGATCACCGGCCGGGAGGAAGGGCGTTCGGCGAAGCCGTAGCCCAACACATCCGGCCCTTTGCGGTCCTGAACGGTTACGGCGTTCAGGTCGCGATCTTCGCCACCTGGAACGAAGCCCACATCTGGGCACACGAGAAACTGCAAGACCCCAACGTTATTCTCCCGCTAGAGGTGGAAGACCGAACACAGAGAATCACTCGACGAATCACGCGCGAGACATGCGAACTCATCGCGTGGACCATCTTCACAAAGGCTGGCGGTTGCGAGCCGATGGATGGCGACGCAATATTAGACCGATGACTATAGGGTGTCGGCTTCTACTGAGATCTCAGTTAGTCCAGCCGGTACAGTTCGCACTCGTCGATCCACCGGGCAAGGATACTGAAGGCTGCGAGGTACTCTAGGCAGTGCTCCTTGCTCCAGGGTACATGCTGCTCATGCGCCGCGATGTTTCTGATTCCCGCATAGCACCCCTGCGAGAAGAATCGCGCCCCTCGCATACGGTTTCCCCAAGTTGGGGTCTTTTGATCGCCCGGGAATCGCAGACGCGGGGCTCCCGGCTTTGGCTCATTGTCGCTCAGCAGGTCCTGAATGAGCTTGTCGTCAGCGATGTCGAACCGTCGCGATTTGGCCTGCGTTTGACCCGAGACGCTACGGCCTGCTTGTTCTACCGCTTGGCGGAAGTGTCCACCCTCCCAAAGGTCTACCAACGCAAAATCGTAGATCCAGGGATGCAGCTGAAAGGCGCCGAGATCGACGAGCAGTTGAGAGCCGTGGCCGGTGGCGCGAGGCGTAGTAAGGTAAACTTCGTCGGATCTAAACTGTGATCTGGAATCTATTTTCACACCGGTATCGATTCTCGCCACCCCGAAAGACCCGGAAGGGATCTGCGGGCCATGCCGCCGTCGCGCCATCCTGCCTGTCATTTCGCGCACGCTCAGACCTAGCCATCGAAGAAAAATGGGAGTTAGTCCGAAAACTATTGTTGCGGCGATCGCATTTCCCCAGCGGGCCCCCGGAGAGGCGGTCGAATAGCTATCCCCATAGAATATGATGAAGAAACTCGCAATCCCCAGGCCTACTGAAATCCAGAATATTGTCGGCCTTGTGCGTAGAAACGATATAATGCGTTCCGCCATTGTCTGGTCAGTGCTCCTTGGGTGCCTGGTGTGGGCGTAGTGTGTCACACTCCCGATCTGGTCCGATCCGCTTGGTGAACAGCAAATTCCAGAAGGTGATGAGGCGGATGCTGGGTGAGATGTGCACCCTGTCCGTCGAAGCGGGCCAGGTGTCGCGGATGACGCCGGCTCCGATCTTGACCTGAACGCCCCTGGCGTTGCTGCCACATCGGCTTCGACTGCCCGGATGTTGCTGAACGCCCCCACGGGTCCTGATTCCTCTGCTAGGCCTAGCAGGCGGGTCTGCTAGGCCTAGCAGCTTGTCTAGCGGCCGATAGGGGCTGTGAACTGGGCTCTAGCGTCCTAGCGGCTGTCTGGTCACTTGCCCTGAAACGCGAAAAGGGGCGCCCTGGGGCGCCCCTTCCGGTCTGCTAGACGATCTACGAAGTGGAGTGGGTGTCGTTGAGGTGGCGTCCGTACAGGCGGTAGATGCGGGCGTCGAGGATGGAACGGAAGTCGGCCTCGGCCAGCGTCGGCGGGTCGGTGGTGGTGTCGACGGTGGGTGTCCAGCCGACGGGGCCGTCGGTGCTCGGATGCGCCGGACGCCGGGCGGGTGTAGGGATAGGGCCGAAGGTCAGGATGACAGCCGGGTCGGTGGGTTCTGCGGGTCGGTGGTCGAGGTAGACGACGCGGGGCAGGGTTGCGGTGACGTCGATGAGGTCGTGGAGGTCGGCGCCGGGGGTGAGGGTGAGTTCGTAGAGTCCCCGGTCGGTGCGGCGGACGGAGACGAAGCGCTGCCCGTCGAACGGGTTGCGCCAGGGGCCGTGGTCGGGGGGCTGAATACTGGGCACAGGGTCACGTCTCCTGTCGGTGGCAGGGATGTGGTCCAGGTCCGGGGACGGTGTGCCAGCACTGACCTCGGACCGCTGCGAGTGGACCTCTTGGGGTAGGGCAACCCCAATAGTAGGTGGCTGTTTGGGGTTGGGCTATACCATCGCGGCCGTGACCGACGAATCGCTGTGGACGACCGGCGACATCGCCAAGGAGCTTGGGGTCACGACAGAGCGGGCGCGTCAGCTCTCGCACCGGCCGGACTTCCCGGTGCCGGTGCAGACGGTCCGGCACTTCCGGCTGTGGCGCCCGTCGGACGTTCAGGAGTGGATCGCCCGGCGTCGGCCTGCCCCTGACGATGGCACGTGAACTGTGGCCTGAGGTCCGCACGTCGGTCGTCGCCCGGCAGCCCCTCCTGTCTCCGGAGAGCTGGCGGACAGTGACAAATGAGGGTGCGTTGGGCGTGGGTCGGTGGTGCTTGCTGCAAGCGGCGCGACTGCTTACGTAAGCACCCCTGTAAAGCGGGTGAAACTGGCGCTGAGCTGGGTGTTTTCGTGCAAGCGGCCAGGTCGGCGGAATCGCGAGAACCGGGGAGAACCGGCCTGGAGACCCCTCCCCGCGTTCGACTGCAAACCGTCTGGCGATCGGACGTCCGCCGCGCGGTCGATCACCGAAGGTAGCCGGCGGGGTGGCCGTGCGGTGGATCTGGGGACGGTCTCGGCGCGTTCGCGAGCCGTGGCCCCCGTGGATGTCCGTACCGGTCGCGCATGGCGCCACGGTCATCACGTGATGATCGGTGCGGGTTGCGGCGGACCGGTTCTCGGCCGCGGTGCGCCCGGTGACGGTGCGCGGTTTGTTGGTCGGCTGGTGCCGAGGCCCCGGGGTGCGCGTCGTGGTCACTTCGGCCGGTGCGCACGACCATTCCGATTACTAATCGTAATGGTCGGCGCGCCGTCGGGAGCATGAGCTGTTAGCGGCAGGGGTGCTAACTGTTAGCACCCCTGTTAGCGGGCCATACTGCTTCTGAGCTGGGACTTAGCGTGTTAGCGGGTGCCTCGCCGAAACCGCGAAAAGCCGCTGAAACGCGTGTCTGACCCCTCCTCGTGTCGGGCCGCGTGCGGCACGCGGGTCCAACCCTCCCGCCTGCGATAGTCGCTTAGGGTGATTGATCGCCGAAGTCGTCGATGGACGCGACCATCGGCCGGGCGGGCCGCCGGTGGTAGCGGTAGCGGCAATGCCGCCCGGCGCACCCCCTCTACAGCCGATCGCGGCCGGTCGGCGGTGCCGGCCGCTACCCGCTACCTTCGCCGATGTCCGCAGGTCAGACCCGGTCCGACCGGTAGCACCACGGGTAGCGCCACCGCTACCCGTGCCAACCAGCGCGCTACCTCACTTGCCAAGCATCGCCGTATCTGGTCTTGCGTCAGTCGCGGTGGCCTGTCGCTGGCCGTACGTCATCCGGTCTGGCCTGGGATGGCCCGCCAAGTTTCCGTTCCAACTGATCGCGGCGACCCGGGCCTGGCGTCGAGGGCGGCGCACAGCGTCGGCGGGATAGGCGAAGACAATGGCGCTATGCCCGATGATGAGTCACGACCAGTCTGGCCAACCAATGCCGCCGGAGAGACCTACGGCTCGGCAGTGCCGGCCGTGAAGCTCGGCCTGCCTCGAAGCGAGTTTCCGGACCTGATCTCGGCTGGGCTCAGGGACGGGAAACGGGGCTACGTCAGGCGGACCGAACTCGACGTGGCGAACGGGAGGCCCGGAGTCGTCGCGAAGACTCCCGGAGAAAAGGCCGTGGCACGGGCACGGGCACAGGCACAGGCGGCCGGCGAGCGAACCCTGGTACCGGTCTACGAGCAGGACGGCGTGACCGTCATCGGCACGTTCGTAGTCGGCTCCGCCTAACCTGCCCTGCCAGAGTCGCTGGGGCGGCTTGGGCGTGTGCGGCGCGCCGCCGATCCAGCCAGCGACGCTCCAGTCGCGTGGTTCCTCGGTGGAGAGCCCAGACCGGATGACCGGGCTCCGGTGGAGAGGCCAGACCGGATGACGGGGCTCCATCCCGGCACCGACAACACGAACGACTGAACCCGGCTCACAGCGCCCCTGCAGGCCAGTTCAAACATCGCCTGACACTCACCGGGCCACGCCGCACGGCGTACCGATCGGCCCCGGGTCCGCCGGTGGCCGGACTCCGCGCCCGGAAATGGGACTAATTCAAGGTCGCCATTCGTTGTAATAGATAGGAGATGCTGTCGGTCAGGGTTGATCGGCGTTCTCCGGTTCTGGACCCGCCCGCCCGGCAGTGACTGCCCGGCGGGCGGTGGCGTGTCTGCCCCGTTTCGCCGTTCTGGAGGCCACCACGGTCGCGTCGCCCGACCTCGCCTGCACACGCACGACACGACGGACCCGTACCCGGAAACGCAACAGCCGCGCCGGCACCGGCGCGGCTGCCACGACCACCATCCCCACCCAGCGGACACCCGACCCGGCGCCCACCACCGGCACGGACGACGTCCGGGAACGATGGCTCACCGAGACACTCGCCCGTGCACCGGACTTACCCGCGCCGGTGCGGGCCCGGATCGCGCGCATCCTGCACGACCCGCCCGGCGACGACTAATCCTGACCGGCGGCGTCGGTCTCGTGCTGCCGCCAGTGCACCGTCACCCGGTTCGGGTCGAACGGCTTTCGCCCCGACCGGGTCGGTGCGACCACGATCTGGTCGACCAGCAGCGTGAGGATGGACCGGCGCCGCATCAGGTCACCGGACTCCCACGCGGCGATCGCGTCCGGGCCGGGCAGGACGACCCGCCGCAGGGCCTCCTGCTCGGCCTGCCGACGCAGATCGTTGCGTTCCGTCTCCGCGGCGCGGTGCGCGCTGCCGTAGGCCTCGTCTGACAGCTCACCGCGCGCCCACATTCCGGCCAGCCGGTCCATCCGTGACGCCAGTTCCGCGAGCTTCGCCGCGCTGGTCGACGGACCCTCCTCGGCCGTGTACTCGGCGTACTCCCGCAACCGGCGCGCGATCAGGTCGGTCAGCAGATCTTCGACCGGCCGTGCCGGTACGTGCACCTTCGTCGCGCACGAGTCGCCGATCACCGAGCACCGGAACGCATCCGGCCGCCGGCTGCTGACGGAGCTACGCATCCGGGTGCCGCAGGTCGCGCAGACCATGAACCCGGCGAGGAGCTGCTTCACCTCGTTGCCGGGCACGATCCGGCGGGCCGCCCGCTCCTCGATGGTGGCCTTCAACGCCTGCCACTCCTCCACCGGCAGGATCGGCTCCCAGTCGCCCGGGGCCACGATGTTGTCGTAGCCCTTGAAGCTGCGCAGACCGGCGATGCCCGGCCGGACGAGCATCCGGCCCAGCACCGGGCCGTCCCACCACTTCCGACCTTGCGCGGTCGGCACCCCGCGCCGGTTGAGGTCCATCGCGACCGCGTGCACCGACTCGCCGCGCATCACCCGGCGGGCCACTTCCCGCAGGATCTCGGCTTCCTGCGGCTGGATCAGCCAGGTCACCACGATCTCATCGCCGATGATCTCGCGCTTGCGCTGATAGCCGTACGGGCGCTTCCCGCCAGCGAATCGGCCCTGGTTCGCCATCCGGACGTGCGCGCGGGTCACCCGCGCGGAGATCTTCTCCGACTCGTTGGTGTCCTTCACCCCGTCCGAGTCGAACTGCCCCCGGCCGACCTCACTGGCGAAGTCGTAGACCGTCCCGTCGGTCGTGTAGACCTTGCCGTGCACCGACTCCATCAGGTCGATGAACTCCGCCCGCTGCAGGCGCTGCCGGACGAGACGGCTGCCCCGGACGCAGCCCACGGCCGTCCACCGGCCCGCCCGGATGTCCCGGATCAGCCGGTTGTACTCCGGGCGCTCAGCGTCCTTGTTGAACGCGGAGATGTCGTTGTCCTCGTAGACCTCACCCAACACCAGGCCGGGGGTCCGCTCGATGAGGTCGATGACGTCGGAGGTCTGGTCACTGACCCCGTGCCGCTTGCCGTACCGGTCATAGGAGATCCGGACGTAGACCGCGACCGGGACGTCACCGGACATGTGCGGAGTGTACGACGCTGTGGGCCCGTAGATGGCAGGCATGATCGTGCGCATAGCCAGGCGCAGGTAGCGGCCGCGATCCGGCCCGCCCACTGGCAGATCGCGGTCTCCAGCTCGGTGACCGGGACGTCATCGGGGTCCAGGGTGTCGGAGGGAGGAACAGCAGTGTCGATCATCAGGTCACCGGGCCAGGGGTGTCGTCGCTCCATCGGTCCGGCGCATCGTCACACCGACCACCGACAGTTCCCACAACCCCAACCCAATCCGACCCCGACCGTGGCGACGGCGGGCCCGACCGTGACGGCCCACGAAGGGTGTGGGGCGGTTCAGCGGAACCGCCCCACCCGGCAAACACCCGCTCGCCAGTGCAAGCCGATCAACTACTACCTGGAGAAGTCGCCGGAGGCAGACAAGGTCGTCGACATCTTCATCCGGGTCAACAGCGGTGGTACGACGCTGTCCCACTCCGACCTTCTCCTGACCATGGCCACCAGCTTGTGGACGCATCTCGATGCCCGGGAGGAGGTACGCAGCCTGGTCGAGGAGCTGAACGCAGGCGGTGGCCGGCGCTTCGACTTCTCCAAGGACGTGGCACTCAAGACTGCGCTGATGGGCGCGGGCGGAGACATCGAGTTCCAGGTCGCCAGCTTCACCCCGCGCAGGATGGCGACGGTCGAGAGGCCAGTGGGGGGAGACGAGAAACGCGCTCCTGCGTGCCGCCGCTCTGCTGCGGGCCTTCGGTTTCGACGCGCGTACGCTGACCGCCGACAGTGTGATCATTCCGATCGCCTGCTATCTGCGACACCGCGGGCTGAAGGACAGCTACCTGACGTCGGCGGCGGCCGCGGAGGACCGCGAGCGGGTACAAAGCTGGGTCGTCCGCTCGCTGCTGAAGCGCGGCGTCTGGGGATCGGGCCTGGACGGGCTGCTGACCCGGATCCGCCAGACGATCAACGATCACGGCGCTGACGGATTCCCGATCGGGGAGATCGAGACCGGGATGACCGCGATCGACGACCTGCTGGATATGAAGTACGGCGGTCAGCGGACGTTCGCAATCCTCGCACTGCTCTACCCGGACCGATCTGTGCAAGCAGTTCCACCAGGACCACATCTTCCCGAAGTCACGGTTCACCAAGAAGCGGCTGGCCGACGCGGGCATCCCGGCGAACCCGATCGACGCGTACATCGACGCGGTCAACCGGCTACCGAACCTGCAGTTGCTCGCCGAGATCCCAGGCATCGAGAAGAGCGCCAAGCTGCCCGCGGACTGGCTCGCCGAGAAGCACTGGACCGAGGCGAAGCGCAAGCAGTACCAGGCCCACAACGATCTCGACGGCCTGCCACTCGACCTCACCTCGTTCCTGGACTTCTACGAGCAGCGCAGACAGCGGATGCGCACCCGGCTCACCACGACCCTCGGCCTGGCCGCCCCGACACCCTGAGCCTGGCATCGCGGCGGTCTCCGCACCGCGGGGGCGATCACCCCTGCTGCGCCGGCCACATCCGCGCGCACCGGAGAACCGGGCCGATCCAGAATTGACCGGTTCTGGCTGGTACGAGAGACGCACGGTGGGGAGCGCAGTGGGCCGGGTCGAGACCGAGGCTGCCGCCAGGCCGGCGGCGCTGGCCGAGTTGGGGACATCCGGGCAGGGACCACGGATGTCCGACTTCGCGCTGCCGGGCACAGTGCTGGTGGACGGCACGCCGATCCGCTACGCGGTGTCCGGGTCGGGAAGCCGGGACCTGGTGCTGGTGCACGGCTACCGGGCGCATCACGGGTGGTGGTACCGGATGCTGCCGACGTTGGAGGAACGCTGGCGGGTGATCCGGTTCGACCTCAGTGGTCACGGCGACAGCGGGCATCGCGAACGCTACGGCGTGGACGTGTGGACGTCCGACCTGATCGCGGTGCTCGACGCGGTCGGATCCCGGCAGGCGCTGCTGGTCGGGCACAGCATGGGCGGCCGGATCGCCGCGGTCGCCGGGGCCGATCATCCGGACCGGTTCGGCGGGATCGTCATGTTCGATTCGATGCTCCGGCCGGCCGGCTCGCCGCCGCCTCGGATGACGTCACTTCCGCCGGGGCGCGAGATCCGCTATCCCACCCGGGACGTCGCCGCGGCGAGGTTCCGGCTGCGGCCGCCGCAGCCGGAGCCCTCCGCAGAGGTGGTCCGCCCGGTCGCCGAGTACGCGGTGCGCCCGAGCACGGCCGCCCAGGGCTGGACCTGGAAGTTCGATCAACGCGGGCTGCCGCTGATCGACAACGACCGGGTGACGGAGAGCCTGGCACGGCTGCGGAATCCGGTGTGGTTCGTACGCGCCGGGCGCAGCCTCATCGTCACCGACGAGGTCGCCGCATATGCCCGCGCCGCGTTGCCGGCCGGAACGACGTTCGTGACGGTGCCCGACGCCCACCATCATCTCGTCCTCGACGCCACGGACGAGTGTCTGCGCCTGCTCGCGGACCTGCACGCAGACCTGGCCGCCACGGTGCGTCCGCGGTCAGCAGGCTGACCGCGGACGCACGGGCGGACCGGGGAGGATCAGGCGGAGATCAGTCGAGCTTGATTCCGGTGACCGCCAGCGCGTTGTCACGGGCGACCAGCCGGACGTCCGCCTCGCTGAGGCCGGAGAGGGACTCGTCCAGGAAGTCCACAGGCTGACGCACGCCCTCGGCGTGCGGCCAGTCCGAGCCGAGCAGCAGGCGGTCGACCCGGACGTCCTTGACGAGCGTGTCGATGTCGTCCTCCCAGAAGGGGGTGATCCAGACATGCTCGCCGAACACCTCCCGCGGGGAGTCGCGGAAGTAGCCGGGGTTGCGGTTGGCGGCGTCGTCGAGGCGGTGCAGCAGCTCCGGCACCCAGGAGGCGCCGTTCTCCACGCTGGCGAAGCGCAGCGCCGGGAACCGGTCGAAGATCCGGTGGCAGACCGCGGCGGCGTAGAAGTCGCTGACCGCGCGGCTCTTCGTGACGATGCCGCGCAGCGGCGAGCGGAACAGCGAGGTCTCCTCACCGCCCGGCTCCCACATCTGCACGAGGGCGTCGTATCCGTCCAGGCCGGCGTGCGTGGCCACCGCGACACCGGCTTCGGCGGCCAGGCCCCAGAACGGGTCGTAGGCCGGGTCGAACGGCGAGCGGTAGCCGCCGGCCACCGGCACCGGCGCGTTGCGCACGTTCACGACGAGGGCACCGCCGTCGATGAGGCGGCGCAGCTCCTCGGCGGCGAACACCGGGTCGAGCAGCGGGATGTAGGGCACCGCGAACAGGCGGTTCTCGTAGCGGAAGCCCCAGTCGTCGTCCAGCCACCGGTTGAACGCCTGGAACACCTTGCCGGCGGCGTCGGTGTCGCGCTTGAGCGCGTCCTCGAGGCCGACACCGAGGGTCGGGAACACCAGCATGGCGGCGAGGCCCTGCTCGTCCATCACCCGCAGCCGGGCCGCGCGGTCCTGGTACTCGGCGGGCAGCGGCTCCAGCTCACCGAACGCGTCCTTGATCTGCTGCTGGCGCGGGTTGCCCCGGTACCAGTCGTACAGCGCGCCCGGCTTCGCGACGGGGTTGAACGTCGGGTTGGCGATGTAGGAGTTGAGGGTGCCGCCCACGAGCAGGCGCCGCCGGCCGTTCACCTCGGCCCAGCGGACCCCCCTGTTGCGCAGCGAGGGGTCCTGGTATCTCGTGAAGGCATCCTCGGCCTCGTAGTAGTGGTTGTCGAAGTCGAAGATCCATGGCTTGGTCGCCGGGCTGGTCACGATCCACCTCGCTTCCCGATCACTGTCTCAGGTCGATACTTCGACGCCAACCCTTCAAAGTCGACGTCGATGTCAATACTAGGTTACCGGCCGCTTCGGCGCTGGCGCCTCAGTCGGTCTGGCCGGTGGCCTCAGTCGGTCTGGCCGGTGATGAGCGCTGCCTGCAGGCCCGCGTCCACCGGGATGTTCACGCCGTTGAGGTAGCCGGCGGCGTCCGAGCCGAGGAAGGCCAGGATCCGCGCGACCTCGGCCGGCGTGGCCGCCCGCCCGTTGCCCTGCCGGACCGACCAGTCGATGAGCTCGTCGGTCATCGTCACCCGGAAGTCGCTCAGCAGCGGCGTGCTGACCGGGCCGGGGCAGGCGCTGTTGATCCGCGTCCGCGCCCAGCTGGCCCCGCGCGCCGCGTAGTGCGTGTAGAGCTGGGTGCACTCCTTGGACAGCGCGTACGGGTCGGCGGCCAGGTCGGGATGGGCGTCGAGCCAGGTCAGGGCCTCGTCCCAGTCGTCGATCGCCAGCAGCTTGAGCAGCTCGTCCTTGTGCGCCTGCCAGCCGATGCCGGCCATGGACGAGGTGATGACGACGGCCGCGCCGGCCGGCATCTGCGCCGCCAGCTCCTGCGTCAGCCGCCGGACCGCCAGGTAGTTCACGCTGAACACGACCGGCGCCGGCTGCGTGCCCGCGACACCGGCGTTGTTGAACAGCACGTGGACAGGGCCCTCGATCGCCGCCACGGCCGCGTCGACACCGGCCTGGGACGACAGGTCGGCCTCGATGAAATGGTCGACCTTGGCATCCGGAGGATTCCGGTCGATCACAGTGATGTCGGCGGCGCCGAGATCCAGGAGCAGGTCGAGCAGGGCCGCGCCGATGCCGGAGGCACCGCCGGTGACGACCACCCGCCGCCCGCGGTAGCCGAACGGAATTTCCACGTGAACCTCCGGTGCGGAATGCCTTATGCCGAGGCCGAGAGCAGATCGAGGACACCCAGGTCGCGAATCGCGCGGGCCGCGTTGGTGGCCATCGACAGGAACATCCGATCGGAGCTGTCCGTGCGCGGAGCACTCGCGTACACGCAGCCGATCATCGTGATCAGCGGGCCCTGCAGCATTCCGCGGCGGTAGTCCTCGAAACAGTCCGCGCCCGAGTAGCCGGTCACGCCGTACTCGACGAGCTGGTCGTGATACGCGGCGACCAGCTCCACCTCCTGAGCCCGCCGCTGCGCCGGCGCGAGCGCGGTGGACAGGAAGTAGGCGAGGTCCCGCCCCGGAAAACCGATCTCCAGCGTCTGCCAGTCGACGGCCTGGACGTCCGAGTCGCCGGTGAACAGGAGATTGTCGAGCCGGTAGTCCCCGTGGATCAGAGAATGGCGGGTGGCCGTGTGCCGGCCCCAGCCGCTGACGAGTGCCGCCGCGCGCAGCAGCGTCTCGGCGTCCTCCGGCTCGAGCTGCTCCCGGTACCGCTCTGTGAACTCGGCGGCCGCCGCCGTCACCACCTTGCCGAGGTAGGCCATGCCGCGTTCGTCCGCGCGGACCGGCCAGGCCGTGTCCCTCCCGAGCGGGGCGTCCTTCCCGAAGCCCTCCTCCCCGCCCAGGTTCTCGGCGTTCCAGAACGGGGCGTGCAGGCCCGCGAGGTTGCGCACGGCGATCGTCGCCCGCGCCGGCGAGCAGCCGTCGAGCTGGCTGCCGGCCTCGGCCGGATAGGCGTCGTCGAGCACCAGGGTGAACCGGAGCAGGTCGTCGCTGACCGCGGCGTACCAGCAGCGGGGCGTCCGAATCGCCGCCCGGTGCGCGAAGTAGGCGTAGAAACCGACCTCGTTGCGGTAGGCGGACCGCAGCCGCCGGCGGACGTCCGGCGCACCGGCGGCCATCTTGACCACCAGGCTGGCCGGCGCCCCACCTCCGTCCGCCCCACGTCCGTCGAGGTGGAAGCGGTAGCTGACGGCCGTCTGGCCGGTGCCGACCGGCTCGTATCGCACCCCGGTCACCTCGGCGTCGAGACCGCCCGCCCGCAGGACGTCGGTCATCCAGGCCGGAGTGATCTCGGCCGGGTCGTCGACGATCCCGGGGCTGCCACCCAGGACCGCCGCGTGCCCGGACGCGGCTGGTGACGCGGCTGCGGGTGCGGCTGGTGCGGCTGGTGCGGCTGGTGCGCGAACGTCTCCGGTCATGCGACCCGCCCCGGGTTCGCCGGCAGGTCACGGACGGCCGGCGGACGGATCCCGCGGTACGCGTCCACCACCGAGGTGAGCTCCGTCGGCGTCGCGCCGTGCATGATCACGCCCGTCACACCCAGGTCGAACTGGCGGGCGACGGCGTCGGCGCACTGCCGCGGGCTGCCGGTTGCGCTGGTCGCGATCCACTCCGCCGGGATCAGCGTGGCGAGATGCTCGAGCTCGGCGGTGGTCGCCTTCGCGTCGAAGGCGCCCTTGAAGCCGCGAACGAACGTGTCGGCCCGGAAACGCTCCAGCACCGCCGGGTCCCAGTCGTTGACCCGCACCATCAGGTCGCCGTAGCCCTGCAGGTAGGAGGCGAGCCGACCGATGGTCTTGAGCAGCCGCCGGTCCTCGGGGATCTCGTCGGAGACGGTGGCGAGCACCGACCACACCCGCACCTCGGCCGGGTCCCGCCCCACCGACTTCGCTCCCCGCGCGACGGCGGCGAGCGCCTCGGTGACGGCGGCGTCCGAGTAGAAGGTGTGCAGCACGACCGCGTCGAGGCAGCGGCCGGCGAGCTCCAGGGTGCGGGTGCCGAGCGCGGCGATGAGGATCGGGATGTCCTCGTCGAAGTCCCGGTCCTGGTGCAGATAGGGGAACTTGCCGGCCGGGCCGTCGTGGCCGAGCACCATCTCGCCCTTCCACAGCCGGCGCAGCAGGCCGACGACGTCCTCGATCTGCGCGCCGGTGATCGGCGCCAGGCCGAGCGCCTTGAACAGGCCGTCGAAGCCGCGGCCGAGGCCGAGCGCGAACCGGCCTCCGGTCAGGCGGTGCATCGTGGTCGCCATCGTCGCGGTGACGATCGGGTGGCGGGTGTTGTGGTTCGTCGCGGCGGTCGCGATGCCGATCGTGTCGCTGACCGCTCCGGCGGCGCCGGACAGGGTGGCCGCGTCCTTGGTGGAGAACCGCTCCGAGATGAACGCGGAGCCCAGGCCCAGCTCCTCGGCCTGGCGCACCTCGTCGACCAGGTCGCGCGGGCTCCCGCTGTGCCCGGCCAGGGTGTAGAAGCCGAGCTCGGTGAGCTGGCCCGTGGTCGCCGTCGTTTCGGTGGTCTGCGTTGTCATCTCACGCTCCTGGCGCGGTGGAACCGGCCGGCAGGTTGACGGTCTGGTAGGTCAGGTAGGCCGCGAGTGCCTCCGGGCCCAGCTCACGGCCGATCCCGGAATCCTTGACCCCACCGAACGGCGCGACGTTGTCGAGCATGAACATGTTGACGCCGAGCACGCCGACGTCGATCCGGTCGGCCAGGGCGTAGCCCGCCTCGACGTCGGACGTCCAGATCGTGCCGCCCAGCCCGTAGCGGGTGCCGTTGGCGATCGCGACCGCGTCGTCCACCGTGTCGTAGGGGATGACGGTCAGCACCGGGCCGAAGATCTCCTCCTGGGCGATCCGCATCGCCGGGTCGACGTCGGTGAAGACGGTCGGTTCGACGAAGAAGCCGCGCGCCTGCCCGGCAGGCCGGCCGCCGCCGAGGGCCAGCCTGGCGCCCTCGTCCCGCCCGATCCCGATGTACTCCTCGACCCGGTCCCGCTGCCGGGCGCTGGCCAGCGGCCCGAGCCCGGTGGCCTCGTCCAGCGGATCACCGACCTTCAGCGCGCCGACCGCCGCGAGCAGGCCCTCGACCAGCTCGGCGTGGCGGTCACGGGGTGCCAGGATGCGGGTCTGCGCGACGCAGGCCTGCCCGTTGAGCATGAATCCGTACTGCAGGATCCCGGGCAGCGCACGGCCGAGGTCCGCGTCCGGGAGCACGAGTGCCGCGCCCTTGCCGCCGAGCTCCAGGCTCACCGGGCGCAGCAGCTCCCCGCACAGCGAGGCGATGCGCCGGCCGGCCGCGGTGCTGCCGGTGAACGAGATCTTGTCGACGCCCGGGTGGGTCACCAGGTACTCGCTGACGTCCCGGTCGGCCGGGACGACGTTGAGCACACCGGGTGGCAGGTCGGCGTCCGCAGCGGCGTCGGCGAGGATCTGCAGGGACAGCGGGGCGTCCGGCGCCGGCTTGAGCACGACGGTGCAGCCGGCGAGCAGCGCCGGGCCCAGCTTGAGCGCGCTCAGGTAAAGCGGCACGTTCCAGGCCACGATCGCGCCCACGACCCCCACCGGGCGCCGCCGGACGACGGTCGGCCCGAGCATTCCCGCCCTGGTCTCGGTGAAGGCGATCTCGGGGGCGAGGCCCGCGTAGTAGTCCAGCGTCATCGTCGCCATCAGCACCTGCGCCAGCCGGGCGGCGGCGACGGGGGTGCCGTTCTCCTGGCTGATCGTGACGGCGAGTTCCTCGGAGCGCGCCTGCAGCGCCTTCGACAGCCGGCCCAGTGCCGCGCCGCGCTCGGACGGGTCCAGCCGGGGCCACGGCCCGGAGTCGAAGGCGGCGCGGGCGGCGGCGACGGCCCGGTCGATGTCCGCGCGCTGCCCCACCGGCACCGAGCCGATGACCTCCTCGCTGCCGGCGGAGATCACCTCGAACACCTCGGTGCCGGCCGGGGCGGTCCAGCGCCCGTCGATGTAGAGCTCGTTACGCGCGCTCACCGCTCTCCTCCACTTCGTGGTCTTCTTTGACGTCTTCGGCCGGCGCCGGCGCCCCGGCTTGCGCGGCCGGTGGCACCGTGGCCGGTGGCTCCGCGGCCAGGCGGTCGAGGTACTGCTGGCGGAGCGGGACCTTGTAGAGCTTGCCGGTCGGCAGCCGCGGCAGCTCCGCCGCGAAGTCGACGACCCGCGGCACCTTCGGCCCGGCGAGGTGCGCCCGGACATGGGCGCGCAGCCGTTCGGCCAGCTCCGGTGTCGGCTCCGCCCCCGCGACGGGCTGGACGACCGCCTGCACGTACTCGCCCATCTCCGGGTCGGGCAATCCGAAGACGGCCACGTCCTCGACGTCCGGGTGGATCGTGAGGCAGGCCTCGATCTCCGCCGGGTAGATGTTCACCCCGCCCGAGATGATGGTGAACGCGCTGCGGTCGGTGAGGTAGAGGTATCCGTCCTCGTCGACGTAGCCCATGTCCCCCAGCGACAGCCAGTTGGCGTGCTCGGGGTGGCGGGCCGACAGCGTCTTCTCCGCGTCGTTGTGGTACTCGAAGACGGTGTCCTCGCGTTCGAAGTAGATCGAGCCCGTCTCACCGGCGGGCAGCTCGGCACCGTCCGGGCCGCAGACGCGGATCCTGCCCAGTGACGCCCGGCCGACCGACCCGGGGCGTTCGAGCCACTCCGCCGACGAGATCACCGTCATGCCGGCGCCCTCGGTGCCGGAGTAGTACTCGGTCACGATCGGGCCGAACCAGTCGATGATCTGCCGCTTCACCGGCACCGGGCACGGCGCTCCGGCGTGCAGGACCCGCTGCAGGCTGGACAGGTCGTAGCGCCGGCGGATCTCCTCCGGAAGCTTCAGCAGCCGGACGAACATCGTCGGCACCGCCTGCAGGTGGGTGACCCGCTCCCGCTCGATCACCTCGAGCATCTCCCGGGCGTCGAACTTCTCCATGATCACCACGGTGGCGCCCAGCTCGTGTGCTCCGCGCACCCAGCCGAGCGGGGCCGCGTGGTAGAGCGGCGCCGGGCACAGATACACCGAGCGCTCGTTCATGCCGGCGAGGCTGCGGCACATCCGTGCGCCCTTCGCCACGATGGGCACGCTACCGTCCAGCTCCTGCAGCGGCCGTTTGATCCCCTTCGGCCGCCCCGTCGTGCCCGAGGAGTAGAGCATCAGCTCGCCCAGCACCGGCCGCTCCGGGCTCTCGGCGGGCACCGCGGCAATCGCGGCCTCGTAGGCCTCGAACCCGTCGGCGCCGCCGCCGACGGCACCCTCCCGGACGCCGTCGATCATCAGACGGACAGCACAATCCGGCACCTCACGTGCCGCGGGAACCGCGGTCGCGGCGAGCGTCGCCGTCGTCACCAGCGCGCCGGCCCCCGAGTCGCGCAGGATGTAGGCGATCTCCTCAGCGGTGCCGTAGCGGTTGATGGCCGTCAGATACAGGCCCGAGCGCACCGCCGCCCACAGCACCTCCATGAACCGCGGATGGTTCTCCGCCAGCAGCGCGACGACGTCGCCGGCGACCAGCCCTCGGTCACTCAGGAGCCGGGCCAGCCGGGCGGACCGCTCGTTGAGCGCGCCATAGGTGATGACCTGCCGACCGCGGGCCATGACCAGCGCGGGCCGGTCCGGATCGTAGGTCGCGTAGCCGCTGGGATCTGCCACGTAGCCGCTGGGCTGCATATGTCCTCGTGTCCTCCAGCCTCACCGGCGAGGTGCTGGTCCCCCGACCGTGATGGACGTGGACGGCGTGGGAATGGGATGTTCGGTCTCTGGTCGGTGCGTCGGGGCAGGGCCACGAAAGATCGGTCCGCCGTCGCGGGAGCGAGCGTAACGCACCTTGATATCGATGTCGACATCGAGACCGGTTGGCGGCTATCGTGAGCCCGGTCCGGCCCGCACCACAGCCGGCCCACACCAGATATCCAGACCGCACCAGATATCCAGACCGCACCACATATCCGGCCCGCATCACATCGCCGCACGACCCGACCGCCGCACGACCCGATCGCCACACGAGCCGCACGACCGATCGCCGCACGTCCCGGCATCACGTCGCCGCCGCACGTCCCGGCGTCACGTCACGGCATCACGTCACGGCATCACGTCACGGAAGGTGTCCAAGGTGGCTTCCGCGCACCCGTCCCCCGCCGCTCCGGCCACTCACGGCCAGCCCTGGCCGCTCGGCCTCGGCGTGATCGACACGATGGTGGGGCTCCCCCAGGACCCGGCCGCGCTGTACCGGCAGATCCGGTCGGTGCTGCGTGACAAGGAGTCGCGCGAGGACTTCGTGATGCCGGCGTCGTACATGTTCCACGACGTGCCGACCACCCACGAGGCGCAGGACGCGGACCCGGTGGCCCTCGTGCTCGGCGAGATGGACCGCCACGGCCTCGACGTCGCGCTGATCAGCCTGAGCGCGAACACCGAGGTCGCCCAGCGTGCGCTCACCGAACACCCGGGCCGGTTCGTCGCCTCGTGGACCTGCGACCCGAACCAGGGGATGGCGGGGCTGCGCACCCTCGTCCGCATGCACGAGGAATGGGGTGTCCGCGCCGTCTCGCTGTTCCCGCACGGGGTCTCCCCGCAGGTCGCGATCGACGCGCCGCAGATGTACCCGATCTACGCCAAGTGCGTCGAGCTGGAGATCCCCGTCTTCGTTTCGGTCGGGATCGCCGGCCCCCGGGTCCCGTCCATGGTGCAGCGGGTCGAGCTCATCGACCAGGTGATGTACGACTTCCCCGAGCTTGTCTTCGTCATGCGCCACGGCGCCGAGCCGTGGACGGACCTCGCCGTGAAGCTGATGCTCAAATGGCCGAACCTCTACTACTCGACCAGCGCCTTCTCGCCGCGCTACTACCCGGCGAACATCATCGACTACGCCAACACCCGCGGCGCGGACAAAATCATCTACGGCGGCTACTTCCCGATGGGGCTGAGCCTCGACCGGATCATGACGGAGCTGGCCCAGGTCCCCCTGAAGGCGGAGGTGTGGCCGAAGTTCCTGCGCCACAACGCCGCCCGCGTTCTCGGCCTCGGCGACACCGACCTCGGCGACATCGACAGGAAGACCCCGTGAACCTCGCCTTCTCCGACGAGCAGAACGAGCTGCGCCGGACGGTCCGCGACTTCCTCGACAAGAACTCGCCGGAGACCGAGGTCCGGCGCCTCATGGAGACGGCCGAGGGCTACGACCCGGACGTCTGGCATCAGCTCGCCGCCGAGCTGGGCATCGCGGGGCTGGCGGTGCCGGAGGAGTACGGCGGCGCCGGCTGCGGATTCGTCGAGCTGGGCATCGTCCTGGAGGAGGCGGGGCGCGCGCTGCTGTGCGCGCCCCTGCTGTCGACTGTCGTCCTCACCGCCTCCACCCTGCTCGAGCTGGGTGACGAGGGCGCCTGCGCCGACTACCTGCCCGGCATCGCCGACGGGACGACGCTGGCCACCCTCGCGCTCACCGAGTCCACCGGCCGCTGGGACGACCCCGACGCCGTCACCTGCACGGCCTCCCCGGGCGGAGGCGCGGGAACGGGCGCGGGCTCGGGCGCGGGCGGCTGGACCGTCACGGGCAGCAAGTCGTTCGTGCCCGACGGGCAGACCGCCGCGCTGCTGCTCGTCGTGGCCCGCACCGACGCCGGCCTGAGCGTGTTCGCGGTCGCCGCCGACGCCCCGGGGGTGCGGCGCGAGCCGCGCGCGACCCTCGACCAGACCCGCCGGCAGGCCGACCTCACCTTCACCGCCGCCCCCGCCCGCCTGCTCGGCACCGACGGCACGGCCTGGCCGGCCCTGCAGCGGGTGCTCGACCTCGCCGCGATCGCCGTCGCCACCGAACAGGTCGGCGCCGCGTCGCGGGTGCTGGACATGGCAGTCGACTACGCGAAGACCCGGGTCCAGTTCGGCCGGCCGATCGGCGCGTTCCAGGCCATCAAGCACAAGCTCGCCGACCTGCACCTGGCCGTCGAGTCGGCGCGTTCGGCCGCCTACCACGGAATGTGGGCCGCGGCCGAGAGCCCGCTCGAGCTGCCGGCGGCGGCCAGCCTCGCCAAGGCCTGCTGCGGCGACGCGTTCGTCACCGCCGCCACCGAGAACATCCAGGTGCACGGCGGCATCGGCTTCACCTGGGAGCACCCGGCCCACCTCTACCTGAAGCGGGCCCACAGCTCCCGTCAGCTGTTCGGCAACGCGGCGCAGCACCGCCAGCGCCTCGCCCAGGTACTGCTCGCCGAGCTCCCCGAACAGCCCGCGCTCCCTGCCTGAGCAGGCCCCCGCACATCTCCCGAACGCCCGTCGTCATGAATCCCAGCGGAGGCGCAGACCCGATGCCGAACCCAGCCGCCCCGGTGTCCGACCTGCCCGCCGAGGAGCGGTCGGAGTTCCAGGCCCGTGTCCACGAGTGGTTCGCCGCGAACGCGCCACGCAAGGGCTCACCGGAGGACTTCTCCGCGGTACACATCGTCAGCGCCGCCACCGCCGAGGAGTACCGCGCGCAGGAACAGCACGCGATCTCCGTGACCCGCGCGTGGCAGCGCAGGCTCTTCGACGCCGGCCTCGCCGGCCGCTCGTGGCGGCCCGAGTACGGCGGGCACGGCGCACCCGACTGGCAGGACGAGGTCGTCATCGAGGAGCAGGCCCGCTGGGGCGTCTCGACGAAGATGTTCGCCGTCGGCCTGGAGATGGTGCCCGCGGTGCTGTTCGGGCACGGCACGCACGAGCAGCGCGCCACCTTCCTGCCGCCGATCCTGCGCGGCGAGAACAGCTGGTGCCAGCTGCTGTCCGAGCCGGGTGCCGGCTCCGACCTCGCCAACGTGCAGACCCGGGCGACCCCGGTCGACGGCGGCGGCTGGTCGGTCACCGGCCAGAAGGTGTGGACGTCCAACGCCGGCTGCAGTGAGTACGCGCTGCTCATCGCGCGTACCGGCAGCCGGGAGGAGGGCCGTGCGGGTCTGTCCTGCTTCCTGCTGGCCATGGGGCAGCCCGGTGTCGACATCCGCCCGCTGCGGCAGATGTCCGGGGCGTACCACTTCAACGAGGTGTTCCTCGACGACGCCCACGTGCCGGAGAACGGCCTGATCGGCGCCCCCGGCGAAGGCTGGGCCGTGCTGCGCACGATGCTCGCGAGCGAACGCGCCGCGATCGGCGGCGGCACCAGCGCCCGCTCCGCCACCCAGCTCGTCGGCCTGGCCCGCACCCTCGGCTGCGACGGCGACCCGGTCGTGCGGGACCTGCTGGCCCAGGCCGCCATCCGGGAACGCACCCTCGACCTGTTGCGGGCCCGCATCGCCGCCGGCCACGCCGTCGCCGCCGCCGGCCCGACCACGAAACTGCTCTACTCCGAGCACGCCCGCCTCAGCGCCGACGCCGCGACCACCATCCTCGGGATGGCCGCGACCGTCGTCGACGACGAGGTGTCCGCCCCGTGGATCGAACGGCTGCTGTTCGCCCCCGGCCTGCGCCTGGGCGGCGGCACCGACGAGATCCAGCGCAACGCCATCGCCGAACGGGGACTGGGCCTCCCCCGCTGAACACGCTGCCAACGGCGCCGCCTGGCGCAGAAGGTCGTGGTGCTCCCGCCGCCGCATCGCGCGACGACCGGTGCCGCGTCGCGGTCGGCCTTCGGTGGTCGGGCCTTCTCTCGTTCGACGCCGTCAGGCCGTCGCATGGTCGAGAGTGACGCGAAAGGCCTTCGTCGTTTCTGACGGCAGTGGTCAGCTTTCGGTATGGGCGCGACTGCCCCGTTCCGACGGCTAAGGGGCCAGTCGTGTCTCGTGTTCGGCGCGCGTTGACACCGCTTTCCTCGCGGGGGTGTCAAGCCCTCGACAGCTGGATTCGGAGGAGGCACCGAGAGCACGGTCAGTGCCTGTAGCGGCAATGCTCGCCGGTCGCCACGCGGCGCGGGACGGGCCCATCTGGCAGCCCGGCGGTGCCGCTCGGGTCACGAACGCCCAGATCACGCCGAGCAACTGCGGGGCACTCGGCGGGCCTTTCCTGGTGCGCCGCTGGACGTCCCCACGCAGCGCCCGGACAGGCGGCGACCTCCGGGCGGGCCACGTAGCGCAGGGTCACTGGTCCGGATCACACTACAGGGCTGAAGTTCATTCATGTCATCGTGAGAGATAACTCCGGTTTCAGACACTGCTGTCACCTTGCCCAGGGGCACCGGAGCAGCCGGTCCGCACGGCGGAGCGGGCACGCGAAAACACACACCCGTCCGGGCACACGCGGGGTAACGACGCGGGACGGTGACCGTCGACGCGGCGACAGGCAGCGCGACACATCGAGCGTGCCCTGCTAACTCCGAGGCGGTGGCGGGGCACGATGAAGCCACCGTCGGCGGACTAGGCCCCCTTCGGCACCGCGTCAACGAAAACCTGGCGGAGGGACTCCTTGGTCTGTTCCGTCAGGTACCCTCGGCCGTCCTTCTCCAGGGGAGCGAGCGCATGCTCACGAACCTCGGCATGCGTCGAGAGACCCGGGCAAATGAATACTGCGATGATTCGTAGGGCGCGGAGCAGGTCCTCGTCCGTCAGGACGTTCAACGGCGGCAAAGCCTGCTTGAGCGCCTCGAAGAACACATTGCACACCTTGCCAACAAGAAGTTCGACGACTCTCTCGTCGAGCTGCCGAGGCCTGCCTTGCACCGACGACTGCAGCACAGCACGGACAACGAAGCCTCGGGCGCCCGATTCAATATCTCCCACCACACCCTGAGCCGCCTCGAGAAATCGGATAATACCCACAATCAGGTCGCACCAGCCGTGATTTGCTAAATCCTTCCGAACCACCTTCGGGTCAAGACCGGACCCCCTGGCGGCTTCATCGATGTCATCCCTCACCGCTGGCCAGACATCCCGGGTGAGGAGATTTGCGATGGCCTCCACCTGATCGGCGTCCGGGCCAGCTCCACCACCTCGAGAGCTGACAGCTACACCTTCAGATATTTCGACCCCACAAATCTTTGCCACCACCTCCCGATTCCCCTTCGTACGCCTGAGGTACGCGCCTCCGGGAACTGTCGTCAGGCTTCCACGAAATTTCTCGAGTCGCCTCCGACGCTCCTCTTCCGGACCACGAGAGAGATTGATACAGCCAGTAAAACCGTGCATTGATCCACCGCACTGCGCACACGCGCAGGACGCCTGGGTTGCATTCTCACATGCCTTGTTATGCAAGGTTGACTCACCCACCAGAACACCTCGACAAATCCGGTCGAAGGAAAACCAGGTACGCGACGGTCAGCACGAACTCCAGCCACCGGACTTTCCCCAAAAAAAATGATCTCTTCACCGATCGCGGCGGCGAGAAGGAGGGAAGCGCGTCTAGACCGCCCGATGACGGTGGCCGGAAGAAATCGAACCTCACCACTACGGTACGCCACCGACATCCAGCTCGCGGGCATTCCTATAAATTCAGGAGTCCAAACTCCCAGGCCTATCGAGGCGCCACTCGCCCGACCAGGCCGGATCGACCCGGGCGACCTGGAGTCGGTGGCCGCCGGAAGGCGGTGGTGGGAGGAACTGGCCGCCGTGGGCGGCGAGGGCCATGTTGGTCAAGCCGTTCGCAGGCCGCTGTGGCGTATCCGCGAATGCGTGTTCGCGGTTACCTGCCCTGGAGTCCGAGCCGGTCGACCCGCGGCTGTAGCCTCCGGCCGCCGAGAGCGGACCATCCGACGCCGGCGCATCGCGCCGGCCGATTCAGGCTTCTTCGTCGCGGCGGTCGTCGTGCCCGCGGCGACGGCGCACTCGCTCGGCGATCCCGTTCGAGAGCTTGCCCGTCACCGATCTGCTCCGCTCAAATGTCTCGATACCGAGGCGCCTGGCGGCATCCACGCCTACCGCTCCTGTCTCGAGCGCCTTGTCTCTCGCCTCGGCGGCGGCGTCCGCCCACCGTCTCGCGTCCAACGGTTGCCGACCGCGCGCGATCCCGAGCCGCGTCTGGAAGTCGACGACGGCGATCGCGACATCGTTACCCGACTGCACCGCAGCCGGCGACGCGTTCGGGTGCAGCAGCACCTTCGTGTTCGCCGTGCCGACAGCCGCGTCGACGCGCGCGATCAGTTGCTCAGTGCTATGCGTGATGATCTCCAACCGGTTCTTCCGAGCGGCCCGAAGTCCGCAGCGATGCCGGTCCAGCTCATCCGCGGACGCATCGAGCACGCGGTCGATTTCGATAATGGCGATCATGTCCTGCAGCTGGACGCACCGAGCCAGCACAGCGAGCCACTCCCGAACCGTGGCCTCGGCGTCTTTGGACGCCTTGGCGAGATCACCGATCCTGGTCTTACGCTCCGTCTTCTCGGCGAGCGCGTCGAGCTGCCTCAACGCGTAGGCCTGGGTCTTCGCGATCGCCATCGACGCAGCGGGCATCTTCGACCAGGTGACCTCGGAGACCCGACCCACCTCCCCTCGGACGGTCATGGCCTCCTCGATAACGAAGCCCGCTCCGACCATGTCCGCCAACACTCCGTCCTTATGGGCACGGAGCACGTCGTCGACCTTCTCGTCGATCGCGGCGAGATAGTCGGTGATCTCATCCATGGTCTGCTGCATCGCGAGCTGAGCCATGAGACCTGCGGCACCAGCCAGAAATGCCGGATTGGTCAGCGATGCTCCGGGCGTCCTCGCGAACTCGACGATCCCCTTGATCCTTCCATTGTCCATCAAAATACCGCGGCTGGAACCGGCCGTCGAACCTTTCATCGGCTCATATTTCTTGAGAGCCTCTGCAGATTTTTCAGTCAGCTTCACCCAGCGCCCCGAGTTGGCTGCGACCTCGGAGCCCGCCTGCGCGGCACCCGCCGCGGCGCGGAGGGCTGATCCGAGCCTTGGTAGTCCGAGGTCCTTCGACGGCAGCCCTTCGGAGACGAGAAAGCGATCGACCGCAGCCGGGCTTCCGATGACCGCCAGGCCGTCGCCGTCACTTATCAGCCGAATATCGTCATCCATTTCCGGCTCCCAGAGTGGTACTCGGCAGTTGAGGGCGTGACTACGCCCGGACCAGGGTAATGGTGCGTCCGGCAGGGCTTGTTGCGGTCGTGATGATGGTGCGCTCGACGATGTCGGCGGCGTTCGGGCGTTGGTCGAAGACTACGAGAACTCCGGTGGCCAGGCCCAGGCGGTCGAGGTAACCGTCGAGCTGGCGCAGGCCGGCGCGCAGCGGGTCGGCCCGGCCCTCGCGCCACACCTTGAGCTCGAGAGCTTCCCGCTGGAGGCGGCGGGTGCCGTCCTCGGCGAAGTGCGGCCAGCGGATCAGCAGGTCTGTACGCCCGGTGCCGACGCCGTACTCGCGGTCGACGTTGCCACCGCCGTTCACGACCCGCTGCAGAAAACCCATGAGCACCAGTTGGGGTGCGGCCTCGTGGTAATAGTCGCGAGAGGTGAGGAACTCGCCGTGTTCCATCCAGAACTCGGTGAACTCGCTGAGCATTTTCGGCAGGTCGAAGGTGCCGTCGGGGCGCACGAACGACCGCGGGTCGGCGATCACGCTTTCCTGAATGCGGCTGGCCAGGACCCGCACGATCACCTCTCGGTAGATCGGGTTGGCGGCCCGCACCGGCGGATCCTGCGCGATCAGGCCCAGATCGCGCAGGTAGGCGATGTCATCGTCATACGGCTCGATCGTCAGGACGTCCCCGGCGAGCACCGGGCCGAGGACGCGGCGAACCCGCGGCTCCGCGAGCCTGGCCGCGAGCGAGTCCAGATGTGTGGCACGGGCCAGGATCAACCGTTCCTTGGCCTGCTCCACATGGTCAACAGTGATCGGCTCGGCGGGCGGGACCGCGAGTTTCTCGACGATCTCACGGGCGAGCGCGTTGACCAGCCACGGCTGGCCAGCGGTCAGCTCGACTGCTCGGTCGACGGCAGCCGAGGTGAACTCCTGCCCAGTCTCGGCGGTGTGCTGGCCGTAGAGTTCACGCACCTCGTCCGCCGTGAAGTCGCCCAGCCGTAGCGACTCCAGCTTGATGTTGAACGGGCTGGACGTCCCCAGCCGTGCGGGGTCACCACCGGAAGCCGTTTTATAGTCGCGGACATCGCGCAGACCGCACAGGGCGACCGAGGCTGGAAAGCTGCCAGGGCGACCGCGGTAACCATCCCGCAGCTGGCTGAGCACGCTGATCAGGGACTGCCCGCGCAGCGCGTCGATCTCGTCGGCGAACAGCACCAGCGGCCGCGGGCAGGCCTGCGCCCACGCGGTCAGGGCTGCTACGAGCAAAGATCCTTCCGCGGCCTCGGGCCAGGCCGGAGGCCACAGCGGCAGCGGCAGTACCCGCTCGGCCTCCGCCCGGATCCGTTCCAGGACCGCACGGCTCGCCGAACCGATGTCGTCCTCCCACGCCCGCCCGGACTCGCAGGAGAACAGCAGCGCGGCGTACCGGCCGGCGGCGGTCAGCTCACGGGCGAGTGCTTCCAGCGTCGTCGTCTTGCCCGTCTGCCGGGGCGCGTGAACGACGAAGTAGCCTTCCTGCTCGACGAGGCCCAGCGCCTCGGGCAGCCGCGCCGCCGCCGGAACCATGTAGTCGATTCCGGGCCGACACGGACCCGCGGTGTTGAACCGTCGACTCACCGTCACCCCCGACCGCCGGGACCGATGCCACTCACCTGCCCGGACAACCACCTTACGTAGCCGCCGTCACGGTCCTGGCCGCCCTGGCCATGCGACAACACCACGAGCTCAGAAGGTCAGGTCGGACCAGGTGATGGTGAGCGGAATGGGATTCGTGACCTCGGGTGGGAGGCCGGCCTCGTCCTTCATGACGGTGCCGAGGTGTTTGTAAACCATGCTGGCGTGGTCGAGCGCGAAACGCTCGATGCTGGTCACCCCGTCGTTGTCGAGCCGGGTGATCCAGTAGTGCGGGATACCAGCCCGGGCGTACTCGCCCAGTTTGTCGGTGGTGTCCTGGGTCTCCGAGCCGGGCGAGACTATCTCGACGACGAGCAGGGCGTGCTCCGCCCGTAGCCGCTCGCCGCGGGAACGGTCCAGGCAACGATAGAGGATGACATCCGGTCGGCGGTTAAGTAGCGGGACGTCCCGAAGCCGCAGGTCAACGTCGTTGTTGACGGTCAGGCAGCCGTACCGGCCGGATCGCACCGCATCCCGGGCGTGCCGCTCCAGTAGATTGGCCAGCCTCCGACCCGCTGTCTGGTGCTCGGGGGTCGGCGCCTCGCAGAAGATGACATAGCCGTCGACGATCTCGATCGCCCGGGCGATCTCCTCGGGCAATGCCTCGTACTCGGCGGCCGTCACCCGGGCGGGCTGCGGGCGCAGGGCACGCAGCCAGCTGTCCTCCGGCAGCGCCGTCGACACCATCGCCTCCTCGGTGGGATGAACCATGGCGGGCCCGACCGTCCCGTTGGCCGGAACCGCCCACGCCCAGCGTAGGTCCCGTCTGGTCACGGAGCGCAGGCCGACCCGTCCTGGTGGAACTGCACGGATTGAGCCTCGGCGGCAGCGACGGACATGGCGGTGAGACGGTCGGAGACCCCCGCCTGTTCGCAGTTCCATCGAATCCAGTCGGGGAAAAGCGACTTCGCGTCGGCCGTGACCGGATCGGTCGTCCAGTCGCCCATCACTTCCCGGAAGTACCGGACCCGGTGCGGCGAAGCGCCGTGCCGGGCTTCCGGCAGGCATCCGTCAAGCCATTCCCCGGCGAGCAGGTCGGCTGCCTCGACGTCCGGAGGCTCGCCGTGCCGGGCGGTGTACCAGGTGGTGAACGCCGCGACGGTCGGCTCCGGGTCGGCGTCGCCGTACAGGGACTTCCACGCCGGCAGCGGTGTCCCGCGCCGCTTCCAGGCATCGGCCACGTCGATGCCGCGACGCAGTGCCCGAAACCAGTTGTCCAATGCGGAATCCGACTCGTCACCATCGACTTCCATCTCGTCCTGGTCCGCCTGGACGAGGCACACCAGGTCGTCGGCCGTCGTCACAGGCCACGGCTCGGTGCCGGCGGCGGGCTCACCGGCATACCTCCGCCAGGCAGCGGCGGCCTGCGCGACGTCATCGTGCACGCCCGCATTGGCGATCGTGACCACCCCGCAGGCGTCGATATCGAAGAGGAACACCGACGGGTCCAGCCCGCCCGGGTAGGTGAAGCCGGCGATCACCGCCAGGCGGGTTCCGTACGCATCCCGCATCTTCCACACCTCGCCGGTCGCGGCGATCTCGAGCAGCGCATCAAGCCAGGACAGCTCCGGCGCCACGCCGAGCAGGTGCGGCACCAGGCTCCGGAGCGCGCTCGTCGCGCCGAACGCGAGCGGCGGGACAGCGACCGAGGCGATGCCGTACAGCAGGCGCCATGGCGCTTCCCACCCATCGCTACCCGCCTCCAGCTCACCGCGAGCGTGCTCGGCCAGCGCGGCGATGACCTCCAGCAGCCACCAGTCGAACTTGCCGCCGAGCTCATCGCGCACGGCGAGGCGCAGCTGCCGGCCGAGCATAGTCGACGTCGTCTCCTCCAGCGCCCGCGGACCGTCAGCGGACAGCACGACACCGGCGTCGTCAAGGATCTCCTCGATCGCTGGCTGGAACCAGGTCGGTTCCTCGCCGCGCCGCAGCCGGGACCGCAGATGTGCGAGAACCGTCGGCCAGTCCGGATCGGCACGCTGGCCCCCAGCCCCCGACCTCTGCCCGGAGCCGGGACGGCCGGCGGGCCGCTTCCTGCTTTTCTTCGGCTTGCGTCCACGCGACACCGGCGACATGTCGACGATCGTATTGACTGCCCATCCTGGTCCCGGGCGCCCACCGGTGATCCGTCTGTAGCCCGAGGGTGAAGGTGGCTCGTGACTACCGGTACCGCCGTGCCACTGCGGTGAAAGCCTCCTTGGGCTCCCACTCCAGGTCGGGGTAGGTATGCCCCTGGCGCCCTTCGAGGAGTCTGACGATGCCCAGGCTGGCGCGGTCCAGGTCGTCGCGGGGGTCACCGTCGGGGCGGTAGGGGAAGCCGGACAGCGCGAAGAGGTAGACGAATGCGCTGTCCACGCCTTCGGTGTCGAAGATTTCCAGCAGTTCGCTGAGGTATGCGGCCTGGCCGGTCTCGTCGCGTTCGTATATCCCTTTCAGCCGCACCGGTGCCCCGGTGTGCGGGTCGTATTCGACAACTTCCAGTACCCGCCCACCCCGGTCCCCCGCGCCGCGGTAGGCCGCGGTGCCAAAACCGGTCAGGGCCAGCGGCTTCGGGCCTCGTGCCAGGGCACGCACCCCCTCTCGGAATCGGTCGGCGACCTCGGCTGAGCGGATCAGTTCGAATGTCATGAAGTCGAAGGGAGTCCAGTCGACCTGCTCGAACTGGATGGATGCGTAGGTCAGCTTTCCCCGGAAGCGCTCGCGGATCGCTGCCGCGGCGTCGCGCAGGAACGTGTTGATGCGCACGCCGAGCTCGCTCATCGCGTGCGCTCGCCGCTCGGGATCGCTTATGAGCTGCGTGACCCGCTCCTCCGGGCGGTCGCCGGGAAGGAAGCCACGGTTCATCACACTCAGCTCCACACCGGCGACGAACACGATGGTGGCGCCCTGCATCCGTAGCCGCTCGGCCCGTTCGGCGCAGTCGCGGAAGAGCGCGAGGATCTGCTGCGGGTCCAGCTCCAGGGGATAGGGCGAGAACCAGACCTCCAGACCGAGCTCGGCGGCGCAGCCGGCGGCCAGCTCCAGTCGGCCCGGGTCGCCGCCGATGATCTGAACCGCGTTGCAGTGCAGGTCGTCGCGGATGACGGTGAGTTCGCGTCGCACGACCACGGGGTCAAGGTGCTCACGGGAGATCCGGCCGTGTGTGACGAGTCCGGTGTCGTAGGTCATTCCTCTGGCTCGCATGGCGTCATCCCTTCCATCGGTCGCGGTGGAGCCGAGACTCGCAGAAAAAATGCGCGCACGCAAATTTGCGTGTACGCAGTCATCTGTGGAAGGCTGGCATCGTGACATCACCACCGGGGCTGCGAGAGCGGAAGAAGCAGGCCACGCGCGAGGCGCTGCGCGAGGCGGCCCTGCGCCTGGCCGTGGAGCGCGGACCGGACGGAGTGCGCGTCGAGGACATCGCCGAAGCGGCAGGGGTCTCGCCACGCACGTACAACAACTACTTCGCCAGCCGCGAGCAGGCGATCGTCGCCGCCGTCACCGCGGACCGGGAGGCACGGATCGCGGCGGCGGTGGCGGCCCGGCCCGCCGAGGTGCGCCTGGCCGCCGCGGTCACCGAGGCGGTGGTCGAGCAGTACACGAACACCCGCGAGGACGAACGTGCGGCACTGCTGCTGATCACCACCCGGACCGCGCTGCGCGCGGCGTTCCTCGACAGCACCGCCGGCATCGAGGCCCCTCTTGCGGCGGTGATCGCCGAGCGCCTCGGCGATGCCGAGGCACGCACCGCCCGCGTTCTTGCGGCGAGCGTGGCCACGGCCGTGCGCATCGCGCTCGACGAGTGGCTTCAGGGCGCAGGCACGACCGGCGCCGGCGCGACAGGACTGCTCATACCCTCCGGCCCGCTGCCCGACCTGCTCCGCGGCGCGCTGGCCCCGCTCGCGCCCGCTTTCGACGCCGCCGAGAGCCCCACCCGGTCGTCATCACCCTGACGTGCGGCACGCCCGACCGGTTGTCCGCGACTGTCACCGGGTGCGGTCGGAGTGGGTGCGAGCGGCCGCCGCGCTGGAAGAAGCGTTGACCAGCAGCGGTCTGTGCACGCCGGTGAATGGGCTACGAGGCTGGCGCTGCTCCGGACGTCCCCGCCAGGGCGGTGCCCAGCCGGCCGGCCACCTCGATGAGCCGGCTGCCGAGCTCGGCGATGCGGGCACCGGACAGCGGCGCGGGCAGGCAGGTCAGGCCGAGCAGCAGGACCGGTTGGGCCCCCGGGCCGGGTACCGCGATGTTGATCGAGGTCGTGTCGTACTCGCGTTCGGGCTCGAGGTCCTGGACCAGGTGGTAGTCATCACCAGTCAGTTCCTCCGTGAGCCGCTCCATCAGCCCGGGCAGGCCGAGGCGGCTGGCGAGGCGACGCAGCTGTTCGGTGGGCGCGGGCGCCAGCTCGACGGCATAGCCCCGCGCCCGGACCGAGGCCAACGCCGCGGCGTAGCGCTCACGGTGCGCGGCCGGCGCCTGCGCCAGCCAGCGATCGGTGTCGTCGCCGGCGAGGACGGCGGTCCCGAACGGTGGACGGAGCGGGACCGTGGAGCCGACCCGCAGGCCGCCGGCCGCGGCCCGTGGATGACGAACCTCGTCGACGACGGTCAACTGGTCTCGGCCGATGGTCAGCACCAGGCAGTTCGCGCCGGCGGCGGCGCTGAGCTCGGCCATCGCCGGCCTGGCGAAGGCGAGCGCGGGAAAGCCGTCGTCGGCCGCCCGGCCGACCGCGACCAGACCCGGGCCGAGGCAGTAGCGCTTGCGGACCGGGTCGCGCAGCAGCCAGCCTGCCGAGGTGAGGGCGCTGAGCATCGAGTGGCAGGTGGACTTGTTCACGCCCAGGCCGCGGGTGACGTCCGCCAGGGTCACGCCCTCGGTGGGACGCAGCGCGATCAGCTCGATGAGCGCGACAACCCTGTCTGTCTGCGGCGATGGGCGGGCCATGTCCGTACTTTTGCCACGCCGGTTGCATAATGCAACCCTTGTGGTGCATGTCTCAACCATGCGAGTCTGCCGCCATGCACGATCTGGTGATCCATGAATCCTGAGTCCTCTCACCTCCATGGGCGCACAGGCACCGCGGCCGGGCTGCTCGACGGGCCGGCTGGCACCGTCCGCACCTACTGCCGGCTCTGCGAGGCCGGCTGCGGAACGGTCGCCACGGTCGAGCGCGGCCATCTCGTCCGTCTCCGGCCGGACCACGATCACGCCGTCACCCGCGGCGCCGCATGCAACAAGGGCCTTCGCGCCATCGACCTGCACCGCGACCCGGACCGGCTGCGGGTACCGCTGCGCAGGGAAGGCGACCGCTTCGTCCCCGTCTCGTGGGACGAAGCCCTCGAGGAGATCGCCGCGCGGATGCGGGACGCCATGTCCGAGCACGGCCCGAGGGCGGCGGGCATCTACATCGGGAACCCGGTCGCGTTCAACGCCCTGGGCAGCGCGGCCTCGGGGCACTTCGCGGGCGCGCTGGGGACGGATCGGGTCTTCTCCGCCGCCACGCAGGACTGTTCCAACAAGTACGCGGTCGCCGAGCTGCTCTACGGCTCGCCGAGCGCGAACCCGATCCCCGATCTCAGGCGCACCGAGCTGCTGCTCGTGATCGGTTCCAACCCGCGGGTCAGCAAGTCGTCGTTCATCAGCGTCGCCAACCCGGTCGTGGAGCTGCGGCGCATCCGCGACCGCGGCGGCCGCGTCATCTTCGTGAACCCCGTCGACGTCGAACCGGACATCGGCCCGACGTTGCAGATCCGGCCGGACAGCGACCCCTACCTGCTCGCCGCGATCCTGCACGAGATCCACCGCACGGTGGGCTTCCGGACGGACGCCGAGCAGGGAACGGTCACCGGTGCCGAGCAGGTCGCCGCGTTCGTCGCCCCGTACTCCCCCGACGCGGTGGCCGACGTCGTGGGCCTTCCCGCCGAGGTCATCGCGCAGCTCGCCCGGGACTTCGCGGCCGCCGGGTCCGCGGCGATCCATGTGTCCACCGGCCTGAACATGGGCCGCCAAGGTGCCCTCGCCTACTGGCTCGTCCAGATGCTGCTCCTGCTGACGGGAAACCTCGACCGGCCCGGCGGTAACTACTTCCCCGCCCGCGGGATCGGGGCACGCTTCGGACCCGTCGACCGGACCGCGGCCTCGTTCTACACGACTCAATGGGGTGACTTCCGGCGCGCGATGGGCCTGCTCCCCGCCGCCCTGCTCCCCGAGTTCATCGGCGCGGCCGAGGAGCCGTTGCGGGCGCTGGTCGTCGTGGCCGGAAACCCGGCGCTCAGCGTCGGCGGCGGACCCCAGCTCACGCAGTCACTGCGCTCGCTCGACCTGCTCGTCACGATCGACCTCTACCGCAACGCCACTGGTGAGCTGGCCGATTTCGTGCTCCCGGCCACCGACCAGTTCGAGCGGGCAGATCTCAACACCTTCGTCCAGGGCATTCAGGTGGAGCCCTACCTGCAGTGGACACCGGCCGTGGTCGAGGCCGACGCGCAGCAGCGCGAGGAGTGGCGCATCCTCGGCCAGATTCTGCAGGCGATGGGCCGCACGCCCCTGCTCGACCCGGCCGCGACCGACGCCCTGCCGCTGCTGTTCGACCGGGCGCTCGCCCCGAAGGGCCTCGACGTGCCCGCGCTGCGCGCGGCGGGCGGCGTCGTGCCGTTACATGAGGACGGCGCCGAACGCTCCCGGGAACGGCTGGGGGTCGACGGCCCGCTCGACTGCGTGCCCGAGGCGCTCGGTTCGACGCTCGCCCGGGGGCACGCCCTGTTCGAGGAGCTCCGGGCCGAGGATCCGGGGCGCTTCAAACTGGTCACGAGACGAACCCGGGACGCGCTGAACTCGGCCATGGGAAACCTGCCGACGAGACGCCCCGGCGACTGGCCGAACCCGCTCTGGATGAACCCGCACGATGCCGCCGGCCTCGGTCTCACCGCCGGGTCGCGGGTCTCGGTCAGCAACGAGTGGGGCGCGCTTGCCGCCGAGGTGCAGTTCGACCCGCGGCTGCGCCCCGGCGTGGTGGCGATGACCCACGGTTTCGGCAATGCGGCGACGACCGGTATGCCGGTGGCCCAGCGCCGTGGCGGTGCGAACGTGAACGTCCTGACACCGCGGGGGCCAGGGGCCTTCGATCCCGTGAGCTGCATGTCCCACATCACCGCGATTCCCGTCGACGTGTGCGCCGAGCCGGACGCCGCCCCATCACCCGTCCGCTAGCCGTCCACCAGCCTTCCGCCGGCCAGCGGCCGGCCGGCACCAAGGAGCTGACCATGCCCGACACCACGGCGCGCGCGACCCCCAGGGAGATCGTCGCCGCGTTCACGGAAGCGATGTACACCCGCGACTGGGACCGCGCGCGCACGTTCTTCGGCCCGGATTCCGTCTACTGGGATGTGCCCACCGGCCCGACCGTGGCGGCCAGGGGCCCGGAGGACATCATCGCCCGGGCCACGTCGGTCCTCGACGCCCTCGTCTTCTACGGCAACGACCATCTTCGGACGGTGGCCTCCGGCGACACGGTCATGACCGAGCACGCGGAGATCTGGCAGTTCGCCGGCGGGGAGAAGATCGTGCTTCCCTGCGTCTCGGTACACGTCATACGCGACGGTGTGATCGCCATCTGGAAGGACTACTGGGACCTCCAGGCCCTCCTCACGAAGGCGCCCCCGTCCTGGATCGCGAACCTTGGACGTGACCGGTCCTGGCTTTACGACGCCACCGGTGTCCGGTGACGGAACCCGTCGCAGTGACAACGGAGGGCACAGCAGTGACGACGAACGAGACCGCGGTGGCGCAGGCCTGGGTCGCCACGAGGCTGGCCGCGCCCACCAGCGCACTCGAGATGCGCGACGTCGACGTACCCGAGCCCGGTCCGGGAGAGGTCCGGATCCGGACGGAGGCGTTCTGCCTCGACTTCAACGACATCGACTCGATCTACGGGCGGTGGGTGTTCAAGACCGATCCCCCGTTCGTTCCCGGCATGGTCGCAGCCGGCGTCGTCGAGCGTTGCGGGGCGGGTACCGACCATCTGCGCGGCGCGCGGGTCGTCGGGTGCACCGCCGGCGGAAAAGGTGGCTATGCCTCGGTCGCCGTCCTCACGGAGCGCACGGTACAGCTGGTCCCGTCCTGGCTCGGCACCGCCGAGGCCGCCGCGATGTACTTCCCGTACATGCTGAGCTGGCTGGCGCTGAAGGAGCGGGCGAGGACCTCCGCAGGCGATGTCGTGCTGATCCACGCGGCGGCCGGCGGGATCGGGTCGGGCGCCGTGCAGCTCGCCAAGGCGACCGGAGCGACCGTGATCGCGACGGCCGGCTCGGCGGAGAAGGTCGAGTTCGCGCGCGGCCTCGGCGCGGACTACGCGGTGAACTACCAGGAGGATGACTTCGTCGCGTACACCCTGGACGTCACCAACGGCAGGGGCGTCGACGTCGCGTTCGACACCGTCGGCGGGCAGACGACCCGCGACACGTTCCGGGTGATGGCGTTCAACGGCCGCCATCTGATCATCGGCTATTCGGCCGACGCGGCCGCCGAGGAGGCGGGCGTCAACCTCCAGCCGAGCATCTACGGAAACTTCGATATCTGTGGCGTCTGCTTCATGACCGTCGAGAACCCCCGCCCCTCCCGGGCGTTCGGGATGAACTTCATGTCGACGGCGAAGGGCATCGACATCTGGAACGAGATCCTGCAGCTGGCCCGACGGGAGATCGTGCGACCGGTCATCGGCCAGCGCATCACGCTCGCCGACGTCCCCGAATGGCTCGACGCCATGGAGAACCGCCGGACCAAGGGCCGCACCGTCGTCACGCTTTGAGGGCAGTACCCGCCCACGGCAACGGCAGCCCCCTTCCGCATAGTCGTACCGCACCGTCGTACCGCGTACTAGGAGCCGACCATGTCCGACGCCCCGTCCACGACGAGCCCCGAGGCGCTTGTAGCGGAGTTCTGGGAGACACTCTTCGCCCGTGACTGGGAGCACCTCCACGACTTCTTCGGTGACGACTCCGTGTACTGGGACGTGCCCGCAGGGCCCACCCTGGCGGCCAAGGGGCCGAAAGGCATCGTCGCTCGCGCGAAGTCCGTCCTGGACAGCCTCGCCGCCTTTGAGAACGATCAGATCAGGACAGTCAGCGAAGGCGACACGGTGATGACGGAGCATCACGAGATCTGGCGCTTCGCCTCAGGCGAGGAGATCGTGCTGCCCTGCCTGTCGGTGCAGGTCGTGCAGGACGGCGTGATCACCCTCTGGAAGGACTACTGGGATATGCAGACCCTGATGGGCCCCGCACCCGCGGAATGGCGCGAGGCTCTCGCCAACGGCGACTTCTCCTGGATCGTCGATGCCACCGGCAGCCGCTAGCACGTCCCTCCCGTCCGGTTCCTCACCGGTTAGAAGCCCGTAGGACGGCCTAATAGGGCAGCGGAGGGCTGGATGCGATTCCGGGAGGCCTTTCAACCCGTCACAGACGGCGATGCACACGTCCTCGACACCCCGGTTACGGATCTCGGTGAGGACCTGGAACTCGGTTCGGACGGCCTCTCCGGTCAGTGCTCCGCGGTGACAGTCCGGTTCCGACCCCCGCGTTTCGCGGCATACAGGGACTGATCGGCGCGTTCCAGTACTGCGGGGATCGAGGACTCCGCAGATTCGAAGGACGCCGTACCGACACTGACGGTAATTGTCAGTGGACCGGTGGAAGTCGGCACGGGGTGTGTGCATACAGCTAGCCGGACACGTTCGCCGAGCGCGTAGGCCATCTCGGCGTCGCCGGTAACGAGGACGGCGAACTCCTCCCCGCCAAGGCGCCCGGCGAGATCGTCACTTCTCAACGACCGCTCGATCCGCCGGGCGATCTCGACAAGAACTTCGTCGCCGATATTGTGACCGTGCGCGTCGTTCACCTGCTTGAATCGGTCAACGTCGATCATCATGGCGGACATAGCTGCCCCCGCTTGCGCGCGGACGCCCGCTTTCACACGTGCCTGTTCAAGGAAATGCCGCCGGTTGGGTAGCCCGGTGAGGGGGTCGGTCGCGGCCGAATGCCGTGCCTCCTCATACAGACGCGCGTTCTCGTAGGCCGTCGCCGCGGTGTCGAGGACCATCCGCGCCACCTCGGTCTGGAGGGCCCGCTCCTGGCCCTCGTTCTGGGAGGCGAGCACGAGGATGGTCGGGACGGCGCGGGGCGGGGCGACCGGTAGCGCCAGCCAGGAGGTCAGCGGACAGGGCGTGCCCGGCAGGTGGACAGCGACCTTGGTGTCGCTGACCGCGACACCGTCGAAGGCAGGCGCCAGCTGGGCCGGGGGATCCGGAAGAACCGTCCCAACCGCGCGCGAATCGACGTTTCCGGTGACCTCCATGACCCGCATCATCGCCTGGGGCCGCCGTTCCAGTACCCACGCCGCGTCATGCGGAAGGACAGGCCGCGCTGCGGCCAGGACCCTCGGCAGGACGTCTCCTGACCGCAGCGTCGCCCCTGCCTGCTCGGCGACCTCGCGTAGCACCTCAGCCAACTCGCGTTGCCGGCGTTCGGTGGCAAGGCGAGTCTGCAGACGGGCGGCCTCCGCCGTGCGCAGCGCGATCCCGACCTGCTTGGCCAGTGTCACGAGAACGTCAACATCGTCCTCGGTGAACAGGCCCTTGGCGACCTGGCTGTCTATGTAGATCACCCCGGCAGCGCGGCCCTCGATCGGGACCGGAGCGGCCAGGATGCTCCGCAGTCCATGCTGGACCGCGCTGTCGGAGCCGAGCGCCGCCCCTTCCGAGGTGCCGGTCACGACCAGAGGGTTTCCCTCCGCGTGAACCCGGGCGACGATGCTACGGGCGTAGCGAGACAGATCCATCGGGGCGTCTTCCCCGGCCGTCCGCCAGGCGTGGGGTATCAGCGCGGCGGCATTGTGCGGGTGCGGCCGGTCTCCATCTCCGGTCGGGTCCGCGGGAAAGAGGAGGATGGCACGGTCCGCGCCGAGAATATCGATGATCTCGGTGAGGACGATGTCAGCAACCGCGTCCGGATCGAGTGTCACATCCGCAGCGGCACTGACTCGCAGGAGTGCGTCGAGGCGGCGCCGGTCCCGGCCCGAACTCACCACGGCAGGCTTCCCGACCTGACTGTTCGCACTGTCGGAGAGTTCGAACTCGTGTCGGACTGCACGCCCGCGTGGGACCCAACCGTAACCGTCCGCCAAGGACAGGGCATACCTGGCCTGCTCACGTGCCTGGCGATCGCGGCCGAGCGAGCGCAGGCACCGTGCCCGCTCGACGAACACGTCGAAGGTGATTCGGGGAGCGTCCAGCCGGAGGGCGAGCCGTTCGGCCGCCGCCAACCATCTCAATGCCCGTCCTGGCCTGTCGACCAGTTGGTCCGAAATGGCCTTGAGCACAAGTAGATCAGCACGGAACAGGGGCGTCACCGCAGCCGGCAACGCCTCTCTCAAGCAGCGGCGGGCCACCCTCACCCGCCCCGCCCGATCATCGCCGATCGCCAGCCGCGCCTGTTCAAGGCGCCCTCGCGCCCTGGTGATCCAATAGTATCTATAGTATTTTGCCGTCCGCAGCGGCGTGCAGCCGAGGGCATCGGCCTGGGTCACCAGCCGGTCGAAATCCTCTCCGAGTCGACCTTCCTCAAGGTCGTTCTGCATCAGACCGTGATAGGCGAAGAAGTTGCGGACCGGCTCCTTTTCTGCTGGCGGAAGTTCAGTGAGTGCTGGCCCGAGGCGCTCGCCAGCACCTCCGAGCGCGCGCGACAGTCGACATCTCGTAATTCGGAGGTCATTCAAGACGTGATTGATGCCATTGGCACCCGGTTCCAGACAAGCCAAGCCCTCGCGCCAGAACCCTCGGTAGGAGAGGTCGAGGGTGGCCGCCGTCACCGCGTTGTCATACAGAGAGGCGTCGACCCAGCGGGCCGCCCGACGCAGCGTCGATTCGAGCTGTTCGCTGGCGGCCGTCGTCTCGCCGAGGAACTGGAGCGCGATACCCGCGTAAAGGTCGACCTCCGCGAGAAGGACCGGATTACCGGTCTTGCTCGCCAGCGCCCGGAAGGTGTCGATCGAGCGGCGCACCGCCCGCCCTCGACCCAACTCCGCCGCCGCGACGTTGATCATTACGTGTCCGCGGATGAAAAGCTCACCGATGCCAACCCGTCGCATCGCGTACAAGCCACTGAGATGCCACAGAAAAGAGGGGACGTGGAAAAGGAAGAGCGCGTTGGGGCCGCCGACCTCGTGTAACCGCAGCTCGATCTCGTACCGCCGTCTTGTCTCGCCGGTCGCCGTTCCGAACCCGGTCGCCGGCCAGCGCACGATCCAGGCACAGAGCAGACGGCCCAGCGCTACCGGGCCGACCAGCGCCGAATTCGGGAACGGTCGCCCGACCTCGGCGAGGCCCTGACGGACATGGGTGGCCGCAGCAGTGTAGTTCCGCATCCCGTACTCAACGCCCGCCGCCTCGGCATGCAGTACCGCCCGGGCCAGCGCGTCGCTCTCCAGCTCCAAGGCACGCGCGAAGTGCACACGCGCCTGATCCGGGAGGATGCGGCGGGAGCAGGCAAGACCGAAGCCCGTTTCGAACGCGGCGTCGGGGGCGACGCCGGCCCGCTCCGCCGCCTTCGCGGCCGCGCGAAACATATCCTCCGCCTCGACCGGAGCGCGCTCGGCGAGCGCGGCCTCGGCCGCGGCCCTGGTATGACGATATTGCCGGGCCGCCGGCAGTCCTCCGCTGATCGCGTGGCGGGCGACGGCGAAGAGGTCGGTGCCGCAGGTCGCGCCTCTCGCTTCCAATGCGTCGGCGATCGCCGCGTGCGCGCGGCGCAGGCCATCCTTGCCGAAGGTCAGCAGCAGCGCCTCGCGCACGCAGTCGTGCACGAAGGACCACCGGCCCTGCGCAGGCGTGACGAGTTGGTGGTGCTCGGCGTCGGCGAGGGCGAGCCTTACGCGTTCCGGAAGAGCACCGGACGAGGCCGCCAGCACGTCCACGTCGAACTGGTGCCCGATCGCCGCCGCGGTTCTCAGCAACGGCAGCGCAGCGGGGCTCAGGGCAGCGACGCGACGTCTGATCAGCCCCAGCACGTGGTCCGGGAGGGCGAGCGAGTCGAATCCCTCCCGGTCAAGATCGAAACCACTCCATGAAGGCTGAATCAGGCCGGCATCTATCACTGCCCGCACATACTCGAAGACCGCAAGCGGGCTACCGGACGAACGGATTGCTATGTCCTGGACGAAGCGGTCGTCGGCGACATCGCCGAGAAAGCTCCGGATCAGCTCGGCGACCTCGGGCTCGCTGAGCGGCTCCAGCCAGACGGCGACCCTGCGGGAGGTCCCGGCCGAGAGCAGTCCGGCGGCGTCACGGGCGGTCGCGACGACCAGCAGCGGCGCCGGCGCCGGATCGCGGGCGATCTCCTCGAGGAGTTGGCGGTCCGCCGCGCCGAGCCACTGCGTGTCATCCACCCACAGCAGCAGGCCCCCGCTGAGCCGGGCCAGATGCCGAACGAATCGCGCCGCGGCCAGCCGGAGCTGAACTCCAGTGTCCGCCACGTCGACCGTTTCCGGTTTCCGAGGACGGTCGGGATCGCCTAGGCAGGGATGAAGATGGGTGAGCGCGGCAGCATCATCACCGGCGGCCGCGCGCAGTCGCGTGAGCGGGGCCTCGGCCGTAGGGCCGGCTGCGGGCGGCGCGCGCAGATAACTGTCCACCAAGGCGTGGAACGTGGCGAACGGCGCGTCTGCCAGATCAGCGCACTTCGCCTCCATCAGGATGGTCCGAGGAGACGCGCATGCCTCCCGGACGAACGTCCGGACCAGATGGGTCTTACCCAGACCCGCGTCGCCGCCGACACCGACCACGGTTCGCTCCCCATCGCCGCCGCGGCACCGGTGCCAGGCCGTCCGCAACACCTCGAGCCACACGGCGCGACCGACCAGACGGTCCGCCGACCCGTCGGGGCACGGCTGGGCCGCCGCCGTAGGCGACTCCAGCTCGGCGACCGCGCCAAGCGCCGCCAGCAGATCCTCCGCGCACTGGAAACGGTCATCCGGGTCCTTGGCCAGGAGAGTGCGGACGATGTTCGCGAGACCCGGCGGGATACCCTCGCGTCTGCTCCTCGGGTCTGGCGGCGCTGCCACGGCGTGCAGCCTCATCAGCCCGGCGACATCGTCAGCCTCGAACGGCGGCGTGCCGGTGAGGCACAGATGCAGCACGATGCCGAGGGCATACAGGTCCGAGCGGGCGTCCACGGGCCGGTTCAGCATGCCGAGTTGCTCCGGTGCGCTGAACCGGACCGTGCCGACAACGGTGTCCCGTACGACGCCACCGGCCCGACCCAGCAATCCGAAGTCAACCAGGACGGTCCGGCTACTCGGGCCGAGAATGATGTTCGCTGGTTTGACATCCTGATGGACGAGTCCAAGCCGGTGCGCGGCCGCGAGCGCGCTCGCCACGTCTCGACCGACGCGCAGAGTGTCGGGGATGGACAGCGGGCCGGCGCCGAGACGAGCGGCCACCGAATCCCCGTCGACAAGCTCAAGCACCAGGTAGGGCCTGCCGTCGACCTCCCCGGCGGCGAACACTCTGGCGATGTTCGGATGCCGGATGCACGCCAGGACGGTGGCTTCCCTCCGGAAGGAACGGATCACCTCAGCAGGCGGGACATGACGGGACAACTTCACCGCGTAGTGCTCGCCGTTCCGCACAGCGCGATACACCACAGCTGAGGCGCCCTGACCCAGTTCACTCCCCAGGGTCACCCCCGGGATCATCAAAGCTCCCACGTCGACAGGTTCCTTCCATAACCGGCGTAGGTCCCCGCCGGCCGGCTCTGGCGGCCTCCTCCACTGTCACCCGCCGCTTCCCGGTCCGCACGTCGGAAGAGTCGCCAGGCGGGTTCCACATCCACCACAACCACCACCACCCGGCGGACCCGGCGATCTCCGTTGGCCTGGCAGAGGATTCACTCCCTCTCGGCAGACCCACCCGCGCCTGCCAAACGCAGGCCGCGCGGGTGCGGGCGCCGTCGGACTTCGAAGGCGGTTGTTACACGGTTCAGTTACGCCCTCGCGCGATGGTCGACAAAGCGCAGACGAGACCACCACCGGGCCTTCTCAGTCCCCGGCGGGCTGGATGAGCAGCTCACGCCAGCGGTCGATCTCCTCGGTGCTCGCGCCACTCGCGACGAGGAACCCCACGGCGCCCCCCGGGGCGTGATCGAGAAGATCCAGCACGCTGCCGACGGCCCTCGGGTCCAGGGCGGGCACAGCCCCGGAACCCCGGGCGGACGAGCCCGCGGCCCGCAGGTGGGCGTACTCCGCGCGGCGGTCCAGCGCCGCCCTGACCCGCTGGATTCGCTGCTCGGTCGCGAGATAGTCGGCGAGAATCGCGTCCCGTTCGACACCCGCGGCCGCGAGCAGGACCGCCACGACGATTCCGGTGCGGTCCTTGCCCGCCGCGCAGTGCACCAGCGCGGGTGTCCGCCCGCCCGAGACCAGGAACCGCAGAATGCGGACCAGGCCGGTGGCGGCCGATTCAAGCATCGTCGTGTACAAGGCGGCGAGCTCGTCGCCGGCCCGGTAGCGCAACGCCGCCGGATCGGTCAGACCGGAGAGGTCGGCCAGGGGCTCGTGCAGCCAGGAGACGCCGAGCTCCGGGAACCATGCGGCCGCCCGGGGACTCTCGAACGGCGCGCGCAGGTCCACCACCGCACGCAGGCCGACGTCGTTCCCCAGCACCGCGATGTCCTCGGTGGTCAGCGCGTCGAGGTTGTCGCCGCGCAGCAGCGCCCGCGGGCGCACGGCACCGCCGGCCGCGGGCAGCCCGCCCAGGTCGCGGACATTGTGGGCGCCGACGAGCGTGATCCACCGGGGCTCGTGCCGGGTGGCGGTCATGCCGGAACACCCGGGCGTCCCGACAATGCCGCCTTGAATTTCGCGGTGAATTTCGCAGTGAACGCCGCGACGGATTCCGGCAAAGATTCCGTGACGAACAGGATCATGGCGAACAAGAACCCATCTGGTTGGTCTGACAGATTCCCGGGTCGGCGGCACCGCCCGGTGAGGATCTAGCGGTCCGTCCAGGAGACGCCGGTGGGCTGGCACAGGTCCGGTGCCGTCCACGCCGGACGGCCGTCGGCCGTCCGGGAGCCCGACCCCTGAGCACGCAGGAAAGGGCGGGAGCGACGGGAGTCCAGCGCCCGAAGGGCCACCACCAGGGCGGCGATGTCGCTGGCCTCCGGGCCGCCCCTGACGATGCGCAGCGCCAGCGCCCCGGAACCACTCACTGGGGCTGGTTCCCGTGCTTGCGCGCCGGCAGCGGCCGATTCTTGTACCGCAGCATGGCGAGCGCTCTGATCAGGGCCTGCCGGGTTTCCGTGGGATCGATGATGTCATCGACCAGGCCCCGCTCCGCCGCGTAGTAGGGGTGCATCAGCTCCTCGCGGTACTCGGCGATGCGTTGCGCCCGCCGGGCGTCGGGGTCGTCGGCGGAGGAGATGTCCCGCCGGAAGATGATGTTCGCGGCGCCTTCGGCTCCCATGACCGCGATCTCGTTCGTCGGCCACGCCAGGGAGAGGTCGGCGCCCACCGAACGCGAGTCCATCACGATGTACGCCCCGCCGTAGGCTTTGCGCAGGATCACCTGGACCCGAGGCACCGTCGCGTTGCAGTACGCGTACAGCAGCTTGGCTCCGTGCCGGATGATCCCCTGATGCTCCTGGGTGACACCGGGCAGGAAGCCCGGGACGTCGACCAGCGTGACGAGCGGAATGTTGAAGGCGTCGCAGGTCTGCACGAACCGGGCCGCCTTCTCGCTCGCGTCGATGTCCAACGCGCCCGCGAACGCCGCCGGCTGGTTCGCGACGATCCCGACGGTGGAGCCGTCCAGCCGGGCCAGGGCACACACGACGTTCGGCGCCCAGGTCTCGTGGAGCTCGAAGTGGTCACCGTCGTCGACGATCTCCTGGATCACCATGCGCATGTCGTAGGAGCGATATCCCTCGGCGGGCACCACGTCCAGCAGGCGGGTGGTCGGGCGGTCCGCCGGGTCGGTGGTGGCCACGGTCGGCGGCAGCTCACGGTTGTTCGCCGGCAGCAGGGACATCAGATACCGGATGTCGTCGAGGCACGTCGGCTCGTCGTCGTAGGCGCCGGCCGCCACCCCGGACAGCGTGGCGTGGACGTCGGCGCCACCGAGGCCCTCGTGACTGACGATCTCCCCGGTCACGGCCTGCACGACGTCCGGGCCCGTGATGAACATCTGCGAGATCCCACGCACCATGAACACGAAGTCCGTCAGAGCAGGCGAGTAGGCCGCACCCCCGGCGCACGGGCCGAGGATGACGCTGATCTGTGGAATGACCCCGGAGTTCCGGGTGATCCGCTGGAAGATGTCGCCGTAGCCGGCGAGCGCCGTGACGCCCTCCTGGATACGCGCGCCTGCGCCGTCGCACAGCCCGATGACCGGGACGCCGGCGGCGGCCGCCATGTCCAGCACCTTGCTGATCTTCTCGGCGTGGGCCTCGCCGAGCGCGCCGCCGAAGACCTCGAAGTCGTGGGCGTAGACGAAGACGGTGCGGCCCTCGATCGCCCCCCAGCCAGTTATCACACCGTCGGTGTGCGGCCGTTTGTGCTCGATGCCGAACCCGCTGGCCCGATGCCGGCGGAACATCTCGACCTCGTTGAAGGTGCCGTCGTCGAAGAGATAGTCGATGCGCTCACGCGCGGTCCACTTCCCCCTCTTCTTCTGGGCGGAGGTGTCGGCGGCGAGGCCGCCACGTATTCCGCTGCGCAGCGCGTTGAATTCGCGGGTCGCCTCCCGCAGCCGGTTCACCGGCGCCGCGGTCGCGCGGACCAGGTCGCCGTCGCGGGGATCGTGGACTGCTTGGTCGGACACGGTGGTCACACGGGCCTACTCTCATCACTCGGTCGGTCACGGACCAACCTCCTGGTGATGCCTTCCGCGACTGTTGCCTGTCGCTGGCCCCGCGCCTGCCGGCGCGGGTCGGTCACCGCCCGGGCGTGGCGGACGTCCATCGCTCGCGGTCAGCGGGCGACCGGCGGGCCAGCGTCATCGTGAAGCACGCCGGCTTGAGGGTCAGCGTCTGTCGTACGTCGAGGGAGTAGTCGGCGTGGTCGAGCAGGCGGTATCGGTGGACGAGCAGGGCCAGCATCAACGTGCCTTCGTGCAGCGCGAACTGCTGCCCGATGCAGGACCGCTGCCCGGTGCCGAACGGCTTGTACGAGTGCGCCGGGCGCCGGGCCATCTGGTCACGGTCGAACCGGCTGGGATCGAACAGCTCGACGTTGTCGCCCCACACCGGGTCGCGGTGCAGCATGGTGGTCACCACGCTGATCGTCTCACCGGCCCGGACCGGGTACCGGCCGGCCAGCAGGGTGTCGTGTAGCGGGCGCCGGTCGAATGACGGGGCCGTCGGCCACAGCCGCAGCGCCTCCTGAAGGACCTGCCGGATGTAGGTCAGCTTCCGGACCTCGGCGAAGCCCGGTTCGGGATCGGGATCCCCACCGAAGGCGGCGTCGACCTCTCGCTGGGCCAGACGCAGCGTCTCCGGATTCTTCATCAGGTAGTAGAGCGCGAACGACAGCAGCCCGGACGTCGTCTCGTGGCCGGCGATCAGAAAGCTGATCACCTGGTAGCGGACGTTCAGCTCGTCGAGCAGCTCCCCAGTCTGCGAGTACGGGGAGGTCAGCATCAGGTCGAGCAGATCCCGCGGGCCGGTGGTCGGCGCGGCCTTCCGCGCGTCGATCACCTCGTCGACGATCTGGGCCATGGTCGCGCAGTCCGCCCGGTACTGCCGGGTCAGCTCCGGATCCTCGTCGCCGGGTGCCCAGCCCACCTGAAGGCGGCTGTAGGTCAGGGCCCCGTTCATCGCGCTGACGAACGGATGCGGCTCGTCGCGCGCGAACGAGTCGAGGTCGTAGCCGAAGCCGGCGAGGCCGATGGTGTCCAGCGTCATCCTGGTCAGGTCGCCCGGGACGTCGACCGGGGTCGCCGCGGTCCCGGCCGTGCCGCGCGGCCCTGACGCCGCCGCCTGGTCCCAGCGGTCGAGCAGTCGGCGGGCGGCACGGATCATGAACGCGTGGTAGCCGCGCAGGCCGTCGACCGCGAACGCGGGCCGCAGGACCGTGTGCGCCTTCCGCCAGTTCTCCTCCTCCGTGTATGCCGTGAACAGGCCGTCCCCGATGTACTCCCGCGCGAAGCGCAGTCCCGCGCCCAGGTCCTTTCCGAAGCGCGCGTCGTCGCAGACGTCGGCAACCAGCTCCTGGGACGAGATGAGCAGCGGGGCGTAGTCGTCGCTGATTCGCCAGCGGTAGATCGGCCCCAGCCGGCGGGCGACCCGGACGCAGGCCAGGCTGTACCCGTCCGAGCCGAACTCCTCCGCGGTGACGATCGCGTCCGGTATATCGTCGGGAGGTACAGGAGAGGAAACAGCGCTCAGTGTTCCGGCTGCCATGATGACGTCCTTCCTTGGCGAAGACACGGGGCCGGGTTGCGGCTCCGTCCCGCGGTGACCGCGGTGCCGCTCGGCGCGAAGGCCGTTGGTGGCCGCTGGTGGCCGCGCGGTGGGCGACCCGACGCGACGCGGTCAGCGGTAGAGGGCGTCGATCTCGTCCGCGAGATCGACGAGGACCTTTGCCCGGACGAGCTTTCCCGAGCTGGTGAGATGACCGGTGGAGACGCTGAGCTCGCCGGGGACCAGGCGCCACCGCCGAATCGACTCGGCCCGGGACACCAGGGTGTTCGCGGCGTCGACCGCGCGCTGGACCCGGTCCGCGACGTCCGCGGGCGACAGGCGCCGCCGGGTCGCCTCCGCGGGGTCCACGGCGATCAGCGCGGTCACGTACGGCCGCTGGTCGCCGACGACGACGCACTGGCTGATCAGCGGGTCCGCGCGCAGCCGGTCCTCGAGCGGCGCGGGCGCGACGTTCTTGCCCGACGAGGTGACCAGGATGTCCTTGCGTCGGCCGGTGATCCGGATGAAGCCGTCGTCGTCGACGACCCCGAGATCACCGGTACGGACCGAGTACGGACCGGGCTCGCGCCGGTCGAGATCCGCCTCGCCCCAGTAACCGGGCGACACGTTCCCGCCCGTTATGATCAGCTCGCCCGAGTCGTCGACGACGACGGACGTCCCCGGGTTCGGGCGGCCGACCGTGCCGATCCGGTTGTCCGCGGCCCGGTTGACCGCGGCGGCTGCCGCCGACTCCGTCATGCCGTAGGCGCCGAGGACCGTGATTCCACGGCGGCGGAACGACTCCTGATGCTCGGGCGCCAGGGACGCACCGCCGCAGATGACGTGGGCCAGCGAGCCCACCGCCCAGGCCGCGCGGCCACCCCCCTCCCGCTCGTCCTCCAGCACCGCCCGGTCGAGCTTCTCCAGCAGGTAGGGGGTGAGCGCGAGGAAGGTCGGCGGCCGGTGGCACATCGCACCGAACATCTCGGCCGGCTGTCGGACCACCACCGCCTCACCGCCGGCGAGCAGGGTCGCCAACAGGGTCGAACGGCCGTACATGTGGGACAGCGGCAGGGCGATCACCGTGCGGGGGGCCGTCCCGTCGGCCGGCGCGAAGATCTCGGGCAGCGCCGCCGCGACATTCGCCGCCCCGCAGTAGACGTTGCGATGGGTGAGCACACAGCCCTTGGGCTCGCCGGTGGTGCCGCTGGTGAAGACGACGGTGGCGACATCCTCGGCGGTCACCGGACGGCCGCCGTCGTCACGTACCGCCACGGCGTCGACCGGCACCGACCCCGCCGACACCGACTCCGCCAGCACCGACCCCGCCGGCACGCCGGAGCCCACCGGTGTCAGCCGGGGTGGCGCCGTCGGGTCGACTCGCGCTGTCGGGTCGAGTGGCGCTGTCGGGTCGAGTGGCGCTGTCGGGTCGACGATGACCGTGCCCACGCCGGCGTCGCGCAGCAGGGCGCGGCGGTGCGGGGTGTCGGCGACGCCGACGGTGGGCGTGGTGGTCCGGACGATGTGCTCGACCTGGTCGGCCGAGCTGGTCGGGTAGATCGGCACCACGACGGCCCCGATGCGCAGGGCCGCGAGGTCGGCGACAGCCCAGTCCAGACTGCTGTCGCCCATCAGCGCCAGCCAGTCGCCGTGCCGCACGCCGTGGCCGCGCAGCCGGGCGGTGAACCGATCCACCAGTTCGCCGAACTCCCGGTGGCTGACGGCCTCCCAGCCCCGCTCCGTCAGATGGCGCACGGCGGTCCGGTCGCCGTGGCGGGCGAGGCCCCGGCCGAGGACGAGCCAGATGCTCTCCTCCGCGGCGAGGTCGGCGGCTTCGGGCTCGGCCCGGGGCACGGGGACGGAGCCCGCCTCAGCGCCGGGCATGGCCCGCCGAGCCCTCGTCGTCGGCGCCGACAGCATCAGGGGCAACGACAGCATCAGGGGCACTGACGGCGTCGAACGCGCAGACGAACTCGAGGTAGGCCTTCCCGATGAGGATCCCCGCGCTGTCGCGCAGGTAGGCCTTGGCGTCACAGCTCACCCGCACGGCGCCGGGGTCGGCCAGCGCGGCGGTCAGGATCCGCTCGTCCATCACGACCGCGACCGAGACGTCACCGGCACCGGGCTTCAGGAAGTCGATCCGGCAGTTCTTGAGGACGAACATGGTCAGCCCCCGCAGCCGGTGGGCGGTCGCCCCGAGGAACGCCGCCGAGCCCGCCATGTCGGCCGCCAGGAAGAGCACACCCGCGTGCAGGGTGCCGACGGCGTTGGTGAGCTCAGCGCGGTGAGCGATCGTGACCCGGCCAGCGGTCGGAGAGACCTCGGCGATGGTCAGGTCCACGAGGGTGTTGAAGGGGACGAAGTTCTGCAGAACCTCGCGCAGGCCGTCGTAGTCGGGGCTCTCGCCGGCGAACGGATGGAAGGCGGAGAACGGGGAGGTTCGGGTTCCGGCCGGAGCCGGCGTGGTCGTCACAGTCTCACTCCTGTCTGCGCGTCAAAACGGTGCAGGGATCCGGCGGGAACCAGTGCGCGTATCCGTTGGCCGGCGGTGATCCGGATGGTCGCCGGAAACTCGACGCTCCACGGGCCGCGTTCGCTCACGCAGTGGGCGATCCGCCGGTCTCCGACGAACTCGACGACATCGGCGACGCCTTCGAACGCCTCGCCCGCGCCCGGGTCGGGCGGTGGGCCGGTGACGTCCGAGATGATCGCGTCGGCCGGGCGCCAGCCCAGCAGCCGGTGCCGGTCGTCCGCCCCGGCGCCGTCGGCGGTGGCGCTGCCGGTCCCGGTGCCCGTACCGGTCCCGGTGCCGGTCGGGCCCCGCGAGTCCGGCAGGATGTTCATCGCGGGGCTGCCGAGGAAACGTGCCACGAAAAGGTTCGCCGGGCGGTTCCAGATCTCCTCCGGAGTTCCGGCCTGTTCCAGCCGGCCCTCGTTGAGGACCACCACCCTCGTTCCCAGCGACAGCGCCTCGGCCTGGTCGTGGGTGACCAGGACGAAGGTTCCCGCCACCTCGCGGTGCAGCCGGATGAGCTCGGCCCGCGCATGTGCCCGCAGGCCGGCGTCGAGGTTGGACAGCGGCTCGTCGAGCAGCAGCACAGGCTTGCGGCGGACCAGGGCCCGGGCCAGGGCCACCCGCTGTCGTTCGCCGCCGGAGAGCTCGCGGGGCCTGCGGCCGAGCTTGTCACCCAGCCCGAGGAGGTCGCACACCTCACCCACCCGCCGTGAGATCTCCGCTCGCGGCAGCGAACCCCGGCGGGCGTGCTTCGCCTCGAGCGTCAGCCCGAAGCCGACGTTGCGCGCCACCGTCATGTGCGGGTAGAGGGCGAAGTCCTGGAACACGATCGCCACACCCCGGTCACCGGGTTCGGCGCGGGTGACGTCCCGCCCATCGATGTGGATCTGGCCGGCCTCCGGCGTCTCGAGACCGGCGATCATGCGCAGCAGGGTCGACTTGCCGCAGCCGGACGGGCCGACGAGCACGGTGAAGGAGCCCGCCGGGATGGTCAGCGCGGGCAGGTCCGTCGCCAGCGTCGCGCCGTACGACTTCCGCACCGAACGCAGCTCGATCCCACCGGAGGGCGCGGCCGCGGTGGCCGCGGTGGCCGCAGTGGCGGCGGTGGCGGCGGTGGCGGCGGCCGCGGCGGCCGGGTCCGCCTGGGCGGGCTCGGAGGCCCAGGCCGGTGCGGGCACCGCCGCCGGTGCGGGCACCGCCGCCACGGATGTCTGCACTGCGTCCGTCATTTGATCCCCGACTGAAGGAAGGCGTTGGTGATGCGCCGCGACGCGACGGCGTAGACCGCGAGGACCGGAAGCGTCGTGATGATCGCGGCCGCGAGGAGCGCGCCGGAGGGCGGGCCCTCCTGGTTCCCGAGCAGCTGCAACCCGGCCTGGATGGTCGTCCGGTTCGCCTGGGGCGCGATCAGCGTCGGCCACAGGTACTCGTTCCAGGTGTTGATGAAGACCAGGATCGACACGGCGGCGAGCGCCGGCCGCAACAGCGGCAGCACGACCAGCCGCAGCGTCTCCGCCGGCCGGGCGCCGTCCATCACCGAGGCCTCGATCAGGCTGGTGGGGATGGCGGCCAGGTACTCCCGCAGCAGCAGGATCGGCAGGCCGCACGCCGCGAGCTGCGGGATGATCAGCCCCAGGTAGCTGTTGCGCCAGCCCAGGTGGCTGGCGGCCAGGAACTGGGGGATGATCAGTGTCTGCGGCGGGATGACCAACGCCGCGCCCGCGAGCAGCACCACGGCGCCGCCCCAGCGCGGGCGGAAGCGCACCACCGCGTAGGCCGCCCCGATGGCCACCACGACCTGCAGCAGGGTCGCGCCGAGCGCCATGATCAGGGTGTTCAGGAGCATCATCCCGATCGGGAACCGCAACAGCGCGTCCCGGTAGTTCTCCGCCGACATCGGCCATGGGACCGGGCTGGTGGAGAACAGGTCGTTCGCCGGCCGCAGCGAGGTGATCGCCACCCAGAACAGCGGGAACAGCAGCCCCACGATGACAGTCAGCACAGCCACGTGCCGGGCGGCCGCACCAGTCCGGGCCCACGGCATCGTGTTCACCCCGCCACCGGCCCGTCGGCGCGCCGGATCCGTCCGGACAGCAGCCGCACCAGTACATAGCCGGCGGCGACACCCACCGCGATCACGACCGCGGCCGCGGCGGCGGTGCCGGTCTCAAAGAAGGTGAACGCGTAGGTGTAGAGCCGGTAGTAGACGTTGTCGGTGGCGCCGTTCGGTCCGCCCTGGGTCACGAGGGCGACGTTGGTGAAGACCCACTGGCCGGCCAGCAGCACGCACAGCAGCCCGAGCAGCACCACGGGCCGGATCAGCTGCGGCACGACGACATGGCGGACGGTCTCCCAGCTGCTGGCGCCGTCGACCCGGGCCGCCTCCAGGGTGGACTGGTCGATCGCGGACAGGGAGGCGGAGAACAGCAGCGTGTTGAGGCCGACGATCTTGCCCGCGGTGATGGCCACGATGACCAGCGGGGCCCACGACGGGTCGTTCAACCAGCCCGGGCCGGGCAGCCCCAGGCCGGTGAGGGCGGCGTTCGTGACCCCCTGCAGCGGGTTGAGGATGAACTGCCAGGAGACCGCGTTGGCCGCGGGCGCCAGCACCACCGGCAGGAACAACAGCGCCCGGTAGACACTGGAGGCTCTCCCGGGCCGCAGCCACAGGACGATGGCCAGGGCGAGCGGCACCACGGTGGCCAGCGGCGCCATCATGATCACGTACCATCCGGTCTGCCAGATCGCCTGGTGGAAGTCGTGATCGGTGAGCAGGCGGCGGTAGTTGGCCAGGCCGACGTAGCTGGCCGGCGAGGTGAGGTTCCAGTCCAGCAGGCTCGCGACACCGGTCGCGGCCATGGGCGCGTACACCCAGGCCACCAGAGAGAGGATGGCCGGCGCCGAGTACATCCAGGGCCCCGAACGGAGCCGGGCGCCGCTGCCGCCGCGCCCGACCCGGCCCTCCTGCGCGGACGGGACGGGAACACGTCCGGATGTGACGCCGGCCATCGTCGCTCCGGTCACTGTGCCAGTGACCGGATCTTGTCCGCGGCCGTGCCGAGCACCGCCGCGGGGTCCGCCCCCTGCAGGACGATCGGCGTGACGGCCTCGTCCTGCAGCAGGACCACCGCCTGGTTGGCGCGCTTGCCCCGGAAGTAGGTGTAGGGCGTCACGTCGTCGATCTGGCCCAGCGACGGCAGCAGGTGCTTGTTCTGCTTGAAGTAGTCGCCGAGGTAGGCCGGATCGGACACGATGGCAGGCCGCAGCGGGAGGTACCCGATGGTCTTCGTCAGGATCGTGAAGCCCTGCGGGCTGGTCAGGAACTGGATGAACTTCCAGGCCGCCTGCTGCTTGTGCTTGTCCTTGCTGAAGACCGCCAGGCCGGCGCCCGAGTAGGTGGGCCTGGCCTTCGCGTCGTCGAACGAGGGGAAGGCGGCGGTACGGAGGTCGAACTTGCCCGCCGCCGACTTCTCGAACGTCGCCATGGCCGCCGTCGTGAAGATCATCATGCCGATGTTCCCGCCGGCGAAGGCAGCCTGGGCATCGGTCGCCGTCACCTTGGGCTGCAGCCCGCCGACGACGAGGTCGCGGATCGCGTTGAGGCCGGCGACCGACCGGGGCGAGTCGACGGTGACGGCGCCGCTGGCGTCGACCTCACCGCCGCCCGCGCTGTTCATCACCGACTGGGTCATGTAGTCGGACTTGCCGGGGTCGGCGACGGCGAAGTAGACGCCCTGCTTACCGCTCTTCGTGATGGCCGCCGCAGCTGTCTTCACCTCGGCCAGCGTCGTCGGCGGCTTGTCCGGGTCCAGCCCGGCCGCACGGAAGACGTCCGCGTTGTAGTAGATGATCGGCACCGAGATGGAGAACGGCATGATGTCGTTCTTGCCGGTCTCGGGGTTGCTGACCGCCTTCAGGATGTTCGGGTAGATCCCGTCGGTGCCGGCCTTCCACTCCGCCGCCGACGGAATGTCCTGGACCGGGACCAGCGGCAGGGTCGAGCGGGCCTCGCCCGCTTTGCTCCAGCCGAGCTGGGCGACGTCCGGCGGGCTTCCCGCGGCGGTCTCGGTGCGCAGCTTGGTCAGCACGTCGGCGGCCGCCACAGCCTCGGGCGCGATCTTGATGTTCGGGTTGGCCTTCTGGAACTCGTCGATCAGCTGCTGGGTGCCGGCACCGCAGCACGGGGTTCCGTAGTTGTACGACATGAAGCGGATCGTCACCGGGCTGCTGTCACCACCAGTCCCGCTGACCGCGCCACTGTCGCCGTCGGAACCCGCGCAGGCGGCCGCCGTCAGCCCCAGGACCGCGGCCACGGTCGCGGCCACCAGCCCGCGGCGGAAACACTTTCTGTTCGCCCACATGGTCATCGCTCTTTCACCGGAGTCGAGAAGGTCATGCCGGGCTCGCCGATGTGGATGGGCCCGGTGAATTCGGCGGCGGCGTCCGCACGGCGCGCTTCCTTCCAGGCAGGCTGGGGCGCGGTGAAATGGGTCAGCACCAGCTCGCGCGCACCGGCCCGGGCAGCCACCCGGCCGACCTCCACTCCCGCGAGATGACCGTGGCGGGTGTGGTCGGGCTCCTGCAGCGATGCTTCGGCGAGAAAGATGTCGACATCCTTGGCGAGCGTCACCAGGTTGTCGTTGTAAGCGGTGTCACCGGTGAAGCCGAGGCTTCCGGACGCGCCGTCGATACGAATTCCGCAGTCCGGCGAGGAATGCACCATCGGAACCATGGTGATGGTGACGTCGGCGAGCTCGTACGACTGGCCCCGCTCGTACTCGATGACCTCGTAGGCCAGGTCGAAGGCCCGGTTGAGGTGCGGGATGGTCCGTACCGGGAAGAGCTCGGCGAGCTGGTCGAGCGTCGCTCGCGCACCGCGCGGGACGAGCAGCTTGATGCGGCGGTCGGTGTCGTCGCCGTGGAAGTCGCCCTTGCCGTCCGTGTCGACCAGCCAGGTCTTCCCCACCGGGAGCATCGCCTGCTTCCCGATGGGCAGCACGTCGTAGCAGTGGTCGAGGTGCATGTGGCTGATGACCACCGCGTCCAGCTGACTGGCATGTATGTACCTCGTCAGCATGACCGCGATTCCCGGCCCGCAGTCCATGAGTATGTTCGACTGCTCGGTCCGCACCAGGTAACCCGAACTGGCGGCTCCGTCAGCGGGCATACCGGCCCGATTTCCAACTATTGTCAGATCCATATCCCCTCCATTCTAGACTGAATTGACGGCGGAACTCAGACTAGCCCCCGAGAACGGACGGACCAAGAATTATTCGAACCGCCGATGGTTCTATGTGGGCGGTGATTAGAACGACGCCTCCCGGTCGAGGACCCCGGTTGGAATCGGGACCGAGGCCGGTTGTTCGCGAGGATTTCTCCCGTGCTTTCTGACCCGGTCCCGTCGACACGATAAAATCCCGGGCCGTCCGGCCGGCGGGGTGACCTCGACCGCGTGGCCGGCCCGGCCACGGCACCGGGGTGACCGTCCGTCATCCCTCCAGGGGCAGCGGGCGGTAGCGGCTGGCCCGCGCCGGCGGGGTCACCCCGTGCGAGCGCAACGCGGTCACCCGCTGGTGGAAGGCCGCACCCCGCATGATGTGGAGGGCGAGGTCCGGCGCCCGACGGGCCTCCACCGGCTCCAGATAGGTCCCACGAAGCCAGGTGTTGCAGGCTCCCATCGCCGGGCCGCACCAGATCTGGTAATCCGCGACCCGGTCGGCGGCGCCGGTGGTGGCCCAGCGCGAGGAACGCCCGAGATACCAGCGAAAGACCAGCGCCATCCGCCGCTTCTCGTTGCCCTCCGCCCGTTCGAGCTGGGCGGGGTCGCGCTCGGCGAAGTACCGGCGGGTCTGTACCCAGATGTCCTCCAGCGGTGCCCGGAAGACATTCCGCTCCAGCGCCGCGCGCTCAGGACCCGGAAGGTCCGCGATGCTGTCGTAGCCGCGGTAGAGCTCGAACAGCCGACGGGCCCGGGCGGCGAACATCGACCCGCGCCGCAGCACCTGGACACCGGCGCCGAGCTCGAACATGTCCGCCGACGGCGCCATCTCGCAGTCGGCCATCTCGGCCGCGCCCAGCATGGACTTCACCGCGGCGGACTGGGCGGCCTCCACACAGGCCTGGTTGATCGACCCGGTGACCACGTAGTCGGCCCCCATCGCGAAGGCCGCCGCGGCCGCCGCCGGCGTCCCGATCCCCCCGGCCGCGCCGACCCGCGCCGCTCGGCCGCCGTAGCTCGATCCGATCTCGTCGCGCCGGGCGATGATCTCGCCGAGCAGGACGGTGAGCGGGCGCCCGTCGGTGTGGCCGCCCGAGTCGGACTCCGCGGTGATGTCGTCGGCCATCGGTACGGTCGCCGCCAGGCGCGCCTGCTCCGCCGTGATCAGATCGCCGCGGAGCAGTGCGGCCAGCAGCGACGGCGGCGCCGGCCGCAGGAACAGGTCGGCGGTCTCCCGACGGGACACCTTCGCGATGATCCGGTTGGTGATCTCGACCCGCCCGTCCCGTGCCGTGCTCAGGCCTCGGGCGCGGTACCGCACGATCTCCTGGGTCAGGTCCAGGAAGGCCGACGCCTCGACGCACCGCACCCGGTGGCGCAGGCACGCGTCGACCGCGTCGCGTTCCATCGCCGGCTCGCTCGGGCTGTGGATGACGTTGCAGGCATACGGGCGTCCGGCCAGGCGCCGGCCCAGCAGCTCCAGTGCGTCCTCCAGCCGGTCCGCGGGCAGCCCCGCCGCGCCGAACGAGGCGAGCAGCCCGTGATCGGCCAGACTGATCACCAGGTCGGCCGAAGCGATCCCGCCGGCCATCGCGCCGGTGTGGTAGCTCTGGCGGACGCCGTGTGCGCGTTGGAAGGCCCGGGAGCCGAGGCGTTCGGGTGGCAGCGGCCCGAGGGCGAGCAGCCGGCGCGCGCGCGACCCGTCCGGGCCGCTCCCGTCATGGGACAGCCAGTAGCCGTCCGCGTGTCGAACGACGTGGACGGGTTCCTCCAAACGGCTCAGGATCGCGTGGATGTCGGCCGCCGACTGGGTCCGGGCTCCGGCATCGAGCACATGCGCCATGGCAGTCCCCTCCTGGTTGGTGGCGTGGTCGCGCAGACCACGTCGGATGCGCGCGCCCGGGTGTTCCCGGGCCGTCCCGGCGCTCGGCCGACCCGACCGACAGGGAGGGCGGATCGCACCCGAGGGCGCGTCGGAAGAGGTGGGAAGACGTGCGGGCCGGCGGCTCATGCCGTCCGTCCGGATGCCGACCGGACCCGGCCCCAACGTTTGCGGCGGTATCTTAACCGGCCGTGAACAAGGCATCACGACAGCGCCAAAGCCATCTTAATTGCCGCGACCGCTGGATTGATCCAGACGACACCACATTGTGAATCATCGCGAAGGCCGATCCTTCTGGTTCATCGGACCGGCTTGTGTTGAAATAAGATCATCAACTTGACGAGGTGGCGATCAGTACCGCCCGCCGAGATTCAGGGCGCCGCATGGCCGTCGACAGGGACCTGCGCGCCGACACCCGCGAACGAACCACGTTCGCACGTTTCCTCCCCACCTCCGAACGGACCACCGGGGGTACTCCCACCTGCAATCATAAGGGAAATCAATGATGTCGCGGACAATGCGTGGCCGGACCGCTTTGGTGATCGGGGCGTCCGGCGGAATCGGTCGTGCGGTGGCCCTGGCGTTCGCCCGCGAAGGTGCCGACGTGGCACTGGCGGGCCGTGACGCCGGAACCCTCGAGCACCTGGCCGACAACTGCCGGGACGAGAATGTGTCGGTTGTCACATCGGCCTTCGACATCACCGACGAGAGCGCCTGTCTCGACGCGGTCGAGGCGGTCACGAGGCGACTCGGCGCACCGAACGTGCTGGTCAACGCGGCTGGCGTCGCCGATACCCGCCAGTTTTCCGACATCACCGTCGATCTCTGGCGCAGCGTCATGCGGGTGCACGTCGAAGGACCGCTCGTACTCATGCGAGCGGTTATCCCCCCTATGGTCTCCACTGGCGGCGGCGCGATAGTCAACGTCGGGTCGGCTGCCTCCGTTGTCGGCCTTCCCTACGCCGCCCCGTACACCGCCGCGAAACACGCACTGCTCGGGCTGACCCGATCCGCCGCCGCCGAGTACGCCGACCGTGGAATAACCGTGAACTGTGTCTGCCCGTATTACGTCGACACTCCGATGACCCAGCGCGCCATTGCCGAGCGGATGCAGGCAAAGGGTTGTGACTACGAAGAGGCGATCAGACCGCTGCTCAACCCGCAGCGACGGCTGACCTCGGCCGAGGAGGTCGCGGCGGCCTGCGTACTTCTTGCCTCCCCCGGCGGGGCGGCGATCAACGGCCAGGCTTTGCACGTCAACGGCGGAAAGGTCCAGGGCTGAATCCGGCGCCCGCACCAGCGAGCTAGGAGGAATCGCGATGCCTGATATCGAGCGCAGTCGCGACAGCACATCAAGGGGACATGTCCACGTTCTCGGCGCGAGTATCGCGGGCCTCCTGGCCGCGCGCGTCCTCGCGGACCACTTCGACCGGGTGACCGTGCTCGAACGCGACGCGTTCAGGGCCGAGGGCTACCGGGACGGTGCCCCGCAGGCCCGGCACATCCACGCCCTCATGCACGGCGGCAGCCAGATCATGGCAGAGCTCTTTCCCGGCCTGCTGGAGGAGCTGGAGTCCCGGGGGGCGCCCCGCACCCGGTGGCTCGAGCGCTCCCGCTGGTATCTGGGCGGTACCCCCATGCGGGCACCCCGCCACACCGAGACCACCCTGGCCACGCCGAGCCGCCCGCTGCTGGAGCACCTGCTGCGGACCCGGGTGGCGACCTACCCGAACGTCACGCTGCGCGATCAGGTCAGGGTCGTCGGCCTGAGCCACACCCCTGGCCGGATCACCGGAGTCCGGGTGGTGGCCGCCGCCTCCGACACCGAGGAGATCCTCCCGAGCGACCTGGTGGTCGACACCACCGGTCGCAACTCGGCGGCCGGTAGCTGGCTGGCCGAGCTCGGCTATCAGACCCCGACGGAGTCCCGGGTCGAGGTCGACCTCGGCTACTGCTCACGACGCTACCGCCGCCGGCCGGGCGACCTCGGCGGCGATGTCGCGGTGACCGCGTCCACGGTGCCGGGGATGCCGGGCGCCGCCGTCCTGGCCATCGAAGACGACGCCTGGCACGTCACGCTGTCGGGCACGCTCGGCCGGCGGGCGCCGACCGATCCGGCAGGCTACCTCGACTACGCCGCCCGGCTGCCGATCCCGGACGTGCTGGAGCTGATCTCGAACGCCGAGGCCCTCGACGACCCGGTCCAGCACCGGGTACGCGACTCCATCCGCCGCCGTTACGAGGACCTGCCGGATCCGCCCGCCGGCCTGATCTCCATGGGCGACGCCGTGACGAGCTTCAACCCCATCTACGCCCAGGGCATGACCGTGGCCGCGCAGGAGGCGCTGGTGCTGCGGGCCGTGCTGGGTGAGCCGGGACCGGTGCTGCCGCGGCGGTGGTACCGGCGCATCGCACCGGTCATCGACACCGCCTGGGGCATGTCCACGGCCATCGACCTGCGCTCACCGCTCGTCAAGGGAGAGCGGACCCGGCTCGGGACGATGTTCGGGCACTACCTCAAGCACGTCCAGCTGGCGACCGCGGTCTCCCCGTATGTCACCGCCCGGCTGCTTGAGGTCATCAACCTCACCCGCAGCCCTCGCATTCTTCTTCGCCCCGGCGTCGCCCTGCGGCTGGGGGTTATCGCCGTGTCCCGACAGGTGTCGGCCCGGCGGACGCGCCATGGCGAGGGCGCGCCCCCTGCCGTCACACCCCATGCAGTCACACCCCCGGCCTTCGCACCCCCCGCGGTCAAACCCCCCGCGGTCAAACCCCCGGCCGTCATGTCGCCGGCCGTCACGTCGCCGATCCCCGACGCCGCCCGTGAGGTGGGCACGCTGCTCGTACACGGCCGGGAGGACGAGTCCGACGGGGTGATCTCGCTGACGCTGGCCCGGCCGGACGGCGCGCCGCTGCCGCTCTGGACGCCCGGCGCGCACATCGACGTCCGAGTCGCCGACGAGGACATCCGCCAGTACTCCCTGTGCGGCGATCCGGCCCAGGTCACCCAGTGGCGGATCGCGGTGCTGCGCGAGCCGGCTGGCCGAGGCGGCTCGGCCTATCTGCATGAGCACGCGCGCCAGGGCGCGGAGCTGACGGTCGGCGGGCTGCGCAACAACTTCCCGCTCGTTCCCGGCGCCCACACGGTGCTGATCGCCGGCGGCATCGGCATCACCCCGCTGCTTCCGATGATCGAGCAGCTACGGGCGACAGGCCGGTCGTGGTCGCTGCACTACGGCGGGCGCCGCCGGGCGGCGATGGCCTTCGCCGCCCGGATGGCCGACGACCCGCGCTGCACGCTGCATCCCGAGGATGAGGTGGGTCCGCTGCCGCTGGAGGGCATCCTCGGCGCCCAACCGGCGGACGGCACGACGGTGTACTGCTGCGGGCCGGAAGGGCTGCTCGCCGCCGTGGAGCGGTACTGCCGCGAACGGCCCGCCCTCACGCTGCGCGTGGAACGCTTCCGCCCCCGGCCGGCGGCGGACGTCGAAGCCGGCGCGGCCGCCCCCCGTACCTACGAGGTGGAACTGCGCCGCTCCGGGATCACGCTGACGATCGAGCCAGGCCGATCGATCATCGACGAACTGTGCGCGGCCGGCGTGGAGGTCCCTTTCTCCTGCCGGGAGGGCACCTGCGCAAGCTGTGAGACGCCGGTGCTGGCCGGCGAGATCGTGCACCGGGACTCGGTGCTGACCGACGCGGAGCGGCTGGCCGGCAACACCATGATGCTCTGCGTCTCGACGGCCGGCTCCGAGCGCCTCGTCCTCGATCTCTGATCCCCGCGCTCTGACCAACAGCCGTTACCCAACGGTCCGCGGGCGGTCCGCGGCTCGGCGTGCGCTCTCCCACCCCCGCGCCCCACCCCACCCCCGCACCCTGCCCTGGCCCGCCCACCCGCCGCCGCGCGACGCGGTGCGGTGGATCCCGGCTGCCCGCGGCGCGGGCGGACACCCACTCTCGGAAGGAAACAGGAATGTACGACGTGATCGTCGTCGGCGCCCGCTGCGCCGGATCTCCGCTCGCGATGCTGCTGGCCCGCAGCGGGAGAAGAGTCCTGCTGGTGGATCGGGCTACGTTCCCGAGCGACACGGTGTCGACCCACTTCATCCAGCAGACCGGCCTGGCGCTGCTGCGCGACTGGGGCGTGCTGGAGGCCGCGATGGGCAACGCCACGCCCATCCAGTACATGACCATGTCGTTCAGGGGCATCAACATCAGCGGATTCGCCGACCCGATCGACGGTATCGACCGGGTGTACGCACCACGGCGGACGGTGATGGACGCCGCGCTCGTCGAGGCGGCGCAGCGCGCGGGAGCGGACGTCCGTCAGGGCTACACGGTGGAGGAGCTCGTCTTCGACGACGACGGCCGGGTCGTGGGCATCCGGGGACGGTCGGCCTCCGGCGCGGCCAGCGAGGAGCGGGCCCGGATCGTCGTCGGCGCGGACGGCGCGAACTCCACAGTCGCACGGCTGACCGGCGCCACCACCTACAAGCATGTGCCGGCGTCGTGCTTCATCTACTACAGCTACTTCGCCGGCCTGCCCTGGACCTCCTTCCACCACCGCACCAGCCACGAAGAGCAGCAGATGGGAGCCTGGCCGACCAACGACGGGCTGCACCTGGTCGCCGTCATGCGCAAGCGGACCAGGTTCCGGGACTTCCGCGCCGCCGCGGAGGCGAACTTCCAGGAGATCGTCGATCAGGTAACCCCCGATCTCGGCGCCGATCTCCGCCAGGCGGAACGGGTCGCGCCATTGCAGCCCATGCTCTATCCGGACAACTACTACCGCCAGGCCAGCGGTCCGGGATGGGCTCTGGTCGGCGACGCCGGCTATCACAAGGATCCGTACACGGGAAACGGAATCGCCGATGCGTTCCGGCATGCCGGCATGCTGTCGAGCGCGTTGTTGTCCGGCCTGGACGCGAGCGACGAGGTTCTCGACGCGGCACTGCGTGGCTACGGTGAGCACCGCGACGAGGAATCCGCGGAGACCTACAACTTCACGTGCACGATCTCCGAGCTCGACCTGCCCCAGGACGTCTACGACGCCTTTGACGCGTCAAGCCGCGACCCGCACTACCGCACGGAGTTCTTCCGGCTGCTGGGCGGCGCGATGCCCGGTCACGAGTTCTTCGCTCCGGAACGGCTCGCGCGTATGTACCGCGAGGTCGGATTCCAACCGACCGTCGAGGTCTGACGCCCGGACGCCTCGCGAACGGAGGAACCGACATGCCTGTCCGACTGGTGGTCATCGGCGACAGCTTCGTCGAGGGCCGCGGCGATCCCGATCCTCGCGGGTCCGGCTACCGCGGCTGGCTACCGACCTTCGCGGGCCTTCTCGGCCTGGGCGACGACGAGTGCCGCAACCACGGCGAGCACCTGGCGACCACCACCACGGTCCTGGACCGGCAGCTCGACGCGGTCCGGACCGCACGCCCCCGGCTCACCGGAATGATCGCGGGCTTCAACGACATCGTCAGCGAATACCAGCCGGCCGAGTTGCGGCGCAACCTCACGACGATATTCGACGCGATGACCCGCCACGCGTCGCTGGCGTTCACCGCCACCTATCCGGACATCACCCGGCGCATGGCCCTGACCGCCCCGGTCCGAGCCGGGATCAGGTCCCGGATCCAGGACGTGAACGCCGCGCTGCGCGGCACCGCGGCGGAATTCGACATGGTCTGTCTCGACGTGGCCCGCACGGGACCGGTATGGGACGACGACGACCTGTGGTCCGACGACGGGATACATCCCAGCCGGGCCGGCTACCTGAGGTTCGCCGGAGAACTGGCCGACGCGGTCGCGGAGAGCCTGGGAATCGCGCTCACCGGGATGGCGCCGGGGTCTACTCCCCTGCCCCCGGCGCTCGCGTTCCACTGATCCGGCTGATCCGGCTGATCGGCTGATCGGCCGCCGCGCGCCGGGCTGCGTGCGGAAACACGAGAAAGAGAAACCATGGATTCGACCTCATCGTTCGAGGACCGACGGTTGGAGAACACTCCGATCGCGATCGTAGGAATGGCCGGGCTTTTCCCCCAGGCCCGGAACAGCGGCGAGTACTGGCGGAACATCGTCGACGGCGTCGACTGTTCGTCGGAGGTCCCGCCGGACCGCTGGCGGGTCGCGGACTACTACCATCCGGACCCCGAGGTGCCGGACAAGGTCTATGCGAAGCGCGGCGGGTTCCTGCCCGACCTGGACTTCAGCCCCATCGAGTTCGGCCTCCCGCCGAACCTGCTCGGCGTCACGAGCAGCCTCCAGACCCTGAGCCTGCTGGTCGCCCGGGACCTCCTGGCGGACGCAGGTGCGGTCGGCTCGCGGTGGTACGACCCCGCCCGCACCGGCGTCGTCCTCGGCGTCGTCGGCGTCGTCGGCCTGATGCACCCGCTGGCCATGCGCCTGTCCACTCCGGTCCTGCGGGAGGTCGTGCGCAGCTGCGGGCTGACCGAGGCCGACGCCGAGGAGATCAGCGACCGGTTCACCAAGGCCTTCGCGCCCTGGGAGGAGAACAGCTTCCCCGGCCTGCTGGCCAACGTCACCGCCGGACGGATCGCCAACCGGTTCAACCTCGGCGGGATGAACTGCACGGTCGACGCCGCCTGCGCCGCGTCGCTGTCGGCCGTGCGGATGGCGGTCAACGAGCTGGTCGACGGCCGCGCCGACATGATGATCACCGGTGGTTGCGACACCGAGAACTCGATCTTCACCTACATGTGCTTCAGCAAGACCGGCGCGCTCGCCCACTCCGACCGGGTCCGGCCGTTCGACCAGTCCGCCGACGGCACCCTCCTCGGCGAGGGCATCGGGCTGCTGGCGCTCAAGCGCCTGGCCGACGCCGAGCGCGACCAGGACCGGATCTACGCGGTGATCCGCGGGATCGGCTCCTCCAGCGACGGGCGGGCCAAGAGCATCTACGCGCCGCGGGCCGAGGGGCAGCAGCTCGCGCTGCGGCGCGCCTACCAGGACGCCGGCTTCCCCATCTCGTCCGTGGAGCTGTTCGAGGCGCACGCGACAGGCACCGCGGTGGGCGACCGGACCGAGATCGGCGCCCTCACCGCGGTCCTCGACGAGGCCACCTCCGACCGCGGGTACGCCGCCATCGGCAGTGTGAAGTCGCAGATCGGGCACACCAAGGGAGCCGCCGGCGCGGCGAGCCTCATGAAGACTGCGCTGGCGCTGTTCCACAAGGTCCTGCCGCCGACCATCGGGGTCGACAACCCGAACGAGGCGCTCGACGGCGGTCCCCTCTACCTCAACACCACCGCCCGCCCCTGGATCCGGGACCCCGGCCGGCCACAGCGCCGGGCCGGCGTGTCCGCGATGGGGTTCGGCGGCACCAACTTCCACATCGTGCTGCAGGAGCACGGCGAGGCGCCGGCCGTCGCGCTGCACCGGCGCGCGCGGATCCACCGCTGGCACGCGGCGGACATCTCCGCCCTGGCTCTGGCCGTCCGGTCGGGTGCGGCGGCGGAGTCCGACGGCCCGATCCCCGCCGAGGCCCCGCGCCTCGCCCTGGTCACCACGGACGACGACCGGCTGGCGGAGCTGTGCGAGCAGGCGGCCGGCCTGATCGAGGCCCAGCCCGACGCGGACGCCTGGTCCACCCCGTCCTGGATCTACTTCCGGTCACGCGCGCTGCCGCGGCCCCGGGTGGGCGCCTTGTTCGCCGGCCAGGGCAGCCAGTACGTCAACATGGGCCTCGAGCTGGCCCTCACCGATCCCGCGGTCAGCCGCGCGTTCGACGAGGCCGAAGACGTCTTCGCGGACGGCGGGACGCGCCTGGCACCCGTGGTCTTCCCGCCACGCGGATTCCGCGAGGACGACGCCGACGAGGCAGAGGAGACACTGCGGCGGACGGAGTTCGCCCAGCCCGCCATCGGCGCCCTGTCGGTCGGCCAGTTCCGCGCGCTGCGTGAGCTGGGCCTGACCTGCGATGCATACCTGGGGCACAGCTTCGGCGAGCTCACCGCGCTCTGGGCGGCCGACGCGTTGGACGACGCCGACTTCTTCCGGCTCGCCCGCGCGCGAGGGCAGGCGATGGCCCCACGCCACCCGGGTGAGGACGCCGGGGCGATGGCGGCGTTGCAGTGCACGGCCGCCGATGCCCAGCCCCTGCTGGCGCAGGCCGCGGAGGTGACGATCTGCAACTACAACGCGCCCGACCAGATCGTCGTCGGCGGTCCGACGGAACAGCTCGACACGGTCATCGCCGCCTGCGGGGACGCCGGGGTCAGGGCCCGCAGGCTGCCGGTGTCAGCCGCGTTCCACACCTCGCTCGTCGCCCACGCGGTCGACGAGTTCCGGGCCGCCGTCGCCGCGGTCGACCTACGCGTCCCGGCCGGTCCCGTCCACGCGAACACCGCCGGTGCCGGCTACGGGCCGGACGTGGCGGCGAACCGGGAAGTGCTCGTCAACCAGCTGCTGCGCCCGGTCGACTTCGTCGGCGGCCTGCGGGCCGTCACCGAGGAGTCCGGCTGCGACATCCTCGTGGAGTTCGGGCCCAGGCAGGTGCTCACCCAGCTCGCCCGGCGGACCGTCGCCGAGGACGTGCACACCGTCTCCGTCGACGCGGGGCCGCTGGGCGACAGCGACGTCGCCTTCCACCGCGCTGTCGCGCAGCTGCTCGTGCTGGGCGTCCCGCTGCGGATGCCGCCCACGGCGGTCCCGACGCCCGACGCCGGCAGCACGGCCGAGGACGCGGTGTCGACCGCCGGGACGATCGCCCTGACGGGGGCCGAGTACGTGCCACCGGCGCGCCGGCAGGCCTACGCCGACGCGATCGGGGCCGAGCACCGCCTCGAGGCGGCTTCCCCGACGCCCCTTCTCACGCCGGCGGCAACGGTGGCGGCGGTGGCACCGGTGGCGGCGGTGGCACCGGTGGCGGCGGTGGCACCGGTGGCGGCGATCGTCGGCGCACCGCCGCGGCCGTCGCCGTCGCCGCAGCACGGCCTGACGGACGACAACGGCCAGGCCCCGGCGGCCGAGCCGGCCGGTGCCGACCCCCTCGACCGGTTCACCGACGTCCTGAACCGGCAGACCGACCTGCACACCCGGTACCTCGACGGCCAGTTGAAGATCGCCGACGAGCTGCTGACCGCCCTGCGCGAGCCCGAGGCCGTCAGGCAGCCCGAGCTGATCGGAAGCATCGCGGCGGTCAGTGAGGCGATCAGCGGCGCGCATTCCCTGGCGAACAGCCTCCTGGTCCGGCTCGCGCACGCCGGCCTGTCCGATCCACCCGACGCCCCGGCCGACCCCGCTGCGGCCGGTGGGCGGGGCGGCGAGCCGCGTGCGGCCCAGCCGCCGTCCCTGGCCGCCGGGCCGGGCCTGCCCATCGCGCTGCCCGCGTCGCCGACCGACGCGGGCGGTCCCGTCACCGACACCCGTGTCGAGCCCGCACCGACCGGCAACGGGAACGGGACCGGGAGAACGCCGGCGGCGGTGGCGCACGGCGGCGCGCCCGCAGACGGCCCGGACGGGGAGTCGTTGCGAGCGGCCGTCGTGGCGATGGTGGCCACCCGCACCGGCTACACCGCCGAGATGATCGACCCCTCCATGGACATGGAAGCCGACCTGGGCGTCGACTCGATCAAACGCGTACAGATCGCCAGCCAGCTCCGCGAGCAGTACCCGCTGCTGCCCTCCCTGGGCACCGAGACCCTCGCCGAACTACGCACCATCGACCAGCTCGTCAACCACCTCACCACCCCCGACCCGACCACGGCCAACGGCACGAGCCTGACAGCCGACGACGACGGCGCTGGCGGCGGCAGTGCTGGCGGCGGCGGGCCGCTCACCGTCATCCCGCGCCACCGCCTGGTAGCGGTGCCGCTGCCCCCGGCCGACCAGGCACCGGACCCCTTCCCGACGGCGCCGGCGGCGGTGATCGTCCGGCTGGGAACGGGTACGGCCGACACCCGCGCGCTGGCGGACCATCTCGCCGAAGCGGGTTGGACGGTCGATGAGCTGGCTCTCGACGACGACGAGCCCGCGCAGGGCTGGCTCGGTACGAGCTGGGACGACGAGGCACTGGAACGGCGGCTGTCCGACTTCTTCGCCACGCTGCCCCGGGTCGACGCCTGCGTCGCATGGGTGGAGGCTTCGGGCGATCTCAGCCGCAACGTCCGGCGCCTCGCCGACACCGTGCTCGTGGCGAAGCACGCGGGCACTCGCCTTCGCGACACCGTCCCCGGTGACCGGGCGGCCTTCCTCACGGTCACCCGGATCGACGGGCGCACCGGCGAGCAGAGCACGGCGGCGGACACCGACGAGAGCGCCGAGAGCGACGCGGGCTCCGCGACACGGATCCTCGGCGGTTTGGCCGGCCTCACCAGGACCATCGTCGCCGAGTCGCCCACCCTGTTCGCCCGGGCCCTGGACGTCCATCCCGAGGTGCCGGCGCGCCAGCTCGGTCGCCTCGTCCTGGCGGAGCTGTGCGACGCCGCCGTCGCCCCACCGGTCGTCGGGCTCGATGCCGCCGGGAACCGCTGCACGATCGTTCCGGTTCCCACCGCGGGCGTCGACGGCCCCACCGGCCGCGACGGCCAGCCCGACCCGGCGGTGCGCGCCGACGACGTCGTACTTGTCACCGGTGGCGGCCGAGGCATCACCGCCCGCTGTGTCGTCGCGCTGGCCGCGGCGGCCCCGGCCGAGTTCATCCTGCTCGGACGGACCGACCTCACGCGGCCCCTGCCCGCCTGGTCCGTCGGAGTCGACGACGCGGACCTCACGCGGGAGCTGATCGCCGACCATGCGCGGGCGGGCGCCCCACCGCATCCGCGGGCTGTCACGGCCGCGGTCAACCAGGTACGGGCGCGACGGGAGATCGACCGGACGCTGCACGCGGTGCGGGCCGCCGGGGCCCGGGCCCGCTACATCAGCGTTGACATCAGCGATCCGGAAGCGGTCAGTCAGGCGCTCGACGCCGACCGGGACCGCGTCACCGTACTCGTGCACGGCGCCGGCGCCCTGGCCGACAGCCTGCTCGCACGCAAGCGTGGCGATGATCTGCGTCGTGTGTTCGGCCCCAAGCTGGTCGGCATGGCCGCGGTCCTCGGGGCTATCTCGGCGGCGCCGCTGCGGCAGGTCGCGATGTTCTGCTCGGTGGCCGGGGTCTTCGGTAACAGCGGCCAGTCCGACTACGCGGTCGCGAACGAGGCGCTGAGCCGTTGGCCCGTCGTGGCATCGAGCGGCCCGCGCCCGCGTGTCGTCGCGATCGCCTGGGGCGCGTGGGACGGCGGGATGGTGACCGCGGACCTGCGGGCGCTGTTCGCGGCACGGGGCGTGCCGCTGCTCGATGCCGACGCGGCCGCCGACGCCTTCGTCACCGAGATGATCGAGCACCGGGACAGCGGCGGCTTCCTGCTCGCTCCACCGCTGCCCTTGCACGGCCAGCCGGTCCCGGCCGGCACGGATCACATCGCCCGCCGCGACCTCGCGGACCTGGCCGCCGACGGCGTCCTCGGCGCGCACCGCATCGGCACGGCCATCGTGCTGCCCGCGGTCCACGCCCTCGGCTGGATGATCGCGGTGGCCGAGGCCGCCCACCCCGGCCACCATGTCACCTCGGTCGAGGACTTCGAGGTACTGCGGGGCATCACCTTCGACGCGGACGGGGACCGTCCCCACCACGTCCGGCTGACAACCAGGCCCGACACGGTGGACGAGCTGATCGTCACCGCCGTGATCGCGGACGGCCACCCGGCCCGCGACGCGCCACCCGGCCCCGCGCGCTACCGCGCGACCCTCGCTCTCACCACCGGCGGCCCCGCCGCCGCGCCGCCGGCCCCCGAGCAGATCGCCCACCCGGCGGTGGACGGGAACGGCCTGGCGACGCCGGAGGACGGAACGCGCCTCTACGAGGAGGGCGTCCTCTTCCACGGCCCGGCGTTGCAGGGGATCGAGGCCGTCCTGCACCGGGGCGTCGACGAACTGCTCGTCCGCTGCCGGATACCTGATCCGGCGGCCGAGCGGCCCGGCTACGGTGGGCGGCGCTACCGGGCCGTACCCACCGACCTGGTCTTCCAGGCGGCGCTTGTGCTCGCCGCCGAGTCCGGCACCGTCGGCTGGCTGCCACTCGGTGTCGACCGGCTGGACCTCCGGGAGCCGCTTCCGTTGACCGAGACGTTCACCATCCGGGCGCGCAAGGTCGGGGACGACCCGAACGTGATGCGGGTGGACGCCGAGGCGGTGTCCGCGTCCGGGCTGCTCCTACAGCGGCTGACCGGCATCGTGCTGGTCACCTCGCCCGGGCTGGACGAGAAGTTCATGGCCGGTGTGCGGAGCTGGAAGCCGTCCGATGCGGCGGGGGGTAGCCATGTCAGTTCCTGACCGGCTCCAGGACGGACCTGAACTCGCCGACAGCGAGGTCATGATCGTCGAACTCGACGATCTGGGCTGGTCCGACTTCTCCGCGGAGGTCGGCTCCGGTGAGCACGACTCCGGTCAGAACAGCGCGGGCGCGCGGACGGCCTTCGGGGCTGTGCCGCCCACCGCCTGCGCGGCGACGGCACGTCCCGAGCCGATCCGCGGCACGGCTGGGACGGCCGGGATCGCCAGCCGTCTCCACCGCGGTGTGGCGGAGGCCCACGGCAACGCCCTCGCCGCGCAGCAGGCGCTGCAACTGGTCCTGGTACGCCGGTGGGCGGAGGGCCACGGGTCTCAGGCTGAGCCCACCGCGGGCGTGGCGGGCGAACTCGGTGGCCTCGGCACGCCCGGCCTCGGCGTGCTCGGTGCGCCGATGATGCCCGGGGCACGAGCTCCGGAGCCGGGAGCCTGGCACCACTACGAGTTGCGGGACGACCAGCTCGTCGAACGGCCCGGCCCTCCTCCCGACCCCGCACCGTGGCCCTCCAGGCGTTCCTCGCCCAAGCCGCTGGCCCGCTCCGCCCGCGTCGCCCTCGTCGAGCAGGACCTCTCGGCGCTCGCCCGCGGCGAGATCGCCGCCGTCCTCGGAGCGGCCTATGCCCAGCCCGGGTTCAACCAGCGGATCGCGCTCGGGGCGGGCCGGCCACTGGAGCTGGCGGCGGTTGACCGGCTCGGCCTCACGGGCGGGTCGGCCGGCCTCGGCGCGCTCGATGCGCGTCTGCGGACCACCGGGGCGGCGGGGAGTACTCCGGCGCGGCACCTCGCGGCGGCACGGCAGGCAGTGGAGGTGATGGCGCTCTACCTCGGCCTGCACCTGTGTCTCGCCGACGGTGAGCTGGCCGGCGGGCTCCCCCCCGGCGCCGTTCCCGACGGGTGGCCGGTACCTGTTCTGTCCGTGCCGACCGGCCTCGACGCGCGCACGATGCGCGTCGAGGTGATGGCGGCCGAGCTGGTTCCCCTGCCCTGGCTGGCCGCCCATGTCACGTTCCATGATCCGCGGGGCGCGACAGTCGGCCGGGTCAGTGGGCTCGGTGTCCACGTCAGGCCCCGGCCCGGCGCACCACTGGGGCCGGGCGCCGGCGGGATCGTGCCCGGCTTTCTCGGCCGGTTCAACGGCCGGGGTGAACGGGCACTGCTCAGCGAGTTCAACCTCGCCCACATCTCGGACGGCGATCAGGCGATTGCGATGGGCCCAGAATTCGCCCGGTTCTCGCACGTCCCAGCCGTCCGGCTGCCCAGCGGGGACCTGCTGCTGGTCGACCGCGTCATGTCGCTGACCGGCCGGCGGGGTGACGTCCACGGCGAATCCCGCTGGCGGACCGAGTACGACTCACCGGCCGACGCCTGGTACTACCGGGACAGCGCGAACGCCGGAATGCCTAACTGTGTCCACATGGAATCCTCGTTGCAGGCCGCGGCGTTCATCGGCCCCTACCTGGGAGGCACGCTGCTCGGCGGGGGCGACGAACCGCTACGGCTGCGCAATCTGGAGGGCCAGGCGACGCTGCTGCGCGCGGTCGACCTGCGCGACCAGACCATCAGCCAGGAAAGCTCGGTCATCACGACGTCGGTGACCCCGGGCGCACTGTTGCAGGAGTTCGCCTACGAGTGCTCGCTTGCCGGCGAGCCCTTCTACCGAGGCACGTCACTGTTCGGCTATTTCAGCAACGAGGCGCTGAACAACCAGGTCGGCCTGGATGGCGGCCGGCTCGCGCCGACCTGGCTCGAGCGCAACGACACCGCCGCCACCCGGACGGTCGACGTCTCCGCGCGCCGGGCCAGCCCAGGTCAGGTCGCCCGCTCCGTGGGCCGGCTGGCGCTCGTCGACGGGTTCGACGTCGTCGACGGCGGCGGGAACGCCGGCCTGGCGTACCTGCACTGGGTACAGCCCATCGATCCGACGGCCTGGTATTTCGAGCAGCATTTCCGCCTCGATCCGGTGATCCCCGGATCGTTCGGCGTGGAAACGCTGATCCAGGCGGTCCAGGAGTGGGCGCTGGACGCCGGTCTCGACCGGGATCTCGATCGTCCGGAGTTCGTCGTCCCGGTCGGCTCCACCCTGAGGTGGAAATATCGTGGCCAGTTTCTCCGGACCGACTCCCCGATGACCTTCGAGGCGCATATCACCGGGGTGGAACGCCGGCCGGGCCGGGTTCGGGTCACCGCCGACGGGAACGTCTGGAAGCCGGGCATGCGCATCTACCAGGTCGACCAGCTGTGCGTCGAGCTACGTGAGGCGGACGCGCCCGCCTGGTGAGGCAGTGCGCCTGGTGAGGCAGGCACCACTCAGATGCCCGGCGGGGTCGGCGAACCGGACCCGCCGGGCATCGCCATGGCGGCCGCGGCCGCGTCGAGGGCGTTGATGAAGCGGACGAGCAGGGGTGTCTCGCTGGACTTCCGCCACATCGCGTGCAGCGCCAGCCGGGGAGTCGGATCCACCAGCGGGATATAGGTCATCGGACGGCTCACATGCGGACCTGTCTGGCGGCGCTCGCGGTCCACGCCGGTGGTGAAGGCGACCATCGCGCGCGCCGCGACCAGCGCGTTCGCATGCCAGGGGTCGGAAACGACGTCGGCGACCTTCAGGTCGACGCCCGCCTGCATCGCACTGCTCGCGATGGCGTCGTACATCATCGGGCTCTGCGCGCGTTCGAACAGGATGCACGGCCGGTTCGCGAGATCACTGAAACGGACCGCGCTGAGGCCCGCGAGGCGGTCGGAGGAAACAACGACCACCTGAACCCGGATCGGGTGCAGCCAGTGGGCGGACAGGTCGGAGGTGGACGGCTTGCCGGACGTGATCGCCATATCGAGCTCGCCGGCCTCGAGGGCGGCCAGCTGCGGGCCTGTCCGTAGCTGCTGCAGCTGGACGTGAACCCGCTGCGATTCGCCCTGAAACGCGCTCACCGCGCCCGGCAATACCGTCCTGCTGGCGACGACGCTGTACCCCACCTTGATGGACCCTATACGTCCGACGGCCGCGAGCTGGGCGTTCTCACGAGCCTGCTCGAATTCGGCGATGGCATTGCGCGCCTTCATCAGGAACGCCTCGCCGCTCGGCGTCAGCTCGACTTTCCGGGAGGTTCGGTTGACCAGCTGGACCGCGAGGTCACGTTCCAGGATCTGGATGTGTTGGCTGAGTGTCGGCTGGGTGACGTGAACACGTTTCGCGGCGCGGCTGAAGTGCAGCTCCTCAGCCACGGCGAGGAACGACCTGATGTGTTTGATCTCCATCACGATCTCACTTTGTAGCAGCTGGTCAGGGGTCGGCCCTGCATTGACGGTGGTCGGCCGGTGCCGCCGCGCCCACCTCATTCGCCCGACAGCGAGCCGACAGCCGACCCGACGACGCGGCCCGTCGACACCCGATGAGGATCACGGTCGGTCCGGAGTGTGGCTTGCTGCCAGCTGGGTGTCCGTGTTCCGTCAGCTCCTGGTTTTCAGGTTCAGTTGGCTGCGGCAAAAATGCCGATGGAGTCCGGTAACATCAATTCTGACCATTGCCACGACACCACGCATGCACGCCGAATGCTATTGGCCGATTCTGAACCACGGGTGACGACGGGCCGAAATGTTGGCACCTCCGTAACGGTCAGCATTTACCGGCGGCCGGGCGGCTCTCGGTCCCACGCCGCTCCAGCTACGCCCGACCTACCACCCCACGACCACCACGGTAAGGGCCGACATGAAGATCGACACAAGTTACCGTGGAGTAATGGAACGTGTCCGAGGGGGGACTCGGCCACTACACACACGCCTTCAACCGGCACACGAACTTTCCAGCCCTCAGGTCGGCGGGCGACCGATGACTGTGACACCGACCAGACCTTGATCCGGAACATCCGCCCACAGACACTGCGAACTCGCCCTCGACATCAACCCGAGGCGGATGTCGCGCCCACCGCCCACTCCGCGCCGGTGGTGGCACCGCCGCACCCGCGGCACGGCAGGCTCCCAAGGTCCGCACCGTCACCCGGTGGATCCTCACGCACTCCGACCACCTGGACGAGCACGAGACCTTGGCGCTACAGACGATCCTCTCCCGTTGCCCGGGCCTCCAGAAGACCGCCGGCCACGTCACCGCTTTCGCGCAGATGCTCATCGGTCGTCACGGGGACCGGCTCAACAGCTGGATCGCCGCTGTCGACGCCGACGACCTGCCCTAACTTCACCGCTTCACCTGTGGCCTCCTGCGCGACCACGACGCCGTCCTCAACGGGCTTACCCTGCCGCACAGCTCCGGACAGGTCGAAGGCACCGTGAACCACATCATTCTCTGGAATCTGATTTGTCAATAGATGCCCGTTCGAGGAGCTTGTTCACCCATTCTCGCTGCTCGGGGGTGTCCGGGACGGTCTGCCCGCGGGCTTGTTCGAGCTGCTGCCAGGCGATGGTGGGGTCGACGTCGTTGAGGATCAGTATCGCGGCGGCGAGCAGGGACGCGCGGCCAATCCCGAACCGGCAGTGGGTGACGATATGTGCGCCGCGTCGGAGCTGCTCGGCGAGGTGGCGCAGGGCGGGTAGGACGGCGGCGAGTTCGGGGACCTGGCGGTCTGGGATGGGAAGGGCGACGAACCGCAGGCCGGCGTTGCGTGCCGCCGAGGCTTCTTCGGAGAGGCCGAGTTCGTCGAGTTCGTGCTGGGTGAGCGCGCAGACCAGAAGGTCGACGCCGGCGGCGGCCAGCGCGGCCATCTCGTCGTCAAGCCAGTCGAGGCCACGAGGTTTGGCCATGATGCTCAACCGGCCCGGGCCTGGCTGGTGGACCGTGTAGAGAGTCGGGCGCATGTCAGCGATGCTTCCGATCAGCGGGGCGGGCTGGACTTGACGGTCAACGGTAGCGGCGTGCCGGGCTCGGCGCGGAGTTCGCGACGGTCATCGCACCAGCGCAGGGCTTGACCCGGCGGTCTCGGTGAGCTGCCGCACCCGGAAGGCATGGATGTGGTCCATACCGCGGCTGAGCTTGTCGGCCAGGTCCCGGCCGGACACGGGGCCGGACGGGGTCCTGTTCGGCGCGGCGCGCGCGGCGCCCCTCGGCCTCGATTTCCGGCCTGGTGAGCGCGGGGGTTGCCGCCCCGGAGGGGCGGCCTTGAACCCGTACAGAAGATTGGCGACGATCTTTCCGGTCCGCCTGTCCTGTCTCGGTAGATGCTTGTCAGGTGCGTCCCACCTGATGGTTGACCTCGGTCGTGTTCGGCTTTGCTGTGGCGCGTCGTGTGGGGGTGGCGTCGCCGTGGGAGGCCGGGATTGGCCCTGGTTGAGTTGTCGGTTGTCGAGCAGCGGTATCGGGCTGTGTTGGCGGTCGAGCGTGGCGAGCCGGTGACGGTCGTGGCGGCGCAGTTCGGGGTGTCGCGGCAGACGGTGCATGCCTGGGTGGTCCGGTATCGGGCGGCGGGGCTGTCGGGGTTAGCGGATCGGTCCCGGCGGCCGGAGTCGTGTCCGCATCAGGCGTCGCCGGAGGTGGAAGCGGCGGTGTGTGAGCTGCGGCGGGAGCATCCGCGGTGGGGTGCGCGCCGGCTGGTGCATGAACTGGCGCGGACGGCGCCTGCGGGGATGGTGGTGCCGTCGCGGATGACGGTCTACCGGATCCTGGCCCGGCATGGGCTGACCGAGCCGAAGGCCAGACGGCGGCGCCGGGAGGACTATGTGCGCTGGGAACGTCCAGTGGCGATGGCGCTGTGGCAGATGGACATCGTCGGTGGGGTGTTCCTGGTCGACGGGACGGAATGCAAGGTGGTGACCGGCGTCGATGACCATTCCCGGTTCTGCGTGATCGCCTCCGTGGTGAGTCGGGCGACGGGGCGGGCGGTGTGTCAGGCGTTCGCCGGTGCGCTGGGCCGGTTCGGGGTGCCGGAGGAGGTGCTGACGGACAACGGCAAGCAGTTCACCGACCGGTTCGGCCATGGCGGGGAGGTGCTGTTCGACCGGATCTGCCGGGACAACGGGATCGCGCACCGGTTGACGCAGCCGGCGTCACCGACGACGACAGGGAAGGTGGAACGGTTCCACCTGACGCTGCGCCGGGAGCTGCTCGACCATGCGGTGCCGTTCGCGTCGCTGGCTGACGCGCAGGCCGCGGTGGACCGGTGGGTTGTCGAATACAACATCCGCAGGCCGCACCAGGCGTTGGACATGGCCTGCCCTGCGGACCGGTTCAGCGAGACCGCGCGTGCCCGCCAGGAGGCCGATCCGTTGCCGCCCCGGCTGCCGGCGATCCTGGGCCTGGCCGATCCGGCGCCAGTCTCGACGGAGACCACGGGGCCGGCCGGTGCGGTCACGGCCCCCGACGACGACCCCCGGCCTGTCCAGGTCGTCTATGACGGCGGGCCAGTCGAGTTCGAGCGGATCGTGCCGAACTCGGGGAACCTGGGGGTCGCGGGCCGGCAGTTCTGGCTGGGCCAGGCCCGCGCCGGGCTGACCGTGACGTTCTGGGCGGATCACGATGTGATCCACCTGCTGATCGCCGGGGTTCGGATCAAGTCTTTGCGGTCGCACCTGTCGAGCGCGGACCTGGCCGCGCTGGCCGCCGACGGCGGGCGCCCCGCCGGGCCCGCCCCGTTGCCCGCCGCGGAGGCCGACGGGACGGCGTGGGAGATCGACCGGACGATCAACCGTTTCGGGTCGGTCAGTGTCGGCGGCAAGGTGGTCCTGATCGCGGAGATCCTCGCGGGCCGCCGGGTCACGATCCGGGTCGAGCCGGCGACGTTGACCGTGTTCGATCCGCAGACCCGGGAACTTCTACGGACCCGCACGAACCCGATCCCCGTGGAGCGGCTCGCCCGGCTCCAGGGCGCCCGTCCCGCCGGCCCACCACCCCGACCGTCCGTCGAACCGATCACCGTGCAGCGACGCACAGACCCGATCGGCCGGATCATGATCGCCGGGCAGCGGCTCAATGTCGGCCGCGAACACGGCGGGGCCATCGTGACCGCGCACGTCTCCGACACCACGATCACGATCGAACTCGATCCCACGACACGGTGGACCTTCGCCCGGACCACCAGCAAGCCGGTCCGGAGCATGAAGGCCTACCGCCCCCGCACCACCAACGTTTCCTAGATCGACTGTCAACCATGAGCCGGGACGAAACCGTCAAGCATCAGGTGGGACTAGACACTCCGGTCCGCCTGGCCTGCTCGGTGCTGCCGGTGTGGCTCGGCGGTCAGGTGATCAGGCGGCTGGTGTAGCCGGCTTCGGTGAGTTCGCGGTATGCGTCGCGGACGTTGTCGGGGATGGGCTGGGGGATGGCGTGGCCGCGTTCGGCGTAGAGCCAGATGCGTTGGGTGTCTCCGACGAGCATGGACACGACGCGGTCGGCGTCGCCGATGCTGGCGATGTAGTCGTCCAGAGTGACCGGTAGGGATGCGCACCGGACGTGTACGTCTGGCCAGAGTTTGCGGCAGGTGGCGTAGGCGCGGCGCTGCTGGTAAGGCCTGGAGATCAGCGTCACGGACCTGGGTGTGATGCCGTGGGCGGTGAGGAGGTCGCGGGTTCGGGTGATGTTCTCGCCGGTGTTGCGGGCGGTGGTCTCGATGAGGATGGCGGCGTCGGGAACGTTCAGGGTGAGGGCGTGTTCGCGGTAGTGGACCGCTTCGCCGCGGGGGAAGGTGTCGATGGTGGTGGGGGCGTTGGCGCCGGTGAACACGATCCGAGGGAACAGGCCGCGGTGGTAGAGGGTGGCGGTGCAGGTGGCGACGCTGAGGTCGTGGCTGCCCAGGCCGATGCCGATGTCGGTGGGCTGGGGGTCGTGGTGCAGGTCGTGGTAGTTCCAGAGCACTTCGACCGGGCCTCGTATCGCCGTGGGCAGTGTCGCGGTTGGGGTCATGGGCGGTGGGTGCTGTCGGGTACCGGGAACCGGTAGGACCAGGCAAACCGTGACGCGGCGTGGACTCCGACGGCGTATTCGACGGGCGTCTGTTCGGCGGTGAAGGTGGTCCGGTGCAGCTCGACGACGGGTTCGCCGGGCGGTAGCTGCAAGGTCGTGGCCTCGTCGGGGGTTGGCATTCGTGCCCGGAGGTCTTCTTCGATCCAGGCGGGCTCGAGGCCCTGTTCGTACAGGACCCGGAATCCCCCACCGGGACCGGCGGGGCCGGCGGTGTCCTCGGTGAGGCGGGTGCCCTCGACGTGCTCGGGCCGGTAGTAGCTGGTGAGCGTGTGCGTGGGCTCGTCGTTCTCGCGGATCAGGCGCGCGCGTTCGTACACGTCAGCGCCTTCGGGGATCCCGAGTGCCGTGGCGACGTCGGGTGGTGCGGGAAGGCGGCAGACCGTTTGCGTCTGGTCGCCGGGTTTCCAGGTCCGACCGGAGGCGATCCGGTCGGCGGCGAACGCGACCAGATCGGCGTCGCGCCACTTGGCCTTGTCGTACCGGTCGATCCCGAGTCGGCGCAGATGTGGCCGGGAGCGGACGTAGACACCGGCTCCGGTTCTGCCGCTGACCAGGCCTTCTTCCTTGAGACGGGTCACGGCGAGGCGGGCCGTCTCGGTCGCGACGCCGTAGCGCCGGGCCAGTTCGGCGGTCGAAGGTAGCGCGGTCTCCGGGGCAAGGCGTCCGGTGGTGATCTGCTCGCGGAGATCGGCCCAGATCCGATCAGATGCCCCGCGCCTGCTGCTGCTCATTGCGCGAGTGTAGAGGCTTCCTAGGAAGGTCTTGACCTACCTAGGAGGGTGGGGCAGGCCTGGTCAAGCTTCCTAGGAAGATTTCCGCTAGGAGGTGGCAACAAGAGAACGCGAGTGGCACCGGTTCCGATGGCCGGCACTGGCGCGCTGTTCTCTGACTGTCCCGGGTGTGGCGTCGGACCACACACATCCATGTCCTGGCCGTGCCCGGGGCCGTCGATCCGCCGGGCAGATCGTCTGCCTGTTTGCCGATGACTGGGGGTGCGGGTGAAGGCATGGAACCTGGATGAGCTACTTGGTCGGCGCTTCGAGGTGCCCGTGTATGGCCGTGAGCGCCTGGCGTGGCGTCGGGCGTCGGGTGCGGCGGCAGTGGAGGTCGCATCGCTGGGGGGGACATGAACCCCCACGCCTGATCCCGGCGGCGACAAGCGGTCAGGGCAGGCCGGCGCCGGGTACCGGGACGCGGAGGGTTTCCACCACGGAGGTTCGGGCGCCGGCGAGGGCGTCGGCGCTCCAGTTCTTCGCGCTGAGCAGGAACAGGGTCCGGCGGTCGTCGCCGCCGAGGGTGCAGGCGATGGCCATGCGTTCGCCGGTGCTGATCCGGTCCGTCACCTCGCCGCCGGGCAGGATGCGGCGGAACTCGTGGGCGAGGGGGAACGCGGCCCAGATCGCGCCGGCCGCGTCGAGGGCGATGCCGTCCGGGGCGGCGTCCGGGGTGGTCGCGACCGTCCGGGGGTGTGCGAGGTTGCCCTGGTCGTCGAGGTCGAACGCGGTGAGGCGGCGGCCTTTGGACTCGGCGACGATCAGCGTCCGACCGTCGGGGGTGATGACCGTGCCGTTGGGGAACTCCAGGCCGGTCGCGGCGATCGCGGCCGAGCCGTTGAGGGCGACCCGCACGATCACGCCGGTGCCTGGCTCGGTGTTGTAGCTGCCGACGTAGGCGGTGCCGGTCGTGTCGACCACCATGTCGTTCAGTTCGTCCGACACCAGGTGCGCTAGATCCGCGTGCACCTGGTACGAGGCGCCCTCGGACGAGCCGTCGGTGGTGAAGCGCAGCAGTGCCCGGCGCTTCATGGCCACGACCAGCACGGATCCGTCCGGCAGGAAGCCGAGGCCTGACGGTTTCTCGCCGGGCAGGGCCAGAACCTTGGTGGTCTTTCCGTCCAAGGTCGCGGTGTGGACGGCCTCGCCGTGCATGTCGGAGAACCAGAGCCGGCCGGCGTGCCAGCGGGGGCCCTCCGCGAAGACGAGGCCGTCGGTGAGCAGCGACGGGCGGGTGCCCGCCGGCTCGAGCGTCGTCATGGGTGCGCTCCCCCGCTCAGCCGAGGAGGGTGGCGAGCCGGGTGCGGTCGGCCTCGTCGAGCCGGCGCAGCGGCTCGCCCTTGCCCGGGCGCCAGACCACCTGGTCGGCCTGCCAGGCCTCGCGCCGCAGCCGCATCTTGTCGATCTTCATGCTGGCGAGCTTCGGCAGCTCCTGCGTCACGCGGACGAACGCCGGGACCCACTTGGGGCCGAGGTCGGGCTGGTCGGCGAGGAAGGCGTCGAAGGCCGCCGGGTCGAACTCGGCACCGCCGCGCAGCTCGAGGGCGACCATGACCCGGTCGCCCACCGGGTCGTCGGGGACGGCGTAGACGGCGACGGAGCGCGCGTCCGGGTAGCGGCCCACGATGGCTTCGACGGGGGCGGCGGCGAAGTTCTCGCCGTCGACGCGCAGCCATTCGTTGGAGCGGCCGGCGAAGTACAGCCAGCCGTCGGCGTCGCGGTAGGCGAGGTCGCCGGACCAGTACCAGCCGTCGCGGAAACGGGCCTGGGTGGCCGCCTCGTTGCGGTAGTAGCCCTCGAACCCGCCGGTCGGGGCGGTCTCCACGATCTCGCCGACGGCGATGTCCAGGTTGGTGGGACGTCCGTCCGCGCCGAGCGTGACCGGCGGGCATTCGAGCCCGGTGTCGGGGTCGAGCACCTTCACCGTCGGGTCGGCGACGCCCAGCGCGCCTTCGGGCATCGCCGGGTCGCGGCGGATGATGATGATGCCCTCGGTGGAGCCGTAGCTGTCCCGGACGGTGCAGCCGAAGCGGCGGGCGAAGTCGCGGATGTCGCGCGCGGAGGCCTCGTTGCCGACCGCGAGCCGCAGCGGGTTGTCGGCGTCGTCGGGCCGCTCGGGGGTGGCGAGGATGTAGTTGAGCACCTTGCCGGTGTAGGTGATCATGGTCGCGCCGAAGCGGCGGACGTCCGGCAGCGTGTTGGAGGCGGAGAACTTCGACCGGGTCGCGATCGGGATGCCGGCGTTCAGCGCGGACGACCAGCCGGTGAACAGCGAGCTGGAGTGGAAGAACGGCAGCGGGGAGTAGACGACGTCACCCGCGCCCAGCTGTGCGATCTTCGCGACGTGCGCGCCGGTGCGGGCGTACCGGCCCTGAGTGCAGCGCACCGCCTTCGGCAGGCCCGTCGAACCCGAGGTGAAGATCAGCAGGAGCAGGTCGTCGGGCGCGGCCTGCCGCCGCGGCGGCTGCGCCGGCTGGCGGGCGACCAGCGCGATGTGGTCGGGATCGTCGATCAGCAGCACCCGGTCGGCGGCGACACCGGTGTCCACGCCGGCCAGCAGCGGCTGCTGACCGGTCGAGGTGACCAGCAGCTGGCAGTCGCTGTGCCGGATCAGCTGGCCGAGTGCGTCCCCGCGGTAGGTCGAGTTGATGCCGACGACGACCGCCCCGGACAGCGCGGCCGCGGCCAGCCAGAACAGGTAGTCGGGCTCGTTCTCCAGCAGGACGCCGATGTGCGGGGGGCGGTCGGCGTCACGCAGCTGCTCGAACAGCGCTGCGCGGCGGGACGCCTCCTCGACCAGCTCGCGGTAGCTCCACTGCCGGTCAGCGACCAGTAACGCGGGCTCGTCCTGCCCGGCCCGCGCCAGCAGGACATCCGCGACCGTGGTCGCGGACGCGACGGCGGCCGCAGCCGTGACCGCAGCCACGTCTGCCGTGGTCGCCGTGCCCGCGCCTGCCGCTTCCTGCGCGCCCCCGGTCGCCGCTGCTGGCATGGCTGTCTCCTTCGAAGTCTGACTCTCTGGCACGGACCGGGCGTGGTTACGTCACCACAGGCTGGCGATGGGCTCCAGCATGCTCAGGTCGGCCGGTTCGATGATCATGGTGGTGACCGGGCCGTCGCGCCAGGCGGCGAGCTGGTCGGCGATCCGCTCGAGCGGCCCGACCAGTGCCAGGTCGTCGACGAGCTCGTCGGGGACGGCCGCGCAGGCTCCGGCGCGGTCGCCGCTGAGGAAGAGGTCCTGGATGTGGCCGGCCTCGGCCTCGTACCCGTAGCGGGAGACCAACGCCGCGTAGAAGTTCGTCTTCTTCGAGCCCATCCCGCCGATGTGCAGCGCGATGCGCGGACGGACCTGGTCACGGCACTTGTCGAGGTCGTCGCCGACGCAGGCCAGGACGGTCGGGGCGACCTGGAACCCGGCCGGCGCCTTGGCCAGGGTCTCACCCCAGGCCGCGCTCCAGCGGGTCGGGCTCCACAGGTATGGCAGCAGGCCGTCGGCCTCGGCGACAGTCATCGCCACGTTCTTCGGGCCCATCGCGGCGACGAGGATCGGCGTGTCCGGGGCGGGCGGCATCGTGGAACGCAGCGGCCGGCCCTGGCCGGTGGCATCCGCCCCCGCGTAGGGAATCGTGTAGATCGAGCCGGCGAACTCCAGCCGCTCCTTCGCCGCGAGCGCCTTGCGCAGCACGGCCAGGTACTCGCTGGTCATCCGCACCGGCTGGCGGAACGGGACACCGTGCCAGCCCTCGACGACCTGTGGCCCGGAGGCGCCGAGCCCGAGGGTGAGCCGGCCGCCGGAGAGCTGCTGCAGCGTCAGGGCGGTCATCGCCGTGGTCGCCGGCGTTCTGGCCGGGATCTGGGCGATGGCGGTGCCGAGCCCGAGCCGGGAGGTGACGGCCGCGATGACGCCCAGCGGCGTGAACGCGTCGTTACCCCACGCCTCGTTGGTCCAGACCGAGTCGTACCCCGACTCCTCCGCCCGCCGCGCGACCGCGGCGAGGGTGGCCGCGTCACCGCGGATTCCGGCGAGACTGAGCCCTAGCGCAACCTTTGACACCGACACTCGCGCACAATAACTTTTTTGCAACTTCGATGTCAATTTCGAAGTTCGAGCCTTTTCGATCTTGAACAGTTTTTCGATCTTGATGTCAATATTGTCCCATCTTGATGTTGTTCGTCGTGGGAGGAACCAGTGGATCTGGCAGGGCGTTCGGCGATCGTCACCGGCGGAGCGGGCGGGCTGGGCGCCGCCTGCGTCCGCCACCTCACCGGCATCGGCCTGAAGACCGTGGTCTTCGACCTGCACGAGGGCCGCACCAAGGAGCTCGCCGACAGCATCGGCCCGGCCGCCGCCGCGGTGAGCGGTGACGTCACCGACGACGACGCGGTCCTCGCCGCCATCGCCGCCGCGCAGGATCTCGGCGTCCTGTCGGTCGTCGTGAACGTCGCCGGCGGCGGCATCGCCGGGCGCACCGTAGCCCGCGACGGGACGCCGCACGACAAGGACGCGTTCGTGAAGGTCATGAACATGAACGCGATCGGCACGTTCAACGTGACCCGGCTCGCGGCGTCCGCGATGAGCCGCAACGAGCCCACCGAGGACGGGGAGCGCGGCGTGGTGGTCAACACCGCCTCCATCGCGGGCCTCGAAGGGCAGGCCGGCCAGCTCGCCTACGGCGCGGCCAAGGCGGCCATCCTCGGCATGACGCTGCCGATGGCCCGCGACCTCGCTCCGGCCGGCATCCGGGTCTGCGCGATCGCGCCGGGCACCATGGGCACGCCGATCATGCTCGGCGCACCGGACGCCCTGAAGGCACGCCTGGTGGAGACCATCCAGTTCCCCAAGCGGATGGGCAAGCCCGAGGAGTTCGCCCTGCTGGTGGAGTCGATCGTGCGCAACCCCTACCTCAACGGCGAGAACATCCGCCTCGACGGCGCCCTGCGCTTCCCGCCCAAGTAACCCAGGCCCCAGGCAAACCCAGGTAGTCGTCCGGTCGAGATCGAGGAGATCCCCCGTGACCGAAGCAGTCATCGTCTCCACCGCCCGCACCGCGATCGGCCGGACCCGCAAGGGAAGCCTCGTCGGCCTCGACGCGTTCCAGCTGGCCGAGGCCGTCGTCCCGGCCGTCCTGGAACGCAGCGGCGTGCCCGCGGCGGACGTCGACGACATCGTCCTCGCCGAGTCGTACCAGGGCGGCGGGGTGATCGCCCGCAACATCGCCGTCCGGCTCGGCCTGCTCAATGCCTCCGGCGCCGCGACGAACCGGCACTGCGCCGGCGGCCTGACCGCCGTCACGTTCGCCGCCGGCAGCATCCGCGCCGGCATGGACCGCGTCGTCATCGCCGGCGGCACCGAAAGCCTCACCAACGCGGCCCGCAGCTCGAAGCGGGACGCCACCGGCGAGTACCAGCCCTGGATGGCCCCGTCGCACCCGGAGACGCCGGAGGCCCCCGCGTTCGACATGTCCATCACCGTCGGCGAGAACACCGCCCGGGAGATGAGCCTGACCCGCCGCGACGTCGACGAGTGGACCGTCTACACCCACGAGCGGGCGCTGGCCTCCATCGACTCCGGCGCCTTCGTCGACGAGATCATCCCGTTGGACGTCACCCTGCCCGACGGGACGACCAAGCGGTTCGACACCGACGAGCACCCCCGCCGCGGCACCACCCTGGAACGCCTCGCCACGCTGCCCCTGTTGCATCCCGAGCTGCCGAACGCGACCGTCACCGCCGCGAACGCCGCCGGTCTCAACGACGCCGCCGCCGCGGTCACCCTGACCAGCGACGACTACGCCGCAGCCCACGGCCTCACCCCGCTGGCCCGCATCCGCTCCTGGGCCACCGCCGGCATCGACCCGGCACTGACCGGCCTCGCGCCCACCCTCGCGATCCCCCGCGCGCTCGACCGCGCCGGGCTCACCCTCGCCGACATCGACCTGTTCGAGATCAACGAGGCGTTCTGCGCGGTGCCGGTGGCGGCCGTGCGCAAGCTCGGCATCCGCCCCGAGATCGTCAACGTGAACGGCAGCGGGGCGAGCCTCGGTCACCCCATCGCCGCCACCGGCGCGCGGATGGTCGTCACCATGGTCGGCGAGCTTCGCCGCCGCGGCGCCACCCTCGGCTGCGTCTCGATGTGCGCCGGCGGCGGGATGGGCGCCGCCATGATCATTGAGATCATCTGACCCACCGCCCCGCGCCGGCCGGCATCTCCCGCCGGCATCTCCCTCGAATCATCGCCGCACCTGGTCAGAAACCGGCCACCGACGGCAATGATTCTGCCGGCGCCGGATAGTCTGCCTGCATTCCGCAAGGAAAAGGTAGCCAACGGCGCCGGCAGGTACGGGGAGGCGGTCTGTGTCCGAGGTCGATGAGTCGAGGTCGCGGTGACAAGCGGCAGCGGGCCGCTGGTCCATTCGTTGGCCGAGGCGGAGGTGCAGGCCCTCGCGGCCGTCTACTCCGAGCGGATTTCCGCTGGTCAGCTGCTCCGGCAGGCTGGCCTGGAACCCGAACGGCAGCCGCAGGGGACGTCGACCGCGATCGAGTACTGGCATGCGGTCAACGCCACGCTCCACCAGGGCGCGCTCCCCGATGCCCGCCGCAGGATTCTCGCCATCGCGGCTCACGCCTACCCCGCCAACCAGGCATTCGAGACGGGGCTGGCCGCCGCCCAACACGGCGAACTCGTGAGCAGCCCGCGCCGGGACACCGGCCAGGCGCCGCGCGCGGATGGTGAACTGCCCACGAACGGCACCGTCATCGCCTTCGACGCCGTCGGCTACAGCGATCTCAACATGCTGGAGCAGAAGCAGCTGCGCGACGGGCTGCGCGGAATCATCGAGGGCGCCCTAGCCGAGGCCCGAATACCCCCCGCGCCGCTGCGGCAGGACCGCGGCGACGGCTTCCTCATGGTGTTCTCGGCCGACACCCCGAAAGCGCGGATCGTCGCCGACTTCGTCCGCGAGCTCGGCATCACGCTGAACGAGTACAACGCGACCCGCAACAAGCTCGGCCGGATCCGGCTGCGGGTATCGATCCATGAGGGCGACATCCTCGAGCACGGCACCGGCTGGGCCGGTGACACCGTGGTGATCGCCGCGCGGCTGGTCGACTCGACACCCATCCGTCAACTGCTGCAGCAGGATCCGGACGCGGAGCTGGCGCTGATCCTCTCCGCCACGCTGTTCGACTCCGTGGTCGCCCGCCGGCTGCGCGGGCTCTCCCCGGGCGACTTCCGCGAAGTCGACGTGACGGTGAAGAAGTTCTCCGCCACCGCCTGGCTGACCCTTCCCGGCCGCCCACTGCCCCCCGCGCCAACCCGCCCGCCGGCCAGCCCCACCAGCAGCCCTGCGGGTGCGGAAACCCCGACCACTCCCGCAGGCACAGCGGCCCGCCCGGCCAACCCGAGCAGCCCGGATGACCAGGGCATTCCGGATGTTCCGGGCAGTACGGATGTTCCGGTTCAGGCGGACGGCGCCAAGTGGGATTTCTTCGTCTCCGCGCTCAGTACCGACAAGGCGTGGGGAGACTGGATCACGTGGTACCTGCAGGCGCAGGGATACCGCGTCCGTCACGAAGCCTGGGATCCTGCGGGCACCAACTACTACCTGGCACTCCAGGAAGGCCTGGAGTACTCGGAACGCACGATCGTCGTGCTGTCACGGGCCTATCTCGCCTCGGATGCGGTCGGAGCCGCCTGGGGAACCGCGTTCGGCCGCGACCCGGGCGGACGGCACCGCAGGCTGATCCCCGTCAGGATCGAGGACTGCGAGCCCAAAGCATTGCTGGGCGGCATCCGGTACATCGACCTGGTTCCCTTCAAGGAGGACCCCGCCGGCGCCCAGGAGCACCTGATCGAACAGATCCGCCGGTCGGTCGAAGGTGGTTACCGCCCCGTCGATCCGCCGCCGTTCCCACGCGCACCGGCGTAGGAATCCCACGGACATCGGGCCCGGGGATCCGCCGATCAAGGTTGGAACGGCCAGTAGATCACCTGGTAATGTGCGCCGAGCAAAATCTCGGAGCTCATCAGGGAGAGAAGTGGCTTTTCGTTTTGGCGCGGCAGGGTTCGGTGGGCACGTCGGCGCCGTCACCACCGCGGCCGCGCTGACATTCGCCTTTACGCTCGGCGGGTGCGCGGCAAAGGACGACAGCGGTTCCAGCGCACCGGCGGTGACATCTGCCAGGCCGGCGGCAACAACAGCCGCGCGCGCGCTGAAGGCCACGGACTATGTCTACACCGGGGGGCCGGAGACCAGCGGCTTCGAGCAGGAGCCCGGCACCGATGGCCCGGGCTCCGCGGAACGCGCGGAGCTGGCGGGATGCGAGAACACCTTCGGTTCCTCTCCGGATTCGATCAGCTGGGCGAACGGGCCGACGCTGACCAGTGGCGACGCGACCGTCGTCGTGTACTCCGAGGTGGACATCCTGCCCGCGAAGGAGGTCGAGGACGACGTCGCGGCAGTGCGCACTCAGAAGTTCCACGACTGCCTCCTCGAGGATGTCAAAGGGTCCGCCGCTGGCGACACGGAGAATCCCACCCAGGGCACGCAGGTGATTGATGGAGTCCAGGAGCGGGACGTCCCGCTCCCGGACGGCGCGGCGGCCCGATTCTCCTTCGCGGAGAACCAGACGACCGAGGGCGAGACCACCCTCGTCTACACAGAGTTTCTGCTCTTCGGGAAGGGCCAGGTAAGGTCCATGGCCATGGTGATGAGCGCACAGAACCCGGCTGACGACCTCGTCACCGCCGTCGCCGCCCAGATGGTCGCGATGCTGGACCAGCAGTAGCACTCCAGCATCGCCGTGGCCGCCGGCCACCCGCGCCGAAGAAAGGTGGGGGAAACCCCACCAGAAAAACACCAGGCGGCCGGCGGTCACGGAAAGCAGGCAGCGCCTAGCGTTCCGCATCATGACCTCCCACCCCGACCGGCAGGTACGTTTCCGGTGGTCGCGCCTGCATCGTGCCAGCTTCCTGGCCGTGTCCGGAGCAACGGCTGCCGCTCTCATGGCGCCACCGATCGGCGCTGTTCCCGCGTTCGCCACCGACCACCCCGGGCACTGGGCTGTCCAGGATCACGACGGCACGGCCGGCCACCGCGTCCCGTCGCGTGGAGATCTCGTCTCTTCGATCCCACTCACAACATTGGCGGCTCGGGCCGACGTCGAGGCGTTTCTGCGTGCGCAGAGCTTCGACGCCGGCACCGTCCGGTATGGCGTCAGCACGTTCCGGCTGGTGTACCGGACGGTCGACGCCCACGGCGCACCGACCACGGCCAGCGGCCTGCTGGCCATACCGGAGAACGACAACCGGCGCCTGCGGCCGGTCCTCTTCGCGCACGGAACGCAGATCTTCAAGGGTGACGCGCCCTCGACGTCCTCCGACGGATTTCTCACCGGTCCGCCGATCACGTTCGCCGCCGCCGGTTTCGCGGCGGTGGCAGCCGACTATCTCGGCCTCGGTGAGGGACCGGGGCCGCACCCGTGGATGGACGTCCCGTCGGAGACGACCGCGTCGCTCGACCTGCTGCGGGCCGCCCGCTCGTTCCTGGCCGGCCGTGGGACCCAGCTCGGGCGGGACGTGCTGGCCACCGGGTTCTCCCAGGGCGCGTCGGCCGCGCTGGGGCTGGGCCGAGCCCTGCACGACGGCGCGGACCCGTGGTTCCGGCTCGGTGCCCTCGCACCGATCAGCGGTGGCTACGACTTCCAGAACGCCCAGATCCCGGCCATGCTGGGCGGCGAGCTGCATCCGAAGTTCTCCGTGGCCTACACGGCGTACCTGCTGGTCGCCTACAACCGGCTTCATCACATCTACGACGCACCGGCCGCGATATTCCAGCCGTCCTACGTGGACGTCGCCGAACTGTTCGACGGAACCCACCAGGGCCTCGAGGTTCTCAACGGACTTCCCGACACACTGGCGGACCTGCTGACACCCCAGGGTTTCGCGCTGCTGGCCCAGCCCTCCGGCGCGTTCGCGCAGGCGCTGACGGTACTCGACAGCGTCTGTTCGGGCTGGGCTCCGGCCGCCCCGTCCCGGCTGTATTACAGCCCTGGTGACGAGCAGGCGGCGAACCTCAACACCGTCCACTGCCAGGAGCGGTTCGCCGCCGGCGGCAGCCGGGTTCGGCTTGTCGACCTGGGGGTCAACCGTGACTACAGCGGCTTCGTGCACGAGGGATCCGAGCTGCTCGGCACAGCCGCGATCGTCCGCTGGTTCCTGACCCTCTGAACAGACGAGCCCCCACCGCGGCCGCGCTTCCTCCGTTCCCTTTCAGGCGCCCCGGTTCCTGAAAAGGAACGGAGATGTCGCGCTGACCGCCTGCCTACCTCGGTGCGCGCAGGCCGTCGAAGAGCACGGCGTTGAGACGCGCGAACCGGTCGGGGGCCCCCTCTGCGTCCGCGTGGCGCAGAGTGGCGAAGGCCCCCGCCAGCAGGGCGAACAGATCGTCGACGTCGATGTCGCCGCGGACTGCGCGGTCCCGCTGCGCGCGCTGGAGAAGGTCGTGCAGAGTCTCGCGCAGACGAGCCGCGACGTCGGGCGCGGCGGTTCGTATATCGAAGTCCGTTCCGGCGAGCGCGGCCTTGAGCGGCCTGCTCTCGATGCCCTCCGCCAGCATTCGGGCCAGCATGGCAAGCAGCGCCTCACGGGAATCGGCATTCGTGGCGTATGTGGCGGCATCCGCGACGAGCTGTTCCACCTGGTCGACGACGACCGCCGCGAACAGCGCCTCCTTGGTCGGGAAATGACGGTGCACCGTGCCCGCGCCGACGCCCGCACGTCGGGCGATCTCGTCCAGCGGAACGGACAGGCCGTCGGCGGCGAACAGGTCACGGGCGGCGCGGAGCACTCGCGCCCGGTTTCGCCGCGCGTCAGCCCGCAGTGGACGCCCGGAGAGCGACGTGCCCGGGTCTGTCTCTGCCGCCGCCGTGCCTGCGATGCCCGTCCGGTCCGTCATGGCACCGCACTCCCTTCCACCTTCGCGGCCGGCTACGTTCCTGCGCGTTCCACAGTCTGCGCCACGAGCTCCCGGCACGAAGCGGGGCGCCGCCCCGTACAGTGTGGTCACCACTAAGCGGGGCGGCGCCCCGGATAGATGGAGGAGATCCTGTGGAGTACGCACTGCTGGGACGATCCGGCCTCAAGGTGTCGCGGCTGGCACTTGGGACCATGAACTTCGGCGCCGGTCCCGGCGCGCCCTGCGACGAACCGGAGGCACGCCGGATCATCGACGCATTCCTCGACCGGGGCGGCAACGTCATCGACACAGCCGACATCTACACCGGGGGACGTTCGGAAGAGGTCGTCGGACGCGCCATCGCCGCCCGCCGGGACTCGGTCGTACTGGCCACCAAGGGCGCTGGCCCGCTGGGCCCGGGCCCGAACGACCGCGGCCTGTCCCGACGCCATCTCAGCCGTGCGCTGGACGCCAGCCTCCGCCGCCTGGGCACCGATCACGTCGATCTCTACCAGTGCCACAGCTGGGATCCGGACGTGCCCGTCGAGGAGACGATGACGACCCTGGACGGGTTCGTCCGCCAGGGCAAGGTCCGCTACATAGGCTGCTCCAACTACACCGCCAGCCAGATCATCGAGTCCCAGTGGGCGAGTCAGCGGCTGGGAACGACGCCCTTCATCAGCCTCCAGCCCCACTACTCGCTCCTCGCCCGCGAGATCGAAGCCGAGATCCTGCCGGCCTGCTCGCGCCACGGCCTGGGCGCCATCGCCTACGGACCGCTCGCTGGTGGCGTGCTCGCCGGCCGGTACCGACGCGGTGCCCAGCCCGCACCGGGCAGCCGCCTGCACCAGTGGCTCGCCTTCAACCCCACCGCCGCCCGCTGGGCGGCCACACTCCTGCGCGACCGGAGCTTCGACATCGCCGACGGCGTCACGGAGGTCGCCGACCATCTCGCCACCACCCCGTCAGCCGTCGCCATAACGTGGGCTCTGCGGCGTCCCGGCATCACCTCGGTGATCCTCGGCCCACGCACCATCGACCAGCTCACCGACAACCTCGCAAGCCTCGACCTCGACCTGCCGACCGATCTCGCCGCACGGCTCGACGACCTCTCGGCACCGCCCAACAGGCCCGTCACCGGCCTACCCGTCACCCTGCAGGAGGAGCGGTAATGCCCGGTACGTCCGAGATCGGCCTGCTCAGGCTGGTGGCGCAGCGGCTCGCCGGGGAGCCCGCGGCGACACCGGCCGAGGCGGTGCGCACGCTCGGCGGCCTGCAGGCGCAGGAGCGGCGAAGCCTGCTGATGTCCGTCGCGCTGCGCACCACCACCCGCAACCAGGCTGGCGTGGCAGCCGCCTTCGACGCCGGCGAGCTGGTCACCAGCTGGCCGATCAGGGGCACGCTGCATACCGTCCCCGCGGAGGATCTCGGCTGGCTCACCGCGCTCACCGCTCCCCGGCTGGCCACCCTCGCCGCCCGGCGCCGAGCCGAGCTCGGACTGGACTCCGCCGTCTTCGAGCAGGCCCGCACGCGGGCCGTCGAGGCGCTGGCCGGGGGCCGCCGCCTGCTCCGGGACGAGCTGTACGCCGTCTGGGAGGCCGCGAGCATCGTCACCGGTGGCCAGCGCGGGTATCACCTGATCGTCCACCTGGCAGAGACCGGAACGCTCTGCCTCGGCCCAGCCCAGGACGGGCAGCAGGCCTTCGTCCTGGTCACCGAGTGGGTGCGCCGGCCCCGGCAGCTGGACCGGGACGAGGCTCTCGGCGCGCTGGCGCTCGCCTACTTCCGCGGGCACGGGCCGGCCAGCCGAGACGACTTCGCGAAGTGGACGAAGCTGCTGGCGGCGGACGTCCGCACCGCCGTCGCGGTGGCCCGGCCAAGCCTCGCCGGTCTGGACGTGGACGGCGTCGAGCACCTGATGGACCCGCTCACCCCGGAACGCCTGGCGGCCTGCCGGGACGAGGCCCGCGCCGTCCACCTGCTGCCCGCGTTCGACGAACTGGTGCTCGGCTACACCGACCGGTCCGCGATGCTCGGCCGCGAGGACTTCCAGCGGGTCGTCCCCGGCGGCAACGGTGTGTTCCGACCGACCGTCGTCCATGACGGCCGCATCGTCGCGACCTGGCAACGGCGCCGGCCACGCGGCCGCGGGGACACGATCGAGACTTCGCCGTTCACGAGCCTGAGCGCACCCGTGCGCGCGGAGATCGACCGGGTCGCCACACTCCTGCCCTGACCGGCCGCGGCCGGCGCCGAACCAGAACCCTCAATGGCACCTTACGGCAGGTGCTCGACTGTATTCACAGCGCGAACGAGCGGTTCCGGCTAGCTTGATCGCCCAAAGGTGTGCGTGTGCTGTCGAGGGGGACGCCCATGACCATCCGACACAAGATGCCAATCCTTGTCGCGGGCCTGTTATCAGTGCTGGCCGCACTCACCGCGACGGCGGGAACCGCAGGCGCGGCCAGCCCGGCCGCCGCGCCGGGCCTCGCCGCGACGCTGGCGGCTCAGGCCGCCGCCTCATCCGGGCCGTTGTGCTCCCCGACTCCACCGGCGACACCGGCGTCTGGGGTCGGCACCGCGCAGTTCACCTTCAACCGCGAGTTCCTGCTGGCGCTCGCCAGGGCGGGTGTGATCGCCTACGCCACCGCGCCCGGCCAGACCAGCGTGTGCCTGAACCCGCTCTCGGAACGGCTCACCTTCCCGCTCGAGCCCCCGCAGCGCGGTGCCGGGTCGATCACCGCGCAGATCGACGGCCAGCTCGTCTTCCGCAGGGTCCTCACCGGCGCGACGGTGTCGCTGAGCCTGCGCACCTTCAGCCACACGGCGGTCGGAAACTGGATCCTCATCAACGCGGATGTGCCGCTCGCCGAACAGATCCTGTTCTCCGTCGGGCTGCCCGACGCGACCGGTGCCTACCCGCTCGGGTTCTCCCGTCCCGAGGTGGTCAGCGTGCCGCTCGGCGTCACGTTCACCTTCCACGGGCAGGCCGGCACCGTGACCACCGCCTACCCCACACCCTGACCCGCGACGCCGCAGGCACCGGGATCCTCGCCGCGGGCCACGTCTGACCGGAGGAACGTAGCGCGCGAGCCCCGTCCTTCAGGGCGGGGTCAGCGCATCGGGGCTGGCCTTCGATGGCCTTCGATGTGCTCGCGCGGCAGCGCGATGGGGGCTCCACCGGCGGAGACCGCGAAGTATGACGGCGACCAGAAACGCCCCCGTATCGAGGCGTGGTTCACCCGGCCGGTGAACTCGGCCCGTGGCATCCGCGTGGACACGCCCTTCGGAGAGTTCACGAGCGCGGACACGGCGACCTTCGGTGGGTGTTCGACCGGCAGGTGCACATGGTCGTCTTCGCCGTCGAACGCGACCAGGCGGGTGCCGAAGTCGGCGCGTACGTCGCGCATCGTCCGTTCGTAGGCGTCGAGCATCGCCTCGTCGAACACGCCACGCCGGTACTTCGCCAGAAAACCAAGTGGACGTGAAGTGCAGAAACCACATGCCTACCACGCCGATAGTCGTCGGAGATGTCCATAGGGCAAGCATGATCGGTGGTATGCCGATCGTGCGGTACCGCTACCGGGCCTATCCCGAACCGGGGCAGGTTCAGGCGCTCGCGCGGGCGTTCGGCTGCGCCCGGGTCGTGTTCAACGACGCGATCCGGCTGCGCGACGAGGCGCTACTCGACGATCGGTAGTACGACGCCGACCCGCATCGCGCCAGTACGCACGAACGCCCTCCCCCCGGAAAACGGCCGAGATCGAGCGTACGTCGGCAGCCCGGGCTAGGGGCCGAATTCGGCGGCATTCTTATGGACCTGCGCAGATCCCCACGCCACCGCCTGACGAAATCCGGACTTCTGTCCAGATCGCGGGCCAATCGCGACCGCGGCCCGCCGAGCTGAAGGAGATACCCGGGAGTGAAAGCAGTGTCCGGGGAGATTTCCCGTGGGCGTCAGGCGCCCGGCCCCCGCGCGGGGCCTGCGGGTTCGGCGACCGCCTCCCGGTCAGCCCTGGGCTGGGCGGGAGGACCGCAGGGCCCCTGGAGCGCGGTTGCGCCCAGGCAGGCGAGCAGCGCGAGCCGCTCGGCGGTCGGCGAGTTCGGCTCGGCCGACAGGATGGCGATGCGCTGGCCGTGGTCCTCCGGCAGGCGCAGCGTCTCCTCGTGCAGGGTCAGCTCACCGACCAGCGGGTGGCGGTAGGCCCGCACGTGGCTGGCGCAGTCCTTGACCGGATGGCGCGCCCACCCCGACGCGAACTCCTCGCTCTTCACGCAGAGCTCACCGATGAGGGTGGTGAGCTGCTCGTCGTCGGGATACTGCCCCGAGGCGAGGCGGAGATAGCCGACGAGGTCCTCGACCTTGCGCCGCCAGTTTACGTAGAGGTCGCGGACATGGGCGTCCAGCATGATCAGCCGGGCCATGTTGGGGCGGGAGGCGCAGCGGTCCGGGGCGTTGAAGTCCAGGTGCGGCGCGACCAGTGCGTGCCCGAGCCGGTTCCAGGCGAGCACGTCGGTGCGGCGGCCGATCACGAGGGCCGGGCTGTCACGGACCGACTCGAGCAGGATCCGGACCCCGGGACGTACCCGCTCCAGCTGGCGGCTGCGCCGGGCCGCCCGCTCCGGGCGGGCGAGGGTGAGCAGGTGAGCCTGCTCGTCGTCGGTGAGCCTGAGCACCCGGGCGAGTGAGCCGAGCACCGCGTCGGAGGCGTTGCGGCTCTGGCCCTGCTCCAGCCGTGTGTAGTAGGTGACGCTCACCCCGGCGAGCTGGGCGAGCTCCTCGCGGCGCAGGCCAGGCACCCGGCGCCGATCACCTGGGCGGGCGATACCGGCCTCCGCGGGCGCGAGCCGGTTGCGACGCGAACGAAGGAACTCACCGAGCTCGGTCATTCTGGCATTGTCGCTCCGCCGGCAGACGTTTTCGGCACCTGGAAGGTGACCCTGCCAGGGCTACCCACCCGGTGGATAGCCCGTGCAAGGCGATGGCTACCCCGCGCAGGCGCCTGGATCGTCAGGCCCATGACCGACACGACCGCCACACCGACGCCCGTCGCCGTCCCGGCGCAGGCACGGGCGCAGGCGCAGACCGGACGCGGTTCCGCGGAACCCGGCCGGCAGGCACCGGATGACCTGCCCGCCACGACGCAGCCTCCGCAGCCCCCGCTGCCGGCGGCGGCGGGCTCCGACCGGCTCACCGCTCGGCAGCGCGTCGCGCTCCTGCTGCTGCTCGGAACGCAGTTCATGCTCGCGGTCGACTTCTCCATCCTGAACGTCGCCCTGCCCTCCATCGGCGCCGGCGTGGGGATCTCCGAGGGCCACCTGCAGTGGATCGCCACGGCCTTCGCGCTCCCGTCCGCCGGCTTCACGCTGCTGTTCGCGCGGATCGCCGATCTCACCGGGCGGCTCCGGCTGTTCATGGTCGGGCTGGGGCTGCTCATCGTCGCCTCGCTGGTCGGCGGGGTGGCGAGCACGCCGGCGGTGCTGCTCGCCGCCCGCGTGGGCCAGGGGATGGCCGCGGCCATCGCCACGCCGGCCGCGCTCTCGCTGCTGGTGACCACGTTCCCGGAGGGGCCGGCCCGCCAGCGGGCGCTCGGGCTCAACGGTGCGCTCCTGCCGGCCGGGTTCACCATCGGCGCCCTCATCGGCGGCCTGCTCACGCAGTACCTGAGCTGGCGCTGGGCCTTCCTGCTGAACGTGCCGATCGCGCTCGCCATCCTGGCCGCCGCACCGCGGGTGGTCACGGACGGGCGCGGTGAGACCGGTGGGCGACTGGACGTCCCGGGTGCGCTGACCGTCACCGGCGGGCTGGTGGCGCTGATCTACGGGATCTCCACCGGTGGCGAGGACGGCTGGGGCCGGCCCGTCGTGTGGATCACCGCCGGGGTGGGCCTGGCGTTGCTGGTCGCCTTCTGGCGCATCGAGTCGACCAGCTCGCATCCGCTCGCGTCACTGGCCGTGCTGCGCCGGCGCGCGGTGGGTGGCGGCAACGCCGGCGGATTCGTGATCTTCGCGATGGGCAGCGCGATCGTCTTCCTGCTCACCGTCTACCTGCAGGAGCTGCTCGGCTACTCCGCCATGGTCACCGGGCTGATCTTCGGTGTCCCGGGCGCGGCGGCCTTCACCGCCGGCATCGTCGCGCCGCGGGTCCTGCGCCGGATCAGCCCGCGGACGACCCTCGTCACGGCGCTGTTCGTCCAGGGGTCGTCCGCCGTGGCGCTGGCGTTCGTCGACCTCGACCGCACCTCGCTCACCCTGGTGATGATCGCGTCGGTGCTCGGGTTCTTCGGCCATGCCCTCGGCATCGTCGGGTTCCTGGTGACGGCGACCGCGGACCTGCCCGACGACGAACAGGGTCTGGCCACCGGGCTCGCGACCATGACCCAGCAGATCGGGCTCACCGTCGGGATCCCGATCCTGAGCGCGGTCGTCGCCGCGAACGCCGCCGGAGCCCCCGGCACCCTCGCCGCCGACGAGGCGACGCTGGACGGCATCAGGATGGCCCTGTCCATCGACGGCGCCGTCACGATCGCGGCCGGGTTCGCCGTCGCCGCCATCCTCCCCCGCCTGCGGACACGAACAGCGCGCACAGCGACCGACGCCGCCAGGCGCACGACCGGGTGAGGCGGGTGCGTTTTCCAGAGGGTTTCTCCACCCTGTTCACAGCAAAGCGACAACGAGATCCGCCGACGGCCGCGCCGGCTGGGTGGGGGCTTTTCCGGCTCCACCCGGCTGGATGTCAGCCATCGGATAGGCCGATCGCGCGGGCCCGGTGGGCCGGTGAGCCGGTGCCGGCTATTCTCGGCGACCACCATGACCACACCCGCAGATTTCTTTGCCGGACATGAGGGCGCCGTGCGCGCGATCGCGGTCTTCCCGGACGGCCGCCGAATCGTCACCGGCGGAGCCGACAGCAGAATCCGGGTCTGGGACCTGCCGTCGGGCCGGCTGCTCACCGAACACAACGCGCACACCGGCCCCGTCCTCGCGGTGGCGGTGGACGAGCAGTGCCAGGTGGTCTCCAGCGACCAGGGGAAGACGGTCGTCTGGGCGTGCGAGCCCGCCGCGGCCTCGTCCGCGGCGCCATCCTCGGTGCCGTATCCGAGGCGCGTCGCCGAGACAGCCGTCTCGCCCCGCGGGGACACCGTGGTCAGCATCGACACCGGCCAAGACGTCGTCGTCCAGCCACCCGGGACCGGCAGCTGGCCCAGCGGCCACCGGCGCGTCGACAGCATCGCGGTGAGCGACGGAGGGCAGGTCGTCACCGGCGGATCGGAGCCGATCGTCCGCGTGACGGATCGGCACGGGGCCGAGCTGCGCCGGCTGGACGGTGCCGCGCACGGCAGTGTCGCCGTGGCGGCCTCCCACGATGGCAGTCACATCGCCGTCGCGATCCAGGGAGCTGTGCGGTACTGGGACACGGCGGTTTCCCGCACCGCGGTCGACCTGACCGGCTGCGAGGACCCGGTCACCCTGGCGGTGACCCCGGACGGCAGGCAGGTCGTCGCGGGTGGCCTCGATGGCGGGATCTGGGTGTGGAGTGCGGAGCAGCCCGGCCAGGCACCGGTGCGGCTGCGCGGCCACCACAGCGCGGTGCGGGCCTTCGCCGTCACGCCGGACAACAAGCGCCTGGTCAGCGGCACCGATGACGGCACGATCCGGCTGTGGGACCTGGCGACGGGTGCGCGGATCACGCCTGGCACCGCCCCCGGCCCGCTGCCCGGCCACGTCAGCGATCAGGAAAGCGCGCTCGACCTGCTCGGGTTCGCCACGGACGTCGAGGCCATGGCCGCGCTCCTCGCGGACCGCTCGACCGAGCCGCCGCTGGCGATCGCGCTGCTCGGCCGGTGGGGCTCCGGCAAGTCGAGCTTCGCCCGCCAGCTCCACGACCGGGTGGCCGCGCTGGCCCAGCAGTCCAGCCGCAGCGCGGCGCGCAGCATCTTCGCGACCAACATCCGCCAGGTGCGCTTCGACGCCTGGCACTACAACGACGACCACCTCTGGGTGGGCATGGCCGAGCACCTCTTCGCCGGCCTCGTCGAGCCGGAGCCGTCGGACACCGAGCAGATCCGCGCGAGGCGGGAGGTCCTGCGCGACAGGCTGCGCGCCTTCGAGGACCTGGCCGCCGAGGACACCGACTGGACGCAGCGGCTGCGGGCCCGGGCCCGGCTGTGGCGGGTCGACCTCGCGCGGTGGCGTGGCCGGTTCGTCCTCGCGGGGGCGGTGCTGGTGCTGGGAGTGTGCACCGGTCTGGTCGGACTGCTGTGGGGCCCGGCTCCGGTGGTGGCGGTCGGTGGCGTCGTCGCCGTGCTGGCCGGGTTTCCCATCGTCGGCTGGCTCGTGGCGGCCTGGCAGGCGGTCAGCGGGCTCGACCAGCGGCGTGTCGACGTCCTGGAACAACAGGCGCGGGACACCCGGATGCAGCTGGCCACGCTCGACGCGGCGCAGCGGCTGGCGGTCGTGATCGAGCAGGCCCGGTCGGGCGCCTACGACCAGTATCGCGGGCTGCTCGGCCAGGTCCACGCCGACCTGCGCCAGCTCAGCGACAGCGCGCGGCGGGCCTTCGCCGAGTGGACGAGGACCGGCTCCCGGGGCAGGCCTCCGCTGGAGCGGGTCATCCTCTACATCGACGACCTCGACCGCTGTTCACCGCGCAGGGTGGTCGACGTTCTCGCCGCGGTGCACATGCTGCTGGCGCTTCCGCTGTTCGTCGTGGTGGTCGCCGTGGATCCCCGGTGGCTTCGGCGCTGCCTCGAGCAGTACTACGCCGAGATCTTCGCCGGGAACGCGGACGCCGCCGGCGGCGCGACACCGTTCGACTACCTGGACAAGATCTTCCAGGTGGTCTTCGCGCTGCGGCCGATGGGGGCCGAGGCCGACCGCTACGTCGAGTGGCTCGTGCCGACGGCTGCCGAGGACGAACGCCCCCGGCGCCGGGAGGCCGAACCGCCCGAGGCCAGGCCGCGCCCGGGTTCCGGGGAGCCCGACCGGCCCGGGCCGGGACGCACCGGGCGGGCGGCCACACCCGGCGAGATGCCGCCCCAGCCGGACCAGCTGCGGCTGCGTCCCCAGGAGCTGCGGTTCGTCCAGCGGCTGCGCCCGATGTTGGAGACACCGCGCGCGCTGAAACGGTTCGTCAATCTGTACCGCCTGGTGCGCGCGGGCATTCCCGACAACGAGCTCGACGACTTCATCGGCACCGACGAAAACGGCCCCTACCAGGCGGTGCTCGTACTGCTCGCGGTACTCGTGGCCGATCCGGAAGGCGGCCGGACCCTGATTAAGGCGCTACACGGACAAGTCGACGGGACCGGTATCCACGAGCTGATCGAGGAGCTGTCCCGCCGCGAACAGCCCTGGCGGGTACACGACATCTGGGCGCGTCTGCTGGCTCTGCTGGGAGACGGGAATTCCGTACACAGTAGTCTTCCCACCTACCGGCGCTGGGCGGGAACGACGGCGCGGTTCAGTTTCGAGACCTGGGATCTGACCGAGCCCCGCTGACCCATCAGGAGGCGACCGTGTTCGGCGGACGGGCACACCGGTTCTTCCGCCGCCGTCACGCACTCGGCGGTCTGGTCGGCGTCGTCCTCGTCGCGGTGACCGCGGTGGCGCCGCGCGTCGCGGTCGGCGGCCACGGCCCGGCGGACTGCGACCGCACGGAGACGATCCGGGTCACCTCGTCCACGGAGAAGGCCGGCGTGATGGCGCAGCTCGTCGACCGGTACAACGACGCGGGGCGCGCCGTGGCCGGCCTGTGCGGGCACGTCCAGCTCAGCGCCCGCACCTCCGGGGCGACGAAGAACGACCTCGCCGAGGGCAAGAAGGACCCACCGCAGGTGTGGCTGCCGACATCGTCGATGTGGACGAGCCTGCTCGCGCAGGAGGGGCACGGCGACCTCCTGGTATCCGAGCCCGCGCACCGGTCCGTGACCCGGAGCATGCTCGTCATCGCGATGCCGCAGCCGGTGGCCGAGACGCTGGCGCAGCACAGCGCCCCGCTCGCCACCTGGAAGGACGTGCTCGACCTGGCGCGGAAAGGCTGGTCCGCCTACGGCCGACCGGACTGGGGGAAGTTCGTGCTCGGCCGGGACAACGCGGAGACGTCGACCTCCGGGCTGGCCGCCACGGTCGCCACCTATCTCGCCGCCGCCCACGCCACCGGTACCGCGACCACACCCACCTCCGACTGGCTCAACGATCCGGACGTCGTCGGTTTCGTGCACGGAATCGAGTCGTCGGTTTCGCGTTACGGCGACGAGGCGGTGCTGTTCATGCAGCAGATCTACGACGCCGAGCAAAAACAGGACGAGGCCGCCTACCGGCCGTATGTGGACGCGATAGTCATCCAGGAGCAGATGGTCTACCTGTACAACCGAGGCGCGCCCGGCGGCGATCCGGCCCAGATGAGCGACGAGCGCCAGCCACGCCGTCCGCTTCGGGTGGTGTATCCGCAGGACGGCACGCTCGAGCTCGATCACCCGTTCGTCGTGCTGGCCTCGGCGACGCCGCCGCAGCGCCGCGTCGCGGAGGACTTCTACCGTTTCCTGGTCGAGGACGACCAGCAGCGGCTGTTCGCCGACGTCGGTTTCCGCCCGCTGCCCGCCAGCTCCACCGAGCATGGCGGGAACAGCGAGAACGGCGAGAACGGCGAGCAGGCCACGGCCACCCGGCCGACCGAGCAGCTCGTACGGACGCTCGGCATACCGGCGGACCAGATGCCGGCGCTCGTGCCGATCCCCGACGGCAAGCTGCTCGCGGCAATGCTGGAGAACTGGGACCGGGTACGGCGCAAGGCCCGCGTGCTGCTGCTCGACGTGTCGGGCTCGATGAACGAACCGGTCGACGACCCGGACAAGGCCGTCGACCGCACGAAGCTGCAGCTGATGATCCCGGCCGCCGAACGTGCGCTCACGCTGCTCGACGACGATGACGAGGTGGGCCTGTGGACGTTCTCCTCAGGCCCGGCCTACACCGAGGTCGTGCCGGTGTCACCGGTCGGTACGGTCCGCGCCGCGCTGCAGGAGCGGCTGCGGGGACTGCGGGCACGCGGGGACACCGCCCTGTTCGAGGCCACCCAGCGGGCCAGCGAGATGATGACGGCGAACGCGGACCCGGAGCGCATCAACGCCATCGTGCTGCTCAGCGACGGGCAGAACACCGAGCCGTACCGCGGTGACGCGAAGGCGCTGCTGGCCGCCCTGGACCCGGGCACCTCGGACACGCCAGTCCGGATCTTCACCGTCCCCTACGGCCGGGCCGACAACGCCGACGTCGGCACGCTCGCGGAGATCGCGCGCCTGACCCGGGCGGCCCAGTACGACGCCCGCAACCCGCTGGACATCGACGCGGCTTTCGTCCGGGTCTTCCGGAACTTCGGCTGAACGGTGGCGCTTCCACAGCGGTTCCAGGATCCGGTCGGGGTCGGCGAGGCCGTCGTGCTCGGGCTCGGCGCGTTCGTGGCCGGGCTGGTCGGGCCGTGGCCGTGGCTGGCCGGTGTGGCCGGGCCGGTGACGGCGGCCCTCGTCCTGATCACGGCCACTCGACGCGGCCCGCAGCCGCCGCCCCCTCCTCCGCAGCCGCACCCGCTGGGAGCGGCGGACGCCGTCCGGCTGGTGCGGGAGTGGAGGGAGGACCTGGGAGCAGACCATCCCGCCCGCTCCCGTGCCGACGAGGTGTGCGAGCTGGCCGACACGGTCGAGTTGCTGATCCTGCGGCGGGAACACGTGATCGCCGGTATCGAGGAGGCCGCGGCACGGGAGGCGATGGCCCGCGACCTGAGCCTGGACGTCGCCTACCTCACGCGCTTTCTGGACAGCTTCTACGTCTCCAGAGGGATCGCTCCGACGAGAACGGTCCACTGGGACGAGCTGCGGGAGCGCTTCAACCGGGTGCACGGCATGCTCCACAACGATCCCGATCTTTGACCTGCACGTCCCAGCCCCGGCACGTGCCACGGCCACGTGGCCGTGCCCGCATGCCCGGCCGTGTGCCTGCCGGGTATCCGGGAAGCATCCGAGGGAGGAGCTGCACGGAGGAGATGGCCGTGGCGGAGAGCGGGGATCGCGGTGGCACGAGGGCACCGCCGTGCTCGGTTCGTCCCGAGCCGGACTCGAGGCCGGAGCCGGACCCGGAGCACCCCGCTGGGCTGGAGCCTGTGGCTGGGCTGGAGCCAGTGCCGGCGGCGGTGGCCGGGCTGCTCGCGACCGCCCGCGGCTGCCTCGAAGTGGATGTCTGCTGGCTGTCCCGGCTGATCGGCGGGGCCCAGGTGATCGAGGCCTGCAGCGGGGACGCGGTTTCGTTCGGCGTTCGTCCCGGCTCGACCGTCCGCTACGGCGACCGACGGCACTCGCGGGGGCACACCGGCCACCGGCCCGCACCGGCCGATCAGGCGAGCCCGAGCTCGGGCACAGGCACAGGCACAGGCACGACGGTTGCCGAGGGGCAGGTCTCCGGACGGCTCGGAGCGGGTTCGTACCTCGGGGTCCCGGTGGTGCTGGCGGACGGGCGAGCGTACGGGATGCTGTGCTGCCTGAGCCGCGACCGCGTCCTCACCGCGCGTGGCCGCCAGGCGCGGTCCCTGATCCTGCTCGCCGGCGTGCTCGCCGAGTCGCTCTCCTGCCAGCGGCCGGACCTGGAGGCACGGCGCGGGCGGTTCCGGCAGCTGATCGACAACGGCGGTCCCCGGATGACGTTCCAGCCGGTCTTCGAGCTGCCGTCGATGGACTGCATGGGAGCGGAGTCGCTGGCACGGTTCCCGCCAGGTTTCGGTGGCCCGGAGCGTTGCTTCGCGGAGGCCGCCGAGCTGGGTCTGGCCATCGCCCTCGAGGTGTCCGCGATCAGGGCGGCGCTCGGCGCCCTGCCGCAGCTTCCACCCGAGTTCGGGCTCGGCATCAACGCGTCTCCGACCACGGTCGTCTCCGGGGAGATCGCCAGAATGATCGTCGACGTCCCCGCCGAGCGCCTCGTCCTCGAGATCACCGAGCATGACTACATCGAGGACTACCCGGCGACGGACCGCGCGCTCGACGTCCTGCGTCGGGCGGGCGTCCGGGTCGCCGTGGACGACGTCGGCCGCGGCTCCGCAGGCCTGCGTCACCTCGTACAGCTGCGGCCGGACTTCATCAAGATGGACCGGTGCCTCACCCAGCACATCGACGCCGATCCGGCCCGGCGCGCACTCGCGACCGCGCTGGTGAGCTTCGCGCGGGAGACCGACGGGCTGGTGCTCGCCGAAGGCGTCGAGACCGCCGCGGAACTCGACGTCCTGATCGGCGCCGGCGTTCACCAGGCGCAGGGCCACTACCTCGCGCCCCCGGGACCGCTCCCGCTACCCCCGAACGCCGACCAGACCCGCCCGCCTCCCGCGCCAGCGGATCAGGCCGCGTTCGGAGAGTAGTTCCTCAGACATCCCGGTACATGCGACAGAAGCGCCTCTTCGCATATAACAAGCATTCTCGACCATCAGCGCAAAGAACACACTCTGACCCGATACGGCAGATCGTCCAGGAGGCCGGTCAGCCCGGGAACGGTGGCGCCGTTGACGGGCGGGAGGAGCCCTCGACCAATCGCCTGATCTCGTCGATCAAATACTCGCGTGCACCATCGGCGTCGTTCGCGAACGGAACCAGATCGATGTAGCGAATCCCGCGCAGCAGGCCTTCGGGTTCGCATTCCTCCACCCGGACCAGAATCAGTGAGCGGTGGAGTCCCCCTGGGTCTCGACTCAAGACCGCCTGCCAGACCGGCCGCATGTCGTCCGCCTCGAGGTAGGCCTGTGACAGCACGACGACAACGCGGGCCGAGAACCGCAGGCTCTCCTCGAGCGCGGAAATCCTGTTGGTCCCGGTGGGATACCAGGCGTCGGCGCGAACGAGATATTCATCCTGAAGCTGCCATGCGATCCACCTGCTCCACGCTTCGTCGGCGCTGACGGCGGAGACGAAGAAGTCCCACCTGGTGCCGTCCGGCCGGACCGGGGCATCGAGACCACCTGTGTGTTCCCGGCTCTCCGGACCGGTCGCTGTTCCCGTGGCCAGCGACTGGTTCGACGGTCCGATCATCGGCGTGGAAGGCGCCCCGCGGCCGGGCAGGGTCAGCCAGGCGGTACCAGTGAAACTTTTCACCGACACCGCGACCTCGCGATAGTCGTCCGGAGAGAGGCCATGGAACCCGGGGCGGACCACCGTGTCGAAAAGTTTCGACGACAGGATCAGCGCCAGGTCCGCGTCCCTGTTGCGCTGCAGCGCATCGCGGATCGGCGCCGAGTCGACGAGCCGCGCGCAGGTCACCACGGCCTCATCGGCCCAGGCGGTCCCGGGGTCCACGATATTCTGGCCTTCGTGCATCGCGACCCGCAGGCGGATACGGTCGCGATCATCGCGGGTCGAGTTGTACGCCCGCAGCGCGATAACCAGCTCGCGGACGAAGTCGACGACGATCCATGCTTTCGGAATGTCGGCCGAGAACACCATGGGATAGTCATCGCCCCGGTCCTGCCGCTGGAGCGCCCGGGGAATTTTGGCCCTGATGAGGGAGCTCTCGATGATTTGCCGCAGCCGCCTCATCTCCACGATATTGCGATCGCTGTCGCCGACGGTGTCGAAGGCGATGACGGTGCTGTTCGCGGGCAGCCCGCCATCCGTTCGCGGCTCCGGGCTGGCGTCGCGGGGCGAGTCTGCCACGGATTCGGCGTGTTGCGCGGCGGCCATCCCCGTCTGGAACGCCTTGTTGGCGGGAAAGTCGCGAGCCGCGAGGGTGAGAATCCGGAGGCGGGCGCCTGGGAGCACGCCCCGGACGAGCGTGGCGTTGACCGCGTGCCAGTACTCGATCTCGATCGGTGTCGTCGGCGGCTGCTGTTCGGGTTTCAGACCGGCCCGGGAAAGCAGCTGACCAGCAACGGTCCGCTCGGAATAGACGGCCGCGAGGGCCTGCACCTCAAACCTGGTCAACGAGTCGACCGGAGTACCGTCGGCGACACCGCGGCCGGAGCTTTCGAACAGGCGGACCACGTCGGCGAGCTGGCGGCTGGCGGGGTACTCCCTGGCGGCTTCGGTAAGCAGGTGCGCCAGCCAGCCCTCGGCCTGCGCCTCCCCGACGACCTTGAACACGACTTCCGTCATAGGGCCACGCTCGCGCTCGAGCATGTGCGCCGAAGGCCGTTCGAGCCTGTGAAGCAGCTCGTCGAGCCGGTCCCGGCTTGAACAGACGACGAGGAGCGCGTCCTGTACCGCTCGTCGCTGCGCGTCGTTCATCGCCGCGATCTTCGATTCGTCGATCGTGGGCAGGGCCGCTTCCACGTCCGGGATGCGGCTGAGGTCGGGCTGGTGGGCGAACTGGTAGCGCATCGCCGCGAACCAGCCGGGAGCCAGCGAGTGCTCGGTGCCCGCGGTCGACTCGGACTCGGCCAGCCAGCGTTCGGCCGCCTCCGGGTCGAGCAGGTGCAGCGCGGTGAGCTGTTGGGCCTTCTCCAGCTCGGGGCGATGCCGCCAGGTACCGGTCTGCTCGGCGTACTGCCAGAGCAGGTTGGCGACGGCGAGCACCCGGTCCATCCCGTACCGCGCGCGCAGCGAGGTGAGCAGGAACCGGCGAAGCTCCGGCTCGATCTCGAACAGGCCGTCGCCGATGTCGCGGAACACCGGCGAGAGCAGCAGATCGGCCTCCACGGCGTAGTCCAGCGGCTCGTCATCGAGGAAGAAGTTCACCCGCAGCAGGTGCAGCAGGCGGGCGTCGACGACCACCGGCACGGCGGCGTGGCTGGCCAGCGCCACTGGCCCGTCAGGCAGCTCGGCCAGGACGTCCGAGCGGCGACGCGCGACGTCGCCCGTGTCGGTGTCAGCGGCGGCGTTCACAGCGGCGCGTCCACCAGGACCGACCGGCCCCGCAGGGCCTCCACCGCCGTGTCGAGGCCGGCCTTGGTGGCCAGCGGGAACATCGGCACGTGCCGGCTGACCCGCCCGGCGGTCGAGCCGGCCCAGCGGCCGACCGGCGTCGGGTTCAGCCAGACCAGGCGACCGCACCGTTCCCGTAGTGCCTTCAGGAGGGCGATCGTGTCGAGGAGCCGCACCGGGTCGTAGCGGCCACGGGCGGCCCCCGCGTCCCCGATCACCACCGCTCCCGTCGGGCCGCCGGCCGCCGCGTCGTCGAGGTCGAGCAGGTCGGCCAGCCGCTCCGGCCGGGTCAGCGCCGGGTCGGCGTAGACGGCACCGTTCGGCAGTGGCGAGATCCGGAGCAGGATCTCGTCGAGGTTGCCGGCGAACGGGTCGGACAACGTGTCCAGCAGCCGCCGGTCGGGGCTCGGGGCCGGCACGTTGTGGAAATACCGAACGGTGGTCGTCTCGGAGCGGGCGGTCTCCGTCAGCGCGCGCCGGACGTGTTCGACATAGTCCGCGTACGGCGTCATCGACCCGCCCGCGTCGATGAGGACCAGCATGCGGACAGCGTTGCGCCGCCGGGCGACGAGGACAGGCGCCGTCGCCACGCCGCTGTCGCAGCGCCGACGCAGCGATGCGTCCACGTCGACCTCGACGGCCGGGCCGACCCGCACCGGGCGGCGGACCCGGCGCCAGGCCTGCGCGATCTCCCGCTCGCTCACCGGGTACCGCGGAACCAGTACCAGTCGGCGGTCGACGCTGGCGAAGGAAGGGGCCGGGAGCGCCGGCAGACCACCCATCGGCTCCGCACGGACCTCTTCAGCCGCAGGTGATGCGACGGCATCTGGCTCCGCGTCAGACCTGCTCGCGTCCAGGTCTGCGGCGGGCTCGTCTTCGGCCGCGGCCGGCGGGTCGAGGTCCGGCACGTCCACCCGCAGGAACGCGGCACGCACGACATCGGCCTCGCGGTCCGACTTGGCCCACAGCGTGACGCAGAGGTCCTCCAGCGCCGCGCGGGAGGACCAGCCGAAGCCTGCGGCGAGAGCCTGGCGCAGCGCGGCCACGTCCTCGGGGCCGAGCATGAACGCTCGCCGCCGCAGCTGGTCGATCAGATCGGTGACGAACGGCGGCGGCCCGGGGCTCATCCGCCGTCCCCGCCCGGCAGGCCGCGCGGCAGGCGCTCCCCCACCACTCGGCCGGATGGCGAGGCAGCACTCGGTGCCGGCATGGTCTCGGCCAGCGCCACGTCGGAGCGCACCTTCAGCAGCGCGCCGATGTAGGGCAGGAGGTCCAGCTCGACGACCGGCGTCTGGACAGCCCGCAGGTAGCCGACCCAGTCCAGCAGCTCGGACAGGCCGGGCCGCTTGGTCAGGTTCAGCGATCGCAGCCGGACCAGGACGTCGATCGCGCCTTCGCGCAGCGCCGCCTCGGGCACGTCGTGCGCGGCCAGGATCTCGTCCAGCAGCCCGACGTCGCGCGGGAACTCCACGAAGTGGAAGACGCACCGCCGCAGGAACGCGCTCGGCAGCACCCTCTCCTCGTTGTTCGTAACGAAGATGATCGGCCGCAGGTCAGGGCGGTTCTCCGGGACGGCGTGACGGCGGCCGGGCTGCTCAGCGACGTCGAAGGCGAGCTGGTCCAACTCGCGCAGCAGGTCGTTCGGGAAGTCGATGTCGGCCTTGTCGATCTCGTCGATCAGGAGGACGGAGCGCCGCCCCTGTTCGGCCCGGGCGATGGCCCGCCCCAGCGGTCCCAGCCGGACGTAGTCGCCGACGTTCCTCGGGTCTCCGGCTGTTCCCGCCGGGAGCTGGGCGTCGTACAGCCGGCGGACTGCGTCATAGCTGTAGAGCAGGTCCTGGGCCCGGGTCGTCGACTTGACGTACATCTCCTCCAGCGGCAGGCCCAGCGCGTAGGCCACGGCATGGGCCAGCCGCGTCTTGCCCGCGCCCGGATCCCCCTGGAGCAGCAGCGGCCGGCCCAACGCGACAGCGACGTTGACCGCCTCGGCCAGTCGAGGGCCGGCGATGTAGGGCTCGCGGCCAACCTCCACCGTGTCGGTGACGGTGGCCGGCACCGGCTCCAGGTCAACCCGCTCGATGCGCCGGTGTTCCGGGAGGGCGGCGGCCGGGTCGAACCGCGTGGACGTGTCGACCCGATGGCGGGTACGCATCAGCCGGTTCCTTCCAGTCGACCGCGGAAGGCGGCCTGATCCCGATGCAGCTCATCGACGCTTTCGTCGATCGCCGAGTACAGCGCCCGGACGTCGAGAACCTCGCTGTCCGGGAGACCCAGCGCGGCACGCCGGCAGATCTGCTCCTGCCAGGCCCAGCGCAGGGCCAGCGGCCAGCCGTGGGTCTCCGCCAGCCGTGACACCGCGCCGTGCGCCCATGTCCTGACGTCCGACGAGGTGAAGCGGGGTGGGTCGAGAGCGATGATGTCGTCCGGCAGAGCCATACCGACTCGGCTGACGAACAGCAGGACCAGCTGCCGGGGCCCGGCGACGAAATCGCTTCGTACGCGGTTCCAGAACACCTCGATCGCCGCCGGGATCCGGTCGCTGGTCCCCCGCTCGACCCCGTCGACGTGGACCCGGAACGACAGGTCTCGCCAGGCCAGCTCGTCGCGATGCCCGCACAGCTCGTCCGCCCACCGTCCGGGCGGCCGGATGTCCTCACGCAGGTTGATCGGGGTCTTCCGGGCGACGTCGTCGCTGACCAGGCCCTCGATGCGGACCTGGAGCTTGTCCAGGAACATGTCCTCGGCGTACGTGGTGGCGAAGGCGAGGATCGGCGCCCCGGTACCCACAGCGGTCAGCACGATGTCGTCCACCGAGGCGAGATCGAAGAAGGTGCTGTTGAAGTGGCGATCGATGGCCGGGACGAAAGCCCGCCCGCCGGAGTCGGCGCTGCCGCCGATGCGGGGAGTGTCCGACGCCTGCGGGTGACGTTCGAACTGCCGCGCGAAAATCCGTAACGGATGTCTGTCGTCCGGTGCCTCCTGGCTCGCTGCCGCCACGAGCTGCGGCAACCATCCCCCGGCCTTGGCCGCCGTCAACACCGCCATCAGGATCTCCGAGATGCCACTGCCGTCACCCGCGTAGTCGCCGACTCGCTTGTCCAGGTTGAAGAGGAGGAGCCGATCCACGGCCGCACGCTCGGGAAACGCTTCCTTCAACGCGTCAAAGAAGGGGCGGAGCTGAGGGCCTGTCAGCCCCTCAAGCCGGTCAACGTCAAGGTCCATCAAGAACGCACCCCGGCCAACGCCGATGTCCCCCCGCCCGTCGCCGTGTCGCGACATTCTAATGCCACGGCGACGTTCGCCGTTTCCGGGCCCGGTCGATTCTGGCGCATGCGTGGCCGGGCGGGCGCCCGACGCTGGTAAGGCCCCGCCCACGCGAAGAGCCGCCCGAATGCCCAGCGGCCGTCAGCGGTGCTCGTTTCCCTCCGGATATAACGGTGGCGGCACGGCATCCTCCGGCTACACGTAGGAGACAGGAACAGATGAGTCTGCTCGATGGCGATCGGATCCGAGCTCTGACCGGTCCGGAGCGGGGCACGCTCGGCGAGGTCCTGCGGAGGGCATTTCCGGCCCGTGCAGACTGGGAACGACTGTTGCTGTTCCGACTTGATCGATACCTGGCCGACTACGCACCCCAGGCCTCCGACCTGCGGGATATCTCGCTCCGAGTGGTCGAAGCGGCGGCCGTTGACGACTGGCTGGTCGACCTCGTGGAAGCCGCCCTCGCCACCAGTGGGAACCGACAGCTGCGGGAGTGGGCACGGCCCTATCTGACGGCTGGTCCGAAGCCGGCCGGTGGACCGGAGGACCGGCCCGAGGCCGCGCTCGCCGCCGCGACGATGACTGGGAGTAGAACGGCCACTGCGGCACCGTCGGTCTCGGGCGATGACCCGCCGGTCGTGTTCGTCAGCTACGGCCACGGGGCGGACGACGACGATCAGTTCGGGTTGTTCGTCGACGATCTGCGGGCCGCGATTGTTCGCGCCACCGGCGTAGGTCCGGCCCGGGCTCTCTACGTCGACACCAGCCTGAGCGTGGGCGTCGAATGGTCACCGGAGCTCGTCGAGGCCCTCTCCCGCTGCCGGGTCCTCATGCCCTTCTACAGCGTGAGCCTGATGAGCAGCCGTGGCTGCGGCCGTGAGTGGGCCTACTTCACCCAACGCCAGGACGAGTTCGAACGGGCGACCGGCAGGCCGGCGGGCTCGATCGTCCCGGTGCTCTGGGACAACCCCGCGAACTACGCCGACCGGCTCGCGAAGCCGCCCTTCCCCGCCGTCCAGTTCGCTCCGAACGGCGCCGAGTTCCGGCGTTACCGGGAGCGGGGGCTGCGCCACCTGTACAGCCGCCGGGACACCTTCGGAACGGAGGTCCGAACCGTCCGCGACTATCTCGCGGACCTCGTCGCGGATCTCACCCGCCGCCCGCCGCTGCCACCGGGCCCTCTCGCTGTCGCCTTCGACGCGATCGCCCCTGCCTTCGGCGGCGCCTGACCGCGGACCTACACGAGGTCGACGCATCACTCGATCACGGCCGATCGGCAGCCGCCGGTACGGCAGACTCCGTCGACGCAACGGTGCCACACCGGGTTCCGGCCTACAGCGATGACTCAAGTCATTGACTCAAGTCATCGAGCTCGCTAGCTTTCCGGATGTGGCGGCGGGCGCGAAGGCTGGAGGCCGGGAGGCGCAGCGACGCGCGACCCACGAGCGGCTTTTCGCCGCATCGGTGGCGGAGTTCGAACGGGCCGGCTCAGCGGCGGCCGACGTGGGCGCGATCGTCCGGGCAGCCGGCGTGGCCCACGGCACGTTCTTCTCGCATTTCCCGACGAAGGAACACGTCGTCGCCGAGCTGGGCCAGCGCGAGGAGGTCCGGATGGCCGCCGAGCTCGATGACTTCCTGGCGGCGCCCCGGGGCCTGACGGAGCTGTTCGCGGTGGTCACCGGGATGGCGGTGTCGCTGGAGGAGCGCATCGGCACGCTTCTTTTCAGAGACCTGCTCGCGCTCTATTTCTCGCCGTCACGCCCCGAGCTTCGGCTGTGGCCTGAGCACCCGGTCGTCGCCCGCGTCATCGGCGAGGTCGGGTCTGCCCGGGATCGCGGCGAGATCGATGCGGCGGCCGACCCCTCGAACAGCGCGACGGTTTTCCTTCTCGGGCTCTACGCACTGCTGCTCACACAGGAGAACAACGCGGCACGGGCGGACGCGCTCGACCAGTTCGCCACCACCGTGCTGCGCGGTCTGGAACCCCGGTAGGTCCCCGCCAGCGGAGGTGGACGGTGCACGAGGCATCGAAGGAAACGACAGACAGGTACGAGTCACTCGACTTCCTGACCGACGGAACAATCATCCGGGATCCGTACCCGTACTACCAGTTCCTGCACGAGCGGCGTGGACCGGTCTGGATCGAGCCCGTCCACGGCATGGCGATGGTCACCGGGTATGAGGAGGCCCTCACCGTCTACCGAGATCACGAGACGTTCTCCTCGTGCAACGCGCCCTCCGGGCCGTTCTCGGGATTCCCCGCCAGCACCGAGGTCGACGACGTCAGTGCCCTGGTCGAGCAACACCGCGCGGACATGCCGTTGCACGGGTACATGGCCACCTGGGACCCGCCGCAGCACACCGCGTACCGTTCCCTGCTCACCGGGCTGTTCACACCACGGCGGCTCGCGGCGACCGAGGCCTTCATGGGGCGGCTCGCCGAGCGCCAGATCGACGAGTTCCTCGAACGCGGAGCCTGCGAGCTCATCTACCAGTTCGCGGTGCCGTACACCATGCTGGTGATCGCCACGCTCCTCGGCGTGCCGCAGGAGGACCTGCCGCGTTTCCGGGCCTGGTTCGACGCACAGCAGGCCCGCAACACCGCCGGTGAGGGAAGGGTCCAGGTCGAGGACCTGAACGTCCTGTCATCCTTCGAGGACGCCTTCACCAGCTACCTGGAGGACCGTCGGCGCCGGCCGCGGGGGGACGTTCTCACTCATCTGGCGCAGGTCACCTTCCCCGACGGTTCGACACCGACGACCACCGTGCTGGCGAACGAGGCCGCCTTCCTGTTCGCCGCCGGGCAGGAGACCACCGCGCGAACCCTGGCCTTCGCCGTGCAGTACCTGGCCGAGTATCCCCGGACGCAGGAGTTCCTCCGCGAGCACCGGGACCGCGTCCCGGGCTTCATCGAGGAGATCCTCCGGCTGGAAAGCCCGGTCCAGGATCATTTCCGGCTGGCGCGGAAGGCCACCACACTCGGCGGTGTGTCGATACCTGCCGGAACCACCGTGATGGTGATGATCGGCGCCGTCAACCGCGATCCGCGCCGCTTCGACGCGCCGGACGAGTTCAGCCTCGACCGCCGCAACAGCTACGAACACGTCACCTTCGCACGGGGCGTCCACACCTGCCTCGGCCAGCCGCTCGCCCGCGCGGAGGCCCGCATCGGTCTGGAACACATCCTCGACCGGATGGCCGGCATCAGAATCTCCACCGCGGAGCACGGCCCGGCCGGCGCCCGCCGGTACGACTACGACCCGACCAGCCTTTTCCGCGGCCTGAAGGCGCTGCATGTCGAGTTCACCGCGGCCGACCGCCGTGCCGGGGCCGCACGGCCCTGACGGGTGCTACCGGGCCTGCCAGGTGCTACCGGGCTCGCCAGGCCCGCGCGATCCGCGTGTAGAGGTCGTGGTGGTCGGCTGGCCAGGTGAGCCCCGCCTCCAGGGTGTTGAGGGCCACGTGGGTGGCGCCCAGCTCGATCCAGCGGTCGATCCTGGTCGTCACGTCGTTCAGGCTGCCGGGCGTCAGCCGTACCTGCCCCTGCAGGCCGAGGGTTGCCGGGTCTCGGCCGGCCCGTTCCGCCGCCGCGCGCACGGCCGTCCACGCCGCGGCGAGCCGGCTGCCGCCGCCGAGCGCGGGATGGGGTATCCAGCCGTCTGCGACCCGGCCCACCCGTTCGAGTGCGGTGGGTGCGTCACCGCATCCGATCCAGATCGGAATCGGTCGCTGGACCGGCAGGGGCTCGACGCCGGCGCGGTCGATGATGTCGAACCGGCCCCGGTGATCCACCACGGGCTGGGTCCACAGCTGGCGCAGCAGACCGATCTGCTCCTCCAGACGGGCGGCGCGCGAGCGGAACGACACGCCGAGGCCTTCGTACTCCACCTCGTTCCACCCGATGCCGACACCGAGACGCAGCCGGCCGTCGAGAAGCAGGTCGACGGTCGCCGCCTGCTTGGCCACGAGCGCCGTCTGCCGCTGCGGCAGGACGAGGACCCCGGTGACGAGCTCGAGGGAGCTGGTGGCGCCGAGATACGCGAACAGGGTCAGCGGCTCGAGGAACGGCGTCCGGTGGTCGTAGTGGCCGGTCCAGCCCGGGCGGCTCTGCGAGTCCGCGCCGAGCACGTGGTCGTAGGCGATCAGATGATCGAATCCGAGCTCCTCGACGTGCTCGACGAAACGTCGTACCGCACGCGGGTCGCTCGGACGGATCTCCGCCTGCGGGAGCACCACTCCCAGCCGGACAGGCCCGTGGCCCGGCCGAACCGACCCATGCGTCATGTCCGCGGGCCTTCCGTCGCGCCGGACGTCGACAGCCAGGTCGGGCGGAAGCGCCGCCGCCGTATCTCCCAGCGATCGCGCCTCCGAATGAACTCGTCGTCGTACCGGCCGAAGACGGAGGTGGCTGAACCGCGCGCCGCTTCCACCAGGACCGCGTGCAGGTAGCACGACGCCTCGGCGACGGCGGCCGATGCCTGGAACACCACCTGGTGGGTGGAGATCTGATGCAGTGTCGGGCCGAGAGGGTCGTGGAAGTCGGCGGCCCAGGCCATGAACTCGTCCAGGGTTCCCACCTGGAGCCGCATGCCGAAGCTGATCGTGGCGTCGGGCGCGAAGCAGGCACGCAGCGCCACCCAGTCCCGGCGGTCGATGGCGATCGCATAGGAGTTCTGCACCGCCATGATCGCAGCGGCGTCGTCGGCGTCGGTCACGCTGCCTCCCACCTGGATCTCCTGTCAGCATCGCAGGTCGACATCGTTCTCGATATCGAGATCGACGTCAACATCCACGGTCGAACCAGCCGACGACCGCCACCAGCCACCAGCCACACCGACACCTCCGACCAGGGAGGGGATTACCTGGGCCCACAACCTGAAACGGCCAAAACGGTCGCCGAGTTCTCGGTTCGCGATGTACAGAGCGAGTATCCGTCCGGCGGATTCGGCAAATGCCGGCCAGCGGCCGGACGGCGCGTCTAAGATCCGCTCGTCCAGGCGCATTCACCGCACGGCCCGCCCGGCTGAACCGGGCGTCTTCGTGCTGTGGAGCAAACGGTAGCCAAGCGCCCGGGAAGGCCGCGCGCGCCGGGCGGCCTGGATGTCGTCCACCTGGAGGAATCGCGCCGATGCCGCTGAATCGTGACGACTGGTACGACACCTCTCGCGACCTGGAGTGGACCCTGTCCTATGTCGACCCCGAGCTGGCGTTCCCGGCCCGGTGGTCAGGCACCCAGGGCATTCCGGCCGAGGCCTGGCAGGCGTGGGACGAGCCGTTCCGGGTCTCCTACCGCGACTACGTCCGGATCCAGCGCGAGAAGGAGGCCGGCGTCAAGGCGGTCAGCAATGCGCTGCTGCGGTCCGCCACCTACGAGAAGCTCGACCCGGCCCACGTCGCCGCCTCCCAGCTGCATATGGGCACGACCTGCATGGTCGAGCACATGGCGGTCACCATGCAGAGCCGGTTCTGCCGGTTCGCACCCACGCCCCGGTGGCGCAACCTCGGCGTCTTCGGCATGCTCGACGAAACCCGGCACACCCAGCTGGACATGCGCTTCGCGCACAACCTGCTCCGGCACGACCAGCGGTTCGACTGGACCCAGAAGGCGTTCCACACCAACGAGTGGGGCGTGCTGGCCGTGAAGAACTTCTTCGACGACGTGATGCTCAACGCGGACTGCGTCGAGGCCGCACTCGCGACCAGCCTCACCGTCGAACACGGATTCACCAACATCCAGTTCGTCGCCCTGGCCGCCGACGCGATGGCGGCCGGCGACATCAACTGGTCGAACCTGCTGTCCTCGATCCAGACCGACGAGGCCCGGCACGCACAGCAGGGCTTCCCGACGCTGGCCGTGCTCATGGAGCACGACCCCGAGCGGGCCCAGAAGGCACTCGACGTCGCCTTCTGGCGGTCGACCCGGCTGTTCCAGACCCTGACCGGCCCCGCGATGGACTACTACACGCCGCTCGACCAGCGCAAGATGTCGTTCAAGGAGTTCATGCTCGAGTGGATCGTGAACCACCACGAGCGGGTTCTGGAGGACTACGGGCTGAAGAAGCCGTGGTACTGGGACGATTTCCTGCACTCGCTGGAGAACGGCCACCATGCCATGCACATCGGGACCTGGTTCTGGCGCCCGACGCTGTTCTGGCGGCCCAATGCCGGGGTCTCCAAGGACGAGCGGGCCTGGCTGAACGAGAAATATCCCACCTGGGAGGAGAACTGGGGCGTCCTGTGGGACGAGATCATCAGGAATGTCAACGACGGCTCGATGGAACAGACCCTTCCCGAGACCCTGCCGTCACTGTGCAACCTGACCCAGCTGCCGCTCGGCTCCGCCGCGTCCCGGCATGACCTGGCCCCGCACCAGCTGGTCCACCGGGGCCGTCTTTACCATTTCGACCATGCGGTCTCGAAATGGTGCTTCGAGCAGGATCCGGAACGTTACGCCGGCCATCAGAACATCGTCGACCGGTTCATCGACGGCCAGATCCTGCCACCCGACCTCACCGGTGGCCTGGCGTACATGGGCATCACCCCCGAGGTGATGGGCGAGGACGTCTACAACTACGCCTGGGCGAAGGACTACGCCGGCACCGAATCCGACTGACCGGGATCCCCCCGGAAAACCGACCAGGATGGTCGACCTCCAGGCCGACCATCCTGGCCGGCCTCCAGGCCGAACGCCAGAAATCCGAAGGGATGTCCGCATGGCAGCGTTTCCGATCACCGGCCGGTTCGTCGGCGACTTCGTCCCGCATCTCGTCGCCGTCGACACCGAGGACACCCTGGACGAGGTGGCCGCGAAGGTGGCGGTCCACAGCGTCGGGCGCCGCGTCGCCCGGCCCACCGCCGAGCCCGGGTACGAGGTTCTGTTCGACGGCCGGGTCCTCGACCCGGCCGCGACCTTCGGCCAGGTCATCGCCGAGCACCAGATCCTGCCGCTGCAGTGGTTCGACGTCCGGTTCCGGGAGCCGAAGCTCCCCACCGCCGAGCCGGGCGCCGTCCATGCCTGAGCCCGGCGACGGCTTCGTCGACCTGGTCGACGCCGACAGCCTCTGGGACGGCGAGATGGAGGCGTTCGACGTCGGCGCCGACGAGGTGCTCCTGCTCAGGGTCGACGGGGAGATCCACGCCTACGACGGTGCCTGCCCGCACCAGAGCATCTCCCTCGTCGACGGGGAGCTGGCCGGCGGCGTGCTGACCTGCAGCGCCCACGAGTGGCAGTTCGACGCGCGCACCGGCGAGAGCATCAACCCCCGGGGAAGCCGCCTGACCAGGCATGACGTGCGGATCGACGAGTCCGGTGTGATCCAGGTCCGGCTCTGCGCCCGCGCCCGTTCCGGCGCGCGGCCAGCCCCGACGGAACCCGCGCAGGCCCGCTAGCAGACCGCCGGCCGCATGCTCGCCCCGCCCCACAGCCCGCACCCGCCCCGTCCGACCGAAGGATTGGCACCCAGATGGCGATACTCGAGATGACGCCCGACGCCGAAGCCTCGCCGGACCTCGTCGGCCCGGTGATCCGGGCCGGCAACCTCGCCGAGGCGGTCATCGAGGCGGTCGCCCTCGACAATCCCGGCTCGGACGTCCTCGTCCTCGACCGCGACGACTACGTCCGGGTCCACACGCTCGGCACCTGCCGGCTGACCCAGGCGAGCCTGCAGGCATGCCTCGGCCAGCCCTGCCGGCTCGCCGAGCTCGAGATCGACATGCCGTCGTTCCGGGGAAGGCTGAAGACCCACGACGACGAGTACCTGTGGTTCTACAACCAGCGCGGCGCCGCCACCCCAGGAGATCAGCGATGACGAATCCCCAGGCCACGCCCCGATCGCGCCAGCGCGCGCTGAAGACCTGGAGCGCGTTCGGGAACCTCGGCCGGCGGCCGACCGAGTACGAGATCCTCACCCACGGCCTCAACCACACCACCGGGCGCCCCGTGCCGCTGGAGATGGGCCCGGACGTCCATGGCAACGTGTGGCTGCGCGAGCACCGGGACGCGACGAGGCTGCGCTGCGCCGACTGGGACGCCTTCCGCGACCCGGACGCGATGACCTACGGCAAGTACGTCGCGCAGCAGGACGATCAGGAGACCTACGTCGAAGGCCTGCTGGAGCAGTTCGAGCGGGAGGACCACGACGCGACGCTCGGCTCCGAGGCCGTCGCCCTGCTGCGGCGGGCCCTGGCGCCGAGCCGCTACCTGGCGCACGGCCAGCAGATGCTCTCCGCCTACCTGCAGCAGCTCGCGTCCAGCAGCTATGTCGCGAACTGCGCCGCGTTCCAGACCGCGGACCAGCTGCGTCGCGTGCAGCTCACCGCCTACCGCACGACCCAGCTGCGGTCGGCCCATCCGCGGGCCGGGTTCGCGACCGGGGAGCGCCAGGACTGGGAGGGCGCCGACGACTGGCAGCCGATCCGCCGTGCGGTCGAGCTCGCGCTTGTCGAGTTCGACTGGGACCGCGCCTTCGTCGTCACCAACCTTGTCGTGAAGCCGGTCGCCGACCTGCTGACGCTGAGCGAGCTCGGCAGGCAGTGCGCCGAGGCCGGTGCCCGGCTGGACGCGCTGATCCTGGAGAACCTGTGGATCGACGCCCAGCGCGGCTGGCGGTGGACCGCCGCGCTGACCAGGTTCCTGCTCGCCGACGAGGCCAACCGGGAGGTGCTGCAGGGCCACCTCGACGAGTTCGCCCCGCTCGGTGACGCCATGGCCGGCTCCGGGGGCCGGCTGCTCGCCACCGGCAGCGGACGTGACGCCGCCGAGATCGCCGCTGCCGTGCGCACCCGGTGGGGCGCCCTCCTGGCCGAGGCCGGCCTGGCCACCGCGGCCGGTCCTGGCGCCGGGAGGCTCTGACCGCGCTGTTACGGGACGGCGCGGTTACCGATACGCGGGATCCAACCGTGACCGACACCGGTCGCGGTTGCCCGGACACAGCCGTGCCTTCGGGCGGTGGAGCACCCCCGAAGGCACGGCCACTCCTCGGATCCGGATTCGGGTTCGGGTTCGGGTTCGGCGTGCAGGTCTGAGATCCGTTTCCAGGGACCATCGCACACCTCAAACGCCATAATTTGCGATCTCAAATTATCCAATATATGCGATAAGTGGGTCGACTCGCCGATCCCGGAACATCCTCCAACGAGGATACTTGTATAACACTCTGAACACATGCTAAAAATCTCCCGCACACGAATCTTCTATACATAAACGGACAAGTTGACCGAACGACCCGGGCGCGATCGGCTCGCGAACGAGCCTTTTCCTTCGCCGACTCGGATTCACGACACCGCCGACCGTGGGGCGTGAGACAGCCAGGGCTCAATGAGTGTCGGCGGCCACCGGATACCCGGTGACGCCCCCTTCCACTGGCCGCCGGACCCGGCCACCCATGCCGAACGCGCACGATCCGACAACCCGGCGCCACGTTCACCGTATATCGAGCGACGGCCGCGACGAATACCTGCCCGAGGAAACGGGAGCCTTCAGGAGCGGCCCGCGCTCCTCTCTTTGTCGACCCAGCCCGCAGGTGTCCGCGCGCAAACAGGACTCACAACACCGACGAGCGCGCGATGAACAGGTACCCCACGTTCCGTCCGCACGGCGGCGGAACGCAACAACTCTATGCACAGGAGAGCAAAATGCCCAGCACAGCAGCACCGTTACCCGAGACCACCGTTCCGGGTGACCCCACCGGCCTCAGCCGGCGCACGTTCATCGGCGCCGCGGCGACCGGTGTCGGCACCGCCGCCTTCGGCGGCCTGGTAGCCGGTGCGTCACCGGCCCGGGCCGTGACGACGACCGAGGTCAGCGCACGGGCGGTGGTCGTAGGCACCGGCTTCGGCGGCGGGGTGACCGCGCTACGCCTCGCCAAGGCCGGAGTACCCACCCTCGTCCTCGAACGCGGCCTACGGTGGCCGACCGGACCGAACTCGAACACCTTCGCCACCCTCGCGAACCTCGACAACCGATCAGCCTGGCTCTCCCCCACACCCCCACTACCGAGCATCGCGAGCCTCACCGGCGGCGCCAACCAGACCTGGCCCCTCTACACCGGGGTACTCGAGGTCATCAAAGGCAACAACATGGTCGTCAACTGCGGCGCCGCCGTCGGCGGCGGCTCACTCATGTACCACGGCATGACCCTGCAGCCAACCAAATCCGACTTCACCCGCTCCATGCCCATGGCCGCCGGCCTGTACGACGAACTCAACAGCACCTGGTACCCCACCGTCGCATCAATGCTCGGAGTCTCCACCGTCCCCGACGACATCCTCAACGCCGCACCCTACAAATCCTCCAGAATCTTCCTCGACGTCGCCCCCCGCAACCTCGGACTGAAAACCTTCAAAGTCCCACTGCCCGTCGACTGGAACTACGTACGCGGCGAGCTCAACGGCACCTACAACCCCGCCTACACCAACAGCGACATCGCCTTCGGCGTGAACAACGGCGGGAAACACTCCATCGACGTCACCTACCTCGCCGCCGCCGAGGCCACCGGCAAGGTAACCGTGCAACCACTGCACATCGTCCGCGACATCGCCCTCGCCGCCAACAACACATGGACCCTGACCGTCGACCGCATCGACACCGCCGGAACCGTCCAGGAACGCAAGATCATCACCGCGGGCGCGGTCTTCCTCAACGCCGGCTCCCCCGGCACGACCCGACTCCTCGTCAAAGCAAAGGCCAAGAACCTCATCCCCAACCTGCCGGACGCCATCGGCACCCAGTGGGGCAACAACGGCGACCGCATCTACGAATGGATCGGGATGTGGCAGGACCCCGGCGCCGTCCAGGGCGGCCCGGCCTGCGTCGGCGCCACCGACACGACCAGCCCGATCCCCCTGAAGATCATCCACGCCGGGGCGCCACCCCTGATCGCCGGAATCCAGCGCCTGATGACCGTCGTCGGCTTCGGCATCGTCCCCGCCGTCGGCACCTGGGCCTACGACGCCGCCAAGGACGACGCCGTCCTGACCTGGCCCATCGGCGCCGACACCGCACTGCAGACCCTGATCTCCGCACGCATGACCGGCCTCGCCCTCACCGGCGGCGGCGTCATGATCGACACCAACCTGACCGAGAACTCGACCTGGCACGCCCTCGGCGGCGTCCCCATGGGATCAGCCGTCGACCTGACCGGCCGCATCGTCGGCCACCGCGGCCTCTACGTCCTCGACGGCGCCCGCATCCCCGGCTCCACCGGCGCGTGCAACCCGTCCATGACCATCGCCGCCCTCGCCGAACACAGCATGTCCCGCATCGTCACCCAGGACGTCGGCACCATCTTCTGATTCAACGGAACACCGGCCGTCCGGGACGTCACGGCGCCTGCTATTCACCGCGCCAGATCGGCGGGCGCTTCTCCGTGAAGGCGATCGCGCCTTCACGTGCGTCGGCGGACCGGGCGGCCTGCTTCATGATCTTCCGCTGCCTCTGCCAGGCCTCGTCGGCGCCCCACTGCGCTGATCCGGCGACGACCTCCTTGCTGCCGATGACGGCCAGCGGCGCGTTGGCCGCGATCTCGGCAGCGAGGTCCAGCGCAGCCGCCAGCGCCTCACCCGGCTCGGTGAGGGTGCTGACCAGGCCGTACTCAAAGGCCTGCGGGGCGGGGAGCGTCGCGCCGGTGAGGGCGAGGCGCATCGCGGTGTGGTACGGGATGCGTCTGGACAGCCGCAGCAGACCGCCGGCTCCGGAGACCAGGCCGCGGCGCACCTCGGGCAGGCCGAAAACCGCATCGGACGCCGCCGTGATCAGATCGCAGGCGAGCGCGACCTCGAAGCCGCCGGCCAGGGCATAGCCCTCGACGGCCGCGATCACCGGCTTGCGCGGAGGCGCGCCGGTGATGCCGGCCAGTCCACCTTCGACCTCGGCGACCTCGCCGTCGGCGAATGCTCTGAGGTCCTGGCCGGAGGAGAAGGTGCCGCCCGCGCCGGTCAGCACGGCCACTCTCAGATCGGGGCGGGCGTCGAACTCCCGGAACGCGTCCGCCGCCGCCTGGCTGGACGCGCGGTTGAACGCGTTGCGCACCGCCGGCCGGTTCAGCGTTATGACCATGACGTCGCCGTCGACATCGACCAGCGCCTCGTCGGCCATCGGACCTCCTCAACAGGTTGTCTCGTCATCAGCTCATCCGTCATCAGACCGGCCCATCGGCCCATCGGCCCATCGGCCGAGCCAACCACGCTGGAATGGTGACATGGCAGTGCACGCGGGCGGGCGGGCGGGGAACAACAGCTGGGCCCGTGGTCGTTCGCCCGCGGCGAATCCGCGACCGGCGAAAGTCGTTCCGGTCCGTCAGGACTTCCGGGAGGCTGGCGACAGCCGTCCCACTGGAGGAAACAATGAGCTCCTCGCTCTACGACGACGTCGGCGGGCTCGAAGGTCTTCGGCGACTTTCCGAGGCGTTCTACGACCGGGTGCTCGCGGACGAGGTGCTCGCACCCGTGTTCGCGCACTTCACACCCACCCACCTCGACCATGTCGCCATCTGGCTGGGAGAGGTCTTCGGGGGCCCGGCGGACTTCTCGGCCCGCCTCGGCGGGCATCAGGCCCTGCTGCGCAGCCATCTCGGCCTCGGCATCCGCGACGAGCACCGCCAACGCTGGCTGGACCTGATGGCTGACGCGATAAGCGAGGTGCTACCCGCCCGGCCGGAGCTGGCCACGACGCTCATGGAGTACTTCGAGTGGGGCACCGCCATCGCCCAGGAGGTTTCCCAGGATCCCGTCGGAACCGACCTGGGCGATCCCGGCGCCACCCCCCGCTGGGGGTACCAGGGGCTCGTCCACTGACCCGACGCAGGTCCGGTCTCAGCTGGTGACGCGCTCGCCGCTGCCGCCGTCGATCGTCATGGCCAGCAGGACGAGAGCGTCCTGGTCCCGGCTGCCGGGCGCGGCCTGGTAGACGACGAAACGCTGACCGTCCGGGCCGGGCCCGAGGATCTCCGAGCGGAGGCTGAACTCGCCGACAGCCGGATGCCGGAACCGGATCTCGGAACCCGTCTTGACCCGCACGTCATAGGTCCGCCACAGCTCGGCGAACTCCGCGCTGCTGGCGGACAGCTCCTCCACCAGCGCAGTAAGGTCCGCCGGCTCCGAGCTTGCGGCGCTGACCGCACGCAGGTGCGCGACGGTGTTGCGGGCGATCCGCTCCCAGTCGACGAAGACTGTCCTGGATGCCGGGTCCAGAAAGACGTAACGGATGAGGTTGCGCCGGCCTACCGGCCATCGGTCGATCCCGACGAGCAGGGCCAGGCCCTCCGGGTTCGCGGCCAGGATATCGTTGAGCTGGCTGAGGACGAACGCCGGGTTCGTCCGCACCGACTCCAGCAGCTGCGCCAGACCGGGCCGGACGACTCTGCTGGGCGTCACCGGATGCCGGGGTGCCCGGCGGGCCGCGTGATCGGCCAGGGTGAACAGGTATGCCCGCTCGTGGTCGTCGAGCCGCAGCACCCGAGCGAGCGCGTCGAGCACCGCATCGCTCGGCGCGGTCTCGCGGCCCTGCTCGATCCGGGTGTAGTAGTCGACGCTCACCCCTGCCAGCGCCGCCAGCTCCTCCCGCCGCAGGCCGCGCGTGCGCCGAGGGCCCGGCCCGCCAGGAAGCCCGACGTCCGCCGGCTGCACCCGGGCCCGCCGATCCCGCAGGAAGGCTCCCATCCCGTGGTCATCGGCCATCTACCGATTGTGTCAGCCCATGTCCCGTCGGCCGGGCCCGCTGCCTGGCCCTGCCACACCCTGGTTCGGCACCACCCGGTACAGCACGGTCTCGTCGGGCCGGCTGCCTGCCGCCAGTCTGGGCGTCATGACGACTCCAGCCCCGACTCCGACGTCATCCGCCGGCACAGCCACCTCGGCCGGCACAGCCACCTCGGCCGGCATGGTGCCGTCCGACCAGCCCCTGCCCGCGGCCTGCGGACGGGTGCTGATCGTCGGGGGTAGCTCCGGCATCGGGCTTGGGCTCGCCCAGACACTGGTGCGCGCAGGCACCGAGGTGACGGTGGTGTCACGTTCCGGCGACCGGCTGGCCGCCGCCGCCCGCTCGCTGGGCGCCCTCGACCGCTCGGGAACGCTCGTCCGCACCGCTGCGGCGGACATCTCCCGGGAGAGCGACGTCGAGCGGCTTTTCCAGGAAGCCGGGCCCATCCAACACGTCGTGACGACGGCCGCTGACGGGACGGGCGCCAGCGGGCCGATCGCCACGATCAGCGTCGAGGGCGCCCTGGGCTTTCTCGGTACCAAGGTGCTCGGCCCCTGGCTGGTCGCCAAGCACTGCGCGCGGCGGCTGCCGGCCGGCGGCTCCCTCACCTTCACCTCCGGCATCGCCGCCTACCGGCCGTCGGTCAGCGGCTCGGTCGTCGCCGCCGCGAACGGGGCACTGGAATCGCTCGCCTACGCACTCGCCCTCGAACTCGCGCCGATCCGCGTCAACGTGGTCTCCCCTGGCTGGGTCGACACCCCGGTCTGGGACACACTCGCCGGGGTCGACCGGTCATCCGCGCTCGCGGCGATGGCACACCGCCTCCCGGCCGGGCGAATCGGCACCCCGGCGGACCTCGCGCAGGCCTACCTCGCCGTTCTGCGCAACGAGTTCATGACCGGCGCCGTGCTGCACGTCGACGGCGGCCACCGCCTGGTCTGAAACGGGCGGGGACGACCAGCGACTTCGATTTGCCGACAGCAGTCAGACAGAAGCCGAAATCACCTGGGCACGAGAGCCTTCCGCAGTATTTCGCTGAACTCGGCGGGGTGCGTGGTCAGGCCGACGTGCCCGCCGGGGAAATGCCACGGCTCCGCGCCGAGCCGCTCGGCCAGGAATGCGGCCGCACGATACGGAAGCTCGCCGTACGAGTCCTGGCCGCAGGCGAGCACGAGGCGCTCGGAGAGCGGCTTCAGCCGGCGGATGTCCGGGGCATAGGACATGAAACTCGGCACGATTCGCCCGACGAAACAGGGCAGGTTGGCCATTGTCTGCTCGGCTCGCGCCACCGCCTGGGGTGGAACCTCGATCTCGGCTTTCGGTGCGGCGACGCCGTCCCTCGCCAGGCCGGCGGCGAACATAGCCATCGCCGGCATGAGCCCTTGGCTGTGGAACGCCGCCAGCACTCCGGCGATCAGCGCGCGGTGTTTGGCGGCATCCGGCAGGAGCTCCACGACCGGCGGCTCGTGCGCGACGACCCGCTGGATGCGCTCAGGATGAGTGACAAGCAGATCAAGGGCGGCGATGGCTCCCGAGCTGGCACCGAACACCTGAGCGGGTTCGCCGGGCGACAGCAGTTGCAGAAGGCGGAACGCGTCGTCAGCGTGTTCCGTGACCCGCTGGTCTGCTTCGGGGTCGTCCAGCGTGCTGCGGGACATCCCGCGTGGATCGTAGGTCGCGACGGTGAATTCGCCAGCCAGATCGTCTGCGATGGCATCGAAGGCGGCGGCACCGCCCGTCCCGCCGGGAATCAGCAGCAGGAGCGGGCCCTGGCCGCGTGTTTCGTAGTGCAGGGTCGCACCGTGCACACGCAGGCTTCCGATGGTCGGTTCGGTCATGAGGAGTGTCCTTCCGTCGCCGCCGGCCAGTGCTCCAGCAGGGCGTGCAGGGCATCGAGGGTGCGGACCCAGGACTGCTGGGGCGAACGCTCATGCGTGAACCCACCCGCGGCCTCCAGGGCGACGAACCCGTGGAACGTGCTGCGCAGCAGCCGGACCGCGTCGGTCAGGTCGGGTTCGGCCAGGCCGTAGCCGCGCAGCATGCGGTAGGTCAGCGCGACCGCACGCCGGGGGCCGGGCGCCTGCGCGGCGAGCTCGGGGGCGATCTGGATCGGGGTCTGCGTGGCCAGGTAGCGACCCGGATACCGGTGCGCGTACGCCCGCCAGGCGTTCGCGAACGCGACCAGCGCGTCCTTGCCTGCCCGCCCGGAGGTCGCCTCCGCGATCTGGATGGACTTCTCGTCCGCTGCCAGGAGCGCGATCCGCCCGTGCAGATCCTTCAGGCTGCGGACATGCGTGTAGAGGCTCGCGTCTCGTACCCCGAGACGCCGAGCGACCTGCGACATGGTCACCTGGCCGAGCCCGACCTCGTCCGCCAGTTCGGCGCCCGCGACCGTCACCCGCTCCACCGTGAGCCCGGCTCGCGCCATGCACCCTCCGCATTCCTAGGACACCTAGGAAAATCCTAGGATATCTAGGAAGAGGATGGGGCGCGGTCGCGGTTCTCGGTCGCGGTTCTCGGTCGCGGTTCTCGGTCGCGGTTCTCGGTCGCGGTTCTCGGTCGCGTCCCCGGCTGCACCTGCTGTCATGGCGCATGCCCACGCCGCCCCTGCCCGCCGCCACCTACTACGCGCGTCTACCCCGAGTGATCGCCGCCGCTGGAGCGATCTTCTGCGATGCCAACGACCGGGTCCTGCTGGTCCAACCCACCTACCGGGACGACACCTGGGAGATCCCCGGCGGGGGCATGGACGACGGTGAACACCCGCTGCAGACCGCCCAGCGCGAAATCCGGGAGGAGCTCGGCATCGACGTCCAGCCAGGCCGCCTCCTCGTCGCCGACTGGGTACCGCCGCAACCCGACGGCCGCCCCGCACTGGTCCACTTCGTCTTCGACGGGGGATTGTTCTCCCCGTCGCAGGAGCGCGGCCTGCGGCTCCAGGAGAGCGAGCTTCGTGCCTGGCGCCTGTGCACCGCCGCGGAATGCGACACCCTTCTCGTCCCGCGCCTGGCACGTCGCGTTCAGGCCGCCGTCCGGGCACGCCACCTCGGCCACACCGCCTACCTGCACGACGGCTGGGCCCCCGACCACACCACGGCGTGAATACAGCTGGGCCCGGCCGCCGGGATGGCGGCCGGGCCCAGTGGGCGCAGCGGATGCGGCGCGGTGCAGAACCGGGGTCAGCCAGTCAGCCCGGTCAGCCGGTCAGCCCGCGGCGGTCGCGTGGCGCTGCCTGTAGAGCTCCGCCCACTCCTTGCGCGGGCGAACGGCGGTGTCGACGTCGGTGGCCTTGGCCCGCAGGGCACCGACCGTGACCTGCTCCCGCGGCAGGCCGCGGAACGGGTCCCAGTCGAAGAACCGGCAGGAGTTCTGCCAGGTGATCTTGTCGATGTCCTCGTCGGAGGCGCCGGCGCCGACCATCTCGGCCATGACCTGCTCGGGGGCGTCCGGCCAGATCGAGTCGGAGTGCGGGTAGTCGCACTCCCAGGCGATGATGTCGATGCCGATGTCGTGGCGCACCTTGAGGGCCACCGGGTCGGTCACGTAGCAGGCCAGCGAGTGATCGCGGAACACCTCGCTGGGCAGCTTGCCGCCGAAGTCGCGGCGCAGCCACTTCTGGTTGGAGTAGTGGCGGTCGCAGCGGCTCAGGTAGAACGGGATCCAGCCGATCCCGGCCTCCGACCAGGCGATCTTCAGCGCCGGGTAGTCCCGCATCGCGGGGCCCCACAGCAGGTCCTGGGCGGCGAGGGTGGAGACCTGCGTCGCCAGGATGATGAAGTTGTCGATCGGGGCGTCGGAGGGCTGCTTGAGCGCGCCGAAGCCCTGCCCGATGTGCAGGCACATGACCGTGCCGGTCTCGGCCAGGGCCGCGAACACCGGGCCCCAGTGGTCGAGGTTGTGGTAGCTCGGCAGGCCCTCGATGTGCGGCAGCTCGGGCATCGAGACGGCCGGGCAGCCCTTCGCCGAGATCCGCCGGATCTCGGCGACCATCAGCTGGGTGTCCCAGGTGGGCAGCAGCGCGAGCGGGATGAACCGGCCCGGGTAGGCCGCCGCCCATTCGTCGATGTGCCAGTCGTTGTACGCCTGGATCATCACGTAGGCGAGCTCGTTGCGGCCGCGGCCGAGGTTGCCGGCGCTGAACCCGGGGAAGGTCGGGAAGCACATCGACCCGAAGATCCCGTTGCGGTCCATGTCGCGGACCCGCTCGTGGATGTCGTACGCGCCCGGGCGCATCTCCGGGTAGCCGGCGGGGTCGAGGCCCCACTCCTCCGCCGGCCAGGAGACGACCGCGTTGAGCGACAGCGTGCCGGTGCGGTTGCCGTTGAACTCCCAGGACTGGAAGCCCTCGTCGGTCGTCACGACCTTGGGAGCCTGCTCGGCCCACTTCGCCGGCACGTGCCGGGTGAACATGTCGGGTGGCTCGACGACGTGGTCGTCGATGCTGACCAACACCATGTCCTCGGTCTTCATCAGGACGCTCCCCTCAGGCCCGCCGCTCCCGGTGCCCCCGACGCCGCGTCCCGCAGCAGCTGGCGGGCGATGACGAGCTGCTGGATCTGGCTGGTTCCCTCGTAGATGCGGAACAACCGCGCGTCCCGGTAGAACCGTTCTACCGGAACTCCGCGCATGTAGCCCGCGCCGCCGTGGATCTGCACCGCGCGGTCGGCGATGCGCCCGACCGCCTCCGAGGCGAAGTACTTCGCGCAGGACGGGCCGATCCGGGTGTCGCTGCCGTCGTCGAACGCGGCGGCGGTCTGCGTCACCAGGGCCCGGGCGGCGTACAGGTCGGTCGCCGAGTCGGCGAGCAGCCCCTGGATGAGCTGGTAGGTGCCGATGACGTGCCCGCCCTGCGACCGGCTGGCCGCGTAGGCGACGGATTCGTCGACGAGGCGCTGCGCCATGCCGACGCACAGCGCGGCGATGTGGATCCGCCCGTGCGCGAGGCAGCGCAGCGCGGTGCGGTAGCCGCGCCCCTCGTCGGCGGCGCCGCCGACGAGGGTCTCCGGCCCGACCCGCACGTCGTCGAAGTGGACGTCGGCCGTCAGCGACCCGGCCTGCCCCATCTTCGCGTCCTTCGGCGCCACGCTCACCCCGGCGGTGTGGCGCTCGACCATGAAGACGCTGATGCCGTCGCCGCCGGTCGCCGTGCTGTCGGTGCGGGCGAAGACCATGAGGACGTCGGCGCTCGGCGCGTTGGTGATGTACCGCTTGGCGCCGTTGATGACCCAGCCGTCGTCCTTGCGGACGGCGGTGGTGGTCAGCCCCGCCGGGTCGGAGCCGGCGCCCTCCTCGGTGAGCGCGAAGGACGCCGTCCACTCACCGGAGGCGATCTTCGGCAGGTAGGTCTGCTTCTGCTCCTCGGTGGCGCCTTCCAGCAGGACGTGCCCGGCGATGCCGTTGTTCGTCCCGAACATCGACCGGAACGACGGCGTCGTGTACCCGAGCTCGGCGACGAGGCGGACCTCCTCGCTCATCGACAGGCCCAGGCCCCCGTACTCCGCCGGGATGGCGAAGCCGAACAGGCCCATCCGCGCCGCCTCGGCCCGCAGCGCGGCCGGGATGGCGTCGGTCTCCTCGATCTCGGCCTCGGCGGGCACCACCCGCTCCCGCACGAACGCGCGGACGGCGGCGAGCACCTCGGCGAGGTCGCTCTCCCCCAGGCCCGACCCGGAACTCGTCATACCGGGATCAGCCGGGACAGGTTGCCACCGAGGATGAGGGCCTTCTCCTCCTCGGTGAGGTCGGTCAGCTCGCTGAAGAAGCCGGCCGGGTCGGCCAGGCCCTCCGGGTGCGGGTAGTCGGAGCCGAACAGGACGCGCTCCACGCCGAGCAGGCCGGCGAGCTCGGCCATGTTCTCCTCCCAGAACGGGCTGACGTGGATGTTGCGCCGCAGCACCGACACCGGCTCCTCGGGGAACAGGTGCGGGTGCTTCTTGTAGGCGTTCTTCAGCGACTTGATCAGCGGGGCGACCCAGTCCGCGCCGTTCTCGACGATGGCCACCTTCAGCCCCGGGAACCGGGACAGCGCACCGTGGCAGATCAGCGCGGAGACGGTGTCCTCGATCGGGCGCCACTGGCTGATCATCCGGAAGGCGTCCGGCTGGAAGGGCAGGTACTCGCGGTTGGCGCCCTCCCAGTCCTGGGTGTAGCGGTTGTAGCCGCTGTCGGACGAGTGGAACGCGACCAGCACGCCGGACTCCTCGACCCGCTTCCAGAACGGGTCGAACTCGGGCAGCCCGGGGGAGCGGGAGCCGCCGGGGCCGGGCACCGGCGCGGGCCGGATGAGGATCGCGCGCGCGCCGCGCTCCAGCACCCACTCGAGCTCCTCGATCGCCTTCTCGACGATCGGCAGGGTGATGACCGGAGTGGAGAAGATCCGGTTCTCGTAGTTGAACTGCCAGGTCTCGTACATCCACTCGTTGAGCGCGTGGATGACGACGTGGGTCAGCTCGACGTCGTCTCGCATGCGCTCCTCGAGCAGGCTCGCCAGGGTCGGGAACATCAGCGAGCGCTCGATGCCCTGCTCGTCGAGCAGGGCCAGGCGCGACACCGGCTCCCGGAAGGCCGGGATGGACCGCATCGGCTTGCCGATGATCTCCCGGTACGACTTGCCCTCCGGGTTGCCGTTGCGGAAGTAGTCCTCCTGCGCCCCCGGCCGCGCGACGACCTCGAACGTGGGGTTGGGGATGTAGTCGCTGATCTGCCCCTTGACGGCGATCTTGGTCCGGCCGTCGACCTGCACGTAGCGGATCGCCGACCGGTACCGCTCGGGCAGGAACTTGGTGAACGCCTCTTCGGTCTCGTACATGTGGTTGTCCGCATCGAAAATCGGATACGGGGACACACTCGACGGCATGGAGATCCTTCCCTGGCTGGTCCGCCGGCTCACCGGCCGGCTGATCTGCTGATCTGCCGGCCCGAGGCGGTGGTTCGTCGCGGTTGTGGTCACGGTGGCGGTAGCAGCGCGTACACACCGTCACACAACGGGTCGCGGCCGATACCAGTAAGCTATATGCAATGTTGACGTCAATATAGGAAACTGCCAACCTCGAAGCAACGTCGACATTCGTGTGATCTCCAGGGAGTGACGTGAGCGAGCGCGAGGAACCGAGCAGTCCGCTGATCGTCGAGGCCCGCGGTGCGGTGCGCGTCGTGACGCTGAACCGCCCCGACGCCTACAACGCCGCCGACGAGAGCCTGCACCGCGCGCTCGCCGAGCTGTGGCCGGCGCTCGCCGCGGACCCGGACATCCGCGCCGTCGTCCTCACCGGCGCCGGTGGCGCCTTCTCCGCTGGGGGCGACCTCGGCCTGCTCGACCGCATGGTCCGCGACCCGCGGCTGCGGGCCGACGTGATGGCGGAGGCCGCCGACATCGTCCGCGGCATGACCTCCGTACGGGTTCCCATCGTCAGCGCCGTCAACGGCCCCGCGGTGGGGCTCGGCTGCAGCCTGGCGTCGATGAGCGACCTCGTCGTCGTCGAGGAGCAGGCGTACTTCGCCGACCCGCACGTCATGCTGGGCCTGGTCGCCGCCGACGGCGGTGCGCTGATGTGGCCGCAGCTCACCAGCCTGCTGCGCGCCAAGGAGTTCATCCTGCTCGGCGACCGGATCCCGGCGCAGGAGGCACTGGCACTGGGGCTGGCCAACCGGGTCGTGGCGAAGGGCACCGCCCTGTCGACCGCGCTGGAGCTCGCGGACCGCATCGCCGCGCTGCCGCCGCAGGCGGTCATCGCGAGCAAGGCGCTGCTCAACGACGGCATCAGGCGGGCCGTCGAGGGGCTGCTGACCACCGCGCTCGACAGCGAGACCGCGTCGTTCGACGAGCCCGCGTTCCAGCGCAACCTGGCCCGGATGCTGAGCCGGACCGGATCGGCCTGACATGGGGACGGCCGTGGGGAACAAGCCCGGACCCGACCAGCCGCGCGACCCGTCCGCCCAGCCGGCCCTCGGCGGGCCGGGGCCGGTGTCGCCAGGGCTGACATCGACGGAACTGGTGTCGCCGGGACTGGCAGCACCGGGACTGGCGGCACCGGGACTGGCGGCACCGAGGCGGGTGCCGCCGGAGCTGGCGGCACGCTACCGGGCAGATGGCCAGTGGGACAGCCGCGGCCTGGCCGACGGTGTCGAGGCGGCCGCCGCCCGCCGGCCGGGCGCGCCGGCGCTTGCGGACAACGAGCGAACGCTGACCAGTGCCCAGCTCGCCGCGGCCGTCGCCGCCGGGGTGGACCTGCTCGCCGAGCACGGCGTGCGGGCCGGTGACGGCGTCGTGCTCGTCAGCGGCAACACCCGCCACGGGGTGATCGCCTACCACGCGCTGCTGCGGGCCGGGGCCACCGTGGTCGTGCTCGACCGGCGCTGCGGGGCCGCGGAGGTGCGCCACGCGCTGGCCGTGCTGCCGTCCCGGCCCTTCGTCATCGTGCCCACCGGGGAACGGGACCGCCTCGGCGAGGCCCTGGCCACCGCCGACACCCTGGCCTTGGACCACTTCGACGGGCCGGCCACGGCCGGCGACCCGCCGGCCGTGCGGTGGGCCGAGCCGGACCGGGACCGGCCGGCGGTGATCCTGTTCAGCTCGGGCACCACCGGCCGGCCGAAGGGCGTGCTCCACTCGCTCAACACCCTCACCGCCGGTGCCGCGAACATGGCGCGCATCACCTCCGCCGACGAGAGCGCCGTCGTGTTCCTCGTCAGCCCGCTGACCAGCATCACCGGCCTGATGCAGCTGCATCTCGCGGCCGACCAGGGCGGAGCGCTCGTGCTGGAGGACCGGTTCGAGCCGGCGGCGACCCTGCGGCGGTTGAACGACGTCGGCGCGACGCTGCTCGGCGGTGCGCCGGTCATCGCCGAACGGCTGCTCGCCGCCGCGACCCGCACGACGACTCCGAGCGCCGACACCGCCAGCGACAATGGCAGCGGCTCCGGCACTGATGGCGGCTCCGGCACTGATGGCGGCTCCGGCACTGATGGCGACACCGAGGGTGACGCCGAGGCCGACTCCGGTAACCGCGTCGGTATCGGCCTGCGGACGCTCGCGCTGGGTGGCTCGATGCTGCCGCGCCCGCTGCTCGAGCTGGCGTCGCGCACGTTCGGCATCGAGATCGCCCGGGTCTACGGCTCCTCCGAGGCGCCGAACTTCTCCGGGAGCCTGCCCTCCGACGAACTGGAGCGCCGGCTGGCCGACGACGGCGCGCTCATGCCTGGCGGCGAGGTACGTGTCGGGTCCGCCGCGCACCCCCGGGAAGGCCTGCTGCGAGGGCCGAGCGTCTTCCTCGGCTACCTCGACCCGGCCGATGACGAGGCCGCCTTCGAGGGCGACTGGTACCGCAGCGGCGATCAGATCGACACCGACTCCGGCCGGCTCACCGTCGTCGGGCGGCTCAAGGAGGTCGTGAACCGCAACGGCCTGAAGATCGCGCTCAGCGAGATCGACGCCGCCGTGCAGGGCCTGGCGGGGGTCACCGAGTTCGCGTCCTTCGGACTTCCCGACGCCACGACCGGCGAGCGGCTCGCGGTCGCGGTCGTCGTGGCGGGCGATGCAACCGTCACGCTGGACGACGTGCTGACGCATCTGCGCGCCGGCGGTCTCGCCACCCGCAAGCTGCCCGAGCAACTGGTGCGCTGGGACGGGCCACTCCCCCGGACGGCCTCGGGAAAGATCGTGCGCTCCGCCCTCGCCCGCGACGCGGCGGCACACCCCGGCGATCTCGCGGAACGGCTGCACGACCACCCGCACTGAGCACAGCAGGACTGGTACAGCGGGCTGGGACAGCAGGGCTGACGCCGGTCGGGCCGTCCGGGCCCGCCGGCGACACGCCGACAGTTACGATCATCGCCGCGTCAACCGTTGCCAACGCCACATCTACAATATCGACGTCGACCTGAATGTTCGTGCACCATGACACGGACGTCCCGGGAGGGGACTGGTGCGATCCGGCCACCGAGGCCGGGCCTCCCTGACCCGTCACTGGTCACCAGGTTCCGGCACCGCCGGCCGAGCCGGTTGACATACGCCACGAGGAGCCGCCGTGCCGGAGCACACGCAACACGGGACCGCCACCCCCATCGCCCCCCGCCCGGCCCGCGACGACCAGGAGGTCGGCAAGCGGCGCGGCACCGGCCGCACCCGCCGCGGCCGCCAGACCCGCAGCCAGCTCGTCGACGCCGCCCGCACCGTGTTCGAGCGCGACGGCTTCCTGCACGCCCGGGTCGCCGACATCTGCGACCTCGCCGGCTTCTCGCACGGCTCCTTCTACACGTACTTCGTGTCCAAGGAAGAGATCTTCCGCGAGGTCGTCGACTCCGTGGAGCTCGACCTGCTCAGCCCCGAGCCCTCCACCTCGACGGCCGACCCGGTCGAGCGGATCCGCGCAGCGAACCGGCACTACCTCGAGACGTACGCGACCAGCGCCAAGATCATGCACGTCATCCAGCAGGTCGCGACCTTCGACGAGGACGTCCACAAGATCCGCCTGCAGCGCCACGAGGTCTTCGCCCGCTCCATCGAACGCCGGGTCGCCTCCATGCAGGACGCCGGCATCGCGGACCGCACCGTCGACCCCGCCTACGCCGCGCAGGCCCTCGGCGGCATGGTCGCCTACTTCGCCGACCTGCTGTTCAACACCGACAACAGCGCCGGCTTCACCCTCGACAACGCGGTCGAGCAGCTCACCATCCTGTGGGCGAACGCGCTCGGAGTCCGCGCGAGCGACTGACGGCGCCCGCTCCCCCACCGGCACCCGGCCGGCCCTGCCCGCCTGCCTGCGCCCGCCTGCCCGCCTGCCCGCCCGAAGAGTGAAGGATTTTGGTCGCGCCGGCGACCAGGATCCTTCACTCTTGCTCGGCAGCAGTGGAAACTCGAAGCCACAGCTCAGAAGGGCTGAGGATGTCGGTTGTGCCGGCGGCCAGGATCCTCAGCTCCTGCTCGGCAGCAGCCGCTGCGGCTGCTGCGGCTGCTGCGGCGCGGTCCACAGCGCCGCAGCGGTCGTGTCGTCGTCCGCCTCACGCAGCCAGGCCCCCAGGCCGTGGGTCAGCTCGGCCGACGTACCCAGCAGCGCGTCGAGGGCGAGCACCCGGCTGTGGAAATGGTGGTGGGTGTGCTCGCTGGTGAACCCGATCCCGCCCAGCACCTGCAGCGCCCGCTCGCAGACCCGCCGGCCGTTGCGGCCGGCCAGCGCCTTGACGACCTCGTCGTGGCGGGGCGGCGCCGCCTCCACCCCGTCGAGGGCCGCCGCGGCGGTGGTGACCTTCTCCAGGGCGACGCAGTCGGTCTGCGCCCAGGCCAGCAGATGGCGCACGGCCTGGAAGGTGCCGATCGGCCGGCCGAACTGCTCGCGGGTGCGGGCGTAGGCCACGGCGAGCGCCAGCGCGCCCTCGGCCGCGCCCAGGATCTCCAGGGCGGCCGCGAGACGTCCGAGGAACCGGGCGCGGACCCTGGCGACGGCGGCGTGCTCCTCGTCGACCGTGGGAACCCAGCGCTCCGGCCCGTGGATCACCTCATGGAGCTCGAGGCGCCCACTGACGGCCACCGGCCACAGTTCGACCTCCTCGGCCGGGACCACCGCGGCCCCGTGCCCGGGCCGGTCGATGAGCAGCGCCGTGCCAGCCATGCCGATCGCGCCGGCCGGGTCCGCGACATCCCCGACGACCATCAGCCGCTCGCCCCGACGGGCCGACGTACGGCTGATCGTCGCGACGGCGGCGTCGGGGGGCAGGCCAGCCGCGGCGAGGAAGGGCTGGGCCAGCAGGGCACCGAGCGCACGGGTGCCGGCCAGCTCCCGGCCCTGGGCGCGGAAGAGCGTCAGCGCGGCGACGCGGGCGTCACGGTCGGCCAGCTCGGGCAGCAGGTCGAACCACCCGAGCTCCCGCAGCGGGTCGCTCCGGGTTCCCGGCGTGCCGTCACCCGCGACGTCACCCGCACCGGTGCCACCCGGACCACCCGGGCCCCCGGGGCTGGCGTCGGCCTGGGCCCGCAGGGCCAGGCAGGCCGCATCGAGGAACTCCTGGTCGGCCTGTTCCTGCACGTCCCCGACGTCACCGTCGCGGCTCACGGGAGGCGGAGGATCTGCTTGGCGATGGTGTCGAGCTGCATCTGCTGAGATCCTCCGTAGACGGTGACGATGCGGGAGAACAGGTAGTCCTGCCGGCACACCGCCATGTGATCATCGTTCGGCGCGACGGCGAGGTCGGGGACGCTCGCCAGCGTCCAGTCGTTGACCGCCTGCTCGCTCGCGGCGAGCATCAGCTTCACGAACGCGGCTCGCGGGCCGAGGGTGCCGCCGGCGGCATGGGCCCGCACCGCCGCACCGCTGGCGGCCCGGACGGCCGCCAGGTCGAGCAGCGCGTTGCCGAGCAGCGCGTCGCCGGCGGATGTGCCCTGGTCCCGGTTCTCGAGCAGCTGCCGGTTCAGGAAGCTGTGCCGGTACCAGCCGAAGGTGCCCCGCTCATGGGCCAGGATGTGCATCGCCACCCGCCAGCCGCCGCCCAGCTCGCCCACCAGCCGCTCAGGCCCGACGGGGACCTCGTCGAACGTCACCTCCGCGAGCTCGTCGGTGCCGTTGGCCTGCTCGATCGGCCGGACCTCGACACCCGGGTGCTCCAGGTCGACGACGAACGCGCTCAGCCCGCGGTGGCGCTCCTGTGGCGTTCCCGTGCGCGCGAGGACGAGGCACCATCTCGCGTAGCGCGCCCAGCTCGTCCAGATCTTCCGCCCGGTGATGACGTGACCGCCGTCGACGGCCACCGCGCGGGTGCGGGCGCTGGCGAGGTCGGAGCCCGCCTCCGGCTCGGAGAAGCCCTGCGACCACAGCTGCTCGCCGCGCAGGAACCGGGGCAGCAGCTGGCCCATGAGGCCCGGGTCACCCAGCGCGACCAGCGTCGGAGCCAGGATCTCCAGGTGCTCGAACAGGGCCATCGCGGGCAGCCCGTGGCGCGCCAGCGCCTCCCACATCGCCGCCCGGTGGCGGATGTCCCCGCCGAGCCCGCCGAGGTGCTCGGGCCAGCCGTAGCGGGCCCAGTCCTGGTCGAACAGCACCTGCATGAGCGCGCAGCTCACCGCCACCCGCTGTTCATAGGACGCGATGGGGCGCGCCGCGGCCTCGAACACTGGCGGCCGGGTGGCCAGCCATGCCTCGAGGGCCGCCCGATACGCATCGACATCTTCACGATACGGATCGCACTCACTGCTCCGCGTTATATGCAACATCGACGTCAATATAGGAACTTTTGGACGCCAAAGCAACGGAACCTCGGACGAACCGCTCGTGGTGAGACCCGCGCTCAGGATCAGGGAGCGGTCGCGCCAGGATGCGGAGCGGGCACTCTCCAGGATGGAGCGTGGCCGGGGGCCGCGGCCCCTGGCCGGACCCCTGCTCGACGTTGTGCGGGCGCCAGATCAAGTCCGCACCAGCGCTGCGGCATGGCCGCCGGACGGGTCGTCCTCTCCGCCGCGCGTGGATTCGTCGACCGGCCCGTCACCGGTGGCAGCAAGGCTGAAGCCGATGACGGTCGTCCGGCCTGTCAGAGGCGTCCGGCCTGTCAGAGGCGTGAGGTCACCCGACCGGTCACGACTCCGCTCGCGACGGCTCCGTCTCGGCAGCGGGTGCCGTGGCCTGGCGGCCCGCGAGGGCGATGGCCGCCCCGGCTGCGAGGAGCAGGGCGAGCGCCCCGAAGCCGTAGGTGAGCGTGGTCAGCGTGGCGACGGCGGCGACGAGCAGCGGGCCGCCGGCGTCTCCGAGCTCCCGGCCGAGCTCGGCGGTGCCCATGGTCTGGCCGAGGCGCTCGGCGGGGGTGCTCGCGGCCAGCGCCGCGAAGCCCAGCGGGGTGATCAGGCCCGTGCCCACACCGATAAGGGCGGCGCCGATCAGCACCCCGGCGAGGCCCGGCAGCATCGCGCCGGCCAGTCCGACCGCGGTGACCGCAAGGCCCGCGGCGATGCCGGCGCGGGCTGTCAGGCGCCCTTGGTCGAGCGCCCGCCCGGTCCGCGGCTGGACGAACGCCGCACAGGCGGCGAGCACCGAGACGGCGGCGCCGGTGGCGACCGTCCCGAGGCCGGCCGCGCGTCCCGAGACGGGCAGGAACCCCACCCCGGCCGACAGCGCGGCCGTCGCCGCCGCCAACGCGGCGGTCGGGCCGAGGAAGTCCGGCCTGGCCAGCCGCCGGGCGAGGTCCAGCACCGTCTGCCGGGCCCGTGGCAGCGGCGGCACGACCGGAACGGCCACCGCCGCCCACACCGCGACCGTCACACCGAGGACCGCCAGCACCGCGAACAGCAGCCGCAGGCCCCCAGCCCAGACCAGCACCCCGCCGAGCAGCGGCCCGAGGGTGTAACCGATCGACTTGTAGAAGCCGTAGGAGCCGAACGCCCGGCCGTGCTTCGCCGCCGGGTTGAGCCGGGCGACCAGCGCCGACGCCGACGGTGAGAACGCGGAGGCGGCGGCTCCCTGGCCCAGGCGGGCGGCCCACAGCCAGCCGGGGCTGTCCGCGACGGCGTACAGCGCGGAGGCGACCGCGAAGGCGACGAGCCCGCCGAGCAGCACCGGGCGGGCGCCCACCCGGTCGGCGAGGTTGCCGAAAACCGGCTTGAGCAGCACCTCGGCGCCGTCATACAGGGCGAGCAGGCCACCGAGCACGAGCAGCGAGGTGACCGCGTCGTCGGAGAAGCCACCGAGGTTCGCGGCGATGCCGTGCGCTCCGAACGCGGTGGTGAACCCGGCCGCGTACAGCGGCCACATCCGCCGGGACGGACGGGCACGCTGGATTCCTCTGAGCACCCCACCAACATAGAGGGGCAAGAGCCCGGAACCCGCCCGCAGTGCGTGCATCGGCCGGCTCGGAAGGTCCTGCCTGCCCGCCCGCCGGACGGGGCCGGGATACCCCTGTTCGGCCCAGAATACTGCTTCCGTCTTCCTTTCCGCACACCTGGATCATGACTTCCCGGCAGATGTCGGCGAAATGACCAGGTCGATACGCCGAGAACCCGTCCGACGACTACACAGAAAACCGCACGTGAATCGGCAGACAAGAATATTCTGGTGGCGACGACAGGCACTGGGATCACACATCAGAGGCCACCGGCGGGCTGCCTCACCGTGTCACGGGAGCGCACGCCGGCATGGCTGGTGAGGTGAGGCACGGTCATGGACGACCCAGTCGAGGAACGCCCGCGATCCTGGTTCCGCCGGGTCGTGGGAACCACCGTGATCGTGGTGGGAGTCCTGCTCGCATCGACCGGGAGAATCAGCTGCGGCGTCGGGGTCGACAGCGGCACCGCCCGGGACCTTTCCGAGATCGGCGACCCGCCCGTGACGTCCGTTCCCGGGCCGGCGGCCTCGGCCCCCGCGCCAGTCTGGCCGGGAGGCGTGGGCGGCGCTCCTGAGATCGCCGGCGGGCTGCCGCGGAACCACGAGACGGAAGCGGCGACCAGAGGTCTCGCGGCGCGAACGCTCGCGCAGCTCCCCGCGGGCACGGTCGATTCCGCGAGCGTGCTTTCCGCGGTGTACCGGGCGCCCGACAACGATCTCTTCGTCTTCTGGGGAAAGACCCCCGACCCCGCCCGTCTCCTGACGGCATTCCGCGACGGCGCGACATATTACGGCCACACGACCGTCGACGTCATTCCAGGCCCCGGCGGCGGCCAGGCGGCCTGCTCTCCCCAGGCGTCATCGAACGCCCCCGTCGCGATACCCACCTGCCTGTGGGTCACCGCGGACTCGTTCGGTCAGATCTTCCCCCTCGTGCCGTCCGGCGTCACCGCACCGCCGGTCCCGACCATGCAGGAACTCGCCGAGCTGATGCGCCGCATGCGCCCCGACCTCACCGCGACCGGCCAGGAGGCGACCACCCCGACGGCCGGCCACACAGCCTGACCGGGCCGCCGTCTCAGCCTGACCGGGCCAAGCCCTGACCGTCCACGCGGCGGGGCTCGGTTGGCCTGCTATCCCAGCACGCCGGTCTCGCCGTCGGTCAGTTCGCGGACGATGTCCGCGTGGCCGGTGTGCCGGGCCGTCTCCTCGATCATGTGGACGTAGATCCACCGCAGAGACACCTGCGGAGCGCTGGGGTGAGCGAAGACGTCATCGAGCGCGTACCCTGCCGCGATCTCTCGGGACAGCGCGCACGCACGGTCGTACTCCGCCAGCAGCGAATCGACGGTGTCGGTTTCGGCGAGCGCCCAGCTGGTGCCCCCCTCTCCATCCGCGGTCGCTTCGGGACCGCCGCCGACCATGCGGTGGAACCAGTCCCGTTCCACCACGGTCAGGTGTTTGACGAGGCCGGCGAGTGTGGTGAGCGAGGGCAGCAGCCTGCGCCCGGCGTCCCGGTCACCGACACCGCGCACCTTGTGGACGAGCACATCCCGGTAGAAGTCGAGGAAGGCTTCCAGGGTTTCGCGCTCACCGGCGGTGGTGGCCTGCATGACCCGTTGTGCTGGTGGGCGAAGCAATGGCGGCTGCATGTGGTAACCGTATCGCTACCATCACCTCGCGCATGCGGGCAGCCCTCCGCGGCGACCAGCCCGAAAAGCATTGGCCCGCCTGCCGCTGCCCTGGTGTACTCGGCAGCCGGCCGCTGAGCCGCTCCGCCGGCACCGGCACCGGCACCGGGCGCGCGGTGCGACGCGCGAGGAGAAAGGACCGGAGCGGAAAGGTGACAGACACGTGAGAAGGAGCGCCGAGCCGCGCCCCGATTCTCGGCGCCGGGTGGGCGACAGAATGAAGCTGCACCGCCACCAGCTCCGGCTCGACGGCCGGGCCTGTACGGCCATCACTCTCCGGCCCGGTGGCTATGCCAGGTTCAGCACCAACAACTACCACGAGACCTGGCACGTTCTCAGCGACTGGCATGGCGCCCGCCTTCTCGGCCGACTGTTGTGGGGCCTCGCCTATCAGCGGATTCCGGGCACGTTCGTCCTCATTGACCGTCCCTTTCTCGCGCCCAATCCCTTCGACGCCGCCCCGAGCGACCCCATCGTGCTCCTGCCGTCCACGCTCACCACCTTTTCCGCCGCCGCGGCCCGTGCCCTGCGCAGAACGCTCCCGCTGGGCCGGCGGCCTGAGGGGACGGTCCGTTGGCACACCCCCGGCCTGGACTCCGCCGTGGCCGACAACCGCGCGTGGCAGGCCGCACCACTCGGCAGCCGGCAGTGGCCGGCCTGGGAGCCGGACCCGAGTCCACGGCCGTGGGTCGACCGGATCGGCGGCCTGATCGTCATCGCGGCCGCACCGGCCACGCTCAGGGAACACGCGGTCAGGATTCACCGCCTCGGCGACTACTCGCACGACGGTATGGACTACACCGACCTCACCTGGCCACACGGCGAAGTCCAGGTTTTCTCCGACTACCGCCACCGCGTGCGCGCCGCCGTGGCCGCGCGCCGGGAAATATTCACCGAGCAGCCCGGCCCGACCCCACCGGACGAGCTCAACCCGACGATCTGGGATCGGGGCAGCTCCATCCGCGATCGACAGCTCGACCATCTTCCCCGCGTCCGGGAACCCGGAGGCGTCGCGCCGCCTCCCCCGGCGCCGGCCGAGAGCCGACCGGGTTTCAGCGCGAGTTCGAGGCCGTCAGCAGTGGGATGAGCTGTTCGCTGGAGGTAAGTGAGCCGTGGTGGCCGGCGAAGCGGCTCGACCGTGGTTCGACGCCTGAGCGGATCAGGGCGAGGGTCCCCTGCGCGGCGACGACGACATCGCCGATGCGGGGCCGGACGTGCTCGGCCACCCGCGGGCCGAACCAGCCCGCCTCGATCGCCTCGTGGCGGCGCAGCACCAGCGCCCGCTCACCGAGGATCTCGCCCCAGGCGCGCCACACGTCGTCCGTCGCGCCTGGGTGGGTGTACAGGTGCCGGGTGCGCGCCTCGCCGCCGAACAGGCGCACGCCGTCGAGCAGCGCCGGTTCGGTGTCGACGTCCACCCGGTCCTGCTCGGCGACCGCGACCATGCCGTGATCGGCGGTGACCACCAGCAGGCCGCCCGGTGGGAGGCCCGCGGCGATCCTGGCGGCAAGCTGGTCGACGACGGCCAGCTGCTCCTGCCAGGGATCGCTGCCCGGCCCGTACCGGTGCCCCAGCAGGTCGAGATCGCCGTGGTAGGCGTAGCAGAGGATCGGGCCGGGGCCGCGCAGCTCGTCGCGCACCCCGCTGGTGAGATCCCCCAGGGCGTGGGCCGCGCGGTGCCGCCCGCCGCGCAGTGCCGCCCGGTTCAGGCCGCTGCCGTCATGGTGCGCCGGGCCGACGAGCCGCACGGCCACCCCGGCGGCCGCAGCCCGCTCGAAGGCGGTCGCGCGGGGCTGGAACTGCTCGGGCACGATCCTGTCCCGCAGGTCGACCGACGAGTCGCCGTCACCACCGCCGGCACCGTTGCCCTGGCTGCGCCAGCCCAGCGCGTTGAGCACCTCGTCGGGCCCGACGGCGAACGAGTAGCCGACCACACCGTGCTCACCAGGCGGCATTCCGGTACCGATCGCGGAGACGCTCGTCGCCGTCGTCGCCGGGAAACCCGCGGAGATCGGCTCCCGGCCGGCCGCCAGCGAGGTCAGGAACGGCGCCTGGTCGGCGTGCTCCCGCAGCAGCTGCCAGCCCAGCCCGTCCACCAGCAGCACGCACACCCTGGACGCCGCCGGCAGCCCCAGGACGTTGGCCATGCCCGGCACGTCCATCCCGGCCAGCACGGACGGCATCACGTCAGCGAGCGAACCCGCCCGATAGTCAGGCGCGAGGAAGCTCATGATCCACGATCATAGGCCGTGCCCAGCCTCGCCGGCAGGGCTACGCGGGGAACTGAGCCTCGGTGGGGTGGCGGTCAGGCGATGTTGAGTTGGATGTTTCCGATGCGGGCGACACGCAAGGTGTCGAGGCCCATCGCACCGGCGTTCTCGATCTGGCTGATTCTGGCCTGGGTCAGCCCTGTGGCCTCGGCGAGCTGGGTCTGGGTGACGCCGAGTTGGCGGCGGATCTCGGCGAGCTGGGCGCCGCTGACGGAAGCGAGCATCTCGGCGCGGCGCTCGACGCGTTCAGAATTGTCCCAGGTGGGATCAGCGGCGCGGGCCTTGGATTTGACCTCACGCCAGTTCGACGGGCTCACGGCTGGTCCTCCTCAGTCCTCTTCCTTCAGGCTGGTCAGATGGTCGGTGAACCGTTCGTCCGCGAGGGGGACAGCGGTCCGGCACCACTCCCGCCAAGCCCCGGCTTCGTCGCCTGCGACCAGGAAGATCGCCTCGCGGCGGGGATCGAAAACGAAGATCATACGGACCTCGGTGGAGCCGGCCGAGCCAGGCCGAAGTTCCTTCATACGGTGATAGATGCTGCCCTTCAGGCGCTCCACGAGCGGCCGACCCGCCAGCCGCCTCCACGTCCACGCTCCGCGTTGGATTCGTGACGAACACGCTTCGGGAGGGCTACGCGGGGATTCGGTGGGTGAAGCGGACGGGCTCGCGCACGACCGCCGCCGCGGCGGGCAGGTCGGCGAGGCGGGTGGCGAGGGTGGCCTCGGCCAGCCGTGGGGGTAGCGCGGTGTTGAACTTCAGGCCGGCGAGGGCGTCCTCAGTGACGTGCGGCAGGCACAGGCGGACGGCCAGGTCCACGGTCGCGGTCTTCCAGAAGGCCGGGGTCAGATCGGTACGCAGGCGCAGGTAGGCGGCCGTTGGGGACTGCAGCGGGTCGGCGAGGTCGCCGAGGCTCGCCGCCAGGGTGCGGTTGGCACGTTCGCCGGCCCAGGTCCACCAGCGGACGTCGGTGTGATCCTCCGTCCGCGCGATCACTGTCCCCCCGGGGTGGACGACGTCGAGGTGGTTCTCGCGGATGGCGGCGAGCCGTTCCGTCGCCCGGCGGGTGAGGGGAACCGGCGGGTCCGCGCCGAGCAGGACGTCCCGCATGGCTCTGGTCAGTGCGAAGGACGTCCCGCCGTCGGCGGCGGTCAGCCAGCGGGCCCGGCCACCTCCGTCGGCGGGTTCGACGAAGCAGCGGCGGCGTTTCCAGTCGATGTGGGTGACCCGCCAGCTGCGGCCGGCGAGCAGCAGCAGCCGCGGCCCCTCGACCGGGTCGGTGAGCAGGACCGGGTCGGTGCGGCCGATCTCGTCGCGGCCGTGCAGGACGGTGAACTGCGGCGCGGCGGTGAACACGGCGGTCAGCTCGGAGAAGTGCCGATGGCCGAAACGGCGCTCGGCCTCGGGGCCGACGAACAGCATGCCGCCGTCGGAGTCCAGGTAGCCGGCGCGGACGAGATGGCGCACGATCGGCTCCGCCGAGCGGTCGAACGGCGCGAGGCCGTTCCACTCGTCGGCCCAGCTCCGGTCGCCGATCCGGTTCTCCTGCAGGCAGTAGGCGAGCAGTTGCTGGGCGACGATGTGCCGTGGTTCGGGCGGTGCGACGACCGGTTCGACCCAGCCGCGGCCCCACAGCGCCAGCAGACCGGCGGCCTGCACGAGCGCGCTCTCGTACAGGGTGAGGAACAGGCAGTTGCGCACGGTGCCCGACCGCCGGCCGGTGCGGCCGAGGCGCTGCAGGAACGACGCGACGGTCGCCGGGGCGTTGATCTGGATCACCCGGTCTAGGTCGCCGACGTCGATGCCGAGCTCCAGCGTGCTGGTGGCGACGATGACGCAGTCGCGGGCCTGCGCGAAAGCCTCCTCGGAGCGGCGGCGCTCGGCCGCAGACAGGGAGGCGTGCGAGAGGAACGTGTCCACGCCGAGTGCCCGCAGTGCCTGACCGAGCTCCTCGACGATCTTCTTCGAGTCGCAGAACACCAGTCGTTTCTCGCCGTGGTGCAGGGCGGCCAGCACCTTCGCGGCGTTCGTCACCGAGCCCACGTAGTCCAGCTCGATCTCACCCGGCGGCGGTGTCGTCGGCATCGCCGCGTGGGACGTCGGCGGGATCGGCTCGTGGGTGGGCTGGAGGGGGACGTCCGGTGCGACGACCTGAGCGGTGCGGCGGCCGGCGCCCGATCCCTGCAGCCAGCGCAGCAGCTCGGCGGGGTTCCCGACCGTCGCCGACAGGCCGATGACCTGCAGGTCGGCGGGGATGAGCCGGCGCAGCCGCTCCAGGACGGCGAGCAGGTGCCAGCCGCGGTCGTCGCCCGCGAAGGCATGCACCTCGTCGACGATCACGGTGCGCACACCGGCGAAGAACCCGTGATGGTCGGTGCGGACGCTGACGAGCATCGCCTCCAGCGACTCGGGTGTGGTGAGCAGGACGTCGGGCCGTTCGCGGCGGATCCGCCCGCGCCGGCTCTCGGCCACATCCCCGTGCCAGACCGCCGCCCGGCGGCCGAGCCATCCGGTGTAGGTCTCCAGCCGGGGGGTCAGGTTGTTCAGCAACGCCTTGAGCGGGCACAGGTACAGGACGGAGGTGCCCTGCCAGTTCTCCGCGGCCATCCGCGACAGGATCGGGAAGGTGGCGGCCTCGGTCTTCCCGCCGGCGGTCGGCGCGAGTAGCAGCGCGTCCGACCCGGCGAGCAGCGGCGCGACGGCCGCCTCCTGCAGTGGGCGCAGCCCCGGCCACTGCAGCGTGTTCACGATGTGGTGCGTCACCACCGGATGCAGCAGGTCCACCGGGTCGGCACCGGCGGTGTCGCCGGCGCGAGCGCCGGCACCAGCGCCGGCCGCGGGCCCGGTGGTCAGGACAGGTCCAGGTCGGGGTCGTTGTCCAGGTCGAGGTCGATGTCGTCGGCGCGGGCGGCGTTGCGTTCCAGGTCGGTCAGCTCCGCCGCGGCGATCATCAGCGGGTAGTCGCGGCGGGGGTCGAAGTCGTCAAACTGGTCGACCCGGTCGAGGACGTCCCCGACGAGCTTCTTGAGGAACAGCCGCGGCGCGACACCGACCTTGCCGCCGAGCCTCCCGGCGACCGCCGCCGCCAGCTCGCCGAGGTAGCCGTCGTCGACGAGCCGCCCGATGCGTTCCCTCGCCGCCGCGTCGCCCGCCGGGCCAGCGACGTACAGGTCACGGACCCGCCCGCCGAGCTCGACGAGCGACGCCTCGGTGAACCCGGCCAGCCGCAGCTGGACGGCCCGCGGGTTGTCGAACCTCGGGTTGGCGGTGAAGTCGGTGGCGAGCCGCTGCGCGAGCGGCGCGAGCCGGTGCACCCCCTGCGGGCCCTCGTAGAACGCCGGTGTTCCGGTGATGACGAGGAACAGCCCGGGGAACCGTCCGCTGTGGACCTCGTCGATGAGCTGGCGCAGCGCGTTCAGCGCCTTGTCGCGGGCGTCGGAGCGGACCCGCTGCAGGGTCTCGACCTCGTCGAGGACGAGCAGCAGCCCGCGGAAGCCGCTGTCGCGCAGCACCACCAGCAGCCCCTGCAGGAAGCCGAGCGCCCCGAAATGGTCCAGGTCGCCGCGGACCCCGGCGGCCCGGCGCGCGCTCGCGGCGACGTGCGGCTGCCCGCCGAGCCAGGCGAGGACCGCCGCCGCGGCCGCCTCGTCACCGCCGGTCAGCGCTGACCGGTAGCCGCGCAGCGCGGCGGCGAACGCGGGGGCCGTCCGGCCGACATCGGCGAGTCGCCGGTCGACCAGCTCGCCGACGGCCGCGTCGAACGCCGCCGGGTCGTCGCCGATCGCCTCGTCGGCGGCGAGGACGTCCTCCTCCAGGGCGTAGAACCAGCCGTCGACGACCTGGCGCAGGGCGCTCGGCGGGAACGTCGCGGTGGTCAGGCGCTCGGTGAGCCGGCGGTAGACGGTCTCCAGCCGGTGCAGTGGTGTCTCGTTCTCCGAGATCTGCACCTCGGCCGTGGCCAGCCCCGCCTTCTTGGCCCGTTCCGCGAGCCAGCGGGTGAAGAACGTCTTCCCGGAGCCGTACTCGCCGCGGATCGCCTTGAAGACCGACCCACCGGCGGCGACGGCGGCCAGGTCGTCGGCGGCGGCGCGCTCGAACCGGTCCAGCCCGACCGCGAGCAGGTCCAGCCCGGCCGCCGGTACCGCCCCGCGCCGCAGCGCGTCGAGCACATCCCGCCGCCGCGCCGCGCTCACACCAGCCGCAGCCGCAGCGCCGGCACCGGCGGTCTCGCCGCTCACGGGGTCAGCCCGAACTGGGTGCGCAGCAGGTCGACGTTGAGGCGCAGAGTGTGACCGTCGTCGATCGGTTCCAGCACCGGATAGTTGTCGATGTTGAACAGCCGCCGCAGGGTCACGGCGAACCCGCCGGCCCGCACCGCACGCTCACCGGCTTGTTCGGCGACGACGGATGTCGCCAGGGTGCCGTTCGCGCCGAGCAGCGCCCGCACCGCAGCCTCCACCTTCTCCACCGGCACCTTGCGGGCCAGTCCGTCGAGCTGGGAGCGGAACAGCTCGGACGCGAGCAGCCCGGCGACGAGAAAATCGATCGGATCCGTGGACCCGTCACCCGCCCCGGCGCGGCCCGCTGCTCCGGCTCCGGCGTCTGCTCCTGCTCCTGCTCCGGTGACGGCGGTGTCGTCCGCCGGAGCGCGGCCGGGCACGGCACTGCCACCGGGGGCCGGATCAGCGCCGGGGTGGGCGACCGGCCCCCCGGCCGCCTCCGCCGGCAGGTCGAACAGTGCCGGGCCGGTCTGCTCCTCTGCCGGCCGGCGCCGCTTGCGGGGCAGGGCCATCGTCGCGTCCGTACCGCTGTTCGCCGCCGTGGAGCCAGCCGCGGCGGAGACGGGCGCGGAGGCAGTGGAGGCGGCCGTGGGCCGCCCGACCAGCACCGTGTCGCCACCGGCGAGGCCGTCCAGGTTGCCGAGCAGGTCCGTCGTCTCCAGGGACCACCAGCGGGGACGCTGGTCGGGCAGCGGGCGCCAGCCGGGCGGCAGGTGACGGCTCGTCGACGCCGCGGAAAGGCGGAACGGCAGGAACGCCAGCACGGGCACGGTCACCTCCGCGGGCGATGCCCCACCGTGATAGCCGCCGCGGCGGCTCAGGTAGTGCGTGTCGGGATCCCACAGCGCGACGATCCGTCCGTCGGGCGAGAGCACCCGTGGCCCGGCGAGCAGCACCTCGGCCGCGGCGCCTTCACCTTCGCCCGGGCCGCAGGCACGGTGACGGGCCGACAGGATGTCGGCGTCGGCGGCGGGATCCAGCCTTTCGGCGCGGTGGTCGACGACGTGGCCGTGGTCGCTGGTCAGGATGACGGCCCGGCCGGCCGTGCGGGCGTAGCCGAGCACCGCGCGCAGCCGGCCGACGTCCGCCAGGCTCCAGCCGCCGTCGTCGTGTGGCCGGCCTCGGTCGAGCGTGTCGTCGATCGTGTTGATGACCACCGCGACGAGCGGGATCTCCGAGGTCAGCGCGTCGGTGAGCTCCCCGTCGAGGGCGACGCCGGGCGCGCCGGCCAGGTCGGCGTGGTGGAACAGCCGCGCGGGCCGGCGGCCCCAGCGCGGATGGTTCTCGAACTCGGCCTTCTCCGTCGTCTTGTCCCCGGTGACCAGCCGGCCGGCGAACAGCGACGTCCGCGAGGTGGTGGTGACCGTCGGGAGCACGGCGAGGGCTGCTCGCCGCCGCGCCGGGTCGGTCGGCTCGGCAACGGGCAGGCCCAGCGGGTCGCATTCCTCCCAGCGCTCCCGGCGCAGCTCGGCGGCGAGCTGGGCGGCGACGGCGGCGCTCATCCCGTCGAGGACGAGGAGCAGCACGCGGCCGCCGCGAGCGGTCACGGCCGGCCTGACCACCCGGTCGAGCACCTCTTCGACGCACAGCGGCCCCGCCGATCCCGCCGATCCCGCCGGCGCCGACCGACCGGTGGTGGTCCACTGGGCGAGCAGTCGGGCGAAGGTCGCGTCGAGGGCGCGGCGGCGCCGGGCCGCGACCAGGTAGAGGTCGCGGTACACGGAGCCGACCGCGGGTGCGGGCGTGCCGGCGGCGAGATGGCTGAGCGCGACGTCGGCCCAGGCACCGTCGTCGAGGTGCGCGTCGAGGGCAGCGGCCAGCGACGTCGGCCCGGCCGGCACCCCCGTGGTCGGCGAACCGGTGGCAGGCGAACCAGTGGCCGTGGCGGTCAGCGAGCCGGTGGGCTGGGTGGCGAGCCAGCCGACGAGCCGGGCGGCCATCGCCGCCCGTTCCACCTCGGGACGGTCCAGCCCGGCCAGCAGATGCCCGCGCAGTGATCCGACGGCGGCCATGACGTCGCGGGCCGCCCCCGCGAGCAGCGAACGGTGGACGCCGGACTGCGCCACGGTGAGAGAGTCCCGGACGGCGGCAGCGACCACACCCAGCCGATGGTCGAACCCGGACCGCAGGAGGTCGCTGGCAGCGCCCGCGGCCCGGGCGTCGAGGTCGCCGAGCAGCCGGTCGGCCGTGTCGAGTAGCGCCGGCACACCGTCCTCCGGGTGCAGCGTCGCCGAGGCGTCCTCGGCGACGCCCCGCGCGCCGGCCGCGTCGAGGCCGAGCCGGCCTGCGCCCGGGCGGGCGGTGAGCAGGGCTGTGGTCACCACCTCGCGGACGGCGTCCGCGAACGCACGCATGGTCGTGTCATCGAGACGCACATCGCCGAAGTAGCGCTCCACCCGTACCCTGGCCCGCTCGACCACCCGCTCGACCGCGTCCGTGCCCACGCCCGAGCCGCCGCCAGCGCCAGCGCCCGACGTCCCGGCAGGCGGTTCCGCGGAACCGCGGTGGCCCGGCCGCGAACGTGGCCACAGGCAGTCGCAGACCAGGCCGAGGGCAAGCGCCCGATCACCGTTGCCGGCGGCTGTCAGCGTGAACAGCGCCTGCCCGGCGCGTCCCGTGCGTTCCACCAGGTATCTGGTGAGGCCGGCGCGTTCGTCGGCACCGAGCCGGCCCAGCGCCGCGGTCGCACCGGGCGTCGTCGTCCAGCGCAGCAGGGTGGCGATGTCCAGGTCGGCGGCACCCAGGCCCAGCTCGGTGAGGCCGAGGCGGGCGGCGGCCAGCTCGGCCAGTGCGTCCTCCCGGCCGAGCAGACCGCCTGGCCGGCGCGGCCAGCCGGCCGCGGGCCGGGCTTCCAGCAGCGCCGGAGCGACCCAGCGGTACTCGGAGCCCCGCAGCCGCGGGTCGGCCTGGGTGGCCCCGAAGTCCTCCAGGACGGCGAGCCACGGCTCGATGACATCGACCCGCTGTCGGTGGACCTGCGCGAGCAGCGAGTCTCCCAGCGACCCCTCGTCGGCGTCGGTGAGCAGCACCAGCCAGCCGTCCTCGACGGGGGCGTGCGTCCAGCGGACGACCTCCTCGAGCACCGCGAGCGGCGACACGCACGCCACCACCCGGACCAGTCGGCCGCCGAGGTCGAGGTCGGCGGGCCCAGACCACTCGGGCCGGGCCCGAACTAGCAGCACCCGCGGCTGGCCACCGTGATCGCTGTGATCGCCGTTTCCGCCGCGCCGCAGCCGGGCGACCCGGCCCAGCACGACAGCCGGGGTGACCCGCGGGGCACCCGCACCGGACGTACCGCTCGGTGCGGCATGCGCGGCGGAGGACGAGGAAGGCAGGACGGTCACGGCTGCGGCCGCCAGACGATCTCGACCTCACCGGACCGGTCACCGGCGTGGGCGCGCAACTCGGCCAACGCCTTCTCCAGCCCGCCGAGCCCGACTCGCCACGTCCGCACGCCACCGGTCTCACCGACCGGAACCCGGTCCGTGTCGACGGTCCCCGTCTCGCCGCCGACGCCTCCGCCCTCACCACTGCCGCCGCCGGTCCCGTTCCCGCCGCCGGTCACTCCGGTGCGGTCGGTGTCGATGCCGGGCGTGCCCGCGACCTCGGCCGGCGGCCGGATGATCGCTGGACGCGGGTCCGGCGGGGTTCGGGTTACCGGCACCGCTGTCGCGCGGCGCAGCAGGGCGGTGGCCTCGGATCGGGCATTTCCCAACGCCGTCGCGAGTGGTGATGTCAGCTCGTCGGCAGCAGCCGCGGCCCGCAGTGCGTCGAGAATCTCGTCGGCCTCGGAGCGGTACGGCTCGCCGAGCCCCGCGATGACCACGAAGACGTCCCAGGGTGCCGCCCGGACGGCGGTCGCGACCTCCGTGGCGCGGCTGATGCTCACCGCGAGCCGGCGGGCGGGGCCGGCGAGGTCGGCGCGGGCGAGCCGGCGGACGATCTCCGTCGCCACCCTGGTCTCGTCCAGCGCGACCACCAGGTCGCGGGCCGCCCGGGCGGTCCGCAGCCTTCCCTGCGCCGCCGAGCCGTCGGTGTTTGGGTCCCCGAGGCTCTCCGTGCTGCCGGGCCCACTCGCGGGGGTCGGGGCGGTGCTGACCAGGGCGGCGCCGGTGCGTGGGTCGAGGCCGAGTTCCGTCGCACGGGCCTCCAGGACGCTGACCAGTTCCTGGCAGGCCGCCCGGCGGCTGTGCGTCTTCCCGACCAGCTCGTCGACGAAGCCGCGCAGCAGTCGGCCACGCAGCAGCGCCGGCGGCAGCACCCCGAAGATCGCCTGGGCGCGGTCGACGGCGGTGGCCCAGTCGGCGGCGTCCGGCAGAGGCTGTTCGCGCAGTGCCATGTCCTTGGTGATGGCGGTCAGCTCGGGTGGGGTCGGCAGGTGGCCGCGGTGCCGGTACCAGGCCCGGTCGGTCTGTTCCGCGAACGCGGCGACGATCAGGTTGGCGACGTCATCCGCCAGGCCCCGCACCTTTGGCACGTCGATCCAGCCCAGCAGGTCGCCTACCAGTAGCTCACCCGGCTCCGCACCACCCCCACCAGCCGTGCCACCGGCACCGCCCGCGCCGTCCGCGGCCGCGGCCTGCGCCGCCTGGCGGGTGAAGTGGTCGACCCACTCGCGGCCCAGCTCGAAACGCACCTCGTGCATCACGCCGAGCCCGAGCGCCGGTGCGATCCGGCGCATCGGAATCCGGTCGGCGCGGGCGACCTCGACCGATCCGCCGTCGGCCTCCGCCGCCTTCGTCACGTAACCGAGGACGATCTTCAGCTCGGCGGGCTTGACTGCCGTCCCGCTCTGGTCGGGGTCGAGATCGGGATGGCCGGGGAACTGGTCGGCGAGCAGGTCGCCCACCAGGCGCCGGAGGGCGTCGCGGAACGACGCGCCCAGCGGCAGCGTCGGGTTCAGCCCCGACGGCAGCGCGCGCAGATGGTCGGTGAAGTCGGCGGTGACGTCCTGCTCGTCCTTCGAGGTGAGCCCGTAGGCGGAGCGCAGCACGGTGCGGGTCTTGGTCAGCAGCGCGTCGTAGCGGCTCTTCAGCACCCCGCGGGCACGCTGGCGGTCGTCCGCGCTCAGGTGCTGCGCATGGCTGTCGAACCGGTGCCCGCTGCCGGCGAGCAGATGGTCGAGCCGGACGAGCATCCCCAGGTCGGCCAGGCGGGTGGCGGTCAGGTCGGCGGGGATCCAGCAGACCGTCCGGTGCCCGGCGCCCGCACCGCGCATCCGCTCGACCCGCGCCCGGGCGTAGACGGGGCCGTCGCCGGCGTCGTCGAACGGGTAGTCGACGACGAGCCGCCAGGCGTCCGGGTCGACCGGGGCGAACTGGTCGTCACGCAGGTCCGCGCCGCGGATCGAGCCGAAGATGACCTCGGCGGAGCGCCTGCTGCCCTTCCAGACGAGGTCGAGCCGGTCGCCGTAGACGTCCCCGGTGACGGTGACACCGAGCTCCTCGACGAGCAGCCGCTTCACCAGGGTGCGCCGATTACCGCCGTTGTCGTAGGCGACGGCCGAGTTGAGGATGCTGTCGACCTCGACGTCGACCAGCTCCAGGCCGACGCCCGGGTCACCGCCTTCCACCGGGCGATACTTGACCTCGCCGAACTCACTGGCCCAGTTCTCAATCTTTCTGCCGACGAGTCCCGCCTCACCTCTCGGGATACGGCTGGTGATGCTGCCGTGATTGAGCGCCGAGAGCCGCAAAGGCGTCAAATTACGCAATGCGGGCACACTCGGTGCGAGTGCAGACAGCAGCAGCGTCTTGACCAGCCGATCGTCCGCTGTGAACCGGCGGACCCTTGCCTCAAGCCCCGGGTCGACGCTACTCCCGGAAGCCGCACCAGTAGCGCCGATGCCAGCAGGAGCGCCGCTTGCTCGGGCTCGGCGGACCCGAGCAAGGGTGTCCTCGTCTAGGCCTTCCGTGTCGAGCAGGTAGGGGCGCAGCTTGCGGGTGTAGAATTTCTGCGCCGCGTCGAACTCCGCTTTCAGGACGTCCGTGAACGGAGTTTCGGCACCACGGATGATCACATCCCACAGGTCGCCGAGCGGCACCACCTGGCCGAGGCGCAGGTCGTCGCGGTGGTCGACGAGCAGCTGGCGCATGAGCTTCAGCGCCGTCCGGTTGCGCTGCAGGGCCGACGAGACGTGCACGAGCGTGTCCATGAACGCCGGGCTGAATGGGTAGGACAGCCGGAAAGCGTCCCGGTCGGCGCCGAGCTGTTCACTGCCGCCGAGCATCGTGTCCCACACCTCGGCGCGGACCTTCGCCGTCGTGTCGAATGCCCGCGCGATCGCTGCCCCGGCGTCGGCGTCCCGCGGCCTCAACAGGCGCCGGTTGGCGATCAAAGGGAGGTTGCGATCCTCGAGAATAATGGGGTCGAACCGGCTGCCCGCATAGTTGAGGACATCGAGGAACGACAGGCGCACATCACCGGCGACGGAGTCACCGACCAGCTCTCGCAGGTCCCGTTGGCGGGCGATAAAGCTGACAACTGGGATCGACCGAGGTCCCAGTCCACCCTCAACGAAGTTGGTGATCTTCTGGGCCTCGCGGGAGACGAATGCTTGGTCACCCATGTTGTTTGCCAGCCACAGAATCAGCTCATCAAGAAACAGGATGACCGCGTCGTAGCCGAGGTTTTTCGCATGCCGGGCGATCTCGGTAAGGCCGGCGTCGAGGGAGATGAAGCCCTCGGCGTCCTCACGCAGGTCCCGGAACATGTTCGCGAACCAGGTGGAAAGCAGGTCGGAGATCAGCTGACGGCGGGCTCTGCTATCGGTGGTGGCGCCCGGCTCGAGCGCCTCGTCCACCTCGGCGGCCGTCCAAGAGCCGTCCTCACCCCACTCGTCTGCACCCGCCCCGCGCGCCCCGCCCGAGCCGGCACGGTTGAGCTCGGCGAGGAAGGTGGCGTCACCGACCTTGGCACGCACGCTGCGAGCCTCGTCCAGCAGCGCCCCGGCCCGGTGCACCGCCGGGATCGGCGCCTTCGGGTGTAATGCGCGCAGATGATCTGCATACCCACCGAGCACCCGCTGCTCGATCGACTTCGCGCCTAGCATGTGAAACGGAACGAGCAGGAACCTTTTGCCGGCCAGCGCCGCATCGTGCTTGCCGATGACGTCCGTCAGCCGGTCATCCAGTGACCTCGCCGCCGGCTCGCCACGCAGCATCGCGTGCAACACCGCCATGAAATGCGACTTACCGGATCCGAACGAACCGTGCAGGTACACGCCCTTCGACGACCCGGTACTCACCGCATGCGCGATCAATCCGAGCGCCTCGTCGAAGTTTCCGGCCAGCCGCTCGGTAACCACATAGTTGCTCAGAGTCGCGGCGTCGGCGATCCCCTCTGTGAGTTTGAGAACGAAGTCGCTGTCGGACGTCCGTACAGGGATGTCGATGACCTCCCGCAGCAGCGGCTGCGGCGACGGACTGGACCTAGTCACGGCACCTCCGGTCAGGTCGAACGGGTAAAGGCTGCGGCGCGCAGGCTCGGTCACTTCGCCGCCCGGCGGCCGCCGCGGCTGGCCGCCGGCGGACGCCAAGCGGTGAGGACGTCGGCCGTAAGCGCGTGCTGACCCATCGACTCCGCGAGAAATGCATCATACATCTCCGCAGGTGAGCCGTCGTAGAGCGGGTCGATGTCGTTGTGCCACTGGTGGACCCACGGCATCACCTCACGCAGCCCGGCCAGCAGCGGAGTAAGCCTCTCTGCACCCCAACCGTCGTTGTCCTGACGCTCGACGACCAAGGTTGCCAGTGCTTGGGCCTGATCGCAGTGATCCCAAACGGCCCAGCCGATGAGCATCGTCGGGTCGTTCTCCGGGCTGGCGTACGGGTAGGAGATGAACCGCTCCTTCGGGAGGTCCAGCTTGCCGCGGCAACGCCAGTAGCTGGGCTTGCGGAAGTCGGCCTGGGTATACTTCTGCGGCACGGGAATCCGGTCGCGGATACGCTTCGCCGCCTCCTCGTCCGGGGCAGCGTCTTCTGCTCGCTGTTGATCCCAGACTGACTCCCAGTCGGCTCGCTTCACCAGCCCGGAATCCTTGTAACGCAGCGCGGCCAGGAACGGCACATGCTCGTTTTCGACGAGCGCGGCGACCACCTTCGTGAGGTTCTCACCGGGGCGATAGATCTCGGCGACCTCGACGAAGTCCGCATCGGCGGCTAGCTCGTCGGCAAGCCGCCCGGTGGTCCACACCCGCGGCTGCACCATGCCGTCGACATCGGCGAACCACAGCTCGCGGGTCTCCAGACGGTCAAGAAGCCAGTCACGCAGGGCCGCGCCCTGCATCTTGTCCCAGCCCTCGGTCTCCCAACACCGCTTGTACTCGGGTCGTTCGATCAGAGCGATGTTCTGGTCTCTCTCAATGACGGCGATCCGCTTCTCTACCAACGCCCGGTATTTATCCGACCAGTCCACTGGCAGTTCGGTAACCCGAGTAGAGCCATGCCGAGCGAACCACTCCGGTGTCTCCACCCCAGCTGCAATCTTCCGCGCCAGCACGATCTCAAACGCCCGCTCACCCAACCTGATCTCGGGCACCTCAGCCATTGGCAGGGTCAGCTCGTCGTTTAGCAACCCATACTGCCGGTATACCTGCCAGTCCAGCTCTTCTTGCAATGCGATCATCCGCGCCCGCGTGGACGTCCACTCGGCCTGCGCCGCCGCCAACCGGGCTCGTCTTGGTATCCCGCCCCCCGCAACGGTTGCGGGCGCGAACGCCACCAGGTTTTGAGCCAAGCGCTGCAGACCCCGCGCTCGTACCAGCGGAAAATCCGACGGCAAGGGGATCTCCTGCAGGTTACCACCTGTGAATTCAAAGGTCCGCAGCCAAAGGTGGTCGGCCGCGCCGCCCTTCGGCTGCGACCGTTCCCTAAGCCAAAAGCAAGCAGTCGACGAGTTGAGTACTCCAAGTAGAGCAACATAGTCGTCTTCTATTGCCTGAGACGGAAGTTTAATTATCGGCGCATGACGGTTAAAAACACCACCACCGAAATCGAGCAGAAAATGACCGCGAGATGCCACGAACGCAAATGTGATGGAAAGTGGGGTCGCGTAGGCACTAACGGTGTGCTGCATATACTCCCACCACACCAAGCCGGCATCCGACATCTTTCCACTGAATGTGCTGCGAGCAGCGAGTACCGTCCTCAACGGCCAGAGTTCCTCCGTTATTCCACCATCGTAACACTCCCCGGATCCATAGATGTAAGGATAGTAGATGTTCGACCTTTGGCCGATTACCCAGTCTCTTAAATTTTCCCCCGTCGTTAGAGGTCGAAGTCTTGCCATCAGTTGCGACTTTTTTGGCCGCCAGTTATTCGGACGCACGAAAGCTTCGTCGGCACCCACTCTGACCGCACGGCCGATAGGCCGCTCAATTATGTCCTTTAGAGCACGCGGAGAGTTGACTTCCAGCACTTCAACCAGTCTTTCTGCCCCACCATCAGAAAGAATCCATGGATAGTCCGCGAACCTCGCACGGTCGAGATCAAGGATTCGCAACCATTCGTTGTCGTAATAAGATTCCCCAATATGATCGACGATTGAGCTCCAATACGGACCCTTACCCCCTCCTCCATCTCTTCGCCCCTCACGCTTACCCTTACTCAGGACAGCCCTGACAACCCCAGAAACAGGAGGCTGGTTAGTTGCAATCAGGATTACAGTGGGCGTCCCGTCCATGTTATGACCCGGTATCCACGCCCCTTCGGAGTCGACTACAATTCGAAGATCCTTACGGGGAAGATACTCTTCAATCAGCACTTTGCCAAACGTGCGCCTCATGAATGAATTTGATGTTATTTGACCGACATAACCCCCTCCCCTACTACCCATCTGGGGCGACTTGGCCAAGTCGAAGAACCGCTCCACAAACGGAACCGACATCGAGTAGACCTCGGAGCACGTGGAATATAGATCGCGGTATGCGCGATTTAGCTTCTTATCCTTGACGGTAATATATGGAGGATTTCCAACTACGACATGATAGCTACCACTTTCGAGAATCTTTGGATATCTATGCACATCTTCAGTTGCATAGGAAAATTCGGCGAGTTCGTCGCGGCTCTCGCCAAATAGGTCAAGCTGGCGGTTCTTTAGCAGAGAGTCGCCGACGGCTACGTGTAGCGGGAAAGTATAGCCAGCTGCCTCGTTCAGCGTGGTCAATCCGGCCGCGCGTAATGCGGCGATAGTAAGCCGGACCTTGGCGATTGCTGCCGCGTACGGGTTGATGTCCACCCCATGGACCGCGTCCAAGGCGAGGCTGACGCGTTCGAAGATGTCGCGGTCGGGGGCGTTGTTCTCCCATTCGGCGAGGAGGCGGTGGAAGGCACCGAGGAGGAAGTGGCCGGAGCCGCAGGTGGGGTCGATGAGTTTGACTACGTCGTAGCCGAACTCCTCGATGGCCGGCGTGAGCGTCAGATCGAGGATGAACTCCTCGACGAACTCCGGGGTCTGCAGCAGCGCGTACTTCTTACGGACATCCTCGGAGAGGTCCTGGTAGAGGTCGCCGAGGAAGCGAGTGTCCCACGCCAGGTCGGTGAAGTCGTGGACGAGGGTGCCGGCCTCGGTGCGGCGGCGCCAGAAGGTGAGCAGCTCCTTGGCGGCGTCGTGGGAGAGCGGAATCTGGAAGAGGGCGTTGTGCCGCTGGTCGAACAGGCCAGCACCGACGGGCACCTTCGCGATCTCACCGAAACCCGCGAGCAGCCAGTCGCACGCGGTCTTGTCGGGGCGGCGGCGGTAGAAGTCCTCGGTGCGTTCCTCGGCGAGAGTGAGGCGGGCGGGCGTCGGGCCTGCCAGGAACGGGTCTCCGATCAGCCCGTTGTCCTCGCAGAAGCGGACAAAGACCGTCCCCACCATCCAGGCGGCCGCAACCTGCGTGACCCGCTCGCCGAACCATGCCGACCAGGTAGCGTCCGTGCGCCCCACCTCGAAAGCCCGGTCGTACTCGGCGCGCAGCCGCGACCCAATCGCCGGGACCTCGTCCACCTGGGCGTGGAGATCCTTCTCCAGCGCCTTCACCTGCCGCTGCGCGTCCTTGAGCAGCGCCACCCGGTCGATCACAGACGTCCCCCCACCCGTTCCACCCGTTCTTCGAAAACTCGCCCGGTGCGGCCTTTGGCCGGCAGGCAGCTGGCAACGGCGAAGCGCCGTGCGCCCCGAGGCGCGTCCAGCCATCGGTCAGGACGCCCTTCCGCCCGCGTGCGTCTCCTCGGCGCCGGCGCGGTGCCGGTTGGCGATCCAGGCGTCCGGCAGGCTCACCCATTCGCTTTCGGTGACGAGCTGCACGAGGGCGCCGTCGAGCCGGGGTGGCCGGGTCGGTTCGGTCGTCGGGCACAGCACCCAGACAGGCCGCCCGCCGGCGCGGGCACGGTCGGCGAGTGCGAACAGGACGTCCATCCCGCGGCCGTTGTAGTTCCCGAACACGCCGGCGTCGTGGAGCAGCAGCGGTGCCGGCCGTTCGGCGTCGACGTGGGCGGCGAGGTGCCCGGCGGCACGTTCCCAGGCTGTTCGGACGTACTCGGCGAGGTTGGTGGCCGCCCGGCTGCCCGGTTCGGCGGCGTCGGCGCGCAGGATCGTCGCCCAGGTCGGCTTGGGCCGCGGGTCGACCTCGGCGTGCAGGGCTTCGAGGAAGACGGCGGCGACGTCGACCGGTTCGGCGGCGAACCGGTGCGGTTTGGCCAGCTCCGCGCAGGCGGCCCGGTAGTGGTTGCGCCGGACGGTGAGCGCCCGGAAGCCACCGGCTTCGGCCGCGGTCTCGAGGCGCCGCTCGGCGAGTGCCGCCGTCGTCTCGTCGGGGCGGTCGCTGAGTAGCGCGCGTGCTGGCCCGCCGCCCAGGCCGGTGGGCTGGCGGGCGACCGGTGTCGCCCACGAGCCGAACCCGGCGGAGGAGAGCAGGCCGTGCGGCGGCACGTAGCCGGCGCGGGCCGCGTCCCATTCGAGGGCGAACCCGGCGGCGACCAGCGGGCGGTCGAGCTCCGGATGGGTCGGCAGGTCGGTGGTCAGGCCCGGGAAGCGGTTGTGTACCCGCTCGTGGATGGTCGGGACGTCCAGCAGCAGCCGGTCGGGCCGCTCGTCGGCGCTGCCCGGCGGTGGCAGGGCGGCGGTGGGGCGGGTGGGCTGCACCCCGGCCTGGGCGAGGCGCAGCGCACGGACGAGATCCAGGTCGCGCGGGTAGATCTCCAGGCGGGCGTTCGCGGCGGCGGTGCGGGAGGCTGCGGCGGCCAGCCCGACGAGGCGCCGCTGGTCGAGGGCCGGCAGCCCGCCCGGGCCGTCAACGGCGGCGGGGCAGCTGTGGAGCTGACTGTGGCCGCGACACCGGCGAGCTCCCGCAGCACGGTCGCCGGGGCGGGCAGCTCCTCGGCGCGGGCGAGCCGGTCCGCGGCCTTGCCCAGGGCGATGGCGTAGTCGAACAGTGCGGGCGCGGCCGGGGTGAGCGGGCCGTCGTCCTCGGCGGCTTCGAGCGCGACCAGCATCCGGTCATGGAAGCGGCGGCGGGCCAGCCGCGGGTCGGAGTCGAGGTCGGCGGTCTCCAGCGCGGCGCGCACCACGGCGCCGGCGAATGCCCGGCGCTCCACCGAGGACCGGCGCTCGGCCGGAGAGCGCCAGGCGCTGCCGTGCCGGGCCAGCACGGCGGTGACCAGCTCGTCGAAGCCCATCACCCGGCCGGCGTCGCCGAGGATCTCGATCAGCTCGTCGTGCACCGAGCGCACAGCCGGGTCGGCGTGCCAGGCCTTGCGGCGGGCGATCAGCACCTGCGCGATCCGGCCCGCCGTCACCCCGACCCGTTCGGCGATCTGCGGCTGCGGGGCCCACAGCGGCAGGTCCGGCAGCGTGCCGTCAACGTCGGGCAGTCCCAGCAGCAGCCGGGTCGCCTCGCGTTCGGTGGCGTTGCGATCGGTGGCGTTGCGATCGGCCGGCGCCACCCGGGGAGCGCGGGGCAGCAGCCGGTCGGCGAGCACCTCGACCGGCATGCGCGGGTAGTCCTGCGCCGCGACCGCCGCTGCCGCTGCCGACGCGCCGTCGTCCTGCGGCCCGGCCGGGGTCGGCATGACGGCGGGCGGGGCGATCACGGCGGGCCGGGCGGCGGCGAGGGCACGGCGCCACTGCCGGATCCGGGACTGCAGCTCCAGGCGGGTCTTCGCGCCGGTTCCCGGCAGGCCGATGATCTCCTTCGAGCCGAGCGACAGCAGCGCGGCGACGGTCGTCGCGTTGAGCCGGTGCGCGGCCGAGACGGCGCGCGGGGACAGGCCCGCGGCCTCCAGCGGCGTGTCGGCGGTGGCCACCGCGGCGGCCAGGTCGCGGGCCCGCTCGGCGGCTGCCTCGTCGGCGCCGCCGGCCGAGCCGTGCGGCCGCACCACCGCCGCCGAGCCGGCCGTCGCCGGGTGGATGCTCGGGGCCGGCGGAGTGGAGTCGGCGGCGCGGAAGACGGCCTGCCAGGCGTCGCGCATGTCCTTCAGCGACGCGAACCTGCGGGCGGCGTCCCGGTCGAGCGCCCGCAGGAAGAAGGCGGTGAGCCCGGAGCGGATCGCCGGGTCGAACGCCTCGGTGACCACCTTCGGCGGGCCCGAGGTGAACCGCGCCTCGGCGGATCCGTCCCCCCACAGCGGCAGCTCCCCCGACGCCATCTCGTGCAGGGTGACCGCCAGGGCGTAACGCTCGGCGTGCTCGTCGTAGGTGGTGCGGGTGCCGGCGCCGACGAACGGGTCGAGGTAGCGGGGCGTGCCCGCGCCGGTCTCGTGGACGGAGATGTTCGCCAGCGAGAAGTCGATGAGGACCAGCTGGTACGTCCGGTTCGGCCGGCGGCGGATGACGATGTTGTCGGGCTTGAGGTCGCGGTGGACGATGCCCTCTCCGTCGAGGTAGTCGACCGCGCCGAACAGGTAGTCGCTGTAGGTCTCCAGCTCGTCGACGGAGAGCCGGCCCTCACGCAGCTTGCGGGCGACGGTCTGCTCGCCGGCATGGTCGAGGACGAGCACCGTGCGCCCGCCGACGACCAGGGTGTCCGGCCGGGCCAGCCGGATCACCCGCGAGTCGTTCAGGCGGCCGAGCACCGCCGCCTCGTGCCCCAGCCGCGGGGCCCGCTCGTCCGAGAGCGCGATCTTGAGTACCTCGTCGCGGTTGGTCTTCTCGTTGTGCGCCAGGAAGGCACGGCTCGTCGAGCCGGTGCCGAGCCGCTCCCGGATCCGCCACTCGCCCCCGACGAGGTCGCCTCGCTGCGCCTCCAGCGGATCCGCGTCGTACTCCCCCTCGGGCGCGTCCTGGCCGGCCCGCCCCGCGACGGAGACGGACGTGACGGACTGGAGTGTGGCGTTCGGGTCCAGCGTGGACGGATCCGCGGGCGTGTCGCCGGCGCCGCCCGCCGGGGCCGCGCCGGGGGTGGCAGCCAGGACGTCCGGCCGGGTCAGCTCCTCCTCGATGAGCTGCAGCCAGTCGAGCAGGTCCCGGGCGGTGTCGAAGCGTTCCTCCGGCAGCGGGCGGGTCGCCCCCGCCACCAGCTCGTTCGCCGTCTCCGAAAGCGAGTCGACGACCTCCGCCGGGTACAGGGCGCCGGACTGCTCCAGTCGCGTCTTCAGCGCGTTCGGGCTGTCCGCGGGCGCCTGGCCGGTGAGGATCAGGTAGGCCAGCGCGCCCAGGCCGAAGACGTCCATGCCGACCGGGTCCGGGTACGGCGCGCCGATCTCGGGTGCCAGGTAGCCGCCGGCGGCCAGCTCCAGATGCGGCAGCAGCTGGGCCGCGGGCTCCACCGCCAGTGCGCGGGACGTCGTCGACAGCCCGTTCACCGGCGCGCCGCTGCCCGGGATGGTGTCACGGGCCGCGGCCTGCCAGTCGCTGATCATCAGTCTGGGCGCGAGCCAGCCCCGGCCGGCACGCGGCACCACCAGAACGCTGCGTGCGGCCAGCGCCCGGTGGTAGAGGTGACGTCCGTGCGCGTAGGCGACGGTCTCCGCCAGCTCACGGATCATGGACACTCTGGTGCCGGCGTCGAGGCTGTCACCGAACTGGTCGAGGTAGTGGTCGAGGCGCATCTCGTCCGGGCGGTGCCGGAAGATCAGCGCCGGGCCGGCCTCATGGCTCTCCAGGCCGTCGACCTGGACGATCCCGGGGTGGCTGATCCCGTTCAGCACCAGGAACTCGCGGCGGGCGACCGCCTCCCGGCGCGCCCGCTCCGCCTCGCCGGCGGCCCGCTCGACGAGGTAGATCCGCACCCTCCGCCGCTCGGACGCGACCTGGGCATGGGCGGCGTGGTGGTCCTGCCAGGTCAGACCGGAGTCGAAGGCGGGGAACTCTAGCTGCCACGAACCCACCTGCTGATGGCGCCGGCTGCGCGCGATGCCGACCGCTGGCAGCAGTTTGGCCAGCTCCTTCGACAGCGCCGGGGTGATCCGCTGCCGCTCGTCGCGCAGCGGGACGTCCAGCAGCCCGGGCCAGATCGACGGCAGCACGGTGCCGCGCCCACCGCCCGCGCCGCCCGCACCGCCCGCACCGCCGCCGTTTCCGGCGATGCCCGCGCCGCCTGCGCCACCACCGGCCCCGCCAACGTCGCCGGCGTTGCCCGCAACGACCCGCTCGGGGCCGAAGACCCAGTGGAGCTGATGGTCGGGAAGGTCGACCCGCAGCGTCGGATTCGACAGGAATACTGCCGGCTGGATGAACGGGATCTTCGTTCGGCTCGCCTGTGCGGCCCCCTGCAGCAGGGACCGCAGCTCCTTGGACTTCTGGTTCGCCAGGTGCAGCGGGTTGTCGAAGATGCGGGTGGACCCGGACGCCCGGTGCTGGGTCCAGGTCGACCCGGACGCGGTCAGCCGCCCGACGAGGCTCTTGATCTCGATGAGGTAGACCCCACCGCGGGCGATGACCAGCAGGTCGACCTCGCGGATGTGCCCGGTGGTCGCGGTGAAGGTGAAGTTCGACCAGGCGCGGAACGGCTCGGCGTCCGGCAGCAGGAGCCGGACGTGCTCCAGGGCCTCCCGCTCATGGGGGAACTGCGACGGCGTGACCGTCTCCCACCGGCCCAGCCCCTCGCGCATCCAGCCGCCCCCGCCATGCCATGCCCGCGGCCCGCCCCCGAACGTCAGGCCACGATGTCACCGACCGCGACATTATTCTTGTTATCCGTGAGGTTTGTACGAAGTCAGATGAATTTTTCTGTCCTCCGTCCCCATGTTTGCCGCGTGGAGTGATCCGATTGGATCAGTGGTGACCATCCGCGTCGCGACCGTCGCCAGGCACCGGTGCTCCCGCGCCGCGATCCACCCGGCACGGACCGCGACGACCGGCCGCGACCCGCCTCGGCATCCAGCCGGCCGCGTACCGAGGCGGCATCTGACCCGCCGGACCGAGCCAGACCCTCCGCCGGACACCGCGCTCCTGCCGATCACGGATCGACGGGAGCTGGATAGGCCAGAACCTGACTAGATAGGTTGACGGTCCGCGGACGCGACCCTTGAAGGGCAGGAAGTGCTGCAAATGAACGGAAGACGAACACTCAAGGGTGTCCCCCCCGTACCCGTTGACCTGACGGCGGCGCGTGCCCGACCGTACTTCACATGACAGGTTTGGGGCAGCGATCAGGCGGCCGAGGCTCGTGAGGACCGGGGCGGACGCGGGACCCGAACCTGGTGACGCTCGCACATGCACGACGGCCCGGGCAGCACTCACCGGGCTCCCCCGGCGTCCACCCGGATGATCTCGCCGTGACTCCGGATACCGGCGCTTTCGTGAACACCGCACACACCGCACGGTCGATGACCTCACCCCCTATCGGAGACCCCCACAGCCAGAACTCCAACTCGAACTCGAAGAGTTGAGGATTTTCGTCGTTCTGGCGACCTGAATCCTAAGATCTTGCCCGGTAGCAATGCCCACCGCAGCGCCACCCCAAAGCTGCGGGCCGAACAGATGAGGATTTCGACCGTCCTCCCAACCGAAATCCTCGAGCCTTGTCCGGCAACAACGCCCGTCGCCTACAATCCCGGGAATTTCCTTCCGGACGGCGGCTCGCAACCGGCCCACCCGCCGGTTCCGAGCGGTTCCGGCGTGAATCGCCGGAACCGCGGGCCGGCGGTGGTGGTCGTGGCGGTGGCGGCGGCGACCTACCGACCGAGCAGATTCCGAGCGGCGCCGACAGTTGTCGCGGGTCGCCGCGCACCGTTTTCCGGATAGCTCCAATCACCTTCCCCGAGACCTGTCGACCCGGTTCCCTCCTCATGTCCTCCGGGTGACCTTTCCTATGTCCACCTGAATATTTCATGTACACCTCCACTTTCTCCCACGGCACGACAGCGGGCCCGCGAAGGTAATCAGCGGAGGGCGCCAGCCCTCACCACCGATTCTGATCGGAGTCACTTTCATGACGGTCAGCTTCTTCAGACGTCCGATGCGGCGCGTCGCCGCGGGAATGGCGGCCGGGGCCCTCGCCGCCGGTCTCGGGCTCGCCGGTGTCGTCGCGGGCACGACTCCTGCCCAGGCGGCGGCCCTGACCCCGAAGCTCCTGTTCGTCGGCATCGACGGCGCGGGTGAGATCGCCCGGGTCGACGCCGCGAACGCGCCGAACCTCGACGCGCTGCGCGCCCAGGGCACCTGGGGCAGCACCCTGCTCTACTCGTCGGCGAGCGACTCGGACTGGGGGCAGAAGGGCGCGCAGACGCTGTCGGGCCCCGGCTGGTCGACGATGCTGACCGGGGTCTGGCCCGCGAAGCACCACGTCGTCGACAACACGTTCTCCGGCAAGCAGTACGCGACCTACCCGAGTTTCATCGACCGCATCGAGCAGGTCAGCCCCAGCCTGCGCACGGCGGCCTTCGCGACCTGGTCACCGCTGGTCACGAACGTCACCGCGGGCGGCACCATCCTGCACGCCGACGCCTCTCTCGCCGGCGGCCCGGACGCCACCACCGCCCAGGCCGGCGTCAACGCACTGGCCGACCCGGCGACCGACGTCGTCTTCGTCGCCCTCGACGACGTGGATGCCGCGGGCCACAGCTACGGCGCGAACAGCACCCAGTTCACCCAGGCGATCGAGACCGCCGACGCCCGGCTCGGCCAGCTGCTCACCGCCATCAACGCCCGCGCGACCCGGGCGAGCGAGCAGTGGACGATCATCGTCACCGCCGACCACGGCCACAAGCCGACCGGCGGCCACGGCGGGGCGACCATCCCCGAGCGCAGCACCTACGTGATCGTCGCCGGTGACGGCGTCCCCGCCGGCTACCGCAACGACATCCAGCTCGCCGACGCCGGCGCCACCGCGCTGTCCCGGATGGGCATCACGATCAACCCGGCCTGGGGCCTCGACGGCGTCCCGGTGGGCAGCCACGCCGCCGACGCGTTCGACGGCCTGCGCCCGTCCCTGCTCAGCCGCAGCGGCGAGACCGGCATCCCCACCACGGTCAAGGGCTACACGCACACCCCGCCGGCCGGCTGGAGCGTCGACAACTCCTCCATGCCGACCGGCGGCATGGAGGAGTGGAAGGGCTGGACGTTCACCACGCAGGACTTCTGGTCGCGCGCCCAGGCCAGCCAGGCCCGCGAGAACGCACTGCTCGTCCGGGACGTCTTCGCCGTCGCCGACTCCGACGAGTGGGATGACGTCTCGCACGGCTCCGGCGCGTTCGACTCGACGCTGCTCACCCCGCAGTACCCGGTGACCGCCGGGCAGACGGTGAGGCTGAGCTTCTTCTCCGACTTCCGCGCGGAGGGCAGCCAGACCGGCCGCGTCTCGGTGCGCTTCAACGGTGGCACCGCGACCCAGCTCGCGGCCCTGACGACCACCAGCGAGAACGGCCTGCGCACGGTGACCGCCACCGTCCCGGCCGGAGCGACGAACGCCCAGTTCCTGCTGCGCTACACCGGCACCAACAACTGGTACTGGGCCGTGGACGACTTCAAGGTCACGACTTCCTGACCGCCGGGCTGAGTCCGTCCTCGCCCTGGTAGCGAGGCCGGCACGGCCGCCGGCGCGGACCAGACCCCGCGCCGGCGGTCATCTATTTATCATCATATCGATGAACAATAAGGTTGAGGTTCGCGTGGGGTCCGGGGCCGGCCTGTGAACCGGTGGCTGGACGAGCTGGAGCAGCAGGCCGCCGCGGTACTACCGACAGACGTGTACGACTACTTCCGCCAGGGCGCCGGTACCCACGCCGCGCTCGACGAGGCGACGCCGGCCTGGGACGCGCTACGTCTGCACCCCCGGGTGCTGCGGGACGTCACCAGCGTCACCACCGAGACGACGGTGCTCGGCGCCCCGGTGCAGACCCCGGTGCTGGTCGCCCCGACCGCCGCCCAGCACGTGGTCGAACCCGGCGGCGCGGTGGCCACCGCGCTCGGCGCGGCGAAGGCAGGTTCCCTCGTCTGCGTGTCCTGCATGACCAGCCGGCCCTACTCCGACATCCGCGACGGCGGTGCGCCGTGGTGGGCACAGGTGTACGTGCTGCGCGACCGCTCCCTTACCGAGGATCTCGTGGGGCGGGCCGAGGCCGCCGGTGCCGCCGCGCTCGTCCTCACCGTCGACACCCCGGTGATCGGCGACCGTCCCTTCCCCGCGCCCAGTGCGGACGCACCCTGGTACGGCGGCGAACTTCTGACCAGCTATCCCCCCGGCCCCATCGCCGCCGCCCTCACCTTCGACGACATCGCCTGGCTGCGCGGCCTCAGCCGGCTGCCGGTCATCGTCAAGGGCGTCCTGCGCGCCGACGACGCGCTGACCGCCGTGCGGGCCGGGGCCGGCGCGGTCGTCGTCAGCAACCACGGCGGCCGGCAGCTGGACGCCGCGATCCCCACCGCCACCGCCCTGCCCGCCGTCGCCCAGGCGCTGGCCGGCACCGGCGCCGAGGTCTACGTCGACGGCGGGATCCGCAGCGGCGTCCATGTCCTGGCCGCGCTCGCGCTCGGGGCCCGCGCGGTGCTGCTCGGCAGACCCGTCCTGTGGGCACTGGCGACGGGCGGGGCTGACGGCGTCCACCGCCTGCTGAGCACCCTCACCTCCGAGCTGCGCCACGCCATGACCCTCGCCGGCGCCCGCAGTCTGGACGATCTCACCCCCGACCTGCTGGGCTTCGCCTACGCCACCGGAACCGCCTGGCCGTAAGGGGGTCAACGGCAACAGCCGTGATCAGCCCGGCCCCCAGCCGAGTAGGCAGCTCGTGATCGGCCGGCCCGGAGCCAGCGTGTCGGATGGCGCCTGCGCCAGCGGAGCAACCAGGTATTGGCGGCAAGGACGTCCAGGCGGCCGTTGCGGACGAAGGCGGGGACGTCCGTCATCCCGTCGAGGATGAGCTGGATGCCGGGGCGGACCTCGCTGGGTGGACGGCGCCGCGCGGGCCGGGCTGGTGTTGGCCGCGCTGGCCAGTGCGAACAGGTGGAGGCGCTCCGCCTCGTCGAGGTGTAGGGCGGTGGCGACGGCGTCCTGCACGCCTTCGGAGGCGCCGGCCAGGTTGCCCTTCTCCAGGCGGGCTTAGTAGTCGACGCTGACTCCGGCGAGCCGCGCTTACCTCCTCGCGCCGCAGCCGGGAACGCGCCGGTTCGTCCCGTAGGTCGTCAGCCCCGCCTGCCCGGGTGTGAGCCGGCGCGGCGGGTGACCAGGAAATCGCGGGCCTCGGACCGGTTGGCGTTCATGTCTCCGCGCTAAGTGCGTCCCGCCGGGGCATGGGGGTTCTGTCAGAACCTGGAAGTACGTGACCTCCCACGCCGGCCCGAACGCCGGTTGCATGGATGCCGTGGCCGAGGTCAAGGCCCAGGTCACAGCCAGATCAGGAAGGAGCCACGTGATGAGCGCATGGACATCTTCGGAGCTTGACGCCCTCGGCGCCGCGGAGGAGCTGACCATCACCACGAAACGACCGGACGGGACGCTACGCACTCCCGTTCCGATCTGGACGGTGCGGGTCGAGGACGAGGTTTATGTCCGTTCCTGGCGCGGGCGCGGTGGTGCCTGGTACCGGAACACCTCGGCCCAGGGCGCGGCGCACATCCACGCGGCGGGCGTCGACTGCGACGTCACCGCCACCGGACCGGATGTCTCCGTTCGAGCAGCAGTCGACCGAGCTTACCGCGCGAAGTACTCCCGCTTCGGCGACAGGTACGTGCTGCCCATGGTTGCCGACGCGGCGGCCAGCAGCACACTGCGGCTGCGCCCCACCGACTGACAACCAACCGGCCGGCAGGCGACCGGCAGGCGACACAGGGACTGAAAGGCCAACTGGATGCACACGCGAACGCTCGGTCAGGGGCTGCGCGTCTCCGCCGTCGGCATGGGCTGCATGGGCATGTCGCAGAGCTACGGTCCGAACCCGGGCGACCGGCAGGCGATGATCGGTGTGCTCCGGTACGCGCTCGACCTCGGGATCACGTTCTTCGACACCGCCGAGGTGTACGGGCCGTACGTCAACGAGGAGCTCGTCGGGGAGGCGCTCGCTCCCGTCCGGGAGCAGGTGGTGATCGCGACGAAGTTCGGCTGGCGAATCGAGGGTGGCCGCTCCGTCGGGCTCGACAGCCGGCCGGCCCAGATCAGGGCGGTGGCGGACGCTTCCCTGCGCCGGCTGCGCGTCGACACGATCGACCTGTTCTACCAGCACCGGGTCGACCCGGACGTCCCGATCGAGGACGTCGCCGGCACGGTCAGCGAGCTGATCAAGGCTGGGAAGGTGCGCCATTTCGGCCTGTCCGAGGCCTCGGCGGCGACGATCCGCCGGGCGCACGCCGTCCAGCCGGTCACGGCGGTGCAGAGCGAGTACTCGCTGTGGACCCGCGACCCTGAGCCGGAGGTCCTCCCGGTCTGTGCGGAGCTGGGCATCGGCTTCGTGCCCTTCAGCCCGCTCGGCAAGGGCTTCCTCACCGGCACGGTCGACCCGTCGACCACGTTCGCGTCCGGGGATGTGCGTGCGACGATTCCCCGGTTCACCGCGGAGAACCGGGCGGTGAACCGGGCGCTGGTCGAGCACGTCGCCGCGCTGGCGCGGGCGAAGCAGGCGACCCCGGGGCAGGTGGCCCTGGCCTGGCTGCTCGCCCAGCAGCCGTTCATCGTGCCGATCCCCGGCACCCGGCGCCGCGAGCGGCTGGTCGAGAACGCGGGCGCGACCTCGGTGGCGCTCTCCGCCGACGAGGTCGCCGACCTCGACGCCGTCGCCCAGCGCCTGGGTATTCACGGCGATCGCTACAACGCCTACCACATGGGCCTGGTCGGGCACTGACGGTACGGGACCGCCGCTGGCGAGGCGGGCGGCGGCGCCGGCCTGGGAAACCGGTCCGGGGAAGAGGGTGCGCGGGCGGGGCGCACGCCAGATGCTGGGAGGGACGAACGAGACCACGCGGGGCATCACGTCCCGCGCACAGCTGGAGGCCGCACCGGTGACCCAGACCCCCGAGACGTCCCAGACACCAGTTCCCGGAGCGCCCGGAGCACCCGCGACGAACGGGCCCGCCGGAGCGGCCGGGGCCTCGGGGACGTCCGAGGTCGTTCGGGTGGTGCGGGGGCGGGTCGGGCGGCTGACGCTCAACCGGCCGAAGGCGATCAACGCCCTGAGCCATCCCATGGTCGACGCGATGGACGCCGCGCTGCGCGACTGGGAGCACGACGACCAGGTGGACGCCGTCCTCGTCGACGGTGCCGGTGAGCGCGGGCTGTGCGCCGGCGGCGACATCCGCTCCTTCCACGCGGACGCCTGCTCCGGCGGCACCGGGTCGCTGGGCTTCTGGGCCGACGAGTACCGCCTCAACCACCGGATCAGCACCTACCCGAAGCCCTACATCGCCCTCATGGACGGCATCGTCATGGGCGGCGGCGTCGGGATCTCCGCGCATGGCGGCGTCAGGGTCGTCACCGAGCGCACCAGGCTCGCCATGCCCGAGGTCGGCATCGGCCTGGTGCCGGATGTCGGTGGCACCTGGCTGCTCGCCCGGATGCCAGGTGAGTCGGGCACGCACGCCGCGCTGACCGCGGGCCACCTCTCCGGCGCGGACGCGCTGTACGCGGGTCTCGCCGACCACTATGTGCCCAGCGAACGGCTGCCCGCGCTCATCGACGCGCTCACCGCGACGACCGACGCCGGCAACCCGGCGAAGATCGTCGAGGAGTTCACGGTAGTGCCGCCGCCCAGCGCCCTGGAAGCGAACGCGGGCTGGATCGACGCCTGCTACGGCGCCCCGACCGTCGAGGCGATCCTGGCCCGGTTGCGTGAACACGGCGATCCCGCCGCCGCGGCTGCCGCCACCGAGATCGAGGGGAAGTCACCGACCGCGCTCACGGTCACACTGCGGGCGCTGCGCGCCGCGGCCGGGCTGCCCGACCTGTGGGCGGCGCTGGTCACCGAGTTCCGCGTCTCCGGTGCCAGCCTGCGTTCCCACGACCTGCGCGAAGGCATCCGCGCCCAGATCATCGACAAGGACCGCAGCCCCCGCTGGAACCCGCCGGCCCTGGCCGAGGTGTCGCAGGAGCAGGTCAGCGCGTTCTTCGCCGTGCCGCCGACCGGCGACCTTCGGCCCCGCCAGGGATAGCCGGCGACAGCCGGACGAAACGCGCCGAGCGGTCCTTCCCGGACGGCGGTCCACGAGTGCGCCGCACGGTTGAATGTGCCTATGGCACAGGCGATTCGGGGGGCGTGGGGGCCAGATGAACAGTCCGGGTGACGGCGGGATGCCTTCGGGGCGGCGGCGGATGGGTGTCGGGGAGGTCGCCGCACTGGTCTCGGCGGTCGTCGCCGTGCTTGGCCTTCTGTTAGCGGTGTTCGGAGGGCAGCTCACCGGCGCTTCACCGCCGGGCGGCTCACTCGCCTACGGCGCCGACGCCCCTTCGATATCGACGGCTTCCGCGACGCCGGCCGTTTCGCGGACTCCGGTTTTCGAAACGCCGACCGATTCCGATTCCGCGGCGTCGGCCGTGCCGACCTTGTTCGCGTCGGCCACGCGGTCCGGTCCGGCCGCGGCGCCGCCCGTGCTGCCGGCCGGCTGGCGCCGGGTCAGCGAACCCGACCTCACTGTCACGTTCGCCGTGCCGGACGGTTGGAACCGGGTGGTCAAGAACGAGCTCCAGAGCACCTGGCATTCCCCGGACGAGGTCCATGCCATGAGCGTCAAGCGGGACACCACGCACGGGTCGACACCCGAGAGCGCCGCCGCTGGGCAGCTCGCCTGGTACCGCAACACGGCTGAGTCCTCCATGGCTGACCTCGAGCCTGCCAGCCACCCGATCCGGCAGAACGGCAAGGACGCCCTCTGGCTGGAGATGGACTACCACTGGGTCGGCCAGGCCGAGCCGCGCAAGCGGGTCGAGCTGTTCGTGGCGGGCCAGGCAGGCCAGGTCTACCAGCTGCTCTTCGACACCGCGGCCACAACCGAGAAGCTGGCGATCCAACAGCAGATGTTCGACATCGCACGCGAGCAGCTGCTGATCGACGCATGAGACCGTCGGCGCGAGTCCGCGGCAGGGGACGACCAGCACCTTGACACTCATCAGTGCCATTTCTAATGTCGAGGTCAGTGTCGATACCGAGGGAGCCGTCGCCGGGCGGCATCGGTCGGTTCCGAACGTGCGGAAAGGTCGATGAGCGTGATCAGCATCAGCCCGGAACTGCCGACGATCTTCGATGCCGACAACCACTACTGGGAGACGAGCGACGCCTTCACCCGCCACCGTGACCCGAAGTACGCCGATCGCGGCGTGCTGGTGAAGGAGATCGACGGGCGGATGCGCTACGTCGTCGGTGACGAGCCGCATCCCTGGATTCCCGGCCCCGGTGACGTCAACCCGCGGCCGCGGCCCGGCGCGCTGTACGAGTACTTCGCCGGCCGGGGCGCCAAGGCCGACGTGGCGCACATGCTCACCTGCGAGCAGCCGGCCGATCATCCGGAGTGGTACAACCGGGACGCCCGCCTGCGGGTCATGGACGCGCAGGGCCTGGAGGCGATCTGGCTGTTCCCCTCCCAGGGCGTGTGCATGGAAGGCCCGATGCAGCCCGACATCGAGGCGGCGGTGGACATCTTCCGCGCCTTCAACCGCTGGCTGGACGACGACTGGGGCTTCGCCTACCAGAACCGGATCTTCGGCGTTCCCTACCTGACCCTGTCCGACCTGGGCGGCGCGATCCGGGAACTCGAATGGGCGATCGGGCGCGGCGCGCGCATTGTCACGATCCGGCCTGGGCCGGTCTTCACCGCCGACGGGACGAAGTCGCCCGCCGACCCGGTTTTCGACCCGTTCTGGGCACGTGTCGCCGAAGCCCGGCTGGTGGTGACGGCGCACGCCGGCTTCGACGAGGGGCATCGCGAGGTCGAGGACGCGATCGCGCACACCTGGGGCTATGCGAGCCGGCGGCGCGCCGGAAAGGTGTCGTCGCTCGCGTTCTACGAGCCATTCGTGGACGCCCTCATGCACGAGCGCCGCATTCACGACTTCCTGGCCGCGCTGGTCTGCCACGGCCTTTTCGAGCGGCATCCGGGTGTCCGCTTCGCCTCGATCGAGAACGGCGGCACCTGGGTTCCGTCGCTGCTGCGGGTCCTGCAGCGCCTGCACAGCCAGAACCCGGGCATGTTCTCCCGCAGCCCGGTGGACCAGTTCCACGAGAACGTGTGGGTCTCCCCGTTCGTCGAGGAGACGGTCGCCGAGCTGGCCCGGTCGGTGCCGGTGGAGCGAATCATCTTCGGGTCGGACTGGCCGCACGCCGAGGGCGTCGCCGAGCCGAAGGACTTCCTCGCCAACGTCACCGACTTCCCGGCCGCGGACCAGCGCAGGATCATGGCCGAGAACGCCCGGGAGCTGACCTTCGGATAGTGCCCATCCCTGCGGTCAGGCGCCTGCGTCCGGCGGCTCGGTACCGTCCGGAAGTTCCGTGCCGAGACCCGAATACGAGCTGTACGAGTTATACGAGCGCCGGGCCGTGTCTTCGACGTCCTTGCCTTGCACGGTCGTAGAGCGGGCCTTCCCCGAGCTGGCAGCCGTCGGCGGCGAGTCGGTGTTCCTGCCGCTCGCCGCGGACGGCGGGGGCGATCACGGTGAGACCACGCCGGATGGCGGCGCCTACCAGCGCGGACCGGATCGTGTCCGCCATCGTCGGGTCGCCTTCGCCACTGCCCCGGTTTCCGGCTCCCGCGCCGGCCGCCGCGTCGCCGGCGTCACGGTTGGCGGGTACCTCACCGTCCACGCTGGTGAGGGCCGCGTCGAGGCGGATGATGTCGATGGGCAGCAGACGCAGCAGACGCAGTGTGGCGGCGTCGCCGGCCGCTTCGGTGAGGGCGCACCGGACACCGCTGCGGCGCAGCTGGCCGAGCACGTTCCGGGCCGCGACGAGGTCACCGACCTCGGCCGCCGCGGCGCTGAACGCGGGAACGACCACGCGGGGCGGGAGCCCCCGCTCGGCGAGTGCCTCGAGGATCTCGGCGGCCAGCGACGGCTCGGCAGCACGGCCCGCGGAGATCGGGACGAGCACGGCGGGGCGGTCGACATCCGCATCCGCACCGTCATCCGCACCGGCGCAGCCGGCGTCCGCCGTGTCATGGCCGAGCTCCTCGCAACAACGCTGGAGCAGGAACGTGTCGATCGCCCGAGCGAGCCCGCCGCGGCCGGCCAGGCGGTACAGCCGACCGGCATCGACGCGGCCGATCTCCGGGTGGTTCCAGCATGGTCCGGCGTCGAAGGCGACGACGCGACCGTCCCTGAGGTCCACGACATCGCGGTAGACGACGTCCAGCGTCCCGTTGCCGGGCTCGCCGCGCAACGCCGCCGCGAGCTGACCACCGAGCTGTATCGGGGAGTCCGAGGAAGGCCTGCCGGCCCTCCTGACGACGAGCCCACCCCGCTTCGCACGTTTGGCCGCGTACATGGCGATGTCGGCATCCCGCAGCAGGCTGTCGGCCGTGACGGTTGTCGCCCCGCGGTCGCCCGTTCCGGGGGACAGCTCGCTGACGACGAGGCCGAGGCTGATCCCGACGGGGTAGCTGTGCTCCCCCAGGTGGAAGGGGGCCCGCATGATGTTCCCGAGCCGGCGGGCCACCGGCTCCGGATCACCACCCGCACCGCCGAGGACGACGGCGAACTCGTCTCCGCCGAGGCGGGCGACCGTGTCCGTGTCACGGGTCCCGTGCTGGAGCCGGCCGGCGACGACCTGCAGCAGCGCGTCGCCCACGGAGTGCCCGAGGCTGTCGTTGATCTGTTTGAAGTCGTCGATGTCGCAGTACAGCACCGCGAGTCGTCGGTGGTCGCGGACGTGGGCGGCGACGGCCTGTTCCAGCCGCACGGCGAACAGCGCCCGGTTCGCCACTCCGGTGAGGGGGTCGTGGAACGCCTGATGGTGCAGTTCGCGTCGGCTGGTGTCCACCAGGGAGAGCAGGCGGGCGTTCTCGCCGATCGTCGCCAGCTGCCGGCAGACGAGGAACACCAGCAGGCCGATCAGGCCGAAGAAGTCGAGCTCATCGGCCCGCGCGCCGGTGGCGAGCCGGGTGAGGGTGACCGCTCCGGCCGCGCCGAACGCGAGATACGGCAGGACGGCGCGCACGCTGAACACCCAGGCACCGGTCTGCGGGCTCGGCTCCGACGGCAGCGGTCCGGGCGGGGGCGGGACCAGCGCCGCACTGATCATGAGCAGCCAGGAGACGAGGTAGCCGAGGTGAACCGCCGCCGGCACCACTCCGTTTGTGGCCGCGGCCAGGTACAGGTAGACACCCATCGTCACCGACATGACGGCCATGCCCGCCGCGAGCAGTATCAGCGTCGGCAGCGAGCGGGGCCGGCGGGCCGTGGCCAGCAGTGCCGCCACCACGACGAGAACCAGTCCGATCGCGATGGAGCTGAAGACGATCGCCAGGGCCGGCCTGCTCAGCGTGGTTCGGTGGACGACCGGCGCCAGCAGCGTCGACCAGGCGACGAGTGCGCCGGAACCGACGATCAGCGCGCTGTCGAGCACGGTGATCACATACCAGTGCCGACCGTGCGGCCGCGGCAGGCTGCGCGGGCCCGCCCGGGCGAGCACCAGCTCGGACGGCAGGAGCAGCAGCCCGGCGAGCGCCGGCAGGTAGGCGAGCAGGAACGTGGCGTGCACAAGCTGGATCTCGTTGTAGACATCGGCGCCGTGGACGATGCCGTGCCAGGAGTTCGCCGACGCGATCAGGAAGCCGCCGAACGTGGTCAGGGCGACCAGCAGGCGCCATCGCCGGTCGTTCCCACCGGCGCGCCGCGCGGTGGACAGCAGCACCACGGTGGCCACCAGCGTCGCCGCCGTGCAGGCCATATCGACAGCCTGAAGATCATAAGGGGCCGGCAGTACGACAACGCAGATCGTGGCAAACAGGGCAAAAGCCCAGCAGGACCAGCACCCGAACGCCGCCGGCCACAGCCGGCGATCCCGCCCACCGGACTCATCCATCGGCATACGTCACATCCCCGATCGGCTCGCCCCGGCCGGACGACCGTCCGGATGCCGCATCGCCATAACACCGATCATCAGTATTCTAACCAACCGTGGCCAGATGAATCCTCACCGTGCCCATCGGGATGATCCGCCCGCAGGCATCCCATTCCGAGTCCAGGGAACCGCCCCGCCACCCGGGGGAAGCTTCGTTCGTCAGGGGTCCCTGCGGGCCGCGCGGGCGGTCAGGCCGGCGGAGAGCAGGTGCAGGCCGCGGGCGGTCGTCGGGTCGGCGCCGGTCAGCTCGGCGATCCGGCGCAGCCGGTAGTCGAGGGTGTTCGGGTGGATGTGCAGCGCCGTGGCCGCCTCCTGGCGGCGCAGGTCGAGGGCCAGGTACGTCCGCAGTGTGCGCTGAAGATCGGGCCTGCCCTCGAGGCCGTCGAGCAGGTGCTCGATCGCCGGCAGCGCGACGCCGGGCCGGGTGAGCTGGTACTCGACCAGCAGGTCGGCAAGCTGGAACAGGCCCGGGGTTCGTTCGAGCGCCCGGGCCAGCCGCAGCAGCTCGGTGGCCTGCTCGTGGGCTTCGGGCAATCGGGCCCGGCGATCCGCCGCCACGACCGACGCATCCACCGGCGCGCCGTCGAGCGCCTCGGTGGCCGCGGCAAGCAGGGCCGGTATCCGGTCGATGACGGCGGCGGTGTCGTCGTCATCGACCGGGAGCAGGGCCGTCGCGCCGCGGCCGTCGTCGTCCACGGCAACCGGGACCGCCGGCCCGAAGCAGGTACCGAACGCCTCGTGGAGCCGCCGGGCGTAGCGGCCCGTCCGGTCCGGGGTGCCGGGCTGGCGCGCACGGAGCACCGCCACGACGTGGGCGGCGCCGAGCACGACCCCCGCACGGTCGGCGAGGACCTCCGCGGGCGCGCCGGCGAGCAGTGCTCCCACCAGCTCGCGCAGCAGCTCACGCTGGGCGGCGTGACCGGTGTTCGTGGCGGCGACGGCGCCGACGCCGGGGATGAGCATGGGCAGGAAGCGCTGGAGGAACACGGCGACGGCGATCACGTCGTCCTCCTCGCCGGGGCCGGCGAGCCGGGCGACCTCCTCCAGGGTGATCCGCGCGCCGATGTGGTGCGCCATCAGCATGGCCTCGGACGCCACCTCGTCCGGCGCGGACAGCGCCACCGACGGCTTCAGCAGGGCGAGCTCCGCGGAGGTCGGCAGGCGGTCCTCGCGCAGGCAGCGGGCGAACAGCTCCACTCCGGCGAAGGCGAGCCCGGACAGCTCACCGTGCCCCAGCTCCGGGACGACCTGCGCGGGCGGCAGTTCCGCGATCACGGCGGAGACCATCCGGCCGGCGATCACGCCGAGCGAGCGGTCGAGCCGGTCACAGATCGAGCGCGGCGGCTGCGGCTGCGGCCGCACCGGCTGCGGGCCCGGCTCGGCCGGCGGGCTCGCGTCGCCGTTGTGAGATCTCACAACAAACCCCTACGTCGTTTCGGGCTGACATGCACTGCGATCCAGGTCACATTTGTCGAGACTCAGGCTGCGCTCACACCGCGTCGGCGGTGGATGAGGATCGGAGGAGACACGTGTACCTGGGATCGGTCGCCCGCGATGTGCCAGACAAGATCGCCTACCTGGTCATCGACGGAACTGAGGCCGGCCAGGTGCGGGAGTCGGTCACCTACCGCGAGCTCGACGAGCGTTCCAACCGGCTCGCCCAGCTGTGGTGGAGCCGCGGGCTGCGACCCGGCGACGTGGTCGCCGTCTGCATGGAGAACAACGCCCGCTACCTCGAGGTGGTCTGGGCGGCGCAGCGCTCCGGCCTGTTGTACACCGCCGCCAACTACCGGCTGACTCCCGATGAGCTGGCCTACATGGTGGACGACAGCGGGGCCAGGGCCCTGGTCGTCTCCGCCGCCACCGAGCAGTCGGCGCTCACGCTGCTCGACCGCACGCCATCGGTGCGCGTCCGACTGGCGGTCGGCGCCGACCTGCCCGGCCACGAGCGCTACGAGGAGGCCGTCGCGGCCTTCCCTGCGCGTCCGCTCGACACCGAGCTGGAGGGCGGGGACATGCTCTACAGCTCGGGGACGACCGGGCGTCCGAAGGGCATCCGGTCGGCTATCGCCGAGCCGGCGCCGATCGGTGAGGGCGGGCCGTTGCCCGCGCTGCTGCGGCAGCTCTACGGGTTCGGGCCGGACACGGTCTACCTGTCGCCGGCACCGCTTTACCACGCGGCCCCGCTGCGGTATTGCGTGACCGCGACCCGGCTCGGCGGCACCGTCGTCGTGATGGAGCGGTTCGACCCCGCGGCGTTCCTCGGCGCGGTCAGCGAGTACCGGGCCACCCACGCCCAGGTGGTGCCGACGATGTTCGTGCGGCTGCTGAAGATGCCCGAGGAGCAGCGCCTCGCCTACGACATCTCCAGCCTGCGGTATGTGATCCATGCGGCGGCGCCGTGCCCGCGCCAGGTCAAGCAGGCCGTCCTCGACTGGCTGGGGCCGATCGTCCACGAGTACTACGCGGGTTCGGAAGGCAACTGTTATGTGGCCTGCTCACCGCAGGACTGGCTGGCGCATCCCGGTTCGGTCGGCCGGGCGCTGCTCGGTGTCCCGCACATCACCGACGACGACGGCGTCGAGCTCGGCCCCGGCCAGATCGGCACGGTCTGGTTCTCCGGGGGTCCCGAGTTCAGCTACCACCATGATCCGGTGAAGACCGCCGAGTCGCACGACGCCCGCGGCTGGTCGACCCTCGGCGACATCGGCTATCTGGACGAGGAGGGCTTCCTCTACCTCACCGACCGCAGGTCCTACACGATCATCACCGGTGGGGTGAACGTCTACCCGCAGGAGATCGAGGATCTGCTGGTGGGGCATCCGGACGTCCTCGACGCCGCCGTCTTCGGCGTGCCCGACCCGGATCTGGGCCAGCGCGTGCAGGCCGTCGTGCAGCCCGTGCCCGCCGTCGTCGAGAGCATCACCGGAGCCGCCACCGCGGGTCCCGCCGCGGCCATCACCGACACCGCCATCGCAGCGGCGCAGGACGAGCTGGTCGACGAGCTGATGCGCTACTGCCGTGAGCACCTCGTCGGCCCGAAGCGGCCGAGGGACATCGATATCGTGACCGAGCTGCCCCGGCATCCCACCGGCAAGCTCTACAAGCGGCTACTTGTAGACCAGTACAGCAAGAACAGCCAGGCCAGCCAGTAGGACCAGGCCGGCCACCAGCCAGCTCCGACCCGGGAGGAATGCGCCGCGATGACAGTGGCCGCCGGTTCGACGCCGCTACGCACGGTCGACGACGTCGACCTGTCCGACATGTCCTTCTGGGTCCGGCCGCGGGCCGAGATCGACGCCGCGTTCGCCCTGCTGCGGGCCGAACGCCCGCTGCCGTTCTACCCGGAGCCGGTCTTCGCCAACGGCGCCATCCCCTCGGGCGCCGGCTACTACGCCGTCACCCGCCACGCCGACATCGCACGGATCAGCGCCGAGCCGGGGATCTTCTCGTCGGCGCAGGGCGCCACGACCATCGTCGACCTGCCGGCGGAGTTCCTGGAGTTCTTCGGCGGAATGATCAACCTGGACGCACCCCGGCACCACCGGCTACGCCGCATCGTCTCCCGGGCGTTCACGCCGCGCATCATCGCGCAGACCGAGGCCGACATCGCCGCGATCGCCCGCACCGTCGTCGACGACCTGGTCGCGGGCGGTCCGGGCGAGTTCGTCGAGCGGGTCGCCGCCCGGCTCCCGCTGGAGGTCATCTGCCGGATGATGGGCCTGCCGCGAGAGCGCTACGCCGACGTCTTCCGCTGCACGAACGTGATCCTCGGCTCCGCCGACGCGGACTACGTACCCGAGGGCACCGACATCGTCGCCGCCCTGCTCGGCGCGGGTGCTGAGCTCGCCGCGCTGCTGCAGGAGACCGCGACGGCGCGGCGGGCGAACCCGACGGATGACCTCACGACCGCGCTCGCCCTCGCCGAGGTCGACGGCGAGCGGCTGGACAACGGCGAGATCGCCTCGTTCTTCATCCTGCTGCTGGTCGCCGGCAACGAGACCACGCGCACCGCGATCAGCCACGCGCTGCTCGCGTTGACGGCGTTCCCGGCCCAGCGGGAGATCTGGCAACGTGACATCGACGGGACGACCGCGACCGCCGTCGAGGAGATCGTGCGCTGGGCGAGCCCGGTGCGCTGGATGCGCCGCACCGTCACCCGCGAGGTGGACGTCGCCGGTCAGCGGCTGGCGGCCGGCGACAAGGTGCTGCTGTTCTACTCGTCGGCGAACCGCGACGAGTCCGTGTTCACCGGCCCCGACCGCTTCGACGTCCGCCGCGACCCCAACCCGCATCTGGGGTTCGGCGGCCACGGCCCGCACTTCTGCCTCGGCGCCCACCTGGCCCGCCGCGAGATCTCGGTGATCTGGCGCGAGCTGTTCGCCCGCATCCCGGACATCCACGCGGTCGGCGAACCCGAATGGCTGGCCAGCAGTTTCATCAACGGCGTCAAGCGCCTGAACTGCGACTTCACCGCCCACTGAGCCCGTCCTTCGCGCATTCAGGTGCAGGGCCGGCGCCCCGGACCCGCCGAGGCCTCGCCATCGGCAGCCCACCGGCGGCTCATCGCTGGTAGGTACGCAGCTGCGTGCGGAGCTCGTCGTACCAGGCGTACGGCCCACGCTGGCCTTCCCGCGGTGGTGTGCCCAGGGCGTCGACCAGGTCCGTCACCCCGTAGGTGACGCGGTACGCCGCCAACGACGCGGCCGTGTCCAGCCAGCCACCGCCTTTCAGCCCGGATGGCGGGCCGTAGCCGAGGGCGATGGTCAGCCACTTCGGCAGCAGGGCCGACTCGTTGACCGCCGCGACGACCCGCCGCCGGAGCAGCTGACACAGCCGGGCACGGGCCTCATCCCCGCCAGTGATCGCGGGGCCGTGCACGGCCTGCTGGTCGTCGTCCGCGGCGATGAGGGCGGAGGCCGACGCCGCCTCCTGCCTGACCTGCTCGAGTTGTCGCGCAAGAGTGTCCGCGTCAAGAACGGCCTGGCGGAAGGCGTCCGCCGCCTCGCCGTGTGGAGCGCCGCCCAGCGGCACGTCGGCGAGGACGGCGCTGTGCCTGACCGCTTCGGACCGCCGCCGAACGTACTGGTCGCCGAGACTTCGATGGCGCTCGACGACCTGGACGTGGTGGGCCCGGTCGGATTCGGCCAACACCGCGGCCCGCGCCTCGTCGCCCCGTCGGATTATCCCGATGAGGTTCCTGGTGAAATGGTCGGAGTCATCGAGATCGGCCACGGGGGCCCCGTCCGTCGACCGCACGGCCTGCTCGATGAAGTCCACTCGGAGCTTCAGGTCCTCCGTATCATTCCGTGCCACGACCAGCGCCGCCGAAATCTTCTCGAATTCTTCCCGGAGGCCGACCAGGCCGGCCGTCACCTCCTCCAGGCGGCCATCGTCCAGCAGCTCAACCCGCCGTTTGACGTCATCATACTTCTTCGTCGCCTTACGAAGATCGGCTCTGAGAGTGCGAACCTCCCTTTCCAGATCGTCGAAATCCGACTGGCTGGGGTGGGGCGGGTCCTGCTCGGTTGCCATGGCGCTCCCTTTCATGGAGCCGGCAGCGGGGCCGGCGTTCTCACCGCGCCGGCTCAGCCGGACAGCAGGACACCGAGGACCGCCAGGACGACGATGACCGCACACCAGCCGGGGAGAGCGCCGAAGGCGACCAGAACCGCCGCCGCGGCGCTGGTGGCGAGGGCCACGGCTCGCAGGAGGCGACGGTCCTGTCCGGTACGTGGCCGGCGCGACTCGGCACCGAGGTTCACAAGGGCCAGCAGCCCGGGGACGCCTATCAGGAGCCACCATCGGCTGACCCAGCCGGCCGCGGCCGAGACGAGCACGAGCGCCGCGACACCAGCGGTCACCGCACTGACCATCCGGATTGTTCTGACGGCCGCCAGTCGCCGCCGTTCCTCGGCTGCCTTCTCCGCCCGATCCTTGCTGTCCAGCAACTCGACGGTGGTCCGCAGGAGACCGTTCACCGCCTCCTGGTACTCCACACCTTGCCGGGGTTTCTCTCCCAGTGCGCGGTGCTGCGCGCGCAGACGCTGCTGGATCTCCTCGGCCTCGCTCAGGTCGACGTCCACAGGGACTCCGTTTCCAACGTTCGTTCCACCGCAGGCCACCGAAGGAGAAGGAGAGCAAGAAGAGACAAGCAAGGCAACATAGTAGGGCCGTGGTGGCGAAGGATCGGCTGCTATGCGATTTCCCGCCGCCCGTTTCCGGAGCGGACCTCAAGCCCACCGAACAGCGGAGTCGAATCCCAGGGCCCTCACGGTCGGGGCGCTGCCTGTTCCCCGGGACAATGCTGCTCACCGGAGCGGTGCGGCTCCGCGGACTGCCGCTGCCACTCGCGCGGGGTGACGCCGTACAGGCGGCGGAAGCGGCGGGTGAAATGGGTGGGGTCGCTGAAGCCCCAGCGGCTGGCGACCATCGCGATGGTGCGGTGCCGGTGCTCCGGGCGGCGTAGTTCCTCGCGGGCGCCCCGCAGCCGCTCACCGATGATCCACTGTTCGAGGCTGACGTCGGCCTGGGCGCAGATCTTGTACAGGTGGCGCACGGAGATGTTGTGGGCGGCCGCGATCACGGCCGGCCGCAGGTCGGGGTCGACGAGATGCCGGCGGCAGTAGGCCCGGATCTGGGTGAGCAGCGTTTCGTCGAGCACGTCACGGGCGCGCGGCTCGGCGTGCGCGGCGGACGCCAGCAGGGCGCGGGCCAGCTCGATGCTTCCCCGCCCGAGCAGGTGCGCGGCCGGGTCGACGCTCAGGCTCGGCGCCTCCCGGACCAGGTGGGCGACATGGTCGGTCATCAGGCCGTACAGCGGGCTGTCGCGCAGGTTGACCGCCGCGCGACGGATCACGTCGATCGGGAGCCCGACCTGCTCGAACGGGATCTGGATGCAGCCGGCCGCGCCGTCACCGGACCAGGAGAAGTCGTACGGCGACGACAGGTCGGCCATCATCAGCGCGCCGGGCGGCACGGTCTGCTGGTGCCCGAGCTGCTCATGGCGGCCGTCGGCGCGCAGCTGGACGGACAGCGCGACCACCGGCGCGGCGTCCTGCCTGGCCTGCTTCGCCGTACGGAGCAGGCGCAGCCCGGAGGAGCGGGCGACGAACACGTTCGCCGCCCCGAGATCCCAGACCTCGAGGCGGGTGCGCACGTCACCGCCCGGGTTCTCGTGGATCACGTGCGACGGGACGGACGCCTCCATCATCGCCGCGTGGACGGCGTCGATCCGCTCCCCCGGCGGCAGGTCCGCCGTGTCCAGCACGAATCCCATCCGCTCCGCCCTGTGTACTCCGCTCCGCCCTGTGTACTCTGCTTCGCCCTGTGTGCACGGTGAGCCGACAACGGTGCACGCACAGCCCTGCTGTCGGCGCACCACCCCCCTAACGTTCCTTCCGGAGTCTTATCAGGAGGTAGCGGTGCTGCGTGGGCGGGTTGAGGAACGTACACGCCTGGAGGGGCTGGTCGCGTCCGTGCGTGACGGGCTCAGCGGCGTTCTCCTGCTCCAGGGGGACGCCGGCATCGGCAAGACCGCCCTGCTGGAACACACCGCCGAGGCCGCCGCGGGCGCGGGCGTGCAGGTCGTCCGGGTCGCCGGCGTGGAGTCCGAGTCCGGTTTCGCCTTCGCCGCGCTGCACCGGCTGCTGCTCCCGTTCCTAGGAGCGCCACGCGGCCTGCCGCCGGCACAGGAGCAGGCGGTGCGGGTGGCGTGCGGGCTGGCCGAAGGGCCGGCGCCCGACCGCTTCCTGGTCGGGCTCGCGACGCTGACGCTGCTCGCGGAGGTCGCCGCCACCAGGCCTGTGCTGTGCTGCGTGGACGACGCCCAGTGGATCGACGCCGAGTCGCTCGGCGTGCTCGCGTTCGTCGGGCGCCGGCTGCACGCCGACGGCATAGGCCTGCTGCTCGCGGTGCGGGGGCGCTGTGACGGGCTCGCCGGAATTCCGGTCCAGCCCGTCACCGGCCTGGACGAGCAACACGCGCTGGAGCTGCTCCGTTCGACCGTGGCGGGGAAGCTGGACGCCCGGGTCGGGGCCCGCATCGTGGCCGCGACCGGCGGCAACCCGCTGGCCCTCACCGACCTGGGGCAGGAGCTGACCAGCGCCCAGCTGGCCGGTGGGGTGTCGCTGCCGGAGCCGCTGCCCGTCGGGAGCCGGCTGGAGGAGCACTACCTGCGACAGGTGGCGGCGCTGCCGGAGCCCACGGGGACCTGGTTGTTGCTGGCGGCGGCGGAGCCGGCCGGCGACCTCGACTATCTCCGCGACGCGGCCGCGCGGCTCGGGGTCGGGCCGGACGCGACCGGCCCCGCCGAGGCGGCGCGGCTGGTGGCGGTGCGGGCAGCCGTCGAGTTCCGCCATCCGCTGGTGCGGTCCGCGGTGTACGGCGGTGCCACCAGTGTCGCGCGGCGCCGTGCGCATGCCGCGCTGGCCGAGGCGACGTCCCGACCCGCCGACGCCGACCGGCGGGCCTGGCACCTGGCAGCCGCCTGCGCCGGTACCGACGCCGATGTCGCCGCCGAGCTGGAGCGGGTGGCCGACCATGCCGGCGCGCGCGGCGGGTACGCGGCCCGGGCCACCTACCTCGCCCGGGCCGCCGAACTCACACTGGAGACGTCGGGCCGCGCCGAGCGGCGACTGGCCGCCGCCGAGGCCGCCTTCCTCGCCGGCGCCCCGCTGCAGGCGCAGGCGCTGCTGGACTCCGTCGAGGAGTCGGCGACGGATGACGTCGGCCGTGGGAGGGCGCTGGTGGTCAGTGCCGGAGCGCTGCTCACGCTGGGCGCCGAGGGGGCGTTCGCCCGGGCGCCGGCGTTGGCACTGCGGGCGGCATCAGCGTTCGGCCCGGACGCGCCGGAACGGGCCCGGGACGCGCTGCTGAAGGCCGTCGAGTACACGAACGGCGCGGAGGGCCTGCTGCTCGACATCACCCACGCTGACATCGCGCGGGTGATCCGGGAGATCCTGGGCATCACCGACGACGGCGACGGCGACGCCACGCCGGGCAACACCGGCACCGGTGACGGCACCGGTGGCGCGAGGCTGGCGACCGGGCCCGACCTGCTCCTGCGTGCCTTCGACGTGCTCGCCCTCGACGGGTACGTGGCCGCCGTCCCCCACCTGCGACGCGCCTGCGAGGTGCTGGTCGGCCCGTCCACCTCCGACGAGGACTACCTGCGCGGCTACCTGTCGGCGGTCTGGATGAGCATGATGATCTGGGACGAGCCGTTGCACACCGCGGTGATCCGCCGGGCCGTCGAGGTCTCCCGGCGCGCCGGCGCGCTGTGGCAGCTGGACACCGCCCTGTACTGCGCGGTGATGCATGAGACCAATCTCGGCGACTTCGCGGCCGCTGACACGCTGATGGCCGACGGCAACCAGGTCCGCGCGGCGATGGGCGCCACGGATGAGGTGTGGGCGATCTACCGCCACCCGGAGCTGCTGGCGTGGCGGGCCGGCGGGGACGATCTGACCAAGGTCCTGGACGATTCGATGCGCGCCGCGACCTGGCTCGGCAACGGTGCCGTCGAGTCGATCGCCCGGATCGGGCGGGTGATCCTCGCGCTCGGTGGCGGCGACTATGCGTGGGCCCGCACCGAGGCACACCATCTGATCGCCTCCGATACTCGCGGTGTGCACTCGCGGGTCCTGCCGAACCTGGTCGAGGCCGCGGTGCGCAGCGGCGACCGGGTGCTCGCGACCGCGACGCTGCGCACGCTGTCCGAGCGTGCGACGGCGGCCGGCGGCTCGTGGGCGCTCGGCCTGCTGGCACGCTGCCAGGCCGTGCTCGCCCCCGACGACCGCGCCGAGCCGCTCTACCGGCAGGCGATCACCCTGCTCTCCGCCAGCCGCGCCCGCACGGACCTCGCCCGTGCTCACCTCCTCTACGGCGAGTGGCTGCGCCGCCGCAGGCGTCGCCGGGACGCCCGCGACCAGCTGCGTGCGGCGTTGGTGATGTTCGAGGAGATCGGCGCGGCCGGATTCGCCGCCCGGGCCGCGCAGGAGATCGCCGCGACCGGCGAGACCTGCCGCCCCCGGAGCCCGGAAACGGTCACCGGCCTGACCGTTCAGGAGCTCGCCGTCTCCCGGCTGGCCGCCACCGGTGCGACGAACACCGAGATCGCGGCCCAGTTGTTCATCAGCGCCAACACCGTGGACTACCACCTGCGCAAGGTCTTCCGGAAGCTCGGTGTGACGTCCCGCCGCCAGCTCGGGCCCGTGCTCGCCGCCGAGCTGGGCCGGCACCCCGACGACGCCGCCAACCCCGCCAACACCGACAACACCGACAACGCCGACAACGCGGCCGACGCCGGGTCGGGCCCGAACCACACGCGGGGGACGGCCCGGCTTTCGTGACTACGTGTTTCGCGGGATTCGGCGGCCGTGCGCCCGGCCCCACGATGGTGCGGACCGGAGTTCGGCACTCTCCCCCTGGGAGCGCTTCCATGCCGTTCGTCAGTACCGCTGATGGCACGCAGATCTACTACAAGGACTGGGGCGAAGGCCGGCCAGTCGTGCTCAGCCACGGCTGGCCGCTCAACTCCGACAGTTGGGAGGCGCAGCAGCTCCACCTCGCCGAGCACGGCTACCGGGCCATCGCGCACGACCGCCGCGGGCACGGCCGTTCCACCCAGACCTGGGGCGGCAACGAGATGAACACCTACGCCGACGACCTGGCCGCCCTGATCGAGGCCCTCGACCTGCGGGACGTCACGCTGGTCGGGTTCTCCACCGGCGGCGGGGAGGTCGCCCGGTACATCGGCCGCCACGGCACGGCCAGGGTCGCCCAGGCGGTGCTGGTCTCCGCCGTGCCGCCGCTGATGCTGCGCACCGACGACAACCCGGGCGGCCTGGCCGTGGATGTCTTCGACGCGATCCGCGCCGGTTCGCTCGCCGACCGGTCGCAGCTGTACCGGGACCTCGCCGACGGCCCGTTCTTCGGCCTCAACCGGCCCGGGGCGAGCGTCTCCCAGGGCGTCCGCGACGCGTTCTGGCGCCAGGGCCTGCAGTCCGGGCACCGCAACGCCTACGAGTCGATCGCGGCCTTCTCCGCCACCGACTTCCGTCCCGATCTCGACGCGTTCGACATCCCGACCCTCGTCATCCACGGCGACGACGACCAGGTCGTGCCGTTCGAGGTCGGCGGCCAGGCCTCCGCCACGCGGATCCGGGACGCGGCGCTCGTCGTGTACCCGGACGCACCGCACGGCATCACCGACACCCACAAGCAGCAGCTCTGCGACGACCTGCTGGCCTTCCTCGACAAACACAAGGAGTCTCAGTGACCGCACCGGACACGATCGTCCTCGTCCACGGCTTCTGGGTGACGCCCCGCAGCTGGGAGAACTGGATCAGCTACTACGAGGCGAAGGGCTTCCGGGTGATCGCCCCCGGCTACCCGGGCTTCGAGGTCGAGGTGGAGGCGCTGCGGGCCGACCCGCAGATCATCGTGGATGTCACCGTTCCCGCGATCATCGAGAAGATCGGGGGGATCATCGACGGCCTCGACCGCAAGCCGATCATCATGGGCCACTCGGCCGGCGGCGCGTTCACCCAGATCCTGCTCGACCGCGGCTACGGCGCGGCCGGCGTCGCGCTCAACTCGGCGCCCACCGAGGGCGTCAAGGTCGTACCGCTGTCCCAGGTGAAGTCCACGTTCCCGGTGCTCAAGAGCCCGGCCAACCGGCACAAGGCCGTCGGGCTCTCGCTCGAGCAGTGGACGTACGCGTTCACGAACACGTTCACCGCCGAGGAGGCCGAGGCCCTCTACGAGCGCTACCACATCCCCGCCAACGGCGGGATCCTGTGGGGCAGCGTCCTGGCGAACTTCCAGCCCGGCCACCAGGACACCTGGGTGAACTACCACAACGACGACCGTGCGCCGCTGCTGTTCATCTCCGGCAGCGAGGATCACATCATGCCGCCGGCGATCCAGCAGTCGAACGCCAAGCACTACAAGTCGAACACCATCACCGAGATCAAGCAGTACGAGGGGTACGCGCATCTGCTGCCCGCGCAGAAGGGCTGGGAGGAGATCGCCGACTACGCCCTCGACTGGGCGCTGCGGCACGCACAGTGATGAGCTCCGCCCCGCACACCGTCCGCGTCACCCACATCGGCGGGCCGACCACGCTGCTGGAGTTCGCGGGCTGGCGGCTGCTGACCGACCCGACGTTCGACCCGGCCGGGCGCAGGTACGCGTTCGGCTGGGGCACCTCGTCGCGCAAGCTCGCCGGCCCGGCCATCCCGGCCGGCGAGCTCGGGCCCATCGACGCGGTGCTGCTCACCCACGACCACCACGGCGACAACCTGGACGAGGCCGGCCGCGCACTGCTGCCCTCCGCGGGCACGGTCATCACCACGGTGCCCGGGGCGGCCCGGCTCGGCGCCGGCGCCCGGGGGCTGAGCCCCTGGCAGTCGACCACGCTGGAGGCTCCGGGGCGGCCGTCCATCGAGGTCACCGCCACCCCGTGCCGGCACGGGCCGCCGCTGAGCCATCCGATCGTCGGGGACGTCGTCGGCTTCGCCCTGCGCTGGGACGGGCAGCGGCACGGCGTGCTGTGGATCTCCGGGGACACCGTGCTCTACGGCGGTGTCCGCCACGTCGCCGAGCGGCTGACCGTCGGGCTCACGCTGCTGCACCTGGGCGGTGTGCGCTTCCCGGTCACCGGCCCGCTGCGCTACACGATGACCGCCCGCGACGCGGTCGACCTGCTCGGCGCCGTCCGGCCGCACACCGCCGTGCCGGTGCACTACGAGGGGTGGCAGCACTTCCAGCAGTCCCGAGCCACCATCGAACGCGAGTTCGCGGACGCCCCGCCCGACGTCCGCGACCGCATCCGCTGGCTGCCCCTGGGATCACCCACCGACCTGGAAACCTGACCTCGCGGCCGTTTCCGCGTGGGCGCGCCGTAAGGAGGCCGGCCACGGCGGGGTTGTGTTCTCAGGTGACGCCCATGCGGTAGGCGAGTCCGCGTAGGTCGCGGCCGCCGGCCGCGCTGCGGGCCCGCTGCAGCATGACGGCGACGGTCTCGCGGACGAGCGGGCTGGTTCTGATCTGCTCGGGCGCGAGTTTCTCGGCTTCGCGGAACATGGCGAGGGCCTCCTGGTCCTTTCCGCGGGTCTGCGCGAGGCCGCGGCCGAGATCGGCGTAGAAATGCGCGCGGCGGCGGCGCGACGGCAGAACGGTCGGGTCGACTCCCTGCGCCAGTTCCGCGGCCTTGCCGCCGTCGCCTCGTTCGACGGCGATGCTCACCTGCCAGACGGCGACATTTGTCGGCCCGAAATGCAGGCGGAAGGCGCTGGTCTCCCCGGTGCGCCGGGCGATGTCCGCGGCCTCGGCGATATGGGCGTCGATGTCGCGGGGGTCGCTGCCGGGGGCGGCGGCCAATGCCGCGGTCAGGTGAAGAATGCCGTAGACGGGCATGACGTCCGGGTGGTCGAGACTGGCGGCGGCGGTGTCCGCCGCGTGCTGCGCCACCCGGCGCGCACGGTCGCGGGCCCCGGCGGTGAGCAGGCCGTTCGCGCGGGAGAACTCACCGAGCGCGGCCCATTCCGGGCTTTCCAGCAGCTGCGTCCCCTGCACGCAACGTTCCGCGGCGATCCACGCGAGGTCGACATAGCCGAGGTCCTTGGCCAGGACGAACGCGGCGCGGTAGACCTCGACGAGGGTGGCGATGGCCGCCCGGGAGCCCGGCCCGTGCGGGTCGGCGGCGTGGCTGTGGAGCCCTTCGATCAGCTCCGGCAGGCGCGGGGCGTAGCTGGCGTGCTCCGATGCCTGCCAGGCGACACCGACCTCGGCGGCGATCCGCTGGAGTTCGGCGACGGGTCGGGCGGGCCGCTCCGGCCGCTCGTGAAAGGCCGTGCCCAGGATGGCGATGCGAAGGGCGGGAATCGCCGCCAGGGACTGGGCCTGGGCCGGGTTCGTCGGCGCGTACGGCTGGCCGGTCAGGTCCGTGATCGACACCTGCAGGGCGGCGGCCACCGTTTCGAGGTGTGATCGGCGGTCCATGCGGCGCTGGCCGTTCTCCACCATCGACAGGAAGCCCTTGGACAGTCCGGTGAGCCCCGAGAGGGTCTCCAGGCTCATTCCGCGGTAGCGCCGGCAGGACCGTATGCGTATGCCGATTGTCGGCAGATCCGATCCGTCGTTCATGACAGCGTCTCCCGGTCTCACGGAGCGCGGGCAGGTGCCGCCAGCCTATCCCGCCCGATGAGACACCCCGCATTCACGGCGGTGAACGCCACACGACCCGTCCGGCCAAATCGGTTCGCAGGTGTGAACGTTTGGTTACGCGCGAAACATAGCCTGTCCCACGACATGACTCCGCTCGCGATCGCCAGCGGCGCTGACGGATTCGGGAGGTGGCTATGAGGGATGGGGACAGCACGGACATCGACGCTGACGACGAATGGATGTGGAATAACGACGACTGGTTCACGCCCTGGCCCTGGCTGCCCGGAGAATTCCGGTGGCTGGATTACCCGTGGGCCGGGAGTTCCGTCGCCGGATTACCGGACGCCGCGCTGCGGGGCATGGCCGCGTCCGGCGCCGGAGATGATCATGACCCGGCGGGCGGATCCACGGCGGAGACGACCCCGTCGACGGCTACGGCGGCCACCCGCTGGGAGTTCGAGTCCGGTGGGCTTCGGGCCCTGTGGCCGGAGCCGTCCGACAGCCTGATCGTCGGCCTGCTGCCTGCGTCGATCCAGGCGGGCGGGGAGGCACAGGAGATGCTGCTGTGCGACCTGATCCGGGTCGACGCGGATGTGATGGTCGGGGCGAGCATCGGCGTGGCGCAACTGGCCACCGTGGGCCTGGTTGTGCTGCATCGCCGCTTCACATCCCTGATGCAGACGCGGGTGGCGTGGGCGGTGGGTGTCCGGCTGCGCCACGAACGGCTCGCGGCCGGCACGCTGCCCCGGATCGTGATGGCGGGGTCACTTCCCAGCGACGACATGATCCCGGACGGAGTGACGTTCTCGGCGCATCGGGTACACCTGCGCGACCACGGAGTCATCTCACCGGTGGAGGTGTGGGAGGCGAACTTTCCCCCGCTGGTCACCGACGGGGAGAACACTGTCCGCCGGGCGCCGCGGGGCCTATCCTGACTCGTCTGTCCAGGGCGCCTGCGCGCGTTCGAGGAACGTCGGTTCGGCGGCGGCGTCGTCGTCCAACGCCAGCAGCATCGGCAGGTAGACCTTTCCTGCCTGGTCCGGGGCGGCCTCCTCGACCGTGCCGACGGGGCGGAAGCCGTGGCGCAGGTACACGCCGACGGCGGCCGGGTTCGTCGGCACCACCCACAGGCGCACACCGACCGCGCCGACCTCCCGCGCCCACCCCAGCGCGGCGCCGAGCAGCAGGTCGGCCGCCCCGGTGCCGCGCACGGCCGGCGCCACCCACATCGCGGCGAGCTCGCGGAACTCCGGCGCGTGCGACGGACGATGCACGTCGACCATGCCGACGAGCTGCCCCAGGGCGCCTTCGGGCCGGCCCGGGGTGTGTTCCAGCAGGAAGGTGGCGTGCGCGTCGCCGGTGGCGTTGCGGGCCGCGCGGGCCTGCCAGTCGGCGAAGGGCCGGGCGCCTTCACCGGCCAGGGTCTGCCAGAACGAGTCGGGTGCGTCGGCGAGCGCCGCGAGTCGCACCTCGCGCAGCCGCTCGGCGTCGGCAGCCTCGATGCGGCGCACGTTCACCCTGACGATGCTATTCAGGCACAGCGGCGCGCCCTCCGCCAGACCAGCTCGGACCAGGGCAGACCAGGGCCGGTGACGCCCGCTCAGGGCAGCCGGGTGACCGCGATCTCCCCCAGTGCGCGCGCCGTTCCCGGCTTCGCTCCGGCGCCGACGGTCACATAGAGGTACACCCCTCCCTTGACCGCGTAGAAGTCCTGGATGTTCCCGCCGCTGGTGTAGGTGAATGCCTTGTAACCGCCCCCGGAAACATCCTCTGCCGGCTGGAGCTTCGGGTGATCGCGCATTCTCTGGTATTTCTGGCCGGCATTGTCTCGGGTGGCCCAGACCTGCACCCAGCCCCTGGCTGAACCATACGGGCAGCCGATGACCTCCGGGGCGCCCTCGCTGGGGAAGGGCTGGCCTTCGGTGAACTCCACGCCGACCGCGCGAGTGACTTCCTCCGGTGTCAGCAGCTCACAGGTCGCCAGCGGCGCCGGTGCGGCATCACACGCCACCGCGCCCACCAGGAAAGCAACAGCAAGCCCGGCGGCCACACGTGGTCTGGACAGCACCTGTCATTCGACCATGGCTCTTCGCGCGCCTCGTTTGATCTGTCACGGAGGCGACAGAATCCACCGACGCGGGTTCATCCGCCACCCTGGCCCAGAGGGAATCCGAGCGAATCAGGCCGTGCCAGCCGAAGGTGCGACCGCTCTTCGCGGCCGGCGGTCCGGCCACTGCCACGGACGCTCCTGTCGCAGCTCCCGGCACTGATCCCGGCACCGCCGTTGACGATCAGTAGGCGGCATCGCTTGCCTGTGGGCACAACCAGGGCACAGGATTTCAAAGGCGGTGCCTCCCGCGCCCGCGCGGGGGAGGAGCCACTGATGCCGAGCGTGGGCGATCCGGCGGCACGCCGGCGAGTGCTGCTGACCTGCCTCACCGCGATGTTCGCGACGACGTTCACCGCGACACTGCTCACCGTCTCCCTGCGCACCGTCGCCGAGGACCTCGGCTCCAGCGTCGGGGTGATCTCCTGGTCGGTGACAGGCGCGTTGTTCGCCCTGGCGGTGGCGATGCCGATTCTCGGCCGGATCGGCGACATCCGCGGGCATCGCCGCACCTTCCTCACCGGCACGGCGTTCGCCGTCGTCTTCTCCGCCGCCACCGCGCTGGCGTGGGACGCGACGTCCCTGATCACGTTCCGGATCCTGGCGCAGCTCGCCGGGTCGGCGACGATTCCGGCGTCGTTCGCGATGCTGTTCAACGTCTTCCCGCCGCAGGAACGGGTGCGGCCGTCCGCGTGGGCCTCCGGGGTGCTCTCCGGCGCGTCGGTCACCGGCCTCGCCGTCGGCGGTGTGATCATCGATTCGATCGGTTGGCGTGCGGTGTTCTTCCTGCAGGCCGGCATCGCGATCGTTCCGCTGGTCGCCGCCGTCCGGGTGCTGCCCCGGGATCACGGCGAGAGCCGGGCCGCGCTGGACAAGGCGGGTGCCGCGGTCCTCGCTCTGGCGGTGTTCACGCTCACCTTCGGGGTGAACCGCGCGGCGGCGTGGGGGCCGAAGCCGATCGTCTGCGTGCTGCTGGCCGCGGCACCCGGACTGTTCTGGCTGCTTGTCGTGGTCGAGCGACGCAGCGCCGAGCCGGTCGTCCCGCTGGAGCTGCTGGCGGCCCGGGACGTCCGTGCCGCCGGAGGGACGTCGTTCCTGCTCTGCGCCGCGCACCTGGGGAACTTCCTGGTGACGCCGCTGCTGCTGCAGGGCGTCTTCGGGCTGTCGGTGTCGCTCACCTCGGTCGTGACGATGTGCCGCACCCTGTCGATCGCGCTTGCCGCTCCGTCCGCGAGCTGGCTCGGAACGAAGTTCGGGCCCCGGCTGCTGGCCGCTCTCGCCAGCTGTGTGTATGTCGTCGCGCTGCTCATCCTGGCCTTCGGCGCCCGGGCGGACCTGCTGTGGCTGGTCATCGTGGGGCTGATCGTGAGCGGTCTGGCTTTCGGGCACGCGCAGCCGCCACTGATCGTCATCGCCAGCAACGCCGTCGCCGACGGAAGCTTCGGGCTGGTCACCTCGCTACAGCAGACCGCGGGCCAGATCGGCGGTGTCGTCGGCACCAGCCTGCTCTCCGCCGTGGTCGCGGACACGCTGGAACCGGGCCCCTTCGCCGTCAGCTACCTGATCGCCGCCGCGTTCGCCGTGCTCGCCGCCGCCACCGTGCTCCTGAGCACGCGACGCTCCCCCGCCACGGCCGGCCTCACTCCGGTGGGCACCGTGCCGGCCCTCGACCCGGATGTGACGCCGGCTCCACGCTGAGACTTCACGCTGAGGCTCCGCGCCGGGTTCCACGCTGAGAGCGCGTGCCGAGATCGGGTGCTGAGGGCCGTCGAGTGGCACGGCCTCCAGGCCACTCAGTCTGGTTCCGGACCCCGCAGCTACCCTGCCGATCTGGCACATTACGCTGCCATCATCACTATTCAGGCGCATGCATTATCAGGGCACATGGTGCAATATCGGGGGGCACACCATGCCAGGCGGGACGCGACTTCCCTCGCACCTGGGCCTGCACGAGGGTGGCGGGCTCGGGCGGTCGCAGGGTGGGCGTGGGCTCGCCGGGCACCTCGGTCTGTCGGTGCTTGCCCTGTGCTCCGCGACCGTGCTGCTGTTCAGCGTGGGCGGCTGGTCCGTCGCCACCTATTCGGACCGCAACGTCACGCGCCTCGGGCTCGACCTGGGCGGTGACGACAAGTCCGCGAAGCATGACGTGGCCAACTACCTGCTCGTCGGCAACGACAGCCGAGCAGGCACCAACGGCGAATACGGTGACGAGCCCGGCCAGCATTCGGACACCACCATTCTGATGCATGTCGCCGCCGACGGCGCCACCACGATGATCTCCTTTCCACGCGACACCCTCGTCGACATCCCCGCGTACACCGATAATGCCGGCAAAAAACATCGGCAGCACAAGGGAAAGTTCAACTCGGCACTGCACGACGGCGGCCCCCAGCTGCTCGTGAACATGATCCAGAGCCTCACCGGCATGCAGGTCGACCACTATGTGGCGGTCGACCTCGCCGGCTTCAAGAAGATCACCGACGCGATCGGAGGCGTCGACGTCTGCGTGAAGCCCTCGGATTTCGTGGACCGTTTCAAGGACGACAACGGCCGCTGGCGGACGAGCACCAACACCAAGGACTCGATGAGCGGCTGGGTTGGTGGTCCGGGCACGGTGCATGTCAACGGCGATCAGGCACTCGCGTTCGTCCGCCAACGGCACGGTTTTCGTGACGGCGACATCGCCCGGATCCAGCGTCAACAGCAGTTCCTCGGCGCCGTGTTCCACAAGGCCATGAGCGGTGACGTCCTCACCAACCCGCTCAAGTCGTCCGCGCTGCTGCGGGCGGCGACCGGGGCGGTGACCCTCGACGACGACACCAGTCTCGACGAGCTCCTGGACCTGGCACTGTCCATGAAGGGCATGGTGGGCGGGATGAACGTGACGACGTTGCCCACGCGCTCCCCCGGCCTCGCCGACGGCGGGAACCCCGAGGACGGGACACTGCCTCCGTATGGGTCGGTCCAGCTCTACGATCCGGTCGACCTCGCGAAGATCGTCGTACCGTTGGGCGGGCACGTCGAGGACGTCGACCTCGACGGCACGGCCGCTCCCGGTGCGGCCGGCACGCCCGACCCGGGAGCGACACCCGGGCCCGTGACGGTCCCGGCGGACCAGGTCACCGTCTCGGTCTACAACGGTTCGACCACGTCCGGCCTCGCGGCGAAGGCGACGACCGCGCTCACGGGCCAGGGCTTCCACGCGACCAGTGCGGGAAACGCCGACTCGAAGAAGTACACGGCACCCCGCGTGCTGTACGGCCCCGGCCGACAGGAGGCCGCCTGGACCGTGCAGGCGGCCGTACCCGGCTCGATCACCCGCGCCGACCCGACCATCACCGGGATCCACCTGATCCTGGGCTCCGAGTACACCGGCGTGGTCACCCCCACCGTGACAGGCACGACCACCGGCACGGCGCCAGCCACCGCGGCCGCGCCCGCACCCGCACCCGCTCCCGAAAGCCCCGCCGCGCAGGGCCAGGCCCCGCCGACCTGCACGCTGTGATCGCGGCCGACGGCCGGAGCATCGGCCCGCGACCGGCCCGCGCACGGGCCGGTCGCCCGAAGCACCGACACATCGATGTGACAACCGCCACAGGAACCTGTCACCCGCGGCGAGGAACCGAAAGCAGCACAATCACACGCCGTTAGAATCCCCACCGGCCCGCGCCTTGCCAGGCATTCAACAAAAGAGCAACAAGCCGTCGTCAGGGCCCTGCCGCAGGACCATGCGAGGCTCAGCCCGATAGACACGGACGCTACGCTCAGTATTTTCTTCCGCGACCCGATGTGCATGCGTCGCGAACGCCGGGAACAAATACCTTGTCCCGAGAGGACAACACCGGCTTGCGCATCCGCATCGTTCGCGGCTATCTTCCCGGAAGATCTTGTCCAGCTGGAGACGGCGGCCTTCGGCCAGCCCTCCGAATGATTACCCGGGGAAACCCGGGCTCGTCGCCTGCGCGGGTAATGACGGCTCCCAAGCCCGCGACCTCGGTTAACCGGATTCCTCGGAATCCTCCACCGGTCCAGCCTGCCCACATCCGGGCACCGACCAGGAATATCGACGCCATCTTGCCGAATCATTCGAGGAAGAAGAGGCGGTCCACGTGGGCCGTGGTCGCGCTGGCACTGGCCCTGACCGCACTCGTCGCGACCGCCGCCTGCGCGGGGGCCGTCGCGGCCCTGGTCTGGCCAGCCGAAGCCGCTCCGGCCGGACCGGAACCAACCCGCCGCACCAACCTGGCCGGGCGCGACGGGAAGAACAGGCAGGACGGACCGCTGCGGGTGATGGTCACCGGTGACTCGATCAGTCAGGGCCGGGAGGGCGACTTCACCTGGCGCTATCGCCTGTGGGAGCACTTTCGCTCCGGCGGTGTGAACGCACGGTTCGTCGGTCCCTGGACGGGCACCTATGTCATCCCGCCCGCCCAGCCGGACGAGTATCCGAAGGTCGACGCGCCGATCTCCCATGACGGGGCCTACCGGGCGGGCATCGACTTTCCCACGGAGAACAACGCCGAGTGGGGCTGGACCGCGCTGGAGGCCAAACAGACCATCGCCGGCGACGTCGCCCGGTACCAGCCGGACATCCTGCTCGTCGAGCTCGGTTACAACGATCTGGCGTATGCGCTCAACACGCCCGCCGGCCTCGTCGCGGATCTGCACACTCTCCTCACGAGAGCGCGCGCGGCCAGGCCGTCGATCAAGGTGGTGCTGGCGGACGTCATCCATCCCACGCCGCTGCCGGGCATGTCACCCGACCTCGACGCCAGGATCTCCGAGTACAACGCGCTGCTGGCCCGGGAGCTCCCGAGCTGGGGCACGGCCTCGTCCCCGGTGGCGCTCGCCGGCCTGGGGGCCGCCTACCAGGCGGCGACCGACACGTATGACGGCGTCCATCCGGGCGGCGTGGGCGAGTTCCGGGTGGCCAGGGCGTTCGCCGACGCGCTGGCCACCGCGTTCGGCCTCCCGCCCTACCGCACGCCGATACCGCAGACCGTCCCGGAGACCATGCCGTCGGCCCCGCAGTCGATCACCGCGGTCAAGGCGGGCGGCATCGTGACGGTGCGCTGGTCGCATTCGTTCGGCGCCGGCGGCTACGTCCTGTACTCACGGGATGCCACCCTCGGCCGGGAGTTCGCCCCATCCGACCTGCCGCTGCCCGCCGACAGCTGGAAGTTCGTCCTGCCGGATCCGGCGCACACGTTCGAGTACTACGTGCGTGCCGTGCACGGTCCCTACCTGAGCCCCGCGTCCCCGACCGCGAGCACGGCACGCATCGAGGCGCTGCCGATGCGCTGACACCCGGCGGGCTCAGAAACGCCACCGGGTGGCGCCGCCGGGATCGACAGTCCGCACGGCCGTCGCCGCGGTCAGATCGATCCGGTAGACGAACCAGGGCGGCGGGCCGGCGGATGGCGCGCTGAACTCGGCGGTCAGGGCCCGGCCGGACTCGTCCACCGACACCGGCCAGCCCTCCCCCGCCCAGCGGGCAGCCAGTGCCGCGACGACCGACGGATCGGTGACCTGGCTGGCCCGCCCCTCGACCACGAGATCGAACTCGGCCGTGGCCAGGCTCAGCGCACAGCGCGGATCGCGGGCGACGTTGCGCGCCTTGCGAGTGCGCTCGCCGGTCTCGAACCAGAGGCCCCCTTCCACATACAGGGCCCCGATGCCGGTGACATGTGGCGAGCCGTCCGCGTTGAGCGTCGTCAGCCAGCAGGTGTGCCGGCCGGGCCCACCGGAGCCCGGGGCCTGGGTGAGCCCGCCCTCGAGGCGCGCCTGGATGAACGCCCAGTCCACCGGCGGCAGGTCGTAGAGGTCGGCGAGGTTGGTCGCGTCGGGTGCGTGCATGTGGGATTGGACCACGCTGACTCCCGAAACTCATCGTCGGTGCCGCCGCCACGCCCGGCGGGCCCTCCGCGGGATAACTGGAGCCTCGCACCACAGATCCGCATATTCTTTGTAGGCAGCCGTCGAGCTCCCTCGAGCACGTCGGGTATGTCTCCGGGCCCCTTGACTCGTGGGAGGGAGCACGTCCGGGTGAGGACAGATGCTGTCGTCATCAGTGCCGCCGCCGCCTGGCTCCCGCCTCGAAGCGAGGCTCCAGCCGAATCCGACGACTCCGCGGACGACCCCGGCTACACATCGCTGACCGTGTCGGACGGCCCCTCCGCTCCGGAGATGGCGGTGCTGGCGGCGAGCACGGCGCTGGAACGGGCCGGCTGGGACGGAGCGGAGCTGGACCTCGTCCTGCACGCCTGGAGCTACTACCAGGGGCACGACTTCTGGTCGCCAGCCCACTACATCGCCGACCAGCTCGGCGCCCAGGCCGCACAGCCGATCGGCATCCAGCAGATGTGCAACGGCGGCGCGGCCGCGTTGCAGACCGCCGCGACGCACCTGCTCGCCGATCCGTCCACGGCCCGGGTGCTGGTCACCACCGCGGACCGCTTCTGCCCGCCCGGGTTCGACCGGTGGAACAGTGACTTCGGCGTCGCCTACGGGGACGGCGCGAGTGCCGTCCTGGTCAGCCGGGCCGACCTCGCCGGCTCCACCGGCGGCTCCACCGGCGGTGCAGTCCTCGGCGGCGGAGCCGGCAGCGGAGCCCAGCTTCACCTGACCTCGATGAGCTCCGTCTCCGCGCCGAGCCTGGAAGGCATGCACCGGGGCAACGACACCTTCTCCCCGGCGGCCCGCGCGAACGCTCCCACCGTCGACACGCGCCGGACGAAGCGGGCCTATCTGCGCCGCCACGGCAGCTCCGGGTACCGGGCCGCCGAGCGGGAACGGGTGGAGACGCTGCTGCGGCTGGCCGTGGCCGAGGCCGAGCTCCCCCGCGGAACGCGCCCGCGCTGTGTGGTCCTGCCGCGCGTGCACCGGGCGCCGCTGCAGTCTGTGTTCGTCCCGATCGTCGCGGATGTCACCGGCGCCGAACCGATCGACTTCGGCCGTGAGACGGGGCATCTGGGCGCCGGCGACCTCACCGCGGGGATCGCCGACCTGCTGGAGAGCAAGATCCTGGCCCCCGGCGAGACCGCGCTGGTACTCAGCACCGGAGCCGGGTTCACCTGGTCCTGCGCGGCCCTCACCGCCCCCGCCGCCTGACCCGTCCGTCGCCCGCCCGCCGGGTGGCGGCCACCGCCACGGACGGCGACCGCCATCGGGCGACGGCCACCCGGCGACCGCCGATCAGCAGATGCGGGGCAGCTGCTCGCCGAGCGGGCGGTCGACGATGCGGGTCGTCCCGAAGGCGGTGCGCCCGACGACCATCCCGGGATGCTCGGCGGTCACGGTGCCGATGATTGTCGCGTCACTCCCGGCCGGATGCGTTCGCATCGCCGCCAGCACGGCGTCGGCGTCCTCGGGTGCGACGAAAGCGACGATCTTGCCTTCGTTGGCGACGTGCAGCGGGTCGAGGCCGAGGAACGCGCAGGCCGCCTCGACCACCGGCGGGACCGGCACGGAGCCCTCGGTGAACTCGACGCCGGTGCCGGAGGCGGCGGCGATCTCGCACAGGCTGGTGGCGAGGCCTCCCCGGGTCGGGTCGCGCAGCGCGTGCACCCCGGCCGGCGCCACCGCCAGCATCGCCGCGACCAGCCCGTGCAGGGCGGCGGTGTCCGACCGGACGTCCCCGCCGAACTCCAGGTTCTCGCGGACGCTCAGCACCGCCACTCCGTGCCCCCCGACGGGCCCCGAGATGATCACCCGGTCACCGGGCCGGGCCCGCTCCGGCCGGATGTCGACACCCGGAGGGACAACACCGATGCCACTCGTGTTCACGTAGAGGCCGTCCGCCAGCCCGCGCTCGACGACCTTGGTGTCGCCGGTGACCAGCCGCACCCCCGCCCGGGCCGCGGCCTGCCCCATCGCCTGCGCCACCCGGCCGAGAACGCCCAGCTCCAGGCCCTCCTCCAGGATGAAGCCGGCGGACAGCGCGATCGGGGCGGCACCGCTGCACGCGAGATCGTTGATGGTGCCGTGGACGGCCAGCTCGCCGATGCTGCCCCCCGGAAAGAACAACGGGCGGACCACATACGAGTCGGTCGAGAAGGCGAGCCGGATGCCGCCCACCTCCAGCACCGCCGCATCGGCCATCGGCTGGTCCGGTGACGCACCGAACGCGGGCAGGAACAGGTGCTCGATCAGCTCGCCGGACAGGATGCCCCCGCCACCGTGCCCCAGCATCACCGCGCTGTGATCCCGCAGCGGGCGCGGGCACACCCAGCGGGACGGATCCACCGCGCCGGCGTCAGCCGCGCTGGTGCCAGCCGCGCTGGTGCCAGCCGAGCTGGTGCCAGCCGAGCCCGTGTCAGCCATGGTCGGCACCGAGCCTGCGGAACTGGAAGTAGGCGGCACACGCGCCCTCGGTGGACACCATCGTCGCTCCCAGCGGGGTACGCGGAGTGCACCGGCCGCCGAACGCCGGGCACTGCGGGGGTTTGATCATGCCGCGCAGCACGTCACCGCTGTGGCACTCGGACGACTCCTCGGCGGTGAGGCCCGTGACGTCGAACCGGATCTCGGCGTCGAACTCGGCGTACTCGTCCGCGAGCCGCCAGCCCGAACCGGGGATGACCCCGATGCCACGCCAGGCCCGGTCGCACACGGTGAACGTCCGGTCGAGGGTGCGCCGGGCCACCACGTTGCCGTCGGCGCACACCGCCCGGGAGTAGGCGTTGGCCAGCTCGGCGCGGCCCGCCTCAAGCTGCTCGACGGCGGTGCGGACCCCGTCGAGCAGGTCCAGCGGCTCGAAGCCGGTGACCACGATCGGCACCCGGTGCGACGAAACCAGCGGCTCGTACTGGGACGTCCCCATGACCGCGCACACGTGCCCGGCGGCGAGGAAGGCGCGTACCCGGTTCTCCGGCGCCGCGAGCACCGCGGCCATCGCCGGCGGCACCAGCACGTGGCTGACGAGCATCGAGAAGTTGCGCAGGCCGCGGGCCCGGGCGGCCACCACCGCCATGGCGTTGGCCGGGGCGGTCGTCTCGAAGCCGATGCCGAGGAACACGACCTGCCGGCGCGGGTTCTCCTCGGCGAGGCGGACGGCGTCCAGCGGTGAGTAGACCACCCGGACGTCACCGCCGCGCGCACGGACGCTGAACAGATCCGTGTCACTGCCGGGAACCCGCAGCATGTCGCCGAACGAGCAGAGGATCACCTCGGGACGGGCGGCGATCGCCAGCGCCCGGTCGATCGTCTCCAGCGGAGTGACGCACACCGGGCAGCCCGGCCCGTGGACGAACTCGACCTGCTCGGCGAGCAGCTGGTCGAGGCCGTTACGGATGATCGAGTGGGTCTGGCCACCGCAGACCTCCATGATCGTCCACCGGCGGGTGGCGACCGTGGCGATCGCGTCCACGAGCCGGGCCGCGAGCACGGGATCACGGAACTCCCGCAGATACCTCATCGGCGTTCGCCCTCATCATCTCGATCGTGACGGTCGGATGGGCCGGCGAGGGCCGCGATCGCGGCCTGCCCGAGCGCGAGCCCGCCATCGCCGGGTGGAACGATTCGGTGGGTCAGCACCTCGAAGCCGGCCGCGACCAGCCGGGAGCGGCAGGCCCGCACCAGGACGACGTTCGCGAACACGCCGCCGGTCAGCCCGACCGCGCCGACGCCGCGCAGGTCACGCGCCGCACGGGCGACCGTCACCACCGCCTCGGCGACGGCCAGGTGGAACGCCTGCGCCAGCACCGGCACCGCGACCCCGGCGCGGATCCCCTCGACCAGGCCGGAGATCAGCGGCGCGGGGTCGAGCACACCCCCGCCGGGCCAGCGGTCGAACCCGAACGTGAGCGCGGACGCCAGCCCCTCGACGTCTGCCAGCCCCTCGACGTCTGCCAGATCGGCCGCGGCTTCCAGCTCGGTGGCGGCCTGCGCCTCGAAGGTGCTGCGCTGACGCACACCGAGCAGCGCGGCCACCGCGTCGAACAGCCGGCCCATGCTGCTGCACGGCACGCAGGACACGCCGCGGTCCAGGATCGTCCGCAGCACCGCCAACGCGGCCGGAGGCACGGCCCGAACCGGCGGAAGATCGTCGGACCAGGGCAGCCCGGCGGCCGCGAGATGCGCGAGGGCGCAGCGGTACGGCTCGCGGGCAGCCGCGTCGCCGCCCGGCAGCGGCACCGGCCGCAGGTACGCGAACCGTTCGACGCTGGTGAGATCGGCCCCGACCAGCAGCGCCTCACCGCCCCAGATGGTCCCGTCGGGCCCGAACCCGGTGCCGTCGAACGCCATCCCGAGGACCGGTCCGGCAACCGGATCGCCGGCCCCGCCGGGAGCACCGAACCCGCCGGGAGCACCAGGCGTGCCGGGAGCACCAGGCGTGCCGGGAGCACCGGGACGTCCGAGCCGGCCGTGCTCGGCGAGCAGCGCGGCGACGTGCGCGTGATGGTGCCCGACATCGTGGCTTCGGCTGGCACCGTTGGGTCGCCGGATCGCCCAGGCCCGGGTGAGATAGCCGGGATGGCGGTCGGCGGCGAGCGTGGCCGGCGCGACGTCGTACAGCCGCGTCATCCGGGCGCAGGAATCCTCGAACGTGCGCAGCGCGTCGAGCCCTGCGATGTCCCCGAGGTGCTGCGAGACGACCGCGTGCCGTCCGGTGGTGAGACACACCGTGGCCTTTCCGTCGCCGCCCACCGCCAGCACGGAGCCGACGGGACGTCCGAGGTCGACCGCCTGCGGGGCGTAGCCACGGGAACGGCGCACCGGCAGCACCCGTTCGCCGTCGAATCGCTCGACCGAGTCGTCGCACGGCGCGATGATCGGCCGGTCATGGGCCAGGAAGGCGTCCGCGATGCCACGCAGCCGGGCGCGGGCCTCGTCGTCCGCGATGCAGATCGGCTCGCCGGAGCGGTTGCCGCTGGTCATCACCAGCGCCTGGGGTGGATCCGCGTCCACACCGGGCACCGGGGTGAACAGAAGATGATGCAGCGGCGTGTACGCCAGGAGCAGTCCGATGAGCGGGCTACCGGGTGCCACCAGCTCCGAGAGGGGCGCGGTGGCCTTCCGTCGGGCGAGGACGATCGGCGCGGCGGGCGAGGCCAGCAGCTCCCGCTCGGCCGCGGACAGGTCGGCGAGCCTGGCGGCGCTCGCCAGGTCCGCCACCATGACCGCCAGGGGCTTGTCCGGACGTCCCTTACGTGCGCGCAGCAGCGCGACGGCGTCGCTGGCACCTGCGTCGCAGGCGAGGTGATAGCCGCCGACGCCCTTGACCGCCACGATCTCACCCGCCACCAGCGCTCGCTGCGCCGCCGCGAGCGCGACATCCGCGACATCCGCGACATCCGACCGCCGCCGCGCGGACGCGGCCTCTGGGCCGCAGGCTCGGTCGCCCTCGCCGCCGCCGCCGCCGCTGCCGCTGCCGCTGCGCTCGCCATCACGGTCGCCGTCGCCGTCGCGCTCGCCGTCACCGCCGCGCTCGCCGTCGCGGTCGTGGTCGGCCCGGCTCGTGCCCGGGTCGGTGGCTCGTTCGAACCACAGCGTCGGCCCGCAGGACGGGCAGCAGATGGGTTCGGCGTGGAACCGCCGGTCCGCCGGGTCGCCGTACTCACGCGCGCACTCGGGACACATCGGGAACCGGGCCATCGTGGTCGCCGCGCGGTCATACGGCAGGCTCTCGATGATCGTGAAGCGGGGACCGCAGTTCGTGCAGGTGATGAACGGGTGCCGGTGGCGGCGGTCCGCGGGGTCGGCCAGCTCGCGCAGGCAGTCGTCACACACGGCCGTGTCCGGCGGGACCATTGTGCGCGGGCCGGGTGCCGGTGCGCTGGCGAGGATGCGGAAGCCCGCGGCCGCGGCCGCCCCGGCAGCGCGCGCACCGCCCAGGTTCACACCGCCCGCGTCCGCACCGCCCGCGTCCGCACCGTCCGCGTCCGCACCGTTCGCGTCCGCATGGTTCGCGTTCAGGGCCGCGTCCGCGTTCCCGGCGCGCGCGATCTCGGTGACGGTGATCCGCTGCACCCGCGCAAGCGGTGGGGACGGGGCGGTGAGCCGCCGCCGGAACTCGGCGACGGCGCGGGCCGCCCCCTCCACCTCGACGACGACCGCACCCGCGTCGTTGCGGACGAAGCCCGCCAGCCCCAGTCCAACCGCGAGCCGGTAGACATGGGGCCGGAACCCGACTCCCTGCACGACACCTTCGGCGGTCACCCGCCACCGAACCCGGCCCGCGCTGCCGCCAGCCTGCGCCGCCCCGCCGTCCGCGAACGTTGTGGTCGCGCCGTCGTCGGGCGAGGGGTGAGACGTCAAGATCCGGCTGTCGAGCTGATCAGCGCGCGGTGGCGGGCGATCTCGTCCAGCAGGTGGCGGACCGTGGCCGCGGACTCGTCGTCACCGCTGTTCTCAAAGATCGTGCGGGCCTCGTGAAGCAACGCCGTGGCCTGCGGGAACGCGCCCAGACGAGCGAGCGCGTTGCCCTGGCTGGTGAGCACCCGGGCATAGGCGGGCGGGTCGGCAAGGCCCACCTTGTTGGCGATGACCTCCTGGTAGCGGCCGACCGCCTCGACGAGATTGTCCCGCCGGTGCGAGGACGGGGCATGCACCAGCGCGTTCGCCAGGTTGAGCTGGGTGCTGGCCCACTGCTGGGGATGGGTCTTGCGCGTGTACACGGTGAGGGCGGTCCGCAGGCCCTGCATCGCCACCCCGATGCGAAGCTGGTCGGAGGCCGAGTTCATCGGCATCGCCAGGTAGGCGGCAGCCAGGCTGACCTGGGCCGAGGCGAACAGCTCCGGCGCGGTGTCGATGGTGATCAGCCGCAGCGCGGCGAGGTAGTGCTCGGCGGCGGTACGCAGACCGGCCAGATCCTCTCCCACCTGGTCGTCGCCGGTCTGGCCGGCGCCGGCCAGCTCATGGTGGACGGAGCCCAGCGTCAGGTGCAGCTCGGCCCGGACGGCGACCAGGTCAGTGGGCTCCAGCGTGTTGAGCGCGGCCGTCAGGTCGGCGATGACCTCGCTGGTCGGTCCCTCGACGTCGCGGCGCAGCCCGGCGGTGGTCGCCATCAGCTGGGCGGCGAGCCCGGGGGCCGCCTTGTGTGCCGCCGCGATCGCGCGGCCGAGCATCCGGGCCGCATCACCGATCCGGCCGGCGGCTGTCGCGTGCGCGGCGTGCGCGGACCACACCAGCGCGGCGATCTCCTCGGACTCGCCGGTGAGAATCGGCGGCACGGACCGCTGACCGCCGGCGAAGCGGACGACATCCACCAGGATGCCCAGCTCGTCACCGAGCGCCGTGCGCAGCGAGAGCGGGTCGTCCGTCGCGGTGGCCGCCGCCGTCTCCGCCCCTGCCGGCGCCGCGGAACCGGTCGGGCTCAGGACGAACCGGTTGTAGCGGGTAACCGGGTCGTCGCCGGTCAGCAGCGCGACGGCGCCGGCGAGGTCCCCCCGGTAGGCGAGCTCGATCGCCGCGAGCTGCGGCGGCCACGCCGTCGGCAGCATCCCGGCCGCCAGGGACCGCCGAACGGCGGCCGTCTCGTCCCCGCCGGGGATGAGCAGGAAGCCCGCGGGCAGCGGAAACACACCGACGGGCTGCGGACGCGCGCACCGCACGGCAGCACCGGAGCCGGCGGCCTCCGCAGCCTCGGTGGGCTCCGCAGCCTCGGTGGGCTCGGTGTGGGCAGGGAGGTCTGTGGCCATCTGTGTCACCCGTCGTGGTTCAGTGGGCCTTGTCCATCGCACGGTGCACGGCCAGGGATGCCGCCGGTCCGAATCGACGATGGAGAAGGCTCAGTCGTGTGCCCCGTCCGGGTCACCGGCGGGAGAGGTCGCGTGGTCGCCGCGCGCGCGTCCCGCCCAGAAGCCACAGCTCGGATGACATCGGTCCCCTTCGTCAGGTGAGCGTTTCCGGGCCGGTCGGCGACGTCCCGGGTGGCACCGGGCCCTCGTGCTGGCGGGCCCGCCGCGGACGCCTTCGGCAGCCAAACGCTATGTGCCGCCGGCCACTACGCCGATCGGCAGTGGACGGACACTGCCACCTAGGCGCCAACCGGTTCGCCGCCGACGAGAACCAGCCCCCCGGTCGAGGGGACCCGTCTCGGCCGGGTGAATGCTCGGCCAAAGGCCACCGAACCACCTTGCGGTCATCGGAGCTGTTGGACCTTCGGGCTGGCAGGGTACCTACCGGACCAGGCCTTCACATTGCGGTGGCCGTCCGCGAGCCGGAGGAGGAACCGTTCATGGACTATCCACTTCTCAACGTCTTCTGGACGATGCTCTGGTTCTTCGCCTTCGCACTGTGGATCTGTGTCCTGGTTTTTGTGATCGCGGATATCTTCCGCCGGCGCGACCTGTCCGGCTGGGGCAAGACCGGCTGGCTCGCCGCCGTGATCCTGCTTCCGCTGCTGGGTGTCTTCACCTACACGATCATCTACGGCCAGGAGATGGGTGAGCGCACCTACCAGGAAGCTCAACGGCGCGACTCCCTGCAGCAGGGGTTCGGCCCTTCCGCGGTGCGGGCCACCCAGGGGACCGCTGACGAGCTTGCGAAGCTGGCCGATCTCCGCCGGCAGGGCGACATCAGCGAAGCGGAGTTCGAGCAGGGGAAACGGCGAATCCTGACCTGATTCACCGGTGGCCGCGGCCGGAACCGCGTAGGTCAGCCCGCCGCACCACGACGGTCAGCATCACGACGGTCATCCCGCGCCGGTTATGTGGCTGCGGTGCAGCCTCCGCAGCGCGAACGCGAGATGCAGGCGCAGGCGGCCGTTCGGATCGTGGACGGACCAGCCGAGAACCTGCTCCGCCTGGTGGAGACGTTCCTGCAGGGTCGAATGGTGCACGGTGAGCCCCACGGCCGCCGCGCGAAGACTCGGGCTGGTGGTGACGGCCTCCAGGGTGGCGAGCATCCAGGGGGCCGCCGCGGCAGCCCGGTTCAGGGCCTGGACGTCGGGGTCGGGCGGCGTGGCCGGGCCGACCGCCGCGGCCAGCACGGCCAGACCGCCGAGCTGGTCCGCGTGCACCACCCGCGGTCCCGGGTCCATCGCGGTGCCGCCGGCAGTGAAACGCAGCGCCGTGCGGGCGGCCTGCCAGGACGACGGTAGCTCCAGCACCGGCACGGCTGGTCCGACGCCCGTCCGCCGATCCGCGACCTGTGCGGGGACGACCCGCTGGCCGGCGGCGACGGGTTCCCGGCCGGGGACGGGTTCCCGGCCGGGCCTCGCCGGCACGGCCTCCACCAACGCGGTGCCGTCCGACAGCGCGAGCGCGCGGGCGAGGCCCGCCGGGTCGAGGCCGAGCTGGGCCGCCACCGTCCGCCGAGTCCGTGGCGACGCCGCCGCGTCCAGGAGAACCTCGATGGAGGCCCGGGTGGTCCCGTCGTCGGCGGTCACCGACGGCCGGGCGCCCGTACGGTCGAAACACGCTCGGCAGGCGGCCGCCGCCCGCTCGAGCACGACCGCGTCCAGCGGGCCGATGGGGCCTGGTCTTTCCAGCCACAGCGTCGGCGGCCCACCCGGCACCACCGCGACTGCCGGCCAGGTGTCGTCGGCCGCGGTGGCGGCGGCTCGGCGGCGCCCCTCGACGTCGACCTCGACGTGCACGCCCCGGCCGACGTCGACGAGACGGGCCGGCACACCGGTCAGCAGCGCCGCACCCCGCACGATGGCCTCGAGCCCGGCCCGGCCCTCGACGAGCCGGTCGAAGTAGATGACGGCCCGTAAGGCCGCGCCGGCGTCGGGGTCCAGCGCCGAGAGCCGGCCGGCGAGCTCCTTCACCGGGCGTCCTTCACCGGGCATCCTTCACCGGGCAATAGTGCCGTGCCGACCGGGAGGGCCGCGACCGCTACGGCGCGAGAAGGCGGCGAAGCCAGTTCGTCCGGGCGGCCTTCGCGGCCTGCGATACCGGAGCCTGCGGTGCCATCAGGTCGAAGCCGTGGAAGCCGCCGGGCCAGACATGCAGCTCGGCCGCGCCGCCCGCCTGCCAGATCCGGCTGGCGTAGGTGACGTCCTCGTCCCGGAAGGTCTCCGCCGAGCCGACGTCGATGAAGGCCGGCGGCAGGCCGGAGAGGTCGCCGGCGCGGGCCGGGGCAGCGTACGGCGAGACGTCGGGGCCACCGCGCTGATCGCCGAGCAGTGCCGTCCAGCCGGTCTCGTTCGACGCCCGGTCCCAGACACCACGCCCGGCCATCTGCCAGGCCGACGGGGTGTCGTTGCGGTCGTCGAGCATCGGGCACAGCAGCATCTGCCCGGCCAGGGCCGGGCCACCGCGGTCGCGGGCCATCAGCGCCACGGCCGCGGCCAGGCCGCCGCCCGCGCTGGTGCCCGCCACGATGGTTCGGCCCGGGGCGACACCGAACTCGGCCAGCCGCTCCGCCGTCCAGAGCAGGCCGGCGTAACAGTCGTCGACAGGGGTCGGATGCGGGTTCTCCGGCGCGAGCCGGTAGTCCGGCGACACGACCACCAGACCCAGCTCCTCGGCCCACTCGAGCGCCTCGGAGACACCGGTGCGCGCGTCACCGATGACCATCCCGCCGCCGTGCATGAAGTAGACGGCCGCCGCCGGGGTCCTGGTCGACGTCGGCCGGCACACGACCAGCGGCAGCTCGAACCCACCCTGACCGCCGAGCCCGACCGGTAACGAGACCGTCTCCACGGTGAACGCGCCGCCGCGGGCGAGCTGCTCATCCGAGACGACGATGCCCGCCATCCGCTCGCGAAGCTCCCGGATCACCGCCGGCGTCATCGGCTGCGGCAGAAGCGCCCCGAACATCTCGAGGGCAGCCGCCAGCTCGACGTCGAACGGCGGTGGTGGACCGACCCGCACGTCACCGGTATCCACATCGCTCACAGCCATTCTCGCTCCCGCAGGTTCCAGCTCGGCCGACATCCCTGATGCTGGCCTGCCGCGCGCGATCACGAAAGATGCGAGACGGCGGGAATCGCCCGCCAGCCGGCGGGCGATTCCCGCTCTTCGAACCCGGCTGCCCGACGATCCGGAGGGATCACCGCCGTCGCGGGCGCCTTCGGAGCCGCGCGCCGCCACCACGGCGGCGGGCCGCAGGTGTGACCGGCCTCGGCACCGCCGAGGAGATCAAGATGATCCCGAGACCGCCGGCCAGCAGCGCGCCCACTGCCACCAGCAGGAGCGGGACCGTGCCGGTGAACGGCAGCCGACCCGTCGGTTCGGCCGGCGCGCCGCCCCTGTCAGCCGCACCAGCTTTGTCCTCCGCACCGGCCTTGTCCTCCGTACCGGCCGCGCCGACCGGGCCCGCCGTGCCGCCGGGACCCGTTGACCCGGCCGCCGCGCCGACGCCGCCGACGCCGGTGGGACCGGCCGGTTGCGGACCATGGTTGCCGGAGCCGGAGCCGCCGGTCTCACCCTCACCCCATCCCGCACCGCCGGATCCGCCACCACCGACGCCGTACCCGCCGGTGTGGTCGCCGCCGCCGGGACCGCCACCAACGACGAGCGTGAATCCAACGGTTCCGCTGGCGACGACAACCCGGTCGCTACCGAACGGTCGCCCGGCGGCGGCGTCGGCCGCGCATACCGAGACAGCGGTGGGCACGAGCAGCGAGACAACGAAAAGAACCCCGCGAACCGCGTTCACCGTGGCACCGCGAGGCCGCCTTCTGGGCCGGACTGGACCTGACACATCGCTCCCCAACGACCGCACCGACGACTACGGGGTACTCCCGAGATCGCAGGCCCGTCTGACCGTCATCCGCGGCGCGGAAATCCCCGGCGAAAGGCAGCCGGAGAACACAGCCGGAGAACGTGGACCTCGGTTCTCCCTCCCCCTGTCCACGGACCCTAAGGCCGTCGCTCGGTTTCCGCTCGGTGAGCGATACCCATTCCGCGCCTGCGGGGAATGCCGGAAATTCCGTCGCGGGGCCGGGGCGGGTCAGGCCGGATCGGGTCGGGTAAGGCCGGGGCGGCTCGGGTCAGGCCGGGGCGGCTCGGGTCAGGCGGGAGCGGCCGGTCGCGGGAACGGCCGGCGCGCGGCTCAGCCCGCGCGGCCGGACCAGTTCCGGGCGTCGCGCAGCACCTCCCGGAAGGGCTTGCCGCTGTCGAACGAGGGCTCCCGGGGCAGACCGAGCACCCGCTCACCGATGCCGTTGCGCTGAACCTCGTTCGTCCCGCCGGCGATCGACATGAAGCGGCTGTTGAGGAAGCCGATCGCGGTGCGCCCGGCTGCCTCGTCGTTCTCCTCCCAGGCCACCGCGTCCGGGCCGCCGATCGCCATCGCGAGGTTCGCCCGGACGGGGTCGTGGACACCGGAGGCCAGCTTGGCGTACGACGCGAGGTGGGCGGCCCGGCCCGGTTCGGCCCGCATGAGGCCACCGAGCCGGGCCATCAGCGCACGGCGGGCGACATCGTCGACGTGCGCCCGCACGATCAGGTCCCGGGCCTGCGGGTCGTCGATCCGGCCGACGGACCGGGCGAGCTCGACCAGATCCGGCGCGATGCCCTGGGGGACCTTGCGTACCGGGCCACCGTGGCTCAGCCCGCCGCCCCGTTCGAACATCAGCATGGTCTGCGCGACCGTCCAGCCGTCGTTGACGTCGCCGATCACGTCGTCGTCGGTCAGCTCGACGTTGTCGAAGAACTCCTCGCAGAACTCGGCGTCCCCGGTGATCTGCCGGATCCGCCGGACCGTCACGCCTTTGGCGCCGATCGGAACCGCGAACCAGGTCAGGCCACGATGCTTGGGGACGTCCCAGTCGGTGCGGGCCAGGCACATGCCCCAGTCGGCGTAGTAGGCGCCGCTGCTCCAGATCTTCGCGCCGTTCAGGATCCAGCGACCGCCCTCCCGGACCGCCCGCGACCGGACGCCGGCGAGATCGGATCCCGCCTCCGGTTCCGAGAAGAACTGCACGAACAGCTCCTCGGCGGTGAGGATCCGCGGAATGTGACGCCGCAGGAAATCCGCTGACGCGTGCGCGAGCATCGTCATCGCGCAGACACCGAACGTCGTGCCCCCGGCGATGCCGAGATTCGGCATCTGGTAGCCGCGCGCCTCCTCCAGGAAAGCCCGCTCGTATTCCCCGCCCAGCCCCTGGCCGCCGTACTCCCGCGGCCAGGTGATGCCGGCGTACCCCGCGTCGAACAGCTTTCGCTGCAGCGCGCGGCCGGCGGCGATGACCTCCGGAGGTGTCTCCGTCGTGCGCATGCCCACCGGGGCCGGCCCCGCGGCCGGAACGGGCCTGAGGTTCTCCCGGATCCAGGCCCGGGCCCTGGCCCGGTACTCGTCGAGGGTCGGCGTTTCGGATGTTCCGGGCGTTTCGCTCGAAGCCTCGGCCGGCACCGCGGTCTGCTCCTCACCCTTCACGGCGGTGTCCCCCATCAGCCGACTCCTCCGATCCGCTCGGCCAGCCGCGCCCGATGCCACTGCGCGCATCCGTAGGTCACCGCGTCGGCCGCCAGCCGGCGCATGAACAGGTGGTGGTCGTGCTCCCAGGTGTAGCCGATCCCGCCGAAGACCTGGAAGCACGCGTGCGTGAGGGTGATGCTGTGCTCCGCGACGAACGCCTTGGCGGCGTGGGCGAGCTCGGCGCCGTCGGGCGCACCCCCGCCGAGTGCCTCGGCGGCGGCGGTCACCAGGCCCTTGGCCATCTCCAGCGACAGGCTGGTGTCCGCGAGCAGGTGCTTGATCGCCTGAAACGAGCCGATCGGGCGGCCGAAGGCGATCCGGGCCCGGGCGTACTCGACGGCCAGCTCGAAGTCCCGGTGCATCGCGCCGACCGACTCGGCGGCGGCGAGCACGGCGGCCACCTGTGTCTGCCGGGCGAACAGTTCCTCGGTGGCCGTTCCGGGCGTCCCGACCAGCGCGCCGGCGGGAACGTGGACACCGCTCAGGCGAACGGAGCAGGTTCGCCGGGTGATGTCGAGGCCGGACAGCGCGCGGATCTCGACGCCCGGTGCGGTGGTGTCGACGAGGACCTGCGTCAGGCCGTCCGTGCCGTTCCCGGTGACCAGCAGTACGTCGCAGCCGAGGGCGTCGGGGACGTGGCGGACCTCGCCATCGAGGACATAGCCGTCCAGAGCGGAGCCACTGCCGGGCGCGGCGGCGGCAGGCCGGATGGTGACCTCGCCGGCGCCGGGCGTCAGGCCGCCCACCGCACCGGCCACCCAGATCGCGACGGCCTGCCCGGCGACGAGCCGCGCCAGCAGATCTGCGTGCGGGCCGGCCTCCCCGGGCGCCCGGTCCCCGAACGTCTCGTCGCCGGACGCCTGGTCGCCGGACGTCTCGTCGCCAGACGTCTCGTCGCCAGACGTCTCGTCGCCAGACGTCTCGTCGCCAGACGTCTCGTCGCCGGACGCCTGGTCCGCGGGGAGGATCGCCGCGACGGACAGTGCGTGGGCGACGACGTTCGTCCCGACGAAGGGACCCGGTTGCAGCGTGGCGCCACGCTCGGCGGCCACGGCGGCCGCGTCGACAAGCCCGATACCGGACGCGCTGCCACCGCCGTGGCGCTCGTCGACCAGCATCCCGAACCAGCCGAGGGAGGCCGCGTCGGCGATGTAGGCCGCACCCACCGGCTCGGTGCTCTCGGCGAGTGCGCGGACACCGGTCAGCGGCAGCGTGTCCTCGATGAAACGGACGGTGGTGTCGACGAGCATCCCCTGCTCGGCCGTCGCCGCCGCCAGCAGCCGAACGCTCATTCGCCGGTGAACTTCGGCTCGCGGCGTTCGATGAACGCCTGGATGCCCTCTCGCATGTCCTTGGTGGTGTAGGTGATGTGCTGCGCCCGGGCCTCCTCCTCGACCGCCTGCTCGAAGGTCAGCGACTCGCTGGCGTCCAGCATCCGCTTGATCAGGCTGATCGCGGTGGTCGGGCCGCCCGCGAGCCGCTGGCCGAGAGCCGCCGCGGTCTTGTGCAGGTCCTCGGCCGGCACGACCTCGTTGACGAGCCCCCAGTCCAGGGCCTGCTCGGCGCCGAGCCAGTCCCCGAGGAAGGCGAGCTGCTTCGCCCGGCGCAGGCCGACCTGGCGCGGCAGGCTCCAGGACGTCCCGCCGTCGAGGGCGAGGCCACGCCGGACGAAGACGGAGCTGAACCGCGCCCGGTCGCTGGCGACGATGAGGTCGCAGGCGAGCGCAAGGCCCATCGACACCCCGACGACGACCCCGTCGACCGCTGCGATCGTCGGCTTCGGCAGCCGGTGTAACCGGTTGATGAGCTCGCCGACATGTCGCATCTCGTGCAGGATGGCCTGCCGGCCGCGGCCTGTGAGCCCGCTCGAACTGGCACCACTACCGCTGCCGGTCAGGTCGGCGCCGGACGAGAAGTTACCGCCCGCCCCGGTGAGGAGCAGGGCCCGATCCTCGGGGTTGCCGGCGACCTCCGTGAGCACCTGGTCCAGGGCCGCCCAGCTGGCCGCGTCGAGCGCGTTCTTCCGCTCCGGGCGGTTGAACGTCACCGTGACCAGGCCGTCCTTGCGTTCGACGAGCGTCGAGTCCATCACGAAATCCCCTCCTGGGGCGGGAACGTCTGCGGTGTCCCGACCCCGCCCCGGGGTCGGGACACCGGACCTCCAACCGGAAGGACCGCTCGCGTGGGTCGGTGCGAGCAAGACCGAGCGGGTGGACGAGCACACCGCCGACGGCGGGGCACCTCCAGTGGCTCAATCTATCTAGATGTTTGAGTGGTGTCGAGCAAAGTCGGCACTCGCCCGCATCCGCACCCCGCCCACGTACACCGCACCACCAGATCCAACGATCTTCATCCTGACCGCGCCAACCGCCACATCACCCGATCAAGGGTGGCCAGGGATGGATACATCTAGATCTATGGGCTGGAGTCATGCCGACCGGCGACCGGCGCTACCCGGCGACGGCAGGCACGTCGGAGGCGAGCGAATCCACCCGCAGGCGCTCCAGCCGCGAGCGGTTGATCCGCCACCGACCGTCCTCGCGGACGTACTCCTCCACATAGTGCCCGTAGCCCTGCAGGCCGACCCGACCACCCGACTCGGGTGCGGGCCATTCGACGTAGTCGAACATCGCCCAGGTGCCGCGGGCGGTGTCCGGCCCGGTGAGCTCGAGCTCCGGCATATGGCCGTGGTGAACCGTCCGGGTACCGGCCAACGCCTCGCTGACCGACCTCACGATCGCCTCCCGGCCGTTGACGACCATCTCGGCCTCGGGAACCTCCAGGACGGCGGCGGACGCGAACACCCCGGCGAAACCGTCCCAGTTCTTCGTGTCCAGGTTCCGGAAGTAGCTCGCCTTGAGCCGCCTGAGCTCCTCGAGGTCGAGAAGCCGGCGCAGCAGGGTCGGTTCCTGGTCGGTCACGATGCCTCCATCCGGTTCAGAGCGGCGTCCATCGCGTCGCGCCGGGCGACGTAGAACGGGCGGAACGAGCCGTGCGTGACGGAGTACGGCTCGTCGTCACGCAGGTCGGTGAGCAGGTTGCGGATGGCGTGCTCCGGTGTCACGACGTCGGCCTCGCCCACGGGCCGGTGCGCGAGCATGGCGGCGAGGTCGTCCATGTCGACGCTCGTCGTGCCGAGCGCCGCCGGCCGTGCCTGAACGCTGCTCTCCAGATGCCCGGTGGCCATCCCGCCGGGGAACAGGAGTGTCACGCCGATGCCCTCGGGGGCCAGCTCCTCGCGCAGGGTCTCCCCGAACCCGGTGACGGCGAACTTGCTCGTCTGGTAGGCACCCATCCGCACGGCCGGAGTAAGCACGCTGGACGAGGCGGTCAGCACGATCCGACGCCAGCCGGCGCGCTCACGGATGAGCGGGAGGAACTCCCGCACCGTGCGGATCGTGCCGAGCACGTTGACGTTCAGGACCCATTCCCAGTCCTGGTCGGTCAGCCGATCGATCGCCCCGAACTGCTGCACGCCGACATTCGCGCACAACACGTCGCACCCGCCGAGCGTCTCCCGTACATGCCGCGCCGCCACGGCGAGGCTTTCACCGTCTCCGACGTCGACACGTGCCGAGGTCGTCGGAACGCCGAGTTCCTCGGTGATGGTCTTCGCGGTCTGCTCGGCGGCCACACCGTCGATGTCCAGGGTGGCTACCGCCGCGCCCTGCCGCGCGAACACCCGGGCCAGGGCGGCGCCGAGGCCCGCCCCGCCGCCCGTGACGACCGCGACTTTTCCGGCCAGCTCCGTTGTCAGGTTCAACCATCCTCCTCTGCCGTTTTCCGATGATTTCCTTCGGCAGCCGTCGGAGACGGCGGCCACTGGGCGGGGAGTTATTCGCGCGGTGTCGCGCGGGATTTGATGATCTCCATCGTGGACCAGCTCCGCACCGGTCTGGGGCCGCCTTCCTCCTGCATGGTCCCGTGCAGCCAGGCGATTCCCAGGGATACCGCGGCCGCCGCCGCGTTGTGCGTTCCCTCGAAGTTGAAGGTGCGGCCGCCGAAGGTGAGACTGGCCAGCCTCGGCTGGCTCACCTCACCCTTCGTCTCCCAGACGATCTTCGAGCTGACGTCACCGTTGGTCGCGATGACCGGTGACTCACCCTCACGGTGGAAGGTCGCGGTCGCGTAGTCGCCCGCGCCGAGCATGGCGTTGCCGGTCTCCCAGCGCCCGTCCTCGAGGATCGACCCCCAGACGAACCAGTAGTGCTCCAGCTTGGCGATCTTCGACACCCAGGCACTCAGGCCGGGCAGGCAGTACATCCGGTCGAGGCCGCCGTAGCCGCCGGTGATCCTCGACCCGGCGATGCTGCCCGCCACGGTGCACCCCGAGCTCGTGTAGCCGACGTCGTCGGGCAGGCCCGGGACGTAGATGGCGGTCACGTTCATCGGCAGCGGGGTCAGGACGACGTCGACGAGCCCGTCGTCCTCCTTCCAGACGTACGCCGCCGGCCCGAGCGAGATCGAAAGGCTGTGCTTCGCGCTGAAGTTGACGGGGATCGCGGCCCTGCCGGCCTTGGAGTCGGCCCAGACAATGGGGCCCCAGTACAGGTCGCTCTCGTACGGGAAACGGACCGTCGTCGGATGGGCCCACAGGTCGGTCGAGCATTCATGGACGATGAAGTCGAACGTCCCGCCCGACGAGAGCATGCGAATCAGCTCGTAGCGCTTGCCGTCCTCCGTGTCGGCCATGGCCCAGAGGAACAACAGGTCGTTGTGGAGACCGGGGAACTGCCCGTCCTGCGTCGAATAGTCCTGGACGGACGCGTCGGCCAGATGAACATACGGGATGATGTTGGCCTTCGAAACATCGAGGTCCGGCATGCTGCCCCTTTTGTTTGGTGGCATTTTCACGGAGCACCGACCAGCTCGGGAGGATCGCGGCCGGGCATGGGATGCCGTCCGCCTCGGCAGCCCGAGAGGAGATCACGAGTAGTGGCACCATCGGTTCCGGCGCCATCAGCGGTTCCGGCACGATCAGCGGTTACGGCACGATCAGCCGCTCGCCGCGCGCGGCCCCGACGAAAGGACTATCGTCCGTTAGAGGACATCTGTCCGGTAACTATGGCGGAGGACCGCCCATGCCGCAACCCCTCGACCGTCGGACCCGACGGACCCGCTCCGCGCTGGAACGCGCGTTGCTGGAGCTGATCACCGAGCGCGACCTGGCCCAGATCTCGGTCGCCGACCTGACGAGGCGGGCCGACGTCAACCGCACAACCTTCTACGAGCACTACGCCGACGTGCACGACCTCGCGGCAAGCGCCTGCACCATGATGTTCGACGAACTGATCTCCAGCTCGCCGGTGATCGCGCCGAGCCGCGTCCCGTCCCGGCAGCTCGACGAGCGGGATGCCCTGATCCGAGTGCTGACGCACATCAAGGAGCAGGCCGGCCTCTACTACGCCCTGCTGGGCGACGACGGCAGCGCCCGAGTGATCAACCATCTGCACCGGCGGCTCGCCATCTCGCTGCACGTCAACCTCACCCATCCCGGCACCGGCACCCATGCCGACGACCCGGCCGACATCCCCTACGACCCGACCGCCGCGCTGTACGCCGGCGCGCTGCTCGGCCTCGTCCTCGACTGGCTCCGTCACGACTGCCCGGGCACGCCGGCGGAGCTGTGCCGCACGATCTGGCCGCGTCTCGCCGGGGCCGTGGACGGCAGCCGTCCCGCGCGACAGCAGGCGGCCTCCGCACCTGAATTTAATATCTAGATATTTAAGGGTAGATGCGTTAGAACAGGGGCGGGAGCGGGATCGCGGCCACCGTGGCTGTCGGGCTCCCGAGAACGGAGGTGGCGCGATGACCTTCCGCTGTCGACGCCTGCGACGGTTGGCGCCCGCCCAGGCAGCCGGGGGCTCGGCCCACGAGCAGCCGGCCGGGGACCGTGCCGTGGCCCCCGTGAGCGCCGCATGAAACGGATTGTCGTGCTGGGCGCCTCCAGCGGCCTGGGCCGCTGCATCGCCCTCGGTCTCGCGGAGCGGGGCCACCGGGTCGCCATGCTCGCCCGCCGGCTCGGCCGTCTCGAGGCGGCGGCCGAGGAGGCAGGTGACGGCGCCGTCGCGATCGCCTGCGACGTCACCGTGGAGTCGTCCTGCCAGGAGGCGATCGCGCGAGCCGCCGACGCGATGGGTGGCATCGACGGCCTCGTGTACTCCACCGGCCTGATCACCATCAGGCCCATCGAGGAGATGGACGCGGCCGCCTGGGCCAGGCTCTTCGCCACCAATGTCACCGGCGCCTCGCTGGTCACCGCGGCGGCGCTGCCATATCTGGCCAAGTCCCACGGGTCGGCGGTGTACCTGTCGTCGATCAGCGCCTCGGCGGGGCCTCCGTGGCCGTTCATCGGCGGCTACGCGGTGAGCAAGGCCGCGCTGGACAAGATGATCGAGGCGTGGAACGTCGAGCATCCCTCCGTCGGCTTCACCCGCCTGACGATCGGCGACTGCCTGGGCGGCGAGGGAGACTCGGCGACCGGCTCGCTCACCGGCAACGACCCTGAGCACATCGGTCGGGCGGTCAACGAGTGGCAGCGCCTCGGCTACCTGACAGGCCATTTCATCGATGTCGAGCACCTCGTCGACGTCACGGCCGCCACGCTCGGCTTCGGCGCCAGCAGCGTGGTGCCGTCACTGACTCTCGTCCCGCGCCCCGCCGGCCGCCCGGCGCCATCCCCCGTCGACACGCTGACGGCGGGGAACGCAACCCCCTGACGACGACCGGGAAGGTTGAGAGCCCCATGCCGGCAACCGGCGCGTTCGAGGACGTTCGCCTGGACATCGATGACCCGGTCGCCGTCGTGACGATCGACCGGCCCGCAAGCATGAACGCCTTCCGGGGGCAGACGCTGCGGGAGCTGCACCAGGCGTTCACCCTCGCCGAGCACGATCGGCGGGTGGTGGGCATCGTCCTCACCGGCGCCGAGCAGGGCGTCAGCTGGCTGCTGCCGCGCCTCGTGGGGCCCGCCCACGCCCTCGACCTGCTCTGGTCGTCCCGGGTCGTCTCGGCCCCGGAGGCACTGGCCATCGGTCTCGCCCAGCGGGTCGTGCCGTCGGATCGCCTGCTGGACGAATGTCGCGCGTACATCGCCGAGCTGGCCGCCATCGCGTCGCCGCACTCGATGATGGTGTCCAAACAGCTTGTCTACCAGCACCTTCAACGTGATCTCGGCGAGGCCGTCGACCAGACCGACGGCCTCATGCGGGAGTCCTTCCGGCGCCCTGACCCCGTCGAGGGCGCCACGGCGTTCCTCGAACGCCGCGAGCCAAGGTTCGACCGCCTGGATCTGCTCCCACCAGCCTGATCCCGAACGGATGCGGACCGCCCACCGAGCCGCCCAGGCGACGCATGGCATCGCCCGGCCAGACGATTCCTGACCGATGCCTGATCGATGCCTAGCCGATGCCGCGGGATCCGCGTACCTCGTCCAGCACCGCTTCGACGGTCGCCGCGGGCGTGCCGGCGGGCAGGCTCAGCATGAGTCGGTCGACCACGCCCTCGAAGCGATCCCGGACCCGGACCGCGAGCGTTTCCAGCGGCGCCACAACCGCGAAGGCGTCGAGGATCTCGTCGTCGATCAGGGTGCCCATCCTCGCCCACTCCCCTCGCAGCGACAATGCCCGCAGCTCGGTCTGCAGCTCACCCCAGCCGTGCAGTTCGAGCACCGCCCGGTAGGCGGGGGTCGACCCGTAGAACGCGATCCGCTGGCGCATCGCGTCCGCGGCCGCCGCCACCTGGGCGTCGTCCACTCCGGTCGCCACGAACGCCGGGCAGCAGACCTGGACGTCACCGCGGGCACGGCCGGCGGCGTCGAGGCCCTCGGCCAGGGCCGGGAGAGTCACCTCCTCCAGGTACCGGCGGGTCGTGAAGGCGTGCGTGTGCATCCCGTCCGCCACCTCGCCGCACATCCGGGTCATCGCGGTACCGACCGCGGCGACGAAGATCTTCGGCTGGCCGTGCGGCTGCGGCTCGGGGACGAAGGCCGGCGTCATGAGCTTGTGGGTGTAGAAGTCGCCCTCGAAGCGCAGCGGGCTCCCGTCCTGCCAGGACGACCAGATCGCCCGCAGCGCGAGGACGAACTCCCGCATCCGGCCGACCGGCTTCCCCCACGGCATGCCGAACCGCTTCTCGATGTGCGCTCGCACCTGCGAGCCCAGGCCCAGGACGAATCTGCCCTCGGAGTATGTCTGCAGGTCCCAGCCGAGCTGGGCGACGGACATCGGGTTGCGCGCGAACGCCACCGCGATGCAGGTCCCGATCTCGAGACGGGTGGTGTGCTCGGCGGCGAGCACGAGCGGCAGGAAGGGGTCGTGGTTCACCTCGCCGCACCACGCGCCGTCGTACCCCATCCGCTCCAGTGCGCCGGCCGCAGCCGGCACCCCGGCAAGCACGGACGGCATCCCACCATCGATCCGCATGACGCCCCACCCTAGCCCGAAACCCGCTAATAGTTTAGATACATAGGCACGCGATCTCGCCACCCACTCGGACCGGAGCGCGACGCCGCCACCGGGACGCAGAGCTACCACCACTCACTTGTCGCTGGTACGGATGCCCCCGCGTTCGGATCAGGACGACATTCTGCGACCGAGGCGGGTCCTGGGCTAGCGACACAGGACATCAAAACCTATAGTTCTTTTCACGCTGCGGCAGGGGCCGCGACGCCGTCGCCACGGGGGTCTGATCCTCCCCCGCGGCGCGGTTCCTCTTCCAATCCCATCGGTCGCAGCATGTCCGACTCACGCTGCGGTTAACACCAAAGGACCCCCATGAAGCAAGCGGCACGATTAGCTTCCCGAGTCGTCGCGGTGCTGGCCACGTCCTGCGCCGTGATGGCCGGCATGACGGCCTGTTCGGACGACGAGCCCGACCCGACCGCGAGTGCTCCCGCAGTCACCATCGCCGACATCAAGGCCGGACCGGAGTCCGGCTGGAGCGACGGCGGTTTCCAGCCCGACCTGTCCACGATGAAATGCGGCCAGACGGCGTCCGATCCCACCCGGGGAGTGACGGACACCGAGATCACCATCGGCGGCCTCGCCTATCTGACGAGCCCGTCCGGCTCCTCGATGGCCGGCACGGAGGAGGGGGCGCGAGCCCGGTTCGAGCGGGCCAACGCCGAGGGCGGCATCAACGGCAGAAAGATCAACTACGTCGGGACCCTGGACGACGGCAACGACCCCGCGCGCAACAGCTCGCAGGCCAAGGCGCTCGTCGACCAGAAGAAGATCTTCGCCGCGGTGCCGGTGATGACCAGTAACGCCAGCTACCTCGACACCTTCTGCGACGAGACCGTTCCGTTCTTCGGCTGGGGCTTCAACTCGGGCTTCTGCAACACCTCGATCGGCTTCGGCATCACCGGATGCCTGCTGCCCGGCAAGGAGATCACGGCAAAGGCGACCACCTACGGCGTCATGCTCAACTCGCTGTTCGACGGCGATGCGTCCGGCCGGACCGTCGCCCTCGTCGGTAACGACGGCGACACCGCACGGGCCGGGCTGGCCTCCATCGCCAGGCAGATGAAGGCGGTCGGCCTCGACGTGGTGTACCAGGAGACGCCGGTTCCCGCTGCCGGCCTGACGGACGCCACGCCGGTCGTGAACGCGCTCATGACGGCCAGCAAGGGCTCACCGCCGGACGTGGTCCTCTACGGCACCGACTTCAGCACGACACTCAAGTTGACCGAGGCGCTGAAAGCGGCCGGGTTCCAGGGGAAGCACCTCAACACCGTCGGTTATGACCCCCGCCTGGCCGCAGCCAAGGTCGCGGGTCTGGACGGGGCCTACACCTCCCTGCAGTGGCAGCCCGGCACCGACGTCTCCGTGCCGGCGATCAAGCAGATGACCGACGACATCAAGAAGTACGCCCCCGAGACCGTGCTCAGTCTGCCGACGATGGCCGGGTACTGGGCTGCGGACATGTTCGTCGCCGCGGCGACGAAGGCGGGCAAGGATCTGACCGTCGACTCGCTCATGAAGGTCCTGAACGGCGATTTCAGCTACCACGTCGACGGCGCGGTCGCCGAGTCCCGCTGGCCGTTCAACCACTTCGTGTCCACGCCGTGCACCTCCGTCGTCCAACTCGCCGGCGACAAGTACGACGTGACCAGCAAGCTGTCCTGCGGCGCCTACCTGAAGAGCTGACATCCGGGTCGAGGTGGCGGACGCGTCACCTCGCCACATGCGCTGCCGGGCCTGGCGGTCCGGTGCCCGGCAGCGCATGAACCGCGCCCGCGGCTGCCGCCGGCGGACCGCATGGAAAGCACTCGGTCACAGGAACCGAACCGGCCGGAGGCGGACATGACCGATCTCTACTGGGACCCGATCTCTCCCGAACTGCGCGACGATCCGTACCCGCTCTGGCGGCGGCTGCGAGACGAGGCGCCGGTCTACCACAACGACCGCCTCGACTTCTACGCGCTGTCCCGCTTCGCCGACATCGAGGCGGCGCACCGCGATGCGGAGACGTTCAGCTCGAACCACGGCACGACCCTCGAGACGATGACGCCGGAACCGATGGACTCGGCGATGATGATCTGGCTCGACCCGCCCAGGCACACCACGCTGCGCAAGCTCGTCTCGCGGGCGTTCACGGTCCGCCGGGTGTCGGCTCTGGAGGACCGCATCCGCGAGATCTGCGCGGAGCTGCTCGACCCGCGGATCGGCTCGGGCGGTTTCGACTTCGTCCAGGACTTCGCGGCGATCCTCCCGCCGACGGTCATCTCGATCCTGCTCGGTGTGCCCCGCAGCGAGCGGGAGGAACTGCGTCAGGTCGTCGACAACGTCTTCCACATGGAGGAGGGCGTCGGCATGGCGAACGAGGTGTCCTACGCGGCGTTGACCGAACTCGGGCTGCGCCTGGGTGCGCACTTCGCGGACCGTCGCACGAACCCGCGCGACGACGTCTTCACCGACCTGGTCACCGCCGAGGTCGCCGACGAGGTGACCGGCGAGCCGCGCCGGCTCACCGACGAGGAACTCGCCAGTTTCGCGATCCTGCTGTTCAGCGCCGGCAGCGAGACGGTCGCGCGCAACCTGGGCTGGGCGGCGAGCCTCCTGGACCAGCACCCCGACCAGCGGACGGACCTCGCACGGGACCCGGCGCTGATCCCCGGGGCGTTGGAGGAGATCCTCCGTTTCGAACCACCGTCCCCGGTCAACGCCCGGTGGTCGACCCGCGACGTCATCGTGGGTGACCAGAAGATCCCGGCGAACTCCCGGGTCATCCTCATCACCGGCTCGGCGGGTCGCGACGAGCGGCAGTACACGAACCCGGACATCTTCGACATCCACCGCAAGGTCGACCTGCACATGACCTTCGGATACGGGATGCACTTCTGCCTCGGGGCGGCGCTGGCCCGCCGCGAAGGCCGCATCGGTCTGGAGGAGACGTTGCGGCGGTGGCCGGACTGGGCGGTGGACCGCGAGGCCACCGAGATGCTCTACACCAGCACCGTCCGCGGTCCGCTGCGGCTGCCCGTCCGGCTCTGACCACCGTCCGGCTCTGATTGCCAGCTCCGATGCCAGCACGTACTGGCATCGGAGCTGCCCGCCGGTCCCGACCGCCTGGCCGCACGACTACGCCTGGCCGGGCCCTCCTCGCTGAGGGCCCGGCCAGGCGTCGCGTGTCGGTGTGGCCGGACGAGTCCGGCCGCCGGCTCAGCCGATCCGGCCGTCCCAGGTACGCGCGTCCCGCACGACGTCACGGAACGGCTTGCGGGCGTCGAAGCTCGGCTCCCGGGGCAGGCCCAGCACCCGCTCACCGATACCGTTGCGCTGCACCTCGTTCGTACCGGCGGCGATCGCTACCATCCGGCCGTTCAGGTACGTGGTCGCGGGCAGCGCAGCCGCCTCGTCGGCCCCCTCGGGCCACAGCAGTGCCTCGGCCCCACCGATCTCGACCCCGATCCGGGCCCGGATCGGGGCGAGCACGCCCGCGGCCAGCTTGCCGTACGCGGCGACCGCCGGCTGGGGCTGGGCGGAGCTACGCAGCCGCGCGGCGATCCGCCGGCCGAGGTGGTACTGGGCGTAGTCGTTGATGTGGGCGGTCGCGATCGCCTGCCGGGCAAGCGGGTCGTCGAGACGGCCGGCCCTGCGCGCGAGCTCCACGAGGTCGGGAGCCAGCTCCCGCGGCTCGACCCGGACCCCGCTCGAGCTCCCGGCGCCTCGCTCGTGCACCAGCATGGTCTGCGCGACCGACCATCCCCCGTTGACCTCGCCGATGATGTCCTCGTCGGTGACGACGACATCGTCGAGGAACGCCTCGCAGAAGCCGGACGCGCCGTTGATCTGCCGGATCGGCCGCACCGTGACTCCGGGGGCGCCGGTGGGGACGGCGAACCAGGTCAGGCCCTGATGCTTCGGAACATCCCAGTCCGTGCGCGCCAGGCACATGGCGTAGTCGGCCTGGTGGGCGCCGGTGCTCCAGATCTTCGACCCGTTCAGCACCCACCGGTCTCCGTCGCGGCGCGCCGTGGTCCGGATCCCCGCCAGGTCCGAACCGGCCTCCGGCTCCGAGTAGAACTGGCACCACAACCGCTCCCCCGCCAGGATCGGCGGGATGTGCCGGCTCAGGAAGTCCGCGGACGCGTGCGCGAGCATCGACCGGGCGATCGCGGTGAAGGTGACATGGCCGGCACCGCCGAACTGCGGCGTGGCGTAGTCCCGCGCCTCCTCCCGGAAGACGCGCTCGTACTCGCCTGTCAGTCCCCGGCCGCCGTACTCCCGCGGAAACGAGAGGCCGGCGTACCCGGCGTCGAACAGCTTGCGCTGCAGCGGACGGGCGGCCGCGACCTGTTCGTCGCTGCGGGCCTCCCCGCCGTCCCCGGCGCCCGGTGCCTTCCGCTCGAGGTTCGCGGCCAGCCACGCGCGGATCTCGGCCCGGAACTCGTCGAGGCCGATCGCCCTGCCTGTCGTCGCATCGCCCGTCGTCGCATCGCCCGTCGTCACGTCGCCCGCCCTCGCATCATCAGTCTCGTCGCTCGTCGTCGCTCGTCGTCGCTGGCGTCCGGGGTGCGCCCGCGCCCCACCTCGCGCACTCGCGGCACTAGATCCCGGAAAGCTGGCACAGGTGCTCCCGATGCCAGGCCGGGTCACCGAAGAACGCCGCGTCGGTGGTCAGGCGGCGCAGGAACAGGTGCTGGTCGTGCTCCCAGGTGAAGCCGATCCCACCGAAGATCTGGAAACAGTTCTGGGCCAGGGAGACGCCGTGTTCTCCGACGTAGGCCTTCGCCATGCTCGCCGCCTCCAGGCCGTAGTCCCGCAGGTCGGAGCCCGCCTCGGCCGGGTTCGCGTCCGTGGACCGCCCCGGCACGTCCGTGCCGGCGAGGCCGACCGCCTCGCCGAGGCGCTGGGCCGCGGCGGCCGTGATCGCCTTGCTCATCTCCAGCACCAGACTGGCGTCCGCCAGCACGTGCTTGAGCGCCTGGAACGAGCCGATCGGGCGGCCGAACGCGATCCGGTCCTTCGCGTACTGGACTGTCAGCGCGAGCTCGTAGTCCATCGCGCCGACCGACTCCGCCGCGGTCAGGACGCAGGCGAGGGCGAGCTGCCTGGCGATGAGCTCGTCGTCGCCGAGATCGGCCGCGTGCAGCCGGCCGGCGGACCCGACGGTGACGCCGTCGAACTCCAGGCCGACGAACCGGCGGGTGAGATCCAGCGATTCCAGGGGCTGCACACGCAGGCCGGGCGTGTCCGCCGGCAGCAGGAACTGCACGAGCGCCGGCCCGCCGCCGCCGTCGGTGGTCGCTGTGGCGTCTTCGGCCGCGGCGGACACGAGATACCAGCCGTCCGGGCCGGGGTTCTCCACGAAGGTGGCCCGCCCGGACAGGCGCCAGCCATCGCCGCTCCTGGTCGCCGACACAGGATTTCCCGGGCCACCGACACGGTTCGGCCACGGGCGGGCGCCCGGCACGCGGCCGGTTCCCGTCGGCACCGACGCCGACGCCGACGGCACCGCGGGTGCCCAGGCCGCCGAGGCCTCCCCCGACAGCAGGGCGGGCAGCACCTTCGCCGTGTGCTCGCCGGTGCCCGCGACCGCGAGGGCGTACGCCACGACGTTGGTCCCGACAAACGGACCCGGCTGCAGCAGGCGGCCGCGGTGGTAGGCGACCAGGGCCGCGTCGAAAACCGCGTTGTCGGACATGCTCCCGCCGCCGAGGTCGGCGGGAACGAGCGGCGCGAACCAACCCAGCTCGGCCGCCTGGCGCCGGTACGCCCCGGCGAAGGCCGGATCGGTGTACGCCTGCGCGCGGACCTTCTCCAGCGGACAGGTGCGTTCGATGAAACGCGCGGACGCGTCCACCAGCATCCGCTGCTCGTCGGTCAGAACATCATCCACGGCCGGCTCCTCGGCTGAGTCGTGCGTCTCGTTCGTCCATGGTCCGCCGCCGCGCCGGGTGTTCCGGGCACGCCGGGTCGGCTGTCGGCATCCGGCTGCGCTCAGACGCGGACGCGCCCGCGCGGCAACGGGAGCGGGATGTTGGTGTAGGTGACGATGCCGGGCGGCGCCGCGACGACCGCGGGGATCGCGTTCAGGGCCGGCAGCGCGGTCATGATCATTCCGAGAACCATGAAGTCGCCGAGCGTCTTCCAGGCGAAGTCAGGTGGCGGAGCGATGTCGACCTTGGTACGGATCGTCGGGCGTCCCTGGACCTCGATGACGTATCCGGTCCTGATCTGCCAGTCCGGGTCGAGGGTCTGGCCCTTGCGCCACCGCACCCGCAGGTCGACGATCGTCCGGCCGCCGACCCTCCACTGCCAGCTGACGGCGATGCCGGCGACATGGTCGGCGGCGATCCGCCACGAGCCGAGATCGACATCCTGGGTCGTCCTGGCGTACTCGGCCTCGCAGACGACCTCGTCCATTGCCGGTCGTCCACTGCACAACACGAAACGTCATGTCCACCGTCCGTTCCGTAGTATCGGGCGGCTCCGAAGGAGCCCCCGCGCCCATTTCGACAGGCCGACGACCGCGCCGCGGTGCGGTCGTCGGCCTGGTGCGGTTTCGGGCTACCGCTTCTCGTAGGTGATGCCGGACGCCTCGACATCCCAGGTGGTGCTGGTGGGGCCCTCCGCACGCAGTTCACGCTTCAGGACCCTGCCCACCGGGCTGCGGGGCAGCTCGTCACGGAACTCGATATAGCGCGGAAGGACGAAATACGGGAGGGCGTCCACGCACCAGCGGAAAAGCTCCTCCTCGGTGAGCGTGGAGCCGGCGACACGGGTCGCGGTGATCTTCACGTCGTCCTCGGTAAGCCGGCTCGGCACCGCGTGCACGGCGACGTCCGCGAGCTGGCCGTGGCTCATGAGAATGCGCTCGACCTCGAAGCTGGCGATGTTCTCCCCGCGCCGGCGCAGGTAGTCGGCCTTGCGGTCGACGAAGTAGAGGTAGCCATCCTCGTCGATCTTTCCGATGTCGCCGGTGTGGTACCACCAGTTGCGGCTGGTCTCGACCGTGACCTCGGGGCGGCCCCAGTAGCCCTCGAACATCACGTGCGGCCGCTTCGGGCGGATCACGATCTCGCCGTCGGTTCCGCGCGGCAGCTCGTTGTCCTCGTCGTCGAAGATCCGCACGTCGAAGTACTCGGTGTTGATGACGCCCGCGGCCCGCGGCCGGTTACGCACCCCCGGCGGCTGCCAGGAGATGAGGCTCGCCTCGGTCACGCCGTACGCCCCGGAGAACGTGTCGATCCCGAACCTGGTACGGATCACGTCGTCGACCTCGGGCGGCAGCGGCGCCGCGCCCATGAGCCGCAGGGTCCGGTTGGCCTCCGGCGCACCCGAGCGCGGCATCTCCGGCCGGTCCACGTCGTGTGCCAGGAGGTAGGCCATCGTGCCCAGGGTCGAGGTCATCGTCGCGCCGGTGCGGTTCATCTCCGGCCAGAAGTTCGACACCGAGAACTTCCGGTAGATCGCCGCTCTCCCGCCGTATACCAGTGTTCCGACCACGGCCGTGACCAGCGCGTTGTAGTGGAACATCGGCAGCGGTGTCCACACCACGTCATCCGCCGTGCGGCCCCAGCTGTACCCGATCTGGCGGGACAGCGCCTCGTGGTAGTTGTGGCTGAGCATGCAGCCCTTGGAAAGTCCGGTCGTCCCGCCCGTGTAGATGAAGGTCGCGAGGTCCGAGGGCCGGCGTGCCACCGGCTCCGCCAGCGGCGCACCGGCCAGCAGATCGTCGAAGGGATGCCCGGTCGCGCCGGGGAACGTCGGGATCTCCGGCCCGGTCACCAGCACGTGGGCCAGCGCGGGCAGGTCCGCGGTGACGGCGGCGGCGCGGTCGGCGAGGTCACCGGCGACCACCAGCACGGTCGACCCCGAGTCGTGCAGCTGATGACGCAGGTACTCGCCCTTGTAGGCGGTGTTGATGGGCACCGCCACGGCGCCCGCCCATTGCGCCGCCCACCAGGAGATCAGCATCTCCGGCGAGTTCTCCAGCAGGATCGCCACCCGGTCACCGGGGGCGACCCCCAGCGCCCGCAGGCCGGCGGCAAGGCGCGCGGCGCCGTCGCCGACCTGAGCCGCCGTCAGCGCGCGGCCACCGACGTCCAGATATTCGCTGTCAGGATCCTTCTCGATCCGCCGCACCAGCAGCTCCGTGGTGGTGTGCTGCTGGGCGCTGCTCCACACGCCGTCACTCACCGGACAGTTCCTCCTCGCCCTTCTCACCGCGGCCTGCTTCGACACGGGCCGCTCCGACGCGGGCCACTTCGACGCGGGCCACCTCGTCACCGCGCCGCTCCTGCGCCCCGTCCAACAGCTCGAGGAAGCCGCCGGGCCGGTACCGCCCGATGACGGCCTGCTCCAGCACGCCGAGGCCCGTCCGCTGCCCCCAGGTAGCCCGCACCACCTGCTGTACGTGCACCGTGTCGAAGGCCAGGACATCCAGGTCGGCGGTCTTGTGCGCCTCGCCGCCCACCGCGAGCTCACCGTGCCATCTGCCGTGCGACCAGGTGGGATGCAGGTAGCCGGCGCCCTTCATGCGAAACGTCCGCAGCGGCTCCAGCTCGACCGGCTCAGCGCCGGGAATGACGAGCGAAGCACGTTCGGAACGCCGCAGCCCCGGCGCCCAACGGATGTCGTGGCGGGTCCCGGGAAGCTGGCGGAACCCGAGATCCGGCCCGGCCACCGGAGCACCGGGCGCGAGTACCGGCATCACCACCGCCGTCTCCGCCCACGGCTGCCCGAGCTCGTTCTCGAACACCAGGTAGTGCAGGCACTCGTCGGCGAAGTTCAGCGGAGCCCACACGAAGAACAGCTGGGGAAGCGCGGTACGCGGTGCCGCCGGAGCCGGGTCTCCAACGCCTCGGATCCCCCAGGAGCGGTCCTTGGTCCCGAAGGTCCCCGGGGCGATCCGGACCTCCTCACCACCCGTCGAGAACGCCCCGGACCAGCTGACCATCTGCGTGGCGCGGGTGACATCCATGGCCAGCCGCGTCCCCTCATGGCGGGTCTGGCGCGGCTCCTCATAGGCGGCGGTACGGGCGGTCGCGACGAGGTCGGCGGTCAGCCCGTGTTCCGGGGAGTCGACCACGATCCGGCTCACCCGCATCGGCTCCACGATCTCGACCGAGATCGGGCCGATGGTCGTGCGGGTCCGGTCCAGCGGAATCCGCCCGGAGGCGAACACCGAACGCTGCATCCCGTCGCGGACCACGCTGAAAGCAGCGTCGATCACGCCGCGGTTCGGATACAGCCCGAGTGCGACCGCGAAGTACATGTCCTCGTCGTAGCCGTTGAACCAGAAACGATCATAGAAGTCAGCATGTCCGTCACCCGCGTGCGCGACGGGCAGCGCCGTCTGGTGCAGCGGGTAGTCATCAAAAGGGATGAGCAACGTCGGCTCCCTCTCCGGGCGGACCAGGTTCTCGTGTGCCAGACCGACCACCATGCGGGCGGCAGCCGGCGGCAACGGAACGCCGGGGATCCCTCTGGGCCGGGCTGCGCCTCCACTCTCGCCGCGACGGATGCTAGCCGATAGATCTAAATTTTTCCACGGCGCCTCCCGTGCCCGAGCGGTCAGCCGCCACCCGGAGACCGAGTTGCCCGGCACCACCTCGTCGGCGGCACCGAACCGGCCCCACCCCGGCCACCACCGGAACCGCCCCGGCGGACCGGCGGCCGATGGCACGGGGAGGTGCCACCACCGAACCAAGACGTTGAATAGATTTAGACATCTTCGTAACATCGCCTCATGCCGAGGCGTCTCGAGGAGTCCTTATGACAGCGAACGAGTGGTCCCTGCCCGCGGTGATCGACATCGTCGCCGACGTCGCGCCGGAGCGCGAGATGCTGGTCTGGACGACCGTGCGCCGCAGCTACGCGCAGGTACGGGACCGCACGCGGCGCCTCGCCGCCTTCCTCGTGAGCCGCGGGCTCGGCGTTCGGCACGAGCGGGCGGAGCTGGAGCGCTGGGAGTGTGGGCAGAGCCCGGTGGCGATCCTGCTGTCGAACTGCCCCGAGTACATCGAGACGATGATCGGAGCCTTCCGCGCCCGCGCGGTGCCGTTCAACGTCAACCACCACTACGCACCGCGTGAGATCGGCGCGCTGCTCGACCAGGTCGGCGCCGAGGCCATCGTCTACCACCGGCGCCTCGGCCCGGCGATCGCCGCCTCCGGCGGCGCCGCGGGGTGCCTGCTGCTGGAGGTCGACGACGGCTCCGGGGTCGAGCCGCTGCCCGGCAGCATCGCCTTCGAGGACGCGATCGCCGCCGCCGTGGACGTCGAGAACCTGCCCGAGCCGTCCCCGGACGATCTGTACCTCGTCTGCACCGGCGGCACGACCGGGACCCCGAAGGGCGTCCTGTGGCGGCAGGCGGATGTCTATGTCTCCGCGGCGGGCGGCGTCGACGGGGCCACCCGCGAGCTGATCGCCTCGATCGCCGGCAACGGCGCCGGCGTCTGGTTCGCGGCACCACCGCTGATGCACGGCGCCGCCCAGTGGACCGCGTTCGCCGGGCTGGACAACGGGGCCACGGTGATCCTGCACGACGACGCGAAGCCTTTCGACGCTCCGGGAATCCTCGAGACCATCGAACGCGAACGCGTGACGCTGATGTCCATTGTCGGCGACGCCTACGCCCGGCCCCTGCTCGAACAGATGCGGGCCCGTCACTACGACCTGTCCTCGCTGGTCCGCCTCGGAACCGGCGGCGCGGTCACGAGCGCGAGTCTCAAGCACGGCCTGCTCGAGCTGCTGCCCGGCCTCACGGTCGTCGACGGCTACGGCGCCTCCGAGACGGGCGGCATGGCCTTCGGGGCCTCCCGCAAGGGCGCCGAGACCCGCGAGTTCGAGCCCTCGCCCGGTGCCGCGGTGCTGGCCGCCGACCGCTCCCGCTTCCTCGCCCCCGGCGAGGACGAGATCGGCTGGGTGGTGCGCGTCGGGCGCACCCCGCTCGGCTACCTCGACGACCGGGCGAAGACGGAGGAGACCTTCCCGATCATCGACGGCCAGCGGGTCGCCGTTCCGGGAGACCGGGCCCGTCTCACCGCCGAAGGCAGGATCGAGCTTCTCGGCCGGGACGCGATGGTCGTCAACACCGGCGGGGAGAAGGTCTTCGTCGAGGAGGTCGAGGAGGTGCTGCGCCAGCACCCCGACGTGCTCGACGCGCTCGTGGTCGGCCGCCCGAGCGAGCGCTTCGGGCAGGAGGTCGTCGCGCTCGTCCAGCCGCGCGCGGGTATCTCGCTGGCTCCCGGGGAGATCCGGGAGTTCGTCGCGCGTTCCCTCGCCCGGTTCAAGGCACCACGCGCCGTCCTGATCTGCGACCAGCTCGGCCGCCACGCGTCCGGCAAGGCCGACTACACCTGGGCACGAAAGGCCGCGGTGGACGCCGTGCCCGCCACCACCATCAGGACGTAGGACCCCCGTCCCGGGCGCGACGAGGCATCGGGACGAACACATCCGCACCGCCCGACAACCAGATCCACTCACGTCGTCCGACGCATTCATCAAAGGACTCCGATGACGAGCTACAGGCCGATCGACGCGGACAACCACTACTACGAGAGCCTCGACGCGTTCACCCGTCACCTGGATCCGAGGTTCAGGCACCGCGCTGTCCAGGTCGTGCAGGCCGGCAAGCGGGTACAACTGATCATGGGTGGGCGGGTGAACCGGTTCATCCCGAACCCGACCTTCGACCCGATCATCGTTCCCGGCTGCCTGGACCCGCTGTTCCGCGGCCAGATCCCCGACGGCGTCGACCCACGCACCCTCATGAAGGTCGAGCCGCTGCGCCCGGAATACCGCGACAAGGACATCCGCGCCGACCTCGTCGAGCAGCAGGGCCTCGACTCGATCCTGCTGTTCCCCACCCTTGGCTGCGGCGTCGAGCAGGCACTCAAAGATGACATCGACGCCACGATGGCCAGCCTCCACGCCTTCAACCGTTGGCTCGAGGAGGACTGGGGCTTCAACTACCGCGGCCGGCTCATCAGCGCACCGATGATCTCCCTCGCCGACCCCGCAGCCGCCGTCACCGAGATCGACAGCCTGATCGAGCGCGGCGCACGGATCGTCCACGTCCGCCCCGCCCCCGTTCCCGCCGAGAACGGCACCTCACGCTCCCTGGGCGACAAGCGCTACGACCCGGTCTGGGCCCGCCTCGCCGAAGCGTCGATCCCCGTCGCCTTCCACCTCGGCGACAGCGGCTACGAAGCCTCCACCACCGTGTGGGGCGGCTCCGAACGCTTCGAGGGTTTCGGTCAGGTCAGCGTCCTGACCCGCGTCCTCGTCTCCGACCGCGCGATCCACGACACCATCGCCTCCCTCGTCATCGACGGCGTCTTCACCCGCCACCCCACCCTGCGGGTCGCGAGCATCGAGAACGGCTCCGACTGGGTCGCCCTCCTCACCAAGCGCCTCCGCAAGCAGGCCAACCAGACCCCCTGGGCGTTCACCGACGACCCCCTCGACACCATCCGCGAGCATGTCTGGGTCACCCCCTACTACGAGGAGGACCTCCGCAAGCTCGCCGACCTCATCGGCGTCGAACGCATCCTGTTCGGCTCCGACTGGCCCCACGGCGAAGGCCTCGCCGAGCCCACCGACTTCTTCAAGGAGCTCGACGGCTTCACCGACGACGAGGCCCGCAAGATCATGCGGGACAACTGCCTCGACCTGCTCGGCACGGCCGGCTCCTGAGCGACCCGACACCCGCGCCTGCGCACCGGCCGGACGCCGCTCGGAACCACGACCACGACGTTTGACGCGGGGCGGGGGAACGCATGCCGACCGTCTTCGTCGCCGGGCCCAGCCGACTGCCCATCCCGGCTGCACCTTCTCCTGATATGCCCTTCCGATATGCCCCTCGCCCGGCCGCTGACGCGGCCGGGCGAGGGGCATCCGTGACCAGCGGAGTCCCGCTGTTGTCAGTCGTTCGACGGGCCGGAGGGGCCGGACGGGCCAGGCGAGCCGCCCTCGGCGCTGGATCCCGTGAGGACCCCCGCCTTCTCCGTGGCTGACACCGCCTCCGGTTCCGAGCCCGGCCGCGCACCGGCCTCCGCCGGATCGACGGCCATGCCCAGGTAGGCGGAGGCAAGACGGTCCGAGTCGACCGCACTGACCGGACCGCTCCACGAGATGTCACCGACGGTGAGGAAGGCGACCCGGTCGGCCAACGCCAGCGCGTCGCGGGTCTTCTCCTCGGCGATGAGCAGTGCGGTGCCCCGGCCCTGCAGTTCACGCAGCGCCGTGTAGATCTGGTCGATGACCAGCGGTGCCAGGCCCAGGGACGGTTCGTCGGCGATGAGCAGGCGCGGCGGCCGCACCAGCGCCGGCGCGAGGGTGAGCATCTGCTGCTCACCACCTGACATGGCGCCGGCGAGCTGGCGACGACGCTCACCGAGCACCGGGAAGGCGTCGTAGGCCGCGGTGCGCTCGTCCTCCTGACGCAGCCAGAGCATCAGGTTCTCCTCGACCGTGAGGTCGGGGAAGATGCCCCGGCCCTCGGGTGCGAGGTAGATGCTGTCCCGCTCACGACGCTGGGCAGGGGTCCGGGTCACGTCCGTTCCGGCGAGGATGACCGTGCCCGCGCTCGGGGCCAACAGGCCGCCGATGACGGCACACAGGCTGCTCTTGCCCGCGCCGTTGCCACCGAGCAGCGCGACCGCCTCGCCGGCGGCGACGGTGAGGTCGATGCCGTGCAGCACCTCGATCTCACCGTAGCCCGCGCGTACCCCCTGGACCTTCAGCAGCACCGGGCCTGCAGGCTCCGCGGCCGTGTCAGCGACCGCGGCCGCTGCCTCGGAGACGGCTGTGACCTTGGACGGAGCCGTCGTCTCGGACACCGCCACCAGGTCGGCGGTGCCCGCCGTGGCCCGCGCGCGCCGTCGTTTCCGGCTCGAGCGGCCGATGGCGGCCAGCGCTCCGTCCGGGTCGCGGGCCAGGCCGATCGCGCCGAGGCCGAACAGCACCTGCATGAAGTAGGACGAGGCCGGGACGGCCTCGAACGCCTGCGGTGCGAGCGCGCTGACCAGGCCGGCGAGAACAGCACCGGCCGGCCGGCGAATGCTGAAGGTGACGGTTGTGGCAAGCCAGACCAGGCCGAGCAGAACGTCGTAGTCGGTGTTGGTGACCCGTCCCCGGCTGGTCGCCAACATCACCCCGCCGAAGCCGGCGATCGCCGCCGAGATGACGAACACCAGCAGCTTCATCCGGTCGACGGCGATGCCGCTGGTACGGGCGCCGACCTCGGTGGAGCGCACCGCGAGCATCGCGCGCCCGGTGCTCGACGTACGCAGCGCGTGCACCAGCCAGAGCACCAGGCCGACGAGCACGAGCATGAGGACGACGAGCCACCGTGGGTTCTCCGTATCGACGATCCCCAGGTCGGGCGCCGGGAGGGCCCAGCCTGAGCTGCCGTTGGAGATGTCGTGGATCTGGAAGAGCAGGTTCTGCCCGATGTACGCCAGCGCCAGGGTTGCCAGGGCAAGCGGCAGACCACCGAGCCGGCGGGTCGGTAGCGCCACGATCAGCCCGGTGATCGCGGCCACCGCTGTCCCGGCGAGCAGTGCGAGGAGGAACGGGACGTCATGCCCGATCAGGATGCCGGCGGTGAACGCACCCGAGAGCACGAACGCCGCCTGGGCGAGGCTGACCATCCCGCCGACACCCGTGACGACCGTGAACGACATCAGCACGATCGCGGTCGCCAGCCCCTGGGCGAGCAGCCCCGCCCAGAAGTCCGTCGCACCGAACGCCGTGTAGGCCAGTAGTCCCGCGACCGCGGCGGCCCACAGCGCCCGCCGGGCCCACGGCGAGGCCTCGGTCGGATCGTCCGCCGGTGGCTTCTCCTCCAGCGTGGCCCCGGCACTGCGGCCGCGCTCGGCACCGAAATAGATCAGCAGGCCGAACAGGATGATGAACGGCACCGCGGTCGGGAAACCGGTGATGTCCAGGTCGACGTAGCCCGCGACCAGGTTCTGTGCCACTCCCAGGAGCAGACCGCCGCCCATCGCCATCGGAATCGAGGCGAACCGGGCCAGCACGACGGCCGGGATCGACACGAAGAGCATCGTGTTGAACGTGAAGCTGCCGAGCCCGAACATCGGCGCCAGCAGCACACCGACCAGGCCGGCGAGGCCGCAGGACAGGATCCAGGAGACCGCCGACGCCCGGTCCGGGTCGACACCGCGCAGTGCGGCGATCTTGGGCCGGCTCACCGAGGCGCGCATCTCGAGGCCGATCCGCGTGTGCCGCACCAACCACCACAGCAGCAGCGCGGCGAAGATCGCCGCGCCTAGCATGGCGAGCTGGTCGGTGTCGATGACCAGCCCGTCCCCGAAGGAGAAGTTCTCCTTCGGGCTCGGACCGAGACCGGGGATACGGAACACGTCCTCGATCGCCGGAAGGTCCCAGTGCGCCTTCTCCCGCAGCATCGCGGTGACCCACAAAGCGAACGCGGGCAGCGCGATCAGCAGACCGAGCGTTCCCACCATCCGGGCCGCGATCGACGCCTCCCGCAACGGGTTGAACAGCACCCGGTGCAGCAGCCAGCCGAGCAGTGGCGCGAACACTCCGACGCACAGGAGAGCCGCTGGCACCACCGGCATGTCCTGACCGGTGTTCAGCTGGAAGAAGAGATAGGCGGTCGCGAACGCGACCCCGCCCTGCCCGAAGTTGAAGACACCCGACGTCTGATAGGTGAGAGTGAGTCCTGACGCCAGAATCGCATATAAGGCACCGGAGACCAGGCCTGCGACCACCAGGCTGAGAAATTCGGTCATGCGTTCCTCTCCCAGTGAGCCTTTTCCATCGGACGTTTCGCGGTCAGCGATGCGGGTGCCTTCGCCAGCCGGTCAGCCGAGGTAGGCATCGCGGACTCTTTCATCACGCTGGATCTCGTCCGGGGTTCCTTCCGCGAGCACCGAGCCGAGGTTGAGCACGGAGATCCGGTCACAGATCCGCATCACGAAGCCGGCGTCGTGCTCGACCAGCAGGACCGCACAGCCCTCGCTTCGCAGTGACTCGATGAGATCACCGAAACGCGCGGACTCCGCGGCGTCCAGGCCCGAGGTGGGCTCGTCGAGCAGCAGCAGGGTCGGGCGGTCCACGATCGCCCGCGCCAGCTCGACGAGTCGCTGCTGCCCCAGTGGCAGCGAACCGGCGGTGACCCCGCGGACGGCTGTCAGGCCACACCACTCGAGGATCTCGGCGACCCGCTCCCGGCGTTCGCGTTCGTGCCGCCGCCGCGCCGGCCAGCCGCACAGATCGCCCAGGACGCCCCCGCCGCCACCACGCCATTCCAACGCTGCCAGCACGTTGTCCGCCACGGACAGCCAGCTGAAGACCTGGGCACGTTGGAAGGTCCGCCGCATGCCCATGCGCGCGCGTGCGGTCGAGGACCGGCCGGTCACGTCGGCGCCCGCGAACCGCACGAAGCCGCGGCTGGCCGGGGTGATCCCGGAGATGACGTCGAACAGCGTCGTCTTCCCCGCTCCGTTCGGCCCGATCAGGCCACGCACGGTTCCCGGTGCGACCTCCAGGTCGACGTCGGTGAGCGCATGTACGCCGCCGAATCGTTTGCTGACGCCGCCGAGCGTCAGAAGTGGGTCGTCCGCTGGGGCAGCGGGTGCCGCCGGGGTGGGCATGGGGCCTCCTGTGTCACGCACGAGGTGATCGATGTGTGGCGAGCCGTTAGCCAGGGCTCGAGCCATTGGCCAGGGCTCGAGCCGTTGGCCAGGGCTACTGACGGGACGCGTCAGGGTGGGCGGCCATGACATCCCGGGCGAGGTCGGTAGGGCGGGCTGCCCGGCACCGGCTCCAGGCCCGCTCGCCCTACATGTGACGACTCACACAGAAGCCTAGCTGATAGATATATATGTTTCTAGCCCAACCCTACCGGCGATCACCGAACGCCCGCACCGCCATCCCGCGCAGGCGTCGACACGATCCACGGAACCCGGAGGCCACGGGCTGGGCGACGCCCGGCGAACCGGGCGGCAGATCGACCACGGCGGAGCATTGACCCGCGAATGGGCTAGATATTTAAGTGCTGTGACGACGCGGGGTCAGGGCCGGAGGAGAATCTTCGCGCTCGCGGTGACGTTGGCGAGATCGTCGAAGGCCTCGTTCACCTCGCTGAGGCCCACCCACCGGGCGATCAGCGGCTCCGGGTCGATCCGCCCGCCGGCGAACGCGTCGACGACGGTGCGGAACTCCTCGGGGGTGTAGTAGACGGCGAAGCCGACCGAGACCTCCTTCATCAGGGCCGTGACCGACGCGAACGGGGTCGGCTCGATCGTCACACCTGCCATCACGATCCGGGCCCGCGGCCGCGCGGCGGTCACGCAGGCGTCGAGCAGCGATGCCCTGCCCGCGCACTCGGCGACGAAACTGTAGGTGCCGGCGGCGACCTCCTCGACGGAGCCGACGACCTCGGTCGCCCCGAAGGATGCCGCGGCTGACCGGCGGATGGCCACCGGGTCGACGGCGGTGATCCGCCGGGCGCCGTGTCGGCGCGCCCACGCGATCGTCGTGAGGCCCACCGTCCCGGCGCCGACGACGAGCACGTCGTCACCTTCGGTCAGGTGCCCCGTCCGGGCGATGTGCAGGCCGACCGCGAACGGCTCCACCAGCGCGCTGTACAAGGGATCGATCCCCGGTGCCAGCGGGATGGCGGCGGCCGCGGTGACCACCGCCAGCTGCGCGAAGCCGCCCCCACTGCCACCGAGCCCGACCAGGCGCACCCGCGGGCAGTGGATCACCCGGCCGGAGGCGCACCACTCGCATTTCCCACAGGAAAGCGCGGGCAGCACCGCGACCTGGGTGCCCTCCCGCCAACCCGCCGTGTCCGGGCCGATCCCGACGATCTCGCCGCCGAACTCGTGCCCCATGATCACCCCTGCGGGCATCGCCGCCCGCGCCTTGACGTCGGAGCCGCAGAACCCGCACGCGGTGACGCGGAGCAGGAGCTCGCCGGGGCCCGGGGACGGATCCGGGACCTCGGTGATCTCATACCGGCCCCCGGAAGCGATCACAGCCGCGCGCATGACACCTCGCTTGTTCCACGACCGGTCAACGGTCGCGTGAGATCGACGTCTTTCGTGGCCGCCGCAGGCAGCCGAGGAGCAGCTCAGGCGAGCGAATCCAGCCACGTGGTGAGAAGGGAGTTGAACTCGGCTGGGCGCTCCTGGTGCAGCCAGTGGCCGGCGCCCTCCCAGGTCACCACCCGGGACCGCGGGTCCGCGAAGATCGCCTGCTCGGCGGCGGCCCGCGTCGGGTCGGCGTAGAAGGTCAGCACCGGGCAGGTCCGCCTGCGCAGGTAGGGCGCGCTGTGCGAGTGCAGCGCCATCCCGGTCGCCTGGGCCTCCAGCGCCTGGCGCAGCACGTGGTCGGCCATGCCGGCGATGCGGCGAACCTGCCAGGTGCGCAGGGCCGGGTCCCGGGCCGGGGAATCCATGCCCCCCACCAGCTGCTGGACCAGGGGCACCGGGTCGGACACCGCGAGCAGGTCGAGCAGCGGCCGGATGCCGCCGGCGATCTCGTCCGGGAGCAGGTAGGCGGGGTCGACGCCGACCATGGCGGCCACCCGGTCGGGGTGTTCGACCGCCAGGCTGCCGGCGATGCTGCCACCCATCGAATGACCGACGGCGACGACCCGTTCCACCTCGAGCTGGTCGAGCAGCCCGGCGAGGTCGGCGGCGAACTGCGTGGTCGTGTAGCCGTCGGGAGGCGCGCTGGAGCGGCCGTGACCGCGCAGGTCGACGGCGATCACCCGCCGGCGGGCGGCCAGGTACGGCAGCTGCCAGCTCCAGTCATGCGAATCGGAGGTGTAGCCGTGGACGAGCAGCAGCGGCAGGTCGCCGGTGCCCTCGTCGGTGAAGAACAGTCGGACGTCACCGACCTGCGCGAACGCCACCGGAAGCCCCTAGGAGATCTTGAAGCCGGAGTAGCCCGAGGCGACGACCTGATCACACTGTTTGTGGAACTCCGGAACGCCGGCGACGTAGGTCGTGTACATCCGCTTCTTGCCCGGGACGTTGGCGCCGTTGTACCAGGAGTCGCACTTCGGGTGGAGCAGCACGCTGCCCGCCACCAGCGCCTGCACCCCGTCGATCCACTCGCTCTGTGCCTCGGGAAGCGTCTCGATCGTCTGGTGGCCACCGCCGCGCAGGTGGGCCACGCAGTCCGCTATCCACCTGATCTGGTACTCCATGGTCGCGAGATAGTTCGACGCCGCGGACGGGCTGCCCGGCCCCTGGATGAGGAAGAGGTTGGGGAAGCCGGCGACGCCCAAGCCCAGGTAGGCGACGGGGCCCTCGTCCCGCCAGACGTCGCCCAGGACCACGCCATCCCGGCCACGGACGTCGATGCGCGTCAGCGCGCCCGTAAGCGCGTCGAAGCCGGTGGCGAAGAGGATCACGTCGACCTCGTGATGGCCCTGCCCGGTGCGGATGCCGGTGGGGGTGATCTCCTCGATCGCGCCCTGGCGCAGGTCCACCAGCGTGACGTTGTCCCGGTTGAACGTCTCGTAGTAGCCGACGTCGATGATCGGCCGCTTGCAGCCGAACGGATAGGCCGGGGTCAGGCCGGCGGCCGTCCGCGGATCCCGCACGATCAGCGCGACCGCCTCGCCGTACAGCGCGGTCGCCAGCTCCCCCGCCTCGGGGTCGGACAGCACGTCGCTCCAGTACAGCGCTCCCCGGACGCCGTTCTCCTCGATCGCGCGCAGCTGCTCCTCGCGCGTCGCCGTCTTCAGCGGCGGGAAACCGCCCATGTTCATGAACACGGAGAAGGCGCTCGTGCGGGCCGCGCCCACGTGGGCGACCAGCTGGGCGGCCCGGATGTCGTCGTAGTTCGCCTTGAGCTCGTCGAGTTCGCCCGGCTCGTAGGGGCGGGCCGGCGAGGGCAGCGTGTAGGCTGCGGACCGCTGCAGGACGTAGAGGTGTTCCGCCTGCTCGGCGACCACCGGGATGATCTGGACACCGGTGGAGCCGGTACCGATCACCGCCACCCGCCTGCCGGCGAGGTCGAAGCCCTCGCGCGGGTACCGGCTGCTGAACAGGACCGTGCCGCCGAAGGTGTCGAGGCCGGGTATGCCCGGGTCGAGCGGCGCGGAGAGGATGCCGGTGGCGGCGACGACGAACGGCGCGGTGAAGCGCTCCCCCGCCTCGGTCCGCACCGTCCACGTCGAGTCGGCCTCGTCGAAGGACATCTCGACGACCCGGGTGTCGAACTGGATGTCGCGGCGCAGGTCGAGCCGGTCCGCGACGAAGTTCAGGTAGGCCTCGATCTCCGGCTGGCCCGGGAGCACCTCGGACCAGTTCCACTCCTGCTGGAGCTCCGGGGAGAAGCTGTACGAGTACTCGATGCTCTCGATGTCGCAGCGCGCGCCGGGGTAACGGTTGAACAACCAGGTCCCGCCGACGCTGTCGGCGGCCTCCAGCACCCGTACCCGCAGCCCGTCCGCGCGCAACCTGTGCAGGGCGTACAGGCCGGCGAACCCCGCACCCACCACGATCGCGTCATAGTGCCGGTCAGCGGCGCCCGTCGGCCGGGTGCTACCTGCGCGTGTTCCGTTCCCGTCGCTCACGGCCACGCCCCCACGAATCGCTGGTGTAAGTCAGACCCCCGCATAGCTCTAAATATTTCGCCCGCAGGGGGTGTCGTCAAGGGAGCGGCCGGCGCCGACCGGGCGCCGCGCCGACACCGGCCGCTCCCAGCTCACCAGGCCCCGAGGGTCAGAGGGCCTCGATGACCATCGCGGCACCCATGCCGCCGCCGGCACACATCGACACCACGCCGAGCGCGTTCCCCCGGCGGCGAAGCTCGGCGACCATGGTGACCACCATCCGCGCGCCGGTGGCGGCGATCGGATGGCCCAGGCTCGCGCCGCTGCCGTTGATGTTCACGATCTCCGGCGCGATCCCGAGCTTGCGGATCGTGGCCACCGGGACCGAGCAGAACGCCTCGTTGACCTCGAAGAGGTCGATGTCGGCGAGCGTCAGTCCCGCGCGGTCCAGCGCCTTCGGGATCGCGAGGGAGGGGCCGAGGCCGGTCAGCGCCGGGGCGACCCCGACCGAGGCCCACGACCGGATCCGGGCCAGCGGGCGCAGCCCGTGGGCCTCGGCGTACTCGCTGCTGGCCACCGTGACGGCGGCGGCCGCGTCGTTGAGGCCGGCAGCGTTCCCGGCGGTGACCGTCGGGTTCGGCAGTTCGGGGTGCAGCAGCCGCAGCTGGGCCAGCCCCTCCACCGTGGTTCCGCGGCGGGGGAACTCGTCGGTGTCGAACAGCCGGGTCGAGCCGTCCGGCTGGGGCACCGGCACCGGCACGATCTGCTCGGTGAAGTACCCGCCGTCGATCGAGGCGATCGCCTGCGCGTGGCTGTACACGGCCCACTCGTCCACGTCGAGACGGGTCAGCCCCAGCTCGCGGGCGGTGTTCTCACCGACCGTGATCGACATGTCGAAGGCCGGAGCCTGCGGGCTCTCCGGGTGTGACGCCGACACCCAGGTAACCGGCTGACCGTCCGCGCCCTTGCGGGTGGTCGTCATCGCGCTGTTGCTCAGGCTCTCCGTCCCGCCGGCGATGACGACCTTGTCCATGCCGGCACGGACGCTGCCCGCGGCGATCGCGACCGCGCTCAGCCCGCCGGCACAGTGCTGGTTGGTGGCCACCCCGGCGATGTCGTCGAGGCCGAGCCGTACCGCGACGTTGCGGGCGATGACCCCGCCGCCCTGGTAGGCCTCGGCGAGCACCAGGCTGTCGACGTCCCGGGCCGGCACGCCGCTGCGATCGAGCACCGCGGGCACGACGATCTCCGCGAGGTCGAAGGCGTCCAGGCTTACCAGAGATCCCTTGCGGGCTCGTCCGATCGGGGTGCGGGCGGTCGAGATGATGACTGCTTCGGTCACGATGGACCCCTCCGGGAGGTTGGCTGTGCCCGGGGACGCCGGACACCTACGGCGGATGGCGCGCTGAACGTGGACGGCCGGGCACCAGGCCTGGAGCGGCCCGTCAGGCGCGAACTGATCGCTCACCCGGGCACTCGCCGCACCGCGGACCGGCGCCCGGTGCGCGGACTCACACACCCAGCCCGGTAATACATCTACATCTAACAACGCCAGACAGGCCCGACGCATCGGGAAACGGCCGCCCTCAGGCCCGCCGCAAGCAGCCACCGTAGTAGCGACTGGGACGTCCGCGCCGGCGCAGCGTCCACCATCGACCTCGGATACATCTCGATGTTTTCGCCCGGATGAGGTACAACCCACCGAGGGATGGTCCGTCGACCTGCGGTTCCGCGGCCGGGACGGACAGGGACCCACGTGTGAAGGGCGGTTCTCCCACGATGACCCGACATTTTCTGGCCGGCTCCGGCATCGCGCCGGTCTATCGCGACGATCCGCGACTGGCTCCCCTCGTCGGGCCCGGTGGACCGTTCGAGGTCGAGGACGTGGAGCTCCACGGCATCCCACTGCGCGACTTCGTCCGCGGGCCGCGCACCGTCAACGACATCTTCCTGATGGGCGCCGCCCACCAGGCCCTGATCCACACGGTTTATCAGGGCGAGCGGCAGACCTTCGCCCAGACCGGGCTGCAGGCGCGGGCGGTGGCGGCTCAGCTGCGTTCCGTGCACGGTGTGCGCCCCGGCGACCGGGTCGGCATCGCCATGCGCAACCTGCCGGAGTACGTGACGTCGTTCTGGGGAGCCCTGCTCGTCGGCGCCATCGTCACGCCGCTGAACGCGTGGTGGACCACACCGGAACTCGACTACGCGTTACGGGACGCCGCGGTGTCGGTGCTGTTCGCGGACGGGGAGCGCCTGAGCCGGGTGCGCGCGGCCGGCAGGCCCGACGGCCTCACGCTCGTCGGCGTGCGTTCCGACCTGGGTGACGTCCCGTTCGCCGAGCTCACGGCCGCGGAGCCGATCGACGACGGATCCATCGCCCGGCTGGACCGCGACGACCCGGTGACCCTGCTGTTCACCTCCGGCACCACCGGACGCCCCAAGGGCGCGGTCAGCACGAACCGGGCGATGACCGCCAACATCTGGAACATGGCCTTCGCGAACCTGCGTGAAGGCATCGTCGCCGGCCGGGCGCCGCGCGAGAACCGCCAGCCCGCGACGCTCTCGACCGGCCCGATGTTCCACATCGGCGGCGTCACCACCATCATCTCCAGCCCGCTCGGCGGCGCCAAGATCGTGATGATGCACCGGTGGGACGTCGAGGAGGCCCTGCGCCTCGCCGCCGCGGAGCAGGTGACCGCGCTCGGCGGTGTCCCGGCCGTCGCACGGCAGATGCTCGAACACCCGCGGACCCGCTCGCTCGCCGAGCACGTCCGCGGCTTCTCGATCGGCGGTGCCGCCGTCCCCCCCGACCTCGTCGCGCGTGCCGTCGAGGTGCTCGGTCCCGACGTCCAGGTCTTCAACGGCTACGGTCTCACCGAGACGACATCCGCCGTGGTGACCAACGTCGGCGTCGAGTTTCAGGCTCGTCCGGACTGCGTCGGCCGGCCGAACCTCACCGCGGACGTGCGGGTCCTCGACGCGGACGGCGAACCGCTTCCGGCCGGCGGGACCGGCGAGGTCTGCTTCCGCTCCCCACAGGTGGCCAGGGGCTACTGGAACGACGAGGCCGCGACCGCGACGTCGTTCCAGGACGGCTGGTTCCGCTCGGGTGACGTCGGCTTCCTCGACGACGAGGGCTTCCTGCACGTCGTCGACCGGCTGAAGGACGTGGTGATCCGGGGCGGCGAGAACGTCTACTGCACCGAGGTCGAGGCAGTCCTGCACGAGCATCCGGGCGTGGCCGAGGTGACCGTCGTCGGGCTGGACGAGCCGATGATGGGCGAGCGGGTCTGCGCGGTGGTCGTACCGCGGCCCGGCGCCGCGCCCGGCCTCCATGATCTGCGGGCCTTCGCGACCGGCCGGCTGGCCGCCTTCAAGTGCCCCGAGGCGCTGTACATCATCGCCGAGCTACCGAAGACCGCCACCGGCAAGGTGGCCAAGAACGACGTCCGTGCGCTGATCACGGACGACACCGACAGGATCGTCCGTGGCTGGTGACCCGCGCCGAGCGCCGCTGACCACCAGACCAGGCCGGTCCGAGACCCCACAACCACGTGTGCCGGCGAAGCCGGCGCCTCTGGAGGGCGCAACCGTGTCCGAGCACCGCCTGTTGATTGACGGAAAGCTTGTCGAGGCCGAGGGCGGCCGGGTGTTCGACAACATCAACCCGGCCACGGAGGAGGTGCTGGGGGTCACCGCGGACGCCTCGCGCGCCGACATGGAACGGGCCGTCGGCGCGGCCCGCGCCGCGTTCGACCAGACCGAGTGGTCGCGTGACCCCGAGGCTCGCAAGCGGGGCCTGCTGCAGTTGCAGGCCGCGATCGAGGCCGAGGTCGAGGAGCTGCGCGCGGAGCTTGTCGCCGAGGTGGGCTGCCCGGTCATCACCACCTACGGCCCGCAGCTCGACGCGCCCCTGCGGGAGGCGCTGCGCTGGCCCGCCGAGCAGATCGAGTCGTTCCCATGGACGCGCTCGCTGCCGGACCACGACGCGTTCGGCATGGGCTTCCCGTCGGCCCGCGAGGTCTGGAAGGAGCCCGTCGGCGTCGTCGGGGTGATCGTGCCCTGGAACTTCCCCCTCGAGATCGCGCTGAACAAGCTCGGCCCCATCCTCGCGATGGGCAACACCTGCGTGCTCAAGCCCGCCCCGGACACGCCCTGGAACACCACCCGGCTGGGCCGCCTGATCGCGGAGAAGACCGACATCCCGCCGGGCGTCGTGAACATCGTCGCCTCCTCCGACCACCTGGTCGGCGAGGTGCTCTCGACCTCGCCGGACGTCGACATGGTCGCCTTCACCGGCTCGACGGCGACCGGGCGACGGGTCATGCAGGCCGCGGCCGCCACGGTGAAGCCGACGTTCCTCGAGCTCGGCGGCAAGTCGGTGAACCTCGTCCTGGAAGACGCCGACCTGACGAAGGCGATTCCCACCGCCGCCATGGTCTGCATGCATGCCGGGCAGGGCTGCGCCATGCCGACCCGGCTGCTCGTCCCGAACTCCCGCTACGACGAGGCGATCGAGCTCGCCAAGGTCGCGTTCGAGGGCGTGAAGTACGGAGACCCGACCGACCCGTCGGTGCTCCAGGGCCCGCAGGTCTCACGCCGCCAGCAGGAGCGGGTCCTCGGCTACCTCGACTCCGGCCGCCAGCAGGGCGCCCGCGTCGTCCTGGGCGGCGGGGTACCGAAGGACCTCGACCGTGGCTACTTCGTCGAGCCGACCCTGTTCGCCGACGTCACACCCGACATGACCATCGCCCAGGAGGAGATCTTCGGCCCGGTCCTCGTCGTCATCGGCTTCGACGATGACGACGACGCCGTCCGCATCGCCAACAACTCCGTCTACGGCCTGTCCGGAATGATCACCTCTGGTGACCTGGACCGGGCCAAGGCCGTCGCCCGGCGGATCCGCACCGGAACCCTCGGCATCAACGGCGGCATGTGGTACGGGGCGGACGCCCCCTTCGGCGGCTACAAGCAGTCCGGCATCGGGCGGCAATGCGGCCTCGAAGGCCTGGAGATCTTCACCGAGACCAAGACCGTAGGGTGGCCGGCAGCCGTGTGACCGGAACGGCGCAACGCCGCGCTTCGGGGATCGGCGGATCCCCGAAGCGCGGCGGCGGTGCGCGGCCTCCCTGGTGGAACTCGGCGTTCACCCGCGCGAACGCCGGCACCGACGCCGCGGCGAACGGATCGCCATGCCCGATCAGGGTGCTCGCCGGTTCACCGTGTCGCCTCGGGGGGCAGCAGGCGGCGGGCGACCTTCCCGGTCAGCAGGCGCGGCAGCTCGGGGAGGAACACCACCGAACGCGGCGCCTTGTAACGGGCGATGCGCTCCCGGACGAACTCGATGAGCTCCTCCTCGAGCGCGGCCGAGTCGGCTGGCGGGGTCACCGGCTGGACGACAGCACGCACCGACTCCCCCATCTCCGCGTCCGGAACGCCGATCACGACGACGTCCGCGACGGACGGATGCAGGATCAGCGCATCCTCGATCTCACGCGGATAGATGTTCACCCCGCCCGAGATAATCATGTTTGACGCACGATCGGTCAGGTAGAGATAACCCTCCTCGTCAACCCAGCCGATCTCGCCGAACGTACCCCAGCCCTTCTCATTGAACGCGCCGGCCGTCTTCTCCGGATCGCCGTGATAGGCGAAGCCGTTCGGCGACTCGAAGTACACCCTGCCTTCGGAGCGCGGTGGCAGCTCGTTGCCGTCCTCCCCGACGATGTGCACCGGCCCGAGCATCGACTTCCCGACCGATCCCGGGTGCGCAAGCCATTCCTCCGGCCCGATCACGCAGAACCCGATGCCCTCGCTGCCGGAGTAGTACTCGTGGACCACCGGCCCAAGCCACTCCAGAACAGCCCGCTTCACCTCCGGCGGGCACGGCGCGGCCGCGTGCACGAGGGTACGCAGGCTGGACAGGTCGAACCGGGCCCGATCCGCCTCAGGCAGCTTCAACAACCGCACCAGATGGGTCGGCACCACCTGAGCCAACGTCACCCGATGGCGTTCGATCAGCCCGAGGAACTCACCCGCGTCGAACCGTTCGACCGCGACGACCGTACCGCCGATCCGATGGATCGCCGTCGCCCAGCCCAGTGGAGCGGCATGGTAGAAGGGCGCCGGGCTGAGATAGACGGTCGACTCGTCGCCGCCGAAAAGGAACCGGACCATGGCGGTGAAACCGGTGGGTTCGCCGAGGGGGCCGCCGACGGTCGCCGGCGTGATCCCCTTGGGCCGCCCGGTGGTACCCGACGAGTAGAACATCCAGTTGCCCTCGCACTCGTCACCGATCGGCGACGTGGGATGGGCCGCAACGGTCTCCTCGTAAGGGACGAACCCGTCGATGGGCCCGCCGACGGCGAGCCGCACCTTCAGCGCGGGCGCGTCGATGGCGGCCGCGATGTCCGCCCGCGGCGCCGACGCGACCAACGCCGTCGCACCACAGTCCGCCACGATGTACTCGGCCTCGGCGGCGGACAGATGCCAGTTGATCGGCGTGACGAGCAACCCGGAACGCAGCCCCGCCCACACGACCTCGAAGTACTCCGACCGGTTCTCCATCAGCACAGCCAGATGGCTACCGACCTCGAGACCGAGCGACCTCAACGCATGCGCCAGCTGGTTGGAACGCGCCTCGAGCTCGGCGTACGAAACGGTCCGGTCCCCGATGACCACCGCCGGGCGGTCAGGCGCCGTTCCCGCGAACCGTTTCGGATGCTCCATGTCCATGCGGACTCCCTCGCGTTCCGGTACCGCCTCACGGGACCCTAAGCAATAGATATAGATATATCAACATCGCTTCCACTGTGCACCTGCTCCGCGAGCTGATCGGGATACCGTGCGAACAACGCAACGCACCGCCACGGGCGTCTTCCGCGACGCGCCAACGGGCCGCAGTCGGGCCACACCCACCGACAGAGGCCGGCCCCCACCAGACACTCCCGTCCTGCGCCAGCCGACGCCCGTGGCGCGGAAGGAACGGCGACGGCGGGCCCGTCACACGGACCCGCCGTCACTTTGAGCCTTCCCCTGCACCGCCGTAACGCGGCGACGCGGCGACGCGGCGACGCATTAATGCGGCATCGCGGTACCGATCCGCAGGCGGACCCGACGGTCCTTCAGAGAATCAGCACCGTGCCCCCTGCCCGACCAGGTGGCGGGTCCGTGATGGATCCCGCCACCCAGGGGTCAGAGGATGTTCCCGAGACGGGGTGCCGACCCGAGACTAAAGGCCCAGGAGATCTCCGACCTGCTCCCAGACATAGCCGTGGCCCGGCATCGCGATGAAGGGAATGACCTCGGCGTAGGCCTGCCCGGTCACAGCCTGGCCGTTGATCGTCCCGGACACGGTCGTGGTGCCCTCCCAGTACGACCCCACCGTGACGATGTCGCTGTAGACCTCCTGGTCAGGGAATTGTGACGTCACGGTCAGCGTGCCGCCCGGAACAGTGACATTCCAGTTCTGGGGATACACGATGCCGGTGTGCGGACTGGTCCAGCTGCCGAGCGCCGTCTCACTGAGCTGGCTCGCCGGCAGGTTCACGGTGCTGCCGTCGGGGTTGATGAGCGTCCCGACCGTCTGGACGTAGTTGTGGTTCTCGTCGCGGATGAAGTAGAGCATGTACTGGGTGTTGTTGGACAGCTGGATGCTGAACCACTCCCAGCCACCCTTGCCGGGGTTCCAGTTGCCCCACTGGTGGTCCATCCAGGCCTTCCCGGTGACGTTCACGAGCAGGCCGTGGTCGAAGAGCTTCCCGGAGACGTCGAGATTCGTCTGCGAGTAGTAGGCCGACTCGCCGAACGGGCCGTAGGGGATCACGCCCGAGGGTCCCCCGTGCAGCGCGGCCGGCGTGCTCTGCTTCAGCGTCAGCCCGCTGTACACATAGCTGAGGTCAGGGAAGCCTCCCCAGATGTGATTGACTCCGTTCTTTCCGTCCATGTGCACGCCACCGACGTCGAAGCTGAATCCGCCGCCGGCCGGGGTCTGGTCATTCTGGATGCTGTAGATGTCCCGGTTCTGCTTGAAGGTACCCCTGGTCAGGTCCGTGACCGACATGTTCACGTTGTAGATGACCCCGGTCGGCGCGGTGTCGAGCCCGTCGTTACGGACGACCATTGTCTCGAAGCCGTACGAGTGGCTCTTGCCGAAGACATCCTTGCCGGTGAGGTGGCCGGTGAAGTACCACCACTCCATCCCCGCGTCCGGGTGGGCGGACTCGTCCGCCGGCAGCACCACCGGGGGCGTCGCCGCCGAGGCCACCGGCATGTGCACCGCGACCAGCGCCAGGCCGGCTGCTGCACCTAACACGACCGATGCGAGCCTCCGGAACCGCGGCCGGACCCGGAAGCCCTTGGTCGACGTCATAACGTCGCTCCTTTCGTAAATTGCGGTCGCGCGGCGAAGCAGGCGCTTCGCCGGCCGTCGGCGGCCTGTCCCATGCCGCCGAGGTCCATAAAATCGGCGACCGCTGCCCGTGCAGACGGAAACGCCGAGGTGAAATACTCCCGGGAGACCCAGGGGCTGGTTTCGCCGGCCCGGCAGAAAATTCGATTCATCGCTGACTGACAGCGGCGCTGTTCACAGGATCTCGACAACGACCGCCGGCCGGGAAAACGCGTTCGAGAGGTTACGCGACCCGCTTCGTCGCCGCTCGTCGGTGGATTTCATGTCGTACATCGTCCCTGCGTCCAGAATACGGACTGGCGGAGGATCTCGAACAGGAAACCGCACTCGAGGCAACCGCGACGATCGCCTGGGCCTGTTGGTCGTGGGTGAACCGTGAGTCCGGACGGCCGCCGCCGACATACGACGATCATCCGACGAGTGAACCTAGCCGAAACATCCAGAAATTTCAAGACGGCAGTCGAGCCGGTCCCAACCGGGCGCCGGTCCGCCGGCGACTCCTGTCAGCGCTTCGCGGCGGCCGGCCGTTGTGTCAGCTGGCCGTCGTCTCGGGGGCGCCACGAAGCTGGTCGGCCAGCCACACGGTGACCTTCGCCCGGGAGTGGAAGCCGAGCTTGCTGAGGACCTGGTGGACATGTGACTCCGCGGTCCGCGGAGCGATCATCAGCTCCATCGCGATCTCCCTGTTGGTCCGTCCCAGGGCCAGCAGGCCGGCAACCTCCCGTTCGCGGCGGGTCAGCCCCGCGGCGGACAGTGGGCCCCCCTCGGCGATCCCGCCCGCGACACCAGGCGGGGCGCCTTCCTCATGCTGGCCGCGGCCGCGAGAACAGGCCTGCTCCGGCGTCAGCTCGGCACCGCGAACCCGCGCGGCCTCGAACGGGCCGTCACCGAGCAACCGGCGGCAGTCCGTCTCACAGTCACGGCGAAAGCGGAACAGACCGGGGAAGGCCGCGGTGGACGTCCCCATCCGCGACCACAGTCGGTCCGCCGCGCCGAGCAGGACGGCGGCGTTCACCTGCCGGCCGCGGCCTGCCTCGATCCAGGCGATGGTCTCCAGGCACAGCGCGAGGCTCAGCTGGTCGGAGCGGCTGGCCGCGAACGACAGCGCGTCCCGGGCACTCGACAGCGCGGCTTCCACATCGCCGGAGCGCCAGACGGCGAGCGCATAGGGCCAGGCCGTGTACAGGCGCAGTGCCGGCTCGCGCCGGGACCTGGCCAGCGCGCCGCACTCCGCGTGGTAACGCCCCGCCTCCACGGGGGCGGGGCTGAGCGCCGCGGCCACGGTGAGCAGGGCGAGGGTCTCCAGCTGGCGGTCGACGTCACCGACCCGGCGAAACCGCTCCAGTGCGAGTTCGAGGTGTTCCGTCGCCACCGGCTGCCCGGTGTAGAGCGCGTCCATTCCGTCCAGCTGGGTGATCAGAGCGGCGGCCGAGGCGTCATCGCTGCTGGCGGCCAGCTGTGCTCCCTGGCGCAGGATCGCCGCCGACGCGACGGTGTCGCCCTGTAAGGTCGCCAGCCAGCCTGCGGCATGTACGGTCTGGAGCCGATCCAGCACGGTTCCGTCGTCGGCGCGCAGGAACCGCGCGAGCCAGGTCCGCCCCTCGTCGAACCGACCGTCGGCCACCCAGTAGTGCTGCAGTGACCGCGCCATGGCGCGCCCCTGCGCGTGGTCGTGCGCGTCGATGCTGTAGGCCATCGCCCGCTGGAGGTTGGCGTGGTCACGGCGCAGGCGGTGCAGCCACTGCCGCCGGTCGGTGCCGAGCAGCCCGGCCTCCGCCCGCGTCGCGAGGTCAAGGAACCAGTCGCGGTGCGCCCGGCGCATCGTGGTGTCCTCGCCGCTGTCCCGCAGCTTCTCGTAGCCGTACTGGCGCAGCATCTCCAGGAGCCGGAAACGCGCCTTCCCGGAGCCCGGCTCGGGCATCAGGATCGACTTGTCCACCAGCGAGAGGATCAGGTCGACCACCGGCTCAGACAGCCCCGGTCCCTGGCAGACTCCCTGCACCGCATCGAGCTCGAAGCCACCGGCGAACACCGACAGCCGCGCCCACAGGCGCTGTTCGGCACTGGTGCAGAGGTCGAAGCTCCAGTCGATGCAGCCTCGCAGGGTGCGCCGCCGCTCCGGCATCCGGCGACCGTCGTGGCGCAGGACCTCGCTGCCCTCGTGGAGCAGCCGCAGGACCTCGGCTGGCGACAGCGCCCGCAGCCTGACCGCCGCCAGCTCGATCGCGAGCGGGATCCCGTCGACCAGACGGCAGATGTCTCCGATCGCGTCGCGGTCGTCCTGGGTGAGATCGAAGCCTGGCCACACCGCGCGCGCCCGGTCCAGGAAGAGGGCGGCGGCGTCGCCGCCGGACTCACCGCGCTCGGAGATACTGGACCGCTCGGGCACCGAGAACGGCGTGACCAGGTACGTGCACTCGCTCTCGACACGCAGCGATTCGCGGCTCGTCGCGAGAACACGCAGTCGCGGGCACGCCCGCAGCAGCCTGTCGACCAGGTCTGCGCAGGCGTCCGCCAGATGCTCGCAGTTGTCGAGAACGAGCAGCAACCGCCGCTCGTTCAGGTGCCGCACCAGCGTGCTCAGAACGGTCCGATCCGCCGGCGCCGAGCAGCCGAGCGTCGCCGCGAGCTGATGCGCGAGCAGGTCCGGGTCACGCAACTGCGCCAGTTCGACGAACCACACCCCGTCGGGAAACTCACCGCGGACTTCCGTCGCGGTACGCAGGGCCAGCCGCGTCTTGCCCACACCGCCCACGCCCACGAGCGTCACCAGCCGAAACCGCCCGAGCCGCTGCCGTAGGTCGGCGCGCTCCTGCCGCCGGCCGACGAAGCTGGTCACCTCCGTGGGCAGGACGGCACCGGGCGGCCGCGGTGACCCGGGCACGGACGCGGTCATGACCAAACTTTTCTGGGCGCGGAACCGGACGTCAAGGTCAGACATCTCCGTAGTCCGTCTACGTAGTTCCACTGTGGACGGGGCCAGGAAAACCGCCCATCCTTTTGCCGTGGCCGGGTCCGACATCCCGGCCGCTCCACGCGACTCCGGACACCCAGGTCCCGGTACTCCGACGCGTCGCGCACCGAAACCGAGAGGAGGGCCGACCCTGCCACGGACCGGGACAAAGCCCGGTCCTGCCAGAGATGCTCGTTGACCCGGTCGGGAATGAACGTCGCCCCGATGGCCTCGTTGCCGGCGTGGGCGAGCCACCTTCCTCGACCGTGAGGAGGTGGAATCAGCCTTCGATGTGGTTCAGGGCCGGATGTGTTTCAGGGCCTGAGCCGCATTTCAGGGCCTGAGCTGGTGGGCGCCCCGGACGAACGGCAGCCCGGTGAGGTTGACGATGCCGGGCGGCGCCGCGCAGACCTGCGGGATGGCGTTGACGGCGGGCAGCGCCGTGGTCACGGTGCCGTCGAGGTGGTCGCCCTGGGGCTCGAGACGGACCCGGACACCGGGATCGCCGTCAAGCTCGATGATGTAGCCGTGGGTGACGGGCCATTTCGGGGTCATGTCCGCGCCGAGCTTCCACACGAAAGAGCACTCGATGAGGGATCGGCCGTCCCGGTCACCGGACACGGTGCCCCTGAAGCCGGCGATGTGCCCCTTGCGGACGGTCATGAACCCGAAGTCGGTGTCCTCGTTGGCGGTGGCGAACTCCACCCGGAAGCCGACCCTGTCGATCCGGACGCCGAGTTCCTTCGCGAGCACCGGGATCTGGTCCTTGAACGATCCGCAGGACGCCTCACAGGCCAGCGCGGCCGCGGGATCCTCGGGGAGCAGGTCGAAGCCCTGGGCGCGGAACATCTGTTCGTTGGCGTAGCCGACGATGTCGAGTGACTCCAGAATCGAGACCCGTTCGATGCGGCTGCACATCGCGCTGGCGGCCAGCGCCACATTCGGCGCATGCCCCGGATAGATGCCGGAGGCGTAGAGCGACGAGCCACCGCGCAGGCAGGCGTCCCGCAGCCGGTGGGTGGCCTCCTGCCCGTAGCCGAATCCCGCCATCATGTACATCGTCGAGACCACGTTGACGCCGGATTCGAGGATCCGTTCCAGGTGGTCGAAGTTCGGCCGGTAGGCCATGTACGAGACGCAGTCGGGCTCCAGCGCGAGGAGCGCCTCGACGTCATCGGTCGCCAGCACGCCGATCGGGTCGAGGCCGCACAGCTCCCCGACGTCCCGGCCGACCTTGTCCGGTGCGTGGGCGTAGCAGCCGACCAGGTCGAGTACGGGGTGGCCGACCATGCCGCGGACCGCGGCACGCCCGGTCTTACCGGTCGTCCACTGGACCACGCGCAGCCGCCGGCTCATCGGGCGATCCGGTCCGGGCGGCGGGTCGAGGTCTCCTGCAGCGCGCGCCAGATCCCGGTCGCATCCGCTCCCGCCACAACCGCCCACGGCCCGTACCTGCCGGCGAAGGCCTCGTTGACCGGGCCGCCGTCCGCCGTGCCATCGCGCCCCGGGCCGTGCCCGGACAACACAGTCATCGCGTTCCTCCCGACGTCCACCGCGGCCGGGAGGATCCGCACAGCCGCACCATCCGGGTCCACCTGCGACGAGGGCCTCGGCGCCGCCAGCGCCCGATACACCGCGGAACCCGCAGCGTCACCTGGGGAGTGACCCCCGCCAGCGAGGTCAGAGTTTTATCTATATATTTCAACGTCAAGCGAAGCCGGTGGTCAAGCCCAGCCCGACGCCGCCGGGCATCAGCGTGGACATCGTCAGGATCATGCCTGTGGAACCACGATCATGGTTCTGGAACCGCGGAGTCGCCGGCCTGTCAGGACAGCCGGCCCGGGTTCGCGGGCAGGCCGCGCACCGACGGCGGCCGGATCCCGCGATAGGCCTCGACCACCGGAGCGACCTCGTCCGGCGAGACGCCGTGCAGGATCACACCGGTGGCCCCCAGCTCGAACTGGCGGGCCACGGCCGCAGCGCACTGCTCGGCCGTCCCCGTCGCGCTCGCCGCCAGCCATTCCGCCGGGATCAGCGTGGCGAGATGCTCCAGCTGCCGCTCGTCGGCCTTCGCGTCGAACGCACCCTGGAAGCCCTGGACGAACTCGTCGGCCCGGAACCGGGCGAGCACCGCCGGATCCCAGTCGTTGACCCGCACCAGGATGTCGCCGTAGCCCAGCAGGTAGGTGGCCAGCCGCCCGACGGTGCGCCGCAGCATCTGGTCCGGTGGGATGTGATCACCGACGACGGCCAGCACCGACCAGACCCGGACGCTGTCCGGGTCCCGTCCCGCCGCCTTCGCTCCCCGGCGCACCGCCTCCACGGACTCCGTCAGCGCGACGTCCGAGAAGAAGGTGTGCAGCACGACGCCGTCCAGGCAGCGCCCGGCGAGCTCCAGGCTGCGCGGTCCGAGCGCGGCGAGCATGAGCGGGATGTCCTCGTCGAAGTCCGGGTCCTGCTGCAGGTACGGGTACTTCCCGGCCGGGCCGTCGTGGCCGAGGATCATCTCTCCTCGCCACAGCCGGCGCATGAGCCCGGCGAAGTCCTCGATCTGCGCGCTGGTCACCGGGCTGAGCCCGACCGCGGACCAGAACCGGTCGAAGCCCCGGCCCAGCCCGAGCGCGAACCGCCCACCGGTGAGGCGGTGCATTGTCGTCGCGAAGGTCGCGGTGACCAGCGGATGGCGGGTGTGGTGGTTGGTCGCCGCCGTGGCGATCCCGAGCGTCTCGGTGAGGGCGCCGGCCGCGCCCGACAGCACCGCCGCGTCCTTCGTCGAGAACCGCTCGGAGACGAACGTGGCGCCAAGTCCCAGCCGCTCGCCGGCCAGGACCTCCGTGACCAGGTCACGGGGCGTGCCGGAATGCCCGGGCAGGGTGTAGAAGCCAAGCTCCGTGAGCTGGTCGGTCGTCATGGGCGATCTCCCTCACAGCGGCCCGGCCCGCGGCGGCCCGGCGCACGCCGTAGCCGACAGGCCGGAGGACCTCAATACATCTAGATATCTCAACCTCCCCTGGGGTATAACCCGAAGAGGGCACTGTGGGCAAGACCCGTGGCCCTCCGGTCCGCGAAAGCGCCACTTCCCTCTACGCACCCAGGATGTCCAGGATGACCACCAGCAAGGATCTCGGCTTTCCGGTCTTCGACGCGGATCACCACCTGTACGAGACGGAGGACGCCTTCACCCGGCACCTGCCGGCGCGGCACAAGGACCTGTTCCGCTTCGTCGAGCTCGGCGGCCGCAAGAAGCTGGTCGTGCGCAACACCCTCACCGAGTTCATCCCCAACCCGACCTTCGAGGTCGTCGCCGCCCCCGGCGCCCACATGGCGTTCTACTCGGGCAACAACCCCGAGGGCAGGACCCTGCGCGAACTCAGTGGCAAGCCCATCCGACCGCTTCCCGCGTTCCGCGAGCCGGCCGCACGCCTCGCCCAGCTCGACGAGCAGGGCGTCGCGGCCTGCCTGCTTTTCCCGACGCTGGCCAGCCTCGTCGAGGAACGGCTGCGCGACGACCCGGCGCTCACCCAGATCGCGATCCGGGCCTTCAACGACTGGCTGTACGACGACTGGACGTACAGCTACGCCGACCGGATCCTCACCACCCCGATCATCTCCCCCTGCGACGTCGAGGGTGGCATCGCCGAGCTCGAACGTGTCCTGGAGCGCGGCGCCCGCGCGATCCTGGTCCGTCCGGCACCGGTCGCCGGCCTGCGTGGCCTGCGCTCACCGTTCCTGCCGGAGTTCGACCCCTTCTGGGCCCGGGTCCAGGAAGCCGGCGTGCTGGTCGCCCTGCACGCCTCCGACAGCGGCTACCAGGACTACCTCAACACCTGGGAAGGCAACACCGGCGAGTACGTCGCCTTCAGGCCCAAGACCTTCGCCTACGTCGCCGACGGCGGCCGCACCATCCAGGACACCCTCGCCTCCGCCATCTGCCACGGGATGCTCGACCGCTTCCCCGGTGTCCGCCTCATCAGCGTCGAGAACGGCGGCAGCTGGGTGGGGCTGCTGGCCAGAAACCTCGAGCTCGCCTGGAAGAAGATGCCGCGGGAGTTCCCCACCCACCCCATCGAGGTCCTGCGGCGCAACATCTGGATCAATCCGTTCTGGGAGGACTCCCTCGACGGCCTCATCAGCCTCATGGGCGCCGACCGGGTCTGCTTCGGCTCCGACTACCCCCACCCCGAAGGCCTCGCCGAACCCCTCTCGTTCGCCGACGAGCTCGGGGACCGGACCCCGGCCGAGATCGAGAAGATCATGTCCGCCAACATGTTCGACCTGCTCGGGCTCAAGCGCCCGGCACCGGCCACAGCTCAGGCCTGACATCCCGGCGGCGTGACGCGACACAGCCCGGCGGCGTGACACAGCCGTCGCCGCCCCCGCTCCCGGGCGGTGGCGGCGACGGTCTCCGGCTTCAGGGCCGGCGGGGCCTCTGCTCGCCGCTGCGACCCTGACTTTCGTCGACGTCCATGTTGATTTCCTCGTGGCGCAACTGCTCCTCTATCTGCCGTTCCTCGGTTACCCGCTCGGTGGTCAGCCGTACACGTTCGACCGGCACGGTCTCCTTCTGGATGACGGGCCGCTCCGCGTGCAGCGTCACCTCCTGGTCCTGTTCGGTCAGCTCGGGCCTGGTGCGTATCGCGGCCCGGTCGGCATCCGTGATGGTCTCGCGTTCGAGCCGCACCTCCTCGTGGCTGAACGGAACGGACTTGCGAACGTTCTCGGTCACCACGTACTTGTGCAGCCGAGCCCGACCGGTCTCGACGGTCTCGGTGCTGATCCGGAGGCGCTCCTCCGAGCGGGTCATCTCACCTTCGGCACCACGGACCGGTGCGCCGCGTTCCCGCTCGTCGGGCGCCCTGCCCTGGGCGGCGCCGGCCCGCTGGTCTGTCGCCGACGTCGCCTGCCGGGAGGCTCGCTGCTCCGTGTCCATGCCTCGCTGCCCAGCGGTCCGCTCATCCGCCGCCATGGCTCGCCGGCCCGTCGCGCTCTCGTCCGCCTCCACGGTTCGCTGGTCGGCCCGTTCACTGCCCGCGAGGGTTCCGCCCATAGTGCCGGCCGCGGCACCGGCCGCCGTTCCAGCGGCGGAACCCCGGACTGTCCTGCCGGTGCCGAAGCCGTAGTAGGCGTTGATCTCCTCCTGTTTGCGCGGCGAGATGTCCTCACCGGAATCGATCCTCGGCGCGTCCTTCACCTGCTCCCTGGTCAGGGGCACGGCGAGCTTGTCCCCCTGGACGGAGGCCTTGTCCAGCGGCACGACCGTCGTCTTCGTCCCGAACAGCCCGGTGTGCACGGCGGCATAGGCGGGGCGCTCGGTGTTGGACGGCTCGACGTAGAGAGTCGAGATCGTCCCGATCTTCTCCCCGTCGCGGCCGACGACGGTACGGCCCGGCCAGCGGTCGAATTCGGTGAGCGCAGGCATGCGATCCCCTTCTCCTGATTAGTCCGGTCACTGATGTTCGTTTTCCCGCCGGGGCTCCTCTAATACGTCCGCCGGCAAGATAGTCGGCCACGGACAACAGCACGCGAAACGGATTTTCGGGGGTCGGGTGCACCAAAACTATTAAGCGCCGAGGCGCCACTCGGGGCGGCGAGCCTGCTGCCGCTCGTAGTTGGCCCGCCGCCACTCAGGGCCGGCCGGCCGCCACTCGATGTTGACAGCAGTCCTCACCGATAGTTTGAATCACTGTTCAAACTTCGACCGCGAAATGCGGCCATGTCAGGAGGTGTCCGAGTGAGCGACTCGAGCCCGGTGTACTGGGATCCGTTCGACCGTGAGATCGCGCGCGACCCGTACCCGGTCTACCGGCGGCTGCGGGCCGAGGCCCCGCTCTGGTACAACGACCGCCACGACTTCTGGGTCCTCAGCCGCTGGGACGACGTCAACGGCGGGCTGGTCGACTGGGCCACCTACTCCTCCGCCAAAGGGCCGATCCTCGAGGTCATCAAGGCCGACATCGAGATCCCGCCGGGCACGTTACTCATGGAGGACCCGCCCATCCACGACATCTACCGGCGGCTGCTCGCGCGGGTGTTCACGCCGCGGCGGGTGCTCTCGCTGGAGCCCGAGATCCGGGAGTACTGCGTCCGCTGCCTCGACCGGCTCGATGGCGCCGACCGGTTCGACCTGATGACCGAGTATGCCAACGAGGTGCCCATGCGGGTCATCGGCATGCTCCTCGGCATCCCCGAAGCCGACCAGCTGGCCGTCCGCGAGCGCGCCGACGCCAAGCTGCGCACCGAGCCCGGCCAGCAGATGAAGGTGTCGGCCGACGCGCTCATGGACACCGACATCTTCGCCGACTACATCGACTGGCGCGCCGAGCATCCCTCCGACGACCTGATGACCGAGCTCCTGCGCGCCGAGTTCGTCGACGAGAAGGGCGTCACCCGCACCCTCACCCGCGAGGAGATCCTGACCTACGTCACCGTCCTGGCCGGGGCCGGAAACGAGACCACCGCCCGCCTGATCGGCTGGCTCGCCGCCCTGCTCGACCGCCACCCCGACCACCGCGCCGACCTCGTCGCCAACCGGGACCTGATCCCGAACACCATCGAGGAGACGCTGCGCTTCGAGCCCACCGGGCACGCCATCGCCCGCTACGTCACACGGGACGTCGAGCTGCACGGCCAGACCGTCCCGGCAGGCAGCGCGATGATGCTGCTCGTCGCCTCCGCCAACCGCGACGAGCGGCGGTGGAACGACGGCGAACGCTACGACATCCGCCGCCGGATCGACCAGCACATCACCTTCGGGCTCGGGACCCACTACTGCCTGGGCGCCGCCCTGGCGAGACTCGAGGGCCGTATCGCCCTCGACGAGCTCCTCAACCGCTTCCCGGTATGGGACGTCGACTGGGACAACACCGCGTTGTCCTCCACCTCGACCATGCGCGGCTGGGAATCGCTCCCGCTCTCGGTCGGCCGTTAGGCAGGCGTCAGAGCATCGGCGGGGGCATGTCCGAGGAACCCTGGTCCTGGTCGATTCCCTGGAGGAAGCGGCGGGTCTCCGGGGACACCGGGGCCGCGAGGTGCCCGGTGAAGCCGTCGATCAGGGTGCTGACGAACAGGCCGAACGGACTGACGTGCTCGCCTGCCGCGATCGCCCGCTCGCGCCGCGCGGCGGCATGCACGCTGAGCTCCTGTACCTCGCGGATGCGCAGCGTCCGCACCGGCTCATCCAGGTGTGCCAGCAGCCGGCGCATGTCGTCGAAGAAATCCTGCTGCGACTGCTGGATCTCCGTCGACTGGGCGAGCGCGCCCGACTCCTCGCTGCGCTGTAGCTGCTCGACGAAGGACACGTAGAGGTTGTCGGGCGACTCGGCCAGTTCAAGCACCGGCAGCAGCTGTGCCTCGAAACGTGCCCGCAGGTCGTCCCGGTCGATGCGGGCGAGCAGCAGCGCGCGCCGCTGCACCAGCTGGGGCAGCCGGTGCGCGAAGATCGCTTCGATCAGCTGGCTCTTCGAGCCGAAGTGGTAGTGCACGGCCGAGTTGTTGGCCGACCCGGCCTGGGCGGCGATCTGCCGCAGGGACACCCCGTCGATGCCATGCTCGGCGAACAGCCGCTCCGCGGCCAGCAGGAGCCGCAGCGCCATCGCACCGGGCGGGGTGCCCGGCACATGGCTCGATGGGGTGCCCTGCGGCTGGTTCATGCCCGGCCCGCTCGCCAGTGTCGAGCAGCGTCGTGCAGCACCTCGCCCTTGGCGAAACCGTAGTAGGCACTGAAGTGCAGGATGATCTCCTGCATCTCCTCGTAGCTCACATCGCCCGACTCTAGTGCCGAACCGACGTGCGAGAAGATCGGCCCGACCGCGTCCGACGCCCCCACGCAGGGGATCGTGACGAGTCGTCGTTCACGGCGACTCAGACCCGGTCGGCGCCACACATGACCGAAGACGAAATTGAGGATGCCGGCGTAGAAGTACGGCGAATCGGACGGTGGCGCCGGAATGACGTTGACGGTCCGGAACTCCTCCTGCCCGCCGCGGATCCGTTCCGCACGGTCCTCGGGCCCGAGATCCTCGGCGGTCAGGGTCGGCCAGGGCGGTGCCTCCTGCCCACGCTCCTCGTGCAGCCGCTGCCACTGCGCACGGACGGTCTGTTCCAGGAACGAGGCCTTCGGCCAGCCGCAGTAGACCGCGAAGTGCAGTGTCACCTCATTCAGCTGCTCGATGGTCAGATCGCCGCTGCGTAACGCCGCGTAGACGTGGTCGGCGATCGGCGTCGCCGCGTCGGCCGCGGCGACGCAGGCCAGCGACACCAGGCGCCGGTCGCGGATACCCAGGTCCGGGCGGCTCCAGATCTCCCCGAACAGGAACCGCCGGGACGTGGCTTCGAAAGGTGTCTCCACAGCCGGCGGCTCGACGGTCATCACCGCGCGGTAGAGCTCGTCGGCGGGCATGCTCACAGTCATGATCGTTCCTCTCGTGCGGCGGACGGACGGACGTGCGGCGGACGGGCCGGCCGCCGCGGTGCCGTTCGCGGTGTCCGATGACTGCTGCGCGATGCGGACCTGCAGGTAGGCGTCCAGGTCAGCAGCCCGGGTGACCAGCTCGTCGGAGATCTCGGGCACGGTGAGAACGAGGAACCGCCCCTCCGCCACGGCTTCGGCCACCAGCTCGCCCACGGTCTCCGCCGAGACGAGGGGGTGGTCGGGGGCCCGCGGCGACGCGGCCACCTCGCCATAGACGGCGATCTGTTCCACGATGTTCGTGATCACGCCCGAGGGGCAGACGCAGGTGACCCCGACACCGCACGGGCCCAGGTACAGCGCCAGCGCTTCGGACAGCCCGACGATCGCGTGCTTGCTCGCGACGTAGGGCAGCCGGTCGAAGCCGTAGGCGAGCAGCCCCGAGGCGGACGACGTGTTCACCACGTGCCCCGAGCCCTGGGCGAGCAGCACCGGGAGGAAGACCCGATTGCTGCGCGCCACACTCATCAGGTTCACGTCGAGGACACGCTGCCAGGCCTCGTCGGGCAGCGACTCCGGCGCGCCGAGGGCCAGCACGCCGACGTTGTTCATCACGACGTCGACCCGGCCGAACCGTTCGAGGCAGGCGGTGCGCATCGCCGTGAGGTCGGCCTCGCTTGTGGCGTCGACCCGCAGGCCGATCGCCTCGCCGCCGTCGGTGGCGATCTCCGCGGCGACGGCCTGGGCCCGGGCCGCATCGAGGTCGCTCACGACTACCCGGGCGCCGCGGCGCGCGAACGCGAGCGCGCTGGCCCGTCCGATGCCGCTGCCCCCGCCGGTGACGACCACGGCGGCTCCGGCGAGTTCCAGGGGATGTGTCATCCGATGCAGGCCTCCCTCAGTTAAAGCGGACAGCTTAGAAAGCAAGGTAGTCGCCTTCACGGGCAGGCGCACGCCACGACGGGGAGAAGGAGGAAGGTCCAAATAGTTTAGATACATGGGCGCACGCCATCAACGGCGGACGCTCGCCCCGCAGCACGCCGGCGGGCCGGCCCAGCCAGCAGCTGGAGCTGTTGCGCCACACACGCCGCTGGTACTCTGACTTCGGCTTGCGATCAACTGCGGCTTTCCGCCGTCAGGACGGACTGCAGGCTAGCGGCGCAGACCTCCGAAACATATAGTTCTTTTAAGCCGCTACCACCGTGAGGCCTGCCCATGGACTTCCAGTTACGTGACCCCCTCGAGACCGCCAGCCGCCTGCGCAGCTGGCTCACCGACGTCCGCGGGCTGACCGACGTCGAGGTCGGGGAACCGACCATCCCGGCCGGGACCGGGGCATCCAACGAGACGGTCCTGTTCGACGCCAGCTGGGCCGGCCCCGCCGGGCCGGAACGGCATCACCTGGTCGCGCGCATCGCGCCGACGAGCTACGTGGTGTTCCCCGACGACACCTTCGCGCTGCAGTTCCACGTGATGCGCGCGCTCGCCGAAGCCTCCAGTGTGCCGATGGCCCGCATGCACTGGTTCGAGCCGGACATCTCCTGGTTCGGCGCCCCGTTCTGGATCATGGAAAGGGTCGCGGGCCTGATCCCCAGCGACACTCCGCCCTACGCGTCGGCCGGGTGGCTGGCCGACGCGTCGCCCGAGCAGCAGCGGCAGGCCTGGGTGAGCGGGGTCCGCGCACTGGCGGGCATCCACACCACCGCGCTCGCCGATCTCGACGTCCCCGCGGGCCTGCTGGTGCCCCCGGACGATCCGGTGGGCGCGGAGCTCGACCGCTACGAACGGTTCCTGGCCTGGGCCGAGGAGGGCAGGCCCTTCGAGCTGGCCCGGGACGCACTCGCCTGGCTCAGGCGCAACAAGCCGTCGACACCCGTCGACGCCCCGGCGCTGTGCTGGGGGGACGCCCGGCTCAGCAACCTCATCTTCCAGGACTTCGAGGTCGCCGCGGTGCTCGACTGGGAGATGGCGAGCGTCGGCGACCCCCTCCTGGACCTGGGCTGGTGGATCTTCGCCGACGAGACGCTCACCACCGGCCCCGGTGTCAACCGGCTGCCGGGCTTTCCCTCCCGCGACGAGACGGCCGCGCTCTGGCAGTCGGTCACCGGGCGCCCCACGGACAACCTCGACTACTTCGAGGTGTTCGCCGGGCTGCGGTTCACCGTCATCATGGTCCGGATCGGGAAGCTGGTCGTCGACATGGGTTTCATGCCCGACACCTTCCCCTACGACAACATGGTCAGCCAGGCCCTCCGCCGAGTGCTCTCCCAGGTCTGACCACGGCCCAGCGCGACTGCGCAGGGGGTATACGCGGGCCGAACAATCCCGACAAGGAAAGGAGATCACGTTGACCCGTGCCATCGACTGCCTGGTGAACGTCGACTTCGGCGACACGAAGAAGCAGCCCGACTGGATGGTCCGTGTGAAGGAGGACTATTTCAAGGGCGGCGACAACTTCTTCCGCAGCCCGGAGCTGCCCGAGCTGCTGGAGGACATGGACGCGAACGGTGTCGAGCGCGCGGTCCTGATCGCGAAGGCCGGGAAGCCCGACGGCCGGGCGTTCCAGTTCGCCGAGGCCCGCCCGGACCGGTTCGCCCTCGCGATCGGTGGCTTCAACCTGCTGCATCCCATGCCGACGGTCCGCGCCCTGGAGTCGTTCGCCCGCGACTTTCCGGTGGTGAGCGCCACCGTCGGCCCCAGTTTCTGGGGTGACGGCATGTACCCGCCCACCGACCCGGTCTACTACCCCCTTTACACGAAGTGCTGCGAGCTCGACCTGCCGCTGTGCGTCAACACCGGCATCCCCGGCCCACCCCTGCCGGCCGAGCCCCAGGACCCGATTCACCTCGACCGGGTCTGCTACCGGTTTCCCGAACTGAAGCTGTGCATGATCCACGGCGCGGATCCGTGGTGGGACACCGCGATCCGCCTGATGATCAAGTACCGCAACCTGCGCCTGATGACGTCGGCGTGGTCGCCGAAGCGGCTGCCCGAATCGCTGCTGCACTTCATGTCGACCCGCGGCAAGAACCGGGTCATCTTCGCCTCGGACTACCCCGTGCTGTCGTTCAAGCGGTGCCTCGGTGAGGCCGAGGCCCTCCCGCTGACCGATGAGGTCCGCGACAACTGGCTGTACGGCAATGCGGATGCCTTCTTCTTCAACCGCGAGCCCGCCTCGTAACAGCGGACGCCATACCGCGGAAAGCCTGGATGGCGGACCAACCGTCGGTCCCGCCATCCAGGCTCAGCGCTTGCGAACGACCGCGCAGAGGCCGTGCTCTATCGCCCGCCGGCGATCAGCGGCCCTTCCAGACGGGAGTCCGCTTCTCGGCGAAGGCACGACCGGCCTCCTGGGCGTCCTCACTCCCCATGAGCGTGCCCATCGCCGCGAAGACCGGCTTCATCGCCGCCTCGTCGTCGCCGAGCTCGGCACGCATCAGCCGCTTGGTCGCGGTGACGGCGAGCGGGCCGCCGAGCCCGATGCGGGCGGCGAGCCCAAGCGCCGTGGGCAGCAGCTCGTCCTGGGGCACCACGCGGTTGATCAGGCCCCAGCGCAGCGCCTCGGACGCGGGAATCGGCTCCCCGGTGAGCCCGAGCTCGAGGGCGACCGCGATCGGCAGCCGCTGCGCCAGCCGGGTGCCACCGCCACCGGCCAGCAGGCCACGCCGGACCTCGGGCAGCCCGAACGGCGTGTCCTCGACGGCGACCACGAGGTCACAGAACATCATGACCTCGAAGCCACCGCCCAGGCAGGCACCGTTCACCGCGCCCAGCAGCGGCTTCGGGAAGTCCCGCAGCGCGTTCAGGCCATCCATGACGGGCTTGAGGTTCTCACCGCGGGCCAGGGCCTTGAGGTCGAGGCCGGCGCAGAAGCTGCGGTCACCGGCACCGGTGAGAACGACGCAGCGGATGTCCGCGTCGTCCGAGGCACGTGCGAGGGCGTCGACGATGCCCTGGCCGACCTCGCCGTTCAGGGCGTTGCGGGCCTCGGGGCGGTTGATGGTGACGACGAGCGCGCCGTCGGTCAGGTCGGTGAGGATGCTCATCTGGTCGCTCACTTCGGGGCGAAGCGCTGGCCGCCGTCCAGACGGATCGTCTGGCCGTTGAGCATCGGGTTCTCGACGATCCCGACGGCGAGCAGGGCGTACTCCTCGGGCCGGCCCATCCGCTTGGGGAAGGCCGCGTCCTTCGTCAGCACCTTCTCGTAGTCCTCGGGGATCCCCGCGGTCAGCCCGGTGTGGAACAGGCTGGGCGCGATCGCGTTCACCCGGATTCCCAGCGAGCCCAGCTCCCGGGCCATCGTGAGGCTCATCGCCGCGACACCGCCCTTGGCCGCGGTGTAGGCGATCTGGCCGATCTGGCCCTCGAACGCGGCGATCGACGCCGTGTTGATGATCACGCCCCGCTCGCCCTCGGCGTTCGGCTCGTTGGTGGCCATCCGGGCGGCCGCCAGCCGGGCCACGTTGAACGTGCCGACGAGGTTGAGATCGATGGTCTGCTGGAACTCCTCGATGGGCAGCGGACCCGTCTTGCCCAGGGTTCGCCCGGGCCTCGCGCCACCCGCGGTGTTCACCACGACGTCGATGCCTCCGAGCGCGGCCACGGCCGCGTCCAGGACCGCCTCGAACCCGGCGAAGTCGGTGACATCGCAGGGGTGGAACGTGCCGTTGAGGCCGGCGGCGACCGCTTCCCCGTCGCTCGCGGCACGGTCGAGGATCGCGACCCGGCCACCGCGGGCACCGATCAGCTCGGCCGTCGCACGGGCCATCCCGGAGGCGCCGCCCACGGCGACCGCCCGTATGCCTTTCAGTTCCACGTGATGCTTCCTCTCTGAGGTTCACGTCCTGGCCGGCCCGGCCGGTTCCTGGCCGGCCACCCGATGCGGGTGGTGGGCCCGCGCCTCGGCCGCCCCGCCCGCTGGACGACATCCGCAGGCGGCGAGGCTGATTTTGGATAAAGTATTTCTTTCTTTTATCCCTGCGGACCGGTCACCCGCAAGCACAGCGCGGGCGACCGGTCCGGATGCGGCACCGAACCAGCTAACTCGAAAAATCTACACTTTTTGGGCGTCATGTTCACGCCGCACCTCACGGAGGATCGACGCCTCACCGATCCGCGTACCGCCGCCGGCAGGTGCGGCAGGCGGGGTCCTCCGCGGCGACCGCCCAGCCGGCGGCGGCATGCGGGTGCGCGGACGACACGGCTGACCACAGCGCGGCCCGCGACCGTTGCGCGCGCACCACGAGAGAAGCTAGGCTCCGTAATATCTATATGTTTACGGTGCCTGACGTCGGTGCAGGGCAGACGGACGAGAGGGAGAAACACCCATGGGGTTCGAGTCGATCCAGTACGACGTCGCCGACCGCATCGCCACGATCACCTTCGACCGGCCCGACCAGCTCAACGCCCTGAGCCCGGCCATGATCGAGGAACTGCGCCGTGCCTATGCAGAGGCCGAGGCCGACGACAACGTCTGGATCCTCGTCATCACCGGCAACGGCCGGGCCTTCTGCGCCGGCGCCGACGTCGGCGAGATCTCCGGCGACGGACGGGTCGTCTACGAGGAGCCGTACCTGACGACCTACCCCCAGTGGGAGGCCCCGCAGGAAGGCACACCCCCCTTCCGGACCATGACCAAGCCGATCCTCGCCGCGATCAACGGCCTGTGCTGCGGCGCCGGGCTCGACCTCGTCACCACCGGGGACATCGTCATCGCCTCCGAACGCGCCGAGTTCTTCGACCCGCACGTGAGCATCGGCCTGGTCAGCGGACGGGAGGCCGTCCGCCTCGCCCGCGCCCTGCCCACCAACATCGCCATGCGGATGGCGCTGATGGGCCGGCACGAGCGCATGAGCGCCCAGCGTGCCTACGATCTCGGGCTCGTCTCCGAAGTCGTCGAACACGACCGGCTGCTCGAGCGCGCCCATGAGATCGCCGGCATCGTGAACCGCAACGCCCCCCTCGCCGTACGCGGCACCCGCCTCGCCATCCGCAAGGGCCGCGACCTCCCCCTGCACGAGGCCGAGATCATGGCCGAGGCCTATCGCGAGCGCGTCGTACGCACCGACGACGCCCAGGAGGGACCGCAGGCGTTCATGGAGAAGCGCACGCCCAAGTGGCAGTGCAGCTGATCCCGCGGACCGTGGCCGTTGCGGCCGGCGCCGAACGCGCCGGTCCGTGGAAGGCAGGTGGCCTGGGCGGGGCGACCAGCGGAAGGCGACCCGTGGAAGGTAACCAGCGGAAGGAAGGTCAAGCCAGGTGACCGAGGCCGGGAACGCCCGCGGCGGTGAGCGGGCAGCGCCCCGCGAGAAGCCGCAGCGGATCGCCGACGAGCTCCGACGGCTCATCGTGCAGGGCGAACTGGCGGAGGGTGAGTCACTCGGCCGCGAGCCCGACCTCGTCGACCGCTTCGGCGTGTCCCGCCCGTCGCTGCGGGAGGCGCTGCGCATCCTGGAGACGGAAGGCCTCATCTCCGTGCGCCGCGGGGTGCTCGGCGGTGTGATCGTCCATCAGCCCGACGAGCGGTTGACGGCACGCACGGCGGCGATGGTCCTGCAGGCCCGCAACGTCCCGCTGGTGGACGTCTACGACGCCCGCAGCATGATCGAGCCGGTCGCGGCAAGGCTGGTGGCCGCGTCGCGCTCGCACCGGTCGGCGGCCGCGGAGCTGCGGCGGCTCACCGCCGAGCAGCTTGAGGTGGTTGACGATCCCGAAGCATTCGGGCAGGCCAACTCACGTTTTCACAGCCGGCTCGTCGAGCTCGCGGGCAATCAGACGTTGTCCATTGTCATCGAGATGCTCAACGAGGTCGTCGCCCGGGCGGTGGCCGCGGTGAGCCAGCCCGACGACGCCGGCGACGCCACCAGCACCAAACTGCGCGGCCTGCGTTCCCAGGCCCGGCTCGCCACCCTCATCGAGCAGGGCGACGCCGGCGCGGCCGAGGAGCACTGGGCCGGGCACATGAAGATCGTCGGTCGGGTCATGCTCGCACAGCGCGCGAAGACCGTCATCGATCTGATGCAGCACGCCTTCTGACCGGGTGTCGTTCCTGACCGGGTGTCGTTCCTGACCAGGTGTCGTTCCTGGCCGAATGCGGTCCGGCGTTGGTGGTTGCCCGGCAACCGCCGGTGGCGGATACGGCGGTACGGGCGTACGGTTGCGCCACCTACGAGCGAGCAGGCGCACCCTGTGGCGAACTTCGGTGACTATCAGTTCGAGATCTACCTCAACGGCCTCTCCGGCGTCATGCCGACGATGCCGATGACCTATGCCGAACTGGAGGAACGCGGCTCCCGGGCGCTCGACCCGTGGCTGCTCTCGTACGTGGCCGGCGGTGCCGGCGACGAACACACCCAGGATCTCAACGTCTCGGTGTTCGACGACTGGGGCCTGATTCCCCGGATGCTCGTCGACGGCAGCCAGCGGGATCTGTCGGTCGAACTCTGCGGGATGACGCTGCCGTCACCGCTGCTGATGGCTCCCGTCGGCGTGATCGGTGTGTGCGCCCAGGACGGCCACGGAGACCTGGCGGTGGCGCGGGCTTCGGCCAGGACCGGCGTACCCATGATCGCCTCCACTCTCGCCACCGACCCGTTGGAGGATGTCGCATCCCAGCTCGGGGAAACTCCGGGATTCTTCCAGCTCTACACACCCAACGACCGTGAGCTGGCCGAGAGCCTGGTGCACCGGGCTGAGAAGGCGGGCTTCAAAGGGATTGTCGTCACGCTCGACACCTGGGTTCCGGGATGGCGGCCCCGCGATCTCACCCGATCGAACTTTCCCCAGTTACGCGGGCTGGCACTCGAGAACTACTTCAGCGACCCGGTCTTCGTCTCCCGGCTGGCCAGACCGCCGCGGGAGGATCTCCAGGCCGCCGTGGGGACCTGGGCGCTGACCTTCGGCAATCCGAGCCTTACCTGGAAGGACCTGACCTGGTTCCGGTCCATGACCAGCCTGCCGCTGATCCTCAAAGGAATCATGCATCCGGAGGACGTCCGACGAGCGGTCGACGGTGGTGTCGACGCGATCTACTGCTCCAACCATGGTGGTCGCCAGGCGAACGGCGGGCTGGCCTCGCTCGACATGCTGCCCGATGTCGTCGAGGCCGCCGGCGAGATCCCGGTGGTCTTCGACTCCGGTGTGCGCTCCGGTGACCACGTCGTCAAGGCGCTCGCGCTGGGCGCCCGGGCGGTCGGCGTGGGAAGACCGTATGTGTACGGTCTGGCGCTCGGCGGCGAGGACGGAGTCGTCCACGTGCTGCGTTCGCTGCTCGCCGAGGCCGACCTGCTCATGGCGGTCGACGGCTACCCACGGATCGCCGACCTCGGCCCCGCTGCCCTGCGCCGTCGATAGGTCTTCCGCGCGCGGTCCGGCTTCAGGAAAGCGGAAGACGGATTCGACCGGCGGCCGCCGGGGCCTGTCGCAGGCCCGCCTCGAAGGCCGGTACCCAACGGGTGTGGTCACCCACATCCGTGCCGATGGCCTCGCGCGCGGCATCGTCGGGCACGACGCGTGTGGTGCGGGTGCCCTGCACCAGCACGTCGCCCGAGTCGACCCCGAAGGGCTCCACCAGGACAGTCGTCTTCGCCCCGGCGGCAAGATGCGGATGGGATCCCCCGGCGAGGGCTCCGTCGATACAGCGACGGCCGTTGATCGTGACCGGCGGATAGGCACCGGGCATGGCACAGCTCGCCGCCACCACTCTCGCCAGCGGAGCGGCGCTGGCGCGGTCCCACACCACGGGCTCACCGGTATCGAGATCCACGGTGGTGATCAGCATTGCGCGCTGCGGCCAGCCGCCGGCACCGACCAGGTACTCCATCGAGGCCACATGTTCCTCCTCGGCGATGGTGGGCGCGGTGAGCGCGAGCCGGCCGACGCGGCGGCGGGCCTCGGCCGGCTCCAGCCCGGAATCCCCTAGAACGGCCCGCACTCGGGCCATGAGGTCGGGATCGGGCCGGTGCCACGGTCCGGACGACTCGGGAGGCGCCGCCAGCCGCCGGAGATCACCGCCGGAGGCCAGCGCCGCGCCGGCGATCGCGCCCGCGGAGGTTCCCACGATCAGATCGGCGTCCGCCAGGTCCACGCCCTCGTCGCGAAGCCCGGCCGCGAGCCCGAACAGCCACGCCATGCCGACGAGCCCACCGGGACCGAGCACGACCGCCTGAGCGGCAGAGAACGTCATGCGCGCCAGCATCGGACCTCAAGGGAGGTCGAGGTCAAGTCCCGCCCGTGGATGGCCCGGCAGGCGGGTTCGCCGGAAATCATCCGCCCAGGACCAGCGGGCCGAGAGTTCGCGCGGCGATCTCAAGGCCCCACTTCACCTTCGCCTCCGAACCGCTCCACACCGGGTCCTCGTGCTCGACGGCGACCGTCTCGGAGAAACCCCCGTCATGGAGGACGTCGATGATGCGGTTCCAGTCGAGCTGGCCGCGGCCCGGAACGCGGTAACGGTGGCTGGCCTGGTGAGCTTGCTCGCTTCCGACCGGCCAGGCAGCGACCTCCAGCGTCTGATATCCCGACCGGACACACCAGGCCGCGATGTCGGCGAGCCCGAGCCGCGGCAGGCAGGCGGTGAACAGGCCAAGTTCCACGGTGGTCCCTTTCTGTTCTGTTCGGGACGTCGTCCTCACGGCGCGCGGGATGACCACCCGCGACGAAACCGGGTCAGGCGCCCGGTGAGCGGCGCATACGGCGGCGCGATCGAACCACATCGCGCGCCGATCGGGCGCCACGCGACGGATCAACCGGCGCAACGGCAGGGCAACCAGACGGCTCCTGGCCGGCAATCCGCGGCGACGAGACTGCCGCGTGCCTGGATCAACGACCCGTGCACGGCCCCGTCGGCCCCGGCCGGCGCCGCCCGTCGTGGGTACGACCGTGAGGAAGAGGTGCGCATGTTCCACCTGGGCTGGTTCGTCGGCAGTGGATTCGGGCCGCCGGCCTGGAACGACATGTGGTCGGGCACGCTTTCCTCGGAATGGACCAGGGGCAGCTTTTACACCGATCTCGCCCGTTCGCTCGAGCGCGCGTTCTTCGACTACCTGATCCTCGAAGACGGCCTGATGATCACTGATACCTACAAGGGGACGATGGAGGTCGACCTCGCCCACGCCTGGGAATCCCCCCGGCTGGACCCGATGGCCGCCGTGGCCGTGATGAGCCAGGCCACCTCGCGAATCGGGCTGGTGGCGACACTGTCCACGTCGTTCTGTCCACCGTTCATGGCAGCCCGGATGCTGGCCTCTCTCGATCACCTCTCCGAAGGCAGGGCCGGGGCGAACCTGGTGACGTCCAGCAGCCACCGCTCGGCCCAGAACTTCGGCTTCGCGGAGCATTTCGAGCACGACCTGCGCTACGAGATGGCCGACGAGTGGATGGACCTGGTGGATCGGCTCCTGTCCTCCTGGGAGCCCGGCGCGGTGGTCGCCAGTGGCGGGGTCTTCGCGGATCACCGCAAGGTGCACACCATCGACTTCGACGGGCGTTTCCACCGCAGCCGCGGGCCTCTCAACGCCCCGGCCGGGCCGCAGGGCCGCCCGGTGATCTGCCAGGCCGGGGGGTCACCCGCGGGCCGGGAGCTCGCCGCGAAGCACGCCGACACCATCATCGCGGTGCCGCACGGGGTGGACGCGATGCGCGCCTACCGGGACGACATCTCCGAGCGCATGCTTCGGCACGGGCGCAAGCCGGCCGACTGCAAGGTGCTGTTCCTGGTCAACCCGGTTCTGGGCGAGACCGACGCGGAGGCCCGCGAGACCCTGGCCCGCCGCCGCGCACGGCAGCACGACCCCGACGTCATGGACACCATCCTCGGGCAGATGTCCTATTTCAGCGGCATCGATTTCGCGCAGTTCGACCTGGACGCTCCTTTCCCGGATCTGACCGGCCAGGTGAACGGCCACCAGAGCTCGATGGCCCGGTTCGCCGCCGCCGCGGCCGGACGCACGCTGCGGGAGACCGTGATGGATCACGACACGGTCGAGTCGGTGGAGCTGGTCGGCTCGCCGGACACCGTCGCCGTGCAGATGGGCGAGGTGATGGACGCCGTCGGCGGCGACGGTTTCCTGATCGCCACGCCGGTGCACCGCCGTTCGGTCAGCGAGATCGTGGACGGGCTCGCCCCGGCGCTGCGCCGCCGCGGGCTCATGCGCGGGTCGTACCCGCACCGGCTGTTCCGCGACAACCTGCTCGACTTCTGATCGATCGACACTGACGCTGACTTCGTGCAAGGCCTGGCAGAACGACACCGGCGGGCGTCGGGAGGAAGCCCGGCCGCTGCGAACGCATGAGTTCGAAGGACGCCCGCCTCACTACCGCACGAGCAGCCTCACGGACCTCTGCGAGGCCGAGTGGTCGGGGCTTCGGCTCCAGGTGATCTCTATGCGATCGGTAGTAGTTCGCATGGTCCTCGCGAGGTAGAGCGTGTGCTCCGTGTCCGCCTTGATCTCGTCGAAGTCCAAGGTCTGGTTTGCGACACGCAGGTCGCCCGTGTCGATGTGAACCCCGTAGGCGGTGTCGGTTCCCGTGTTTCGGAGAAGATGGAGGCTTCCGCTCTGCCCTCCGGTGGGGACCAGTTTGAAGCGCACGCGTCGATGTTCGGCGTCGGCCACTTCGTCTGCCCGCCGGGCCTGCTCGATCCGCACTGCCTCTGCCGCAGCGTCCGCGGCACGCCTCGCCTCCGTCGCGGCGAGGTCGGCCGCACGCTTCTGCCCACGCCCGTACCAGGCTGAGAAGCCGGCGGCCACCACCGCCAGGCAGGCAACGACGAACGCGACTGTGGCCATGGGACGAACGCTAAGCGTTCGGTGCGGTTGTGGCGATTCGGGACCTCGCGCCACGCGTCAGCACCCGGGAGGCCCTGCAGGACGCGCGGGACTGCGCCGCCTTCGATGCGTACGTGTTCGCGCTGCTGGTGGCTCCGGCGGAGGCACTGTCGGCGGCGCAGCGGCGGCAGCGTGTCGAGGTCGAGCTGGTGACGCTGCGGGACCCGGAGGTTGAGGCGGCGATCGAGCGGCTGCGGCCGGGCAGGCAACGGCCGGGCGGAACCCGGGACGACGTGCGGCCCGCCCCGGTGAACACCTCTCACCGGGGCCGGACCTCCCGCCGGGCGGATCTCACCGGGGCCGCGGGCGGTATCCACCTCAGGCAGTCGCCTGCTCCTCCTTGTTGGGCCCGACCAGCTTGAAGGCGGCGCCGAACGGGTCGGCCGCGATCGCGAGCCGGCCGTAGGGAGTGTCGATCGGCGGCTGGGCGATCGTGCCGCCGAGCTTCTCGGCCAGGGCCACCGCGGCGTCGGTGTCCTCCACCGCGATGTACACACCCCAGTGCGACGGGACGCCCTCGGGGAGGAAACGCGAAGCATCCATGATCCCCGCGTACTGCTCGCCGGCGTCGTCGACCTGGACGAGGTAGCGGAAGTCGTCGGTGTCCCCCATGATCTTCGTCTTCCAGCCGAAGACCTCCTGGTAGAAGGGGACGGAGGCAGCGAAGTCACGGCTCATCAGCTCGAACCAGCCGGGCGCTCCCGGCTCGGCCAGCAGCTGGAAACCACGATGGCTGCCCTGCTGCCACAGGCCGATCACCGCACCCGCGGGATCGGTCACCACGGCCATGGTTCCCAGGTCGGCCACGGGCATCGGCGGGACCAGCACGGTTCCCCCGTGCGCGGATGCCGCCGCCACGGTCTTCTCCGCATCCGCCACCATCAGATAGGTGGTCCAGACGTCGGGGAGCTCGGCCTCCTGCTTCGGCATCCCGCCGGCGATCATCTTTCCGTCCTTGCTGAAGAACATGAAGTAGCCGCCGAACTCCTCGGACGGCTCCGCCGGGACCCAGCCGAACAGCTCCGCGTAGAACGCGCGGGCGCCTTCGACGTCCGAGGTCATCAGGTCGATCCAGCAGGGGGCGCCAGGCAGGGTGGTGTCGTTGGCGGGCATCACGGGCTCCTTCATCGTCGTGGCACGCGGCGCGCGGGGCGCGGGAGGTGCGCCCGCAGGTCGCCGTGCTCGTGCTGTCGACAGATTGGACCCGACCACCGACAGAAACTCATCGCCGCACGGCCGCGGCATTGCGAGAAATTCGCCGACGGCCTGCCGACGCCAGGCGATCGCCCGACGATCAGAACGGGTGAAGCAGGGCGCGCCGCCGTGGCCGCACCAGCGATCAGGCCTGCTCCCCCGCCGCGGCCCGCGACCGCGATCTCGATCTCGACCTCGACCTCGACCTCGTCCTCGACCTCGTCCTCGACCTCGTCCTCGACCTCGTCCTCGACCTCGTCCTCGACCTCGTCGCCGCCACGGCGGCGACGCCGGCGCTGAGCCCGGCCGCGGCCACCGTGACCGCTCCGGACAGGCGCGCCGCCACCGCCAGGTCCTCGACCTGCGGCTGACGTCCGGTGCCCAGCTCGGGACGGTGCTCGACGCCGTGGGCATACCGCAGCTCGCCGCCGAGCCGCAGGCCGGCCGCCCCGGCGAACGCGGCCTCGGCCATACCCGAGTTCGGGCTGGGGTGGCGGCGGCCGTCCCGGCGCACCGTCCGCAGCGCCTGCGCCGGTGAGCCGCCGACCACCGGGGCGCAGGCGCAGGTCAGCAGCGCGCAGACCCGGGCGGGTAGCAGGTTGGCCAGGTCGTCGGCCCGGGCAGCGGCCCAGCCGAAGCGGCGATGGCGGGCGCTGCGGTAGCCGACCATCGCGTCCAGGGTGTTCACCGCCCGATAGGCGGCGAGACCGGGCAGGCCGGCGGCCGCACCCCACAGCAGCGGTGCGACGACGGCGTCCGAGGTGTTCTCGGCCAGCGACTCGACCCCGGCCCGGGCGAGCCCGGCCACGTCGAGCATCGACGGGTCCCGCCCGCACAGCGACGGCAGCCGGGAACGCGCGGCGGCCAGGTCGGCCCGGGCCAGCTCACCGCCGAGCGCTCGGCCCTCCCGGCGCAGCGACATGCCGCCCAGCACCGTCCACGTGGTCGCGGCGGTCAGCGCCGTCAGGGCCAGCCCGGCCGCCGGGCTGGCGGGGCGGGCGGCCAGCGCTCGTTCCACCCGGTGCGCGGCCAGCGCCGGGACCCCGACGAGCACCGCCGCGTACGCGGCACCGACCAGCCGGTTGTCACGATGGACGACACGCTCGAGACTCCCGGCGACCCGGCCGAAACCAGCCACCGGATGGAACCGGGCCGGATCCGCGAAAAGCACGTCGAGCCCCGCGCCGACCAGCAGGCCCAGGGCTCGGCGGCCGATCAACCGGCCGAGCCGCTCGACGCCGGCGAGGCCGACACCGGAAGGGCCGTGGTACGCCGGGCCGGTGACGGGTTGAGCACACGTTCGGCGAGCGGGCCGAACCCGAGCCCGAGCACCACCCAGACCAGCGCCTGGGTGCCCAGCGAGGACAACCGGAAACGCCACAACAGCTCGGCCGGGAAGGATGCGGGCACCTCGTTGACCACGGGCATGAGAACGGCGGCCACCGTCACCAGCACGGTGAACGCCCCGGCCGAGGCGAGCCAGGCGTTCCATCGGCTGCTGCGGCCGGCGAGCATCCGGCCGACCTGAGCCGCGATCAGTGCGGCCAGCACCGAGACCAGAACCATCACCACGTACAGACCGGTCCGGCGGTCGATGGTGTCCGCGTTCCCGACAGCCGGGGGATTCGCCGGGTACTTGAGAAAGGGAACCAGGGCGACCGCGACGAAACCGCCCAGCGCGACGGTCGCGGCGGTGGCCCGCATCCCCGGCACGCCGATGCGGCCGTAGGCGACGGCGCACGCGATGGCGAAAAGCCCGCCCATCGCGACGCCGTACAGGCCGGTTGCGACGGCCAGGCCGATCCCCTTCTGGGTCGACCGTGACACCTCCGCGGGCTCCTCGTGCGAGTGCGTGGCCGCGGCTTCGTCGTCATGCTCGCCGTGGGAATGCGGGGTAACCGCCTCCCCCTGGGCAGCCGCCTCCTCGAGGGCGATCGCCGCGTCGACCTGCGGCTCACCCGCGATGGAGGCGAACCCGAAGGCGACCAGACCGGCGAGGAGACCTACGAGCATGCCAAATACAAGAAGTCTGCGCATCATGTGAAACGGCCTCCGCCGTCAGCGCGGAATGCTCCGCGGGCCGAGGCGGATCAGTGGCAGGGGAAACCGAGCAGGTGCCGACCATCGTGCACGAACTCGTGGATCCAGGTGCCGCCCACCATCGAGAAGGCGCCCTCCTCGGACCCGACGAAGTAGATCACGAGCAGCATGAGCACGCCCGTGAGCACAGCCCACGGAGCGATCTCACGCAGCGGAAGCTGGAGCGGCCGCGCGCCGCCGACTGACGGAGCGGGAACAACAGACGAGGGAACAACAGACTCGGCCATGCGAGGACCTCCCAGGGATCACGCGTCCCACTGGTTGTTACGTGACGAATCGGGTCTGGCTTCCACCCATGAGGGAAATCCCCCCAGGCGGTCACAGTGGCGCGGCCGCGCCGGAATCTCACCGGCTTCCTGTCAACATCACGACTATCGGCAGTCAGGCTACGAGATTTCCGAACGCACCGTCAACGGTGAGTTCCACCTGTCTGTTCCAAGTCACAACGCCGGCCGTGATCGGCACGCAACTCTTCTCACCCGAAATCCGGGCATGGGGCCGCGCCGGGTAGCACTCTGATCTCCGTCAGGAAGGAGGGACTGTGCTCCCGAGAAGGCGGCCTGGGCCGGTGACGCTGGACGCGCGGTCGGCCCGCTCGGTGCTGGTGCGGCCGGCCCACGCAGCGCTGCTCCGCTCGGCAGCGGTCCGCACGGCAGCCGCTGGCTCGGTGGTGGTCGGCTCGGCGACGCTGCTCATCGCCGGCTGCGGGAGCCGGCCGGCCGGCGGTCCACCGGCCCTGCACTGGTACGTCTACAACGAGTCGTCCGGGTCGTTCGCGGCAGCGGCGGCGGACTGCACCGAGTCCTCGGATGGCGCCTACCGGATCAGTATCGACGTCCTGCCGAACGACGCCGACGGCCAGCGCCAGCAGCTGGTGCGCAGGCTGGCCGCCGAGGACACCTCGATGGACATCCTCGCCCTCGACGTGACCTGGACGCCCGAGTTCGCCGAGGCCGGGTGGATCGAGGCCTTCGACGACGCCACCGCGCAGCGGATCACCACCGGCACGCTCCCGGTCGCGACCCGCACCGGCACCTGGGCGAACCACCTCTACGCGGCGCCGTTGAACACCAACGTGCAGCTGCTGTGGTACCGCAAGGACCTGGTTCCCACTCCCCCGCGGACCTGGGACGAGATGCTCGCGGCGGCCCGCGGTCTCGCGGCGCGCGGGAGGCCGCACCTCGTCGAGGTGCAGGGAGCCCAGTACGAGGGGCTGACGGTCCTGTTCAACACGCTGGTGGCCTCGGCGGGTGGTTCGATCCTCTCCGCGGACGGCTCTCAGGTAACGCTGGGCGCACCGGCGGCGCAGGCGGTGGCGGCAATCCGGGCGCTGGCGGACTCACCGGCGGCCGACCCGTCCTGGTCGAACCAGCGGGAGGACGACAACCGGCTGGTCTTCGAGAGCGGGGCGGCGGCGTTCCAGCTCAACTACCCGTTCGTCTATCCGTCGGCGCGGCACAACGCGCCTGGCCTGGTGCCCGAGATCGGCTGGGCGCAGTGGCCTGGCCTCGTCGCCGGGCAGCCGTCGCATCCCACCATCGGTGGCTACAACCTCGCGGTCAGCTCCTATTCGGCCCATCCCGGCCTGGCCCGGCGGGCGATCGAATGCCTGCGCGGCCGGTCCAACCAGATCCGTACCGCGATCAGGGGCGGGCTGGCGCCCACACTGGAGGCCCTCTACACCGACCGGGCGCTGCTCGACGGCTACCCGTTCGCCGCCGCGGTCGGTGAGGCGCTGCGCAACGCGAGCGTCCGACCGCGGACCCCGGCGTACCAGACCGTGTCGTTGCAGATCTCCGACGCCCTGTCGCCGCCACGGTCGGCTTCGGTGGGGCGGATCGACGGCCTGCGCACCGCGATCGCCGACGCGCTCGAGTCGAAGGGGCTGGTCCCCTGAGCGGGCTGTCGCCGCGGGCGCGGGCCGAGCGGCGGTCGGGCTGGCTGCTGTGCGCGCCGGCGGCGCTGGTGATCCTGCTGGTCACCGCGTATCCGATCGGCTATGCGGTCTATCTGTCGCTGCGCCGGTACGACCTGCGCTTCCCCGCCGACACGGCGTTCGTGGGGCTGGCGAACTACGGCACGGTGCTGTCGAGCGGGCTATGGTGGCAGGCACTGAAGATCACCATGATCATCACGGTGGTCTCGGTGGCGATCGAGTTCGTGCTGGGCCTGGCGCTGGCGCTGCTGATGCACCGGACGCTGGTTGGCCGCGGCCTGGTACGCACAGTCATCCTGATCCCCTACGGCATCGTGACCGTGGTCGCCGCCTTCGGCTGGCGTTTCGCCTGGACGCCGGGCACCGGCTACCTGGCCGGCCTGTTCGGGGACGCCGCGCCCCTGACCTCGCAGACCTGGGGCGTAGCCGTGATCATCCTCGCGGAGGTGTGGAAGACGACGCCGTTCATGGCATTGCTGCTGCTCGCGGGGCTGGCGCTGGTTCCCGAGGAGCTGCTGCGCGCGGCGCGGGTGGACGGAGCCGGGGCGTGGGCGCGGCTGCGCCGGGTGACGCTGCCGCTGATGAAGCCGGCGATCCTGGTGGCGCTGCTTTTCCGCACTCTGGACGGTTTCCGCATCTTCGACGACATCTATGTGCTGACGGCAGGCGCCCACGACACCCGCTCGGTGTCCATCCTCGGCTACGACAACCTGTTCACCGCGTTGAACCTCGGCGTCGGCTCCGCGCTGTCCGTTCTGATCTTCGGAGTCGTCGCGCTGATCGCCGTCGTCTTCATCCGGGGATTCGGGACGGCGGCGCCGGGCCAGGAAACGGACCACCGTTGACCAGCGACCCGGCAGCCGGAAACCGGGCCCTGCTGGGCTGGGTGACGGCGAACACGGTCGTCGTCGTCCTGTCGCTGGTACCGCTGCTGTGGCTGGTGTCCCTGTCGTTCAAAACGCCGGAGTCCATCGGCGACGGCCGTCTCGTGCCCACCGACTGGACACTGGCGAACTACCGGGGAATCTTCACGCAGTCGCTGTTCACCCGGGCGCTGGTGAACTCACTCGGCATCGCACTGATCTCGACCCTGCTCGCCGTCGGGATCGGCGGCCTGGCCGCGTACGCGATCGCCCGGCTGCGCTTCCCGGGGCGGCGGGCGTTGGTGGGGCTGGCGCTGCTGATCGCGATGTTCCCGCAGATCTCCCTTGTCAGCCCACTGTTCAACCTGTGGCGCCAGCTCGGGATCTTCGACACCTGGATCGGGCTGATCGTTCCGTACCTGACGTTCTCGCTGCCGCTGGCCATCTACACCCTCGCCACGTTCTTCCGGGAGATCCCGCCGGACCTGGAGAAGGCCGCCGCGATGGACGGGGCCACGCCGGCGCAGACCTTCGTCCGGGTGATCGCCCCGCTGGCGGCGCCCGGGACGGTGACCACCGCGATCCTGGTGTTCATCTTCTGCTGGAACGACTTCCTGTTCGCGATCTCGCTGACGTCCACCGAGTCGTCCCGCACCGCCCCGGCGGCGATCGCCTTCTTCACCGGGGCGTCGCAGTTCGCCCAGCCGATCGGGTCGATCGCGGCGGCGGCCGTGGTCATCACCATCCCGATCATCGTCTTCGTTCTGCTGTTCCAACGACGGATCGTCGCCGGGCTGACCTCCGGCGCGGTGAAGGGCTAGGGGTTGGCACCGGTCATGGCCGACATCGTTCTGGATCATGTGAGCAAGCGCTTCGCCGACGGCCGGGTCGTGGTCGACGACGTCACCCTGACGATCGCCGACGGCGAGTTCCTGATCCTGGTCGGCCCGTCAGGATGCGGGAAGTCGACCACCCTGAACATGATCGCCGGGCTGGAGGACATCTCCGCCGGCGAGCTGCGCATCGGCGGGAAGGTCGTCAACCGGCTGTCGCCGAGGGATCGCGACATCGCGATGGTGTTCCAGTCGTACGCGCTGTACCCGCATATGACGGTGCGGCAGAACATGGGGTTCGCGCTGTCGCTGGCGAAGAGGCCGAAGATCGAGATCGCCCGCAAGGTGGAGGAGGCGGCACGGATCCTCGGCCTGACCGAGCACCTCGAACGCCGGCCGGCCGCGCTGTCCGGCGGGCAGCGCCAGCGGGTGGCGATGGGCCGCGCGATCGTCCGCTCGCCGCAGGCCTTCCTCATGGACGAACCCCTCTCGAACCTGGACGCGAAGCTGCGCGTGCAGACCCGGACCCAGATCTCCCGGCTGCAGAACCGCCTCGGAACAACCACCGTGTATGTGACCCACGACCAGACCGAGGCGATGACGCTCGGCGACCGGGTGGCGGTCATGCGGGCGGGACGCATCCAGCAGATCGCTCCCCCGGGCGAGCTCTACTCGGCGCCGGTGAACATCTTCGTGGCCGGGTTCATCGGCTCGCCGGCGATGAACTTCCTGCCGGTGACCCTCACCGCCGACGGCCGCACGCTGCGCACTCCCCTGGGCGAGTGGCGGCTGGACGGGCCGCAGCCTGATGACGGACGCCAGCCCGACGACGGGCGGCTGCTGGACCGGCTGGACCGGCTGCGCCGGGCGGCACGGCCGTCGGGTGAGCGCCCACTCGTGTGCGGGATCCGTCCCGAGCACTTCGAGGACGCCGCCCTCGTCCCCGCCGACCGCGGTGGCGCACGGTGCACGGTGCACGCCGAGGTCGTGGAGTCCCTCGGCTCCGACAAGTACGTCTACTCGTCCTGGGCGGGCCCGGTGGCGCTGGGCACCGATCTACCCGCCGATCTGCGCACCGATCCGCCCCTGCCCGCAGGCGCCGGCACGCAACTGGTGGCGCGGCTCGACGCGGCCAGCCGCGCGGCCGAGGGCGAGCCGGTGCGGCTGTGGGTGGACACGACCCGGCTCCACCTGTTCGACCCGGTCAGCGGTGCCAACCTCACCGCGCCCCGGGTCTGAGAGTCCGCGCGGCCCCGACGCACGCACGGGCCCGACTCCGCACGGGCCCGATGTGCGCTCAGGTCGACATCGAGTAGGCGACCACTCCGCGGCGGATCGCGTCCATCGCGTCCCGGGCGGCCTTGCCCACCCCGGCCCCGCTCTCGCCCGCCATGAACCTCGGCGCCAACTGCGCAATCTGGTCGAGAAGGTCGAGGAGCTGACGCATCCAGCGGACGAAATCGCCGGCGGTGAGCTCGGTGCCGGCCTCCGAGAGCACCCGTTCCAGCCCACGGCCCGACGCCCACCCGAAGGCTGCCGCGACGAAACCCAGATCCGGTGGGCGGAGGAAGCCCAGCCGGTGATCGTCCTCGACCATGCTCAGGCGGGTGTAGATGTTCGCCATGTCCGCGAGGGCTTCCTGCAGGGCGGCACCGCCGGGCAACGTGGGAGCCGCGACATCGTCGCCACGCGGTTCGAACACCAGCGTCGAGACGGCCGCGGCCAGTGCGGGCGGCGTCAGCCCCTCCCACGCCCCGGTGCGCAGGCATTCCGCGACCTGCAGGTCCTGCTCGGTGTAGATCCGTGCCAGCATCGCCCCGGCCTCGGTGACGGAGTCGCCGCCGGCGCTGAGGTAGCCGAGCTCGGCGAGGGTGTCCCGGACCCGGTCGAACGTTCGGGCCACCGTGTTCGTCCGCCCCTCGACCTTGCGTTCGAGGCCGGCGGTCTCCCGGCGCAGCCGGTCGATGCGCTCGGCGGAACGCAGGTGGGCCTCACGCTGCGGGCAGTCGTGCACGGGGTGGGCCCGCATGGCGCGGCGCAGCCGGGCGAGCTCGGTGTCGTCCGCCGCCAGCGACCGCATCCGCTCCCGCCGGCCGGGCTCCTCGGGCAGCCGGGTGTTGCGCAGTGACGAGGCCAGATCGCGGCGGGCCTGCGGTGAGCGGGGGTTGAACGACTTCGGGATCCGCACCCGCGCCAGCGGCTCCACCGGGACCGGGAAATCGATCATCGACAGCCGCCGGACCTGCCGGTCCACGGTGAGGACGACCGGCCGGGGCCCTTCCGGTGACCCGGTGTCAAGCCCGGCGTCCAGCACCACGACAAGGCCGCCGCGCCGCCCCGACGGAACGCGCACCACGTCCCCGCTGCGCAGTTTCGCCAACGCCTCGGCCACCTCGGACTGCCGGCGCGCCGTGCCCGCACGGGACAGGTTGTTCTCCCGCTCCCGGATCTGGCGACGCAGCTCGTCGTACTCCGCGACGGCACCGCGGTCGCAGTCCAGCGCGGCGGTCAGCTCCTCGATCGCGGTCTGGTTGCGGCGTACGGCACGGGCGATCCCCACCACCGCCTTGTCCGCCTGGAACTGCGCGAACGACGACTCGAGCACCACCCGCGCGCGCTGCGCACCGAGCCGCCCGACCAGGTTGACCGCCATGTTGTAGGACGGCCGGAACGACGACTTCAACGGATAGGTACGGGTCGACGCGAGGCCGGCGAGGGCGAGGGGGTCCAGCCCGGGCTGCCACAGCACCACCGCATGGCCCTCGACGTCGATCCCTCGTCGCCCGGCACGCCCGGTGAGCTGGGTGTACTCCCCCGGGGTGATGTCCGCGCGGGTCTGGCCGTTGAACTTCGTCAGGCGTTCGAGCACGACGGTGCGAGCCGGCATGTTGATGCCCAGGGCGAGGGTCTCGGTGGCGAACACGGCCCGGACCAGCCCGCGGACGAACAGCTCCTCCACCACCTCCTTGAAGGTGGGGAGCATGCCGGCGTGGTGGGCGGCGATGCCGCGTTCCAGCCCGTCGAGCCACTGCCAGTAGCCGAGCACGTCGAGGTCGGCCTGCGGAATGCCCGCCGTCCGGGCCCGCACGTGCGCGTTGATCTCCCGCCGCTCGTCGGATGTCGTCAGGCGCAGGCCCGCCTGGACGCAGGAGTTCACCGCGGCGTCACAGCCGACCCGGCTGAAGATGAACACGATCGCGGGGAGCAGACCAGCCCGGTCGAGCCGGATCACGACGTCCGGGCGGCTCGGGGGCCCGAAACGACGCCGACCGCCACCATTACCGCCGCCACCACCGCCACCCGGCCGGCCGGCCCGCGAGGAGCGGGGCCCGCGGCCGCGCTCGTAGCCGGACTGTGACTCCTCGCGCGCGAGCCTGAGCAGGTCCGGGTTGACCACCCGGCCGCCCGCTGCCTGGCCACCCGAGTCACTCGACCGCGGGCCGCCCGGCGTTACCCGCTCCGCGGCGGCGGCCCGGTTCGCGGCACGCCTCCCGGCCACGGGGGCGTCGGGGCTGTCCGGGGTGGTCGTGGTGCGCGCGTCAGAACCGGAGACCGGGCCGTCGGAGGCCGTGGCACGCGCCCCGGAGGAGCGATCGACGAAGAGATCGTGCAGGGAACGATCGGCGAGCACATGCTGGTAGAGCGGCACCGGGCGATGCTCGCTGACGATCACCCTGGTGTGGCCCCGGACGGTGACCAGCCACTCGGCGAACTCCTCGGCGTTGCTGACCGTCGCCGAGAGGGAGACCAGGCGCACGTGCTGAGGAAGGTGAATGATCACCTCCTCCCACACGGCGCCCCGCTGGCGGTCGGCGAGGTAGTGGACCTCGTCCATGACCACGTAGGCGAGCGCGTCGAGCCGGCCGCTGCCCGCGGCCTCGGAGTAGAGCATGTTGCGCAGGACCTCGGTGGTCATCACGACCACCGGGGCGTCGCCGTTGCGCGACGTGTCGCCGGTCAGCAGGCCGATCGAGTCGGCACCGTAGCGGGCGACCAGATCCGCGTACTTCTGGTTCGACAACGCCTTGATCGGCGTGGTGTAGAAGCAGCGGGTGCCGGTGGCGAGCGCGAGGTGCGCCGCGAACTCGCCGACGACCGTCTTGCCGGCGCCCGTCGGCGCGGCCACGAGCACACCTTCGCCCTGGGCGAGGGCGTTGACGGCCTCGGACTGGAACGGATCGAGCCCGAAGGGATACCGGGCCGCGAATTCCTCGACGGCGCCAGGCGCGGAGGACACGTTGCTCACCCTACGCCGCCTGGGCGTGGCGCAAAAAGTGGGTGTTCGGCGGAATCAGGTGACGTCGCCGTGGAGGTTGTCGGCGGGGGACGCACCGGCGGCACCGGCCACCACCGTGTCGACGTTCAACCCGCTGCCCGAGCCGGCCGCGGCCCCACCACCCCGGCTGCCCGTGCTGGTCGTACGGTCCGCCCTGGTGTCGTCGAAGTCGAGCGGTGAGACCTCGTCGTCAGCCAGGTCCGCGTACGGCGAGGTGTCACCCCGGCGGATCTTGCGCCGGTCGTTGACCCACCCGATGATCAGCGCCACCTCATAGAGGATGATCATCGGCAGGCCCAGTGCCAGCATGGTGAAGGGGTCCTGGCTCGGCGTCACGACCGCAGCGAAGACGAACACCAGGAAGATCTCGGCCCGCCGCCAGGAGCGCAGCTTCGCGGTCGTGACGAGGCCCGCGAGGTTCAGCATCGTGATGAGCAGCGGCACCTCGAACGACAGCCCGAAGACCAGCAGCATCGCGAAGACGTAGCTCAGGTACTTGCTTCCGTCCAGGACGCTGACAAGACCGTCGCCACCGAAGCCGAGCAGCAGTTTCAGGCCGGTCTGGAGCGTGATGTAGGCGAAGAAGCCGCCGGCGGCGAACAGGACGAGCGAGGCGAGGACGAAGGTCAGCGACCAGCGCCGCTCGTTGCGGTGCAGACCGGGGGTGATGAACGACCAGAGCTGGTAAAGCCAGATCGGGGCCGAGAACACGGCACCGGAGAGCATCGAGATCTTCAGCCGGATGGTGAAGGCATCCAGGATGCCGAAGAAGTACAGGTTGCAGGACCCGTCGCCGCCACCGAAGTCACCGCGCTTGTCCGCTGGCAGGGAGCAGTACGGGTCGATCAGCCACTGGAAGATGTTCGGCTCCCAGATGAAGCAGACGATCGACGCGACGCCGAAGGCGAGAAGCGCCTTGGCCAGGCGGTTCCGCAGCTCTCGCAGGTGCTCGGTGAGAGGCATCCTGCTGTCCTCGACCGTGCGGGTGCGCCGCTGGTTCACCGACGAGGCGAGGGTGCGCGGCGTTGGCAACCGTGGCACGGGCTGAGGCTCCTGCTCGATGAGGGCGATGGTTCGTACGGACGGGCTCACCACGGATGATCGGGGCGACGCTGTCGTTCAGCTCGCCGCCACCGCTCCGTGAGGGTTCAGACGGAGAATCCGCCGATGTGCGCACGCCGGGCCGGCCAGCGCGCGGACCGATCGGCAAGCTGGTCCGGGCCTGACGGCCCGGACCGCACCGGCATCGTTCAGCGGCGCTCGGCGTCGACCGGCGATGCGCCGTTGACCGAGGTGGCCGGAGTGACCACGGGGCGGCTCTCGATCGGGAGCGGAGCGACGGGCTGCGCCGCGGGGGCCGCGGTGGCCGGGGCCGGGGCGTCGTCCTCGCGGAGGCCCTTCGTCTCAGCCTTGAAGATGCGCAGCGACCGGCCGAAGGAACGGGCGGCGTCGGGAAGCTTCTTGGAGCCGAACAGCACCATGACTACCAGCGCGATGATGATGATCTCGGTCGTGCCAAGGTTGGGCATGGCAGGCGTCCTCCAAAATGCAAATGCCGGTGCGGTCGGGAGACCGGTGCGGTCGATGCTACGTCGGTCAGCCTAGGAAGCGATAGACAGTAACCGGGTATCCCGCAGGTGACGTCTTCGCAACGCGAAGATGATGAGCTGCCTCACCGGCACTTTCCGCTACAAACCGGACCGCCGACGCAGGGCATCCAGGACACTCCGACCACGGTTTGTCGCGCGCTGCCAACCTCGGGCGACCCACCCTCCGGTCGATCACCGACGGATACCGGCCGGCATTCGGTGCCGGACCGCCGTGACGCAATGACCCTGCGAAGCCATACAGCGAGCCCCACCACCACACCATCACCCGGCGTCGCCATCCGGAAACCTGGCGCGGCCACCACCGAAGTCGACTTCCTCACCTCGCGTTGGCCGCCGGCCTCCTCACCTCGCGTTGGCCGCCAGCCGGGCGGCGACATCCACGGATTCCAGGCGCTCGGTCAGTTCCGACACCTTGTTTCCGAGGTCGGCGGCGCGGTCCTTCAACTCGAAGGCCGCGGATTTCGTCGCCTTGATCTGCCTCCACAGCCGCAGGGCACAAAGCGCCAGCACGCCGAGTGAGCCGAAGATCATCACCAGATGTACGAGGAGCAGAGGCACACCCATCACCCTATGATCTCGTCGCCGTACCCGGCGAGCGCGCGGCCCGCCAGCTCGTTCACGCTCGCGGCGACCGACGCCGGCGCCACCTCGCGCACCAGCTCGCCGAGGCCGAGGACCAGCCGGCTCAGCCACGCCAGGTCGGCCACCCGCAGCACCACGCTGACCCCCCCGTCGGGCAGGTCACACACCTGGGACACCGGGTAGTAGTCGACCACCCAGCGCGCCCGCGGATCGAGGTCGAGCCGGACCGGGATGTCGTCCGGCCCCGGCTGGTACACCCCCTCGGCGGTGTCCCGGGGGGTCGCGTCCGGCGGCGGCTGCGCGGCGACCTCCAGGACGTCGACGCCCGCGCGGCCATCGATCCGGTCGAGCCGGAACAGACGCACCGCCGACGCCCGGTGGCACCAGCCCTCCAGGTACCAGTAGCCACCGCGCACGAGGACCCGCATCGGGTCGACCTCCCGCTCGGTCATCTCGTCCCGGGCCCAGACCAGATAGCGCAGGCGCACCCGACGGCGCAGGCGGATCGCCTCCTGCAGGACCGCGAGCACCTCGTCGTGCGGGTCGAGCGCCACCCGCACATGGCGGGCCGACTCGTGACCGACGGCCTCCTCCACCTTGCGCACCGCCCGGTCGAGGGCCTCGCGGCCGGTCAGCCCCGGCACGTCGGTCAGCGCCCGGGCAGCGACGAGAAGCGCCATGGCCTCGTCGGCCGACAGCCGCAGCGGCCGGTCAAGGGTCTGCGGGTCGACCACGGTCACCCGGTCCCCGGAGTAGCTCACATCGATGAGGTCGCCCGGAGCACCACCGGGAAGCCCGCAGACGAACAGCAGGTCGAGGTCGGCGCGGAGCTGGCGCTCCGTGATCCCGAACTCGCTCGCCGCGTCCTCCAGCGACACCCCCGGGTGGGCCCGCAGCCACGGAACCAGCGCGAGCAGGCGGCTGAACCGATCCACCGATCCGCTCACCTGGGCCCGGTTCCCACCGCCGCCGCACGGGCCACCGGCGATGCCGCCGGCGTTGGCAGTGCTGTCGCCGCGACAGTGGCCCGCAGCCTGCGGACGACCTCACCGCGCAGATCCGCCGGCTCGAGAACGACCACGTCGGGACCATAGCCGACCGCCCAGCGGGCGAAGCGTTCCAGATCGGAGAACTCGACCTCCAGAAGATCACCGCCCGGGAGGCGGCCCACCCGCTCCGCTGCCGCCGCCCGAGCAGGCCCCGCGGGACGCCCATGGCGGCGCAGCGCATGGCCACAGCCACGCCGGACCCACAGCAGGGCTGTGCGGGAAGGTTCGGTGGGCTCCGTCGCGGACACCATCGCCCGCAGATCCACCTCGGGTGGCACGGTGAACGCCTCGGCCGGGCCGACCGCCCGCACCGGGCCGGTCACCCGCGACAGCCGGAACACCCGCGACGCCTGCCGGTTCAGGTCGTGCCCGACCAGATACCAGCGGCCACGCCAGGACAACACGCCCCAGGGCTGCAGGTGCCTCTCCGTGTCCTCAGTCTGACCAGGGCGGCGGTAGGGGAAGCGCACCTCACGCCTGGCCTGGACGGCGGCGAGCACGGCCTCGAACGCCGGCTCCGTCGCGTCGACCCTCGGTTCGAACCCCGCGAACCCGTCGGTGGACCCGAGGCCGCCCAGGCCGTCCGCCGCGTCGAACCCGGCCGCGGGCCCGGAGGAGACAGCCAGCGGGTCCGGCCCGCGCAGCGCCGCGGGACGGACCGGCGCCCCGGCGGCGGCGAGCTTGCGCAGCGCGCTCGCCGCCGGCGCGGCCAGTGCCTCGCTGGACCACAGGGAGGCCGCAAGTGCCAGCGCGGCGAACTCGTCGGGATCCAGTGGGATCTCGCCGAGCGCATAGTCGCCGCGCGGGATGCGGTAGCCGAGCTCGTCGCTGAAGGCCGAGTCGGAACCGGTCTCGACCGGGATGCCGATCTCACGCAGCGACTGCTTGTCTCGCTCGAACATCCGGCGGAACGCCTCCCGGGCCTCCTCCGACTCCCCCGGCTCGTAGCCGTCCACCATCTCCCCGATCTGGGACACGGTGAGGAAACGCGATGTCGCCATGAGGCACATCGTCAGATTGAGCAGGCGCTCCAGCCGTCGGCGGGACACATCTGATCAGGCTAGCGGTACTCGGTGTGATCTCGGCAACCGGCCTGCCGCGATGACCACGCCGATCGTCAGCTACGCCTGCTACTCACAGTTGCCCGGAGGTCGAGCCCGCCGCGCCCCCGGAGCCGCCGCCGGTGGCGTCGCCGCTGCCCACGGCGAGCAGGTCGACGATGAACACCAGCGTGTCGTCGGCCTCGATCCCCGCCGCCGGCTGGCCGCCCATCGGACCGTAGCCCAGGTCGGGCGGGATCACGATCAGGCGCCGACCGCCCTCCTTCATCCCGGCGATGCCCTGGCCGAAACCGGTCACCGTGTTCTGCAGCGGGAACGTTTCGGGGGTGCTGCGGTCCCAGCTCGCGTCGAACTGCTTGCCGGTCTTCCAGATCGTGCCGGCGTAGTGGATCGTGACGGTGCTCGACGCGCTCGCCACCTTGCCGTCGCCGGCCACCAGGTCCTTGGTGACCAGCTCGGACGGCGCCTCGCCCTCGCCGGCCGCCGCGACGGGCTTGCGCTTGAGGTCGGTGGCGTTCTCCACCGCGGGCGTACCTTCCCCGACCGCGGTCGCCGCCGCTGACGGCGCCGCGATCGGAGCGGCCTTGGTTCCGTCGGGGGCGTCCGACGAGCTGCACGCGGCCATCGGCACCAGCAGCACGGCGGGGAGAACGAGGCCGATCAGCCGGCGACGATGACGGGCTGCGACGTCACGGGAGAAAACGGTCACGGAAACTGAGATCCTCTGCTTGCGCGGGACGCCGGCACGGCAGGCAACACCGCCGCCGCGTTCGGCGCCACGCTCCGGACGAGCTGGCTGCACATGTGCAGACGACTGTAGAGGACCACACACCGACCACCCGCGACCTGGCTGCGGCAGAACACCCCGGCCGCGCCGAACGCCCTGGGCTGCTCGCGCCTACATGCTCGCGATCAGCTTGTCCACCCGGTCGTCGACCGAGCGGAACGGGTCCTTGCACAGCACCGTGCGCTGCGCCTGGTCGTTGAGCTTCAGATGGACCCAGTCCACCGTGAAGTCGCGCCGCTTCTCCTGCGCCCGCTTGATGAACTCCCCACGCAACCGGGCCCGGGTGGTCTGCGGCGGAACCGACTTGGCCTCGAAGATGTCGAGGTCGCGGCACACCCGCTCGACCAGACCGGCCCGCTCCATCCGGTAGTAGAGCCCGCGCTCGCGGTGGATGTCGTGGTACTTCAGGTCCAGTTCGGCGACCCGCGGCGACGACAACGGCAGGCCGTGCCGATGCCGGAACCGGTCTATCAGCACGTATTTCGTCACCCAGTCGATCTCCCGGGCGACAAGCTCCAGATCCTCGGTCTCGATGGCCAGCAGGGTACGGCCCCACAGGTCGAGAACCCGCTTCGCGACGGCATCCCCGCCGCGCCGCTCGACGAACTCCACCGCCTTCGCGTAGTACTCACGCTGGATGTCCAGCGCGCTCACCTCGCGGCCGTTGGCGAGCTTGATCCGACGCTGGCAGGTCATGTCGTGCGAGACCTCGCGGATGGCCCGGATCGGGTTCTCCAGCGACATGTCCCGCAGCACCACACCAGCCTCGATCATGCGCAGCACGAGGTCGGTCGAGCCGAGCTTGAGCAGCATCGTCGTCTCGCTCATGTTCGAGTCACCGACGATGACGTGCAGGCGACGGAAGCGCTCCGCATCGGCGTGCGGCTCGTCGCGGGTGTTGATGATCGGCCGCGAACGGGTTGTCGCCGAGGACACCGACTCCCAGATGTGCTCGGCGCGCTGCGAGATGCAGTAGACCGCGCCACGCGGAGTCTGCAGCACCTTGCCCGCACCGCACAGGATCTGGCGGCTGACCAGGAACGGCACCAGCACGTCGGCCAGCCGGCTGAACTCCCCGTGCCGGCCGACGAGGTAGTTCTCGTGGCAGCCGTAGCTGTTCCCGGCCGAGTCCGTGTTGTTCTTGAACAGATGGATGTCGCCCGCGATGCCCTCCTCCCGCAGCCTGCGCTCGGCTTCGACGAGAAGGCCCTCCAGGATGCGTTCACCGGCCTTGTCGTGCGTGACGAGGTCCGGCACGGAATCGCACTCGGGAGTGGCGTACTCCGGGTGGCTACCGACGTCCAGATAGAGCCGGGCGCCGTTCTTCAGGAACACGTTGCTGCTGCGCCCCCAGGACACGACACGCCGAAACAGGTACCGCGCCACCTCGTCCGGAGACAGCCGCCGCTGCCCTCGGAACACACAGGTGACGCCGTACTCGTTTTCCAGGCCGAAGATGCGGCGATCCACGAGACCGACCCTATGCTCGGAAGCCCTCCTCGCGCGGCGAGACGCCATGGCTGATCTCGAGTCCACCCTCTCGGGGTCGTACGATCTGCCCCGTCACCGGCGTCGTGCCCACCTCCGCGGGGGCGGGCTCACCCGGCAACGGGGCTTCCGGCCCACGGGCGCGCCCGGCGCCGGCCCGCTCCCGGCCGACGAGCATGAGCGCGATCCCGGCCACGGCCCAGATCGTCAGCACCGCCGCGGCCCGGCCCCCACCGGCCCCGTCGAAGTAGAGCGTCGACCGCGCCAGGGTCACCCCCGCGCCGGGCGGCAGCAGCTGGCCGAACCCGCCCCACGGGGTCGGCAGCATCTCCGGCGCCGACGACGCCCCGGACAACGCCACCCCGACCACCGTCAGGGCGACGGCGGCGACGAGACCGCGCACAGCGGCCACCGCGCCCAGCCCCATCACGGGCGCGGTGACCGCAGCGGTGATCACGGCCAGCACGACCACGCTGCGCAGGAAGTTGTCGGGCAGCACATCAAGACCACCGCTCAACGCCAGCGTGCCAGCCACCCCACCGGCGGCCACGAAGCACGACAGGCCCACGAGACGCTGCTGCCGGGACCGGCCCGAACGTGCCAGCAACACGCCCACCGCCGCCGCGATCAGCACCAGCGGCAGGTACCCGGCCGACACCCCGCCGCCCTGATGATCGGCGGCGGCGTTCGGGACGACGTCCACGACCGGGATGCGCAGATCGGGAAACGTCATCGCCATACCGCGCACCAACGCCTCGGCGACCGCCGGGCTGGCGGCGGAGGCGAGCCGCAGCGACAGGCCGTCCGCGGTGAAGACGAACGCCGCGTACGCCTTGCGGTCGCGCAGTGCGCGGTCGGCGGCATCGGCGTCGGCGACGACGGTCACCCGCATGGCACCGGGTGACATGTGCTCCACCTCGTCCATGAACGCCTGCGTCGACTGCGCCGGGCCCGCCACGAGCACCGGCAGGCCACGAGGACGCACGGAGGTGACGGTCGAGCCGTAGAGGCAGACGATCAGGCCGAGCAGGACAGCCATCCCCACGGGCAGCGCTGCCGCGCGACGCACCACGGTCAGGCTGCGGCGTTCCACTGTCAGCACCATCACGCCTCCACTACCTGTCCGCTACCTGGCTGCCTGTCCACTGCCTGGCCACCGTCGGCGGCTACTGCCCTACACAGGGCGACCAGGGGGCAGCGTCCCGCAGGTCAGGGCGTCCGGGTGGGGTGGCATCAGGGGTGGCGTGTCCGGGTGGGACCACACCGGAGGCCACATCGCCCGCGTCACCGACACCGCGGCGGAAAGGTGCGCGCCGCGGGCGTCGACCACGACCCGGCCGCAACCGGGTGGGAGCGGAAGCGGGATCCGAAGCGGGAACATCGGCCCGGATGGTGCTGCCCTGCCCCGCGCGGGGGAAGGATGGCCGCATGACAGCCGAGGCCAACGAGAAGCACACGCACGACCATCTGCGAACCGAGGTGACGGCCCGGGACCGCACGCCCGCGACCGTGACCGCCCCTGCCGCCGACGACCCGCCGCGCGGCGGGATCGTGGTGATCCAGGACGCCCGCGGGATCACCCCCTACCTGCTGTCCGTCTGCGACGAGCTGGCCGATGCGGGCTATCTCGCGATCGCGCCCCACCTGTACCACCGGGACGGCATCGCCGAGGTCGACCCCACCGACGGCTGGGCCGGCGCGATACCGCAGATGGGCACGCTCACCGGTGACGGCATCCACGCGGATGTGGATGACTGCCTCGCGCACCTGAGCGACGTCGGCCTCGACCCGTCCCAGACGGCCGTCATCGGCTTCTGCATGGGCGGGACCGTGGCGCTGGCCACGGCGAGCCGCCGGCCACTCGCCGCCGCGGTGTCGTTCTACGGCGGATCGGTCAGCACCTCCACCTGGCCCGGAGTGCCCCCGCTGCTCGACATCGCGCCGGCGCTGATGGGCCCCTGGCTCGGCCTGTACGGCGAGGAGGACGCCCTGATCCCGCTCACCGACATCAACGAGCTTCGGGTCGCCGCGGCCCGGTCGGGCCAGCCGACGGAGCTCGTCAGCTACCCGGGCGCCGGCCACGCCTTCCACAGCCACGACCGGCCGGCCGTCCACCGCCCCGAGGCGGCCGTCGACGCCTGGCGGCGGACGGTCGACTTCCTGGACCAGCGGGTGCGCCCGGCCTGAGCAGGCCACGCGTCGGCGCGCCCGGCAGTCCGTGAAGGGATGCCGCGAGGCACCCCGAAGATCTTTTCATGCCCTCGACGGGCGCGCGAGGCCGTGCAGGAACCAGATGCAGGTGTCCACGGACCGCCAGAAGACCTCCAGGTTCAGTTGCTCGTTCGGCCCGTGGATGCCCGCGTCGGGCAGGGTGAAGCCGAGTAGCACGACCGGGATGCCCAAGATGTCCCGCATGAGGGACACGGCCGGGATGGTGCCCCCGGAGCGGAGCAGAACCGGCGCTCGCCCAAAGCCATGCCGATAGGCCTGCGCGGCCACCCGCATCGCGGGATGGCCAGGCATGGTCTCCACGGGGCCGGTCGAGGAAACCATCCGCAGTGTGGCCCGGACCGTGGTCGGCAGCGTGCCGGCGATGTGGCCGCGCAGCGCCTGGACCACTGCCGCAGGGTCCTGGCCAGCCGCCACCCGGACGTTGACAGCCGCCGACGCACGACCCGGAATCGCCGTCACCCGACTCCTCGGCGTACTCGGCGATCTCAAGCAGCAGCATCTCGAACTGCACCCGGGTGGTCTGCAACAGGTGCGGTTGCGCGAGCCATCGCAGCACCTCACGGCCGGCAACCGCCATCCGCTGCCGCGGTCGAACTGGTAGAGGCCGTACGCGCCGGGCCCGCCCGACAACCGGACGGTTCCGGCCCGGAACAGGGCGGGGTGACGAAGGGGGCGGTGACCAAATGCCCGGATCGCCTTTCGGCGACCGCACCACGAACCAGGTTCCTCACCAACGAAGTCGCACACCTGTCGAGACGGCACTCCGGCAGCTCCTCGCCGCAGTCGACGAGTCCGGGTGCACGGACCAGAGCACCCTGTTGCTCGACATCACCATCGAAGGCCGCCGCTACCTGCTCACCCGCACGCCCAGGAGCCCATTTCCAGAAAACGCGGAGATATTCAGCCCCCGCGAGCAGGAAATCGCGCAGATGGTAGCCAGAGGCTACACAAACAAAGAAATAGCACGCACGTTGCAAATCAGCACCTGGACAGTCTCCACTCACCTGCGCAGAACATTCGCCAAGCTGTCCGTCTCGACTCGCGCCGCTATGGTGGCCCAGCTTTTCGACACGTCCCCCGCGCCGGCGCCCACCACCAGGCCCATGGGAACAGTGGCCCTCGGGTCGTCAGTCCCGGGCTTCACATCCGACAGTTTCCGGCGGCCCTGAGGCGAGGAGAACACGGCCGCGCCGGCCGACACCGCTGGGCGGCGCGGCAGGTACGCCCGGTCTGAGCGGACCAGGTGCCGGCGAGCCCGCGGGTGTTCTCCCCGCGGGCGGGGTACACGGGGCCGCAGGCGGCACGAAAACCGGTGGGCGCCGCGGCGCCGGCAAGGTAATGTCCCGACCCGCGAGCGAGCACGACCAGAACCACGGCGCCTGACCGGCCCGAGCTGGACGGGTCGCTGGCAGCACGTGATCGAGCAGGTGAGAACACGGGAGAGGGTGGCCATGGCCGCGCGGATTTTGACCGCTTCAGACGAGTCGTTCCGTCCTGTCCGCAAGGCCTCTGCCTGAGCCCCGCCACGACCATCCGGCCAGCCCGGCCGGGTGGTCTCGAGTTCGCCTGGCGGGTCAGGGAGGCCTCATCCCGAAGGTCTCCACCTTGTCTTCTCGTATTCCGTCATCCTCGCAGAATCCGCCGTTTCCCCGGAATCCCTCCCTACCGCCGACCCTCGACCCCCGGTTGCCCTCCTCCGCCGGCCTCCCGGCGGGCCCACCACCCGCGGGCCCACCACCCGCGGCCCCGGGCACGCCGCGACCTCTCCTGAGCCGCTACGGCTGGACTGAGAAGGACGAAACCGCGTTCACGGCCCGTCGCCGGGCGGGTCAGGCACCGGCCCGGGTCGTCCGGCGCGACCGGAGCAGATGCAGCCTGATAAGTGAGCACGGGCCGTGCGAGGCCGAGATCGGCCGGGACGTCGCGGCCGACCCGCTCCTGTCTGCGTGCACCGGCGACTGGGTTGCCCTGGGCGCGCCCAGCCCGCGACGACCGGCTACGCATGACCCGGCCAGCGCCGCCGTGATCCTCGAGGTACTCCCCCGACACAGCGTGCTGGTCCGCGCCACCGCCGGCGGGCGCTCCACCGGCCAGGCTCTCGCCGCGAACATCGATCTGGTGCTGGTCGTCGCGGCGCTCACCGAGCCACCACGAATGGCCCGGCTGGAACGGCTGCTCGCACTGGCCTGGGAGAGCGGTGCCAGACCGCTGATCGTCCTGACGAAGGCCGACCTGGCTGTCACCGGAACGGCCACCCACTCGGAATGGCTGTCTGCTGCGGCGGCAGTCGCACCCGGCGTCGACGTCCTCACCGTGAGCGCCGCGGACGGACTCGGCATGGACGAACTGCGCGGCGAGCTGGCCGGGCCCAGCCCAGCCGGTCGCTCCGCCGTGCTCGTCGGACCTTCCGGCGTGGGGAAGTCCACCCTTGTCAACGCCCTCGTCGGCACGGACCTGCTCGCCGTCGGGCCCGTACGGGCCAGTGACCGGAAGGGCCGGCACACCACCGTCCGCCGGGAGCTGATCGCCCTGCCCGCCGGCGGAGTGCTGATCGATACTCCCGGCATCCGCGGCGTCGGGCTCTGGGGGGCCGGTGACGGCATCGACTCGACCTTCGCCGAGATCACCGAGCTTGCGTCCGGCTGCCGGTTCACCGACTGCGAGCACAGCTCCGAACCCGGATGCGCGGTGCTCGCCGCGGTCGAGGACGGCTCCCTGCCCAGTCGAAGGCTGGCGAGCTACCGGAAGCTCCAGCGGGAAAGCACCTGGATCCAGGCCCGTCACGACGCCCGGCTCGCCGCCGAGGAACGGGCGCGGTGGAAGAGCACCCACAAGGAGATGCGTCGGCTGTACGCCGACCGTGAACGTCAGGGCCGGCATCGATGAGCCGAACCTGACGGTGCAGCGGCCGAGCCCCTACGGCGGCAGGGCTGACTGAGGCGCGGCGCCGTCCCGGGGCTGGCCCCGGGACGGCGCGGTGAGACAACCGCCCGTGTCAGGACGAGGAGGGTGCGGACTCCGCCAGGAGGCTTTCGAGCTGGCTGCCGGCGATCCGCTTGAACAGTCGCCGGCTGCGGGTGCGGTCGAGCATCGCGACCTCGAGGTTGGCGGCCGTCAGGGTGCGCTCGCCGTTCTGTGCCGTTCCCGGAGGGGCACCGGCGGTCAGCGCGGACACGGCGACCCTCAGCGCGGTGGCCAGCGGCTGGCCCTCGGTGTGGTGCTCGCGCAGCGAGGTCATCACCTGCTCGGACTGCCCACCGATCGCGATGAAGCCACGCTCGTCCGCGATCGAGCCGTCGTAGGTCAGTCGGTAGATCTGGTCCGCCGCGGCGGTCTCCCCGACCTCGGCGACGACGATCTCGACCTCGTAGGGCTTGATGCTCTCGGTGAAGATCGCACCCAGTGTCTGCGCGTAGGCGTTCGCGAGTGCCCGGCTGGTGACGTCACGGCGGTCGTACATGTAGCCCCGCGTGTCCATGATCCGGATGCCCGCGGTGCGGAGGTTCTCGAACTCGTTGTACTTGCCGACCGCGGCGAAACCGATGCGGTCGTAGATCTCGCTGATCTTGTGCAGGGTCGAGGACGGGTTCTCCGCGACGAAGAGGATCCCGTCCACGTAGGTCAGGACGACCACACTCCGGCCGCGGGCGATGCCCTTGCGCGCGTACTCGGACTTGTCCCGGACCTGCTGTTCGGGACTCGCGTAACCGAACGGCATGGTCACGTCAGCCTCCTGGGTTCTGCGCGCGGGCGTCGATGAGCGACTCGACCACCGGGCCGACCTCGTCATCGGTGAGGCGGCGGTAGCCGTCGGCGGTCACCGAGGCGACGATCGGATACAGCTTGCGGATCAGGTCGGGCCCACCGGTCGCCGAGTCGTCGTCGGCGGCGTCGTAGAGAGCCTCGATGCTGATACGGACCGCGTCGTCGGCGCTGAGATCCGGGCGGAAGCGCTTCTTGAGCGAGCCGCGGGCGAAGACCGAACCCGACCCGATCGACTCGTAGGTGCGCTCCTCGGACTTCGCCGCGGCGACGTCGTAGGAGAAGATCCGCCCCTGGCCGGTCTCGGTGTCGAAGCCGGCGAACAGCGGGATGACCGCGAGGCCCTGCATCGCCATGGGAAGGTTGCCCTTCACCATGAACGCGAGCCGGTTCGCCTTGGCGTCCAGGCTCAGCGTGGAGCCCTCGATCTTCTCGTAGTGCTCCAGCTCCACCTGGAACAGGCGGATCAGCTCGGCGCCCACGCCGGCGGTGCCGGCGTACCCCACGCAGGAGAACTCGTCCGCGTGGTGGACCTTCTCGACGTCCCGCTGGGCGATCATGTGCCCCTGTGTGGCACGGCGGTCGCCGGCCATGATCACACCACCGGGAAAGGTCACGGCCACGATGGTGGTGCCGTGAGCCGCGTCGGTCACCGGAGCGGGCAACGGGCCGCGGGCGCCCGGAAGCAGTTCCGGCGCCGCAACGGACAGGAAATCGGTGAACGACGACGTTCCCGGCGTCATGAACACAGCCGGTAGACGCCCGACTCCCGATGGATCAGGCACGCATCCCCCTTCAGATAGTCGATCATTCCCCCCGGCAGCGTCGGATGGCCCCCTGGCCCAGCCCGCCGCCGCCGCCGGTGACGCACAACATGCCACGTGAGGTCGCGTGACGGGCGGCCGCAGTGGCAGTGGCCCCGCTCCGTCCCACCAGGGCCACACCGCGCCGGGCGCTCGACCCGGCCCGATCCGACCCTCCATCGGGACCAACCGGACAGCGGGCCAGCGCAGGGCGGAAGCAGCGCAGGGCAGGAACAGCACCGACCAAAGCAGCGCAGGGCGCAGCGCCGCAGCCCTCCGCGGGCCGGTCAGCCGGGCACGGCGAGTGCCCGACCTGACCGCCCGCGGGGACGACAGACCCTACTGGCCGCCCTTCTGGACGTATCCCTTCACGAACTCCTCGGCGTTCTCCTCAAGAACGTCGTCGATTTCGTCGAGCAGGGAGTCGACGTCCTCGGAGAGCTTCTCGTGCCTTTCCTTGAGGTCCGAGGCAGCGGATTCCTCGACCTGGGCCTCGCCACTCTCGTCGGTGCGGCGGCTGGTGTGCTGCTGCCCGCCACCGCTGTCCCTCTGGGCCATGGGAGCCTCCTTCGATCGCCTGGGGCGACACTATCCCGCTCCACCGACAACTTCCGATGGACCGGTGCGTGCTCCACTCCATCACGAACCTGCGACGACGTCGCCTCGTCCGCCGAGGGCGCAAAAACTCCGACCACCCATGGCACCGTCCGCCATCCCCGGATGAACCGCCGCCTCGCGGTGCAGGCCTCCGGAGACACGCCCACCAGAACGGTTGGGTGTCAGTTCCCCGACAGAGCGTCCACCAGGTCGGAAGCGGTACGGCAACGGTCGAGCAACGCACCCACGTGGGCCTTGGTGCCGCGCAGCGGTTCCAGGGTCGGCACACGCTGCAGCGATTCCCGGCCGATGTCGAAGATGACCGAATCCCAGGACGCGGCAGCCACCTGCTGCGGGTACTGCGCCAGGCAGCGGCCGCGGAAGAACGCCCTGGTGTCCTCGGGAGGCTCCGTCATCGCGCTGGTGACCTCATCCTCGCCGAGCAGCAGGTTGAAGCGCCCACGCTCCACCAGGCGGTTGTAGAGGCCCTTCTCCGGCCGGACGTCGTGGTACTGCAGGTCGACGAGCTGCAGCCGGGGCGAGTCCCAGCCGAGCGTGTCGCGCGAGCGGTAGCCCTCCAGGATCGACAGCTTCGCCACCCAGTCCAGCTCCCGTGAGCAGGACATCGGGTCGACCTCCAGGCGAGCGAGCACCGACTCCCAGCGCGAGAGCACATCGGCCGTCTGGGCGTCGACGTCCGCCCCCTGCCGGTCCTCGACGAACTTGCGGGCCTGCTCGAAGTACTCCATCTGCAGCTGGACCGCGGTCATCCGCCGCCCGTCGCGCAGCGTCAGCAGGTGCCGCAGCGACGGGTCGTGGGAGATGGCCCGCAGGGTCGCGACCGGCGCGTCCACCGACAGGTCGACCTCCAGCCAGCCCTCCTCGATCATGGCGAGCACCAGCGAGGTCGTACCCACCTTGAGGTAGGTGGAGATCTCGCTCATGTTGGCGTCACCGATGATCACGTGCAGGCGCCGGTACTTCTCGGGGTCGGCGTGCGGCTCGTCGCGCGTGTTGATGATGGGGCGCTTGAGCGTGGTCTCCAGGCCGACCTCGACCTCGAAGAAGTCCGCGCGCTGGCTGATCTGGAAGCCCGCCTCGCGCCCGTCCGCGCCGATCCCCACCCGGCCCGCGCCACAGACGACCTGCCGGGAGACGAAGAACGGGGTCAGATGCCGCACGATCTCACCGAAGGGGGTGGACCGGGCCATCAGGTAGTTCTCGTGGCACCCGTACGAGACACCCTTGTTGTCGGTGTTGTTCTTGTACAGGTGGACCGGCATCGTGCCGGGAACCGCGAGAGCACGGCGGGCCGCCTCGGCCATCACCCGCTCGCCGGCCTTGTCCCACAGGACGATGTCGCGTGGGTTCGTCACCTCTGGCGTCGAGAACTCCGGGTGGGCGTGGTCGACGTACAGCCGGGCGCCGTTCGTCAGGATGACGTTCGCCAGCCCGAGGTCATCCTCGTTCGCGGGCGCGCTCGGATCGACCGCGGGCTCCCTGGGCAGCTCGAAGCCGCGGGCGTCGCGCAGCGGGGACTCCTCCTCGAAGTCCCACCTGGCACGACTGCCCCCGGTCGCGGCTCTGTTGGCGTAGGAGTTCACCACCAACGACGAGGCCAGCATCTGGTTTGTGTTGGGTTGACCGGGCACGGACACGCCGTATTCGGTCTCGATCCCCATGATCCGGCGCACGCTCACCCTGCAAGCGTAGGTGCTGAGGAGCCACCTGGGCGGCCGGACGGCGCCCTTGGTCGTTCCGACCCGTCCGCCCGGAAGGTCCTCGGCGACGGAAGCGTGGTCTTTGCGGGTTCCGGAACCAGGAACAGCAGCCCGAATTTTCATGATCATTTTTGGTTGCGACCGTACGTCAACACCGTTGACTATCTTGAATCATGGGGTGCGACGGTCACGGCAGGAGGCCACAGCGAGGGCACGAGTTCCCGGCCTGGGCGGGCGCATCAGGGCCGCGCGGGACTACGGCGGGGCGGCACACCAAAGCGGCGGCGGCCGCCTCGCCTAGCGAGACGGCCGCCGCGCGTGCCCTGCCGGTGCGGGCCCGCCGCCGGCCCGCACCCACCTGCTCATCCGACCTACAGGTACTGGCCGGTGTTCGCCACGGTGTCGATGGAGCGCCCGGCCTCGGTGCCCTTCGTCCCGGTGACGAGCGTGCGGATGTAGACGATCCGCTCGCCCTTCTTGCCGGAGATCCGGGCCCAGTCGTCCGGGTTCGTGGTGTTGGGCAGGTCCTCGTTCTCCTTGAACTCGTCCAGGCACGCCGACAGCAGGTGCTGCATGCGCAGGCCCCGGACGTTGCTCTCGATGAGGTCCTTCACCGCCATCTTCTTCGCCCGAGCGACGATGTTCTCGATCATGGCACCCGAGTTGAAGTCCTTGAAGTACAGGACCTCCTTGTCACCGTTGGCGTAGGTGACCTCGAGGAACCGGTTCTCCTCGCTCTCGGCGTACATCCGCTCGACAACCCGCTGGATCATGCCCTGGCAGGTCGCCTCGCGATTGCCTCCGTGCTCGGCGAGATCGTCGGCGTGCAGCGGGAGCTCGGGCAGGACGTACTTGGCGAAGATGTCCTTGGCCGCCTCGGCGTCGGGGCGCTCCACCTTGATCTTCACGTCCAGCCGGCCCGGCCGCAGGATCGCCGGGTCGATCATGTCCTCCCGGTTGGACGCGCCGATCACGATCACGTTCTCCAGCTGCTCGACGCCGTCGATCTCGCTGAGCAGCTGCGGAACGATCGTGTTCTCCACGTCCGAGGAGACACCCGAGCCACGGGTCCGGAAGATCGAGTCCATCTCGTCGAAGAACACGATCACCGGCATGCCCTCGGACGCCTTCTCACGCGCCCGCTGGAACACCAGCCGGATCTGCCGCTCGGTCTCACCGACGTACTTGTTGAGCAGCTCCGGACCCTTGATGTTGAGGAAGAAGGCCCGGCCGGAGCCCTGGCCTGTCTGTGCCTCGACCTTCTTGGCCAGGGAGTTCGCCACCGCCTTGGCGATCAGCGTCTTGCCGCAGCCGGGCGGGCCGTAGAGCAGCACACCCTTCGGCGGCTTGAGCTGATGCTCCAGGAACAGGTCCTTGTAGAGGAACGGCAGCTCGACGGCGTCGCGGATCGACTCGATCTGACCCTTGAGCCCACCGATCTGCTCGTACCCGATGTCGGGCACCTCTTCCAGGACGAGCTCCTCGACCTCGGACTTCGGGATCCGCTCGAAGGCGAAGCCCGACCGGGGCTCGATGAGAAGCGAGTCGCCCGCTCGGATCGGCCCGTCCAGGAGGGGCTGGGCCAGCATGACGACCCGTTCCTCGTCGGTATGGCCGATCACCAGAGCCCGGTCACCGCTCTCGAGGACCTCCTTGAGCAGGACGATCTCGCCCTGCCGCTCGAACGCGCGGATCTCCACGACGTTGAGCGCCTCGTTGAGCATGACCTCCTGACCGGGCTGCAGGAGCTTGACGTCGACGTTCGGCGACACCGTCACGCGGAGCTTTCGGCCCTGCGTGAACACGTCGACCGTGCCGTCGTCGTATCCATGAACGAAGACGCCGTACCCGCTCGGCGGTTGCGCGAGCCGGTCGACCTCCTCCTTCAGCGAGATGATCTGGTCACGTGCCTCCCGAAGGGTCGCGACAAGCCTGTCGTTCTGCCCGGTGGCGGTCTGTAGCTCCGCCTGTATCTGGGCAAGCCGCTCCTCCAGGACACGTACCTGTCGAGGCGATTCAGACAGCCTTCGCCGCAGCATGGCCACTTCTTCCTCCAGGAAGGTGACCTGAGTCGTGAGTTCGTGTACTTCCTTCTCGGACACCGACCGTTGCGAATCGGCGTCACCAGGACGACCCGTGCTCCCACCGGAGCCAGAGCCCGAACGGGGACCGGACACCGCGCCTCCACCTCCCCCGTGCCGACCGGGACGCAACCAACACTACCGTTGTCACAGCCGCTGGCAGGCCTGTCGCACGAGTACGACGCGGCTTTGCCGTAAACAGCGGGTTACGGTGCCATGGTGACAGAAGATCGGAGCTCTGTGGCAACACCAGTGAACCCGGGCGATTCGCCCGACCTCTCGCCCGACCTCCGGGTCCGCATCGACCAGGACTCCTGCACCGGCGACGGTCTGTGCGTCCAGTATGCACCCTCCGTGTTCGAGTTCGACATCGACGGCCTCGCCTACGTGAAGAACGCCGACGGCGAGCTGCAGAGCGAGCCCGGCACCCACGTGGTCGTGCCGCTGCCGCTGCTCACCGAGGTCCGTGACGCCGCCGAGCAGTGCCCTGGCTTCTGCATCTACCTCGAACACGCGGACGGCACCCTGGAGGCCGGCGGCCCACAGGAGGAGCCGGCGGAGCAGGCCCGCGCGGACGCCGGATGACAGCGCTCACCCCCGCAGACCTCTCCGCCCACCCCGCCGCCTAAACCGGCGGCCACGGCACCCGAGCAGCACCGGCCGCATCCCCCGCCCACCTGGCCTCTCCGGCGGGTCGGAACGAATCCGGCCATCCGGCTGCACGCCGCTGGCTCGGATCACGCCCATGGCTCGGCTCTACGCCCGCGGCTCGGATCTACGCCCGCGGCTGCGGCCCGTCCGAATGGTCCGCCTAGTCCGGCTGGCCCGCCTCGTCCGGCTGGCCCGCCTCGTCCGGCTGATCCAGCCCGACCGCCCGATCCGGCTCGCCCGAGGGCACGGCCAGCCCGGGGGGCACCGCGGCGCCCGTGGGCCCCGGGAGGCTCGCGGGGTCCGCCAGACCTGACGGGTTGCCCTGGTCCAGCTGCCCGGCCGGGTAGGAGCCCTTGGCGGGCCGGCGGCGTCGCGGTGGGGCGGTGACGCCGTCCGCCAGCTTCCGGGCCGTCACCAGGAAACCGGTGTGGCCGACCATGCGGTGGCCCGGCCGCACCGCCAGCCCCTCGACGTGCCAGTCGCGCATCATCGTCTCCCAGGCCGCCGGCTCGGCGAAGCCACCGTGCTCCCGCAGCGTCTCGACCGTGCGGGAGAGCTGGGTGGTCGTCGCGACGTAGGCGCACAGCACCCCGCCGGGGATGAGCGCGTCGGCCGCGACACCCACGACCTCCCAGGGGGCAAGCATGTCCAGAATCACCCTGTCCATACCCTTTTCGGACGCCTCACCCAGATCGCCGACGTGCAGCGTGTGCGCTGGATGTGGTCCGCCGAAGAACGCCTCCACGTTCTTGCGTGCCACCTCCGCGAAGTCGGCCCGGCGCTCGTAGGAGACCAGCCGGCCCCCGTCGCCCACCGCGCGCAACAGGGCGCACGACAGCGCCCCCGACCCGGCACCCGCCTCGAGGACCCGCGCCCCCGGGAACACGTCCGCGTACATGACGATCGCCGCCGCGTCCTTCGGGTACACGACGGTCGCGCCGCGCGGCATCGACAGGACGAAGTCGGCCAGCAGCGGTCGCAGCGCGAGGTAGTCGGTTCCACCGGTGCTGTGGACCACGATGCCCTCCGGCTGCCCGAGGAGGTCGTCGTGCGGGATGGCGCCGCGATGGGTGTGGAACTGCTTGCCGGGCTCCAGCACGACCGTGTGCCGCCGGCCCTTCGGGTCGGTGAGCTGGACACGGTCGCCCTTGGTGAAGACCCCGCGGCGATGCGCGGCACCGGTCGGGGCTCGACTGGCCGCGATCTCTCCCAGGTCGGGCGGGATCTCCCCGCTCACAGGCAGGAGCTCGACCGGCTCCTGGGCCTCGTCTGGGCGAGGCGTCGGCTCGTTCTCACGGTGCTCGCTCGCCGCCGGCTCCGCATGGGCGCCGGACGCGACCGCGTGCGGCGGGGTCGGGTCAGTACTGATCTCGATGTCCTCTCGGCGCGTGCCCGCGGTCAGCCCACGGCCACCACACGCCCTGCTTTTCGAAACGTCACCGAGAAGAGACCATACGGGCCGCGGCCGCGGGGTCGATTCTGGCCACGAGGTCGACCATCGCCAGCACGCCGACCGGCCGGCCGTGCTGGACGACGAGGTACTCCGGAGCGGGAACGCGCTGCACCGCGGACAGCAGCGCCTCGCCCTCGAGCTCGGCCTGCAGGGTCATCCCCGGGCCGATGGTCCGGCTCACCTCGTCGACGGTCGTCCACGGCCGGCGGTGCTGCGGCATGGCGTCCACCGACAGACCATTCATGATCTTGACCGGCATGCCGCCCCGGTCGATGACGGCGACGGCCGTCGCGCCGACCTCCTGCGCCCGCCGAAGCGCCTCGCCGAGCGGCACCGCGCCCTCGACGGGCAGCGTGCGCCGGGCCAGCCGCCCCGCGGACAGTCCCGGAAGCCGCTCCCGCACCTTCGTCAGCCGCAGCGACTGGTAGGCCCCGAAGCCCAGGAAACCTGCCAGGAGGTACGCGTAGAAGGCGCCGAACCCGTCCGAGCTGGTCAGCGTGCCCCACACCACCAGCGCCCCGGCGACGACGAAGCCACCGTAGGCCCCGGCCCGCTGGCCGCGCAGCCTGTCGTGCCCGATCGCCCACACCGCGGCGACCACCACGCGACCGCCGTCGAGCGGGAGGCCGGGTGCCAGGTTGAACACGAACAGCGTCAGGTTCGTGAAGCCCAGGTAGAACAGCACCGTTCCGATGCTTCCGTCGTCCGGGACGGCCAGCAGCCCCAGCCAGCAGAGGCCGGCGAGGATGCCGTTGACGGCCGGGCCGACGAAGGCGATCAGGAACTCGCGACCAGCCGACGGTGGCTCGGGCTCGAACTCGGTGAAGCCCGCGAACCCGTGAATCGTCACCGACCGGACCCGCAGCCCGAAGCCCTGCGCGGTCAGCGCATGCCCGATCTCGTGCGCGAGCAGCGACAGGACGAAACCCACGGACACGATGACGGACAGCGCGAGCACGTGCTCGTCGGTCGCGGACGGCAGCCGGTTCCCGATCGTGCCGACCAGCAGCGAGGCGACCAGTGCCGCGAAGACCAGCGCCATCGGCGACACGAAGATCGGGACGCCGTGCACCGCGCCGACCCGCAGCCCCTGTGGACGCTCGGCCGGGCGCCGCTCGGGCGGCTCGGTCGCCCCCGATGCTCTGCGCTGCCCCGGACCGGGCTGACCCTCCATAGGTGTAGATGCTACGGACCAACCGGCGCTCTGTCCGGTCCGGATGACGCCCCTCCTCCCACAGATGCCCGGTTGCTCCCGGTGGGCTGCGTCACGCCCGGTTCGCGGACAGGGCTGGCGCCACGGTCGTTCGGGACACCGCGGCCGGCACCGGCACGAGCCGGGACCGATCGTGTCGGTGGGGCGTTCTAGGGTCGGACCCATGAGCACAGGACCGGCCTCCGCCCCACCTGTTCCGGCTGCCGACGCACCGGCTACCGATGCCCCGGCGGCGGAGGTGGCGGCGGCCGAGGGATCGGCGGCGGCGAGGCCGGTGTCCGGCACGCCGGGTGCCGCCGGCCGGGGCGCCGAGGGTCGTTCTCCCGGGCAGCTCGGCGGGCGGCCCGGCCGGGCCGGGGATCCGGCGGCTCCGTCGGTTCCGTCGCAGGGCCCCCGTCCGGTGGCCTCGCTGTCGCCTTCTCGGGCCGCCGACTTCGTCAACTGCCCGCTGCGCTACCGCTTCCGGGTGATCGACCGGATCCCCGAACCGCCGAGTGAGGCGGCGACCCGCGGCACGGTGGTGCACGGGGTGCTCGAGCGGCTGTTCGATCTCCCCGCCCGCGAGCGCACCCAGCCGGCGGCGGCGGGCCTGGTCGAGCCGGTCTGGGCGGACCTGCTGGCGCGGGACGCGTCGCTGGGCGGCCTGTTCACCGATCCGACCGCGCTGGCGGCCTGGCTGGACAGCGCCCGCGACCTTCTCGCCGGCTACTTCACCCTGGAGGACCCTCGCCGGCTCGCGCCGGCGGCGCGCGAGCTGTACGTCGAGCACGTTCTCGGGTCCGGCCTGCGGCTGCGCGGCTACGTCGACCGTCTGGACGAGGCGCAGACACCGCAGGGCACCGCGCTGCGCGTCATCGACTACAAGACGGGGCGGTCTCCCGGCCCGGCGTTCGAGGGCGCGGCGATGTTCCAGATGCGCTTCTACGCCCTGGTCCTGTGGCGTTCCCGTGGCGTTCTGCCGCGGGAGCTGCGGCTGTACTACCTGGGCGACCGCACCTGGCTGCGGGCCGCTCCGGAGGAGGCCGAGCTGCGGGCGACGGAACGCCGGATCGAGGCGCTGTGGGCGGCCATCGCGCGCGCCCACAGCACGGGCGACTGGCGGGCGACCCCGGGCCGGCTGTGCGACTGGTGCGACCACAAGGTGCGCTGCCCGGCCTTCGGCGGGACGCCTCCGCCGCTGCCGGAAAGCGTGGCCGAGGTGCCGGTCGACGACGGCGCGCCCGCGGTGTGTGAGGCCGATGGCTGACCGGTGGACGGCGCAGTCGGGAGCGGTCCACACCCGCGGTGTGGTCACCCGGCGTGACCGGTGGGAGCATGTCCGGAATATCCGGCAGTACGGCCCAAGGCCGGGCCGGTTACCGTCAGCTGCGAACATGTCAGGCGGAAAGATGTTGATCTTACCTTCCGCGTTGTTCGTTCGGAGCCCCCGGACCGGAGGCGCCGCACGGGCAGCACCCGCCGGCCGGTGACGTAGTACGCGACTTGGAGGAACGCAATGGCCCGACGCCCCGCATCGGACCACCCGCCCGCCCGCCGTGGCTCCGGCCGCCGGCAGGGCTCAGCCGCGCGCGCCTCCAGGCTCACCAAGGTCTACGGCTCTGGCCCCACCGCGGTGACCGCCCTGCGCGGTATCGACCTGACCTTCCCCTACGGCAGATTCACCGCGATCATGGGCCCGTCCGGCTCGGGCAAGTCCACCCTGATGCACTGCCTCGCCGGCCTGGACCCGGTCACCTCCGGGCGGGTCTTCATCGGGGATATCGATCTCTCCCGCCTGGGCGACCGGCAGCTCACCCAGCTTCGCCGGGACCGGATCGGCTTCATCTTCCAGCAGTTCAACCTGCTGCCCACGCTCACCGCGGCCGAGAACATCACCCTGCCGCTGGACATCGCGGGCCGCCGGCCCGACAAGAAGTGGATGCGGATGGTCGTCGAGGCCGTCGGTCTGGAGAAGCGGCTCGGCCACCGCCCACCGGAGCTTTCCGGAGGGCAGCAGCAGCGGGTCGCCTGCGCCCGCGCGCTCGTCACCCGGCCAGAGATCATCTTCGCCGACGAGCCGACCGGCAACCTCGACTCGCAGTCCGGTGCGGAGGTCCTGTCGTTCCTGCGCGACTCGGTGCGTGAGCTGGGTCAGACCGTGGTCATGGTCACCCACGACCCGACGGCCGCCTCGTACTCCGACGAGGTGATCTTCCTCGCGGACGGTCGTCTGGTCGACGCGATGGCCGAACCGACCCCGGACGCCGTCCTGGACCGGATGAAGAACCTGGACGCGCTCGCCCGCGGAGGTGCCGGCGCCCACCCGGACACCGAGTTCGACGACGGGCCGTTCGACGGCGGGCCGCCTCGGCCACGGTCCGCGCGCCCCCAGCGGACCCCCGTCGACGCCGACCACGGTGACTACGACGCCCCGGATGACGAGTACCCCGGCGATCTGACGCCCGGCTACGGCGCGGCCGGTCACAGCAGGTCCGACTACAGCGCGTCCGACTACAGCGCGTCCGACCACAGCGGGTCCGACCGTGGCCCCGCCGATCGCGGCGTGTCCGGCTACGCGGCACCGGGCCCCACGGACACGGCTCCCGTCGACTTCGGCCGCCCGGACCCGCGCGGGGGTCGCCCCGGTGGGCCGGCGATCGGCCGGCCCCAGCCGGGTGGGTGGTCCTGAGGGATGCTGCGCGCGACGCTGCGGAGCCTGCTGGCCCGCAAGGTCCGGTTGATGCTGTCCGTCCTCGCGGTGGTCGTGGGCGTCAGCTTCGTCACCGGCACGCTGGTCCTGACAGACACCCTGAACCGCACCTTCGACACCCTCTTCACCGACATCAACAAGAACGTCAGCGTCTCGGTCCGCGCCGTCAACGCGGTGGGCAACCAGGACATGAACAGCCGGCGCCCGGTGGACGCCTCGCTGGTGCCGACCCTGGCCAAGGTCGACGGGGTCGCGGCCGCGAACGGCGTGGTCCGCGGGACGGCGACGCTGATCGACCCCGCGACGGGCGATCCGTTCTCGAGCGGCGGAGCGCCGGGCATCGGGGTGAACTGGAGCGGCGACTCCCCGACCAGCGCCGAGACGATCGCCGACGGTCACGCCCCGACCGGCCAGGAGATCGCCGTCGACAAGGCGACCGCCGACAAGTACCACCTCACCCTCGGGCAGAAGCTCTCCGTGCAGACCGCCGCGAACCCGGAGGAGTTCACCCTCGCCGGCACGTTCCGCATCGGCGGCGAGGACAGCATGGGCGGCGCCATCGTCACCGTGTTCGACACGGCCACAGCGCAGCGCCTGATGCTCGCCCCTGACAGGTTCACCTCGATCAACCTCGCGGCGGCCGGCGGGTTGACCCAGGAGGAGCTGCGGCAGCGGGTCGCCGCGGTGCTCCCCGCCGGCATCGAGGCGATCACCGGCACCGCCCTCGCCGAGGAGAGCGCGAGCGCCGTGCAGGACGCCATCGGAGGCTTCTCCACGTTCCTGCTCGTCTTCGCCGGCATCGCGATGTTCGTCGGCGCGTTCATCATCTTCAACACCTTCACGATGCTGGTCGCGCAACGCGTCCGCGAGCTGGCGCTGCTGCGCGCGATCGGCGCCAGCCGCGGCCAGGTCCAGCTCTCCGTCCAGCTCGAGGCGCTGATCGTCGGCTTCATCGGCGCGACCGTGGGGCTTGCGCTCGGAGCGCTGCTCGCGGTGGGGCTGCGGGCGGCCGTGGGGGCGTTCGGGGTGTCGCTGCCCTCGAGCAGCCTGGTGTTCCAGGCCCGGACGATCCTCGTCGCCTACCTCATCGGGCTGCTGGTCACCAGCGCCGCCGCGTTCGTGCCCGCCCGCAAGGCGGCCACGGTGCCGCCGGTGGCCGCGATGCGCGAGACCTACGTGCTGCCCACCAGGTCGCTGCGTACCCGGGCGATCGCCGGCGGTGTCCTGACCGGGCTCGGCGCCATCATGGTCGTGGCCGGGCTGACCACGGGCGAGTCCGCGAACGCGACCGTCGTCGGGGCCGGCGCCGCCTTCGTCTTCCTCGGTATCACCACGCTCTCCCCTCTGCTCGCCCCGCCGGTGACGCGGATCGTGGGCATGCCGCTGCGTGCGCTGTTCGGGACCAGCGGCCGGATCGGGCAGGAGAACGCGATCCGCAACCCGCGGCGCACCGCGTCCACCGCGTCGGCGCTGATGATCGGCCTCGCGCTGGTGAGCGCGTTCGCCGTCCTCGGGCAGTCCATCAAGGAGTCGGTGCGGGAGACGGTGTCGAGCAGCCTCGGCGCCGACTTCTACGTGTTCGGGGAGAACTACGCCAGTTTCAGTCCGGAGGTCGCCAAGGGCCTGAAGGACCTGCCCGGTGTGGCCACCTCCAGCGGCGTGCGCAGCACCGCGATCAAGCTGGGGTCGAAGACGTCGTCCGTCACCGCCGGCGATCCCGCGGGCCTGCGCCAGCTGCTGGCGATCAAGCAGGTCGACGGCGACCTCAGCGCACTCGGGGACGGTTCGGTCCTGATGGACGAGAAGATCGCCCAGGAGCAGGGCCTGCGGGTCGGCGCGCCGGTACCGGTCACGTTCCCCGACGGCACCACGAACCTGACCCTGGTCGGAACCTACGAGGAGAGCACGATCGCCGGTCCGGTCCTCATCACCACCGGCGACTACGAGAAGCACTCCGGCAACAACCTGGATCTGTTCGTGATGGTCCAGAGGGCCGACGACGCCGACCCGGCCGCGGTGCGAGCCGAGATCGACAAGGTCGTCAAGCCGTACGCCAACCTGAAGGTCAACGACCAGAGCGAGTTCGTGGCCGAGCAGGAGAAACAGGTCGACCAGCTGCTCGGGTTCGTCTACGTCCTGCTCGCCCTGGCCGTGGTCATCGCACTGTTCGGCATCGTGAACACCCTCGCGTTGTCGGTGATCGAACGCACTCGCGAGATCGGCATGCTGCGCGCGATCGGGATGACCCGGCCGCAGATGCGGCTGATGGTGATCGTCGAGTCCGTGATCATCGCGATCTTCGGCGCGGTGCTCGGAGTGGTCGTCGGCAGCTTCTTCGGCTGGGCGCTCACCGGGGCCCTGGAGAGCCAGGGCGTGAGCACCTTCGCCTATCCCGTCGGCACCATCATCGCCGTGATGATCGTCGGGGCGCTGCTGGGCGTGCTGGCCGCCGTCTTCCCCGCCCGCCGCGCGGCCCGGATGGACATCCTGCGCGCGATCGCCTCGACCTGACCGATGATCGCCGTGACCGTGGTGAGGCCGTCAGGCGTACGTCAGGCCGGTACGCCGGTACGACGTCACCTGACGCCGGTGCGCGGTCAGGTGACGTCGGAGCGCCGGACGAGGCCGGCGAGCAGCGCCAGGTCGACCTCGTGCAGGTTGGCGACCCGGGCCTGGACGGGCGGGAGGTCCTGGCCGGGCGGGAGCGGCATCGACGGCACGAGAACCGTCACGCAGCCGGCGGCGACACCGGCGGCCGCGCCGGTGAGGCTGTCCTCCAGCACGACGCAGGCGGCGGGGTCGACGCCGAGCAGCCGAGTGGCGGCCAGGTACGGGTCGGGGTGCGGCTTGCGCCGCTCGACCTCGTCGCCGGCGACGGTCACGGTGAAGTGCCGCGCGCCGAGCAGGGCGACCACCGGGTCCACCAGGGACCGGAACGAGGAGGAGACCAGCGCGGTCGGCACACCCGCGGCGGTGAGGACACCCAGCAGCTCCGGCGCGCCCGGCTGGGGGATGATCGCCCCCGGCTCCCGGAAGAGCTCGGCCGACCGGCGCAGCAGGAACTCGGCGGTCGCGGGTTCCTCCGCGGCCGGGGCTCCCAGCATCTCCAGCATGATCGGGACGGCGGTGTCGATACCGTGCCCGATCATGGCCTGCTTCATCTCGGGGGTGAACTCCCGGCCCAGGCGCGCGGCCGCCTCGTGCTCCGCGATCGTCCACAACGGCTCGGTGTCGACCAGCAGACCGTCCATGTCGAGCAGAACCGCCGCCGGCAAATCACTCACAGGATGTCGTCCTCCGAAAGGTCCGCGGCCGCTTGGGACGCTTCCGGAAGGGTACCGGGACCGGGTCGAAAGGCCGCCCGCGGGCCACCGGGGAGCCCCGCGGTGACCCGTCGTCACCCGGGTGGCGCCTGTGCGGCATACCCTCTCCGACGGGACATGACGTTGTGGAACACCCGGGGCCGGTGACGGCCCCCGGGCCGGGGTTGTTCGGCGCCCTTGAGGCGGAGGTTGCGATCACGCGGCAGACTGGACGACAGACGTTCTCGCACTCGGCGAGGACGTACCGTTGCCCTGTTACGGGGACTGGGGGCCGCCAGGTGGCGGCAGGAGGTGGTAGGTGATCGAGTTCTCCGGCGTCGGCCAGCTACGGTCGCCGGTGGTCGTGGCCGCCTTCGAGGGCTGGAACGACGCCGCCGACGCATCGTCGGCTGCCGTTGAGCACCTGGAGAACGTCTTCGGCGCTCGGGTCATCGGTGCGATCGACCCCGACGACTACTACGACTTCCAGGTGAACCGGCCGACGGTGAGCGGCACCGACGGCGCCTCACGCAAGATCGCCTGGCCGACGACCCGGCTGTCGGTCGCCCGGCCGGCGAAGTCGGACTCCGACCTCGTGCTGGTGCGTGGGCTCGAGCCGAACATGCGCTGGCGGGGGTTCACCGACGAGCTGATCGAGGCGGTCCACGCGCTGGGCAGCGACATGGTCATCACGCTGGGTGCCCTGCTCGCCGACTCTCCGCACACTCGCCCCGTTCCGATCAGCGGCACCGCCGGGGATCCGGCGACCGCTGCCCGGCTGGGGCTGGAGGCGTCCCGCTACGAGGGGCCGACCGGGATCGTCGGGGTGTTCTCCGATGCCTGCTCCCGGGCGGAGCTGGCATCGGTGTCGTTCTGGGCGGCGGTGCCGCACTACGTGGCGAACCCGCCATGCCCGAAGGCGACGCTGGCCCTGCTGCGCCGGGTCGAGGACCTCCTCGACATGGAGATCCCCCTCGGCGAGCTGCCCGACAAGGCGAAGGCCTGGGAACGGCAGGTGGACGAGCTCGCCGCCGGCGACTCCGAGGTGGCCGAGTACGTCCGCTCGCTGGAGTCACGCGAGCCGGAGACCGCCCTGCCGGAGGCGAGTGGCGACGCCATCGCCCGGGAGTTCGAGCGTTACCTGCGCAGGCGGGGCGAATAACCGCACACCTCGCGCCCGCCGCGGCGGGCGCGAGGTCACTCCTCGACGATCTCGGCGTCGATGATGTCCTCCTCGCGCGCCGGCCGGTGACCTGCCGGAGGCATGTGCACCGCGCCGGTCGCCGGGCCACGGCCCTGCGCGCCCGCGGGTACGAATCCGCCGGCGGTGCCCGCCGCCGAACTCGGGTTGCCAGCGGAGCGCGGGCCGGGAGTCGAGTACGGGCCGGTCGCGGCGTACGGGTCCGCCGTGGCGTACGGGTCGGTGGCCGCGTACGGGTCCGCCGCCGCGTACGGGTCGGTGGCCGCGTAGGAGTCCGCCGCCGCGTACGGGTCGGTGGCCGCGTAGGAGTCCGCCGCCGCGTAGGGCTCGGCGTCGGCGACATCGCGCTGCTGGCGGTGCCGGCCGCGGCGGGCGGCCGCGGCCGGGCCCGCGCGCCCGCCTGCCGTCGCGTGCCGGACTCCCCCCACCGCGAACCCGGACGGGGCGGCCGCCTGCGCGCCCACGTAGCCGTCGGTGGCGAAACCCGCGCCGGGACCACCCGTTCCCGGCTGCGGGGCTGCTGGGGCGGCGGTGGCTGCGGTAGCCGTCCCGGTGGCGGCTCTCCCCGTGGTGGCCGTCCCAGCGGCTCCAGCGGAACCACCGGTGCCGGCGGAGCCACCGGTGCCGGCGGAGCCACCGGTGCCGGCGGAACCTGCCGCCGCGGCGCCGGTGGCGGCACCGCCGGTTGCCGCGGCGCCGGTGTCGTGGCCGACGTGGCCCGCCAGGCCCTCGGGTGCGAGCCCGGAACGGACGAGATCGGTGACGGCACGGTCGATCTCGTCCTCGCCGAGCAGGCGGCGCAGCCGCAGGACGGCGCCGACGATCTCACCCTGCTGGCGGCGCAGCGCGTCCAGCGAGTGCGTGCCGCGGGCGATCTCGGCCTCGAGGTCCTCGTGTCGGGTGAGCGCGAGCCGGCGGCTCTCCTCGACCGCGTCGAGCAGGAGCTTCTCCGCCTGCTCTCGGGCCTCGCGCACGATCGGATGGTTGGCGCCGGCCTCGGCGACGGCCTCCGCCAGCGCCGACTGGGCGATCTGACGGGCCGCGCCGAGGATGTCGTCCGCCTCCCGCTGCGCGATCTCGAGCATGAGCCCGATCCGCCCGCCCGCCTGCGCGGGGACGCCCTCGGCGAGGCGGGCCTGGGCCTCCTGGCGGTCACGCTCGTGACGCAGTGCCGATTCCGCCGCCGCCAGCCGGGACGTCACCTCGCTCGCGTACCGCCACAGGACACCGACGTAGTCGTCGACCTGGCGGCGGTCGTATCCCTGGGCGACCTCGTCGAACGTCGGCCGCTCCATGCCGGCGCCGGACTCTTCCCGGCGGTGGTGCGCCCCCATCGGCTACGTTCCTCTCGGTAGGCCCGAACCAAGATCAATACCGAGCAACGCATCGACGATATCGCGGACGGTCACCGACTCCGTCACGTCTGTTCCCCCCGATGCCCCCGAAGCGCCCACACCGGCACCGCCAGCACCGAGCGCGGCCGTCACCCACTCGTCGACGGCGGTGACGGCTCCCGGTGCGTCGAGTCCGTCGGCCAGCCGCTCCCGGACCACGGCGAGCAGCCGGCCGGCGTCCGGCGCGGTGGGTGCGGGCAGTGCCGCCGCGGCCCGCCACCGCCGCACCATCAGGTCGGCGGCCGGCAGGTCCGCGGGCGTCCACTCCCACTCCACGGTGTGATGATGATGCAGCAGCGCCAGCCTGATCGCCGCGGGGTCCGCGCCGCCGGCCAGCAACCGCGAGACGAACTCCAGGTTCCCCCGGGACTTCGACATCTTGTGGCCGTCGAGGCCGACCATGGCCGTGTGTACGTAGGCGCGGGCGAACGGCGCCGTGCCCCCCGCGACCTCGGCGTGCGCGGCGCTGCACTCATGGTGGGGGAAGACGAGGTCGCTGCCGCCGCCCTGGATGTCGATCGGGGCGCCCAGATGGTGGCGGGCGATGGCGGAGCACTCGACATGCCAGCCCGGCCGGCCCGGGCCGAACGGCGACGGCCAGGACGGCTCCCCCGGCCGCTCGGCGCGCCACAGCAGCGGGTCCAGCGGGTCCTTCTTGCCCGGCCGGCCCGGGTCGCCGCCGCGCTCGGCGGACAGCGCCAGCATCTGCGCCGGGCTCAGCCCGGCGACCTCGCCGAACTCCTTCGCCGAGGACACCGAGAAGTACAGGTCGCCCTCGACCGAGTAGGCCGCCCCCCGCTCGACCAGCTGGCCGATCATCTCGACGATGAGCGGCACGGCCTCGACGACGCCGACGTAGTGGTCGGGCGGCAGGACGCGCAGCGCGGTCATGTCCGAGCGGAACAGGTCGATCTCGCGGCGGGCGAGGTCACGCCAGTCGATGCCGTCGCGATCGGCGCGCTCCAGCAGCGGGTCGTCGACATCCGTCACGTTCTGGACGTAACGCACCTCGTGGCCGGCGTCGCGCAGCACCCGCTGCACCAGGTCGTAGGTGAGGTAGGTGAACGCATGGCCCAGGTGCGTGGCGTCGTAGGGGGTGATCCCACAGACGTAGAGGCTGGCCGTCGGACCCGGCCGCAGCGCCCGGACCCGTCCGCTCGCCGTGTCGAGGACACGCAGGTCGCGACCCTGTCCGGGAAGCCTGGGAAGCTGGGGAGAGGGCCACGCGTACATGCGTGTCAGGGTAACCGCGCCGAAGCGGGCTGCGGGACAAGCTGGGCCGGCTCGCCCGAGACCGGGACGCACCACCCGGCCGGTCGGAAAGCGCGCCGCTGATCAGAAGGGCGGCCAGGGTATGGCCGGCCAGTCCGCGGACGGCATCGGGAAGCGGCGCCGGGCCAGCAGCCGCTCGACCCTCGCCTGGAGCGCAGCCAGTTCCGCGGTGGTGAGCAGAGGCGTCAGACGCTCACCCAGATCGCCTCCGAGGGACTCGCTCAGGCCACGGAGCACGGCGCACTCCCGCGCGGTCAACCGTTCCCCCCGCCAGGTCCACAGCAGGGTGCGCAGCTTGTCGTCGGTGTGAAACGTCACACCGTGATCGATGCCGTAGACCCGGCCGGACGGCGCGGGCAGCAGGTGCCCGCCCTTGCGGTCCGAGTTGTTGATGACCGCGTCGAACAGTGCGATGCGCCGCAGCCGCGGATCGTCCGAACGGGTCAGCTCCACCAGGTCCACGGTCGTGTCGACGTCGATCCAGAGCTGCACCATGCCCTCACCGAAGGGGCCCGGACGCATCACCGTGGGCGGGACGATGCCCGGGTCCATCGCCTCGGAGATCTCGTAGGCCGCGAGCTCCCGGGCGGCCAGTGTGCCGTCGGGGAAGTCCCAGAGCGCACGCTCGCCGCGCACCGGCTTGTAGACACACCGCGCGCTGGTGACCCGGCCGGCACCATCACCACCGGGATCCGCACCGGCACCGGCACCGGCACCAGCCTCGACGTCCACGACATCCGCGACCGCGCAGTCCAGGCGGATCTCGCACAGCAGGGTCGCGTTGCTCGCGTCGACGAGCCGGCCGGTGATCTCCAGCTCGCCGGACCGCAGCAGCTCCAGCGCCTGCGAGGCGTCCAGCCCGCCGCTGTCGAGCGGATCCAGCGCAGGGCCCTCTCCCGGATCGGGACCGGCCGCGGAAATGCTCACGGCTCTAGTCTCGCCGCCGGCGGCTGCTGGGGGGACGGGTGCCCGCCCGATGCGGCCCTCGCCACCGGGGCCACCCCGGCGCCACCCCCGATGATCTCGTCCTCGCCCGGTGCGGCCGACGCGCCGTCGGCCCCCGACCCGCCCTCCGCGACCGCGCCGGCGGACGGCACCGGGGCGGCGGGTGCCGGCAGGAGATCGGTCACGGAGCCGCCGATGTCGTTGATCCGCCGGACGAAGGGGCGGTGCTCGCCGTAGCGCACCACGGTCAGCGAGCACGGATCGATGGTGATCCGGTGGTACATGTCCAGATGCATGCCGAGCGCGTCGGCGACCACGGTCCGGATCACGTCACCGTGTGAGCACAGCAGCCAGGTCGCGTCCGGCCCGAGCCGCGCGTTCCACTCGCGCACCGCGTTGACCCCGCGGGCCTGGGTGTCGCGCAGCGCCTCGCCGCCCGGGAAGGTGATGGCGCTCGGCTGACTCTGCACGATCTTCCAGAGCGGGTCGCGGGCCAGCACGGCGAGCTCCTGCCCCGTCCAGTCGCCGTAGTGGCACTCCCCGACCCGGTCGTCGGTCTGGACGGGCTGGCGCCCGCCCGCGGCGGCGGGCCCCGCCGGACGGCGCTCGGCGATCGCCTGGGCGGTCTGCTGGCAGCGGTCGAGCGGGCTGGACACGATCGCGGCCAGCGGGATCTCCGCGAGGCGATCGGCCAGCGCGGCGGCCTGCGCCCGGCCCCGGTCGTCGAGGCCGACGCCGGGAGTCCAGCCGAGCAGGATCTTGCCGGTGACCTCGGTGAGACCGTGCCGGACCAGCAGGACTGTGGTCAACCCTGACTTCTCCTTCACCAGTGCGGGGCGCGTACCCGCAGCGGACACCAGCGGACACCGGCAGGCACACGGGTGGGGCTGCCGGTGCCGAGCACCGGCCGGCGGCTGCCAGGCCGGACACACGCACCAGGTCAGACGTGACGTGCCCGCCGGCCAGAGGCCGACGTCACGACGCGTGATCGGACCACCCGCGGACCACCTACCGCACCACGCTACCGAGCGGGCGTACCCGGAGCTCCCGACGCCGTCGTTACGCTTCGGCAATGCCCGAAGACGCCGTCGACATCCCGCTTGCGCCCACCGCCGACCCTGGCGGGCCGGCCTCGCCCGCGGCGGGCACGGGTCCAGACGACGGGGTCGTCTTCGCGGCCTTCTGCGCCGCCGGTCTCTGGCCGGGCCTGGGCCGGACGACGGCCGGCCGCCTCGGCGAGGCCGGCATCGAAGGCCGGGCGGACGTCGACCTGGCCCGGCTGTCGGCGGTGCCCGGTGTCTCCGGGCCGCGGGCCCGGCGCCTGCTCGACACGTTCCGCGCGGCCGAGGCCACCTACGCCGCGGTGGAGCTGCTCATCGCGGCTCGGCTGCCGGCCCGGCTCGCGCGCGGCCTGAGCGAGGCGCTGGGCCCCGCGGCGGTCGACGCGCTGCGCGCCGACCCCTGGTCACTGCTGGACGGTGGTGAGGCCGAGCTCGGGGACGCCGACCGCTTCGCCCGTCACTTCGGGCTGGGCCGCACCGACCCACGGCGTGGCCCGGCGGTCGTCACCCACCTGCTGGGCCGGGCCGCCAGCCGGGCCGGTGACACCGCCGCCGAGGTGGCGGCCGTGTCCCGGGCCGCGGCAGGTGAGGGGGTCACCGACCCGCTGACGGCGTTGACCAGCGCACTCGAGGTCGGCCGGGTGGTCCAGGTGGACGACCGGGTGGCCCTGGAGCGGTTCGCGATGGCCGAGCAGGCGATCGCCGAGGGGGTGGAACGCCTGCTCGCGACGGCAGAGCCCCTGCGCGCCGACGGCGAGGACGGCCAGGCCCGGCGGCGCCGGCGGGCGGCCTCCGGGTCGCCCGGGGAACCGGCACTCACGCCCTCCGGCGGCGCCGCCTCCGAACTCCCGGCGCCGGAGCCCCGGTCGATGTTCGACGATGACTACGCCGACGACGACGAATCCGATGGCGACGGTACCGATGGCGACGAGGCCGGCACCGGGAGCGGGAGCGAGGTCGGCGACGGCGGCCACGGCGACGGTGCGGCCGGCCCGGCGGCACCCGGTGCGGCCGGCGGCCCACGGGGCGGGTCGGTGGACCAGGGTGCCGCCGCTGACCACGCCGTCGCCGGTCTGGACGAGATCCAGCTGCGGGCCGCGCGCACCGCGCTCGAGGCCGGCGTCAGCGTGCTGACCGGCGGTCCCGGTACGGGCAAGAGCCGCACCGTGGCCGCGGTCGTCCGGCTGGCCGAGGCCGCCGGAGTGGAGGTGGCGCTCGCCGCGCCGACGGGGCGGGCCGCCAAGCGGCTGGAGGAGCTGTGCGGCGCCCCGGCCAGCACCCTGCACCGCCTGCTCGGTGCCCAGGGCCGCGGCGGTGGCTTCACCCGCGACGAGCACAACCCGCTCGAGGCGGACCTGGTGGTCGTCGACGAGACCTCGATGGTCGACGCCGAGCTCGGCGCGGCGCTGCTGGACGCGTGCGCGGACGGCACCCATCTCCTTCTCGTGGGTGATCCCGCCCAGCTGCCGAGCATCGGGCCGGGCCAGCTGCTCGCCGACCTGCTGGAGTCCGAGATCGTTCCCGTCACCGAGCTGACCCGGCTCTACCGGCAGGCGGACGGTGGCGCGATCGCGACGATGGCCGCGGCGGTCCGCCAGGGCGAGCTGCCTCCGCCGCCCAGCGGCCCCGGCCGCGAGGTCGTCGTCGTGCCGGCGCGTACCTCCGGTGAGGCCGCCCACCGGGTCGTCCAGCTCGTCACCGACTCGATCCCGCGGGCGCTGGGCATCCCGTCCGCCGAGGTGCAGGTCGTGACCCCGGTGCACGGCGGGCCGGCCGGAACCACCGCGCTGAACACCGCGCTCAAGAAGGCGCTCAACCCCGGCCCCGGTGAGGTCTCCGGGTTCGATGTGGGCGACCGGGTCGTGGCGACGGCGAACCATCTGGACCTGGGGTTCGCCAACGGCGAGATCGGCGTCGTCGTGGCGCTCGGTGAGCGGGGCGCGCTGCGGGTGGCCTTCCCCGGCGGGGAGCTCGACATCCCGTCGCACGGTGTGGTGGACCTGCGGCACGGCTGGGCCGTCACGGTGCATCGCGCCCAGGGCAGCGAGTGGGCCGCCGTGGTGGGCGTGTTCCCCCCGGAGGCCGGTCGCATGCTGAACCGCCCGCTGGTCTACACGGCGATGACCCGGGCCCGCAGTCATCTCTCGATCGTCTCGGTGAACGGCCCGGCGCTGCGCGCGGCGGTGCGTGACGCCGGCGGGCGGCGGCGGGCGACGCTGCTGCCCGCGCTGCTGGCCGGTGGCTCGGTCGACCCCTTCGGCCCGGGTGTGGACGACGACGAGGACGCCTACGACGACACCGACGAGCTGCCGGCCGACGACACGCCGAACGAGAGCGGCCGGCGCGGCCCGAGCAGCCGGGCCGACGCGCTGGCCGTACCGGCGCAGGCCGGTACGCGGGCGGGATCGTCATGAGGCAGCCCGTCATGAGGAACACGTCATGGGGCACAGGACTGCCAGGAAACCTGTCATGAAGCTGTCGCGGGGCGCCGAACCCGACCTGACGAAGATCGCGTGGCACACGAATGGGTAGCGTTCGGGTGGTGAGCCCTGACGACCTGCCGACCGGGCAGGTCGGGAAATCGTCCTCGGCGCCGGGCACCAGCTCGGAACCGGGGCAGGCACCGGTTCTGGAGGCCCACGAGACGGGCGAGGCGCCGGCCGCGGCCGAGACGCCCGCCCACGGTCCCGTGCTCGCCCAGCGGGTGCCGATCGAGCTGGCGGGGCCGGGTGAGCAGGCCGTGCCGGTCAGGCAGGCCGCCACGCCGGCCGACCCGCGGGAGTCCGCGCGGCGATCCGCTCCCGAGGGCGTCCGACCGGGGTGGTCGCAGCGCTGGGCGGCCGGGCTGGGGCTGGCCCGGCAGTGGACGGTGGCCGCGGCACCCCAGCTCGTTCTCGTCGGGACGCTGCTGGCGGTCGTGACCGGTGCCGTGCTCCGCTTCGCCACGCCGAGTCATCTGTGGCTGGACGAGTCGCTGACCGTCGGGATCGCGTCCCGGTCGGTGCCCGACCTGCTCGAGGCGCTCCGCCACGACGGCTCGCCGCCGTTGTACTACCTTCTCCTGCACGGGTGGATCACGCTGTTCGGTGACGGCGACGTCGCCGTCCGGGCCCTGTCCGGTGTGCTCTCGCTCGCCACGCTGCCGCTGGCCTGGCTGGCCGGGCGGCGTGTGGGCCGCTACGCGACCGCGCTCGGCAACGGCGGGCCGACAGCCGAACAGCGCGTCGGGCGCGCCGCCCTGCTGCTCTTCGCCTGTTCGCCGTACGCGATCCGCTACGGCAGCGAGGCGCGGATGTACTCGCTGGTCGTCCTGCTGGTGCTGGTCTTCGGGTTCGCGGCGATCGGGGCGCTGAACCGCAGCAGCCCGTTTCGGCTGGCCCTGCTGACACTCGCGACGGCCGCCCTGGTCTACACGCACTACTGGACGTTCCTGCTGGTGTTCACGGTGGCGGCGTTCCTGCTCGTGCAGGCGCGGCGCCGGCCCGGCTACCGCCGCCCGGCGCTGCGCGCGTTCGCCGCGATGGCGGCCTCGGCGTTGCTCTTCGCGCCGTGGATGCCGGTGTTCCTCTTCCAGATGCTGCACACCGGGACGCCCTGGGCACCGCGGGTGCAGGCTCAGGTACTGCTCGACACCGTCTTCGACTGGGCCGGGCCGCAGTCGACCGGGGCCCTGCTGGGCGTCATCCTGCTCGGCGGCGCGCTGATCGGGCTCACCGCCAGGCCCCTGGGCCGCGAGCTCCACGTCAAGATCTCCGGGCGCACGCCGGGCCGGTACCTCGCGGCGATCTGGCTCGTTCCGCTCGTGCTGGCCTACTTCGTCAACATGTTCGGCGGCAGCGCCTACGCGGAGCGGTACACCGGCATCGCCCTGCCGGCCTGCCTCCTGCTGGCCGCGCTGGGCATCGCCCACCTGCCTGTTCACCGCGCGTTCGTGGCCGTGCTCGTCATCGCCTCGGTCAGCGGGCTGATCGGCGGGTACCAGCTCGCCCGCACCGAACGGACCCAGGCCGGTGAGATCGCCGACCGGATCGCCCGGATCGCCCGGCCGGGCGACGTCGTCGCCTACTGCCCGGACCAGTTGGGCCCGGCGGTGCACCGGGCGATCGTGCGCCGCGGCGACATCGACGTCCGGGAGATCGTCTACGCCGACGAGACCGGCCCCGCCCTCGTCGACTGGGTCGACTACGCGGACCGGATGAAGCGCGCGAACGGCGCGGCCTTCGCCGCCGAGGTGAACGGGCTCGCCGGGCCCGACCACGCCGTGCTGCTCGTGCGGGCCGATGGGTACCGATTCCTGGAAGGTGCCTGCGCGGTGGTCTCCGACCAGCTCGCGGCGCTGCGCGACCGTGCGTTGCAGGTCGAGAAGCGCAATCTTTACGAGGGCGCGGCGTTGGAGCGGTTCTCCACTCTGCGCTGACCGTCCGCGGCACGCTGACCCTCCGCGGCACGCCGACCCTCCGCGGCACGCTGACCGTCCGCGGCACGCCGAGGCCGCGCCCTGAGCTGCGGCGGGGCCACGAGGTGGCCCCGCGCGGCCGCCGTGCTGGTCGCCGCCAGGACGAGCAGAGCCATCGGCAGCGTGTAGTGGTTGAAGAAGGTCTGCTTGTTCATCAGATCCAGCCCGAGCAGGACCACCGCCGAGCCCGCGCAGAAGCCTGCCGCGCCCCCGCGGGCCCGCCAGGCCAGCAGGTAGCTGCCAGCCAGCACGGCGGCGGTCGCGCCGAAGCCGAGCGTGATCCCGAAATGGTGGGCCCAGCCCGGCAGCGAAAGCGAGTGGTCGAGCACCGGGTAGTCGAGGTTGGTGCGGACAGCGTCGGCGAAGAAGTCCCGCGGTGCCGTCACGATCCAGGGCGCCACCACCGCCAGCCCGAGGCCGGCCGACGCCAGCGCCCGGCGCGGGCCGAAGGCCGGCCAGCAGGCCGCGACCGGCAGGAGCAGCGCCACATGCTGCTTACTGGCCAACGCCAGCGCGAGGGCGACCACGGCCAGCCGGGTGCGGCCGGTGGTGACCGCCCGGACCATCACGGCGAGCGCCACCACGAGCAGCGGCTCCGTCCACGACTGCTGCAGCGCGTACATCGACTCCGGGAACACGACGAGCAGGAGCGGAAGGAGCCGGGTGACGCGCGGGCCGGTGCCGGTGGACATGTCCGTGCCCGGGCCCGCGGTGCCGTGCCCTGCGCCGTGTGGGCGGGCGATGACCGCCGCGCAGGCAACCGCCAGAAGCAGGCCGTACCGGACGTCACCGAATATCCACCGAAACGGCGCCAGCAGCAGCGAGGTGCCCGGCAGGTAGGGGTAGACGTCGAAGAGCCCGCCCGCGGTGTGGGCGTAGGTCACCGGGTCGGGCCCCCACTGCTGGCGGTACATGTTCTCGCCGTCGGCCAGCCCTGACGTCGAGCCCTGCAGCAGGTGGAACACGTCGATCCGGGGCCGCGGCGCGGCGACGATGGTGGCGACGCCGGCGGCGACCGCGAGGCCGAGCACCGCCCAGAACACCCAGGACCGCGCCCACCACGGCCCCCGGCTCCCGGCCAGGCCCAGGCCCAGGCCCACCCTGGCCCCCACCCCGGACCCGGACCCGGACCGCGCAGCGTCCGCGCCGGCCGGACCTGCGGGCCTGGCCGTGCGGGCGGCGCTGAGCAGTGCTGCCCCGGCGAGCAGCCCCGCGGCGGCCGCCAGGACGTCCGCCACGGCCGCGGCCGGGCCCGCGGCGTAGTAGCGAGGGTGACGCACGAGCGGGCCGGCCGCGACAACGACGCCACACAGGACGATCACCGCCCGGGGGGCGAACCGTGCCGCCGTGCCACCCCACCCGCGCCGCGACGTCGGGGACCCGCCGCCCGGTGTGAGACCCGCCACCGGAGAAACGGCGAGGGCGGCCACGGCCGCGGCGGCGCCCAGCAGCACCATGACGAGCGCGAGGGGGCTGTACCTGCCGTCCGACAGGCTGATGCCCACCGCGCAGCCGCACCAGCCGGCCAGGAGCAGCGCCGGCTCCGGAGCACGCGGGGTGGGCAGTGCGCGAGGCATGTCCGCACCATGCCAGAGCGCCCGGCGGGTCGGCCGCCGAGGTCAGGCACACTGGAGCGGCGCCGCCCGGGCAAGGCCCACCGCATCAGGTGTGCCGGGCCGATATCGGCGCCCCACCGGGGGGTCCGGTGAAGCGGCGGTAACTCCCATGCGAGACTGCCCCGGAGGCCGGATGCGAAGGTTCCGGCACCGGGAGGGGTCCAGCCAGCCGCGGGCGCGAAACGCGCCGCCTGTGCGTCCCCCGACTGACCACGGACGATGTTGTTGAGGAGAGGTCCGGCACAGTGACCGAAAAGCCAGAGGTAGTCGTCATCGGAGCCGGGCCGGCCGGTCTCTCCGCCGGCTGGGAGCTGATGAAGCGGGAGATCCCCGTGACGATTATCGAGGGTGACTCGGTGGTCGGCGGAATCAGCCGCACGGCCGAGCGGGACGGCTGGCGTTTCGACATCGGTGGCCACCGTTTCTTCACCAAGGTTCCCGAGGTCGAGAAGCTGTGGCACGAGATTCTGCCGGATGAGGACTTCCTGCTCCGGCCGCGTTCCAGCCGCATTTACTACAACAACAAGTTCTTCGACTACCCGCTGAAGCCAGGAAACGCCCTGGGTGGCCTGGGCGTGCTGGAGGCGGCGCGTTGCATCGGCTCCTACGCGGCGGCCCGGGTGCGCCCGCCGAAGGACCAGTCGAACTACGAGAACTGGCTGGTCGCGCGATTCGGCTGGCGGCTCTACCGCACCTTCTTCAAGACCTACACCGAGAAGGTCTGGGGCGTTCCCGTCAGCGAGATGCCCTCCGACTGGGCCGCTCAGCGGATCAAGAGCCTGTCCCTGAGCAACGCCGTCATCAACGCGGTGCTGCCGAAGCGCAACCAGACGGACATCACCTCCCTCATCGAGGAGTTCCAGTACCCGAAGTACGGGCCGGGAATGATGTGGGAGACCGCCGCAGACAAGATCACCAAGCAGGGTGGCCGGATCGTCTTCGAGGAGAAGGTCAAGAAGATCCACCACGAGAACGGCAAGGCCACCGGTGTCACCACGGTGGTCACGGGTGGCTACGGGCCCGGCGCGGGCGCGCCGGAGTCGTCGCGGACGGACATCGGCACCGAGTACCAGTACACGGGTGACCAGTTCATCTCCTCGATGTCCTTCTCCTCGCTGGTGCGCGTGATGGACCCGCCGGTTCCGCCGCGCGTCCTCGCCGCCGCGAACGCCCTGAAGTACCGCGACTTCCTCACCGTGGCGCTGGTCGTTCCCGAGTCGGCCGGGTTCCCGGACAACTGGATCTACATCCACTCCCCGGATGTCAAGGTCGGCCGCATCCAGAACTTCTCGTCCTGGTCGCCGTTCCTGGTGAAGGACGGCAAGACCTGCCTGGGCCTGGAGTACTTCGTCTTCGAGGGCGACGAGATGTGGAACTCGTCCGACGAGGACCTGATCGCGCTGGGCACCCGGGAGCTGGCCCGGCTCGGCCTCGTCCGCGCCGGCCAGGTCGAGACCGGCTACGTCGTGCGGATGCCCAAGGCGTACCCGTACTACGACACGGAGTACAAGAAGAACGTCGACATCATCCGCGGCTGGCTCGAGGACAACGCTCCCAACGTCCACCCGGTCGGCCGTAACGGTATGCACCGGTACAACAACCAGGACCACTCGATGCTCACCGCGATGCTGACGGTTGAGAACATCATCGACGGAAAGTCCCACGACGTCTGGGAGGTCAACGTCGAGGAGGACTACCACGAGGAGTCCTCCTCGAAGCGCGCCTAGGCGACGCGCGGCGGCGGCGTCGGGACTCCCTCCGTGACACGGCCGGGGGCTCCCGACGAGCCCGCCGCCTGCCTTCGCGTGGCCGACCCGCGGCGTCACGCGTCATTGTGAACGCGTCCACGTTCACCAGTAGCAACGGGCGCGAGCGAGCGCCGGGTGCCTGCCTGGGCAGCCCCGGCCCTCGCGCACCGCACCCCTGGCACACCGAAGGGACTGACCGTGACCGACGTCGCGGTGCGGCCGGCGGAAAACCCCTCCGAGCCGGCTGAACGGGTCGGGGCGCGACCCGGCCGCGAGGACCGGATCTTCCGGGCCGCGCTCGTTCTGATCATCGCCGGGGCCGTGGCGGTGCGCTTCAGCGCACGCCAGCCGCTCTGGCTCGACGAGGCGCAGAGCGTGGCCATCGCCCGCCTCCCCCTGTCCGGCTCCGGCCCGACGATGTGGGACGGGCTGCTGGAGGACGGTTCGCCGCCGCTGTACTACATCCTCCTGCACGGGTGGGTGGGCCTGTTCGGCAACGGCGCGGGTGCGGTGCGGGCGATGTCCGCGGTGATCAACCTGCTCTCGGCGGTGCCGATCTTCCTCCTCGGGCGCCAGCTGGTCGGCGAGCGGGCCGCGAAGGTCGCGGTCGTGCTCTACCTGACCTCCCCGTTCGCGCTGTACTTCGGCACCGAGACCCGGATGTACAGCCTGATCGTGCTGCTCACGGCGCTGGGCGGGCTGGCTCTGGAACGGGTGCTGCGCGATCCCGCCGTGAAGAACATCGCGCTGCTCGCGCTGTGCGCGGGCTGTCTCGCGCTGACGCACTACTGGTGCCTCTACGTCCTGCTGACGGTCGGCGCGTGGCTCATCGGGCTGATCATCATCCGGCCCCGGATCGCAGCGGCGCAGGCCACCCGGCGCGCCCGCGCCGGGCGTGGCCGGGGTGGGCACCGCCCTGGCGCCGTACGCGCGCCGCGCCCCCCTGCGGCGACCGCGCCGGCTGCCGTGCCCGGATGGCCGGCTGCGGGGAATCCGGCGCATGCGGCGGGGAACCCCGCACACACGGCGGCCGGGAGCATGCCGCACGCGGCCGGCGGCCTGGCGCCGGCGACCGCCGGGACGCAGCCGGCGGATCCGGCGGGTGGTGGTGCCCGCTCCGGCGCGAGCCCGGCCGAGCTGCTGGCCGACGCGGCCGGGGGTGCCACCCGCACCGTCCCGCAGTGGCACCGGCGTGGCCCGCTGGCCGGTGTGGTCGGGCTGATCGCCGGGGGCCTGGTGTTCGCGCCCTGGCTGTCGAACTTCTTCTCCCAGCTGGCCCACACCGGCACCCCCTGGGGGGAGCCGGCGAGCTTCGCCGCGGTCACCCACGCCTACGGGCAGTGGGCCGGTGGACCGACCACCCTCGGACGGCTGCTGCTGTTCATCGTGACCGGTCTGGTCGCCGCCGGTATCGCGGGACGTCCCCTCGGGGGCCGGTTCATGCTGCTCGACCTGAAGGGCCTCGAACCGGGCCGCACGCTGTTCTTCCTCGCCACCGGGACCCTGATCGTCGCGGTGGCGGCCGGCAAGGCGGTCGGCAACGCCTGGGCCGACCGCTACACGGCGACCGCGTTCGTCCCGTTCCTCCTCGTGGTCGGCCTCGGCGCCACGATGCTGGCGGACCGGCGGGTCTTCCGCGGCGTGGTCGTGCTCGCCGCGCTGATCGGCGTCGTCGCCGGGACGAGCGACGTCCGGCGGGAACGCAGCCAGGCCGGCGAGGCCGCCGCGGTCCTCACCCGGCTGTCCAAGCCCGGTGACGTCCTGCTGGTGTGCCCGGACCAGCTCGGGCCGGGTCTGGCCCGCACCGTGCCCTCCTGGCTCAAGGTCTACGTGGTCCCGACCTACGCACCGCCCGACCGGGTGAACTGGGTCGACTACGAGGAGCGGAACAAGAAGGCCAACGGCGTCGCGGTCGCCGAGCGTGCGCTGGCCGAGGCCGGATCACACACCGTGTTCATGGCCGGCTCCGGCGCGTACCGGACCTACGAGGAGCTCTGCACCCAGGTGCGCACGACGCTGCAGGAGCAGCGCCCGCTGGCCGACGAGGTGATGACGCAGGGCATTCCGGCCCGCGTGTACGAGAACTACGCCCTGCTGCGGTTCCGGGTGTCATGACCGCAGCGCGCCAGCCCGCGTACCCGGAGGCGCCACGGCAGCCTCCGGGTACGCGGGAGACGCCGCAGCCGCGACGGGAGAAGCCGGCCCGGGGCAGGCACGGGGTCAGCCGTGGCGACCGCACGTCGGCCGCACGGGCCCGGGCCTGGGCCCGCCGCTGGTATCTGCGGGACGTCCTCGTCGCCTGGGTAGCCGCACGGGTGGTCGTCGGCGCGGCGCTGGCGCTGACCCGGTTCATCGCGGACAGCGCCAGCGAGGACGGCGGCGTCACGCTTGCGACGACCGACCTGCTCGGCTGGGACGCCGGCTGGTACCTCACCATCGCCGAGCACGGCTACGACGGGGCCGGTGACGAGAGCCGGCGTTTCTTCCCCCTGCTCCCCCTGCTGGTCCGCCTGTTCACGGCCCTGCCCGGCGCGGGCGGCCACGCCGGGGCCGTGCTGCTCGTCCTGGTGAACCTCATCGCCGTCGCGTTCGCCCTGGTGCTGGTCGGCGTCGCGCGGGCCGAGGGTTTCGACGACGACACGACCCGCCGGGTCATCTGGATCGGGGCGCTGGCGCCGCCCGCCTTCGTGCTGGTGATGGGCTACGCCGAGGCGCTGGCGGGGCTGCTGGCCGCGGCGGTCCTGTTCGGGGCGCGGACCCGCCGCTGGGAGATCGCGATCGTCGCCGGGCTGCTCGGCGGCCTGTGCCGGCCGTTGGGCCTGCTGCTCGCCGTGCCGGTCGCGATCGAGGCGGCCCGCGGGCTGCGCCTCCCGCTGCTGGGCCGGCTGGGGCCTGCCGGAGCACCGGGCCCGCCCACCCCGCTGCTCCCACCCGGAGCGCCCGGAGCGCCCGACGCCTCCGCGCCGCCGACGACCGGCGGCGGGCAGGCTGGCGGCCGGCCTGCCGGTGGCGGCGGGCGTGAGCTGGCCGGCCGGCTCGGCGCGCTCGTCGCCCCGCTGGCCGGAGCCGGGATCTACCTGCTGTGGTCCGCGTCCGCCCACGGTGACGGGCTCGCCCCGCTGACGATGCAACGTGACGCGGCCCGGCACGGCAGCAGCGCCAACCCGCTTTCGACGATCATCGACGCGGCCCGCGGCGCGACCAGCGGCGAGCTGGGCACGGCCCTGCATGTGCCCTGGCTGGTGCTGGCCGTGCTCGCCCTGGTGGTCATGTTCCGCTGGCTGCCCGTGTCGTACCCGGTCTGGTCGACGCTCGTGCTGCTGGCGATCGTGACCGGCAGCAACCTCGACTCCTCCGAGCGCTACCTCTACGGCGCGTTCCCGTTCCTCCTCGTTGCCGCCCTGGCCACAGCCCGCCGCGAGGTGTGGACGTTCGTGATCACCGTCTCCGCCGCGGCGATGACCGTCTACGCGACCCTCGCGTTCACGCTCTCGTACGTGCCCTGACGTCCCCTGGCGGGCGTCGCCGCGCCCGGGCCGTCGTCTGACGGACCGGGCCGGCGTCGTTTTCTCGCGCCGTCGCCGCGCCACCGTTCGCCTCACCGGACTTCCGTGGCCTGGTCGTTCCGTGCTGGTCCGAAATTCCGCCGGGCAGGCCGGCCAATGTCGCCCGCGGCGTCCCATTGCCGCGCACTTCACCCCCGGCAACGCGGGATGTCGTTGTCCGGCGCCCCTGTCCGGTGCCCTGGCGAGGCGCCCCGCCGTCCCCGTCGACCGGGATCGGTGTGACTTTTCCCCACGGCACACCCGACAACGGCTTGTGCGCGATCGACCGCTACGACAAGGTTTCTTTCCAGGACACCGTGCGTTCATCAAGGTCCCCGGTGTCACGGTGACCGAACAGGTGCGCGCGAGACGCGCGCAGGCGGGTTGGGAGCCGGTGATCGAGCGGGCGTCCGTGCGCTCACCGGGCCGGCGAAACGGGAGGTGCAGGCACCTTGGTCGACAGGGAGCTCGAGTACCAGAAGCTGACGATGCCCCCGGGCACCGACCGGCGAACCGCGGTGGCGATCCTCACCCTGCACGCCGAGTTCGGGGACTGGGAGCTTGATCGCTCCCGTATCTACCCCGATGGGACCCGCCGAGTAGTGCTACGCCGACGGCGCCGGCCGGGCGGCTTGCCCGGTTATCTCCCCACCTGACCCGGCGGCCCGGTCACCGACCGCAGCGGGCCCACGCCACCGACAACCTGCCAAAGGTGAATTGGCACAGCACGGCAGATGTGACGTCCGACCCGCCGGGACGGACATCGCCGGGTGAGACGTGAGTATCGCCACGATCCCCGCTCCGATTCACGGCGGAAGATGGTGAGGCGGACGGACCGTGAACCACTCCGTCAGAGACCCATCGGCATGTGGGGAGCGATTGTGACCGCTACGAGCGACGGACACCAAAAGCACCGGGTCGTAGTCATCGGCTCGGGTTTCGGCGGGCTGTTCGCCACCCAGGCGCTGCGCCGCGAGCCCGTCGAGGTGACTGTCGTCGCAAAGACCACACATCACCTGTTCCAGCCACTGCTTTACCAGGTGGCGACGGGCATCCTGTCCGAGGGCGAGATCGCCCCGGCCACCCGCGAGGTGCTGCGCCGCCAGACGAACGCGCGGGTGATCATGGGTGAGGTCACCGAGATCGATCTCGCCGCGAAGACGGTGACGTCGAACCTGCTGGGGCGGTCGGACGTGCAGCCTTACGACAGCCTGATCGTCGCCGCCGGCGCGGGCCAGTCGTACTTCGGCAACGACCACTTCGCCGAGCACGCGCCCGGCATGAAGAGCATCGACGACGCGCTGGAGCTGCGCGGACGGATCTTCGGCGCCTTCGAGGTCGCCGAGACCGCCCCCAACCCGGAGGACGTCGCGCGCTACATGACCTTCGTGGTCGTCGGTGCCGGCCCGACCGGCGTCGAGATGGCCGGTCAGATCGCCGAGATGGCGCACCGCACGCTGCGCCACGACTTCCGGCGCATCGACACGACCAAGGCCCGGATCATCCTGCTCGACGCCGCCCCGACCGTGCTGGGGACGTTCGGCGAGAAGCTCGCCGCCAAGGCCACCGCCAAGCTGGAGAAGATCGGGGTCGAGATCCAGCTCGGTGCCCGGGTCATCAACGTCGATTCCCGTGGCATCGACGTCGAGGACTCCGACGGCAACCGGCGCCGGATCGAGTCGGTCTGCAAGATCTGGGCCGCCGGTGTCGCTGCCAGCCCGCTGGGCAAGCAGCTCGCCGAGCAGTCCGGCGCCGTGCTGGACCGGGCCGGCCGGATCCAGGTGCAGCCCGACCTGACCCTGCCCGGTCACCCCGAGGTCTTCGTCGTCGGCGACATGGCCACCCTCGACCGGCTGCCCGGTGTCGCCCAGGTCGCGATCCAGGGCGGCCAGTACGCCGCCAAGACGATCGCCACCCGGCTGCGCAGCGGCCCGCCGATGCGCAACTTCGAGTACAAGGACAAGGGCAGCATGGCCACGATCTCGCGCTTCAGCGCGGTGGCCAGCATCAAGGGCGTGCAGCTCAGCGGGTTCCTGGCCTGGCTGATGTGGCTCGCGGTGCACCTCGTCTACATCATCGGGTTCAAGCACCGGGTGACCACCCTGCTGCACTGGACGGTGAGCTTCATCGGCCGCGGCCGCTCGGAGCGCACGGTCACCCAGCAGCAGATCTTCGCCCGGTCGGCGCTGCAACGCCTCGGCGACGGGTTCTTCCCGACGCTGCCGGACGACTGGGCCTCCCGTGGCTCGTCGGCGGTGACCCGGCCGGCCGCGCAGCCGGGCGCGGTGCCCAAGGCCCGCAAGGCGACTGCCGAGCCGTCCCGGCTGACCCCGGACAGCCCGGCGACCGGTGGCACCGCGTCCGCCGGCACCGCCTGACCGACCGGGCACCGCACCGGCGAACCGGTGAGCCACCAGGCCGCCGAACGTCAGGCCGGAGAACTGCCAGGCCGGCGAGGCAGCGGAACAGAACAAACGATGAGCCCGTCCCGGGGATGCGCCCGGGACGGGCTCGTCTCGTTCCGTCCCGGCGTCAGGTGACGCCGGCCCGGCGTCACGTCACGCGGTCAGGAAGCCGCGAGGAAACGGTCCAGCACCCGCACACCGAAGCGCAGCGACTCGACCGGAACCCGCTCGTCCACGCCGTGGAACATGCCGGCGAAGTCGAGGTCCGGCGGCAGCAGCAGCGGGGAGAAGCCGAAACAGCGGATGCCGAGCCGGGAGAACGACTTCGCGTCGGTCCCGCCGGAGAGCATGTAGGGCACCGCCCGGGCCGCCGGGTCCTCCGCACGCAGCGCGCCGGCCATCGCGTCCACCAGCGGGCCGTCGAAACCGGTTTCCACCGCCTGGTCGTTCACCACCCATTCACGGCGCACCTCGGGCCCGATCAGCTCGTCCACCTGGCGCAGGAACTCCTCCTCCTGCCCGGGCAGGTACCGACCGTCGACGTAGGCCGTGGCCTCGCCGGGAATCACGTTCACCTTGTGCCCGGCCACCAGCTGGGTCGGGTTCACGGTGTTGCGGATCGTCGCCCCGACCATCCGGGCGATCGGCCCCAGCTTCGCGATCGTGCTCTCGATGTCGCCCGCGTCGAGCTCGATGCCCAGCGCCTCCCCGAGCGAGTCGAGGAACACCCGCACGGTCGGCGTGACGACGATCGGGAACTGGTGCCGGCCGAGCCGGGCCACCGCCTCGCACAGCTTCGTCACCGCGTTGTCCTCGCTGAGCATGGACCCATGCCCGGCCCGGCCCGCCACGGTGAGCTTCATCCAGGCGATGCCCTTTTCCGCGGTCTCGATGAGATACAGCCGCAGGTCGTCCGAAACCGTGTAGGAGAAGCCGCCGACCTCGCTGATCGCCTCGGTGCAGTCGGCGAAATGGTCGGGATGGTTGTCCACCAGCCAGCGCGCCCCCAGCGTTCCGCCGGCCTCCTCGTCGGCAACAAAGGCCACAACAAGGTCACGCGGCGGCCGGCGGCCAGATCGGGCCAGGTCACGGACGACCGCCAGGGTCATCGCGTCCATGTCCTTCATGTCGATGGCGCCGCGGCCCCAGAGACATCCGTCCACCTCCTCCCCGGCGAACGGGTGCACGCGCCAGTCGGACGGATCCGCCGGCACCACGTCCAGATGGCCGTGGATCAGCAGCGGGGACCGGGTCGGGTCCGCGCCGGCCACCCGGGTCACCACGCTCGTCCGCCCCGGGGCGGACTCGAGCAGGACGGGCTCCAGCCCCACCTCGGCCAGCTTCTCGGCCACGTACTCGGCGATCGGCCGCTCGTGGCCCTCACCGTTCCCGCGGTTGACCGACTCGAAGCGCAGCATGTCCCGACACAGGTCCACGACCTCGGACTCGGCCGTGAGTGCCGGTCGGGCACCGGCTGGCCGCCCGGCGGGCGCGGCGGGCGCGGCGGCCGGTCTCTGCCTGACCGCCACAGGGTCCTCGGAGGGATCGTGGGACACGTTTGCCATGCCCCCAGTCTGCTCTTCCGGCCGTGCGTTCACCGGAGCAGGGACGTACCGTCGGGCCAAGCGTTCCACGCCGGTTTCCGGTAGGAGGACCCGCCATGACGTTGTACCGCTGCCCGCGCGAGGATCTCGGCTGCTCCGCCACCTTCCCCACCACCGGTGACCTCGACTATCACCTGCACCTCGCGCACTACTACGGACGTCTCGCGCGGTTCGGCGCGGCGCTGCCCCCCACGAGGGCGCTGCCCGGCGGGCCCAGGCCGGCGCGTCGGGTACCGGACGGGCTCGAAGGTGGCGCCGGCACGCCGACGACCGCGCAGTCCCGTCATGCCCGCGACGCCCGCCCCGTTGCAGCGGCAGGAGCAGGGGACCGGGCGGCGATCGACAGCGGCACCATCGGCGAGCGCCCGGCCATCGAGGCCGCGAACACGGGCGGCACGGACCGCCCACTGCGCCCCGCATCCGGCCCGGCCGAGGGCGAGGGCGTGGGCGTGGGCGTGGGCGACCGGAGCGTCAGCCACCGCGGCGGGGGCAACCGGGGCGGGGGCCGGACCGCCCGGTTCCCCCGCCGCCGACGCCCCGCGGAGCGCCGGGTGCGGGAGCTGACCGCGGCCACGGCGCCGGACAGTGAATCGGACAGCCGCAGGCGTCACTAGCCGTGCTGCTCGCTGTGCTGCTCGCACTGTGCTGCTCGCGGCTCCCGGTGCAACTCGGCGCCGGGAGCGGGGCCGCTTCGGGCACCGGGGTGCGCGGGTGGTCCGGCGCCAGGTTCGACCGGCCTGTGGCGGGCGGTCGGTTGCGCTGGCAGCGACACGCCGACCGGCCCCGTCACCGCCGGGTTCCGTCCGGCATTGTTCACGACAGCGGCGCATCCGGCCCGTTTCGCGGGACCGGGTCGGCCGGGCACGGTCACCGGCGGGCACAGGTCGCTCCACCAGAGCCCGTCGTCACCGCAGCGTCCCCCGGGAAGCCGGGAACTTCCCGGGGGAACACGGCGGAGGTCTCCCCCGCGAGCGAGATCTCCTGGCCTGTGCGGTAGAGAGGTCCGGCAGTCGTCGGATTCACCGATGGCGGAGACGGCTCGTAGGACGAGGCCGGCGTCGGCGACGCACTGAGCGGCCGAGTGAGGTCCTCTCTGCGAGCGGATGTCAGCACTTCGTCGACGTGCTGCTCGGGCCCGCCCAGTAAACGGTCGAGCTGGCCTCCCGGCCGGTGGTCCTACCCCGGGCCCGCAGGCCGATATGGATTCCCTGCTTCACCGGATAGTTGATACCTCGCTGGATCGATCCATCGTCGTGTGCGGTTTCCGAGATTGTTTCCGGGTCATTCGAGTCCGGGGCGATGGTCACCTCGACCGGTTCGTTGGCGCCGAATCCGGATCCGGCGTAGGTGAACCCGTACCCGTCGTTGTCGATGCGCACGCAATGGATCTCGGCCGGGCCGGAACCCGCGGATCCGTCCTGGATGAACTGGGCGTTCGCGGTGCGCTTCGACTGCTCACCGGTCGCCACGACGTGGATCGTTCCCGTGTTCGCGATATGCGGCTCGTTCGTGAACGTGAACGTGAAGGCACCCTGGTCGTCCGCCACCGCGGCGTCACCGGAGGCGCCACCGGCCGGCAGGAAGAAGTCGAGGCGGACCTTCTCTCCCGGCGCGAAGCCCGAGCCGGTGATCGGGCAGGTGGCCCCGAGTGAGTTCTCGGGAGCGCATCCGGCGACGATCCTCGCCTCGGCGGGCGGATCCTGCCCGCCCCCGCCGCCACCGCCGCCCGTGGAGAGCAGAGCATCCCGGGTCTGCCCGCCCACGACGCCGTCGGCGGTCAGCCCGTTCTTCGCCTGGAAGTCGATCACATTCGCCTTCGTGCCGGAGCCGAACTGGCCGTCCAGCCCCTGGTCCGGGTACCCGTTGTCACGCAGCGCCTGCTGCAGGGCCGCCACGCAGTCCGTACCGTCGACCGGGTCCTGGTCCCCCGGATGCAGGGTCGGGCAGCCGGCGAGGCCGGGCTGGGCCGACCCTCCGCCTGGCGGGTCGCCACCCGGTGGGTCCTCGCCACCGCCCGGTACGCAGGCGATCGCCACCACCGAGGCGATCGCCAGCGCGAGGCCGGTGGCCGCCAGTCTGCGCAGGCCCGACGCCACCGCATTCCGCCGCTTCATGTCGTCTCCCCCACCGCCGCGGGAGGTCAGTAGTGGTAGATCGGCAGCTGGAACACGTTTCCGGCCGGGGCGTGCCCCAGCGTGCCGTTGCCCCGGCAGACGCCCCGGTCCGGCGCGTAACCGTCGAAGTACATCGCGCTGCATTTGGTGCAGAAGCGCCACCGCGACTGGCGGTCCCGCGGCACCGGGTTCACGTCGTGCGGCACGAGGAACTGCACGAACGGGACCGTCGTCTTGTGGACCGCGCCGGCCCGGCCAGGACAGCTTCCACCGAAATCCTTGTAGTACAGCACCGCGCAGTAGGAGCAACGCAGCCACGCGCTCTGCTTATGCGGCGTCTCACCAGCATGGGGCCCGTAGTCCTTCGTGTAGTCCAGACGGAAGTTCCAGCCGATCAGCCAGTGCGTCCGGCTGCCGAGCGAGCACCGGTTCTTCGCGTCCCCGAGCCGAACGAGGCAGTAACACTGGCCGCAGAACCGCCAGTCGGTCTGGGACCAGTTCACGGTCAGCATCGCGTCGGCCGTCCCGGCCGTGGCGACGCTCAGGGCGACGGAGCCGGCCCCGAGACCGGCGGCGAGAAGTGCGCGGCGCGACGGGCTGTTCGAGGAATCGTCCATGACTGCTCCACTGTTCACCGGCAGGTGCGCCGGGATTTCCCGGCGCCTCCATCGTGCTGAGCACGGATGGCGCTGCCATCCGTGCGGTCACCTGCCTTTGCGGTGCAGCCCTAGGTGCCAGCACCGATGCGGCGCCGCCACCGGGCGGTCACGATCGGCACCGTGAAGACCCGCCGCTGCCGGAGCGCCGGGGGAACCGGGAGCCGCCGGGAACCGGGAGCCGCCGCCCGACCCCGGTCAGCCCGCGCCCGCGCGGAGGTAGATCAGCACCGCCATGACCCGGCGGTTGTGCTCCTCGTCGTCGTGCAGCCCCAGCTTGTCGAAGATGCTCCGGATGTGCGCTTCCACGGTGCGTCGGCTGATCTGGAGATCCAGGCTGACGGCGGCGTTCGACCTCCCCTGCGCGACCCGTTCGAGCACCTTCCGCTCGGCGTCGGTCAGCGCGCCGAGGCCGGTCCGCCGTCGCGTCGCCCCCAGCATGATCTCCACGATGTCGCGGTCGAAGGCGCAGCCACCGCCGGCCACCCGCCGTACCGCGTCGAGGAAGTCGTCCTCACCGGCCCGTGCCTTGAGCAGGTAGCCGACGCCATGCCTGCGGTCACCGATCAGGCGGTCGACGTGTGCGGTCGCGAGATGCTCCGACACGACGAGAACGGCGAGACCCGGCTGGGACCGCCGGAGGTCGATCGCGGCCTCGAGCCCGTCGAGCCGCCCGCCCGGTGGCATCCGGATGTCCACGATCGCCAGGTCGGGCCGCCGCGCGGACACCGCCGCGCGCAGCGCGTCCGCGTCGCCCACCTCCTCGACCACCGTGAAGCCCTCGGCCGTCAGCAACCGCGCGAGACCCGAACGCCACATCGGATGATCGTCGGCGAGCACCACCCGCGACCGAGCATCCCGAACACCACTCGCAGCTGCGGCCGGCACGGCGTCGCACGGCGTCACCGTGGTGCGACCGGCAGCGTCATCCGCACAACCGTCCCCTCTCCAGGTGGGCTTTCCAGCTCGAACTCTCCGCCCAGGGCGTCGATCCGGTCCCGGATGCCGACCAGCCCCGTACCGCTGTCCGGCCCGTCGTCGCACACCGCCCCGCCGACCCCGTCGTCGATGACCGCCAGTCGTAACTCGGTGACGCGGCCAGCGAGATCCTGATCATCTTCGGTGGGGTCGGCAGCGACCGGCTCGGTGCTGTACTCCACCTCGATGGTGATCGACGAGGCGTGCGCGTGCTTCTGCGCGTTCGTGATCGACTCGGAGACGACGAAGTAGGCGGCCGTCGCGACGAGCGGTGGCAGGCTGGGGACGGGGCGGCCCGAAAGCCGGATCGGGAACGGGCTGCGCCCGATCAGCTCCTCCAGCGGCGTCCGCAGGTCTCCGTCCGCCGCGGGATGGATTCCCCGCGCGAGCAGCCGCATCCGGGCGGACGCCTCTTCGACGTATGCCGCGCACCGGGCCAGGATCGGCGCGAGCTCCTCGTCCGGCTCGGGGCGCCGGCGGAGGATGCCTCGGGCCATGTTCAGTTCGAGCGCGGTGGCGACCACGGGCTGCTGCGCGCCGTCGTGCAGGTTGCGCTCCAGCTCGCGGCGGGCCTGGTCCTCGGCCGCGACGAGGCGCGCCCGGGACGCCTGCACGTCGATCAGCTGGGCCCGGACCTCGGCCGCGAGGCGCTGGTTGTCCAGCTCCAGCGCGGCGGCCGAACCCACTGCCGCGAGCCGGTGCGGATCCTCCCGCAGCGCCGGGTGGTGCAGGAGGATCGCCACCGCGCGCCCGTCGCGCTCGACCGGAGTCGCCACCTGCCCCGATGCCGGGCGCAGCGGCCGCCCGGCCGCGTCCACATATCCGCCGTGGTCGGGCCGGTGGAAGCCGACCCGCAGCGACGGGTCCCGCAGAGCCTTGGCCAGCAGGGCCTGCAGTTCGTCCGGGGACGACCCCGGCAGCCGCACGAGAAGATCGACCACGCCGCGGCGCCCCAGCCGCACCCGCAGCACACCCATCAGGAAGGCGATCGGCAGGGCCACCATCGACCCATGCGACAGCTGGCCCAGGAGCAGGCGCAGCCATCCACCGTGCGGGCTCGCCGCCCGCAGCGCGCTGACCACGGCGCCCAGCAGGCCTACCGCGAGAACGGGAGCGAGCCGCTCACGAGCCGCCGGATTACCGGCCGCCGCACGCCAGTGGGCGACGAGCACCACGACGACCGCGACACCCATCGCGCCCTGCACCACGTCATACCCGGCACCGAAACCGCGGAACGAGTGGATGAGCAGCAGGTTCGTCACGGACGAGTCGTCGAACACGCTGGCGGCCGGCACCACCGCGAACACGATGACGTAGGCGGCGATTACCAGACGGCGTTCCCAGACCGAGCGGTACTCTCCGTCCGGATACGCCACGACGAGGTGCGTGAGAAATCCACCGGACGCCGCCCGGGTGAAAAGCCCGACGGTATGCAGCAGCGGATCGCCGGAAATCTGCACGTCCTCGGCGAACCAGCCGATGCCCACGAGCATCATGAGGAGGCCGACCGCATTGCGGGGCGCCCGCCGACGGGCGACGGCACCGGTGGCCAAATAGGTGAATCCGACCAGGCCGGAGAACACGGTGCCGGTGGAGCCGTCATATCGGTCCGGGCTGGTCAGGATCAGAACGGTCGCTCCGAATGCTCCGCCGAGGACCGCCAGCAGCGCGACCTCGCCGGCGCGGTCCTGTTCTCCCCCGCCGGCAGCGGTGACGCGTGACACCGCCGAGGCAAACGATGCCCGCACCCGCCCCCCAAGCGACGCGACCCGACCGACGCCCTGCCGCTACCGGCTCCGGAACACCGATACCGGCCCACCGGCAAGTCTGGCATCGACGGGTCCGGATTGTTCGGGGGGTCGGTGGCGCGACATCTCCGTCGGGGCCCCTGGCGTCAGGTCCCCTGGCATCAGGGCCGGCGCGGCACCGCCTCGACGGGTGTGTCCCCAGGCCCGGGCACGGCCGGCGTCGCGGGGGTGGCTGGCTGGGCGCGACGACCCCGCGCCACGGCGCCCGCCGCAGCGACCAGCATGAGCGCCAACACCACGCCCAGGGCCCCGGTGGGCACACCCACGAGCTTCAGTCCGCTCAGCGACACCACGACGACGATCGCCGGGCGGATCAGCGCGCTGGTGGCGCTGCCCGCCGAGATCCGGGCGCCGAGGTAGACCCCGGGCAGCGAGCCGATGAGCAGCGAGCCGGTCAGCCCCAGCTGGAAGTCGCCGAAGAGCAGGTGGCCGAGTGACGCGGCGGCGACCAGCGGGACGGCCTGGGCCAGATCGGTCCCCACCAGCTGCGAGGCACGGATCGACGGGTACAGGGCCAGCAGCAGGACGATGATCAGCGAGCCCGAGCCCACCGACGTCATCCCGACGACGAGGCCTCCGACGACACCGACGGCCAGCGTCGGCAACCGCCGGACGGTGACCTCGACGGCGGCGTCGTCGTCGGTCGGTGCGGGTCCGCGGCGGCGGTCGAGCTCCGCCTTCGCGAGCATGGCGAGCGCGGCGACGATCAGCACCGCCCCCATGAAGATCTTCATCCGGTCCTGGACGGCCTCGCCGTCGCCCATCGCGCGCAGGATCAGGACACCGCAGAAGCCCGCGGGCACCGAGCCCAGGACAAGCCAGGTGACGAGCCCGCGGTGGACCGTGCCACGGCGCAGATGCACCGTCGCCCCCACCGGCTTCATCACCGCCGACGCGACCAGGTCGCTCGAGACGGCCGCGAGCGGCTGCACCCCGAAGAGCAGCACCAGAATCGGTGTCATCAGCGCGCCGCCGCCCATGCCGGTCAGCCCGACGACGAATCCCACCAGCACCCCGGCCAGGGTGACCAACGGGTCGATCTCCATGTGTGGACCACCTTCCCGACGGGGATGATACGCATTTCCGGCGACAGTCCACCCAGTGCGGACCGAGAGCAACCAGAGGTTCTCGATCCGCACCAGGACGGCGGGAGCCGTGGTCATTCCCGCCGCCACCACCCCGCTGGGCGAGCCCCGGGTCGGACCCGTCGCCAGGTCCCACCATCCGCCAAATCATTCTCCGGCCAGTTCGCGACCCGGCACACCAACATTCCGGAAATTACCCCGCACCAATTCGCCGCAATTTCGCGGCGGAAAGATTTTTGTTTGTCGATGAATTCCGGGTGGGAGGCCCTTCATTGCTGCGGGGCCGCCGCACGTGAATTCAGCGATGGGGGAACGATGGGAAAGTCCGCACCACGTAGGATCCTCGCCCTCGCGGCGACGGGCGTTGCCGCCGCCGCACTGGCCCTGGGTCCGGGTGCCGGGTCCGCGCAGGCGTTCTGGGACGACAAGGGATACCACCAGAACAAGCACGACAAGGACGACTGGTTCGGCGACGACTGGTTCGGCGACAAGGACAAGGACAGGCGGCACAAGGACAAGGACGACTGGTTCGGCGACAAGGACAAGGACAGGCGACACAAGGACAAGGACGACTGGTTCGGCGACAAGGACAAGCGACACAAGGACGAGGACAAGTGGGACAAGGACGGCTGGGGCAAGGAAGCCAGCTGGCGCAAGGACAAGGACGACTGGCACAAGGACAAGTGGAACAAGGACGACTGGCGCAAGGACAAGTGGGACAAGGACCGTAAGCACAAGGACAAGTGGGACAAGGACCGTAAGCACAAGGACAAGTGGGACAAGGACGACTGGGGCTGGTAGTCCGCTGCCCCCATCACGTTCCTGACCCACCACATTCCTGATCCACCACGTCCCAGACCGCTGATCACCGCCGAGCCGGGCAGCGGCACGGGGACGGCGCCGGGGAACAGGCCTGTCAGGATGCCGGCGACATCAGCGGGCACCGGCGGGACGTTCCCCGGCGCGCGGCCACCAGGCCGCCAGCGCCGCACCGGGCCGTCAGCGCCGCACCTGGTCGCCAGTCGTCAGCGCGGCCACCAGGCGGTCAGGTGACCAGCTCACCGAGGCCCCAGACGGCCGCCATGGCGAGGCCGGCACAGATCTCGACCAGCAGGCCGACCCCGAAGGCGACCGTCGCCGCCCAGGTCGACGCGCCCGCCCGCACCGGGTCCCGCAGGCGGGCGAGCTCGGCCAGGTAGATGCCGGCGAGGCCGCCCACCAGCAGGCCCACGACCGGCACCACGAAGAACCCGACGACAGCGCAGACCGCACCGACGAGCATCGTCCCGATCGGCGCACCGGAGGCGGACGCGGCGCGGCCCGGCAGCACGTACTTGGCCAGGGTGCCGGCGACGAACAGCGCGCTCATCACCGCCAGCACCGCCCAGCGCCCCGGCCCGCCACCGTCGGCGATCGTCCACCACGCGCCGGCGCCCCAGACCAGCAGCAGGCCCGGCAGCACGGGGACCAGGACACCGACCACCCCGACCGCCATGACCAGGGCCACCGCGAGGAGCTCGACGCCGCTCACGGCACCGTCTCCGTCACCTGTCCACCGGCGACATGCAACCGTCGGGTCACCCGCACCGCGTCGAGCAGGCGGCGGTCGTGGGTGACCAGCAGCAGGGTTCCCGCGAAGCCCTCGACGGCCTTTTCGAGCTGCTCGATCGCGGGAAGGTCCAGATGGTTGGTGGGCTCGTCCAGCACCAGGCAGTTCACCCCGACTCCCTGCAGCAGCGCCAGGGCCGCCCGGGTGCGCTCCCCGGGCGACAGCGACGACGACGGCCGGGTCATCTGATCGGCACCGAGGCCGAACTTGGCGAACAGCGTCCGGACGTCGGCGGCCGAGGCACCGGTGGCCTCCTCGGCGACGGCGGCGGCGGTGGACGCCCCACGGAACGCCGACCGCGCCTGGTCGATCTCGCCGAGGCGCACGCCGGAGCCGAGCGAGTGGGTCCCCGCGCTCAGCGGCAACCGGCCGAGCAGCGCGGCGAGCAGGGTGCTCTTCCCACCGCCGTTCGGTCCGGTGATGACGAACCGGTCAGCCCAGGCGACCGTGAGGTCCACCGGCCCGAGCCGGAAACCGGGGCGCTCCACGACGGCGCCGGACAGCGTCCCGACCACGTCACCCGAGCGGGGCGCGGCGGCGATCGACATCCGCAGCTGCCATTCCTTGCGCGGCTCGGCGACCGCGCCCTCGCTGTTGTCCAGGCGGTCGAGCTGCGTCTGCAGGGTGCGAACGCGCCCGGCGCTCTTGGTCGCCGCCTCGATCCGGGCGCCCCGGGCGGAGCGGTCGGAGTCCGAGGAGCGGCGCTTCGCCCTGACCGCACCGCGCACCGACTGCTCCCGCTGCCGCTGTACCTGCTCGACGAGATCGGCGCGGCGGTCGGCGAAGCGCTCGTAGCGTTCGCGGGCCTGACGGCGCGCGAGCCCGCGTGCTTCCAGGTAGGCGTCCCAGCCGCCCGCGTAGCGGGTGACCGTGTGCTGGTGCGGATCGATCTCGGCGACCCCGTCGATCGAACGGTCGAGGAACTCCCGGTCGTGGCTGACCACGACGAGCGCGCCCGCCATCTGCGCCACGTAGCGCTCCAGTCGCTCCAGGCCGTCGAAGTCCAGGTCGTTGGTCGGCTCGTCGAGCAGGGTGATGTCGAACCGGGAGAGCAGCACGCTCGCCAGCGAGCCGCGCGCGGCCTGGCCGCCGGACAGCGCGACCGTCGGACGGTCCAGCGCACCGGCGGGCAGGCCGAGGTCGGCGACGACCTGCTCGGCCCGGGTGTCCAGGTCCGCCGCGCCGATCGCCAACCAGCGGTCCAGCGCGTGGCTGTAACGATCATCCGCGCCGGCCACCGAGCCGGACAGGTCGGCGGTGGCCTCGTCCAGGGCCAGCTGTGCCGCTGTGACACCGGTCCGCCGGGCCAGGAACTCCCGCAGTGTCTCGTCGGCACGCCGGTCGGGTTCCTGGGGCAACAGCCCGACCACGGCGGTGGGCGGCGAGAGGTCGATCCGGCCGCCGTCGAGGGGGACCAGGCCCGCGAGCGCCCGCAGCAGGGTCGACTTGCCGACCCCGTTGGGGCCGACCACGCCGAGACGGTCGCCCGGCGCGACGGTGAGCGAGACGCCCGCCAGGACGACGGCACCGCCACGCAGCACGGTCAGATCGGAGGCGACAAGTGTGGCCGACATGGGTCCAGTGTCGTCCGCCGCGCGGGCGCTGTGTCAGCCGGTCACGCCGACGCCCGGTCGACCCGGTCACGCCGGCGGCTGATCCAAGCCCAGGCCGCGGCTCGGACGGGCGGCTCACCCTGGTCCGGCCGGGAGGCGAATTCGCCGCAGAGCCACCGAAACGTCCACAATGGTGCGATCATGCGGTGTTTACCTTCATACCGGCGCGTGAGCCAGCGGCGCCTGGGTAACCGGCGCCCGGGTGACCGGCGCGCGGGCCATCGGCGCCTGCTGGATGTCAACGTGCCCGCGCACCGGGCGGCGTCGTGAACATCGATCGCGACCACATCGCCGCGGCACTGCCGGGCTACACCCTCGGCGCCGAGCTCGGCCGTGGGGGCTCCGGTGTCGTGCTCGCCGCCCGGGACGAGGCGGACCAGCGGGTCGCTGTCAAGATCATGCAGATCGCCGACGAGGAACGGCCCCTGTTCGGCGTCACCGGCGTGCCCCGTGTCCTCGCCGCGACCGATCCCGACGCCGAGGCCGAGGCACGCCTGTTGGCCGGCCTCGACCACCCGCACCTGGTGAAGGTCTCCCATCACGTCCGCCACGGCGACGTCGCGCTGATCGTCATGGAGCTGCTCGACGGCGGCAGCCTGGCGCAGCGGGCCGCCGCCGGGCTCTCCGTCGAGGCCGCCTGCGCGATCGGGCTCGGTACGGCGGCGGCGCTCGGGCACGCGCATTCCCGCGGGATCCTCCACCGCGACGTGAAGCCCGCGAACATCCTGCACACCTCGGCCGGTGTCCCGAAGCTGACCGATTTCGGCATCGCCCATGCGGACGTCCCGAGAGCCGGCGGACGAACACCCGTCCGCGCACCCTCGGGCACTCCGCGTTACATGGCGCCGGAGCAGTTCACCCTCGGCGAGCTCGGCCCCGCGACCGACCTGTACGGCCTAGGCGTCGTGCTGTACGAACTGCTCGCCCGCCGGCCCGTCTTCCAGGTGCGGCCGTCAACGAAGCAGGGCTGGGCCAACCACCATGTCGCGGTCACTCCGCGCCCACTGACCGGCATACCCGGGCCGGTCGCGCAGGTCGTCGAGTGGGCGCTCGCCAAGGATCCGGACCGGCGCCCGGCCGACGCCCGCGAGTTCGCCCTCGCCCTCGCCCAGGCGATGGCGGGCACACGTGGAACCGACTGGCTCACGCGGGCCCGGACGCCGACGTTCCTGGACGACGACGTCCGGGCGGCGGCCAGTCGGTTCCCGGCCCGGACCGCCGAGCGGCCGCGGCAGGCGAGCACGCCCCCCGGGGCCGACCACGGCCTGGAGCCGGTCCTCGACGGACCGGATACGGTCGACGACGACGTCGCTGTCGACAGTGACACCGCTCCCGACGGTGACACCGCTCCCGAAAGGGCCGTCGCCGCTGACAGCGACGGTGACGCACTGACGGACAGCGAGCACCGCCCGCCGCCGGAGCACCCGCGGCGGCCGAGGAGATCCTGGAGGTCGGCACCTTGGCGACGATCTTGACGATCGAGCTGCCTGGATGAACGATCGCCCGATACCACGCCACCGCAGGGAGCCACCACCGCTGGCCGCGGCACAACGACCACGGGACCGGCTCGGGCGGCCACTGCCCTACGGCTCGCCCGGGGTCCCTCCACTCACCGAGGACCTGCCACGGTCGCCCCGGGAGATCCTGCTCACCGCGCAGAACCTGCTGGACGAAGGCCTGTACTTCCAGGCACACGAGGTACTCGAGGCCGCCTGGAAGGCCGCTCCGGCCCTGGAACGTGACCTGTGGCGTGGGCTCACCCAGATCGTGGTCGGCCTCGTCCATGTCGGCCGCGGCAACCGGCAGGGCGCGATCACGCTGCTGAGGCGCGGACTGGCCGGCCTGGCACCGCGACCGCGCCCGTCCGAGGGGCCGGCGTCAGCACCCGCCGCCATCGACTCCGCTGCCGCCGACTCCCCGCTCCCACCTGGCGGGCCGGACCGGCCCCGCGAGCCCGACGCGGCGGCACCCGCCGAACCTGCCGCCGGTCAGGCCGGTCAGGCCGGTCAGGCCGGTGGAGCTGGCGGCGGATGGGGACGACGCGACGTCGATCTTCCCGGCGTCACCGGCTGGGCCGACGATCTGCTGCGCCGGTTGGAGGCCGGTGAGGTGCCGGTGGCGGACCTGCGACCGCCCCGCCTCCTTCGGTCCTGACTCCGCCGGCCGGCGGAGTCAGGGAGCGGACGCGCGCGCACCGGACCTGCGGCTGTCGCCCTGGCGGCGCAGGTGCACCGCCACGGCGATGCTGGTCACGGCGGCCCACGCGCACCACAGGGAGGTGACGGCGTCCGTCTCGAACCAGGCCAGCAGGCCGACCGCGGCCAGGTTGACGGCGCCGAACCAGCGCAGGAAGCGGAGGCTTGAGACGAGCAGCGCACCACAGGTACTGAGCAGATACAGCACGATGACCGCGATGCCGGCCCACAGATCCACGCGGTACACGATGTGGTGATGGTCCGCGTTGGCTGTGACCGGCCCGTCGATCAACGTCGCGGCGAGTGCCACCGCGCAGAGGGCCCCGGCGACGAGGCTCACGATCTCGTACCGCCGATGCGCGGGCACCCGTTCCAGCGCGAGCACCGTGACGGGCACGTACATCGGCAGCACGACAAAGGCGAATCCCAGGTAGATCGCGGTCGCGACCGTCTGGCCCGGCGCACCGACCGAACCCCGCAGGCTCCACCACACGAACGCCTCGACGAACGTGTGCCCGGCCAGCAGGATCGGCAACGCGGCAAGCGGCCACTGCGCACGGCGCTGAACGTGCCGGAGCGCATCGACACCCGCGGCGCCGATCACCGCAGCGGCGACGACGTCCGCCTCCGGGGAGAAGCACACCCGGAACCCACCCCCGATCGCCGCCCCTTCGAGTATCGCGCGGGCCGCCCCCGGCCGGCGCCGGTCCACCGGGATCAGCCGGCGGCCGACCGCCGCCCGGATCAGGTGGGCGCCGGCGTCGTCGCCTCCGGTGCTCCGGGCGCGACGGCCGCCAGCAACGCCAGGAACTCCCGCTCGTCACGGGTCGGAATTCCCAGCTGCGCGGCGGCCCGCGCCTTGCGGGTGGCTCCGCGCCTCTCGTTGGTCACCACAAGGCTCGTCCGCCGGCTGACGCTGGCGGTCACCTCCAGGCCCGCGGCCGCCGCCCGGTCGACGAGCGCGCCGCGCTCGGTCCTGGTCGGTCCGGTGAAGACGACCCGCATGCCCTGGACCAGCGGAGCCCCGGGCGCCAACGGGCCGGGATTGCGGTAGCCGCACGGCGGCGGCCGCCCCGCCACGGAGTAGCGCGGCGGATACACCGCGACACCGTCACGTTCGACACCGCACCGGGTCAGCGGCAGTTCGAGGAACTGCTCCGCGGCGCGGCTGAGAATGCGGGGAAGAAGTGCCGCGAGAACCTCGGCGTCGTCCTCGGCGTCATGCGCCCGCCGCTGGGTGACACCCCAGTGCTCCGCGAGGGCCGCCAGCCGCAGGCTCGCCAGTTCCAGGCCGAGCCTGCTGGCCAGTGTCAGCGTGCACAGCCGCCATTCCACCGGCAGCGTGCGCCCGATACGCAGCCCCTCACCGGCGAGCATCCGCCAGTCGAATGCCGCGTTGTGCGCGACCAGAACGCGCCCGGCGAGCAGCTCGGACAGTTCGTCGACAACGGCCGCGAAGGTCGGGCTGCCGGCAAGGCGCTCCCGGGTCAGACCGTGGATGTGCACGGGGCCGGGATCGCATCCCGGATCGAGAAGTGTGGACCAACGGCCCTGTACCGCGCCGTCGGGAGCTGTCAGCACAACGGCCACGGACAGCACTCTGTCCCGAGCGGGCGACAGGCCTGTGGTCTCCACGTCAACCACCGCGTACGGGCGCGGGAACCGCGCTGGAAAGCCGAGCGGGTCAGCAACCTCAGCACTCACAGCCGGAGATGATGGCGCAGACCTGCGACAACGGGCGCCACCCAGGACGGAGCAGTGCACAGGCAGCGCGTTCCTGGTGCGCACGGAGTGCCGCGCGAGGGAAACGACAAATACTTCCCGCGCGAAACGGTGCTATTGTGCTTCCGTTGCTTGAATGCCGATCGACGTTCCGCGCGTGGAGCGTGCGGGCGGGTCCGGCCGTCCCGCGCGTCCGGTGCGGGCACGGGTCGGAAGCGTCTCGCCGATGCCTGCCGGGGTTTCGACGAGGCTTGCACCGGTCGCTGTCGGGGGCGGCGCGATGCGGCTCCTTCCGCTGTGGAGGCACCACCCGGGTGCCACCACCAGACGACCTCCGGGTCAGGGCGGGCCAGGGCGGCACAACGGTGCGCGGCGATCGAAAGCACGCGACAAAGGCGTCGAGATGTCGAGATGAAGTCCGCGGCACGGATCGGAGGGCGGGGGCGCGCAAGAAAGAGGTGAGATGAATGTTCGTCGTGCGGCCCGACCATCCCCTTGTTTTTCCAGAGCCAGGGCCCACCCATCCGCTCCGCCGGCTACGGGCATTGCACGGCTGGTCCTATGAAACCGTGGCGCGAATCGTCGCCGCACGTGCCCGTGAACTCGGTGTCTCCAGCATGGCGGCCCAGCGCCAGAAAATCTGGCGCTGGGAGAATCGCGGGGTGATCCCGGATCGGATTTCCCAGCTCGCGCTCGCCCGCGAACTGGGCGTCTCGGACCACGAGGTGAGCGCCCATCCGTGGCCGACCTGGCTGCCGTCGCTCGGCGCACCGACCTGTGCCCAGCAGATCGCGACCCTGCGCGGGCTCCTGGAACAGGTCAGGGACACTCTGCGCGCCGGCGACAGCGTCACGGCGTCGGTTCTGGTCGAGCAGGGCCTGACCGTCCCCGTCGACGAGATGGTGCTGGACACTGCGCTGCTGCGCACATCGGCGGTGCGCAACGCGATGGTCCGGACGTCACGGCACGGCTCGCCACACCGCGCCCCCGGTCAGCTCCGTTCCTGACGGCGCCGCGGCATTCCTGTCAGTCCGGAACGCGGTCGTCCCGTCCCGAGCCCGCACGGGACGACCGCGCCGGAGCCTCTCCGGCCAAGCGGTGCGGTGCCGGGGTCCGAGCCGTCAGCGGGCCGCCAGCCCGACCAGCATGAGCACCAGCACGGCGAGCGCCACGATGGCGATCCCGAACGAGCCGGTGACGGCTGTCACAGCGGTGGCAGCGGTGACAGCCGCTGTCACCGACCATGGACCCACCCGGGCGGTCCGCTCTCCCACGGCCTGGCTCCTGGATCGGGCCCGGACGGAGTGGGATCCGCCGACCCGCCGGTGCCGGCAACGCCTCCGCTCGGCCCGGTGGCTGCGAGGTCGCGGGGGCCGGGGCGGCGCCGCGGCCGTCACCGTGCCGGCCGGTGCCCCGGGCGCGACCTGCCCCCCGGGCACCCGCTGCGCCTCAGGTACCACCTGCTGATCCCCAGGTGCATGCGGTGCGCCAGGTACGTGCTGTGCCCCAGGCGCATGCTGTGCCCCGAACGCCGCCCGTCTCGACGCGGCGGCGGTGGTTCCGCCCCAGGCAGGCCTGCCGCCCGGGGAGCGCGTACCGGCGGCGGTGTCCATCCTGGGGGCCGCCCGCGGCGCCGTCGTCTCGGCTCCGCCGGTTCGCTGGTCCTCGGTTCGCTGCTCCTCGGTCCGTTGCTCGGGAAGCACACACCGCAGGTACGCCAGGGGCGCGCCTCGTCCCGTCGACGCCGCCGGGACGCTCCGTCCCGGCGGGACGCCCGCGCCGGGCCTGCGCCGGCCGGCGGCCGGGGACGCCGAGGGAGACGGCGTGGGGCGCGGCGGCGTCGGAGCCCGCACGATCGGCAGCAGTTCGACGTCCTGGGTGTCGAGGTCGAGGATCCGGGCGTCGAGATGCGCGGTGGACAGCCAGCCCGCCGCGATCACCTCGTTCACCAGCGCCGTCAGGTCGGTGCCCTCGGCGTCACTGCTGACCGTCGGTCCCACGTCCGACAGGGCGAGCAGCTCCCGCAGCAGCGCGCGGATGTCGGGTCGCGCCTGCGCGTTCTTCGCCAGGGCGCGGGCGAGCAGCCCGTACAGGCGACCGGGCACCCCGTCCAGGTTCGCCGGGTCATGCCGGACGCGGAACAGCACGGCGTCCGCCGAGCCCCCGCCGAACGGCGAACGTCCCGTCGCCGCGTACGCCACGGTGCAGCCCCAGGCGAACACGTCCATGGCCGGGTCGTTGAAGCGTCCGCTGATCTGCTCGGGGCTCATGTAGGCGGGGCTGCCCACCGACGAGCCCGCGCCCGTGAGCGACACCGTGTCGACGGCCTGGGCGATACCGAAGTCGACGACCCGCGGCCCCTCCCTGGTGAGCAGCACGTTGGAGGGCTTGAGGTCACGGTGGACCACGCCGGCGTCGTGGATGGCGACCAGTGCCTCGGCCAGGCCGACGGCCAGCGTGCGCAGCGAGTCACCGGCGAGCGGGCCGTGCTGGCGCACGTACTCGGCGAGGCTGGGCCCAGCCAGGTACTCGGTGGCCAGGTAGGGCGGGTCGCCATCCGGATCAGCGGCGAGCACCCGGGCCGTGCAGGCGCCCGCCACCCGGCGCACGACCTCGATCTCGCGCCGGAACCGCGCCCGGAACTCCGGGTGATCGGCGAGCTCCGCCCGGATGATCTTCACTGCTGCCGGCGGACCGTCCGGCCCGCCCATCGTCCCGTAGTAGACCGTCCCCATCCCGCCGGCGCCGATGCGGCGGGTGAGCAGGAACGGCCCCAACCTCCTCGGAATCTCCATCCGCCGGGCTCCCCCCCGTTCTGAATGTCCGGACAGACATCCACCGAAATCGTGCCCTGACAAAACGGATGTACCGGAAATTTCCGCCAGACCGTGCTAGCCCTTACACCCGTTCGGGACCAAGGACCCACGAAGATTCGATCATGAATCGACTGCGACGCCCGTCACGCCCGCCCGGTCGGCCCGGCCAGGAGCCACTGAGAGGCCTGCTGGACGCCCTGCCGGCCGCCCACCGATCGCCGGGCCGACACAGCCGGCCACGGCACGCGCCGCCGCCTCCGCCGCGACGGCGCACCTCATCGAGGGTGACCGTCCGACCACGGAAGTGGCGCCCGCCCGAGGCACCTGCGGGCCGGCCCACCGGAGGAGAGCGCCCCGCCCACGGGACGAGACCATGCGGGCCGCCGGCACACCCCGGCGATCCGGGCGCGGCCCTCCGATGCCCGCCTGCTCCGCGACCCGCCGAGCAGGTCCGGATCTTCCGCCCCTGGCCGATTTTCGCCGGACTCCCAGACGTCGTACAGTGCTCCCTACCAATGGCACAGTCTCTGTAGACGTGTTCGGGAGTCACCCCGTTCGGCCGCCTGTCCGCCACGGCACACGATTCCCGACCCTGACGTTAGGGTAGCTTTGTCGACGATACGCAGGGACGAATCCCATCCCGGCCTGATCCGCCGCAACGCTCTCCAGATCGGAGAAGTCGCAGAGCGGGTGGGATTGTCACTGCGAACGGTCCGTTACTACGAGGAGGCCGGCCTTCTCGTCCCCACGGGCCGCACACCCGGCGGTTTTCGCCTTTATGACGACGACGCGGTTGACCGCCTCCTTCTCATCAAGAAGATGAAGCCCCTCGGTTTCACGCTCGAGGAGATGCGGTCGCTGCTCACGGTCCGCGACGAGCTGGCCGACCCCGGGCTGACCGCGCAGCGGCGGGTGGAGCTTCGGGAGCGGCTGCGGACCTGGGCCGTCCTGGCCGAACAGAAACTCGCGGCCCTGCGTGAACAGGCCGGTGTCGCCGAGGACTTCGTCGTCGGCCTGCACGGGGACGTCGAGCGGTCCCGTGCCGGCTCCGACGACCCGCACGGGCAGCCCGGCCAGTCGGCACAGCAGGGGCGGCCGAGCCAGGTGGACGACCAGCAGGCCCAGTGACCAGTCCCGCCGCGCACCGCGCCGGGTTCGATCGCTCCGGCGCGTTCGGCGCCGCCTCCATGCCCGCCGGCGGGTCCGCAATATGCTGGGTTCGCCCCTGCCGGCCACGGCGCGGCAGCCGAATGCGCCCCGGCCGGCGCGGTCGCGCCAACCCCACAGTCACCCCGCCCGCGATACCGACGTAAGGGTCGAATTGTCCACGACTGGCAACATCACCCCGTCCTCAGCCCACCGCGGCAGCTACGAGATCGGCGAGGTCGCCACTCTGGTGGGGCTGTCCCTGCGGACGGTCCGCTTCTATGAGGAGGCTGGCCTGCTCGTGGCCGTCGGGCAGGCCGACGGTGGCGGGCCGCTCTACGACGACGACGCGCTCGACCGTTTCCTTCTCATCAAGAAGATGAAGCCGCTCGGTTTCACCCTCGACGAGATGCGCGCGCTGGTGGGCCTGCGGGAGGAGATCGAGCAGGACGGGCTTCCCCGGCAGCGACGCGAGGAGCTGCACGAACGGCTCTCCGCCTGGGTCAGCCTCGCGGAGGACAAGCTGGCGTCGCTGCAGGAGCAGGTGCGCGTCGCCGAGGACTTCATGGTGACGCTGCACGACGACACCGTCCGCGCCCGGCTGCGTTTCGACGCCGACCCGGACGCCTACTGACGCCTGCCGCTCCTGGCACCGGGCGGCTCCTGGCACCGGCGGCTCCGGGTCGGCACCGGCGCTGTGCTCTGCCAGCAGCAGATCTGCCGGAGGCAGAGCACACCCCTGGCGGCCGTCGCCGTCGGTGAGGCTGGCAGCGCCGGCCCTTCGTCGTCTCCCACCCCCGCCGGGCCGGCGGGAGGTCAGCCACCATGCACACTTCGTCCAAGGCTCACCCGCGGGTCCAGGCCCGCCCACAGCTGCAGGCCCACACCCGGTTCCCGGCGCAGGCGCAGTTCCCGGCGCAGGCCCAGCTCCCGGCCCACGCGGGCGGTGACGCCACGGGCTCACCGTCCGGACCGTCCGAGGAGCACGTCTTCCAGCGCCTCCTCGCGAACCGCATCGTGTTCCTCGGTTCGGCGGTCGAGGACGCGATGGCGAACGCCATCTGCGCCAAGCTGCTTCTGCTGGCCGCCGACGACCCGACCGCGGACATCTACCTGTACATCAACTCACCGGGTGGCTCCGTCAGCGCGGGAATGGCCATCTACGACACGATGCAGTACGTCTCGAACGACGTCGCGACCGTCGCGCTGGGGCTCGCCGGCTCGATGGCCCAGGTCCTGCTCACCGCGGGCGCGCCCGGCAAGCGCTACGCACTGCCGCGGTCACAGGTGCTGATGCACCAGCCATCCGGCGGCATCGGCGGTGGCAGCTCGGACATCGCGATTCAGGCCACCCAGATGCTGGCCACCAAGCGCCTGCTCCAGCAGCTGATCGCCCTGCATTCGGGGCAGCCGGTCGAACGCATCGAGGCGGACGCCGACCGGGACCGCTGGTTCACCGCCGAGCAGGCACGCGAGTACGGCCTGGTCGACCATGTGCTGCACCGTGCCGGCGAGCTGACCGACGGCCCGGCGGGTGGCCCGGCAGGAGGCCTGGGCGGCGGCCCGGCGGGTGGCCCGCCCGGCGGCCTGGTGGACGTCTCAGCGCGCCACGACCGCGTGCCACGCCACGGCGGACCGGCTCCCGAAACCCGGGTGGCCCGGCCCGCCTGACGCAGCGGGCACGGCCGGGCCCGCCGCCCCGGGACGGACCGCGGGCCGGCGCTGCAGCCCTGGCCGCGGCGAGAGCGGGTACCGGTGGCGGGCGAGCGCCCGGCGGGCCAGGTGGCGGCCGAGGACCGCATGCGGACCGGAGAAACCACCGGACACGATCTCGTGCGGCCCGGCCACCCCCACCTGGCCCGCCTGGCCCACCAGACCGCCGCCGGAGCGGACAGCGCTGACACCGAAGCCGGCGCTGGAGCTGGAGCTGTAACTGGAGCTGACGAAGCCGACCGGGCGGGCGGGCTGCGCGGGCAGAGGCTCATAGCGGACGAGCTCACCCATCACGACGACGAGCAGGTCGACCAGCCTGATGCCCAACGCGCGGCAGATCGCCGCGAGCACCTCCGAGGAGGCCTCCTTGCGGCCGCGTTCGACCTCCGAGAGGTACGGCATCGACACCTGGGCCGCGTCGGCGACGTCCCGCAGGGTGCGGCCCTGTTCCCGCCGCAGCCGGCGCAGCGCCTCTCCGTACAGGTCACGCAGCGGCGGCGTGACCGCCTCGCGGGCCCCGGCCACCGGTCCGTCGGTTGTCGTCACGCCCGCGTCCTCTCCCCGCCCTGCCCCTGCACGCAGGGTACGCGCCCCGACGCGCCGGGACGACGGCCTCCCGGTCAGGAACCTGCCGAACCCACCGCGGTCCGCAGCCGGTGGGCGAGCGAGGTGTGCCGCTGGCCGTGGCCGGCCGAACGGACCGCCTGGCCGATCGCGCGCCGCGACCCGACGATCACCACCAGCCGTTTCGCGCGGGTCACCGCCGTGTAGAGGAGGTTGCGCTGGAGCATCATCCAGGCACTCGTCGTCAGCGGGATGACCACGGCCGGGTACTCGCTGCCCTGCGAGCGGTGGATCGTCACGGCGTAGGCGTGCACCAGCTCGTCGAGCTCGGTGAAGGCGTAGTCGACGTCCTCGTCCTCCTCCGTGCGCACGGTCAGGGTCTGGTTGTCCTCGTCGAGCGCGGTGACGACGCCGAGCGTGCCGTTGAACACGCCGTTCGCGCCCTTGTCGTAGTTGTTGCGCACCTGGGTGACCTTGTCGCCGACCCGGAAGACCCGCCCGCCGAAGCGGCGCTCGGCCCGGTCCGGGCGGGCTGGGGTGAGCGCCTCCTGCAGCGCGATGTTGAGCGCGCCGGCGCCGGCGGGCCCGCGGTGCATCGGCGCGAGCACCTGGATGTCGCGGCGCGGGTCCAGGCCGAACTTCGCCGGGATGCGGCGGGCGACGACGTCGGCGGTGAGGGCGGCGGCCTGCTCGGCGTCCTCGGCGGCGAAGAGGAAGAAGTCGTCGAGCCCGCGCACGTGCGGCTGCTCGCCCCGGTTGATGCGGTGCGCGTTCGTCACCACACCCGACTCGCTCGCCTGCCGGAACACCTGGGTCAGCCGCACGTGCGGGATGGGAGTGCCGGGGGCGAGCAGGTCGCGCAGCACCTGCCCGGCGCCGACGGACGGGAGCTGGTCGACGTCGCCGACCAGCAGCAGGTGTGCGCCGGGTGCGACCGCCTTGACCAGCTTGTTCGCCAACAGCAGGTCCACCATGGACGACTCGTCGACGACCACCAGGTCGGCGTCGAGCGGGCGGTCCCGGTCGAAGGCCGCGTCCCCGCCGGGGCGCAGCTCCAGCAACCGGTGCACGGTCGACGCCTCGTGGCCGGTCAGCTCGGCGAGCCGCTTGGCGGCCCGCCCGGTCGGCGCGGTGAGCACGACCTTCGCCCGCCGCGCGCGGGCCAGCTCGACGATCGACCGGACCGTGAAGCTCTTCCCGCACCCCGGCCCGCCGGTCAGCACCGCGACCCGTGACGTCAGCGCCAGGGTCACCGCCGCCTGCTGGCCCTCGGCGAGCTCGACGCCGGTGCGCCCGTGCAGCCAGCCGAGCGCCCGCTCCCAGTCGACGTCGGCGAAGGCCGCCAGGCGGTCGGTGTCGGCCCGCAGCAGCCGCAGCAGCTGGTTCGCCACCGAGACCTCGGCGCGGTGGAACGGCACCAGGTAGACGGCGGCCACCGGCTGCTGCGGGTCCTCCCCCGGCACCTCCTCCCGGGTGACCCCCTCCTCGGCGACCAGCTCGGCGAGAGCTTCGATCACCGCCCCGGTGTCGACGGCGAGGATGCGCACCGCGTCACTGATCAGCTGGTTCTCCGGGAGGAAGCAGTGACCGCCGTCGGTCGCCTCCGACAGGGTGAACAGCAGGCCGGCCTTGATCCGCTGCGGGCTGTCGTGCGGGATGCCGACGGCCTGCGCGATGACGTCCGCGGTGCGGAACCCGATGCCCCAGACGTCGGTGGCCAGCCGGTAGGGCTCGGTGCGCACGACGCCGATCGAGGCGTCCCCGTACTGCTTGTAGATCTTGACCGCGAGTGACGTCGAGACACCGACGCCCTGGAGGAAGACCATGACCTCCTTGATGGCCTTCTGTTCGTCCCAGGCGGCCGCGATCGCCTTCGTCCGCTTCGGGCCGAGCCCGGGGACCTCGATGAGGCGCTCCGGGGTGTTCTCGATGACGTCCAGCGCGGTGAGGCCGAAGTGGTCGACGATCCGCTCGGCGAAGCGCGGGCCGATCCCCTTGACCAGCCCGGAGCCCAGATAGCGCTGGATGCCCTGGATGCTGGCCGGCAGGACGGTGGTGTAGTCCTCGACCTGGAACTGGCGCCCGTACTGGGGGTGCGACCCCCACCGCCCGCGCATGCGCAGCGACTCGCCGGGCTGCGCACCGAGCAGCGCGCCGACCACCGTCAGCAGGTCACCGCCGCGGCCGGTGTCGACGCGGGCGACCGTGTAGCCGGTCTCCTCGTTGGCGTAGGTGATCCGCTCCAGCACCGCCTCCAGCACGGCGAGCTGGAACGGCGCGCGGCCCGCGGCAGTATCCGCGGCACCACCCGCGGCAGTTGTGGACACGGCCGCTCCCTCCATCCTCAGGCCAGGGCCGCCGGCGCGCGCGAGACGTGCGCGTGGACGTCGCCTGATTATCAGGCCCGGTCACGACACCTTCGGGGGGCGGTGCGGTTCCGGGTCCAGGCCCAGCGGAGCGCCTCCGCCGCCGCCGAACAGGACCCGAGGGTTCTGGTCGCCAGAGCCAGCGAACGTGTGGCAGATCGCGAGCTTCGGGCTGTGGCCGCCGCCAAACGGGACCTGACGATCGGGGTCGTCGGGACGACGAAAATCCTCGGCTCTTCGCGCCGCCGCGTCGGGCGGCCGCCGCGACTGTGGCTGCTGCCGGGCAGCAGTTGAGGATCGTGGTCGTTCTCGCAACCAGAATCCTCAGTTCTTGCGGATTGCCAGGTGGCTCTGCGCCCCTTTTGCCGCTCTTGATGTGAATCGCCGGACCGGCGCTGCGCGATGGCACGGGATCCCCGTCCCGGCCTGCCCGCGACCCACCGTCGGCGACCCACCGCCGGCGGACCGACCCACCGGCGGGCTGACCCGTCGGTGCCGCTCACCGGGGGCGCGCGACGACCATCACATCCCGCCGGACGTCCGATGGCGGGCGCCGCCGGAACGCAGATGTGCTGGGCACGGCCGCTGCCCGGGGTAAACCGGCCGGCCCGTAGAGGCCATCCCCCCGAATTCGGGGATCCACGAAGGCCAGCGCACCTGCCAAAAGCCGCACTTCGCTCTTTACGGTTGCCGTCGTGCACGCCAGAAGGGCCTTTGTGGCCGCATTCACCCTGTCGGTCCTGCTGCTTGCGAGCTGGTTCGGTTTTTCTCCCGGGACGACGGCGGCGGCATGGGCGGAGACGCCGAGGCCGGCCTGCGGGGGCCGGGTCTCCTCGACGGACGACGTCGTCGCTCTGATCACCGAGTCCGCCGACTGCCCGGGCTCGGTGAACGGCTACTGGCGCAACCAGCTCGGGACGGCGTGGACCGAGCCGCACTACGTGCCGTACCGCAACGGCGAGATCCCGAAGATCGCCTGCGCGGACGGCGTCACCGATCCCCAGGTGTTCGCCGACAACGCCCTCTACTGCACCCTCGACGACACGATCGCCTACAGCACGGACTTCATGTCCCGGCTCGCCGACGACGGCGGCCCGTCCTACCCGGCCTTCGTGGTCATGCACGAGCTGGGCCATCGCGGCGACCGGATCGCCGGCGTGCTCGGCGCGGTGTCCCGCGCCGAGGAGAACCAGGCCGACTGCCTCGCCGGCAACCAGGCCCGTTTCGCCGTCGACGCGGGCCGGCTCACCCAGGACGAGGCCGTGAACGGCACCACGCTGTTCTACAGCCTCGGCGACACCCGCGGCGGCTGGCTCGACCAGGGCGGCACCGCGCCGGACGCGCACGGCACGCCGGCCCAGCGCGCCCAGTCGTTCTCGCTGGGGTACCAGCAGAGCATCGCCACCTGCCGCACCATCGGCCAGTCCCGGGACGGGAACGTCCCGCTGATCTGACCCGGGGTGGCCTGATCCGGCTCAGCAGCGCCGGCCGGCGGAGCCCGGCGTCGTGGAGCGCCCGGACACCGAGTCCCAGTGGATGCGGATCCAGGTCGGCCGCTCCAGGTTCGCCGCCCAGGGTGCGAGCCCGCGGGCCTCGAGCCGCCTGATCTCGGCGTCGTCGCGGACGGCCTCGGCGTACCCGTTCATCAGGACGCTCCAGCCGACCCGGACGGTCTCGTCGAAGCCGTCGACCTCGAACGCGACCACGCTGTGGCTGGTGGCGGCGGAGAGCTTGGACCCGACGCGGGACCGGAACGCGATGGTGTTGCCGTCCACGATGTAGTTGACGGGGAGCACGAGCACCTCGCCGTCGGCCGCGAACGCGACCCGGCCGATGCGCTCGCCGCCGACCAGGCGCAGGCACACGTCGAAGGTGAGGACGCCGAAGCCGGCGTGGTCACGCGGGATGTCCTGCCCGGGGATGCCCCCCAGATCACCGTCAGCCCGTGCGGCGGCGGAGGCCGCCGGAGCGCCGATGTGCGCAGGAGCAGGAGCATTGGTCCGCGTCATGACGGCCTCCCTGGTCGTGGATCTGGTCGTGGAACCGGGGTTCTGACCGGTTACCGGGCCACCGTAGGCGTGGCCCGCCCGCCGCGGGCAGTGTCGGTCGCCGCGTTCGGATGGTTCCTGCGGCCGGTCACCGGCCGCCGTCCGGACGGGCGGCGGCCGGGACCGATGGCCGCCGGAACCGGGCCGCGGCACCCGATGGCTGCCACCCGCGCCTGACCGCGTCGCGGACGACAAAGGCCACGACATAGGCCACATCCGGGGCCGAAAACTCCAACAAGCACCACCCTTCGAGAGCATCCAGCTACGTTCAGCGCATGGACGAGGTTCCTCGCGGCGTAGGACGGACGGCGCTCGCCACGGCCTGGATCCGGGCCAGGGCGAGCCGCCGGCCGGACCGTCTCTTCGACGACTGGCTCGCGCAGCTCTTCGTGGACGCGGCCGGCGACGCGGTGCCCGTGGTCCCACCCGACGCCGACGACCAGCTGCGGATGTGGGCCAGAACTCTGATGACCTACCTGGACGTCCGCACCCGCTTCTTCGACGACGAGCTGGGCGCGGCGGTGGCCGCCGGCTGCCGGCAGGTGGTGGTGCTGGCCGCCGGACTGGACACGCGGGCCTTCCGGCTGCCCTGGCCGGACGGCACCCTCCTGTTCGAGGTCGACCGCCCCGACATGCTGTCGTTCAAGGAGCGGGTGCTCGCCTCGACGAGCTTGCGGCCTCGGTGTGAACGCCATCCGGTGGTCGCCGACCTGACCGAGGACTGGGTCGACCGGCTGCTGCGGGCGGGCCTGCGCCCGAGCCTGCCCACGGCCTGGCTGGCCGAGGGCATTCTCGTCTACCTGGAGGCCGCCCAGGCCGAGCGGCTGCTGACGAACGTCACCGACCTGTCCGCGCCGTCGAGCCGGTTCGCCCTCGAGGACGCGACCGGCCTGTCGAAGGAGCTGCTCGACGAGGTGCGCCGGATACCGCCGATGGGTGAGTTCGCCGAGCTGTGGCACGGTGGCCTGCAGGGCGAGTCGGCGGCCTGGCTCGGCGACCACGGCTGGCGCGGCCACGAGACCACCTTCACCCGGGCGGCGGACCGGCTCGGCCGGCGCCCGGACCAGTCGATGCCCATCGAGGGGTCCTTCGTGACCGCCCAACGGACCGGCCCGTCGGAGCCGGCCGGTGTCACCCGGGCCACCGCGCCAAGCCACGCCGGGGCGACCGAGAGCAACCGGTTCAACGGGCGCCGCCCCTGGGCGACCACCGGGTGAATTCCACCTTTCGGCGAACGCGCGTGTTCCGACGCGCGGAACGGAATACAACGCCGCCTGTTCGCATACTCTGACGTGGATGTCCGAGAACGAGATCCTTCGGCGAGCGAGCTACGGCCCCACCAGTCCGGTGGTCGGAGCGCGCGGTTCACGTACCCGCGCACGCGTCGTGGAGACGGCCCTGGGCCTATTCGAGGCGCAGGGCTTCCACGGCACGTCGGTGGATGACATCGCCAAGGCCGCCGGCGTGTCCCGGGCCACGCTGTATCAGTATTTCGAGAGCAAGGAGCAGATCTTCATCGAGCTGCTCCAGGAATGCGGAACGGCGCTCATGCGGGTGGTCCGCCGGATCGGCCCGCTGGAACCCACCGAGCTCGGCTTCGACAATCTGCACTGGTGGCTCGGCGAGTGGGCCTGGGTCTACGACCGGTACTCGACCATGTTCGTCCAGTGGGCGAACATCAGCTCGCCCGGCACCCCGATCCCGGAGATGGCCAGCCGCTTCCTGGCGGACTATCACGAGCGGATCGCCCGGCGGCTCACCGCCTCCGGTGTGACCGGCATCGATCCCGTGGACGCCGCGGTCGTGCTGACCACGCTGGTCAACGCCGCGAACTACACGAGGCACGTCGACGGCGCGGCCGGTCCCGCAGCCGGGCGCACCGCCGGCCAGGGCAGCGGTCCGGGTACCGGCCCGGGCGGCGCGCGGCCCGCCGCACGCTCTACCGCGATCAGCACGGAGCACCTGACCGACGGGCTGGCCGTCCTCATCCAGCTGCTGCTTTTCCCACAGACTCCGCCGGCCGTTTTCGCGCAGCTCGGCCGCGAGATTCCGACACCGCGCCCGCCGAGCGGCGGCGAGCGGCTGTGGTCCGCGCCGTCGGCGGCGCCGGCCTCGGCATCAGCACAACCGCCGGCCCCGGCGGCGCCCGCACAACCACCGACACCGGTTTCTTCACCGGTCGCCGCACCGCGCCCCGATGACCGGTTCGCCGGCCTCAGCAGCCGGGCGGGAGCCACCGTCGCCCGACTGCTCGACGCCGGCGTCCAATGCTTTACCGAAAAGGGTTACCACCAATGTTCGGTGGATGACGTCGTCTCACTCGCCGGTTACGCCCGCGGAACCTTCTACAAGTATTTCGACGAAAAGCTCGACCTGCTGGTGGCGCTGAGCGACCGGGCACTGGGAGCCATCACCGAGCTTGACGAAAGGCTGCGCGGAATCCGCGCGGCGACCACACCGGCCGCGCCCGCCGCGCCCGATCCCGGCGATCTGCGTGACTGGCTGGATGCGGTCGCGACCTTTGCGCTGCGGTATCTCGGGGTCACCCGGGTGTGGCTCGACCAGCAGCCACACCATGCGCGGCTGGACGAGGTCCGGCGGGTGATGAGCGAGCGGCTGCACACCGGCTACGCCACCGTCCCCGGCGGCGGCCGGTGGCCGCACCCGCTCGACCCGCGGATCGCCAGCATCGCGTTCTTCACCGTGCTGGAGCGGCTGCCCGAGGCGCTCGTCGACGCCACCCCCGAGCGGCCCGTGGCGCAGATCGTGGACGTCATGGCCGCGGCGCTCGACCGCACCCGCCTGCTCACCGGCGTCAGCCTCCCGGTGGCGCCCGACCTGCCGTAGTCCCTGGTAGGAGCAGATCTCCAAGTCGTCACGGCAGGAAGCAGCGCCGTCGCCGTCAGTGAACTTCAGCGCCGTGGGCGGAACACGAATAACCTCGTGACCTGTGATTGCCGGCACCACCTGGTCCCGGATTCGGTCGCCCGCGCCGTTTCGTGACGATGTTTCGTCGCGGCGGCCGCGGCGCCGCACCGCCGTCGCGCCCCCGCGGCCCGTGCGTACGACCGAGCCCGACGACCGCGGTGCCCGGCGGGCACGGATCCGTGGCGGTTCTGCGATGTCCTACGAGGCGAGAACGGCCCTTCCACGGCCACGGTGGGAGGCCCGCACAAGGAGGTCACACGGGTGAGCACCCTGGTCAAGCCCGGTACGCGCTACAAGTCCACGGTGTGCGACACCGAGGTGATCATAGTCAAGCCCGCGTCCGCCGCCATCGATCTGCGGTGTGGTGGGCATCCGGTGGTCCAGGTCGGCGAGGAGGCCCCCGCCGGGCTGACGCTCGACCCCGCGTTCTCCGCCGGCACGCCGCTGGGCAAGCGTTTCGCCGATCCGGAGTCCGGGCTGGAGCTGCTGGCCACCAAGGCCGGCGCCGGCTCGCTGTCGATCGGCGACGTCCCGCTTCCGCTGAAGGACGCAAAGCCCCTCCCCTCCTCTGACTGACGGGCGAGAAGCACATGCACCTCGGGATGCTGTTGGAGATGGCCGCGGACGGCTTGGCCGACCGCGTCGCGCTCGGCCCGCTCGCGGGCGGGCTCACGTTCGCCGAGCTCGGGCACCAGGCGCGCCGGGCCGGCGCCGCGCTGGCGGCGATGCCGGGTGACCGGGTCGGCCTGATCGATCTGAACTCCCCCGCCGTGCCGCTGACGCTGTTCGGGTCGGCACTGGCGGGCAAGCCGTTCGTCCCGATCAACTACCGGTTGGCGGACGAGCAGCTGCGCGCGATCGTCGCCCGGACCGCACCGGCGACGATCGTCGTCGGGGCGGGTGTCGCCGAGCGGCTCGGTGACATCGACGGCATCCACCTCGTCACCCGGGCCGAGCTGCTCGCCCTCGCGGCGGACAGCGAGGCCAAGGAGGCCGACGGCTGGGGCGGTGACCCCGAGGACATCGCGGTGCTGCTGTTCACCAGCGGCACCACCGGCGAGCCCAAGGCGGCCGTCCTGCGCCACCGCAACCTCACCGAATACGTGATCACCACGGTCGAGTTCGCCGGTGCCGCCGACGACGAGGTCGGGATCGTCAGCGTCCCGCCGTACCACATCGCCGGTGTGTCGGCGTCCTGCTCGGCCACCTACTCGGGGCGCCGGACCGTGCAGCTCGAGAGCTTCGAGCCGCGGGCCTGGGTGGACCTCGTCCGGGCGGAGTCGGTCACCCACGCGATGGTCGTGCCGACCATGCTGGGCCGCATCCTGGACGTCGTCGAGGCGGACGGGCTCGGCCTGCCGTCCCTGCGGTCGATCTCCTACGGCGGCGGGCCGATGCCGGTGCCGGTCATCGAGCGCGCGGTGACGATGCTGCCGCACGTCGGCTTCGTCAACGCCTACGGGCTCACCGAGACGTCCAGCACGATCGCGGTGCTGGGCCCGGACGACCACCAGGCGGCGATCGGCAGCACCGACCCCGAGGTCCGGGCCCGGCTGGGTTCGGTCGGCCGGCCGCTACCCAGCCTGGAGGTCACGATCCGCGACCCCGCCGGCGTGGAGGTGCCGACCGGGGAGCGCGGCGAGATCTGGGTCCGCGGTGGCCAGGTGTCCGGGGAGTACCTCGGTATCGGCCGGATCGAGAACGACGGCTGGTTCCCGACCCGCGACGAGGGCCACCTGGACGCGGGCGGCTACCTGTTCGTGCACGGGCGTCTGGACGACGTCATCGTGCGCGGCGGGGAGAACATGTCCCCGGGCGAGATCGAGGCCGTCCTGGTCACCCATCCGGCCGTCGAGGAGGCCGCGGTCGTCGGCATCCCGCACCGCGAGTGGGGCGAGCAGGTCGTCGCGGCCGTCGTCGCCTCCGGCGAGGTGACCGAGGAGGAGCTGCGCAGCCACGTGCGGGCGCAGCTGCGCTCCAGCCGCACGCCCGAGCACATCCAGTTCCGCTCGGAGCTGCCGTTCAACGAGAACGGCAAGCTGCTGCGCCGGGTCCTGCGCACCGAGTTGGAGAACGCGTTCACCTGAGGGTGGACAACAGGGGGTTGACAGGGCTCGTGCCGGCCGGACGGTGACGTCCGGCCGGCCGGCGCCGGTCAACCGCCAGCCCGCGGTCGCCGCCAGCCCGCAGTCAGCCGCCGGCCGGCCGGTCAGCCCATGGAGGCGTTGACGAGCACGCCGATGCCGTAGGTCGCCGAGGCGGCCACCAGACCGAGCAGCAGCTGGCGGGCCCCGCTGTAGGCGAACGACCGTTCGGTGAACCTGCTGACGACGGCCCCGAGCAGGAACAGCGCCAGCCCGGCGAGCATCGCGGCCAGCGCGAACGAGGAGAACCCGAGCAGGTAGGGCGCCACCGGGATGACCGCCCCGACGGCGAACGCACAGAACGACGCCCCGGCCGCGCCGATCGGGGAGGGCAGCTCGTCCAGGTTCAGCCCGAGCTCGGTGCCGACATGGGCCCGCAGCGCGGAGTCGGGCCGGTTCCCCAGCTGGCGCGCCACCGACGCGGCGGTCTGCGCGTCCACCCCCTGGCCCTGGAAGTAGGCCGCCAGCTCCGCGGCCTCGGCCTGCGGGTACAGCTCCAGCTCGCGGCGCTCCACCTCGATCTGCGCCCGCATCGCCTCGTTCTGCGACCGGACGGAGGTGTACTCCCCGGTCGCCATCGAGAAGGCCCCGGAGGCCAGGCCGGCCAGGCCGGCCAGGATGACCGCCGGCCGCCCCGCCGCCCCGCCCGCGAACCCACTGATCAGCGCGACGTTGCTGACAAGCCCGTCCATCGCGCCGAAGACCGCGGGGCGCAGCCAGCCGGCACCCGCGGAATGAGCGGAATGGCCGGCCGGATGCGCCTCCGCCGGCCGCGCCACGCTCGTCTCGTCAGTTCCCACGGGTTTCGAGGCTAAGGCCGACCGCCACCCGGCGCAGCGCCTTCGTGACGGATCTATCCCACATGCACGTCTATCCCACATGCACGAAGGGGCGGTTCTCCGGGTCCGGCTCGGCCTCGCGCACGATCTCGCGGGTCATCGAGGCGACCTCGCCCACGCCGAAGAACACGAACCGCGCCAGGTTCTGCAGCGGGTTGCCCTCGGACCACTCGAAGTACACATGCGGCCGGGTGCCGGTCAGGTCCCGCAGGTGCAGCAGCAGCGCCGCGATCGCGTTCGGCACGGACGTGCTGGTCAGCCTCAGGATGCGGTACCCGTGCCGCTCCCGCCCGTGGACGACCAGCTCGCTCTCGAACTCCGAGGAGTCCGGGACGTCCACCTCGATGAACAGCAGGTGCTGTGCGGGCGGGACGTGCAGCAGCTCGTGCGCCTTGCTGGCCTTGTCCGCGTACTCGGCGGCCTCGCCGGTGTCGAACTCGTTGGCGACCAGGTGCAGCGCCCCGGCCCGCGCCGCCTCCTGCACCCACCGGGTCGCCGCCGGGTCCAGCTCGATCCCGGTGACCCGCAGCTCGAACGACCGCACCGCCCGGGACAGGAAGGACACCAGCAGGATCACGACGATGAAGATCGAGCCGATGATCAGCCCGTCCGGCCGTTCGATGATGTTCGCGATGGTGGTGTAGACGAACACGGCGCTGATCACGCCGAACCCGGCCGCCCCCCGCCAGCCGCCACGGTGGTGCGCCGAGATCGTCACCGCGACCGACGCCGACGTGATCAGCACCAGCACACCGGTGGCGTAGGCGCCGCCCTGCTTGTCGACGCTCGCGTCGAACACCAGCGTGACGACGAAGCCGATCACCGTGAAGACCAGCGCCAGCGGCCGGACCGCACGGGCCCACTGCGGCGCCATGCCGTACCGGGGCAGGTAGCGGGGCACCAGGTTCAGCAGGCCGGCCATCGCCGAAGCGCCGGCGAACCACAGGATCGCCACCGTGCTCAGGTCGTAGGCGGTACCGAAGGCGTTACCCAGCTCCTCATGGGCCAGGTAGGCCAGGGCCCGCCCGTTGGCCGGCCCGCCCGGCTCCACCAGCTTCTCCGGGATGAGGACCGTCGTCGCGAGGCTGCTCGACAGCAGCAGCACCCCCATGATCAGCGCGGCGGTGGTCAGCAGCCGCCGGGCCCCCTGGATACGTCCCGCCGGGCGTGCCTCGGTGTCGCCCGGCGCGCCGCGGATCAACGGCATCACCGCGACACCCGTCTCGAAGCCGGACAGGCCGAGCGCCAGCTTCGGAAAGATGATCAGCGCGACACCGACCAGCGCGACCGGGTTCGGATGCTCCGCGACCAGCAGCCGATGCCAGTCCCCGAGCATCGACGGGTGGGTCACGACCTTGACGAGCGACACCGAGATCACGGTCAGGCTGAGAGCGAGGTAGACGGCCACCAGCACCACCGCGATCCCGACGGCCTCGGTGAACCCGCGCAGGAAGACCGCGCCGAGCAGCGCGAGCAGCACCAGCGTGACGGCGACGTGATGGCCGGCCAGCGCGTCCGGGGCGTACGGGTTCTCCAGCAGGTGCGCGGACGCGTCCGCCGCCGACAGCGTGATCGTGATCAGGAAGTCGGTGCAGGCGAACCCGAGCAGCACCAGGACCAGCAGCTTTCCCTTCCACCAGGAAAGATGCTTCTCCAGCATCGCGATGGAGCCCTCACCGTGCGGGCTCTCCCCCGCCACCCGCCGGTACACCGGCAGCGCCCCGCACAGCGTCACCACGACGAGCACCAGCGTCGCGATCGGACTCACCGCCCCGGCGGCGAGAATCGCGATGCCGGGCTGATAGCCGAGGGTGGAGAAGTAGTCCACCCCGGTCAGGCACATGACCCGCAGCCAGTGGTGGCGCTGGTGCTCCGGCTCGGGCTGGGTGTGCGGCCCGGCGTGTCGCCGCGCCTGCTCGGTCCCGGCCATCAGCCAGTCCCCCACCCGCTGGCGCACCGCGGTCATCCGCGGCCTCGGCGGTCACAGGCATGGCGTCGGGCCACCGCGAGCGGCTGGCCGGTCGTACAGGGGCGGAGCATGGGGCATGTCTCCGGTCCGTCGCGGGCGCTGGCGGCAGCGCGCAGCGCGGTGGGCACACCTCGGCCCGTGCTCGACGAACCTACGCCGATACTGGCAGCCTCGGCGACCTGCCGCCCGCCAGCCCCCGGCCGGCCCGCCGGCCGAAGCCGCCTGCCGGTACGAGGCAGCCCGCCGGTACGAGGCAGCCCGCCGGTACGAGGCAGCCCGCCGGTACGAGGCAGCCACCGACTGCCAGCTCTGTCGTACTCGATCGCCACGCTGTGACGACCGTCCCATCGTCGTCGTGACCGGCGTCGGCCGCGGACCTCTGACGGTGTCCGTGGAGTCCGGTCCGGGGCCGAAATGGGTGTGCGCCCCGATGGTCACCGTCGTCGCCTTACCGGATCGTTGACCGAAACGGTTGTCGTGACGCAAAGGTGAGGTGCGCAGTGCTGAAGGAAGCCGAACACAGGCGGGCGGGGTCGCTCACGGCTGGGCCGAGCCGGACCCGGGGAGGCTGATCCGTGGGGCACGCCGACACCCTGCTCGCCATGGGCGGAGCCTTCCTGGCCGCGGCGCTGCTGGCCCGCGCCGGGGTCCGGATCGGGCTCCCGACCATCCCGCTGTTCATGCTGGCCGGAATTCTGCTCGGCCCGCACACCCCGGGTGTCGTCCTGGTGGACAGCCCCGAGGACCTCGAGATGCTCTCCGCGCTCGGGCTGGTCCTGCTGCTGTTCTACCTCGGGCTGGAGTTCCACCTCGACGACCTGCGGCGGGGCGGGCGGCGGCTGTTCGCCGCCGGCGGCATCTACCTGCTCCTCAACGTCGGGGCCGGCCTGGGGTTCGGGTTCGCGCTGGGCTGGGGAGCGCGGGAGGCGCTGGTGCTGGCCGGCGTCCTGGGTATCTCCTCGTCCGCGATCGTCACCAAGATCCTGATCGACCTGGGCCGGCTGGCTCACCCCGAGACCCGGCTGATCCTGGGTGTCCTCGTGGTGGAGGACCTGTTCCTGGCGATGTACCTCGCCGCGCTGCAGCCCGTCCTCGCCGACGTCCACGGCGTCGGGGAGACGATCGCGCAGGCCGCGAAGGCGTTCGGCTTCCTGGTGGCGCTCGCCGTGGTGGCCCGGTTCGGCACCCGGCTGGTCGGCCGGCTCATCGCCGTGCGGGACGACGAGCTGCTGGTGGTCACGTTCCTCGGAGCAGCGGTGCTGGTCGCCGGGGTCTCCGAGGTGCTCGGCGTCGCCGACGCGATCGGCGCGTTCATGGTCGGGCTGATCTTCGGCAGCACCAGCTCCGCACCGCGGATCCGCGAGCTGGTGCATCCGCTGCGCGACGCGTTCGCGGCCATCTTCTTCTTCGGCTTCGGGCTCTCGATCGACCCCGGTGACGTCGCCGGGGTGGCCGGGCCGGTTGCCGCCGCCGTCGCGTTGACGGCCGCGACGAGCGTGATCGCCGGTCTGGTCGCCGCGCGCCTGCACGGGTTCGGAGCGCAGCCCGCCGCCAACATCGCGACCACCCTGGTCGCCCGCGGCGAGTTCGCGCTCATCCTGGCGGCCATGGCGGCCGGCGCCGGGCTCGACGGCCGCCTGGCGTCCTTCGTCGCGGGGTACGTGCTGGTTCTCGCGGTGCTCGGTCCCATCATGGCCGGCCGGTCCGGCTGGCTCGTCCGCCTGCCGGCGGCCGTCGGGAGGAGTCCCGCGAGGACTCCCGCGGATACCGCCGTTCCCGTTCCGTACGGCGCGCCGCAGGGCGCCACAGCTCATCCGCCGCCGGATGAGCCGACGCCGCACGCGCCGACGCCGCACGACTCGCCGCTCACGGCTCGATGAGCCCGGCGCGGATCGCGTAGCGGGTCAGCTCCAGCCGGTCCCGCAGGCCGAGCTTCTGCAGCAGGTTCGAGCGGTGCCGCTCGACCGTCTTGACGCTGATGAACAGGATGTCGGCGATCTGCCGGGACGAGTGCCCCTCGGCGACGAGCTTGAGCACCTCCTCCTCCCGGTCGGTGATGACCCGGCCGGGACCGGGGTCGCCGGCCGCGGCGCGCTCGAGATAGTCGCGGATGAGGGCGTTCACCGCCCCCGGGTAGAGGAACGCCTCACCGCGCACCGCGGCCCGGCAGGCCTCGACGAGATCCCGGTCGGCGACGGACTTCAGCACGTAACCGGACGCGCCGGCCCGCAGCGCGGCGAAGAAGTACTGCTCGTTGTCGTACATGGTCAGGATCAGTATCCGGACGTCCGGCAGCGCCCGGGAGAGCTCGCGGGCGGCCTGCAGGCCGGTCAGCCGCGGCATGGCGATGTCGAGGATCGCCAGGTCCGGCTGTTCGGCGCGGGCCCTCTCGATCGCCTCGGCGCCGTCGGCGGCCTCGGCCACGACGGTCAGGTCGGGCTCGCTGTCGAGAATCAGCCGTACCCCGCGGCGGACCAGCGCGTGGTCGTCGGCCAGCAGAATCCGGATCGGTCGGGGCATGGTCAGTCCCTCTCCTCGCGCAGCGGCACCCGCGGCCCGTCGGGCACCCGCGGCTCGTCGGGCAGCGGCACCCGCAGCCGGACCTCGGTGCCACCGCCGGCGGCGGGCCCGATCGTGAGGTCGGCCCCGATCAGCAGCGCACGTTCGCGCATGCCGCCGATGCCCGAGCCCTCCGCGGCGCCACCGAGCCCGCGGCCGTCGTCGCGGACCCGCAGCTCGATGCCGGTGCCCCGGCGAGCCACCTCGAGGCGGGCGTGGCGGGCGCCGGCATGGCGGGCCGTGTTGGTGAGGCATTCCTGTGCGACCCGGTACAGCACCAGCTCGGCGTCCCGGCCGAGGCCGAGGTGACGTTCGACGCTGTGATGGACCACGAGCCCGCCCGTGGTGAACTCGCCCGCGAGCGCCTTGAGCGCGCTGGTCAGCCCGAGCTCCTCGAGGACACCCGGACGCAGCCGGCGCGCGATGCGGCGGATCTCGTCGAGCCCGTTGCGGGTGGTCTCCTGCACCTGCCGCAGCCGCGCGCGCAGCGGCGGCGGTGCGGTGTCCGCGACGCTCTTGAGCTCGAGCAGGACCGCCGTGAGGGTCTGGCCGATCTCGTCGTGCAGCTCCTGCGCGATCCGTTGCCGCTCCGCCTCCTGCGCGGTCAGGGCGCGGGCCGTGCTGGCCGCGCGCTCCGCCTCCAGCCGGTCCAGCATCGCGTTGAAGGTACGGATGAGATCCCCGATCGGGCCCGCCTGCCCGGCGGCCGCCAGCCGGTGGCCGGGGCGCGTCAGGTCGATCGTGGCCATGGCCCGGATGAGCCGATCGATCGGGCGCAGGCCGACGCGCAGCAGCACGGCGTTCGTCACCAGCATCGCGGCCAGCCCCCCGGTGAGGATCAGCACCTCGGTCCGGACCACCGGCGCGGAGACGGTGACCGGGCCGAGCATGAGCCCGAGCATCGCCGCGGTGAACACCGCCGCGTTGAGCGCGAAGACCCGCCAGAACAAGGTCAGCCCATGGGCCCGGTCACCGTCCTCAGCCGCTGCGCACACGCCCCAGCCTGTTCCGGCGCCGTCACCGCTGTCCATCGGGGCTGCCACCCATTCGCCGGCGCGGCCCCACGCCGGACCGACGGGCACCACGGGCCCGCGGGGCGATGAGTTCGTCCCGTGACGGGGGTCTGCAGTCTGTGGGCGGGCGGTGGCAGCTCCCCCCGACGGATGGGAGCGCAGCAATGCCCGAGGATCCGACATCCCCTCCGCCCGGCCTGGCCCCGGTGGTGTTCCGCCTGCCCGCGGCGCCGCGCCGGGACGGCCTCTCCGGTCTGTGCGGGCAGGCGGAACGGCTCCTGCGGGACCACCCGGGGCAGGCCATGCTCGTCGACGCCACCGCGGTCGGCCGGGCGGACCTGGTGGTCGTCGAGGCGGTCGCCCGGCTGGCGCTCGTGGCCAGACAGCACAACCGCGCGTTCCGGCTGGACGCGCCCGCGCCGCTGCGGGACCTGCTCGCCCTCACAGGCCTCGCCGGGCTGGCCGACGACCCTCCATCGGCCGGCCCGGCCACGCCCACCGGATGATCACGCCTCGGGCGGCAGGTGTGCCGGCAGGCCGAACGCGGGAAAAAGGCGTTCGACGTCCAGGAAGGTGTTGATGCCGATCACCCGGCCGGCCGCGATCTCCAGGACGACCAGGCCCCAGGGGTCGTGACCGGCCCCCGACGCGCTCGGCCGGTACTGGCCGAAGGCGGGATGACCGTTGGCCGTCGTCGGCAGCAGGCGGGAGCCCCGGCACCCGGACCCGGTGCCCAGCATCCAGGCCCGGACGTCGCCGTGCCCGCGCAGCCACAGGTCCAGCGGCGGCATGGACAGTGTCACGCCCTCATGCAGCAGCGCGACCAGGGCGTCCATGTCGTACCGCTCGAAGGCGTCGACGTAGCGGGCGAGCAGCGCCTGCTGCTCGGCGTCGGCCGGCCGCAGTGGCTCCGCCTCGGAGAGGTCGATCGCGGCGATGGTGGCCCGGGCCCGCTGCAGCGCGCTGTTGACCGAGGCGACCGTGCTGTCCAGCAGCTGGGCCGTCTCGCTCGCCGACCAGCCGAACACCTCACGCAGGATCAGCACCGCCCGCTGGCGGGCCGGCAGGTGCTGCAACGCGACCACGAACGCGAGCCGGACGCTCTCCCGGCGGGCGGCGACGTCCGCCGGGTCGGCGCCGCCCGGGCCGGTGGCGAGCACCTGCCCGTCGGGTGCGGGGACGATCCAGGTCGCCTCCGGCAGCGGTGCGCGCACGGGCGTGTCGGCGGTGGACGGGCCGGTGAGGTCCATCGGGCGGGCCCGGCGCTCACCGGCGCTCAGTGCCGTGAGGCAGACGTTGGTCGCGATGCGGTACAGCCATGACCGCAGGGCGGCCCGGCCCTCGAACCGGTCGATACCGCGCCAGGCGCGGATCATCGTCTCCTGCACCGCGTCCTGCGCGTCGAACGGGGAGCCCAGCATCCGGTAGCAGTAGCCGGTCAGCTCCCGGCGGAACGGCTCCAGCAGCTCGACGGCCTGCGCTGACGCTCCGGGAACGGCCGAATCCTCGCCCGACGGGCCGGCAGCCACGGGCGGGCCGGCAAGAACCTCACTCATCGTTGACCCTCATGCCCAGCAGTGTGCCGGTCACCTCCGACAGAATTCGCGCCGCTCCACGTCCCCACCCGCGCGGCCCACCTGTCGAGGATCCCGCGCCACCCCGCAGCACCGGCGATTCACCTCAAGAGGTGCAAAAGGGGCGCAGATTCAGCTGGCGACCCGCGGGAAGTGAGGATCTTGGTCGTTGACACGACCAGAATCGTTCACCCTTGCGACCCGCCAGACCGGGTCATCGGGCTCTCGGAGATCCGGCCGCGTTCGTGGAGTGCGAGCCTCCCCGCGCGCCGACCAGCGGTCCTGATCGGCGCCAGTCCGCGCCAGGCTTCTCCCGGGAGAAAGCGCGCCAATCTCCCGGGGGAAACCGTGTCCGCCCTGACACGCAGCCGACAGGGCGGGGGCCTTCTCCCACACAATCCGGTAGGAGAAGGTCATCCGTATGGATACGGGAGGAACGCAGCCGGCCGGCCCTGAGCCCTCCGCGCATCCTCCCGCGGTGGACCCGGCCGCCGCCTCGCCGACCACCGAGGCCGACGGGCGCACCGCCTGCGACGAGTGCGGCGCGACGGCCGTCGACGAGGATGGTTTCTGCCGGGTGTGCGGCCTGCGGGCCGCGCCGCTGCACGGTCCGGACACCTGGCTGTCCGACCTGGGCGCCGCAGCCGGCCTGTCGGACCGCGGCCGGGTGCACATCCACAACGAGGACGGGATGGGTCTCGAGCTGCTCCCGCCGGGCGTCCACGGCCCGCGGCTCGGCGGCGCCGTCGGTGTGGTCTGCGACGGCGTGTCCAGCGCGTTCGGCTCCGGCCCGGCCGCGCAGGCTGCCGCCGCGGCAGCCGCGGCGGCACTGGCCCGGCTGGCCGCCGCCGCGATGCCCGCCCCAGGCCCTGAGCCGGCCGGACCCGAGACCGTACGGGCCGTGCCGCCGAGGCTGCACCAGGCGCTGACCACAGCGCTCACCGACGCCGTCCAGGTCGCCCAGGACGCCGTGCTCGGCGTCGCCGAGGAGCAGGGCCTGGCACCGGCATGCACGTTCGTCGGCGCCATCGTGCTGGACGACGTCCTCGCCGTCGGCTGGCTCGGGGACAGCCGGGCCTACCTGGTCGACGGCGCCGGGGCACGGGTCCTCACCGAGGACGACACCATGGCCGCGGAGGCCGTCCGGGCCGGGCTGCTGCCGCCGGAGCTCGCCGAGCAGGGCCGCGCCGCGCACACCATCACTCGCTGGCTGGGCAACGCGCGGACGTCCTGGCCGCCGAGGACCCGGGTCGTGGGGCTGCGGCCGCCCGGGCGGGTCGTCCTGTGCAGCGACGGGCTGTGGAACTACGCCTCGGCCGCGGCGACGCTCGCGGCACACGTCGACGCCTGCGCCTGCGGCTCCGGCTCCGGCTCCGGCTCCGGCACCGGGGCTACGCCGATCGCCGTGGCGCGGCATCTGGTCGACGTCGCACTGCGGGCCGGCGGGGCCGACAACATCACCGTGATCGTCATCGACATTCCGGCGAGACCGGGTTGACCGTCACCGCGGAGTGACCGGTCCCGTTCGCGGGTGTACCCGCCGCATGTGTTCTTTGTCGTGTCTCATACAGTCACGGAGCCCGGCGGATGCCGCGCGTTCGCTGTTCACCTGCCCGGTCACCCGGCCGGTCACCCGGCGCAGGCCCACGCCCAGGGCGGACAGCCCGGATATCCGGGACACGGCGCGGACGTCGTCCACCACCGGCATCCCCGACCAGCCCGGGCCACGTGACGTGGCGACGACGTTCAACGAGGAGCGACGAAAGGATGATCGGCAACGACGCCCATGTGCGGAACAACCGCACCCGGTGGAACGAGATCTCCGACGACTACCAGCGGTTCAACGCCCCGCAGATTCGGGAGCAGGCCTTCACCGGGGACATCACCTGGGGCGTGTGGGGCATCCCGGAGTCGCGGCTGAACATCCTCGGCCATGTCGTCGGACTCGACGTGCTCGAGATGGGCTGCGGCGGCAGTCAGTGGTCCACCGCGCTCGCCCGGCGCGGCGCCCGCCCGGTCGGACTGGACCTGTCCGAACGGCAGCTGCACCACAGCCGCAAGCTGCAGCGCGAGACCGGGCTGGACTTCCCGCTGGTCCAGGCCAGTGCGGAGGACGTGCCGTTCGCCGACGCCGCGTTCGACATCGTCTTCGCCGACCACGGCGCGTTCTCGTTCGCCGACCCGTACCGGGCCGTCCCGGAGGCCGCGCGGATCCTGCGCCCCGGCGGTCTGCTGGCGTTCGGGCATGTCAGCCCGATCTACGAGATCAGCATCCCGGACGGCGCGGAGGCGGCCGGCGACCGGCTCGTCGGCGACTACTTCGGCCTTCGCCTGATCTCCGACACCGACGGCCTGGTCAGCGCCAACCTTCCGTACGGGGCGTGGATCCGGCTGTTCCGCGACTGCGGGCTGGTCGTCGAGGACCTCGTCGAGCCGCGGCCCGAGAACGGGCTGGACTCGTCGCACCGCGACAGCGCCGAGGAGGCATGGGCCCGCCGGTGGCCGTCGGAGTGCATCTGGAAGGTCCGCCGCAGCTGACGAGTCGACGCCTCACGACCTGACACGATTGCCGGATGGCTGCCGCGGAGGTTCGACCGCCCACGATGACGACACGAAGGCCGGCACCGCTGCGGATGCCGGAAGCGTTCCGAAGGCCAGCACCGCTCCGCATGGCGACACCGCTCCGCATGGCGACACCGCTCCGCATGGCGACACCGTCCCGGTCCGAGGCGGCGTGACCGCGCCGACCAGGCCGGGGCCCGAGCTGCGGGTCCGGCTTCCCCAGGTCGCGCCGTCGGTGCGGGAGTTCCTCGCCACCGAGGCGGGTGGTGCCGTCCTGCTGGTCATCGCCGCGGTCATGGCACTGGTCTGGGCGAACAGCCCGGTCAGCGACAGTTATCACGACCTGTGGGAGACCACCGCCACGCTCGGCGTGGGCGACGCGACGCTGTCGATGTCGCTGCATCACTGGGTCAACGACGGCGCCATGGCGATCTTCTTCGCCGTGGTCGGCCTGGAGATCAACCGCGAGTTCACCACCGGGGAGCTGCGTGACCGCCGGACAGTGGCGGTCCCGGCGCTCGCGGCCGTCGGTGGCCTGGGCCTGCCGGCCCTGATCTACTTCCTGTTCAACCCGTCCGGTCCCGCCGCGGTGGGCTGGGGGATCCCGATGTCGACGGACACCGCGTTCGTCATCGGCATCCTCGCGCTGTTCGGGCCGCGCTGCCCGGACCGGCTGCGGCTGTTCCTGCTCACCCTCGCGATCGTCGACGACATCGGGGCGATCGCCGTGGTCGCGGTCTTCTACACCGAACACGTGGAGCCCGGGTGGCTGGGTGCGTCCGGTGCGCTGCTGCTGCTGATCGCCGCGATGCGCTGGATGCGGGTCTGGCGGCTGGGGCCGTACGTGCTCGCCGCGGTGGCGCTGTGGGTCGCGATCTACTCGTCCGGCGTGCACGGAACACTGGCCGGGGTGATCGTCGGCCTCGTGCTGCCCTCGGCTCCCCCGCGCCGTGAACAGATCGACAACGTGCCGATCTACGTGCGCGCGCTGCGGGAGGACTCGACCGCCGGGCGCGCCGCGCTCGCCGTGTCGGCCGCCCGGGCCACCGTCGCCACCAGCGAGCGGCTCCAGTACAGCCTGCATCCGCTCAGCGCCTACGTGATCGTGCCGGTCTTCGGTCTGGCCAACGCGGGTGTGCACCTGGACAGCCACGCGCTGACGGCCGCGGCGTCGTCGTCGGTGACGATCGGGGTTGCCGTCGCGCTGCTGGTCGGCAACGCGGTCGGCATCACCGCGGCGGCGGTGCTGGCGATCCGCAGCGGGCTCGGCGCCCTGCCCGGCGGCGTTCGCTACGGCCACCTGGTGGGCGCGGCCATCCTCGCCGGGGTCGGCTTCACCATCTCCCTGTTCATCACCGAGCTGGCCTTCACCGACCCCGCCCTCGCCGAACAGGCGAAGATCGGGATCATCGCCGGTTCCGTCATCTCCGCCGTACTGGGCACGATCACCCTGCGGTATGTCGGAGAACGCTGGTCGCTGTGCTCTCCGGGTACGGACGAGGCAATCCCGGCGCTACCGCCGCGACCATGGCGCGCGCCGGCGCCGGCGGTCAGCCCCGTCATCCGATGACGGTCCGTCCGCTGGCTGGCCGCTCGCTGGCTGCCCGTTCGCTGGCTGGCCGGCCCCGCCGCCGCCCCCCGCCCGGGCGACGGCGGCGCGCAACGGGCCGAGTTCCAGCCGGCCGCGGTAACGCACCCCGTCGATGAAGATCGTCGGGGTGCCCTCGACCCGCAGCTGCGCGGCGCCGGCGTAGTCGTCCTCCACCGCGTCGCCGTAGGGCTGCGCCGGGTCGCCGACGACGAGGTCGGAGTCAAGGCCGACGGCCCGGGCAAAGCCCATCAGGTATTTGTCGGCGAGCTTGTCCTGATTGGCGAACATCAGGTCGTGCATCTCCCAGAAAAGCCCGTGCGCGCCGGCCACCTCGGCCGCCAGCGCGGCTGTCAGCGCGTAGGGATGCAGATCGAACACCGGAAAGTGCCGGAAGACCTGCCGGACCTGGCCGTCGGAAGTATTCACCAGCTCATGCAGGATACCGGCTGCTCGCGCGCAGTACGGGCACTCGAAGTCACCGTACTCGACAATCACCACGGCCGCGTCCGGAAATCCCCGGGAATGCCGGAACGGATCCGCCGCCACGCGCTTCACATTTTTCGTCGTATTCCCGCCGACCTCGGCCATACGGGCCATTGTATCGGGCGTCACGGGGACGGCGATCCGGCTAGGGTTGAGCCCGTGGCCGAGGTGAAAACATCGGACCGGCGCACCGAGAATGTGGACGACGTGCTGGCGATCAAAGCGGTCGACGTCCGAATTCGGCGCGGGACGACCTGGGGTGACCGGGACGGCCGGGAAATCGTCCACGGGGTGTCCTTCGAGGTCGAGCGGGGAACCGTGACCGGCCTGCTCGGCCCGAGCGGATGCGGGAAGACGACGCTGATGCGGGCGATCGTCGGTATTCAGCGCGGGGTGAGCGGTGACCTGCGGGTGCTCGGCCGCGGGCCGTGCGAGCGCGAGCTGCACCGCCGAGTCGGTTACGCCACCCAGACCGCCTCCGTCTACAGCGATCTGACCGTGACGGAGAACCTGCGCTACTTCACCGCGCTCAGCGCCCAGCAGGGGGCGCTCAGCCCGCAGGAGGTCATCCGCGGGGCGGAGCGTGCCGCCGCCCAGGTCAGCCTGTCGGCAGAGATGCACACCCAGGTCGGACGGCTCTCCGGCGGTCAGCGCGGCCGGGTCTCGCTGGCCGCCGCCATCATCGGCGGGCGGGAGCTCCTCGTGCTGGACGAGCCGACCGTCGGGCTCGACCCGGTGCTGCGGCGCGAGCTGTGGGACGGCTTCCACCAGCTGGCCGACCGGGGGCTCACCCTGCTCATCAGCTCCCACGTGATGGACGAGGCCTCCCGCTGCGACCGGCTGCTGCTGCTGCGCGAGGGACGGCTGATCGCCGACGAGACCCCCGAGTCGCTGCTCGAGATCACCGGCGCCGCTGATCTCGACCACGCCTTTCTGTGCCTGGTCGAACCCCGCCGAGCGCCGCGGCAGACGCCACCGCCACCCGCCGAGCGGGCCCAGGGCCTCAGTCCGGCGACAACGGACTGCGCCGACCCGCCGGAGACCACCAACCCGCCGGAGACCACCAACCCGCCGGAGGGCGCCGACTCTCCGGGGACGTCCCGCTCCGCGGCGGCCCCCCAGCAGTGCGACGACCGTGGCCTTCGGCTGAACCTGCCGCGCACGACCGTCACCGCGCTGCGAGTGCTGCGCCAGATGCGCCGGGACCCGCGGACCATCCTGCTCGTGCTCGTGCTCCCACCGGCACTGCTGGTGCTGCTGCAGGCGATCTTCGCACAGAGCCCGACGGCGTTCGACCGGGCCGGGGCGGGCCTGCTCGGCGTGTTCCCCCTGATGACGATGTTCTTCCTGACCTCGGTGGCGATGCTGCGGGAGCGGCGCTCCGGCACCCTGGAGCGGCTGATGACCACGCCGATCGGCCGCGGCGACCTGCTCACCGGCTACGGCGTCGCCTTCGGCCTGCTCGCCGTCGCGCAGGCCGCGATCACGACGACGACCGCCGTCGCGTTACTGCACCTGGCCATCGCCGGGCCGCTGGTGATGCTCGGCCTGCTCGCCGTGCTCTCCGCCCTGTTCGGCACCGCGCTCGGCCTGCTCACGAGCGCCTTCGCGAACTCCGAGTTCCAGGCGGTGCAGTTCCTGCCGCCGGTGCTGCTCCCGCAGTTCCTGCTCTGTGGCATCCTCGTCCCGCACGATCAGCTGCACCCGGTACTCGGCGTGGTCAGCATGCTCATGCCGATGACCTACGTCGTCGATGCGCTGAGCCGGATCAGCACGACACCCGGGGTGTCGATGATGGTCGTGCGGGACGCCCTCGTCATCGCGGGGTGCGCCGTGGTCGCCCTCGCGCTGGCGGCCGGTACCCTGCGCCGGCAGACCCCCTGACGGGACGAACCGGGCCCGGCGGGTGACCGGCCCGGCGGGTGACCGGCCCGGCGGGTGACCGGCCCGGCAGCACTCACCGGCTGCCAGCCGGGACATGCCAGCTGATCAGGCGGAACGAGCCGGCCGGTCAGGCGGTGCGGTCGAGGGTGCCGGCGGCGAGCCGGGCGTAGTGCGGGGATCGCCCCAGCAGGTCCTCGTGCCGGCCCGCGGCGACCAGGACCCCGTCGTCGAGGACCAGGATCAGGTCCGAGGCCCGCACCGTCGAGATGCGGTGGGCGATCACGAGCAGCGCGCGGCGGGCGGCGATGTCCGCCATCGCCCGGGTCAGGGCCCGCTCGTTGACCGCGTCCATCTGCGAGGTCGGTTCGTCGAGCAGCAGCAGATCCGGTGCCGCCAGCAGGGCACGCGCGACGGCCACCCGCTGGCGCTCGCCTCCCGAGAGCAGGACCCCGTGGTCACCGACGTCGGTGTCCAGCCCGGCGGGCAGTCGCCGGACCACCGTCGTCAGCCGCGCGATGTCGACCACCTCGGCGACCTCGGCCTCGGTCGCGTCCGGCCGGGCGTAGACGATGTTGTCGCGCAGCGAGCCGCAGAGCACCGGGGCGTCCTGCTCGACCAGGTTGACCTCGCGCCGCGTCAGCGCGCGGCCCACCTGCTCCAACGGCCTCCCACCGAGCAGGATCTCGCCCTCGTCCGGCTCGTAGAAGCGCTCGATGAGACCCAGGATGGTCGACTTGCCCGCGCCGGACGGACCGACCAGCGCGACCTGCCCGCGGGCCGGAACAGTGAACGACACGCCCCGCAGCACCGGGCGCGGCCCGTAGGAGAACCAGACGTCACGGAACTCCAGCGCGGGCGGCCGGGCCCCCGGGGCGGTCGGCTGGCCCGGCCCGGCCGGCTGGGACCCGACCGGCTGGGGCCGCCGGTCGGATCCGTCTCGCTGGTCGGATCCATCCCGTGGGTCGGGTTCCTCCCGCGGCATCGTGAAGACGACGTTCACCCTGGTCAGCGCGCCGAGCCCACGTTGGATCGTCTGCGCGGACTCGATGAGCTGCGACAGCGGCATCACCAGGTAGGTCGCGTAGAGGAGGAACGCGACCAGGTCGCCCAGCGAGGTGGTCCCGCGGGCGACGAGGACACCACCGGCGAGCAGGACGACCAGCACCGAGCCCTGGACGGCGAGCTGGGTGGCGGGCGCGATCACCGCGCTCAGCCGCGCCATCCGCATCCCGGCCTGGTAGGCGTCCTCGGCGTGCCCGCCGATGCGCTCGCTCTCCCTGGCCTCGGCGTTGCTCGCGCGCACGGTGCGGATCGCTGTGAGCGCCCGCTCGAGGTCGGCGGACATCCGCCCGACGCTCGCCTGCCCCTGCTCGGAGATGGACCGCACCCGCGTCAGCGCCGTCACCACGACCGATCCGGCGACGACGACCGACACCACCACGAACGCGAACAGCACCGGGCTCAGCCACACCATCAGCCCGATCGCCGCGAGCACGCCGATGGTGCTGGTGACGAGGGTGGTGAGACTGTAGGCGACCGCGTCTCGCACGACCATGGTGTCGGCGTTGGAGCGGGAGAGCAGGTCCCCGATCCGCTGGGCGTCGAACACCCGGATGCGCAGCCGCAGCAGGTGGCCGATCAGCCGGTGGCGCAGCCCTAGCAGAACGCGCTGGCCGGTCCGTTCCAGCAGGTAGTGCCCCCAGGTGTCGACCGCCGCCTCCAGCAGGAACACCGCGACGAGCACCCCGATGAGCAGCGCCGGCACGTGCCCGGTGCTCGCCCCGTCGATGACCCCGCGGACCAGCAGCGGCTGCGCGAGACCGATCACGGAGCCGAACGCGGTCAGGGCCGTCGCGAAGGTGATCAGGCGGCCGTGCCCGCGCAGCAGGCGCCACAGGTCCCCGAAACCAGGCCGGGGCCCGTCCGGGCGGGCCTTGCCCCGGCCACGGAATCGGGGCGGTGGCGGCCCCGGCGGAAATGCCCCCGGCGGCGGGGGTCCTGGTGGCGGGCCGGACGGCCCGGACGGCGGCGGGCCGGACGGCGGCGGGCCGGACGGCGGAAAACCCGGAGGTGGCCCGGACGGCGGGAATCCCGGCGGTGGCCCGGACGGTGGGGGTCCTGGTGGCGGGCCGGCATAGGCCGGGTGGCCGGGCGGAACCGGCGGTGCCCCGGCCGGCCACCCGTCCGGCCACCCGTCGGCGGCCGGCGTCACCGCGAACGCACCCGGCCCCGCGGCCGCGACCGGACTGTGATCACAGGTCGGAACGCGTCCGGGGGAAACGACTCGCCGACCGTCAGCCCGTCGGCCTCCACCCATGCGTGCGCCGCGAACGAGCCTGCGACGCGGACTCCGGTCCGCCATGTCGGCCACCTCCCCGAAACCCGGCAGAACAGCGCGGTCGCCACCGCGCGCGGCAGGCATCCGGCCTGGCCACGGCAGGTCCGGCTCACCGCCGTGACCGCCTCCATCGCGGCCAGCGTCTGCCCGTACCCTGCCGGGCGGGTGCCGGCCGCCAGCATCTCCATCACCCGCCGCAGCCGTCGTGGCGGCAGCCTCGTCAGCCCGCGGGCGACCGCGACGACGGGTACGGCGACCACGGTGTCCGCGGCCCGCCGCCAGCCGGCGGGCCCGCGCCCGGCACGGCCGCCGCGCCACGCGGGGCCACCACGCCCGGCACGGGCACGACGTCCCGTCGGGGCATGAAGTCCAGCGCCGGCACGACGTCCAGCGCGGGCACGACGCCCGACCGGGCCATCGCCCGGACGCTCGCCACGTCCACCGGGCCGACACGCCCGGTCGCGGATGCCGTGAATCGTCACCGACGTCACCGGACGAGCCCGGCGTCGCGCAGCTGCGCGACGAGCGCGTCGATGTCGGCCCGCGCGGTGGCGGTGTCCACCTCGTAGGCCTCGGTCACCGCCTGCGCGGCCTGGTCGGGTGTGCCGCCGCCGGAGAGGACGCCGACCGCCACGTCGGCGGTCGGATTGAGCGTGAAGTACCGGCCGGTCCGCTCGTCCAGCAGCACGGCACCGTAGTCGGTGCGGGTGCGGACGACATGCTCTCGCAGCTGGGTTGACATGTCAGGATCCGTCCTCTCGTCCAGCACCGGTGGGCCGCGGTCGGCCCTCCTGGGCCGCGTGGTCCGTGTGGTCCGTACCGGCTCCGTGCCGGACCCTGCGCGCCGCGGCGGTCTCGGCCGGCTCGCCGGCGAGCACCTGGGCGTGAATCCGGCGCAGCTCGACGCTCGGCTCGACCCCGAGCTCCTGGGACAGCAGGTGGTAGGCCGTGCGGTAGGCGGCCAGCGCGTCGGCGCGGTGCCCGGAGCAGCTCGCCGCGACCAGGAACTGCTCCCACAGCCGCTCCCGCAGCGGGTACTGCAGCGTCAGCGCCCGCAGCATCGGCAGCGCCCGGTCGTACTGGCCGCGGTCGAGCAGCGCGTCGGCGAGGTCCTCGTGGACGACGGCCCGCAGCTCCCGCAGCCGGGCCGCCTCGGTGCGGACGACCTCCTCCGGAAGATCCTCGTAGGGCTCGCCCCGCCACACCGCCAGCGCGTCGCCGAGCAGCTCGACGGCGCGGGCGGCGTCCCCGTTCCAGCGGGCGTCCTGGCCGCGGCGGGCGAGATCCTCGAACAGCCAGACGTCGACCTCCGTCGCCGCCGCGTTGAGCCGGTACGCGCCGTGCCGGCCCTGGATCCGGCCGAGGCCCGCGGTCTCACCCTCCGGCAGAACCTGGCGCAGGTCCGAGACGTAGGTCTTGATGTTGCCGACAGCCGACGGTGGCGGGTCGACATCCCACAGCACGGCGCGGATGTGCTCGGTGCTCGCCCATCGGCCACGAACCAGCAGCAACAGCGACAGCAGGCGCCGCTTCTTCGGCTGCGCGATGGGCACGGCGCTGCCGTCGGGCGCGCTTACCTCCACCGGCCCCAGAATCCGGAAGGGCAGGTGCCGCCGCGATTCCATGGCCGGATTCCTCCCCCGACGGCGCCGTCCTCGAACGGCACGACAGCCGGGCTACCTGCGCGGATGTCGCGTCCGTTCCACCGGCGGCGGAAATGTCCGACGGCGCTGACCGCCGCCGCGGGCTGGCCGGGCGCACCGCGGCGGCTCGCGTCGGTCGTCAGCGCGGGCGGCGCAGGTTGTAGTTCGCGACGGTCTGCACCAGGTCACCGACCGTCGCGAAGTTCACAGCGAGAAACGTGGGCCGCAGCCCGCTGGCCGCGCACTGCTCCGTGTGCGCGGCCAGCGCCGACGCGGTGTTCACCAGGGCCGCGTCCGCCCGGGTCGCGGCATGGTCGGTGAGCCAGTGATTGATCAGCAGCATCCGCGGGTGGGCGTTGCCCCGGCCGAGCCGGCAGCTGAAACCGCCGGGGATCCGCACGTCGAACGGTGTGTCCGCGTTCAGGCGGAAGAAGTTGCGGTACCAGGTGCCCGGCACGTCACCGTTCTCGGCGAAGACGACGAGCCGCCGGCCGCGGTCGATCATCTGCCCCAGCGTGGGCCACGGCCGTCCCGGTGCGGGTGGGCGGGCCAGGTAGTCCCCGAGGCCGGCGGCCCGGAAGGCGGCCATGACCGGTTCGGGCGGGACCTCGTCCTGCAGGATCAGGGTGATGACCTCGGCCGGGTTGCGGGCGAGCCAGCCCGCGACGCCGGCGAGCGCGTCGTCCAGTGCGGTGGCGCCGAGCTGGCAGATCCCGTGGCAGAGCCAGAGCCCGGGGCGCTCGGAGCGGGCCCCGGTGGCGAACGGTGCGAGGGCCTCACGGGCGGCCGGGCGCAGCTCGCCCAGGAACGACTCGACCTCGGCGGGTGTCGTCCAGTGGTGGACGTCGAGCATCAGCGCCCGGATTCCGCTGTCCAGCTGGCCGACCAGGTCCGGGTCCTGCACGGCGCCGAGGAAGCCCGCCCGCACCGACGCCATGCCGTTGTGCGTCGTCGGGTAGAGGACGTCCGGGTAACGCCGGGCGCACAGGTCGACCCCACCGTTGCAGAACGCGGTGCCGGTCCCCGCCCGGCCCGGCAGCACCGTCCAGGACACCCCGAGGAACATCAGGGCCGCGCCGGCCACCGCCAGCAGGCGCCGGAACCGCCCCCGCGCCCGGTAGATGTAGCTGGCCAGCACTGACACGGTCGCGAGCACTCCCCCGGCCACCAGCGGGACGACCGCCATGGCCAGCCAGGTCGACCGGACGTCGGCGACGAGCACCTGCCCGACGTCGGCGAGCAGCCGCTGACCCGCCGGCGGCAGCGGCGAGTCGGGGCCGCGCAGCGCGACCAGCGGATCGCCGATCGCGGTGGTCACCCCTACGCTCGCCGCGGTCGCGGTCGCTCCGGCGGCGATCAGCACCAGGCTCACCGTCCGCAACGCGGCCGCCGGCCCGGGCCGGTACGACGGCGCACGTCGCCCGGACGGGCCATGTCGACCCGACGGGCCATATGGTCCGGGTGCAGCAGGCCGCCCGATCGGGCCAGGCGGACCGGCCCGGCCGGGCGGGCGCAGCGCACGCACCAGGGCCCAGGCGGGCAGCGCGAAGCAGAGCGCCGCGAGGATCACCATGCCGGTGCCGCCGATCCGGTGGACCGTCCGCAGCGCGAGCCCGGCCGACCCGCCGCGACCGCCCGACAGCGGACGCCCCAGGTCGAGCACGGCGCCGCCGGCGAGCCGGGCGCGCAGGTCGGCGACCGCCGAGACGTCCCCGGCGAAGATCAGCGGGCCGACGAGCGCCAGCGCCTCGCCGAGGTCGCCGGAGCGCAGCGCGACCAGCACCTGCTCCCGCACGTGCGGCCGCCGGGCCTGCGCCACCCTGCTCAGCAGCAGGTCGGCCACCCAGGCCGCCTGGTCGTCGGTCAGCTCGATCTCGGGGATGGAGGCCGGCGGGCGGCCCTGGCTCACCCGGTCCACCCCGTCGAGCACGTCGCGCAGGGCCGCGGCGACGTCCTCGGTGCGGTAGCGCGGGGCGCCGGACACCTGGCCGGCCAGGTAGACCGACGCCAGCCGGCCGATGTTGTCCAGGACCGGGCTCAGGTCGACCGCGAGGACGAACTCCGCCCGGCTGCCGTCCAGGTAGGCGGCCACGTTGTCGGCGACACCGTCGGTCAGCCCGCGCAGCGCGGACGGCGGGACCACAAGCTGCAGGTTGTCGACGACGAGGTCGGGGTCGACGGGGAGATCGGCCAGCAGGTCACTGGTCACGTCCGCCAGCCGGGGGTCGGTCAGGACCTCGTCGCTGATCCGCTCGTGGACCTGGGCGGTCTCCAGCGCGCCGCGGTAGAAGGCCGCGTTCTGGGCGGTCTCGTGCACCACGAGCACGGCGGTACCGACCGGGGCGAAGACGGCCGCGGCCAGCACTGCCAGGCAGGTCCCTGCCAGGAGTCCTCCCCGGCGGGGACGGCTCGGCCGGCCCATGGGACGCCAGACTACCGAGCGCCGCGCCGGCGACCGGCACGAAAGCCGAGGTCGTCCCACGTTTGGTGGCCAGATCCCCCGATGGGATGCGCCGGACCGGGGTACCCCGATACGGAACGGTCCGCGCGTGAGACCGCGGCCACCAACCACACCGAGGTGTCCGATGACCGTGCACACCGGCCCGACCCAGCAGCGACCAGTCCTCGTCTGGGCACTGACCGCAGTCGTCGTCGTCGGAGTGGTGCTCGCGCTCGTCGGGATGATCCTCAACGCCTGGGTGCTGCTGGGGCTGGCCGCGGGCGTCGCGGCACTGGCAGCCCTCGCGCTGTTGCCGGCGGGGGTGATGTCCCACGTCACCACGACCCAGTCGGCGACCGATACCCAGTCGGCGACCGACCGCAGACCGCGGTGAGGTCACGACCGGTCCGCCGGGGAGGAAGAAGCGATGGACACAAATGTGATCGAACGGCCACGCGGCCGAGACATGATGCACGTCCCGCGCACCAAGGGCGCGCTCAGCGGGGTCCTGCTCGTGGCGGCGGGCCTGTGGGGAGCACTCATCCCCTTCGTGGGGCCGTACTTCGACTTCGGCTTCACCACCGACGCGTGGTCCTGGACCGCGAACCGGTTCTGGCTGTCGGTGCTGCCCGGAATCGTGGCGATCGTGGCCGGTCTGATCCTGATGTTCAGCCGCAACCGGGCGAACGCTCTGATCGGGGCGGCCCTGGCGGCGGTGGCCGGCCTGTGGTTCGTCCTCGGTGCTCCGCTCTCCCAGATCTGGAATCCGGGGGCGCTCGGAACGCCGCTCGGAGGGAAGACCCGCCAGACCCTGATCATGATCAGCTTCTTCTACGGGCTGGGCTCGTTGATCCTGTTCCTCGGTTCCAGCGCCCTGGGCCGGCTCAGCGTGGTCGGTGTGCGTGACGTCGCCGCCGCCCGCAACCGCCGGCTCGGGATGGCCGAGGCCACCGGTCGGCACGCCCGCGGGCACCGACGTCACGCCGAGGTCGGCGCCGCCGCGGCACCCGCCGACCGCGAGTACGCGGACCGCTCGTACGCCGATCGCGAGTACGTCGATCGCGAGTACGCGGACCGCAGGTACGCCGGTCGCGAATCGGCCGGCCGCGAGTACGCCGGCGCCGAGCCGGCCGGGCTCCGGCCCTTCGGTCCTGAGGGCTCCGCAGGCAGGCCCGACGATCGGGCACAGGTCGGCCGCGAGCCGGTGGGTGCCGGGTCCGACCGACTCGACGAGGCCTCGGTCTACCCGGACGAACCGCGCCGGTTCCACAACGGGCACGCTGATCCGCGTGCGTCGGCCGACCACGCTGTCGACAGGCACGGCGCCGTCGACACGCACGGCGTTGACGGCCACCGTGGGCCGGGCACCCGTGCCGACGAGGAAGCCGCCGGGCGGGCGATGAGCGACCGTGAGCGGGCCGAGCAGGAGCGTCGTACCGACCAGAACGCGCCGATCGGCGCCGGCTCGGGCGCACGCTCCGGGCGCCACCACTGGTGGGAGCGCCCGCACTGATCCCGACCGGGGCAGGTCCCCGCGTACCTCCCGGCAACCCGTCCGCCCGCGGGAGCACATACCCCGCGGGCGGGTTGGGGCGTGGGTACCGGCCGGCGCCTGCCCGCACCGCCACGCAGCACCACAAACTCACCTCATAATTCACCTCAAGAGGGGCAAAGGGGTCGAACGAGCACCTGGCAACCTGTCAGAAGGAAGGATTTTGGTCGTTCGCACGACCAAAATCCTGCACGCTTGCGACTCGCCAAGCCGGGCCGCCGGACTCCCGCTGGTCCGGCGGCGTTCGTGGAGCGCGAGCCCCCGCCCATCGACCAGCGATCGCAGATCGGTGCCGATCTGCGACATCTCCGGCGAAATCCTGGGATGGTCTGCTGGCTGCGGGCGCGACTGCCGGACGAGGACCCGTCTGGCGCGGATCACCAACAGTTCTCAGCCCCACATCGGCCGTCCTCTCCCGGACCGGACTGGTAGGAACAGCCAGATGAGCGACGAGAACCTGCCCGGGACCGACACGGCCGAGCCCGACGAGCTGATCTACTCGGTTTCCGACGGGATCGCCACGATCACCCTCAACCGTCCCCACCTCAAGAACGCCTTCACCCTGACGATGATCGACAGGTGGGCGGAGGTCCTGCGGTCCGCCGAGGCGGACCCGCAGGTGCGGGTCGTGGTGGTGACCGGGGCCGGTGGGGCCTTCTGTTCCGGCATCGACCTGGCGGTCCTCAGCGGGATCGAGCCCACCCCGATCGCGCGCCGCCGGATGCTCACCGAAGGCGTCCACAAGGTCGCCCGGGCGGTGCTGGACCTCAGCAAGCCGCTGATCGCGGCGATCAGCGGCGTCGCGGTCGGTGCCGGGCTCGACATGGCGCTCATGTGCGACCTGCGGTTCGCGGGCCGCTCCGCGCGCCTGTCCGAGGGCTACATCAGGATCGGCCTGGTTCCCGGCGACGGTGGAACCTACCTGCTCCCCCGCCTGGTCGGGCCGGCGAAGGCCCTGGAGCTGCTGCTCAGCGGCGACACGGTGGACGGCGTCGAGGCGGAGCGGATCGGCATGGTCAACCGCGTCCACGACGACGCGGTCCTGCTCGACGAGACCTACGCCTTCGCCGGTCGCCTCGCGGCGATGTCCCCCATCTCGACCGCGATGATCAAACGAGCCGTCTACCAGTCCCAGAACCTCGACCTGCGGACGAACCTGGACCTCATCGCGTCCCACATGGCGGTCGTGCAGTCCACCGAGGACTACGCCGAGGCCCGCGCCGCGTTCGGCGAACGGCGGGCCCCGACGTTCGTCAACCGCTGACCGTTCATCAACCGCTGACCGTTCATCAACCGCTGACCGTTCATCAACCGCTGACCGTTCATCAACCGCTGACCGTTCATCAACCGCTGACCGTTCATCAACCGCTGACCGTTCATCAACCGCTGACCGTTCGTCAGCCGCTGACCGTTCGTCAGCCGCTGACCGTTCGTCAGCCGCTGACCGCGCCGTCGCCGGCGGGCACGCCCGGCCATCCCCGCGGGCAGGCCCGCCGGTGGATCTCCCGGGCCACCACGGCCCTGCGCAGGTCGTCGGCGGCATCCATGACGACCCGGGAGAGCACGGGTCCCGCGTCCGGGCCGGCGAGCAGGCTCTCCGCCGCGGCCAGGGTGGCCGGCCGCACCGCGTATCGCGGAAACGCCGCCGCCGCGACCTGCCGGACGGCATGCGGTGAGCGCCGCGCCGCCACCCGGGGCAGCTCGGCGAAATACCGCTCGACGTAGGGATCGGTCAGATCGCCCTGGTCCGGCTGCCAGAAGCCCTGCGCTGTCGCGGCGACCAGCCGCACCGACATCGCCTCGTCCGCGGTGACGGTCCGCCAGGCCCGGGCCTTCGCCGCCGGGTCGCCGACCGCCGCCCGGATCCGCGCCGCCTGCTCGATGCCACGGCTGCTGGGGTCGTTGTCGAGCTCAGCCGCGATCTGCGCCTCGCCGGCCTCGTCCAACGCCACCAGGCGGTCGAGCAGGCGCCAGCGCAGGTCCGGGTCGACGACCAGCCCGGCCGGGACGTCCCGGCCCGCCAACCAGCCCCGCAGCCGCGCCGCCTCCGGCCGTTCGGCGCACGACACCAGCCCGCGGGCCGCGGCGAGCACCAGCCCGGCTCCGGCCCCGGCCCCGGCCCCGGCAGCGCCACCAGGCCCGGCAGCACCGCCAGCACCGGCCGATCCGGCCGACGCGCCGGCCGGGGCCGGCCCGGCAGCCCGGTCGATCACCGACTGACAGGCGTCGACGATCATGCGTCGGGCGGCCGAGCGGTCCCTGTCCGGCAGGTAGCAGTGCACGACCGTGCCGACCGCGAAGCCGAGCGCGTCCTCGAGCACCGCGACCGAGCGTTCGGTGGGCAACGCCCGAGCCGCCAGCGTCAGGTAGTCGGCCGCCGGCCACTCCGCGTCCCGGGTCAGGTCGGCGGCAGCGGACCACACGACGGACCGTGCCAGCGGATCCGCGAGCTCGGCCAGCACCGCGCCGAGCCGTGCCAGGTCCTCCGACCCGAACCTGATCTTCGCGTACGTCAGGTCGCCCTCGTTGACCAGCAGCAGCCGGCCCGGCCGGGTGCCGACGAGCTGCGGCACCGGCGTGCGCCCGCCGGGGGCCGTCGGCTCGAGGTCGACCGTCGCCCGGCGCACGAGCGTCACCGGACCACCCTCCCCGGGCGCGTCGAACACCCCGATCCCCACCCGGTGCGGCCGCGCCGCGGGCTCCCCGGCCGGCTCGGTCCGGACGATCTCGACCGCCGCGTAGGCGCCCTGTTCGTCCAGGCTGACCCGCGGCCGCAGCGTGTCGAGCCGGGGCCGGCGCAGCCAGGCCTGCGCCCAGCCCGCCAGGTCCCGGCCGCTGGCCTGCTCCAACGCCGCCAGCAGGTCGGCCAGGGTGGCGCTGCCGTAGGCGTGCGCGGTGAAGTACGCACGCAGCCCGGCCAGGAAAGCCTCGTCCCCCACCCATTCGACGAGCTGGCGCAGCGCCGAGGCACCCTTCGCGTACGAGATGCCGTCGAAGTTGAGCAGCGCGGCGGCGGTGTCCGCGACGGCGGGCGGCGCCACCGGATGGGTGGACGGGCGTTGGTCGGCCGCGTAGCCCCAGCTCTTGCGGCCCACCGCGAAGCTCGTCCAGGCCTCGGTGAAACCGGTGGCCGCCGCGGTCACCCGGGTGCCCATGTACTCGGCGAACGACTCGTTGAGCCACAGGTCGTCCCACCAGCGCATGGTCACCAGGTCGCCGAACCACATGTGCGCCATCTCGTGGGCGATCACGACGGCCCGGCGCTCCCGTTCGGCCTCGGTCACCGCGGACCGGAACACCAGCTCGTCGCGGAAGACGACCAGGCCCGGATTCTCCATCGCGCCCATGTTGAACTCGGGCACGAACGCCTGGTCGTACTTTCCGAACGGATAGCGAATGCCGAACAGCTCATGGTAATGATCAAGGCACTCGGTGGTGATCTGGAAGATCTCGGCCGCCTGCGCCTGCAGGAAGGGCGCGAGCGACCGGCGGCACAGCAGCGCCAGGGGGACCTCGTCGTGGGTGCGGCTCCACACCTGATACGGCCCGGCCACCAGAGAGACCACATAGGTGGCCAGCGGGACGGTGGGCTCGAACTCCCAGCGGCCCGGTGCCACCTGGTTTCCCGCACCGTTCGCCCGCACCTCCCAGCCGCCCGGCGCGGACACGGCCAGCCGCAGCGGTGCCTTGAGGTCGGGCTGGTCGAAACAGGCGAAGATCCGCGCCGCGTCGTCGAGGAAGGACTGCGCGTAGAGGTAGACCTCGCCGTCCTCACTGTCGGTGAACCGGTGCAGCCCCTCCCCGGTGTTCGTGCACGCCATCGTCGCCCGGACGACCAGCGTGTTCTCGACGTCCAGGTCGGTCAGCACAAGCCGGCCGGCGGGCGCGGGCGACGCGTCGAGCTCCCGGCCGTTGAGCCGGACCAGATCCAGCGAGACGGCCTTGACGTCGACGAACGTGCTGGCGCCCGGAACCCGGCAGGTGAACGACACCGTGGTCGTCGAGGTGAACCGCGGGCCGTCCGGCACCCCGGTCAGGTCCAGATCGACGTCGTAGGAACGGACCTGGACGAGCTCGGCTCGCGCGACGGCCTCGGCCTGGCTCAGCGGCTGCATCAGCCGACGTTAGTGGCCGGCCGGGCCGAGCACACCGGACGGGTCGAGCGGGGTGGGCCGTATCAGGGCGCCCAGTGGTCCCGGCGCACAGTGGTCCCGGCGGCCCGTGATCCCCGGGCGGACCGTGGTCATCCGCCGGCAGCCCGGCGGAGAATCAGACCAATGAGCCTTCTCCCTCTCACGGCGCGCGGTCAGGGCCGCCACAGGCCCGGGTCGACGATGGAAAAGGCTCGATGAGCACCGGTCACACCGAGCGCGCCCGCCTGCGCGCCACACCACGGACGGTGGACGCGGGCGAGCTGACCCGACCGGGCGGGGAGGTCCTCACCGACCGCAAGGGCCGGCACGTCGTTCGCCACGGTGACATCGTCGTCAAGACCCACATGGCCGAGGAGGCCGCGGGCCCGCTGCTGGCCCGGCTGCGCCTCGCCGCGGACCCACGGCTGGCTCCGCTGTTCCTGCCCCCGCTGCGTCTCGGCACCGGGGACGGGGAGGACGGCGGGCCGGGCATCCAGGGTGGGCTGCTCGCCACCGTCGACGGCCGGCTCGTCACCGCCTGGCCGGCCGCGACGGCGCTGGGCCTCGCCGAGGTCGAGCGGGACGTCGAGGCCGCTCCCTGGGAGGCCGCCGCCGAGCTGCTCGCCCGCCTGCACGCCACGGACCTCGCGGCCCTGCACCCCCTGACCGTGCCACCCGCCGCGGTCTGCACCCGCCTGCAGCGCGCCATGGACCACATGGAGACCGGGCTCTCGAACGCAACCACGACCACAGGCGAAGGATCGGCCAGACCCGTGGCCGCGGAGATCCTCAGTCTCGCCGAGGACGTCCGTGGCGCGCACGCGGCACTGCCACCCTGGCTGCGGCAGGCACCGAGCCGGCCGGGCAGGCGGGTGGCGCTGATCCACGGCGACTGGCACCTCGGGCAGGTCGTCCGGGCGCCCCGCGAGCCGCATGCCGCCGCCGCCGACCAGTGCTGGCGGATCATCGACATCGACGACCTGGGCTGGGGCGACCCCGCCTGGGACCTGGCCCGCCCGGCCGCGTGGTTCGCCGCCGGCGTGCTTCCCGGCGCTGTCTGGTCACGCTTCGTCGACGCCTACCGGGGCGCGGGCGGGGTCGCCCTCGGCTCCGACCCGGATCCCTGGGCGGCGGTGGACGGACCGGCCCGGGCGGTGACCGTGCAGTACGCGGCGGGCGCGATCACCGACCACCTGCTGCGCGGCACCCCGTTCGACGAAGGAGCCGGGGCCTTCCTCGACTGCGCCCGCCGACTGGCCTCGGGCACCTGATCACGAAATGCCGAGCGCGGGGATCCCTCGACGCCGCGCCCTGTCACCTGCCCGACGTCCGACGACGCCCGGGGCCCCGTTCACGGACGATGGACTCCGCCGGAGCCGGACATCACAGCGTCTGACCACCGCTCGGAACGAGACTGGTGCGAGGTCGGTGCGAGGCGACGGCACCGTTTTCACTCGGCCTGGTCCAGTCGGCCTGGTCCAGTCGGCCTGCCGACGAAGTGCGGACCTCGCCTCTGTTGACCATCGACGGATAATCTCTCGCTGGTCCTCCGCGCCGAGGGCCCGCCCGGAGCGACCCCTGGCGATCGCAGGTGAGCGCCGTGGCGTAGCTTCCGCCCCACGGCGCGACTGTACGCATGGAAAGGGTAGGGATGAACTACTCTGCTGGACATGGCCTGGTATGCCCCAAGTGCCATGGCGCGATGCGGACCTACACCCGTAGTGGAGTCCAGATCGAGCAGTGCGACAACTGCCGCGGGATCTTCCTGGACTACGGCGAGCTCGAGGCCATCACCCGGCTCGAGTCCCAGTGGTCGCAGCCGGCGCCCCCGCCCGCGCCGATGCCGCCGCCCGGTGGCCACTACAGCCAGCCTGCCTGGGGCTCGCACGGCCACGGCCACGGCGGCTACGGGCACGGTTACGGGCACGGGCACGGGCGGCTCACCCGCCTCCTGTTCTCCTCCTGAGACTGCTCTCGCCCTGGAACCGTTCTCGTCCTGAGACGCCGTGCCCTCCCCACGAGCGCGTCCCCGTGCGGACGTCCCCCGTGGGAGGGCGGGCGTCAGGGCCTGGCGGGGGCGGCTGGCGGCCCGCGCGCATCCCGGCACCTGCCCGCCCGGCCATCGCGATGGTGGATGACGATGCGACCGACTCGATCGGGTACGGCAGGATGACGTCGTGGTCATTCCGATTCACGACATCAACCCGATGCGGCGCAGACCGGTCATCACCTGGCTGCTGATCGCGGCCAACGTCGTGGTCTTCGTGTTCTTCACGCCCATGGTCAGCTCGGTCGCCGGCGTGCAGGCCTCGCGCCCGCAGAACGTCTGCGAACAGCAGCGCTTCTACGCGGAGTGGGGCGCGATCCCCAAGGAGCTGCTCACCAACAAGCAGCTCCCGTCGGCGGCTTCCGGGCGGCTCACGGTGGACAGCCAGGGGCGGGTCGGGTGCCTGGTGGAGTCGCCGGCGACGTTCCACAAGTCACCGGTGCTGTCCGCGCTCAGCTCGATGTTCCTGCACGGAAGCTGGCTGCACCTCATCGGCAACATGCTGTTCCTCGGCGTCTTCGGCAACAACATCGAGGATCGGATGGGCCGCCTGCTGTACCTGCTGTTCTACCTGGCCTGCGGGATGGCGGCCGCCTACGGCTTCGCTCTTTTCGAGGGCCAGACCACCGACACCCTCATCGGCGCCTCGGGCGCCGTCGCCGGGGTACTCGGCGCCTACCTCGTCGTGTTCCCGCGCGCCCGGGTGATCGGCCTTGTCTCGGTTCTGTTCTTCCTGCCCTTCTGGCTGCCGGCCTGGATCGTGCTGGGGTTCTGGTTCGCGTTGCAGTACCTGTACTTCACCGGTATCGGCGTCTCCGGTGGCGGGAGCGTCGCCTACGGCGCCCATGTGGTCGGCTTCGTGCTGGGTGCCGTGCTGGTGGCCCCGTTCGTCCAGCGCCTGCGCGCCGCAGGGCCCTCGCCCCGTCAGGCGGCGCAGCCGCGGTGGGTCCGGGAGCCGCCCGGCCTCGGTGGGACGCGTCGTGCGTCCCGGCCCCGCCACCGCGGCTGAGACGAGGGCTCCCACACGTAGACGCCAGACGCCAGACGCCGCGGCCGGAGCCCCCGCCGCGTCCGACCGGCCGCCACACCTCTCCGGCCGCTCAGATGTGGCACAAAACCGCTGGTCATGGGCCTGTCTGATGGGGCAGTGTGAATGCGGTCATGACCACCGCATATCACCGCGCCCTGGCGACCCCGGGCGCCGTCCGCTTCGTGCCCGCGGCGTTCATCGGCCGGCTACCCATCGCGATGGTCTCCGTCGGAACCGTCCTGTTCGTCCAGGCCAGGACGGACTCCTACGGGCTCGGTGGCGCGGTCGCGGCGACCAGCGCGGTGGGTGAGGCCCTGCTCGCACCCCGCCTCGGGCGCGCGCTCGACCGCTTCGGGCAGGCCCGGGTGCTGCTCGCCTGCCTGGCCTGCCATCTGGCGGCCATGGCGACGCTCATCGCCACCGTGGCCGCCGGCGCACCCCACCCGGTCTGGTTCACCGCCGCCCTGGTGGCCGGCGGTTCGCTGCCGCCCGTGGCCGCGTGCTCCCGGGCCCGCTGGAGTGCCCGTCTCTCCGGGGACGAGCTGCTCGGCACCGCCCTCGCCCTGGAGTCCGCGCTCGACGAGCTGGTCTTCGTGCTCGGGCCGGTCCTCGTCACCATGCTCGCCGTGCTCGTCACGCCGGCGGCCGGGCTGATCGCGGCGATGGTCTTTCTCACCGCCGGGACCACGGCGTTGGTGTTCCTGCGGGACACCGACCCGGGACCACGCGATGCAGAGATCACTACAAGGCCACGAATGCTGCGCGATCCCGGAACTCGTACCGTGCTCGTGGTCTTCTTCTGTATCGGTCTCGCGTTCGGCGGGGTGGACGTGTCGATGGTCGCCTTCGCCCGCGAGGAGGGCCTGGCCGCGGTCGGCGGCCTGCTGGTCGGCCTGTTCGCCGGCGGATCCGCCCTCTCCGGGCTCGTCTACGGCGCACGGGCCCAGTCCCGACCGCTGCCCGACCGCTTCCTGCGGGCCGCCACCTTCATGGCGTTCGGCATGACGCTGCCACTCGCCGGCGTGGCCCTGCCGCTGATGATCCCGCTCGCGCTACTGGCCGGGGCCACCTCGTCGCCCACGCTGATCACCGGAAACGCGCTGGTCGAGCGTCTGGTGGACGCCCAGGCCCGGACCGAGGGCTTCACCTGGCTCACCATGGCCGTCGTCAGCGGGCTCGCGGCCGGCACACCCGTCGCGGGCATGCTCGTCGACAGCGGCGGCGCGCATCACGGGCTGCTCGTCACCGCGGTGGCCGGCCTGACCATCGGCATCGCCGCACTGCTGGGGCGCCGGGCCATCGCCTCGCGGCATGGGTCCGCGGCATCACGGCCGGGCGTCGGAGCCACCCAGCCCGCCGCCACCGCCCTCGACGGCGGCGGGGCAGCCCCGCCAGGGCGACCACCGCACTGTGACCACGCCACGATCGCACGGTGATCGAAGGGCGACCAGCGGCAGTCGGGCAGCGATCGGACATCTCAGAAAAAGCGATGGATAGGCAATCAAAGAGCGACACCGGCCGGATCGGTGACCGCACCGGCCGGCCGCCTCCCGTCGAGCCCGCCCTCCAGCCAGAGTGGATCGGGCCGAACCAACACGAACGCGACACGCCTGGCGACGGGGTCGGCGCCGGTCCGGAGCACCGCCCCACAACGGCCGAACCCACCGGAGTCCCCGATCGGGAGAGTTATAATCTGCGTGCTGCACGTGACATAAGGCGACGGTCCTCAATGAGCCCCTTCCATCGTCGACTCTGTCCTGTGGCTACGGCCCTGCGGCTACGGCGCTCGACAAACGTGAGACGGAATTGGCTCAACGATGGCGCGCGCCCTCAGCGATGATGACGGTCTTCAACGACGGCGGGGTCGGGCGGAGTCAACGGTGGCAGAGCTAACGACGAGCAGTCCCGAAACCGGCGCGTCACCTGCCAGGTCGTCGCGCCCGGGGTCGATCCGCGTCTTCCTCCTCGACGATCACGAGGTCGTGCGCCGCGGGCTGCGCGACCTGTTGTCCGACGAGGCCGACATCGTCGTCGTCGGCGAGGCGGGCCGCGCGGACGACGCGATCGCAGAGATCATCATGCTGCGGCCCGACGTGGCCGTCCTCGACGCGCGCCTTCAGGAGGGCAGCGGCATCGAGGTCTGCCGGCACGTCCGCTCCCACGCCCCGGAGATCGCGTGCCTGATCCTCACCTCGTTCGACGACGAGGACGCGTTGTTCACCGCCATCATGGCCGGGGCAGCGGGCTACGTCCTCAAGCAGATCCGCGGCAACGCCCTCGTCGACGCGGTGCGTCAGGTGGCGGCAGGGCAGTCCCTGCTCGACCCGGCGGTGACCTCACGGGTGCTCTACCGGCTGCGGGAAGGTCCGGTCGAGGACGAGCGGCTCTCCGGCCTCACCGACCAGGAGCGGCGGATCCTGTCCCTCATCGCGGAGGGGCTCACGAACCGCCAGATCGCCGCGCGCATGTTCCTGGCCGAGAAGACCGTCAAGAACTACGTGTCGAGCATGCTCGCCAAGCTCGGTATGGAGAGCCGGACACAGGCGGCGGTGTTCGCCACCAAGCTGTCGACCTGACCTTGACCCACGCCGTGCCCCGGCCCGTACGGTCGACCTGGCACACGCTCTCCTAGCCGGGGCACACCACCGGCTCCCGAGCGCACGGCCACAGGGCGCCGCGCGGGCGCTCAGAGTGCCCCTGGGGCTCTGTCGCCGTGGTTTCCGGGGTCCACCGCGCCGCCCGGGGTCGCGACACCCGGAGGCTGGGCCGTGCGGCCCAGCCGGCTCAGCGCCCGCGGCACCGGAACGGGCTGAACCAGTGGGACATGCCACCGCACGGTGGTCCCGATGCCGCCCTCCCCCGGGCCGAACTCCATCCGGCCGCCCAGGTCGAGCGCGCGGCGGCGAAGGTTCGCCAGGCCGCTGCTGCGGGAGGCACCCCCAGGGCCACAGCCGTCGTCGCGCACCTGAACCGAGACGTCCGTGTTGGTGACCCGTACCAGCACCTGGATCCGGGTGGCCCGAGCATGGCGAGCGATGTTCGACAGCGCCTCACGGATGGCTGCCAGCAGATGCGGGTGGATCACCGTGGGTATGCCGCGGTCGACCGGGCCGTCGATGCGCACGGTCGGCCGGATGGCGAGCGCCTGTTCGGCCTGGGCGACGATCGCCGCGATCTCCGCCCGCAGGTCGACCGCCCCGGAGGCCGCCGTCAGCGAGAAGATCGTCTGTCGGATGTCGGCGATCGTCTGATCCAGCTCGCGGACGGCTGAGGTCAGCCGGGCCGCCGCGGCGTCGTCGATCACCCGCGACAGCCCCTGGATCTGCAGACCGGTGGCGAACAGCCGCTGGATGACCACGTCGTGCAGATCCCGGGCGATGCGGTCGCGTTCCTCGAACACGGCGAGCCGCTCCCGCTCGCGCTGCACCCGGGCCATCTCCAGCGCGAGGGCCGCATGCCCGGCGAACGCCGCCGCCATCTCCAGATCGAGGTGCTCGAAGACGGCCACTCCCGGGGGTGCCGCAAGCACCAGAAGCCCCAGCGGCCGCCCCGCCGCCAACAGCGGAACGATCATCACGGCGCCGATCTCGAGCCCGTCGACGACCTCCCCCAGCAGATCGCGGGCGGCGGGGTCCACCCGCTCCGGCGGGATGATCCTGGCCCGGCCGGCCTGCATGACGCCGAGCAGGCCCGTCGACTCGGGCAGGCTCCGCCCCTGCAGGCTCTCCGCGCCCGCCCCGTCGGCCACCGCGATCTCCAGCGGCACCGCGAACCCGTCGCCGTTCGCACGCGGCACACCCGACGCACCGGACGCACGCGGGGCACCGGACGGATCGGAGGCGTCCGAGGAACCCGAGGAGCCGTACGCACCGGGCACACCGGGCGCCGCCGCAGGCCGCCACGGGCCGGTCAGGGCCGGCCCGGCGGCGCCCGGGCGGGCGGTGCGCGCCGGCGAGACGATCGCGGCCAGGCGGGCCGAGGTGACCTGCCTGGCCCGCCGCGCGACGAGCCCGAGTGCCTCGACCGGCTCCGCCACCGACAGCAGTGCCGTGGTGATCTCGGCACTCGCCGTGAGCCACGCCTGACGCCGCCTGGTCGCCTCGTAGAGACGTGCGTTCTCGATGGCGAAGCCCACCGCGGCGGCCAGTGCGCCGACGAGGTCCTCGTCCTCCTGAGTGAACTCCGGGCCGCGTTTGCCGGCGAGGTACAGATTCCCGAACGCCTCGCCGCGCACGGCGATCGGCACCCGTAGGAAGGTCCGGAAGCTGCAGCCGCCGGGCGGGAAGCCGAGGGCCTGGGGCGACACGACAACCGTGCCTGTGACCGCCGCGGCCGGCGCCGGATGCTCCCCGGCGGGCTCGCCGATCAGGCCCCGCCCACGCGGCATCCGGACGATGCCGGCCGGGACCTCGTCACCGGTCCCACCGCCGCTGATCAGGTCCGTGATCTGACCGTCCGGGCCCAGCACCCCCAGCACGCCCAGCTCGCAGTCCACCAGCGAGCGCGCCGCCTGTGCGATGCGGTGCAGGGTGACGGGGAGACTCAGCTCACGGGCGACGTCGACGACGGCGTCCAGCAGGCCGCGCATGCGGCTCTGCACCGTGAAGGTCTCCCCCGTCGGCGTCGTCGGCGGGCCGTGTGCACTCCCGCTGGAACCAGCGCTGCCCGCCGAGGCCACGAGTGCGTCCGTCCCCGAGCCGGTCTGGACCATCTCGCATCTCCCGTCCACAGGCCTCACGTGACGATAACCAGACAGGCGCCGGTCTGGGACACTGCCGGGTGTATCGAACGAACTGCGCCCTGCCACGAGACCGCACCGCGTTGGCGTACAGTTCACGCATGGCCGCCTCTGGCTTCCTTCTGCACAGCGACCGCGTGACCGACCTGAGCAGGGTCGTCGCCGCGGCCTGTATGACCCGGGCCTGACTTCGCAGGCCGCGGCGTAACGCCGCGCAGCCTGCCCTCAGGTCCGACACGGCGCTGCGCCGCCTCGTCGCCCCCTGGCAGCTCCTCGCACCTGCGGGTTCAGCGCGACGACGAGTGTGCCGCCGCGGCCCGCGTGGCAGCGTCCGCGTTCCGCTAGCCCTCCGACCTCTCCCCACGGTGACCTGCCGCGGGCAGGGCCGCCCCACCTGCGGCCAGCCCCCGTCGGCGGCTCCGCGGGCGGTGGCCGGCAGGCCGTAGCCCTGGCAGGGCGAGAGCGACGAGACCGCCCGAGCACGGCGCAGGCGGTCCCAGGCGTGGCTGCGGGGTAGTTGCGGAGCCGCACGTGGCTGCCAAAGCGCCCACACGCGGCACACACTCGCGCCTCACCCCGCTCCGGACAGGCCTGCCCGTGGCCGCGCGCCTGCCGTCCGGCGCAACCAGGCCCCGCGCCCATGAACGTTCCGGTCGACGCCGTGCCCCCGGCCGATCCGCAGACGCCTCACGGTGTCCTCCAGTGGTCCGTCGCAGCGGCGACGGTGTTCGAAGGAGCTTCGATGCCCCTGATCCATCCCGCCCTGCTCCAGCCGGTCCAGCCCGCGTCGACGGCGCCTGCCGCCACCCGGGCCGGTGTCCCGTTCGTGCCCGAGCGCTTCCTGGTCGACGAGCCGCGCGAGCTGGACCTGCCCGAGCTGCGTGACCTGGTCGCCGGCCTCGCCGCGGCCGAGCACCTCTGGCAGCCCCTGGTGCGCCACGATCCGCGCCGGCGCTGGTACACCCGCCTGGTCCTGTCCGGCGCCGTCGAGGTGTGGCTCATCGGCTGGTGCCCCGGCCAGCAGACGGACATCCACGACCACGGCGGCGCGCTCGGCGCGTTGGCGGTCGCGGCGGGCGTCCTGGACGAGGACGAATGTGGTCGGGACTGGAGCATCTCCCGGACCCGCCGGCACGGCACCGGTGCGGTGGCCGGCTTCGGCACCGACCATGTGCACCGGATCGTGAACCGCGGCCAGCTGCGGGCGACCACCATCCACGCCTATTCACCCCCCGAGCTTCCGCTGCGCTATGCGCCTCGCCAGCTCGCCCCTCTCGACCAGCCCGTACCGCTCGACCAGCCCGTACCGCTCGACCGGGCGGACGTCGCACAGCGCGGTGCCCGGTCAGCGGTCGTCGCCGCCGGTGCCGGCGCCGGGGCGGCACGGGTCACGACCGCGGCCCCGCCGGCGACGGACCCGTTCGCGCCGCGGCCCCGTGCGGGCCACCCCCGCCTGACGTCCGGGATGTCGGTGTGAGCGGCGGCGGTGTGAGCGGCGGCGGTGTGAGCGGCGGCGGTGTGAGCGGCGGCGGTACAGGTGGCAGCGGTGGCGACGACAGCGGCAGCTGCAGCGCGGCCGGCGGCGGCCTCGGTGTGAGCAGTGGCGCGAGTGGCAGCCGCATCGACGCGATGCTGGCGGCCGCACGGGCCCGACTGGATCGGCTCACGCCCGACGAGGCCGCGGCGGCCGTTGCCGCCGGCGCCATCCTGATCGACATCCGGCCGGCCGCGCAGCGGGCGGCCGAGGGCGCGATTCCGGCCGCCGTGATCATCGAGCGCAACGTGCTGGAATGGCGTCTCGATCCGACCTGCGAGGCTCGGGCCGCCTTCGCCACCGGCGACGACATCAGGCCGATCATCATCTGTTCGGAGGGCTACACCTCCAGCCTCGCCGCGGCGGCGCTGCTGGATCTTCAGCTGACCGCGGCGACCGACGTGATCGGCGGGTTCCACGCCTGGGCCGCGGCGGGCCTGCCGATCACCCGAGGCTGACGCCGGACGCCCAACGGCGCCCGTACCCCTGTGTGGTCCTCAGCACATTTCGGCCCCCGCCGGCCGCCGATCTGAACTCCGGGACGGCGGCAAGTCCCCCTTTACCTGCCGGCAACCGGAGCCCGACCCGGCAGCGGATCAGGTAGATCAGGCACCCCTATACGTCACGGCGACCCCACCCGGCACCCAACAAATGATCTTGCTGGCCACCCAAAAAGCCTGCATGACAGGAACATTCGCAGACACGAGACCTGCAGCACACGTCGGACCAAAGCAGTTACATGGTTACGGGGAGCTTGAGAGGGTGAGACCCGCGGCCACGTCAGCCGACGGATCATCGACCTCCACAGAGGACCGGACGTGGGCGTTTCGGAACCCTTGCTATCCGCTCGAGAGAAGTCTACGTTCCTCGGTTAACGAGACGAGACGGGCCCGTTTCCGTGCGGGAGACCGGAACCTTCCGGTCGCACCACATGGACGGGCCCGGGGGCTCTCGGCTTGTAGCAGGTAGGCCCCACCACCAGTCCGGCGTCTGGCGCAACGCCGGGTATTGCCTGTCCGCAGCGCACCTGTCCGCCTTTGCAACGTCAGCAGGAGACGGTATGCCCACGATGCCCGGCATGCTACCGGTCGGTAGCCCCGCCGAACCCATGTCCCCGCCGCCGTCCGACTCGGTCCGGACGGAGGTCGCACGATGAGCGCCGGTGTACCCGTTCTGCCTGGTCGGGACCTGCCGCCGCAGCCGTTCGGCGAGGGCTGGCCGGTCTACTGGCGCCAGGATGCCGCCTGCCGCGACGGCGACCCCGACGCCTTCTTCCCGCCGGACGGGCGTAACACCAAGGCCCGCGCCGCCGCCGAGTCCCGCGCCCGCAAGATCTGCTCCGGCTGTCCGGTCCAGCGCGCCTGCCTGGCGACCGCGATCTTCCGTCAGGAGGAGCACGGTGTGTGGGGCGGGCTGACCTCGGACCAGCGCTCGACCCTGATCCCCCGTGGCCGGCTGAACGCCGACGACGCGCTCGCCGCCGCCGACCGCCTGCTGCTGACGATCTCCGTCGCGAGCTGACCCCCGGCTGGCCGCCCGTCGGCGGGCCAGCCCTCGGCAGGCCGCAGCACCGGCCGGCCGACCTTCCCGGCAACATCACACGCCCCGCGACATCACACGGCCCGATCACTTGGATGGTGATCGGGCCGTGGTCGTCGTCCCGGCAGCTCCACCGCTGTGGGCACCGTATGTGGGCACCGCAACGGGCACCGCAATTGACGAGGACGTCCGGATGTCGGCAGTCTGCGAGTCGTCGCGGCGAACCTGGCTCGCGCGGGGATCGTTCGAGCTGTGACGGACGGGAGGAGCTGACGTGTCCGGTGCCGACGGGGATCACGCAGGGATCACGGGCGGATGGCGTGACCCGGCCGCTGGCGGAACCACGCCGGCGTCACCGGGGCGGTCAACCCTCCACACCGGAGCCGCCCCGCACGCCGGAGTCGCACGGTGAGACGTTCCCCCCGCCTGTTGCTGCTGCGGCACGCGAAGTCCGATGTGGCGACCGACCCGACGATGCGCGACCAGGACCGGCCGCTCTCGCCGAAGGGCCGTACCAGCATCGCGCTGATCGCCGACCACCTGGTCGCCGCCGGGCTGGAACCCGACCTGGTGCTGTGCTCCTCCGCGGTGCGCACCCGGGAGACGGTCGCGCATCTCGCACATGCCCTGCCGAGCAGCGTCCCCGTCCTGGTCGAGGACCAGCTCTACCTCGCCGAGGCGAACGACCTGCTCATGCGCCTTCGCCAGGTCGATGACGGCGTGCCCTCGGTACTCGTCGTCGGCCACAACCCGGGCCTGCACAGCCTCGCGATGGGCCTGCTCAGCCCGCCGGAGCGGCACCGGGTGCCGACCTTCCCGACGGCCGCGCTTGCCGTCCATGACCTGACCGTGCCACGGTGGAGCGAGATCGGACCCGCCTCCACACGGCTGGTCGACTTCGTCACCCCACGCTCGCTGCGGGAGGCCGCCGGCACGCCCGAGCAGGCCACCGACGTCTGATCACGAGCCCTGGCCGGGAGCCGGCAAGGCAAAGCCGGCGCCAGGGCGGAGGCTCACCTCCGGTCCGGCGCCGGCCGGCCTGGCACGACGACGCGGGTGGGCCGGCGGTCTAGTAGGCCTGCTCCATGATGTTGGAGACCAGAGCCAGACCGGCACCGGCGACCAGCGCCACCGCCGTCCCGATCCACAGCGGCACCGAGCCGAGGATCAGCGCGAGGGTGCCCAGGACAAAGCCCACGATGAGGATGTACACCGCGGCCCAGGACCCCATGTTGGCCTTCACATGACCGGTATCCGACACGTCCACTCCTGTCTCGACCATGGCACACATGCCCGACCTCCCGCCGAGCGTACCCGCATGGGGCACGACTCAGCCGAATCCGGCCAGGTGACGCAGATCCACCAACTGGTCGTTGAGCCAGCGCCGGACATCGTGGGTGCGGACCTGCTCGGCCGCGGCCGCCAGCCTGCGGTGGCGTTCGTCCATGGGCATGACCAGGGCCTCGTAGAGGGCGTCGGCCATCTGCTGGACGTCGAACGGGTGCAGCGTCACGGCGAACTCGCCCAGCTCCTCGTGCGCGCCTGCCATCTCCGACAGGGCCAGCACGCCGCCGCGCCGGTTGACGATCGCCACCTCCTTGGCCACCAGGTTCATCCCGTCCGCGATCGCGTTGACCATCAGCACGTCGCAGATCGAGTAGGCGCCGACCGCGAGGGTGAAATCCTCCACCATGCGCAGATCGATCGGCTGTCGCCCCTCCTTGGTGTGCCTCGCGTTGATCTCCGCGACGACGGCGCCGATCAGTGCGATGTAGTCGGCGTACTCCGGGACGTCCGTGCGGCTCGGCTGGAGCAGTGCCAGGAAGCTCACCCGCCCGACCAGCTCCGGATGCTGGTCCAGCAGCGTCCCGAAGGCCAGGAAGCCGCGGACCACGTTCTTGCTGGGGTCGGTGCGGTCGACGCGCAGCACCAGCTGGCGGTCGTCGTCGAGGAAGACATAGCGCAGCATCGCGACGTGCGCGGCGACCTCCTCGCTGGCGAGGGTGGCGTCGAGCGCGGCCGGGTCGACCGAGATCGGGTAGTAGCGCGCCCGCACCGTCCGGTCGTTGACCTGGACGGTCAGCTCGTCGAGGTTGATGGGCAGCCCGAGCAGCTCGCCGGCGCACAGGACGAAGTTCCGGGCGTAGCGACGGGTGTGGAAGCCGACGACGTCGCTGCCGAGAAGACCACGCAGGAGACGTTCACGGATGTCGCCCGGCAGCACCCGCCACTCGTCCGGCCCCGGCCAGGGGATGTGGACGAAGTGGGTGAGCACGACGTCCGGGCACTGTTCGCGGACGTGCTCGGCGACCAGGTAGAAGTGGTAGTCCTGCAGCAGCACCAGCGCCTTGCCGCCCCGTGACTGGACCTCGTCGGCGACCGCGTCGGCGTAGGCGCGGTTGACCGCCGCGTAGCCCCGCTCGAACGCGTCGTGCTCGGCGCGGGTGAGCACCGGCGCGAGCGACCGCCCGTACAGACCATGCTGGATGAACCACAGGATCGGGTTGGACCACACGCTGTAGAAGTCGGCGTAGGCGGCCGGGTCGGTCACCACCAGACGCACCCTGATCGACGGGCCGTCCGGGTCTCCCTCCACCGCGTGGGGGAAGGGCTGGGTCTGCACCAGGATCGCGCCGCCATCGTTCTCCGCGGCGACGGCGGCGTCCTCGGCGGTCGCCGCGCCACAGACCCAGACGGCGTCATCCAGATGCTCCGCCAGGCCGGACAGGGCGGAGACCAGCCCGCCGGCACCCCGGTTGACGGTTCGGCCGGACGTATCGCGATCGAAGCTGACAGGACCTCGGTTGGACAACAGAACCAGCGGGAGATCGAGCAGGTCGATATCCGACACGGCAGAAGGAGCCCTCCTGGTCGTCATGGTGCCCGGCTGTCGAACGGCAGGCACTCGGCCGGCAATGCGGACACTGTCGGCCGGAGCCCACCGAAGGGTCGGGCGCACGGGACAACCCGGACTGTAGTGAGCCTGGAAACCGGATGCACCGCGTCGCCGCGTGGCTGGAGAGGTGTTACCCGGAAATTCGTCCGGTCACCATATCCACACTGCCCGTGCAAGGATCGGCTTCGGTCGCGCCGAGGCGAGCCCGTTCGGCACAGTACTGCGCAACACCTGGTCAGACGTCCGCGGGCGATCCCGCCGAGCCGCCTGCGGGCCGGCGGGACCCGGTGACTGCCCGCAGCCGCGATGTGCCCTACGCCACGATGTGTTCCGCGCCACGTTTTCCGCGTGTTCCGCGTGTTCCGCCGAACGTGTTCCGCGCCGGACGCGATCGCGGCCTACTTTCTCCTGCCTACAGGGTGTCCCGGTAGACCTTGACCTCCTGGACCGCGGACCCGAGCGCCGCGAGCGCGTTCTCCAGGCTGTCCCGGGTCTCGACCAAGGCGCTGGTGAGCTGTTCGACGGCGAGGTGCTCACTGCCGTCGGTCGCCGCGACGACCATCGCCTGCGCCTCCTCGATCATGTTCAGCGCGCCCTCGAGCTGGCCCGTGACCTCCTCGGTTCGCCGGAACGCCTCGTCGAGCTGCGCCTTGACGTCGGCGATCGTCCCTGCCACCGTGCACTCCGTTCCTTCAGCCGATCAACGTTCCGTCAGCCGATCAACGCCCCGCCCACCCGGCGACGCCGCCGCCGGCCGCTCAGCTCCGTCTGCTCCGGCCGCCACCGGCCGGACCCGCACCCGCACCTGTGCTCGCGCCGGCGCCCACGCCGAGCCCGAAGCGCATCGCGAGCGCGAGGCAGGCCAGGGCACCGATTGTCCCCGCCGGCTCGATCGGCACAAAACGGAAGGTCGCGAGAACCGCCACCCCCGCCGATCCCGCCGCGAGCAGGGCCGAACGCGCGGCGGACACGGCGGACGCGTCCGCGCTGGCGACCACCGCCACGGCGCCGAGCGCCCCGGCCGCGACCAGGCAGGGCAGCGCCGGCGCCTCCCCGAACACCCGGGCCGCCACTGTGAGCGCACCCGCAAGCACGCAGACCAGGGCCACGATCAGCCCGCTCGACCCGGTGGGGACCCCCTTGGTGACGGCCCGAAGCTCGGCGGAGCGGGACATCACCTCCAGGCACAGGCGGTAGGCCAGTTTCCTCGCCCGCTCCGGGTCGACGAGGTCGTCGGCACCGACGAGCCCGTCGGCGGGTGCCTGCGAGCGGCCGCGGCCGCCCTTCCCGCGGCCGTCGATCCCACCGCCATCGATCGAGGCCGCCGCGCCGAGCCGCTTCTCACCGGGTAGCGCGACGGCGGCGCGGGCACCACGACCACCGCGACCGCGACCGCTGCCGAGCCCGTCCAGGTCGCCCGCGTACTGCTGGTAGACGGCCTCGACGTCGGGTTCGGTGCCCTCCCGCGGTCGCAGCTGGTCGAGGCCGTCCAGCCCATGCGACTCCAACGACCCGCCGACCTGGGACCAGACCACGGCGACCCGGGAGCGGATGTCCTCGGCCGCGGCCCGGTGGCGACGGGCGAGGACGTCGTGACCCTCCTGCCGTTCGGCCAGCCGTTGCGCGAGCAGGGCCCGCACCGTGTCGGAGGCGCCCATGAGCTCCCGGTAGCGGTTCGCCGCAACCAGGGGATGATCGACCGGCACCGGTTGCCCGGTCGCCGGGGGAACCAGCGCCACCGGATGGCTGCCCGGCGCCGCGGCGGCAGGCAGCGGCCTGACGTGGCCGCCGGGCGGCTGGGTGAACTCCATCGCCATCGCGGCCGACGCCGACGCCGAAAACACCGGGGAGGGCACCGGCGAGGGCACGAGGTGCCGGCCCGGCAGCTCGGCGAGGCTGTAGGCGGACGCGTCGTCGGTCACCGCGCCGGGCTCCCCGTCGGTCACCGCGCCGGGGCCCTCGTCGTGTTCACCTCGCACGCCGTCCCTCCACCACTCGTCGTCGACCTCCGCCACCCCGTCAGACCGCCGTCCCATTGTCAGCACCGGACCGGGTCTCAAGGGGTGCGAAGGGGACAACCGTGCGGGGTTCGGCCTGGACGTGCCGGTCGAACAGCACGGCCCGGTTCGGGGTCGTACCGGCCGTGACCGGACGGTGCCCGGCCAGGCCGAACAGGTCCCCCCCGGGCAGCCCGGTGGCGACCCAGGCGGCGATGTCGTCCCGGTGCCCGGGCCCCAGGTCGTCGGCGAGCCGGGACGGGGCACGCCACCAGCCCAGCAGGTGCACCCCGACCGCCGGGCCGCGGCGCGTCAGGGTCCGCAGATCGTCCAGCCCGGACCGCCGCGAGGCGTCGTCGCGCGCCTCCAGGCCGGCCCGGCCCGCGTCCAGGGCGAAGACGACCAGCAGCCGGGTGGTCGACGCGGCACCACCCTGCCCGGCGAGCGCCGCCTCCTCGCGGGCGCGGATCTCCGCCCCCGCGGACGCGAGGACCCCCCGCAGACCGGTCACGTCCGTCACATAGGTCGGATGGCCCGTGCGGCGCAACGCCGACGCCAGGGTCTCGGCGGCTGCCACCGTGGCCGGATCCACCGCGACGATGTCGACGACGAGGCCGCCCGGCGCGGTCTGGGCACCGACGGACACCGCCGCCGCCTGCAGCATCCCGACCGCCTCCCGCCGCAGCGGGCCGAGCACCGCCAGATGACGGCCGGGCAGCCGGGCCAGCCGCACGCCCACCGCCGGCGGAGCGAGATCCAAAGGCACCCCGACGAACGCCAGCGGATCCCCCGCCGAGCCGTCGACCGAGCCGTCCGCCGGGAGCAGCGCGGTGCCGGAGCCGTACGCGGCGCCGCCCCCGGCGGGATCACCCGAGGCGGGCACCGGCCGGCCGGCCAGTGCCTGGAACGCCGGGTTGTCCTCGAGGACGGCCGGAGCGTGGCCGACGAAGACGCGCGGTGGGCGCATCGCCGGAACCGCCCGGACCACCATCGCGCTCAGCTGGTCTCGCAGCTCGGCCAGCACCGCCGGGTCGGGGTAGGCGACGCGGACGTGCTCGTTGCCGACGGGGTGACCGTTGCGCCGGTTCACGATCGCCTCACCGACCCCGGACAGCGCACCCGCCGCCTCGTTCGCGGTCGACAGCAGCACCCGCGACTCGGAGATGGACGTCCGCAGCGCGACGCGCAGCGCGAACTGGCCGAAGATCGACCCCCGCTTGCCGGCCGTCGCGTCCAGCGCGTCGATACCGGACAGCGTCTGGCTGGCCAGCAGCAGGTGGATGCCGTAGGCCCGGCCCTGCCGCGCGAGCACCTCCAGCAGCGAGACCGCCTCCCGGGCGACCGTGTCGAGCGGAGTGAGCATCACCTGGAACTCGTCGACGACGACCACGACCCGCGGCCAGGGTGAGCTACGGTCCGCCGCGCGCAGCCCGCGCAGGTCACGGGCGCCCAGCGCGCGCATCGTGACGGACCGCCGCTGCATCTCGTTGCGGGCCGCGCGCAGCACCGCGACACCGAACTCGCGGTCGCTCTCGATGCCGACGGTGTCCGCGTGCGGAAGGAAGAACGGGTCGCCCGGCCGCTGCGCGAACTGGGCGAACTCCAGGCCCTCCTTGAAGTCGAGCAGGTGGAAGCGCAGCTGGTCGGGACCGTAGCGGGCGGCCAGCCCGTAGACCACGTCGAGCAGCAGCGTCGACTTGCCCGCCCCGGCCTGGCCACCGACGAGGCAGTGGACCGTGTCGTCGTCGAAGGTCAGCCCGACCGCTCCGTCGGGGCCGTGCGCGACCGGTACCGACACCCCGGCGGAGCTCTCGTACTCCCAAAGCCCCGGCGGAAGCAGGCCGCCCAGATCCGGACCGCGGACCACGGCCTGCTCCACCCCGGCGACCACCCGGGTGGTGACCTGGGCGACCACCGACATCGGAGGCGCGTCGTCCAGCGCACAGCCGAGCAGGCCCGACATCGACGTCCGCCACCCGCCGGGCATGACCGCGCCGACGTCGCCCGGGTCCCCCTGCAGCTCCACCGCGGTCACCGTCTCGGCCCGGGGCAGGCTCGGCACCCCCCGGCCGCCCGGGGCGTCCGCACCCTCCTCCGCCTCGACGACCGCGATGATGTGCACCCCGCAGGACGGCCCCTGGGCCGCCACCGCCTCCAGCGTGCGAGCGGCCTCGTCGGCCAGCGGCGGCAGGCCCAGCAGGATCAGCAGCCGCCAGGGCTCGCCGCGGGGCACGCCGGCGTCCTCCCGCTCGCGCAGCGAGTCGAACCGGCCGCCGAGGCGGTCGACCGTGATGCGGCCGACCTCGGCGGACAGCTCCGCGAGGGCGGCCTCCAGCCGCGCCCGGGAGGTCAGGGTGGGCCCGACCACTCCGTGGGCACGCAGCGGCGCGAAGCCCGCGAGCCCCGCGCCGAGCTCGTGCGGGTCGTAGACCGTGACCCGGACCGCGCCCGGCGACGCACTCGCGAGAACGCGGGTGAGCAGACCCCGGACGAGGCCCACGGCCTCACCGCGGCGCTCGCGGGTCGTGGTGATCTGGAGGTTCCCGGCGTCCAGCAGCGGCACCGCCAGCGGCACCTCGACCGGTCGCCCCCCGCGCGCCAGCGGCGGAACGAGGATGCGCCCGAGCCGCCACAGGCCGGGCTGCCCCCCAGGCCCGATCACGGGGCCACCGAGGCCGGCCGGACCGGCCGCGCCCGCGGGGCCGGCGGCAGCTGGGCCGGCGACGGGTGCGGCGACGGATGTGCTGTGCCACTCGGGTGCGTCCCAGCCGGCACCGGCGAACGCGGGCGCGTGGCGCCGTGCGAGCGACGCCGCCTCGCTCAGGGCGAGCCGGACGCCCTCCAGACTGCCCGCGAGGTCGGCGGCCGCCTCGTTGATCGTCTCCGCGTCCAGCGTCACGGTCGCGGCGGACGGCCCCTCGCCGGCCTCGAGCCGCGCGGCCTGCTCGTCAAGCCGGTCGGCAAGCGAGAGGACCACCCCGAGGTTCTCGGAGATCCCGGAGACGAGCAGGCGCGCTCGCCGTGTGCCCGACACGCGACCTCCTCGCGACAGCTGTGCTCCGCGTCCGCGGCAGGCGGCCGACGGCCGTCGCCCCGCCGCCGTGCCCGAGACACCACGCTAGCGACCGCTCCGTCACATCGTGCCGTTTCACCACACGCCGGATCAGCGACCACCAGGGTGTCCCCCGGCCCGTTCGGCGGGTTCCGCACGGTGACCGCCGGCGACGAACTGGAACGTACCGGATGCTGGCAGGGAGACCGGCGCATTATCCACCGTGGCGCGGTGTTCAATGAGCAATGGCCCAGCGGAGATGCTGCGACGTGATTGCTGTACAGGAGGCGCAGAAGTGGCGGATCCGGGGCGCGTGTCCGACCTGGGCGTGGGCTCTCAGCATGCGGGCGAGCCACCGCTCGCGGTGATCGACGTGGACGGTGTCGTGGCGGACGTCCGGCACCGCCTGCGGTTCCTGCGGGCACTCCCGGGTGACTGGGACGCCTTCTTCGCCGCCGCCGACGTCGACCCGCCGCTCGTCGAGGGCGTGGAGCTCGTCCGCACCCTCGCCCGCGACCACGAGGTGATCTGGCTGACGGGTCGCCCTGAGCGCTCCCGCGCCGCCACCGAGCGCTGGCTGCGTGCGCAGGGCCTGCCGGTGGGCGAGCTGCGGATGCGCCCGGACGCGGACCGGCGGCCCGGGCGGATCTTCAAGCGGTCGGAGCTGCGCCGTCTCGGCTCACGCCGCCGGGTCGCCGTCGTGGTCGACGACGACCCGGCGGTGGTGGAGCTGCTGCGCGCCGACGGCTGGCCCGTCCTGCGTGCGGACTGGCTCGCCTACGAGCCCACCCTGGGCAACGCCCAGAACGAGGAGGGGCGCACCTGAGGTGACCGGGCGGTACGGAGCCGCCCGGTCGTGAGGTGGGCGGGCGTCAGTGGGCGGTCCCCCTGCGGTAGGCGCGGACGGCGAGCGGCCCGGCCACCACGAGGATTCCCAGGCACCAGGCGAGAGCCGCCAGCAGGTCCCCGGCCACCGGGCCCCCGAGGAACAGGGCTCGCACCGCGTCGACGGTGCAGGTGACCGGCTGGTGCTTCGCGAACGCCTGGAGCCAGCCGGGCATGGATTCGACCGGGGCGAACGAGGAGCTCGCGAACACGAACGGGAAGATCCAGATCATTCCGCCCGACTGCGCGGCCTCCGCGCTGCCGACCGACATGCCGATGACCGCCGAGAGCCACGAGAACGCGTAGGCGAAGAGCAGCATGAGGCCGAACCCCGCCAGTGCGGCGAGAACCGTCGTGTTCCCGAACCGGAAGCCGACCGCCAGACCCACCAGCAGCATGATCAGGATGATGAACGCGTTGCGGACGAGATCCGCGAGGGTCCGGCCCGTCAGCAGCGCCGAGCGGCTCATGGGCAGCGCGCGGAAGCGGTCGATCAGGCCCGCCTCCTTGTCGGTGGCCAGCCCGATGCCGGTCATCATCGACCCGAAGATCACCGTCTGTACGAAGACGCCGGGCATCAGGTAGTCGACGTACTCCACCCCCGGGCCGACGTTGATCGCGCCACCGAAGACATAGGTGAACAGCAGGACGAACAGCACCGGCTGGATCGTCGCGAAGACCAGCAGCTCCGGCACCCGCCAGGTCTGGACGAGGTTGCGCCGACACATCACCCAGGCGTCCGCGGCCTCCCAGGCGAGCCTGCCACGCCCCGGAACCGGGCTCAGGTCCAGAGTGCTCATGTCGCCACCAGATCCGACTCGTCGTCACCCGACCGCGGGCCGGGCGGCCGCACGGCGTCCTTCCCGCGATCAGCGCCGTCGGCGCCAGCAGAACCATCAGCGCCACCGGCGGCACCGTGACCCGTCAGGGCCATGAAGACGTCGTCGAGGGACGGCCGGTGCAGCCCGACGTCGACGATCGTGGCGCCGATCTCGTCCAGCGACCGCACCGCCTCGGCGAGCACGGCCGCGCCGGCGACCGGCACGATCACCCGGCGCTCCTCGGCGGCCACACCGGCCGGCCCCGTACCCAGCCGGCTGAGCACGGCCGTGGCGGCGTCGAGGTCGTCGCCAGGCGCGATCGTGATCTCCAGCCGGTCACCGCCGATCTGCCGCTTGAGATCGTCGGAGGTCCCCTCCGCGATCACCCGGCCGCCGTCGATGACGGACACCCGGTCCGCCAGCTGGTCGGCCTCCTCCAGGTACTGGGTGGTCAGCAGCACGGTGGTGCCCTCGCGGACCAGATCCGCGATCACGCGCCACATCGCCTGGCGGCTGCGCGGGTCCAGGCCGGTGGTGGGCTCGTCCAGGAACAGCACGGCCGGCGCCATGATGAGGCTCGCCGCGAGGTCGAGACGGCGGCGCATGCCGCCCGAATAGGTCTTGATCTGCCGCCGCGAGGCCTCGGTCAGCTCGAACCGCTCCAGCAGCTCGATCGCGCGGGCCCGCGCCGTGCGGGCCCGCAGGCGGTACAGCCGGCCGAACATCTCCAGGTTCTCCAGGCCGGTCAGCCGCTCGTCCACGGCCGCGTACTGGCCTGTCAGGCCGATGCGTGGCCTGACCCGCTCCGGATGGCGCAGCACGTCGACACCGAGCACCTCGGCCCGGCCACCGTCGGCCGCGAGCAGCGTCGACAGAATCCGGACGGCGGTCGTCTTGCCGGCCCCGTTCGGGCCGAGGACACCGTGCACACTGCCGACGCCGACACTCAGGTCAAGCCCGGCCAGGGCGGTATGTCGGCCATAGTTCTTGCGAAGGCCCTCGACGAGGACCGCTGTCTGATCGGTCACAGGGCGAAGGTACGCCAGGGCACCGACAGTTCTCGAGCGAGTTTTCGCTGTGGCGGGGCCGCGGACCGCGGCCGGCCGCCGAGGGTCTCGGGCTCTCAGGCCGAGCTGCGCCGCCGTCGCCGGTGGGCCAGCTCATCGCCCGGATGGGCCGCCGCCGGCTGCCCAGGGCGCTCACAGGGCAGTTCCGCGAGCTGGCCGCGCATGTCCTCCAGGGCCCGGCCCACCGCGATGGCGAAAACGCCCTGGCCGCCCCGGACGAGATCGATGACCTCGTCGTCCGAGGTGCACTCGTAGACGGTCGAGCCGTCACTGATCAGTGTCAGGTGGGCGAGGTCCGCCACTCCCCTGGTCCGCAGGTGCTCCACCGCCGCCCGGATGTTCTGCAACGACACCCCGGCTTCCAGCAGCTTGCGGACGACCCGCAGCACCAGCACATCCCGGAACGAGTAGAGCCGCTGGCTGCCGGACCCGCTGGCACCCCGCACGCTCGGCGCCACCAGCCCGGTCCGGGCCCAGTAGTCGAGCTGGCGGTAGGTGATACCCGCCGCCGCGCAGGCGGTGGGCCCCCGGTAGCCGACATCGTCCCCCGGCGGCTGCGGTATCTCGTCGCCGAAGAGCTGCCCCTGCTCGATCATGGTCGCCTGCTCGTCGTCCCCCCAGTGGGGATCCGCATCGTCCGGCGCCACCCGCGCGGCCGCCCCGATCGAGGTGCCACTCTTCACCAGTCCCATCCTCCGGACAGTCCGGGAGCCTCACGGCCCGCCCGCCGACGATGCCGCACACCGTCACCGCCGCCGCGCCGAGGCGCGTCGCGCAGCCCGACGCGCCGCGACATGAGCGCGCGCTCCCCTGAGCGGCGGTGAACCCCGGTGCCCCGCCAACCACTGGCTCGGCAACCGGTTCGCCCGACCGTAGGGGCGGGGCATCGTCCCTTCAATGATCCAAGCCGGCGTGTCCGTCGTCCAGTGGACATGCGGGCGTCAAACAGCGGAGTTCGGGTTTATTTTGTCGAAACACCCGCGTTCTGGACACATCGGACGGGGGCTCGGCCGTGGCCGTGGCCGTGACCAGCGGGCCGGCCGAACCTACCGATGATCACGAGCCCGGCGTGTTGAAGTCCTCCGGCGAGATGGTGTCCAGGAACTCCCGGAACTTCTCCAGCTCGCTCTCCTGCTCCTGTTCCTGCTCCTCGGGGACCGTGATGCCGGCCTCCGCCAGCACCGCCTCCACGCCGTACACGGGCGCGCCCATCCGCATGGCCAGGGCGATCGCGTCCGAGGGCCGGGCGGAGACCTCGACCCCGTTACCGAAGACCAGGGTGGCAAAGAACACGCCGTCCTGCAGGTCGGTGATGGTGACCTGGGTCAGCTCCGTCTGCAGGGCGCGCAGGACGTCCCGCATCAGGTCGTGGGTCATCGGGCGGGCCGTCGTGATGCCCTCCTGGGCGAAGGCGATGGCCGTGGCCTCGACCGCTCCGATCCAGATCGGCAGGTACCTCTCGCCCCCCACCTCCTTGAGCAGAACGATCGGCTGCTTCGACGGAAGCTCGACACGCACGCCGACGATGTCCAGCCGATGCACCGATCTACCTCCTAGCGCAGGTGGGGCAGGGTGGGACGCTGTGACCGGAGCCGGAAAACCCCACGAGGAGACAGTATCCCCGCTACCGCCCCGCGTCAGCGCGGCCGCCGGTTCTCACTTTCCGTACGGACTCGCACCATGTGCGTAGTGGGTATGTGCTACCCCGACCGGCTCGCGGCAAGCCGGGTACGCAGCAGTGCGGCATGCATGCGCACCAGCAGCGTCGCAAGCTCGTCGACGGTCTGCGCGGCGCGCCCGTCGGACTCTCCCAGCCGCCCGGAGCGCAGCGGTGCGACGGCGGCCTCGATGAGACCTGCCTCACGGTCCGCCGCGGCACGGGCGGCACGTAGGTGGCGCACCTGGACGCCGTGCGAGGCGAGCAGGGCCGCGGTACGGGCCACCAGCAGTGCGTCGGAGTCGTAGTACCCGCCGCCGGCGATGGGCCCGACAAGCCCGTTGCTTTCCAGCTCGGCGAGGACGTCGTCGTCCAGACCGCTGGCGGCCAACAGCTCCCGGCGCGACAGACGGACCCGCTCGGCGCCGATCAGGGCGTCCAGGCCATGCCCGACAGGGCGGTCCGGGACAGCCCGAGGCCCCGGGCGGGGCAGCCCGGTGTCGCCGCGGTCCAGCGCGGCCAGCTCTTCCTTGATCACCCGGAGTGGGAGGTAACGCTCGCGCTGGGCATGCAGAACATGCCGAAGCCGCAGAACGTCATCCAGCGAGTACTTCCGGTAGTTGGAGCTGGTGCGTGCCGGCTCGACCAGCCCCTCGGACTCCAGGTAGCGGATCTTCGAGAGGGTGATGTCGGGATACTCGGCTCGCAGCCGGTCCAGGACCTCGCCGATGTTCAGCGTCTTCGCGGCGTCCTCGGCCCGGGTGGACGGACTGCGCCGGGCCACGCCCGGCCTGAACTCCTCCGCACGGACCGACGGGCGCATCGACTCCGCCGCGGCGCCGCCGCCGCTCACCGCGCCGTACCCCCGCTCACCGGACGCCGACCCCGCCGTAGGTCGCACCGGTCAGGAAGACCAGGCGGAACTTGCCGATCTGGACCTCGTCCCCACCGGTCAGCTCGGCGGAGTCGATCCGCTCGCGGTTCAGGTACGTGCCGTTGAGACTGCCGACGTCACGGACGGAGAAACCCTTCGTGTAGGGCGAGCGGTGGAACTCGGCATGCCGGCGGGAAACGGTCACGTCGTCCAGAAAGATGTCGCTCTCCGGATGGCGCCCGACCGTGGTGAGGTCCGCGTCCAGCAGGAACCGGCTACCCGCGTTCGGCCCCCGCTTGACGACAAGCAGGGCGGAGCCCGGCGGAAGCGCATCGACCGCGGCGACGGCGTCGCGCTCGGTCGAGTCGTCGACATGGTCGCCCTCGATACCGGAAAGGGCCGCGGCAAGGTTCAGGGTCGACGTCTGCTCCGCGGGTCGCTCCGGCGCCACGGGCTCGCCCGGACGTACCAGAGGCGACCCGCACCGCGCGCAGTACAGCGCGTCGGACGGGTTCTGCTGGCCGCACCTCGTGCAGAACACAGTCTCGTCCGCTTCCTGCCGGTCGCCCGCAACGCACGCGGGTGGCCGGCCGCTCGGTCCGCCGCCCTCACGGCGGCTGGAGTGGTGCCCGACAGGGGTGGACCCGAAGTACCCGGCGAAACCCGAGGTACCCGAGCCATCACCGCACGCGGACGGTCGAACGCGGCAGTGGCCGCACCCGATCCCGTCACGGCGCACTCCGAGGCTAGTGCATCAGGAGCACCGTCGTGAAAAGGATGCGTCGGGCGATTGTTCGGCGTGGCGTCACCGGACGCATGCGGCGAGCGCAGGCCGCTTGACAATCCGTCCGAGCCGACATATCGGACAGATAGCCACAGCACCGACGATGAGCGCCACTCCGAGCAGCTATGCACGGCCGGCTCATGACCGGCCTGCCACGATGCGTGTACGGATCGCCTGACTTTTCCGGAAGCCGGTCTGCTGAGCCTTCTCCGTCGCACGCCGGTCGGGCGCTGCCGCAGCAGGCCGGAACCGACGCCGGAGCCGACGGCGGAGAGGACTCACTGCTCCTTGACGTAGTCCCGATACTGCGCCGCGTCGAGGAGCTCACCGAGCACCGACGGATCCGCCACCGTGACCTCGACCAGCCAGCCGTCGCCGTACGGGTCCGAGTTCACCAGCTCCGGAGCGGAGGACAGCACCTCGTTGCGTGCGGTGACCGTGCCCGCGACGGGCGCGTAGATGTCCGACACGCTCTTGGTCGACTCGACCTCGCCGCACGGCTCACCCTCCGAGACCTCCTCCCCGACCTCGGGCAGCGAGACGAAGACGATGTCACCCAGCGCCTCCTGGGCGTACGCGGTGATACCGACACGCACCCGGTTCCCGTCGGCCCGGGCCCACTCGTGCTCACGGGTGTATTTCAGGTCGTCGGGATACAGCGCAATCGCCTCCTGGGTCGTGGTGTCGAACACCGGCCGATCAGTCCGCCGGACGGGCGAAACGGGGGCTCGGCACGGTGCGCAGGGCCCCGATCTCGATCCGGTCGGAGTTCGTGATCTCGGCCTGCGCGCCATCCCGGGTAGCTACCGTATCGAGCACCCCGCCGGGGATCCGCATCGCCTGGGCAAGTGTGTGCGCTTCCCCGATCACGCGCAGTACGTAGGGCGCGGCGACGGTGGCGCCGTCCACCGTCATCCCCCCGCCAGGGGCGTCGATGATGTAGGTCGAGGCCACGACGCGCACCCCGGACAGCTCGATGGCCTCGGCGCCGGCGTCCCGCAGCTCCTGGAGCGCGTCAACGAGGATCCAGGCGTCGACCTTGCCGCGTGGGTCACTGACCGTGAGCGTGAGGCCCGGCCCGGTGACCGGGGCTGTCCCCGCGAGCACCGCCAGCGTGTCGGCCTCCTGACGGGCCCGGTCGAGCTCGGCCTGGGCGCGGCCGTCGTCCGCGAGCGCCGCACGGGTCTCCTGCAGCCCGCTCGCCTCGACCTGTAGCCGCTGCCCACCGATCGAGAGGCTGTCCAGCCGGCTCGCGAGCTCGTCCGGACGCACCCGGGCGAGATGGTCCGCCGAGTCCGCCGATCGGATCACGACGGTGACCCCGAACCCGAGCAGCGCGAGCATCAGGATCGACGCGAGCCGAACGAGGCGAAGCCGGGAACCACCGCCCGGTGTCCCGTTCCCGACAGTCGGGGAGGCGACAGCCGGGGCTGGCGGGGGCAGGGCAGCCGGGGGCGGGGCGGGGCCGACCACACCGTCTGTCGTCACGACTTCAGCACCAGACGACGGATCGTGCCGGCGTTCGTGAAGATCCTGATCCCGAACACGACGAGCACCGCGGTCGAGAGCGCACCCCCGACACCCAGCGCGTCACCCAGAGCGACGAGCGCGACCGCCAGCACGACGTTCGACAGGAAGGACACGACGAAGACACGGTCGGAGAAGAGGCGCTCCAGCGCCGCGCGCAGCCCTCCGACCGCGGCGTCGACCGCGGCCAGGACCGCGACCGGCAGATACGGATCCAGCCACCCGGGCGGTTGCGGTGTGGCCAGCAGCCCGGCGAGGACTCCGACGACGATCGCGACCAGGCCGGTGATCGCGGCCGCACGTGTCATGATCCACTCCCTCGGGCGTATCGGAGGCTGGGGTCCGCGGCCGCCGGCAGCGTCACCGCGCCGAGCCGGGCGATCGTCACCGCGTCCGGTGGCGCGCCGGCCCGGGTACGCAGCCGCATGGTGACCGGCGCGGCCGACACCCGGGACACGATCGCCGCGGAGTCGCCGATGGCGTCGAGGACGTAGGGCGCCTCGACCGCGCTGAGCCCCACCAGGATCGCGTCACCCGCCGCGCGTACCGCGCTCAGCGCGGTGAGCCGAACACCGTTGACCGCCACCGCCTCGGCACCCGCACTCCACAGCAGGTTCACCATGTCGGCCAGGTCGTGGTCGGCGAGCCGGCCGCCCGGCGTCAGCTCCGCCGTCGGCCGCGGGTTCCCCGCGTCCGCGGGCGGGCCGGTCGCCGGGTCGGTGAGGGTCAGGCGCACCCCCGGGCCCCGGGCCGCCGTCAGCCCCGCCGGAGCGGCCAGCGCGCCGATCCGTGCGGTGGCGGTGTCCCAGGCGTCGTCGGCGGACCGCTGGCGCGCGTGCAGGTCCGCGATGGCCGAACGGAGCTCACGCACGTCGGCGGCCAGGTCGTCCCGGTGCGCCGAGCGCGACTCGTACTCGGCGCTCAGCCGCGCCCGCAGCCGCTCCCCCGCCGGCAGGGCCGCCACCCCCTGGCGGATGGTCAGTGCCGTCAGCAGCCCCGTCAGCAGCAGCGCAAGCGGCATCGCGAGCGAATGCCAGCGGTTGCGCCGCGCGCGACGAGACCCCCGCCGACGCCCCGGGCGGGCGGGTGGACGACCCGCCGACGCCTGCGCGTAGCCCGGATCGAGCGCCGTCGCGGCCACCCGCTCGAGCGCCGTCTGGGTCCGTGCCTGCACATCCGGCATTCTTGCCGATGCCCGAACCGGAGCCGTGACCTCCCCGCCGCGTTCCGCAGCCTCCGCCCCGCGCCGGCGGGCCGACACAGCTCGCGGCCGACCGGTCAGCGCTGGCCGGTGGTGGCCTCCACCGGTGGTGTGGCCTCCACCACGGCGCTCCAACGGCGAAGGAGCCGCTGCGCGTCGCCCAGGTCGGCGGCCTCGGCCCACAGGTGGGTCACAGCCTCGGACGGGTCCGGCAGCACGAGCGCCCACGAACCATCCGGGTTCACGACCCGCACACCATCCGTCGTGTCCACCTGTGTCTCGGAGTCACCGCCGACCGACTCGACGACGCGGCGCATGACCAGTCCCTTCTCCGCCCACGGCGTGGGCACCGAGGACCGGACCATCGCCACCGGCGGGATCCGCGCGTCGATCGCGCTCAGGGTGAGCCGGGTCCGCGCGACCAGCGCGACCAGCCGGATGAACGCGGCGAGACCGTCGATCACCGGCGCGAACTCGGGAACGACGAACCCGCCCTTGCCGTCGGCCGCGAACACGACCCGCTCGTCCTCGACGACCTTGGACAGCCCCGCGCCCGACATCGGCATCCGCCGCACGGTCAGCCCGTGGAACCGGCTGACCTGGTCGGCGACTCGCGTGGTGGCGACCGGCACCGCGACCGTGGCCCCGCGGTTCTCCGCCGCGACCAGATCGAGCATGACCAGCAGCGCCCGCTCGTCGCTGATCAGGTCACCGCGCTCGTCGACGATCGTGATCCGCTCACCGATGTGGTCGAACCGGACCCCGAAGGCGGCCCGCGAGCTCGCCACCAGCGCGCCGAGCCGGTCCAGAGCCCGGCGTTCCTGCGCCGCACCGCGCTCGGGGTACGTCTCGTCCAGCCGGCCGTTGACCGTCAGGACATCCACGCCGAGCCGGCCGAGCAGCGTCGGCAACAGCAGCGACGCCGCTCCCCCGGACGGGTCGACGACCACCTTGAGATCCGCCTCGGCCAGCCCGCTGGTGTCGACCCGGTCCAGCAGATCCTGGCTGTAGACGTCGGCCGTGCGCGCGGGGAAGCGCAGGTCGCCGATCTCGCCGGGGAAGGCCCGGCGGAACTCCTGCCGGCTGAAGACCCGGTCGAGCTTGCGCTGCGCGGCCGGCGAGAGGTCGTGGCCGTCCGCGTCGAGGAAGACGATGTCGATACGTTCCGCGTCGCCGGGCTTGGAGCGCAGCATGATGCCGCCGGCCGCGTCGGAGGTCCGCACGTCGAACCGCGCGACCGGCAGCGGGGCCACCTCCAGGTCACGGACGTTGATCGCGCCCGCCGTCAGCGCACTGATCACCGCACGTTTGAGCGCGCGGGCGGCCCGGGAGCCGTCACGGGCCGTCGTGACGGTGGTCCCCTTCTTCAGGGTCGTCGCGTACGCGCTGGTCAGCCGCACCACCAGCTCGGGCGTGATCTCCGCGTTGACCAGCCCGGAGACGCCACGCGGCCCGAACAGCGAGCGCTGCCCGCGCGACTCCCAGATCACGCTGGTGTTGACGACCGCGCCGGCCTCGATCGTCTTGAACGGGTACACCTTGACATCGTGGGAGACGAACGCCTCCTCCTGGATGACGCACTCGTCCCCGATGACCGCGCCCTCCTCGATACGCGCGGCCCGCAGCACGTCGGTGCTCTTGCCGATCACGCAGCCGCGCAGGTTCGTCCGCGGCCCGATCAGCGCGTTGTCCTGGACGACCGCGCGGTGCAGGAAGGCGCCGCGCTTCACCACCACGTTGCTGCCGAGCACGGTGAACTCGCGCAGTTCCGCGCCGGCCTCGACCTTGCTGTAGTCACCGACCATCAGCGGGCCTTTGAGGACGGCGTCCGGATGCACGTCCGCGTCCTCGCCGATCCACACGCCCGGGGAGAGCTCGAAACCGCCGATCTCGACGTCCACCTGCCGGTTCAGCACGTCGGCCTGGGCCCGCTGGAAGCTGGCGATGGTGCCCACGTCCTCCCAGTAGCCGCCGGCGACGTAGCCGAAGACCGGGGCGCCGGCCTCGACCAGCCGCGGGAAGACGTCCCCCGACCAGTCGACCGCCTCGCCCGCCGGGACGTACCCGAGCACCTCCGGCTCCATCACGTAGATGCCGGTGTTCACCGTGTCCGAGAACACCTGGCCCCAGGTCGGCTTCTCCAGGAAACGGGAGATCCGCCCGTCCTCGCCGGCGATGACGATGCCGAACTCCAACGGGTCCGGCACCGACTTGAGCGCGACGGTGACCAGCGCGCCCTGCTCCCGGTGAAAGGCGACGAGGTCGGTCAGGTCGATGTCGGTCAGCGCGTCGCCGCTGATGACGAGGAACTGCTCGTCCCGCAGCGCGTCCTCGGCGTTCTTGACGCTGCCGGCGGTACCCAGCGGGGTCGTCTCGGTGGCGTAGGACAGGTGCATGCCCAGCTCGTCACCGGACCCGAAGTAGTTCCGGATCATCGCCGCGAGGAACTGGACCGTCACGACGGTCTCGTCGAACCCGTGCCGTTTGAGCAGGCGCAGGACATGCTCCATGATCGGCCGGTTGACGACCGGCAGCAGCGGCTTCGGCAGGTTCGCGGTCAGCGGCCGCAGCCGGGTGCCCTCGCCGCCCGCCATGACGACGGCTCTCACGGCCTTACCTCCCGATCTTCCCGGACGTCGCGGACGCCACCGGCCGTGCGCGTTCGACGGCGAGGCGGCGGGCCTGTTCGAAGTAGAGGAGGCCGGACCACCAGTACAGGGCGACACCCCAGATGGCGAACGCCCACCCGACCGGACGTGCCGCCGTGGCCAGCCACGAATCGCCGGCCGACAGCAACAGCAGCGGGAAGGCGTAGAGCAGGTTGAAGGTCGCGGCCTTGCCCAGGTAGTGGACGGGAAGGGCGGTACCGACACCGAGCCGGCGCAGGATCGGCACCAGCAGCAGCAGTGCGGCGTCCCGGGCGACGAGCAGTACCGCGAACCACAACGGGACGATGTCGCGCAGGGTGAGGGCGACGATCGTGGCGAGGATGTAGAGCCGGTCGGCCAGCGGGTCGAGCATCACCCCGAGGCGGCTGGTCTGGTTCAGAACCCGGGCGAGCTTGCCGTCGAGGTAGTCGCTCACGCCGGCGAAGGCGAGCACCCCGAGTGCCGCGCCGTCCGCCTCCGGCCCGAGCGCGAGCCACAGGAACAGCGGGACGCCCAGCAGCCGCAGACCTGACAGCAGGTTCGGAATGGTCCAGATCCGGTCGGAGGCCTGCGTAGCCGCCGTCACGCCGAGTCCCTCCTCCCCGACCCGGCCATGCGCGTGGCGGCACCGACGGCGCCAACGGCCTCGCGCGCCGACCTCGGGACGCGGGTCGTGCCCTGACGCTAGCGGATGTGTGTCGCTGAGGTCATCGGGTGTCGTCCGCGGCGGGCCGCCATCACATGATCCGCCCGACCTTGTAGGTGGAGCTGTAGATCGGCCGCAGCGACACCACACCACCGGTCTGCGGCGCGGCCCACATGTAGCCGTTCCCCGCGTAGATACCCACGTGGTAGATGTTGTTCTCGGTACCGTAGAAGATCAGGTCGCCCGGCTGCTTGCCGGACTGCGGGACGTGGGTCGAGGCGTTGTACTGCCCCTGCGCCGTACGCGGCAACGATCGGCCGAGCTGCTTGAAGACGTACTGCACCAGCCCTGAGCAGTCGAACGAGTAGGGGCCCTCCGCCCCCCACACGTACGGCTTGCCCTTCTGCAGCGAGGCCAGGTAGACCGCTTTCTCCCCGATGGAGCTGCCCGGGATCACCGAGGGGATCGCCTGGCTGACGCTGGAACGCGACGACGACGTCGTCGTCGGCGCCTTGATGGTGATCGTGGCCGACGTGGCGACCGACGGCCGCAGCGCGCTCGTGCCGTCGAACACCGCGGTGATCGTGGTCGTGCTGAGCAGCCGCGCGGTGATCTGGGCCTGGCCGTTGGCGTCGGTCGTGAGCGCCCGGGTGGTCTGCCACTTCGGCCCGTTCACCACCACGACGCGGACCTGCTGGTTGCCCAGCGGGGTGCCGCTCGCCTCTCTGGCCCGGACCGTGAGGACCACCGGCGCGTTCGGGGCCACGGTGGAGCCGTCGGTGGTCAGCTCGATGTTCGTGAAGATCGGCTCGGAGGCGGCGATCGCCCCCGCCAGCGGAGCGGCGGCGGCCGCGGCCGCCGCCGCGGCCTCGTCCTCGGGGCTGCTCTGGCCCTGGCCCGGCAGTACGGACGCCGTCTGGGTCGTGCCCGGCTCAAGGGAGGCGGAGGTGTCAGGCGTGGAAGGCACCGTCGCGGCGAACGCGGCGGTGGACGCCGCGAGCGTCCCGGTCGTGAAGGCGGCGATCGTCGCAGCGCGACGGGGCGGCTGGCCACCTCGTCGGGAGCCGGTGCCGGATCGGACGTTCGAGGAGCGCTGCCGCCCCTTGACGAACTGGTCCCAGTCCTCAGGCAGCCAGGCAATTCCGCGACGGGGCAACGCGAGTCCTTCTCTCTCCGGCGCCTGCGACACACGCTGCCAGGTTTCGGCAACGCGCCGTCCCACCGGCCGCGATCGGCCGACGGGACCGGACCGGTCGACCAGCAGATCGGGCACGGGGGTACCCGCTTGCCGGCAGCCGACATCCCTCGTCCTGCCCCACCTGTCTCGGAGGGGTCGTCAGGCCGGGGGCAGGACGCGGCGCTTCGGCTTGACGCTTTACATACATCGGGCGGTGCTCGGCACTCTCGATTAGATCTGCGCGCAGGTGCCGATGCTGAAGATAGTGGACTTCTGCAGTCGGCCGACAATCACCCCCCACACAACAATCGCCCACCACACCCTTCGATCACGATGCGGAAATACCCGCTTACTTTCTGTCGGAGCGAACCGGCCGGGCGCCGCCCGGATCGACCCACGCTCCCAGCCCGGGCAATGCCCTGCGGAGCCTGCCTGGTATAGAGAATCCGACGGCACCCGCAGAGGTGGACGGCGGCCCGGACGGCCATCGGCGGCGACCGAAGCGCCACCGCCCAGACCGCGGTCCGACACCCCTGGCGAGCGCCTGCGCGCCGCCTCCAGGCAATGCGTTCGAAACACAATGCGGAGGCCGTCCGTAGACCGCGGATCCCACCCTTGGTGGTGCATCACCCGAACACCCCCGTGTACCGCCGGCAGTGCCATCGCCGCCACACCGGCAAGCAGGCAGCGCCCAGGCAATACACATTGGCCACGCGAATCACACACCGACGTGCCGGAATCGGGCCGCGCCGCCACCCTGCGCATCCCCGGCCCCCGGAAGACCAGAGCAGGACCACTGAATGGAATTCCCACCGTTGGCGACCCACCGGGAACCGCCGCGGGTCCCGCTGCCGGGTCGATTCCGGGACCAGGCCCCGCCCCGCGATCGCCATGCTGGTCCGGGCGATCACCGACCGGGGGTGCCGTTCGCCTGGGCGACCACGGAGCAGGTCGAAGCCGCGTCAGGCGTGCTCGGTGGTCCGGTAACGGGCCGAACCGGTGCACACCTGACGCGGCTGGGACGCAGGTTCGGCCTACTCGCGGGCCGCGCTCACGACCACCACCGATGTGGTGGTCCCGTCCGCTGAGCGCGTTTCCAGAGCGAGACCGGGCAGGCCGGCCTCCTGCGCGCACTGACCGAGCGCGCTGGTGACCTTCGGGTCGGGAGCATCGGGGAGGCCAGGTGCCGGGCCGTCGCCAGGCCCCGCCTCGCCCACGAACACCGGGCCCTCATCGGAATCCGGGTCGCTGTCGCTGTGCAGCACCGGGCCCTCCTCGGAACCCCACTCGCCATGGAGCACCGGGCCGCCGCGGCCGGCCGCACCGCTGCCGGCCGCGCCGCCGCTGCCGGTACCGCCGCTTTCGCCCGGGCCGGGCACGACGGTCGGACCGGAACCCGAACCGGCGACGACCGGCCCGTCCGCCGGCGGAAGGCCCAGTACCTGCGTGGTGCCGGGAGCGGGGAAGGTCACCCCGGCGTCCTGCAGGCACTTCGTGACGGTCGCGTTCTGCTCCGCGGTCAGTGGTTCGATCGAGGGCGGGCCACCGATGGCGCCGGGAGCGGGCGCGTACTGCTGGCAGGCATCCACCGCCTTCGACCCGCGCTCGGAATCGATCATCAGGCGCACCGTTCGCCGATGGCTTCCCGCCGATTCGGTCTGCACCTGGGCACCGTTCTCCTTCAGGCACCGGGTGTAGTCGTCGTTGCCCGGCGGCAGGGCCGGCGCACCGGGCGCTGCCGTACCGGATTCAGGCGTGCCCGTGCCCGCGGGCCCGGCCGCCATCGCTGCGGCGGTGCTGCCAGTGCAGGCCGCCAGCACGAGCGCCGTCCCGATCATCACACGCGCGGACCAGTGTCGTCTCATCTGTCACCTCACTCGTGGCCGGCGCGGTTTCGCCGGCCACGAACAGATCTAGTGACCGGACGATCCGGGTCCCGTAAGCGTCGCCGCTTACGCTCTCTTTATGACCGCCGGTCGATGATCGACGTAGGTGGAGAGGCGGCTGCGTGCGGATCCTGGTGGTCGAGGACGAGGTGATCCTGGCGGAGGCCATCGCCGAGGGCCTGCGCCAGCGGGCCATGGCGGTGGACACCTGCGGGGACGGGGCGAGCGCCCTGGAGCTGGCAGCGCTCCATCCCTACGACGTGATCGTGCTCGACCGGGATCTGCCCAAGGTGCACGGTGACGATGTCTGCCGGGCCGTGGTGGCCGCCGGCGGCGACACCCGGGTCATCATGCTGACTGCTGCGGGGGACGTCGCCGACCGGGTGCACGGGTTCGGGGTGGGCGCCGACGACTATCTGACCAAGCCGTTCGCGTTCGCGGAGCTGGTCGCCCGGGTGCAGGCGCTGGGCCGGCGGGCCCGTGCCGCGGTGCCGCCGGTACTTCGCCGCGCCGGTGTCGAGCTGGACGTGCCGCGGCACCAGGTGTCCCGGGACAGTCGTTTCATCCTGCTCTCCCGCAAGGAGTTCGCCGTCCTGGAGGTTCTCATGCGGGCCGACGGGGCTGTGGTCAGTGCCGAGGAGCTCTTGGAGAAGGCGTGGGATTCCAACGTCGATCCGTTCACCAACGCGGTACGGATGGCGGTGATGACGTTGCGCCGCAAGCTGGGATCGCCGCCGGTGATCGAGACGGTGGCCGGGGTCGGATACCGCCTGAGCAGCTGAGGCGGCACCGGCCCCGGCCGAGGGCGATGTCGGTCAAGGTCCGGCTCGCGCTGATGTGCGGCGGCCTGTTCCTCCTCAGCGGTGTGGTGTTGCTGGCCGTCAACTACGTCCTGGTGCGCGCCGCGCTGCCGTCGGCGGCCATCGCGGCCGGATCCGCCTTCGGCACAACCGGTTCGGCCGACGAGGCGCCCGGAGCACCGGAGTCCGCGGCGCCCGGAGATCTCGCGGCGCCCGGAGATCCCGTGTCGCCCGGAGATCCCGTGTCGCCCGGAGATCCCGTGTCGCCGGGACTCGGTGTCGGCGTGCCCGGTCCGGGCCCGGATTCCAGCACGCTGACCGTGGTGAGCGCGGTCCGCAGCTATCGCGGGGACGTCCTGAACACCCTGCTGGTGCAGTCCGGGGTGGCGATCGGGGCGACGCTGGTCCTCGCGCTGCTGCTGGGGTGGGTGGCCGCCGACCGGACCTTGCGGCCCGTGCACGCGGTGGTCTCGACGGCCCGCCGGCTCGGCGCGGACAACCTTGACGCCCGGATCCGGCTGCGCGGACCGCGCGACGAGCTGACCGAGCTGGCCGACGCCTTCGACGAGATGCTCGATCGGCTGGCTGGGTCCTTCGACAGCCAGCGCCGGTTCGTGGCCAACGCGTCGCACGAGCTGCGCACCCCGTTGGCCGCGCAGCGAACCCTTGTCGAGGTTGCGATGGAGCGGCCCGGGGCCGATCCGGCCCTGCACGATCTGGGCACCCGCCTGCTGACCTTGAACGTACGTGTCGAGGCGCTCATCGAGGGACTGCTGGTGCTCGCGCGCAGCGACCGTGGGCTCGCCTCCCGGCAGGCGGTGCCCATCGGCGAAGTCGTCGCCGCTGTCGTCGACATGCACCGCCCGGTCGCCACCGCGGCCGGGGTGGACCTGCGCTGGGAGCACACGGGCCGAGACCGTGCCGCGGCCCCGGCCTACGCCGTATGGGGCGACCGGCTGCTGCTGGAGCGGCTGGTCTCCAACCTGGTGGACAATGCGATCAAGTACAACCGGCCTGGCGGGACGGTGTGGGTACGCGAAGGTGCGGATCCGGTCCTGTCCGTCACCAACACCGGCCCGCCGGTGCTTCTGTCCTCGGCCGCCGACCTGTTCGAGCCGTTCAGCCGGGCCGGGCGGGGATCATGGAGTCCTGAGCGGGGTGCCGGCCTCGGCCTGTCGATCGTCGCCTCGATCGCCCGCGCCCACGGCGGCTCGGTCCGGGCCGTGTCCCGGCCCGAAGGCGGCCTGGAGATGGATGTCTTCCTGCCGGCCCAGCCACCGCCACCGGCGAGCTCCAAGCTCGCGCCGCCCGGCCGGCCAGCCCGTTCCGCTTCCCGGCCGGGTGCCGTGACACCGTCCGGGTGAGGCGACGGTGGCCGGCACCGGCCGGTTGAGGCCCTCGGGAGACCCTCGTCCCCAGCACAATGCCATCACCGCCATCGGGACACCCTGCCGCTAGTGCGCACCTGGCACTGCCGAGACCGGCCTGCTCGGAACCACCAGCAGTGACGACTGCGCCGCAGGCCCGCCGGCAGGGGCCGTCGGGCCTGGCAGCACCGCCGGCGCCGGACCGGCTGGTGCCGGAGCCGGGGAGCCGGCCGGAGCGGGACCAACCGGAGCAGGCGCAGGTGAAGCTGTCGAGGCGGGCGCCGCCGCTGTCCCGCCAGCAGCGCCGGGCGCGGCTGGCGAGGCTGGCGCGGCTGGTCCGACAGCCGTGGAAGGCGTCGCGGCAATGCTGTTGGCGTGCGCGTAGACGATCAGGTTGCTGAGGTAGTGCTTGGTCTTCTCGTCAAAGGCACCGGTGCAGGTGATCAGACGCAGCTCCGGACGGGTCACCGGCCCGTAGGCCCGATCGGTCGGGAACGTCTTCTTGGTCACGTCCTCGGTCCGGTCGACGGTGAAGGTCGTCTTCAGGCCATCCGGAGACGAGACCTCGATCTGGTCACCGGGACGCAGCGCCCGCAGCCGGTAGAACACCGCCGGTCCAGAGGTCGAGTCGTAGTGGCCGACGAGCACCGAGGGCCCCATCGCGCCCGGCGCCGGGCCCTTGTCGTACCAGCCGACCTCTCCCCACTTCTTCGGCACGTCCAGCGAGCCGTCGGCGTTGAGACCGAGCCGGATGACCGGGGCGTCCACGCCGATCACGGGGATCCGCACCCGGGTCGGATCAGTCACCACGACCGGCGGGAGCGTCGGCAGGGGCGTCACGCTCGCGCCCGGGGCGCCGGAAGCACCCGGGGCGCCCGCCGCGCCGGCGCGACCGACGTCCGCACCCAGGCCGCTCACCGCCACACGCTCCGTGTCCGAAGGAGCATCGGAACCGACATCGGCCAGGCGGAACCCGCTTCCGACGATCAGCACCGCGCCCGCGACGAGCAGGAGGCGTGAAAACGTCATCCGCGTCGGCAACCGCCCCGACTCCGCACGTCCCACAGCGCTCTCCGTCCTCCTGGAGCCTCCCGGGACGATCTCCCGCGACGACCTCCAGGAACTACGTAACGTGATGCTAACGACACGAGGAGGATGCGGACCGTAGTCAGGAGCCGCGTCGCACGAGAGCGCGCACCAGCCCCAGCCACATCGGCCAAGCGAGGGCGATGGGCACAGGGAGCGCGGCTCACCTCAAGTCCCGCAATGGAATGCCACACCGTCCGCGACCGAGCCCACGGCCGTTCGAACCTGTCGCACCACGCCGTCTCGCTGCGTCCCATCCGGACCAGTCCTCGCTATGGTGTCACTCGCAGTGATCGGGTAGTCACCATGCGTGAGAGAGGGGACCAAATGAGGAAGGGAATGGGACGGAGCGCCGCGCTTCTCGCCATGTCGAGCGCGGCTTCCGTCATCCTCACCTTCGGGCCGGGCCTGACGGCCGCGCACGCCGACATCTTTGATGACAAGGGCAAGTGCGCCGACCAGAAGGACAAGGACGACTGGGACATCTTCGGCGACAAGGACAAGGACAACAAGGACGACAAGGAAGCCCGCGCCGCGGTCGACGACAAGGTCGACGGCAAGGACGGCAAGGACCTTGACAAGGACGACAAGTTCAACGACAAGGACCAGGGCAAGGACGACAAGGACGACTGGTTCGCCGACAAGGATGACAAGGACCGCGACTGCGCGGTCGGCGCAGGTGTCATCGCAGGTGGCGCGGTCGGCGTCGGCGTCGGCGGTGCCCCGGTGGGCGGCGTCGGTGCCGGTGGCGGTGGCGCGGCCGGCGGGGACAACTCGCCGCTGCTGCCGATCGCCGGAGCCGGCCTCGGTGCCCTCCTGATCGGCGCAGGGATGCGTCGTCGCGGGCACGGGTCCATCTGAGCCGACCCTCCCCAGAAATGAGGATGGGATCGGCCGGTGTGCGTTCGCCGCACCGGCCGATCCCGGATCTCAGCCGAGCCACGACACCCGCGCCACCCCCACGGACGCGGTCGATCCCCCATGCGATACGGTTGCGCCAGCCAACCAGCACCGCAGGCAGGCTCCACCCCTGATCATTGGGGGCGGCGTCGCACCTCACCTCACACTCCGGGTCCACCCGGCACGGTCGAGGCGCCGGTTTTCCGGTAAGGTAACGTTGGTCAGCACGGGACGTGGCGCAGCTTGGTAGCGCACCAGACTGGGGGTCTGGGGGTCGCAGGTTCAAATCCTGTCGTCCCGACAGGGGAAAGCGCCCTCTCCACCGATCACGGAGGAGGGGGCGTTCGGCGTTCATGGGCACTCCATGGGAACTTTTCTCGATCTTGCCCACGGACACCATTCCCATGGGCAGTGGTGGGTCGAGCTCAGGGGCCGGCGGAGCCCAGACATGATGTGTGATCTACATCACGCAGCGTGTCGGGGGTGGCTCAGAGCAGGATCGCGGCCTCATAGCGGGACTGGAGCACCTTCACGATCCGATCCTCGGTCTCGGGCAGCACGTGGGAGTAGACCCCGGAAATGCCCCGACCGCCACGGCTGTGGCCGAGGCGGGCCTCGATGGCCGAGTCGGGAATGCCAGCCGCTTCCAGTACCGCCTTGTGCGAATGGCGAATGCCGTGGACCTTCATGCCAGGCACAAGCGGATCCCACGCTGGGCGCCCCGGCGTTCCCCGCCGCTTCGGCTCCTCCTCGCGGCCGTCACATGCCGGCCGCCATACCCGGCGGTTGAACCCGGACCGCCGCAGCAGTCCGCCGCGCGGGCCGTGCCAGACGAACGAGTCCCGCTCGCCCTTCTTCGGCATCACGTCCAAGCGCGCGTCGATCATGTCGAACACGAACTCCGGGACAGGGGTGGTCCGCGCAGACCCGCGGGTCTTCGGAGGGCCCGAGGCCAGACTCCCACTCGATTCGACCAGGCAACCCAGCTCCGGGTGAATGCGCAGCACCCCGGCCTCGCGGTCGATGCACGGCCCGTTGTCGTCGGCGTCGCGATTGCCGGTGACGACCAGATCGTCACGCAGCCCGGCCATCTCAGCCCAACGCCATCCGCTGCCGTACAGGCACCACACCAGGTCCCGGTAGAAGTCACAGCGATCGGCTATTCGCGCGATGCCGGCTGTGTCGGTGTGAATAGCCTCGGCGCCATTCCCCTCGGGGAGCCGAATCTTGTAGCAAGGGTTGTAGGTCAGGATCGGAGGGCGGTTGTCCGCCGCCGCGGACAACAGGAGCTGGAGGTCCTTGTAAATCAGCTCGACCGTGCCGGGTGCCTTCCATCCGGCGAGCTCCTCATCGACCCAGTCCTGGATGTCGAGCCGGTCGAAGGCGGCCAGAGGGCTCTCGCCCCATCGGGGTTCGAGGTGCAGCCGCCAGCGCCGGTCCGTCTCCTCGATGCTGCGCGCAGCTTTCCGGGTCGACCGGCAGTAGGTGGGCCACCACCGCTCGCGCCAGGTGGTCAGAGTCAGCGTCTCGGCCGCGGGCTTCGGCGGCTCGACCGGCGGGGCCGGAGTAGTCAGGCCTGTGCACGCGGAGGACATCGACTCGCACAGGCAGTCCGGCACATGGCCGTAGTCCAAGTGCTTCTCGGCCTTGACCACCCAGGACCGCGCCGCCGCCTTGGTATCGAAGATCGGGCGCCACATGGTCTGATCCGTGGGCGCCCGATGGTGGGCCCGAACCAGCTTGACCCGGATCCGGCGCAGGCCGTCACCCGAGCGGGCGGGCAGCTTTTCGAAGGAGGCCATTGTCGGTCTATGTAAGCACCAACGCCGGCCCACCTCGACGCCACCCGCCCGCGGTTGGAGGGTGACCCGCGGTGACGGTCACCAGCTGGTCCGCTAGTTTGCCCGGTAGTAGCGACGGGTGAGGAACTCCCGCAGGTCCACCACGGTGAAGCGCCACCCGATCGACCGGGACAGCAGCAGGCCCGACAGCTGGCGGGCGGTAGCCCAAGAGGTCACGGTCCGCGGCTCCACGTCGAGCAGGCGCGCGGCCGTCACGGCACCGAACGGCTCCTCGCCGTCATAGGCGTCCAGTGGGGCCAGGATGCGGGCCAGGCCGGGCGGAACCCGGTCCTGCCCCACGTTGGCGGCACGTGTGGCCATCAGTTCTCCGCTCCTGTCGTATCCAGGTGGTCACACAGCTCGCCCAGCGCCTCCACGAGGGGGATGGGCTCGGGGCCGTCCGGCCGGGCCGGGACGGTCCGCGCGAGCACGGTCCCGTCCTCGGCCCAGTCCAGCGCCCACTGCTCGGGCTCGGTCATGACGCCGCGGCGAACTCGTCGTCGTGGGCCCCGGCCGACCCTGCCGCGGCCACAGCGCGGGCACGCACCGTGGCCAGCCAGAGCGGGTCTGACACGCCGTGGTGCCGACGGGCCGCCATCATCGGTGCCTGCGGGTGCTCCACGGAGGCGAACTCCGGCCGCCGGGACACGATCTCCACCTCCTGGTAGAGCCGAGCCAAGGCGGCGCGCCGGTCCTCGTGACGGCGGATCAGCTCGCCCGAGACCACTGCCTCCACCAAGTCCCCGATCTCCAGTCCGGTACGCAGCCCGAGCCGCTGGTCCAGCGTGGGCTCGGCGGGCGGGGTCATTACCACGCCGCCCCACATGCCCCACTGCTCCCCTCGGTCCACCGCGCCGGCGAGGCAGTCCAGCGCAGCCGGGCAGCCGTCGCAGACGTGCCGCGCCCGGGTTAGCAGGGTCATCGGCGACTGGTCGCCCAGATCGGTGATCTGGTCGTACAGCTCGACGTGACTCGCGCACGCCGGGCTGTCCACGGTCTCGCTGGTCACGGCGAGGCCTGCGCGGCCAGTTGTTCCATCTCCTCCGGCGACACGCCCGCGTCCACCGGGACGGCCATGCCCAACTCCTCGTCCCAGCCGTCCGGGCGCTCCTTGACGCCCTCGCTCAGCTCCTGGAGTCGGTCGCCCAGGAAGTCCCGCAGCGTGCTGGCCGGCTCGTCACCTTCGCTCGGCAGGAACTCGTCCATCGCCGGGTTGGCCTTGTTCTTCTCCAGGAAGTCCAGGACCTTCTGGCGTGTGATGTCGGGGCGCCGCGCCCACTCCGCGGCCTGCCGGGCCCGCTCGGCGTCATCCGCCGGGGGTGCCGCCGGCCGAGCCTGCTGTGCGGGTCGGCTGACCTGGCGCGGCGGGAGGGGCGCGGCCTGCTGCTCGGGCACCGCGTTGGCCGGAGCCGAGGCCAGGACCGACGCGGCCCCGCCGGAGCCGGCGGGTAGTGCGGCCGGACCCGCGCTGGTGCCGGCGGTGAGAGCGAGACGCTCCTGCTGGCGCACGGCGGCAAGCTCCTGGATGGTGCCGCCGCCCTCCCCCATCATGATCTGGAGAACCGACGCATCGATGTCGATGTCCACCACCGGGAAGCGCCGCCCCGGGCCGCCGGGCGTCTTGGGTGGCAGCTTCATCTCCCGGATCACCAACTTCGCGGGCAGGAACCAGTCCCCGCCCTTTCCTTCCTTCTCGGCACGCTTGCGCAGCTCGGCCGCCGCGTTACGCAGCCAGTTGGCTTTGACGGGGAAGCCTGCGGCCACGAACTTGCCGCGCGAGGTGAAGCGCCACCACCCGATGCCGCGCAGGTCCAGGAACCGCACCAGCAGTTGCGTCTCCGGCTTGCACAGCAGGCGGTCCGCCGCCTGGCACTCGCAGGGACGCCTGGAGACCTCGTTGACCGCACCCTCGCCCCCGGTGCAGCGGCGCATCAGGATGCCCTGGTCGAAGTGGGTCATCCACTGGTCCACCGCGCCGCTGACCCCGCCGAAGTCCACCGGCAGCGCCTCCAGCGGCGTGATCACCTCCCACTGGAGGCCCTGGTCAGCATCCCACCGGACCACCTCTCCGCCGAACTTCGCTGCGGCGGCCTCGACGGACTTCTTGGAGGGAGAGGTAATGCGCCAGGTCTTGAGCTTGACGGGCTGCTTCCCGCCATTCTTCCCGGGCTTGGATGTACCAATACGGAGCTGACCTTCCAGCACGCCTCGCTGCTGCATGTTCAGAATCTCCGGCAACAGGATCGCCATTACGCGGCCCCCCTCTCCTGGGTGGTTTCCGTGGTCTCGTCCGGCCCGAGGGGCCATTCCCTGCCCTCGATGGCCAGGATTTCCCGCGCGGTTCCCACCGTGGCGGGTCCGGCGTGCTTGATGGCCAGGAGCTTCTCCGGGCCGAATGCCTCCAGGTCCGCGAGCGTGGACACGCCGCGTAGGGCCAGTGCGTTACGCACCCGAATGTCGATCGAGGTGAAGTCGTCTACGCGGAAGCCGCCTGCGCGCACGCCTAGGCCGACGGAGCCCGACACCACTTCACGCTGGACCTCGAACCAGCGCCGGGCGTACTCCCACCCTGCGCGCATCTCCGGGGTGATCAGCACCCCGTGGGCCCGGTAGCCGTCCGGGCGGATGTGGATGACCACCCCGCCGGCCACCCGGGGCATCTCGACGATGGTGTTGGTGGCGTCACGCAGACTCATGTGGCTGCACGAGGCGTAGCCGGTGAGCTGCGCGCCGGTCTCGTCGTACACGGCGTTGCCGCTCTTGTAGTCCCCGATCAGCAGCTCGCCGGGCGGAAAGGTGTGAACCAGCCTGCGGCGCATCACCACCGGGAGCGACACCCCGAGCTCCAGGCCGCAGTCCCCGGTGCCCGCGTAGAGCAGGCGCCGGTTGTAGAGAGTGGCCTCCGTCCAGCGGTAGGTCGGCTGCATCTCCTCGATGAACCGATCGAGCGTGGCCTCGAACGGGGCCACCGCCTCGGCCTCATCCTCAGTGAGGGGCAGGTTCCGGTTGCGGATCTTGGCGTCGGCCACTCGGTGGAACAGCTTGCCCAGTTCGGAGGCCTCGGCCGTGATGCGCCGCGGCGCCCCGGCGATCAGCGCGATGGCTCGCTTCTCCTCGCCCTGCGCGATCAGGTCGGCGATCTCGTCGTGGCGCTCGACCGCGTACCGCGCGGCCTCGGTGCCGTGCCAGTACGGGATGCCGCCCTTGGCGCTGACGCTGCCAATGATCGTGGTGACCGAGGGCAGCAGGAGCCCTGAGTCCCAGAACGCCCTGTACCAGCGCTCGTCGCTACGTCGACCGCCCATCAGAACGGGGGCTCCGCAGCCATCTCCTCGCTGACATTCAGCCGTGGCGTCCCTTCCTCGCCCGGCTCGAATCCCAGGAGGGTGTGAGCAAGTTCGCGTACGTCCTGGAGCGAGAGATTCTTGTCGTGGACCATGCGCAGTAGCCCCACCTGCCGGGCGTCGTGGCCGCCTTCCCGAGCCTGCCGGGCCCACCGCGGCGCCAGCGGATAGCTCCCGTTCTGCGCCACCGTCCAGGCGATCTGGGCCTGCCTGAGCACCTGATGGGGAGCTGCCAGCCAGAGCGCCTCGAACACCCTGCGGTACTCCTGCAACTCGGCGATCAGCTCCGCGACGGTCTCCGCGTGCTCGGCCTCCCGGCAGTCACAGGCAACGTGGTGATCCGAGCAGGCGGCATAACGCGGGTCCAGGGTGCTCTTCGGGACGTCGTAGCCGGTCGCTCCGGCCTGGCTGGTGCCCGGCTTGAACCGGATCGTGGGGGTCATGACCTCGCTACCGCTCATCGGGTGCTCCGTCCAGCTCGTGGGGGATGGCGAATGCGCCGAGGGATTGGTCCGCAGCCGGGAGGTCGTCGATCTCGTCAGCAGCCTCGCCCAGGGCGTCGGCGAGCACCGTGGCCCTGGTGGCATGCCGGCCGGGGCGGGAGTCCCTGTAGGACGTGCGGTCGTAATGGCCACCGGGGCGCATCAGGACCGCTCGCTCTCGATGCCAGGCGGGAAGTCAGGGACGTCCCACCCGAAAGGCCGCTCGTCCGGCGGCAGCGCGTCGACGATCCGGACGAGGTCACGCGCGTCGAGCGCGAGTTCCAGTTGGGTCTCGGCCAGGCTCCGCACCCGGCCCAGTCGCGGGTTCTCCTCGCCGCGCCGTGCGCGACCGACTTCGTAACCAGCCACGTAGAGGTCATCGAGCGCCACGCGCAGGGCGCTCGGCGGCTGATGTGTCACGCCGCCCTCCCGCCGAGGTGCTCCCACCCGGTGACCATCTGGACGGCCAGGCGGCAGGGGCAGGCGTTCTCGTTCGGGTGACGGGTGCAGGTCCAGACGCCGTCCTTCAGCTCGACCACTCCCGACTCCGACACGCCGGGGGCGTTCGGGGCGGCGGAGATCCGGGCACGGACGACCGCGGGGCGCTCGGGGTCCGTGCCCCATTGGATCTTGCCCATGAGGATGCGGATGTCCCGGTAGTAGCTGAGCGCCTTCGGGCGCAGGGGGTTGCTGGTGTCAGCGCCCGCGTGGGAGCGGCGAGCGCGGGAACGGGTCACGGTGGTCATGCCGCCCGCCGTCCGATGAGGGCGCCGTCCAGCAGCCGCGCCGCCTCGGCCTCGATGTCCAGCCGGGCGCCGCGTACCAGCTCGGCCGCAGTGGTCCCCGCGCTGGCCAGCGGGACGAGCTGGTAACGCAGGACCTTCCTGGCCTGCTTCAGGTCATAGCTGGCCCCGCCGGAGTCGGCGCCGGTTAGCGCCACCTCGGCCTCGTGGCCCGCCAGCAGGATCACGGCCTCGTCGTAGGCCGAGCCGTCGAAGGTGAACGAGAAGCCGCCCGCGCGCCGGCCCACGTTGACCGCGATGTCGGTGGCGCCGAGCATGCGCGCGGCCACCGCGTGCCCGGCCTCGTGGATGGCGATGGTCTGCTGACGCTCGAGACTCGGGCCGCGCGAGGTCAGCAGGCGGCGGATGCTCACGCCGTGTCCTTTAGCGGTCTGTAGGGCCAGGAGCCGTCGATCTCGATATCGGGTCGGCCCTGACGGCTCAGGTACAACTCGGTGTTGATCGCCCAGGCGAGGTTGGCCTGGGTCTGAAAGGCCACGAGCTGGTCAAGGTCCATCTCGCGGAGGTGCCGGTACCGCTGCGCGATGCGCCACAGCACCCGGGCGGTGGTCAGGCAGTCGGCGAGCGCGTCGTGGGCTCCGACCTGCCGCGCGTCGTAGTGCCGGGCCAGCTCGCCGAGCCGGCGCTTGCCGCCCTTGACGTGGTTGCGGTGAATATCGCAGGCCCGGTCCAGCACCATCGGGTCGATCACCCGGATGCCGGTGAGGTCCAGCCCGCGGCCGTGGTGCCGGCGCATCTCCCGGTCCGTCAGGGTCAGGTCGAAGGTGGCGTTGAACGCCACCACCGGCAGCCTTTCGGCGCGGAACTTCTCGATGCGCTCGGCCACCCGGAGAACAGCGCCGGCTGGCTCGACCCCCTCGGCTCGGGCGCGCTCGTTGGTGATCCCGTGGACGTCGATCGCCCCTTGACCGATCTCCTTCCCCGGATTGATCAGCCAGGAGTGGGTGTCCACGGGGCCCTCCGGCCCCATCTCCACCCAGGCGGCCTGGACGATGCGGTCGGTCTCGACGTCCACCCCGGTGGTCTCGGTGTCGACGACCCCGAACCGGGCCAGCCATGGCGCGGGCAGGTCCGGGGTCACGGCACCTCCCTGCCGCGTGGGGAGACTCCGTCGCCGTACGCGTCGGAGTGGGCGGCAGTCTCCCAGTCGATCTGCCAGCCGACGGGCTGCTCGTGTGGCGGGAGTGCGTCGATGGACGCGACGAGGTCGCGGCACGTCAGCGCGAAGAGGACTTGCGAGTCGTGGCGGTCTGGCGCCGAACCCCGGCCCCAGGCCTTGCCTTCGTAGGCGCGCTGGACGCGCTCCGCAGCGACAACCGCGTCATCGAGTGCGAGGTGTGCGACCCGAGTCAAGTCAGTCACGGCCAGCCCCCCGGCGCCACCGGCGCGCGATGCCCGTCCGCGCCGGCTCGGGCTCGCGGCTGGCGCGGACCAGCGCGAGCGCGGTGTCCACGTGCTCCGGCGTGTACGCGGCGGCCCGGCGCAGATCAGCCAAGCGGCGGCGCAGGTGCGGGTTGTACTGCTCCAGCAGGTCCAGGGGGGACATGGTGGAGCCCTCGAAGGTGACCACCGAGTCGAACAGCATCCCGGCCGCGAAGTCCTCGACGCCGCGCAGCCGCCGCACCTCGGCGATCAGGTCGATCACGTCGTCGGTGGTGGCCTGCCCGGCGAGCAGGCGGTGCTCGATCTCGCCCAGGTGGGGACGGGTCGGCGCGGCGCTCATATCTTGCCGCCCTGGCTGCTGTCATCCTCCAGCAGTTCGTCCACGAGGGCCTTGGCCTCGTCGAACGGGAATCGGGTGCGGGCGACGAAGTCCTCGGTCCGCTCGGACGGCCGAGGTTCCCACTCCCACTGCCCGTCGCGGTTGAGGACCTCGGCGGTGTCCCAACCGGTACCGCCGTTCAGGACGGCCCAACTGTCGTCGTGACCACGCCGGGCGATCCCGTAACGATGTGGGTGCTCTCCGAAGTTGAACTGATCAGTCATGGAAGTCCTCCAGGTGCCCCTGGGCCAGGAAGTCCTCGACGGCCCCGCTCAACGCTCTATCGAGTCCGTCCGGGGTGTCGGTGGAGTGGCGGGCCGTCAGCCCGTAGACGCTCGGGTCGGTGTGGATGCCGAGGTCGTGGAGGGCGCGGTCGTAGCCGGCCTGGTCGGCAGGGCCATAGATCTGGCCCACCGGGTCGCTCGCGGTGCCGGCGCGGATGCCTCGTGGGTCCAGCGCGGCGGCCCGGTCCGGATGGCGGTGGTGCAGCAGCGCGACGAGGCGCTCGGCTCGGGCGGAGGAGTCAGCCACGGCTACCACCCCCGCGACGCAACGGGATGATGTCGGCCGGCACCTCGTGGAGGTCGACCACTCTTATGCCGTTGCGCTTCGGTTCGACCTGGAGGATGAGCCTGCCGGCCTCCGGATCGCGGGTGACGACCCACAGCCGGGCGTCGGCGGTCTCGGCGGGTCGCTCGAACAGGTCGCCGATCCGCGCCAGATTGAACAGCGTGTTGACGCGAGCGTCGACGGGCTGGCCGGCCGGCATCTTGCTGTAGCGCCAGGTGGTCATCGGATACCCCACTCACGGCTCTGTCCGGTGGGGTCGCCGTAGGTGCGCCACCCGAGCCGCCGGGCCTGCGCGGCGAGCCGTCCGCGCCAGTTCTCGGGGAGCCATTCGTCGGCGTACTCGCCATCGCCCCTGACGTGGATCAGCGGAGCGCCATGCGGGGACGAGCGGAACTTGATGCCGAGCCGGTCGGCGTCGGCCTTGATCGTGTCGATCGCGGCGGTGAGGCCGTCGGTGGCCTCGGTGCTGTCAAGGAAGTAGCGAGTGCCGAGGCGTCCCACCGTGGAGACCTGGCCGGCGTCCAGGTCATCGGCGTCAACGAATCCGTCGTCCTGGAACTCCAGAGAGGCGCCCCAGCGGACAGTTCCATCAGCGCGCTCGTCGGCGCCGACCGTGATGCCGGCCGCCCAGTAGCTCGGTCCGTACATCAGGAGGCCGCCTCACCGAGGTTCACGACGCGGTTGTCCTCGGCGAACTGGCCGGTCTGGCCGAGGAGGAGCAGGTCGTCGCGGACCTGCTCGGCGACGCCCTCGAACTGGTGGTGCCAGTCGTCGGCCAGCTTCTCGTCCTCGGCGTACACGCCGTGCAGGTTGTGGTCGGAGTCCACCGTGACATCGGTGGCCTGCGGCCAGGCGTCGCGCACGGCGAGGGTGACGCGCGCGGTGAGGAGTTCGGCGAGGTTCCCTGCGGCTCGGGCGGCAGCCTCGGTGCAGTGGGTGAAGAGCGTCTCGGCGACGTCGATACGCCTGGCGAGGTCGGTCATCAGGCCTCCGCCAGCTCGGTGATGACGCCGATGCCGATCGCCCGCGCGGGGCCAACCTCGACGATCTTGTCCTCGCCCGATGCCCATGCGAGGTTGGCGTGCTCGGCCAGGTCCTGGGCGTGCGCGGGGTCGTCAGCCTTCCCCTCCCAGGTGGCGTACTCGGTGGCGCGGGTGGTGCGCTCTCGGGCGAGCGCCACTGTGTAATGCTTGGTCAAGGTCTTCCCTCTCAGGTGAGACATCTCGGCCGGGTTGCGGGGTACGGGTTGGTCACCCCCCGCGCCCGGCCGCTGTCATGCAGCCGCGGGCGCGGCCTGGTGGTAGTGGCGCTTCGCGAACGTCCGCAGGTCCGCCGGGGTGAAGCGCCAGCCGACGCGGCGACTGTGGAACAGCCCGGCGAGCTGGCCATCGCGTGCCCAGGCGGTTACTGTCCGGTCCCTGACACCGAAGATCTCCGCCACCTGTGGGGCGGTCAGCACCGCTCCGTCCGCAAGCGCGTCGATCCGCCCGAAGAGTCCGTCCAGCCCATCGGGGCCGGCAGGACTCGGGCGCTTCCCTCTTCCGATCACCGCATATCTCCTCCCATCACCGTCGCACCGCCAGTCATCGGCAGTCTACGTCAGTTAGAAGAGAGAGACAGAGAGAACCGCGGGCGAATCGCAGCGAGTCTCTCTTCACACAGCGACGAGCGCGTCACGTTCCGAGGTGTGACGCGATGTCCGGGAAGATGACGGTGTTGCACGGCCGACTGTCGAGGCGGGATGGGATGCTGTGACCATGGCAGTGGGACACGACGAGCCGGGCCCGACGCCCGTCGACGGGCGCGGGCGCGCGGTCACGACGCCGGATCAGTCGCAAGCCCTGTACGAGGCCGTGGAGCACCGGCGCATTCAGCGCGGGTGGCTGGCCGGCGCCGGAGGGACCAGCTCGACTCTCTACAGCCTCCGCGACGGGCGACCCGCCCTGCTGACGGGCCTGTCCAAGTGGAGCAAGCGCATGGAGTGGACTCCCCGGTCCGCCCTGCGGGTGGCGGTGCACGGCGAGGAACCCACCCCGCTGGAGGAGCTGCCGGCCCGACTCCGCCGCGAGATCGAGGCTCGGTGTGCCGAGCGTGGGGTCGACCCCGCCACCGAGATCCCCGTGGGGATCTGGACCGCGCTAACGGAGGGCCTGCTGCCCGCACTGCCCAGCGCGGACGACCTGTTCGACGCCCTGGACCGCGGCTCCCTGCCGTCCGCCACCGTGCAGGCACTGCTGGACGTGGATGGGGCGATGGCCTGGCGGCCGGGGTCAGCTCAGCGGGTGGCAGTGGATGGACAGGAGCCCGAGCCTGTCGAGAGCGACCGGCGCCTGGTCTTCGAGTTCCCACAGGCCCCGCCAGCGGTGACAGTAGAGGAGTGGTACCAGGTCTCCGGCCGGGCCACTACCGTGGCGCCGCAGATGTCACCCGAGGATCGCGGTCGTCTCGCGGCGGTCGTGGAGGAGATGCTGCGGGACTGGGAACGTCGCCAGGGCGGCTGACCGCTCGGGCCACACCCTTCATCTCCGCGGACACCGGGAGATCGGCGCCGCGGATCAGGCCGCAGATCCAGGTCAGGGCCTCGGCCCATCCCTCCATTCGCCCCCATCGCTCGGGGTCCAGGGTGTCGTCCTCCGCGAGGAGACCCTGCACGAGATCCAGGCGCTCGGTCACGATGCATTCAAGGGGCACCTAACCCATGGTGATAGTTGTGATGTCACCAGTCACCCTTTGTGACAGGCGTGTCCGAACGTAGGGATGGAGAGACCACCTGTGGCTCTCAGCGACGATACGGTTACAGACCGTGGATATGGTCGAGCGCCTTTGGGGATCGGCGACCCTTCCGCCCGGGGTTGAGGGCTACGTACGGATCGCACGCCACGGCGGCCGGACCCTGGCACTAATCATCACCGCGGACTCCCTCACGCCTGATCGGCGCGCCGAGGTACGCCGCGACCTGCTGGCGCAGGCCCTGCGCAAGGTTGGCGCCCAGCCATCCGACGAGCCCTGTCCACCACTCGACCGCACCTGACCCAGGGAACCCACGCCATCCGGCCGCCGCGCCAGGGCAGTAATGCCTGGCACGGCGGCCTTTCTCATGCCGCGCGAGGCGCGCCCGCCAGTTCTCTCATCTCTCCGTCTCTCTCTTTACACTGACGTATACTGCGCTTGATCCCCGAGATCACGGGGTGTGAAGGGAGACCCGGTGACACTCGACGACCGCTGGGACGAGGGCTGGGGGCACCCCGGCTGGGGCGAGATGGCCAACGGCTCCCTGTTGGACGCGGTGGTGGACGGCCTGGACGCGCTCGCCACCTACGCCGCCGAGAACCCCGACGAGGGCGACCTGGACGAGCTGCTGGCCGCGGCCGAGGACGAGCTGGCCTACGTCGAACTGCCCGAGAAGGCCGACGAGGTGCTCGCCGCCGTCGAGGCCGCCCGCTACGAGCTCGCACTCGCCGCCGTTCCCGTCCTGCCCGTCGCTGCCAGCCCGGCGCTGGCCACCGCCGCCTGAGAGGAGCAGTCGCATGTTCACCGAGGATTCCCCTGCCCACGAGCCGATGCGCCCGCAGGGCAAGCCGCGCCGGATGCGCCGGGTCGGTCAGCACACCCGGCCCCGCACCGTCGCCGAGCCCCTCGCCGCGCCCACCACCCTTGCCGCCCGCCAGGTACTGGCGCTGACCGCCGCCGGCATCATCCGAGTTCCGCAGGAGCTGCTGTGAGCACGTTCGCCGCCAATCTGAGGCTTGCGACCGAGGCCGACATCGAGCCCAACGCCGCAGAGAAGGCTGCCGCCTTTCGCCACATGAGCGCGCCTGGCCCGATCCGCGATGTCAACGGGGTGTACGTCCGCGCCCTTGGGGCCCACAGCTCTGACCTCGGTGCGCTTCGCCGGGCAGTCCTGCGTGGCGACCTAGACGAGATCGTCAGAGTCACTCGCGAGATGACCGCCGTCAACGAGGTGACCGAGGAGCTGATCGAGGGGTTCATCGCCCGGACGGACGACGTGGCGTGAGCGGGCCGACCCGCGGCGGTTTCGCCGAACTGCTGGACGCTGCCGGGCAGCCGACCGACTCCGAGGGCCCGGACGCTCAGTACAACGCGGACGTCTGGGAGCTGCGCAGCCGGATCGGCCTGCTTTCTGACGCTCTGCGCACCCGCCTGGTCGTAAGCGAGACCGATCTGGAGCCCACCGCCACCGACCTGGTCAACGTCCGGGAGGCACTGACCGCCGACCTCGGCCCGGTCACGAGTCGTCAGGACGCCTCGCAGCGCGGGTTCAGCGCGAACCGCGCATACCTGAGCCTCCTGCGCGAGGCCCACACCGCCGGGGATCAGGAGCAGGCCGGCCAGATGGTCCGGCTGATGACCGCCGTCGAGCGGGTGGTGGACGACCTCTCCCCCATGCCACAGACGCCCGTCCTCGAAGGAGGCGACGCCTGATGTCCGACCTCACCCGCACCCGCCGCCAGCACCCGGCGATCAGCGCCGGAAGCTTCCCCGTCCACCTCGTCTCTGGCCCCGAGGGGGCCGTCACGTTCAACCAGCTCACCGGGGTTGAGGTGCACGCCCGCCGGCCGGTGCGTGACGGCGCCAGCGTCGGCACCGGTTGCGCCTACCTCGACGGCGCCGACTGCCACGGCCTGGACGTCAACGGGACCCGGGAGGTCCTCTTCACCGAGTACGACCGCCGGGAGCAGACCGACGGGTCCGACGAGGCCCTCTACGGAGTCCTGGAGGGCCTCTACGACCAGTTCATGCCGGACGGCGCCGAATGATCACGATCTCGCACACTCACGCCGAGGGCACCGTCGCCGAGGGCACCAGCAAGGGCGACGGCGCTGGGGACGTCCTCAAGGCCAACGGCTTCTGGTTCCGGTACGGCGCCTGGCGCATCCGTGGGAGCCGGGACCGGATGTCCTCCTGGCGCATCGAGGCCGCCGCGAAGGCTCTGCGTGCCGCAGGCTTCGAGGTGGCCGTGGAGGTGGACGACACCCCGCGCCCCACCGCCGAGGTGGAGGCTGAGCGCGCGGAGCGGGCCGATTCCCGCGCGGGCCGGTTCGCCGGGTACGCGCAGAACGCCGCCAAGCGCTCGGCAGCCGCCGAGGCGGGCGCCCGCGAGATCCAGAAGCACATCCCGTTCGGCCAGCCGGTGCTCGTCGGCCATCACTCCGAGGCCGGGCACAGGAGGGTACTCGCCCGCATCGACCGCGGCTGGGACAAGGCCGTGGAGGAGGGCCGCAAGGCCACCCATTGGGAGGGGCGCGCGCAGTCCGCCGAGATCTCCCAGCAGTACCGGGAGAACGTCTACGTCACCCTGCGCCGCATTGACCGGCTGGAGGCCGAACGCCGCCGCCTGGCGCGCGACCTCGACCGGTTCTCGGAGGACTCCCCGGCCTATCCGCGCATCACAGCGAAGCTCGCCCAGCTTGACGAGCAGATCGCCCACTGGAAGGCCCACGTTGCCGCCGCAGAGGCAGCTGGCAAGAAGGTCTGGCGGCCCACCGACTTTGCCAAGGGCGACTACATCCAGTGCGGCGGCTCCCGCTGGCACCGGGTGTTGCGGGTCAACACGAAGTCCGTGAGCCTCCGCAACCCGGACAGCCCGAACCTCGCGCCTGTCCCCATCCCCTACGACAAGGTGACCGGCCACCGCACCGCCGCCGAGCACGCCGCCGCGAACCTCCCTGAGGGTGGCCGTGCCTGACCTCGATATCGCTGCTGTCGGCGTGCAGGCCGGGCTGGTGGCCGTGCTGCGCCTGGGCTCCGACCCGGACTCTGGCGGCCCCGAGGAGGTGGCCGTCGACATGCTCGACCGCGCGGCCGAGCTGGGGGACGCCGGCGAGGTGGAGCGCGGCGGCGCGCTGTGGGACGCGGCCACCTTGGTGCTCGCTCGCCTGGAAGGCATGGACGTGCTCGACCGGGCGCGGGTGCTCGGCGAGGCCGCCGACCGCGACGACGAGCGCCACTACTGCCGGGCCGGCTGGCCTGGCGGGGGGTGACGAGTCCCTGGGCTTTCGCATGCCCGGGGACCTCTCTGCCTCTCTCGAAACACCACCCCACACCATCCACCGAGAGGTACCGCATGGACCAGACCACCACCGACCCGGCGGACGAGACCGCCGGGTCGACCGACACCGCCACCCGCGTGCACCTGCTGGCCGTGCCGCACCACGTCACCCTGCGCGCCGAGCGCGTTCCCGACGCCTTTGGCCCCGGCCACCACTACGAGATCACCGGCCACTATCAGGCGGGCGCGCAGGCGTTCACCCCGCAGGTGGTCTCCGACTCCGCGGCCGGCAGTGCGGATGACGCGCTGCGCGTGCAGCTCCGCCGCTTCCGCGAGCGGGGGTGGTGACGATGGCGAACGGGCTCGATCCCTTCGTCGCGCAGTTCTGGGACGAAAAGATCGCCTGGCACGCGAACGGAGATCGCACGGACAAGGGTCAGCAGGTCATCCGCTCAGGCGGGGAGCACTACGTGGTCGGCCCCGAGGGCGACCCGCTGCCGGGCTTCGGCGGCCACCCCTTCGCCTTCCGCCTCGACGAGGGCGGCGAGCTGTTCCACACCGCCAACCTCTGGCACCAGGGCGCCATCCCGGACGAGTACGCCGACCAGCTGCCGGACAACGCCGAGCGGGTGCAGCCGTGAGCCGCTTCTACGGCGTCAAGGGCACGCGGACGCCGGTGAGCGCCGTCGTCGACCCTGCCGCACTGGTCGCGCACCTGGTCAAGACCATCGCCTTGAGCCTGAGTTGCACCTCCTGGTGGCAGCTCGGGGCCGTCCGCCACGACATCTAACGGAGATCCTGTGTTCAAGAAGACAACGTTCTCGGTTGGCGACTGGGCCGGGCGCGCCAACGACCTCGCCACGGAAATCGGACGGCTCGTAGCGAACGAGATTCGGGAACACGACCGGTCCTCCTGTTCGGACGACGATCCGAGAAACCAGTACCCCGATCCCGATCATGGGATTTCTCGATGCTGGCGGTGCGCCGTCCTGGCTGCTGGAGGCGAGACCGAGTCCTTTGGCCTCGAATACCCAGACGCGACCGTCGAGGTCGATCTCACGGCAATCGTGAACGTGCGGGCGATGGAGCCCGCCGAGATCGAGAGCCGGAACGACTGCCAACACCACACGCGGCTGGGCGACTGGTGATGGCCAATCCCGACGTCGACCGCGAGGCACTGATCGCCCACCTGGCCCGCGCGCACCCGAACCTGCTGACCGGCTCCGGCGTGCCGCTGCCGGACAGCGAGGAGTTGGACGCGGTGCCCATCGAGGTGCTGCTCGCCGTGCACGAGGCCAATCACCTGCCGGTCTTTCGCGAGCACGACTACGACGACTGGCTGACCCGGAACTTCACCGCCGAGGGAACGACCCGATGACCGAACCGCTGACCTTCGCCCTGGACCGGGGCCGCACCCTGCTGGTGACGCCAGCCCCTGTGACCCCGGTCGAGCACCTGACGGGCACCACCCGCGAGGCGCTGGCCACCGTGGCCGACGAGCACGGGCGCAACTGCGGCCGGGTGGAGCGCGCCTACTGGGGTGCGTTGCAACTGACCTGGCCCAACGGCTTCGACGCCCGTCTGACCAACGGCGAGCGCGAGCGCCTCAACGCCCTGTTCGACCCGCGGCGGGTCTCCGACCTGCCCGCATGGGATGAGCTGCACGACCTGGACAAGGGCGCGGCCCTGCTGCACGTCTGGAAGCGGCGCTGGGAGGGTGCCGGCTACGCCCGCGAGCACTACCCGGCCCGCTACCTGGATGACTCCCGCCTGGTGGCGCTGCCGCCGGAGCTGGCCTGCCGGCACGCGGTCATCGTGGCGCGGTACTGGGACTTCGCAGTGGACCGGCTCGGCATGGACGAGGTCGAGCGGCTCTACTACGGCGCGCTGGTCGAGGAGGACCGGCGCCGTGGGGTCGTGCGCCAGACCTCGCCCGCCTACAGCGCCGCGCTGGCGGCGGCTGGCGGCGTGGGATGACTGCCGAGCCGGGCTGCGGCGCGGTCTACATGAGCGCGGACGTTGTCGTGGACCTCCGTGCGGTCACCGACACCGAAGCCGAACGTGCCGCCCGCACCGATGACGAGCCCAACCTGATGAGCGCCTACTCGTGGGCGCTGTTCGACTTTCGCCACCGCCGCGGCCTCCCGGAGTACATCGACGAACCCGACCTGTGGCGTGCCGCCCGGGTCCGCGTGGCGGCTCGCGCCGAAGGGCTCACCCCGACCGCGGCGTGGCGCCGCGTCCTCGACAACGACATGCAGGCCTGCGTCGGCGTCGCTGCTGACGGAGCCGAGGAGATCTCATGACCCAGATCAGCGACCCGAGCGCCCCCGACTTCTCACCCATGGGCTGGCTGGGCGCCCTCGCGGCGGAGGGCGATTACCAGCGGGCTCTGGAGGAGTTCCGCGAGAACCAGATCAGCCCTGGCGACATGGAGGACTTCGAGGAAGACCTTGCCTGGGCGGTCCGCCAGGCCACTCCGCTGGACGGTGACCCGACGCCGACCCGGAACCGGCTGCTCGCCGAGCCGGACGTGATCATCGCTCGGCGCCGCTCGGAGTCGGTGCAGGCCACCCGGGACTTCGTCGACGCGCAGGTCGACGAGCTGCTCGCCCGGGGCGACGATGACTGACGATCCGATTCGCGGACGGATCGCCGAGCTGATCTACGAGTCCGCCGACGACCACGGAGTCGTTGAGCCCAGCGCCGAGCAGATGGGCGGCGCCCTCAATGCCGTCCTCGACCACCTCGACACCTACGCCGCGCAGACCGCCCGGGACGGCGACCCGATTGCCGTTGTCGGCGATCTCCGGAACCTCCTCATCGAGCGGCTCGAAGTGGAGAACGTTCCCGACCACAACGGCCCGAACTGGGGTGTGCGGTGACTGATCACCCGCTCCCGCCCGGCGCCCGGGTGTACCACTGGCGCGCGCAGCAGTACCCGGAGGCCATGCGCGGCACGGCCACCGTGCTCGGGGCCGAGCCCCACGGTGGCTCCTGGGAGTACGAGATCCAGCGCGACCGGCCCCTGTTCGAGGGCGGCTCGAACGGCCCCACCTGGTGGGCCAGTTACCACACCGCCCGCGCCGTCCGGGACTTCCCCGTCTTACCGGAGGACCAGGCCGAGGACGAGCGCGCCGGGGAGTTCGCCGCCTCGGTGCGCGAGGGCGGGCTGACCTACCCCGAGGCCGTCGCCCGCTTCTACCCCGAACCCACGGAGGACTGACACATGATCACAGCCATTGCCACCGGCGAGCCGGCGGAGCCCGAGGAGACCCCCGAGGTCACCTACGAGAACTTCCAGGGGCACTACCGCCAGCACATGGGCGACGTCGCCCGCACGCTGGCGGACGCGGTCGACACGCCCCTCGCGGCGGCCCGCCGTCTGCTCTCGCCGCGCCCGGAGGAGTTCCAGTGAGCGCCGCAGATACCTGCCCGGCCACGGTGCACCCGCCGGGCGGTTCGTGGGGCGGCCGGGCCTGCGGTCGCACGCTGAAGACCGACGAGCAGCGCGAGGCTGGGCTGTGTGGGCCGCACCTGGCAGGCCGGCGCCGGTCCGATGCCTCCATGGCTGCCTGGAGGGACCGCGAGGCCGCCGAGCGCGTCGAGAACGAGACCATGCGCGGCATCGCCGGGCGGTTCCGCGGACTGATTCCTGACGTGGAAGCCGACGACCTGTCGGTCTCCGGCGGAGAGATTCTGCTGCGGCGGCCCGCGGCCGAGCGGCTGCTGGAACTGCTGGAGGCCGACGACCTGGCTGGGGGCGTGTGATGCCCATCCTGTTCGGCCCCGACGAGGGTCTCGACTGGCCCGAACTCCACGCCAGGACCACGGCGCCGCGATCACAGGAGCCTGACTGGGACCCGGACGCTGACACCGCCTGGTCCCAGCAGATCCCTGGAATCCCCTGGGACGAGGAAGGACCCGAATGATGGGCCACGACCCGGACGAGGTCTGCACCTGCGAGCCCGGCGGCATCGACATCTGCGAGTACCGGATGGTGGCCGATCTTGTGATCGACCGCCTCAACCCGCCGGACAGCGACTTCGCGGAGGTCTCCATCGTCAGCGAGGCCATCGAGCGCCTCGCCAGCTACGTGGAGAAGCTCCCCTGCACCTGCCTGGCCGACGCCGCGCCGCCCGAGCTTGGCGACCCCTGCGAGCGCTGCCGCGTGCTCGGTCGGCGCCTCGACAAGCGGGAGGAGCGGTGAAGACCGACCGGTCCGCAGCCTTCCCGACTCTCCTCGCCGCCGCCCTCGCCGCCCACGAGGTCGCCGACAACCTACTGGGCCAGACCGACAACCAGGCTGGCCGCAAGGACAAGCCAGGCGCCGAGGGCTGGTGTGCGAACCTGCGGCACGTCGCCGCCTATCACGCGGTGATGGCCGCCATGGTCGGGGCGACGGTGCGTGTGACTCGCGTGCCGGTGTCCGGTCGGGGCCTTCTGGCTGGATTCGTCGTCTCAGCGGCGAGCCACGGGTTCATCGACCGGCGCTGGCCTATCCGGCGCCTCATGGCCGTCACCGGAAGTCCGGCATTCGCCGAGATGACCATCACCACCAGCGTGCCCGGCATGCCGTGGAAGCCGGGCCTCAACCGCGGCGACCAGGCCGCACACGCCGGGATGCTGTGGCTGGCTGCGCTGGTGGCCACGAGGCTCTCGCGCGTACGGACCACGAGGGACCTCTGGTGACCCGGGACGCGACGCCGGCCACCCGGGCGACCATGGCTCGCGCCATCGGACTGCTCTGGGCCGAGAAAGAGGACGCCGCCTGGGACGCCCTGGACGCCCTGGACGACTTTCAGCTCGACGCCGTCCAGGCCCTTGCTGGGAATCTCGGCACCATCGCATCCGAGATCGTGGGGCGGCGGCATGGCTGACAGTGACCAGACCGATGCCTGAGTCCACGCCGCCGGGCACCGTCGCCCGCGACATCGAGATCTGGGGCGAGCCCGGGGCGGACCACTACGTCAGGCCGGGGACGCTCGGCACGTTCGGCCCGCTGCGCTGGTGGCGGGTTCAGGGCACGGAGACCGTCGGCGAGCGGGCCGGCTCGTCGTGCGCCTTCGCGCCCGTCGGCTCCCCCGATGAGGCCCGAGCCCAGATCGCCGAGCTGCGCGCCGATCCCGAGAGGGCTCGGTACGACACCTGGGAGATCATCCACATGGAGTCCCTGATCAGGACGTCGCTGGTGCCGCTGGAGCCCGCCCCAGCCGAGCTCGGCGCCGAGGGCTGCCACCGCTGCAACGGGTCCGGCGTGGTGCCGACCCACGACGGCGAGGACGAGCCGTGCTCCTGCCGCCACACCGCGACCGGTGAGGGAGTGCGTGATGCGTGAACCCCGCCGCTTCTGCGACGCCTGCGGGGACGAGCTACCGCTCCGTGCCGACCCGACCGATGACCTGTGCGACGACTGCGGGTGGGATCGCGCCGTGATGGATGGCGAGGCACAAGAGGCCAGCGTCGAGGATGCGCTGCACGTCGCCGGTCAGTGCGGCCCGGACTGCGTGCCCTGCGACGACGCGGCCGAGGCCGATCTGAGGTTCACCTGATGCCTGAGCGCCACCGGATCCGCGCGGCCACCCCTGGTGGGTCGACTGCCGAGATCGACCTCACGACCGCCGAGCCCGGGAGCGTGACGCTGCTACGCGCACTCCTCTCCGCTGCCGGGTTCGAGGTCACCCACCACGTGGTCGACGAAACCGACACGGCCGCCATGGCCGCGAGTGGGGCCGAGCCCGAGCGCGCGTGGATGGACTGCCCGGTGATCCACGCGGAGCTGCCATGCGGCAGGTGCGGCTGGCCGGGCACGGAGGAAGTCGAGCGCCTCTTTGCCTCGCACTACCGGGTGCCCGGCACGGCCGCCGCCGAGGAGCAGGACAGTGTCTGAGCGGGCGATCACCGCCGAGACGGGTCAGGTCTGCCCGAGCTGCGGCGATCAGTGCAGCCGCGACGAGGCCGACGTCGGCATCGGGACCATCTACGGCCCGTGGGCCTGCTACTGCGGGTGGAGCGGGGACCCACGCTACGACGTGCGCGACGGTGCCCGAACGGAGCGCGGCTACGCGGTGGATCAGTGGGGCGGCCTGACTCCCCGGTCCGCCCCGGCTAAGGGCGGCGACCATGTCTCTGGTCCCGAGTGCCGCACCAACCACCACGAGGAGTCCCCCAGTGGCGCCTGAACCCTGCCCGTTCTGCGACATCGCCACCGGCCGCGCCCAGGCGCAGGCCCTGCGCCGCTACGCCGGGTCCGTCGCGTTCACACCGCTCAATCCGGCCACCCGCGGCCACACCCTCGTGGTTCCGAACCGGCACCACGAGGGCATCTGGGACGTCGACCGCTCGACCTGGCAGGGGCTGATGGGTGTGGTCCACCTGGTGGCCGGCAAGCTTCGCCAGGAGCTGCGGCCGGACGGCATCAACATCATCCAGTCCACTGGCGAGGCGGCCACGCAGACCATGTTCCACCTCCACGTCCACCTCGTCCCCCGCTACGCCGGGGACGCGATGGGACCGATCTGGCCCACGAGGGAGGTCCACCGTGCCAGCCCCTGAGCACGACCAGATCGTCGACAACCTGCGGGCGGCGTGGGTCGCCAGCTCGCTCGACCAGCACCAGCTCGCCGCAGCCATGGAGATGACCGTGGACGACCTCGCGCTCGTTCTCGACGGCGAGCAGCCGCTCTCCCTGGAGGACCTGGTTCGCTTCGCCGCCGCGCTCGACACCACGGTGGATCGCCTCCTCGGCACGTCCGAATGCGAGGTGCGGATCATCGGGCCGTGCGTGATGTCCGGCGAGGAGGCCGAGCCGACCGGTGCGGACGGGAGCGCCGCGACCCAGACCTGCCGCACCTGCGACCAACCCCGCGGCGCCCACGCCGCCCGTTGCCCGCAGGGCGTGATCGACGGGCTCCGCAAACGGATCACCGAACTGGAGAAGCTCTGCGCCCGCTGGCAGCGCAAGAGCGGCGTCCTACTGGACGACGAGCACGCGCTGCGCGTCGAACTCCAGGCAATGACGGAACGCGCCGAGTCCGGTGAGGCGCGGGAGCGCGCGGTGAGAGTTCTCCATGTCGGCGATCATCTTTGCTACACGCCGGATGGCGCGCGGACCCGATTCCACCCCGATGGGACGGGCCTCCGGTGCGCGACACTCGCCGCCCTCGACGCCACCGGTGCGCCAAACTACGAGCACCAGCCCGAGGTCATCCCCAACGCCACCGCGGTCGGCGACTCTGTCACCGTCTGCCGCCGCTGCTCGGACGTGATGTGCGACTACGTGCGGTGGCCCTGCCCTTGGGCACGCGCCGCCGGCACGCCGGCCACCTCCCAGCCAACGGCAACTGGCGTCCCAGTGGACCTGGAACGCGCCAAGGACGACTGGTTCCATGGCCGTAGGCACGCCTTCTGTCTGGAGTGCGCCGGGGGCCCGTGGGCGCATCCCGGCACCTGTCCCGGATGGGATGGTCCGACCGATGGGCCCCATCTCGATCCGCCGTGCGCGACGTGTGGCCGGTGCGAGCATCTGCACCGGGGCGTGCACGTCGACCGTTGGAGGTGCGCCACGTTCGTTCTCGCCGCCGGCACGCCGATCCCTGTGGTCACCGCGGCCATGGTTCGCGCCGGCCACGACGCGCACCTGCGAACCCCTGCGTCGCGCGGAATGGTACGCGCCGACGAGGACCCACGGATGCGGGCCGCCCTCGAAGCGGCGCTCTCCGTCGCCGCCATCGGCGCACCCGCGGACCAGGCCTGACGGGCGATCAACCCTGGTCCGAACGGGGCCTTGTCACCCGACTCGTTCGGACTACCCGCGTTTGTCGCACGGCAACGATCGGACAACAACCCGTGGTCACCCCTCGACAGGACCCTGACCTGCGCGGAAGCTCCTTTACCACGCACAGGTACCCATCGATTCCGGGGGGTTGAGATGAGTCAGGAACTGGGGCTTTACGCAGCAGCCAGGCGGGCTGGCGTCAAACCGAGAGTCATCATCGACTGGATCGCCAACAGCGAGCTGAGGGCAACCTGGTACTACGCGGCCGGGTGGCATGTGACCGCGAAGGAACTCGACCGAGCCGTGAGGGCACACCGCTCGTAGCCCTCACACGCCGAGACCCCCGTGCCGCACCGGCCGGGGGTCTCGGCGTGTTCCAGACCTCGCCACCCTCGGCACCCTCGGCGGCGATCACCGGGGCCCAGATGCGGCAGGGCGGAGAGCGACGTAAGCCGCTCTCCGCCCATGGCCTCCCAGCCACAACCACCGCCACGACACGCTACACAGGGTGCATCTATGACGCCAGAGAGGTATCGGTGGTCTACGGGGAGTACCTGCGGCAAGGGGAGCGAGATGACCGGGGTGAACGTACCGACGCTCACGGACCACGAGGTCCTGCTGGACCGCATGGACGACATCGAGAAGCGGCTGACCGCGGTGGAGCGCGGGTCGACCCCGCCGCCGGCCGCGAGCACGTGGCTGTCCGGCGCCTACCTGGCGGGCAACAACTACACCCAGGCCGGGCCGGACGAGTGGGCCCGGCGCTTCGGGTTCCGGCCCGGGATGTGGCTGGTCTACTCCGACCGCGAGAAGGACGCGGCCACGATGTGGCGCTCGGCCCACCTGATCAACACCACCACGTTCACGGACAAGGGCATGACCCTCGTGCTGGCTCAGTCCTTCGGCCCCGAGCGGCAGAACGTCACCTCCGGGAAGAACGCGGTGACGGCCGACGAGGTGCTTTCCGGCCGCTACGACGCGGACATCCGCGCGATGGGCCAGGCGATGGTGGCGCGGGAGGCCGCCGGGTTCGCGCCGATGATCGTGCCGCTGGCCTGGGAGTACAACGGCGACTGGTTCCACCACTCCGCGGCCGACGCGCGGAAGTTCCGCGACGCCTGGCGCCGGGTGCGCGTCCTGGTGCGCGAGACAGGCAGCAAGGCCCGGTTCGCGCTGATCGCCAACAAGGGTTACTCGCAGAACCCGCCGAGCCACAACCCGCTGGACGCCTACCCGGGCGATGACGTGGTGGACGTCATCGGCGTGGACGCCTACGACCACTACGCGCCCGCGCGCACCGACGCCGAGCTCGCCCGCGAGCTGGACAAGGCCGGCGGGGCGCGGTGGTGGGCCAACATCGCCGCCGAGCACCGCAAGGGCTTCATGCTCCAGGAGTGGGGGATCAAGAACGCCCCGAACGCTGGCGGCGACAAGGGCGGCGGCGACAGCGCGTTCTTCATCCGGGGCATGCGCGGCTTCTTCGAGGGGTGCGCCGCGCGGACGGACCTCGATTTCGTCGGGGAGATGTACTTCTCCGAGGACGACCCGGCCAACGTGGGCTCGTCGCTGACCTCCAAGCGCAACCCGAAGGCCTCGGCGGAGTACGCGCGGCTTTGGGGTGTCGCGTAGGGCCACCGTCAGTCCTGCGTGACCGGCCGGGCAGTGCACGGCGACCCTGCAGCGGAACGAGAGGATATGCCCACGTATCGTGAGCGGATCAGCGCGCCCGCGTGGGCGTTCGATCCCTCACCCCGGGCAGGGTCCTCATGAGCAACCGTCGCCGCAGAAGCCTGATCATTCTCGTGCTGTCGGTCTACGTCGCCATTTCGGCTGCGGCCAACCTGGGCGCCTTCGGCGCTGTCGCCGCGAACGTGTCCATGGCCGTGGTCCTGGCTGCCTTGCTAGTCGCCTTCCTGTGGGTCGTGTCGTACTGGCGGCCCCGCGGGATGGCGCGGCGAGCCAGCGAGCGCGAGGGCTAACGCCCCTGGAGGTCGGCCACCACGTCGAGCTGGGACCAGGTGGCTGGGCCGCAGATGCCGTCGACGGTCAGGTCGAGCCCGTTGCCACGCCACCACTGCTGGAAGCGGCGGACCGCGTCCTCGGTGAAGTCGCCGTAAACCCCGTCACCGCCCAGCTTGGCGCCCATCGCCTCGTTGAGCGCGCTCTGGAGGGTGAGCACCGGGACACCGGCATCGAGCACCGTGCCGCCCTTCGCCCGCGCCGCGGCCACCCGGGCAGCGTCGTCCCGGGCGCCAGCGCGCAGCGTGGGAAGTCTGCGGAAGCGGTTGTCCGCGCGGGCCGGGTCCGGCACCGGGGCCAGCGACGGCTGGCCAAGCCGGGCACGCACCCGTGTCAGCAGCTCGCCGTAGGGGAAGTTGAGTCCGGGATCGGTGTGGCCGGCCGCCACTCCGAACACCCGGGCGAGCTGGGCGTGGTGGACGAACCCGGGCGCGTACGCGGCCACCTCGCGGTCCGCCAGCATCCGCGCGGGGATGTTGAACTGCCGCGCGGCGTACGCCGCGGCCTCGGCCGAGCGGTCCAGCATCGCCAGCCCATCCGGGCTGTGCCACTCCGCGGCGAACCGCGCGTACCCGGCCTGCTCGATGTGCCAGCCGCGCCTGTTGGAGTTGCGCTCCGCGCCGTAGCAGCCCGAGGCATCCGGGACGTAGCGCACGATGCCGCCCGGGTCGACGCCGACGTGGGTGGAGGCGTACCGCTCGACGCCCTGGAAGTAGCGGCCCACGCTGGCGGCGGTGCCGGCGCGCAGCGGGGCCTCCATGCTGTGCAGTACCACCCAGATCACGGACTGGCCGGAGCGTGAGGGCTGCCAGCGGGCAGGGATGTAGGGCCATTCAGCCACGAGGACTCCCGGAGGGTCTCGACGAGGCGTGGGTTGGCAGCGCTCCGAAGACCTCGGGGCAGCCGGCGAGTCTGTAGGCGTTGGCGGACTCCCGGCCCAGCGCGGAGGTCACCGGCCCGACGGTGGGCGGCATTGACCCCGGCGAGCGCGGGACGGAGCGCACCAGATCGGGCAGGGCAGCGACCTCCCGGTGGAACGCGCAGTCGGCCGTGGTCTTGGCATCCAGGACGTCCTGCTGATCGCGCAGGTCCCCTATCGCGCCAAGGAGCAGCACCAGCGCGGCGACGGCGCCGGCCGTGGCCAGGGCGGCGGAGCCTGTGGCAACCAGGGCCAGGCGGCGCAGGACGGCGAGTCGGCCCTGCTGGACGTTGTTGGTGAGGGTGAGGGTGGCACGCACCCCCACCAGTTGGCGGCTCAGGTCATTGACGGACTCGACCAGGGGCCTTGGCTGCTCATGGGGCGGTGAGGCCATCGCCGATTCCCTCCTTGGTGCGGCCGGGCGGGGCCACCCGCTCGATCTCGACCCGTACGGCGTCCACGGCGGACTGGACCTGGATCAGCAGGGCGTCCAGGCGCGCCAGGCTGGCCGCCGTGGTGGCGGAGATGCGTTCCGGCTCATCGCTCACGGCGACCTCCTGGCCAGCGTCGCGGCGGCGTCGGACAGAGCTCGGTTGGCCTCGGCCAGCGTCCGCGCGTACTCCTCCATCACCTTGGTGTTGAGCGTGCGCAGCTCCGCCGCGGTCTCGTCCGCTCGGCGCACCTCGCGGGCGTACACGGTGCGGGCGAACGTCACGAGCCCAGCCGCGAGCGCCCCGGTCACCCCGAGCTGGGTCACCGTCCCCACGCCCACGCCGTCCCCACCGCCGGTGGTCAGCGCGAACAGCAGCGGGGAAGTACCAAGCCCGCCGGACATCGCGTAGGCCACCAGCTCGCCCGCGCGCACCGGCTACGCATCCGGCTGGTCGCCGCGCTCCAGCGAGACGTCGCGCGGCGGGATGGGCAGGATCTCGCGGACCTCACGCGCCTCGGCGCTGGCTCGCTCGCTTCGCAGTAGGGCCAGCACAGTGCCGATCGCCGCGGTGGCAATGCCGACCGCGGTGGCCACCGAGTTCAGGTCACCGTCCCGCACGAGCACAACCACCGCGAGAGCGACCGCCCCCGTGAACACCACCGCAGCCACGGCCGCCTGCGCCCGTCCCGACATGGCGAGCCCCCTACCTTCGACACCCGTCCGTACTCATAGCATTACACTGCGCTGTCATCCGCCGCGAGGGAAGTAGGCAGAGACATGGCGAGAGCTGATAGCGGTCCGCAGGCACCCGAAACGGGGCTGAGTGCGGGCGCGGGCGGCTCACCCCGATGGATCGCCTACGTGCCGCTGGGTGAGGTGCGTGAGGCCGAGCGCAACGCCAAGGCCCACGACCTCGACCACATCAAGGCCCTGATCACGCGGTTCGGGTTCGCTGGCTCCGCAGTGCACGACGGCCGCACCGGGCGGATCATCGCCGGCCATGGGCGGCTGGAGTCCCTGCGCGCGATGGAGGCCGAAGGCCAGGACCCCCCGGACGGCATCGTGCGCGGGGAGGACGGCACCTGGCGGATGCCGGTGGAGCACGGCTGGTCGTCCCGCTCGGATGCCGAGGCCGAGGCGCTCGGCGTCGCGCTGAACGAGGCGACCACGCGCGGCGGGTGGGACGAGCCTGCGCTCACCGGACTGCTGGCCGATCTCGACTCCGCGGACGCCGAACTGCGCCGGCTCGCCGGATGGGACGACACCCACTTCGACGCGCTCGTGGCGTTGTGCGCTGTTCCTGGGCCATCCGGGGCCGGGATGGATGGGGGCGAATCCCCTGCGATCTCCGGGGACGAGGCGGACCAGGCCGTTCTCGACGACACCGACCGCGCGGCCTGGCCGGTCATTCGCGCGCAGGTCTCCCACGAGTTGTATGCACGTTGGCGCTCGGTGGACGGTGCGGACGACGCGGCTCGCGTCGGGGTGCTGCTGGACCTGGCCGGGACGTGAGCGTGTCCGTCAACCTGCTGTTGTCGTACGCGCTCAACGCCAGCGTCGACCTCGCTGCCGTTCGGACGAACCTCGTGTGCGGTCAGATGATGATCGACTCAGGCGCCTTCACTGCTCACAGCAGCGGTCGTCCGATTGAACTGGGGGCGTATGCGTGGTACCTGGAGCGGTGGCGCGGCCACTGGGACCACGCAATCACCCTCGACGTCATCGGCGACCCCGCGGCCACCCGGGCCAACACCCGTAAGCTGCACGACCGCGGACTTCCGGTTATGCCGGTGTTCACTCGCGGCGACTCTCTCGCCGAGTTCGACGCAATGGTGCGCGAGGTCGGTTACGTCTGTGTCGGAGGGCTGGTCGGCATGCCCGGCGAGGCACAGACGGCGCGGGTCGGGATGCTCCAGCGTCGAGCCGAACGTCTCGGCGGAGGCATCCACGCCCTCGGTGTTGGGGCGCTGAGCGTCCTGCGTAGGGCTCGGCCATACTCCGCGGACGCTTCCAATATCTCAGTGCAGTTCCGCTATGGCGGGATTGCCTACTTCGACGGACGCGACGTACGCCAAGTGACCGTAGCCGACCATGCGGCGATACTTCGCGCCCATCGGCACCTCATGGAACACGAGATCGACCTAGCCCCGCTGGTCCGAGCCGGGCGCCTCCCCAGCAAGGCCGGCGGGCGCCAGGACCTGATGAAGGCGATGAGTCTCTCCTATGCCGCCGCCGACGAGGCCTTGCGCCAATGGATCCCTGTCCCTCCACCTGTCCGGTTCACGAACAGCGGACCGCACCTGTTCAGCTCGGTGTCGGGTAACGACTACGAGGGCGCAAGCGCCGCCGACGCTCACCTGCACGGGCGACGTCCCGTCGGCGCCGGACTGGGTGCCCTGCCGCTTCTCGGACAGGACCCCGCCCGCGTCGCTCCCTGGAACCCACCGATCTGGCGGCGCTGGGGAAGTCGCCACGTCTGCCGCCGAAGGGGCCTCACCGATGCCGCGTGACCTTGTCCTGCTGTCCGGGGGGCTGGACTCCTCCACCCTGCTCGCCGAACGGGCGAAGGAGAACACCGCGCGACTGGCGCTGTCGGTCGACTACGGACAGCGCCACGCTCGGGAGCTGCGTGCCGCCGCCGAGGTCGCCGCGCACTACGCGGTGCCCCACCTCGTGCTCGATCTGACTGCCTGGGGCTCGCTGCTGGTCGGCTCCGCGCTGACCGACCCGGCGGTGGGCGTGCCGAACGGGCACTACGCCGCGGAGTCGATGCGGGCGACGGTGGTGCCGAACCGCAACGCAACCCTGCTCATGGCCGCCGCAGGCGTCGCGCTGGCGCACGGGTGCGACCGAGTGCTGACGGCCGTCCACACTGGGGACCATCCGATCTACCCGGACTGCCGGCCCGAGTTCATCGCCGCGGCGAGCGAGGCTACGCAGCGGGGCACCGACAGTGCGGTCACCGTCGAGGCACCGTACGTGCACACCTCCAAGGCTGACATCGCCCGGATCGCCGGCTTGGTCGGGCTTCCCGTCGCGCTGACCTGGTCCTGCTACGAGGGCGGCGAGCGGCACTGTGGCCGGTGCGGAACCTGCGTCGAGCGCGCCGAGGCTCTCCACCTCGCGGGCGTGCTCGACCCCACGGAGTACGCCGACCCCAACTTTTGGCGCAGTGCCGTCGGTGCCGCCGAGGGGAGATGACATGTATGAGATCAGCAAGGACTTCCCCTTCTCGGCCTCGCACGTGCTGGAGGGGCTGCCCGATGGGCACCAGTGCGCCCGACTGCATGGCCACAACTACGTCGCGCGGGTGATCCTGTCCGCCGAGAAGCTGGACACGGTCGGATTCGTCGTGGACTACGGCGCGCTGGCCCCGGTGAAGCGCTGGATCGACGGAGTGCTGGACCACAGGCACCTCAACGACGAGCTGGAGTTCAACCCGACCGCGGAGAACCTCGCCCGGTTCCTGGCCAACCTGGTGCCCCGGCTGGTGGAGATCCCCAAAGGGGTCTCCGTGTCGGTGGCGGTGTCCGAGACGCCCAAGACCTGGGCGACCTGGCGGGAGACCTCGTGACGGCCCTGGTGCGGGCCGGCGGGGCCACCCTGCCGGTGTCAGAGGTCTTCGGCCCAACCCTGCAAGGAGAGGGGCCGCACGCGGGCCGACTGGCCACGTTCATCCGCCTCGGCGGATGCGATCTTTCGTGCGCCTGGTGTGACACCGCGTACACCTGGGACGGGTCGCGCTATGACCTGCGGGTGGAACTCACCCCCACCTCACCCGAGGCGCTGGCGGCGCAGGCGGGCACGCCGATTGTAGTGATCACCGGTGGGGAGCCACTGCTGCATCAGGACTCCCCCGCGTGGGCTCGGTTGCTGGACCTGCTGCGCGACCGCGGCCACACCATCCACGTGGAGACCAACGGCACCCGCGGCCCCAACGAGGTCAGCCTGGCCTCCGTGACCGCCTGGGTGGTCTCCCCCAAGCTGCCCAGCGCCGGCCCGCACCGCGGCCACCAGGACCCCGCCCTGCACCCGGACTGGCCAGCGCTGGCCTGGGAGGGCACCGGGGTGCACCTGAAGGTGGTGTGCGCGGACGAGGCCGAGGTGGCCCAGGCCGCCGCACTGGCCTCCCGCACACGCTGGCCCGGCGTGCGGGTGTGGGTGATGCCGCGCGGGACCACGCGGGCGGAGCTTGACGCCACCTGGCCCGTGGTGGCCCAGGCCGCCACCGAGCACGGCCTCAACGCCACCCACCGCCTGCACGTCCTGGCCTGGGGCGACGAAAGGGGCCGGTGATGGACCTGGACAGGGCCGCCGCGGCGGTGGCCGAGCTGCTGGATGCCTTCGGGGTACAGGCGGACGACCACACCCGGGACACCCCCGGGCGAGTGGCGCGCGCGTGGGCGGAGCGGCTGTCCGGCTACGGCGAGGACCCGGCGCGGCACCTGGCCACCACCTTCACTGGCCCGCCGTCCGGCGACCTGGTGGTGGTGTCCGGCATCCGCGTGACCACCACCTGCGCGCACCATCTGCTGCCCATCACCGGCACCGCCACCGTCGCCTACCGGCCCGGGGAGCAGGGCCGCTTGGTGGGGCTGTCCAAGCTCGCGCGGGTGGTGGAGGACTCCGCGCGCCGGCTCCAGGTGCAGGAGACCCTCACCTACCAGGTGGCCGCCGCGGTGTCCGGCGCGCTGGATCCGGTGGGGGCCGGATGCGTGATCACCGCGCACCACGGGTGCATGGCGGTGCGCGGCATCCGACAGCCTGCCGCGCTCACCATGACCGCCTCCTGGCAGGGTCGCTGGACTCCGCAGAGCACGGACGCGCGCACGGTGCTGGACGAACACCGGGCCTCGGCGCGAGCCGGCGGGCTGATCGGCGGGGGTGGCTGATGGCCCGGCCCAGTGGGCTCACCCCGGAGGTCCAGGCCCGGATCTGCGACGCCATCGGCATCGGCGCCTACCAGGTGGAGGCCGCGCGCTTCGCCGGGGTCGCGGAGAACACGCTGCTGGGCTGGCTGCGCGCCGGCCGCCGGGACCTCGCGGAGGGTCAGGAGGACACCGCGCACGCCCGCTTCGTCGCCGAATACGAGCAGGCCGAGGCCAAGGCTGTGATCCGCGCGCTGACGGTGGTCCAACGAGCGGCGGCCGAGGGGGACTGGCGCGCGGCGATGGGTTGGCTGTCTCGCCGGCACACCCAGCGGTGGGGCGAGCGCGGGCAGGTGGACGTGCAGGTCACCCGCGTGGACCCGGCCGACATCGAGCTGGCCGCGCTGATTCGTGAGGCCAAGGCGCGGACCGCGGTCGAGGAGGAGGCGCTGCGCCAGGGCACCCAGGAAGGGCGCGCCGATGGGTGAGCGGGACACCGAGCTGGAGGAGCGTCCGGGCCGGGCCGTGATCACTCTCGACGAGGACACGATCGCCCAGCTTCTGACCTTGCCCGCCGGCATGCGGGTGGCCGGGGTGTCGGCCGACTTCATGCGGATGGCGCTGCTGGTGCTGGTGGAGAGCCCGGACCTGCCACCGGTCGACCCGGGCTGCTATCCGCCCGAGCTCGGCGGCCGGGCCGCGACCGAGTACCTCTTCCTCCCGGAGGTGCCGGACCTCCAGGGTGAGCAGTCTCTCGCCGAGGGCATGGTCCGGTTCGTCCCAGACCCTGACTCCGGCGGGCCCAGCCGGACCGGCCTGTGGGTGCGTTGGTCGTGGCGCATGGGATGGCAGGCCTCCCCGGCGCCAGCGTCGTACCGGTGTGGTCTCGGCTGGTGCGAGCAGCCGGCGGCCCTGGCATTCGTGGCGGGGGTACGCCGCGGCGCCTACGAGTCGGACGCCCGCCGGGGGGCGCTGCTGCTGTGCGAGCACCACGCGGACAGCACGCCACGGCAGTGGAGGGACGAGGACCACCAGAGCGCCGAGCGCGGGAAGGGGTAGCCGTGCCGTACCGGATCTCCAAACGCGGCGGCAAGCACCGGGTGGTGAAGAAGGGCACCGGCGAGACTGCCGGCAAGAAGGCCGACCACTCCTCCCGTGCCGCCGCGGTGAAGCAGCTCGTCGCGATCAAGAAGAGCAAGGGGAAGGGGAAGGCGCGCTGACCGCCCTGCTGGAGCGCCCGCGGGTGGCAGACCCGTACAGCCCGGACGCGGACGCGGAGACGTTCGACCTGGAGGGGTGGCTCGCCACGTTCGACGAGCGGCTGCTGGCCAGCCCGGAGGGGCGACGCACGCTCACACGCCTCTCGCCCCTTCTCTTCGCGCTGCTGTACTGCCCGCACCACCTGCGCGGGGACGAGACCAACGGGGAGATCACGTTCGCCGACTTCCACCTCGCGCTGTTCCGGCACGCGCGCACGTGGGCACTGCCGCCGTCCAGCCCAGCGGAGCACCGGGACGTCTGGGTGGCCCCGCGCAACGCGGGCAAGACCACTCTCCTGTTCCTGATCCTGCCGCTGTGGGCCGCCGCGCACGGGTGGGTGCGGTTCATCGCCGCGTTCGCCGATGCCGGGGTGCAGGCCGAGCAGCACCTGGACACCTTCCGCCGGGAGCTGGAGACCAACACGCTGCTGCGGCAGGACTACCCGGACCTGTGCGCCCCGGCCACGCGGCCCCGAGGCACCACCGTGGCCGACACCCAGCACATGATCCAGCAGCGCGGCGGCTTCGTGTTCGCCGCGCGAGGCATCGACGCGGGCGTGCTCGGCATGAAGGTGGGCGCGCTGCGGCCAGACCTGCTCGTGCTGGACGACGTCGAGCCCCACGAGGGCACGTACAGCGCGTACCAGGCCAGCAAGCGCCTGGTCGCGATCGTGGACGCGATCCTGCCGCTCAACGCCTTCGCGCGGGTGGTCGTGGTGGGCACGGTGGTGATGGCCGGATCGATCATCCACCAGCTCGTGCGGACCATCACCGAGCCCGAGGCGGAGCTGGACGAACGGCTCGCGGCCGAGCGGTTCGCGGTGCACCACTTCGCGCCGATCGTGGACCGGGGAGACGGCACGCGCCGCTCGTGCTGGCCGGGCAAGTGGACGCTGGCCTACCTGGAGTCCATCGAGCACACGCGCTCGTACGCCAAGAACTTCGCCAACCAGCCCGTCTCGCTGGACGGGGACTACTGGGGGCCGGGGGACATCGTCTACGCGGACCCGCCGCTGGTGCGGGCGCTGCTCTCGATCGACCCGGCCACCACCTCCAAGACCGCCTCCCACCCCTACGGCCTGGCGGTGGTGGGGCTGGCCCGGCCGGCGCCGAAGATCCGCCGGTGCGTGGTGCGCTACGCCGCCTCGCTGCGCCTGCCCCCCGCGGACCTGCGCACCACTGTGCTGGGCGTGCTCGCGCGGCACCCGGAGGTGGGCGCGGTGCTGATCGAGACCAACCAGGGCGGCGAGGCCTGGCTGGAAATCCTGCACGACCTGCCGGTGCGGGTGATCACTGTGCACCAGTCCGAGCCGAAGGACTTCCGCGCGGCCCGGACGCTGAACCACTACCAGCGCCGGTGCGCGGACGGCCTGCCCGAGGTGGTGCACGCCCGGCGGCTGCCCGCGGCGGAGACGGAGATGCTCGCCTACCCGCGCGGCCTGACGGACGACGTGGTCGATGCCACCGGGACCGGAGTCTGGTTCTTCCTTGATCGAAAGAAGCCGAGCGGGCCGTCCGGCTCGGCCAGCACCTACGCCTGAGAGGAGAACTCGTGAGCCTATCGATGCCAGCTGCGGCCATCGAGGACGCACTGACCGCGGACCTGGCGGCGCAGGCCGAGCAGAACCCGGACGCCGTCCCGTACGTGGCGGGCGGGGTGCTGACCCACTGGGTGGCGGTCTCCGCGTGGACGCGGGTGGACGGGGTAGGGCCGCTGGCCATGGTGCAGATCCACTGCCGCGACGAGCAGATGCCGCTGTGGCAGCTCCGCGGCCTGCTGCACGAGGCGCTGCGGGTATGCACCGAGCAGGAGGAGGCGTGACGAGGACCGGGAGCGCCGCGCTCCCCCGGCGGTTCCTGCTGGTGCGCGACCGGGACATCTCCGGGGTGTCCGGCCTCGGGGAGGTGGCACAGGGCACCTGCTGGGACGACGGGGTGGCCGCGCTGCACTGGCACGGGGAACACCGCTCCACCGGGATCTACGCCAGCATGGAGCAGGTCCGGGCCATCCACGGCCACGGCGGGGCCACCCGCGTGGTGTGGTTGGACTGGCTCGGGGAGCCGAGCGCGCGGTGGACCTGCCCGCGCAGCAGCTCCCGGACGCGGACGCCCCCGCGGGCTCTCTGGGCTGGCACGTGATCTCCGGCGAGGACCTGCTGCGAATGCTGCGCCGGTGCGCGGGCGGCGAGAGCCCGGATCACGTGTACGCGGAGGAGTACGCCAACGCCGAGATCGAGCACCTGGACGGTGACTCGTGACATCGGAGCGGGAGGTGCCCGGCTTCGAGGGCACGGTCGGCCCGGGGCCCGGCGCGTACGGGCGCCCGCACGTCTATGCCCGGGACGTCACCAGCGGCGCCGGCAACTGCGTGTGCGGGGCCGACCTTGGCTCGACTCGGCACACCGAGGCCGCGCCGGGGGTTCCGGTGCCGGACTGGGCACGCCGCGGCGCCCGGACGGAGTACGCCGCCCGCTCCAGCGCGGACCGGCTGGCGCCCGGAGCCGGGTGGGACTCGTGAGGGCGACGTGTCGGACCTGACCGCGGCGGTGTGCGCGATCCGGGAGGCCCGGCCCGGCTACGAAGAGGCGATGGCCTACTACCGGGGGCAGGTGGACGAGGTGTTCGCCTCACCGGCCATCCGCAAGAAGCTCCAGGCCACCGGCGCCCACTACAAGATCAACCTTGCCTGCCGGCCGGTGGACGCCGTGCTGGAGCGGCTGCGCCTGCTGGGCCTGACCTCCCCGGACAAGGCGGCGGCCGACTGGCTGGCCGCGCAGTGGCGCCGCAACCGGATGCGGGCGGAGGTGGCCGACGCGCACCGGGACGCAGAGGTGTACGGGGACGCCTACCTGCTGGTGTGGCCCGGGGAAAGGGACGGGGACGTGGACGTGTTCCACAACTCCCCGTTGACCACCCGGGCGTTCTATGACGACGAGGACCCGCGGAAGGTCCGCTACGGCGCGAAGCTGTGGCTGCCCGCCTCGGGCCGGCTGCGCTCCACGCTCTACTACCCGGACCGGGTGGAGCGGTGGGTGCTGGTGGAGCAGCCCAGGCAGCGCGGCGAGGTGGACAGCGACTGGGAGCCCTACGGGGAGGATGACGACCACGAGGTCGAGCACGAGCTCGGCGAGGTGCCGGTGTTTCACCTGCGCACCGCCCGGCCCTACGGGGTGCCCGAGCACGCCAACGCCTACGGGCCGCAGAACGCGATCACCAAGCTGGTGGCCACCCTGATGTCCTCGATCGACTTCCAGGGCTTCCCGCAGCGCTACGCCGTAGCCGGCGGCGACGCGGACGACCCGGGCGGCTTCGACGAGGAGGACGAGACCCAGGCCCCCACGGCAGAGCGGTCCACCCTGCGTGCTGGGCCTGGGGAGCTGTGGTGGCTGCGCAACGTGGACAAGGTGGGCGAGTTCCAGGCCGCCAATGTCGCGGCGTTCCTCGACCCGGCCACGGCGATGGTGCAGTGGATGGGGGCCACCACCGCCACCCCGGCGCACTTCTTCGAGATCTCCGGGGACGCGCCCAGCGGGGAGAGCCTGCGCGCGGCCGAGGCGCCGCTGGACAAGAAGGTCGAGGACCGCCTCGCCGGCTTCGGCGACACCCACGAAGCCGCCTGGCGCTGCGCGGCCCGCGCGGCGGGCCTGGGCGAGGAGGTGGAGATCCGGCCGGCGTGGGCGCCGGTGCGCAGCATTGACGACCTGGAGGGCTGGAACGCCATCCAGGCCAAGATCGACGCCGGGGTTCCCACCCGGCAGGCCCTGCTGGAGTCCGGCTACTCCGCGGAGCAGGTGGAGGCCTGGGGCTACCACCGCGGCGACGAGATCAAGCCGAAGGTCGACCTGCTGGTCAAGCTCGGGCAGGCCGTGCAGTCCCTCGGGGCCGGGGTGGCCCTCAACGTGATCAGCGCGGAGCAGGTGGAGCGCGCGGTAAGCGCCCTGATCGACGCCCCGGACGAGGACGCCAGTGCCTGACCAGGAGGCGCTGGACGCCGCGGCGCATGAGATGGGCAAGCTGGTGGACGCCACCACCGAGGCCGTCGCCGGTGAGCTGGCCGCGGGATTGGCTGGGTGGGCCACGGTGGCGGCCCGCGGGTGGCTGCGCGCGTTCGGCGCGCTGGAGGCCCCGGCCGGCCCCGGGGTGGTCGGGCTGCTGTCCTCGCTGCGTACCGCGCTGGCCGGAGCGTTCGCCGGTGCCGCCGATATCGCGACACGGGCACTGTCGGCCGCGTTGGTGCGTGCTCGCGCGCTCGGGGTGCGGCAGGCTCGTGAGCAGCTACCTCCAGGCGCTGATCCCCCCGTGCCGGCGCCTGGGGGTGCTACCCCCGGCGCGCGGGCCGCGCTGGCTCCCGTGGCCGCGATGGTGGGCGAGCAGCAGGTGGCCGCGCTGGCCCTGCTGCGGCCCGAGCTGGTGCGGGCCTCCGGGTACTCCGCGCTGGAAATGGCACTCGGGCAGGCCCGCCGCGCGGTCACCCGGCTGGAGACGCACACCGCCGTGGTGGTGGTCTCCGCGGTGGACGATGCCGTGGCCGAGGTCAGCCAGGCCGCCGGGATGCGCCGGGTGTGGGTGGCCGAGCGGGACGCCTGCCTGGCCTGCACGCGCCTGGCCGGAGTGGTGTGCGACGCGGACGGCACCTGGAGCAAGACCGCCACCTACGGCGACACCGCACCGAAGGTGGCGGGCGCCCTCAAGGGAGCACCTCGCCATCCCCGGTGCCGGTGCCACACCATCCCGTACGCGCCGGACCGGGACGCGGACTGGGCGGCGGCACTACGCCGGGAGGCGGTGCGCTCGGTGTTGCGCGGCTGGTCCCTGCCGAGCGAGTCAGGCGCCGCACGGGTGCGCGCGGCCGACAGGCTGCTGGCCACGATCTCCCCCGCCGGCGCCCCGGCCTCGGTGCGTCAGGTGGCTGCCCGCGCCGTACGCGAGGGCCACTTCCCGGGCCGGCAGGTCCCCGTAGCAACCCGCTGACCACCCGCCCGTTGGGCGCGACCGACATGAGAGGAGCACGCGATGGCAGACGAGGACGCCCGGCCCGAGCCGGAGGACGACGACACCGACGACGCCGGCGCTGAGGAGGGCAAGGTCGGCAGCAAGGAGGAGAGCAGGACCGACCCGAAGTCCGGCGGCGGGGACGACGACCGCGACGCGGACGCCGACGAGAACGCCAGCAAGGACGCGGACGACAACGGCGACGAGGACCGGCCGAGCGCGTCCGAACTGCGCACCCTGCGGGACTCCCTGGCCCGCACTCGGGAGGAGGCACGCCGCTACCGCACCGATCTGCGCAAGCTCAAGGAGCAGGTGGCCGCGGACAAGCGCAAGGGCGAGAGTGACCACGACAAGGCCCTGAGGGAGGCCCAGGAGGAGTCCGCGAAGGAGACCGAGGGGCGCTACAAGCCGATCATCGTCCGCTCCGCGGCCAAGGCCGCGTTCCACGACGCGAATGCCGCGCTGATCGACGAGAACGGCAAGCCGTCGGAGGGCAAGTTCGCGCGGCTGTACCGCCTGCTGGACCAGGACAGCATCGAGGTGGACGTGGACGGGGAGGTGACCGGCCTGGCTGACCAGGTGGAGGCGATCAAGGCCGACTACCCGGAGTTCTTCCCCAGGCCCAAGCCGGAGCCGGCGAAGCGACCGAAGGCCGACGCCGCAGACCGCAAGCCCGAGCCGGCCAAGGCCAAGACCTCGGCCGAGCGACTGGCCGCGCTGCTGGGCTGAGGGCGGCGGCCCGGTCGCTCAGGGTGCGGCCGGGCCGCCTCCGTTGGCGCTGGGGTCGACCGGCGGCGGACTCTGTGTGTTGATCGGAACTCGCGGCATGCGGCCGACGAACTTGCCGAGGACGAAGATGCCGGCGATCGCCACGGCGCCGCTCGTGACGATGAGGACGCCGTAGCCGGCTTGGCCGATGTCGCTGTAGTGCTTGGCGAGCGCCGAGAGATTTATGACGGCAGCGAAGCCTAAGCCGATCCCGGCTACACGAACACCTATCTCCGCCCAGGCTTGCCGGTACCGGTGACTCGCCTCACTGCCTGCCCGGCGGGTCCGCTCGCGGCGCTGTTCGATGAGGCTGTCGTGCTCGGCCTTCATGCGCTCCATGACGAACGCGCGAACCTCAGGGTCCTTGCGACTGAGCCTCTCAATAAGGCTGGCGTCATAGAGTCTTCCGACATCGAGCGAATCCAGACCCGGGACGGTGGCGGTCGATGTCTCATGGGAGGCGGTCACCGTCTTGGATCCTCATGACTCGTAGTAGTGTAGGAAGACTCCTCGGCCACGAGCTCACCGAAGCGTTGGAACTGACCGTCAAGTTCGTTTTCGATCTTAGTTAGAATTGCATGGAGGTTAGCCGAAACCTCGCCTTGATCAGGCTCGCGCGGCAGCGTAGGAGGCTGTGGCCTGACTGGGAGAGAGAAACGCAAAGCACGGAGCGCCGAACCGAGGATCTTTTTGAAAAAGCCTCCTTGCGGCGATGCGGGCCCGAGCGAATCCCGTTGACCGTCCGCATTCGACGGATTATCAGTCGACCCAATTTCGTCGACACTCGAGGTAGGTGAATACCGCCCCGCCTCGTCGGCAGATAGGAGCTGGATGCGCTGCCGCTCTCTGGATATCTCAGCGAGCAGCTCACCCTCTCCGGCCAGCTGCGCTGCGAGCCTCTGGCGTTCCTCAGAAAGCTTACCGAGAAGCGCACGTTCCCTTGCGACCTGAGCCCGCAGGAGTTGCAATTCCAGCGGTAGCCGATGGCGGTAATCACTTTCAAATTCAAACGAAGCGCGCCTAGCGCGCCGCCCCCCCACGTTTCCTCGCGGGGGCGGCGGATCGCTCGGCGGACTCTCCCGTGCACCCGTATCTCCGCCCCAAATAACGACCGAAACCGGCCCAGAGCCAAGACCCGGATTCCTGAGCACGAACGCCTCGATACGCCTCCGATGGAGCGGGGCTTCCGTTTCCTGCGGTCTATTTTGCCACGCAAAATGGGAGGCACTCCAAAGATTCGCCAGCTCCGCGAAAGGAGAGGTCGCCACCTCCATGAAAACATTTGAATCAACCAGGTTTACGCCTTGAGTACCAAGTTTACTCAAAAGGGTTCCGCGCCGAAAGACGGGATTTTCGGGAAATTCTTGATGTGCCACTCCAAGAATCTTTTCCCTCCCGTCTCTCAATGTGCCATCTTCGACACCGGCAATCACTTCAAACCAAATCTGCCAAACTTGCGGGAGATCGGGGAAATGAAATCCAGCCCTATCGAGCAAGCGACGAGTGTCAGCGAGATTCGGGTAGGCGGTGGCAAGCTCCGCCACCTCCTCGCCGGTGAACCGGTTCGCGCCCTGGAACCGAGTCCCCCGATCGACATCCGCCATGCACCCAGATTGCCACACTTGGTGCACGTCGTCACCATTGGGTCACACCCGCCCCGCACACCTTCCACTACCTCGACAGGGCCGCAACAGAGAGTTAGCATCACCGCCAGATCCGTGACGGATCGACGGCACGTCTCGCTGGCGCCCGGATGAGCGCGGCGAGCGGAGGCACCGGCACCACGGCTCCAGGTGGAGCGCACGGCAGGACGCCCGGATGGGCGAATCACTCACCCATCCGCACCGAAAGGCGCCCGCCGTGGCTCGCACGATCTTCGACGACTGGATTCCGGAGGAGCAGGACTCCGATGTCATCCAGCGCATCCGCCAGATGTCCGTGGTCGAGGACGTGGCGCTGCGCGTCCCGATGGGCACCGACACCCGCACCATCCCCCGCTCCGGCGGCGTGGAGGTCGAGGGCGTCGGCAAGGGGCAGACCTACGGCGAGGACGTCTCGCTCAACGACGAGGTGCTGCTGACCGCCCGCAAGATGGGCAAGGCCATCCGCATCGCGGATGAGGACCTCGCGGACTCCCCCGTGGCGATCATCCAGGTCAAGCAGCGGGACTGGGCGACCTCGTACGCCAAGTACCTGGATAACTCCACCCTGGGCTGCACCGGCGCGGAGAACGGGACCACGGTCCTGTTCACCAGCGTCTACCGGGCGATCCGCACCGATGACCCGGACGTCGGCTACGTGGCCAACAGCAACTACACCGCGACCGGGAGCGGCGGTCCCTCGTACGACGCGCTGTCCGAAACGGTCAACCTGGTGGAGAACTCGGACTACTGGGCCGAGGACGAGGTCCTCGTGCTCGCGCACCCGACCTTTCGGAAGAACTTCCGCGGCATCAAGGACGACTCCGGCCGTCCGATCTTCATCAGTGGCCGCGAGGGCACCCCGGACACGCTGTTCGAGCTGCCGGTGCGTTGGAGCATGGGCGCGCGGACCTCGGCGATCAACACCGCCCGGCCTGGCGGCAACCCGCTGATGATCGTGGGCAACCGGACCATGCTCAAGCTGGGCATGCGCTCGGGGCCGGAGTCCCGGATGGTGTCCGGCGACACCGGCATCGGCTTCCTGTCCGACGAGTCGATCCTGAAGATGCGCTCACGGCGCGGGTTCACGATCGGCCACCCGGGCGCTTTCGCGATCATGGAAGACACCCGCTGATGGCCACCCGGCAGGCCAGCGCCGAGACCCCTCGCGGCGAGAGCGCCGAGCAGGTGATCGCCCGCCGGGGACGGGACGAGCCCGAACGGGCCGGGCAGGCTCGGGAGTTCCGCCGGCAGTTCGTGGTGGACGCCCGCTCCTACGGCGAGGGCTTCGACCACGGCCCCAACCAGGCCGGCACCACGCATGAGGCCGTTTTCGCCGGGCTGCGCCCGGCCGGGGAGGCCCGCCTGGTCAGCGAGGAACCGCACCGGGACGGCCGGCACACCGTGCTCACCTACGCGGTGCCGGTGGAGCTCGCGGACCCGCGCGAGGCCGCCCAGGCCGAAGTGGAGCAGTCGTGACCCTCGATCACGGTCACGCCGGCGGCGCGCTGGCGGCCGGTGCCGGCATCCCCCTCCCCGGTGATGGGCGGGCCACCACGCTGTGGCGGGTCGAGCGCTGGGGCGCGGACGCCACCCGGTGGGCGACGCTCCGGCTGGACCGGGCGCCGACGGACCGGGACTTCGCGCGCCTGCGGGTGGCGCCGTACGCGGTGACCGAGCACCTGGGCAACGTGTTGTGCACCGCCGGGTGGACCAGGCTGCTCAACCTGGCTGGCGGCCTGGGCGGGCAGGCCTACGACAACACTCACACGCGCATCGGGGTGGGCAACGGCACCGTGACGGCGGGCGGGGGCTCGGTGCCGGCGGTGGCCGCGGACACCGACCTCGCGGCGGCCTCGGGCGCGGCCAACCGCTGGTTCCAGCTCGTCACCGCAAGCACAGGCGGACCGACGGTGGGCGGCACCGTGCCCAAGACGTTGACCTACGTGGCCGTGTTCGGCGGCTCCGACGGCAACTTCGCGTGGAACGAGATGGGCCTGGATGCCGGCACCGCGTCCGGCGCGACGGTGACCGCGCCGCTGCTCAACCACGCCACGTCGATCGCCCAGGGCACCAAGGCCGCCGGGCAGACCTGGACCGCCACCGCGACTCTCAGCTTCACGTAGCGGGGGCGGCATGGCCGACTCCAACATCAGCGCGAAGGACGCCGCCGACACCACCAAGACCCTCGACGCCCAGGATGTCGGCGGCGAGCTCCAGCAGACCGTCACCCTCGGAGACGGGATCACCCCGGGGCGCGTAGCCGGGGTGGACGCCGCGGGCAACCTCGCGGTGCGCGAGCGGGCCGCCAGCACCGGCACGCACACCAACGTCGCCGCCTCCGCCAGTGCGGTCACCGTCCTGGCGGCCAACACCGCCCGCATCGGGGCCGCGATCACCAACGAGTCCACCGCCACGCTCTACCTGCGGGTGGGCGCCGGCACCGTGACGGCCACGTCCTACACGGTCGCGCTCGGCCCCGGGGACTACTACGAGCTGCCCGCCCGGTACACCGGGATCGTCTCGGGGATCTGGTCCGCGGCCGACGGGGCGGCGCGAGTCGCCGAGTGGACCTGAGATGCCGCTGACCCGCGCGGTAACCGCGTTCGCCGGCCGGGTGGCCTCCGCGATCACCGCCCGCGTATGGGACACGCGCCTGCCCGGGGACATCGCAGCCCGCGCCGGGGTGCTCGCGGACGGAACGATCATCTCCGGCGAGGCGCCTCTGGCAATCTCCGGAGTCGCCGGAACCTCCACCGTCACGATCACCACGTCCGCCAGCCACGGCTACGGCGCGGGTGACGTGGTGACCATCTCGGGCGCCACCGGCATCTCCGGTGTCAACGGCGTCCGCACCATCGCCGCGATCACTAGCAACACCGCCTTCACCCTCTCGGCCGCCACAGGGTCGGGCACCTACGTCTCCGGCGGCACGGTCCAGCGGGTCCTGGGAGGCACGGGGAGCTCGAACGAGGGCGTCTGGAATTTTCTACTCCCGGACGGCTCCAGGGATGGCGTGGTCATCCGAGGCCGAGAAGGCTCCAGTCGCCAGCTGCTACTCGTGCGCGACTTCCGGGGCGCGGTCATCTTCGGCGTCGCGCCATTCGGCGGCGCGGGTCTGTACTCCGCTGACCCGAACGACCTTCTGTTCACGGCCGTCGGAGTGTTCGACCGCCGGTTCGCGGCGAACTCCTACGGCGGCGTGCGGATGGCCCAGGGCGACCCGGGCGGCGGGATCGACGTGCTGGCCCTGGGGGACGCCGACACCCCGCCGAGCTCGAACCCGGATGGCTCCCATACGGCCGAGAACGCATTCGCGACCCGTGCGGGCGTGGTGCTGTGGTCACGGGCCGGGCGGCTCATGCTGCGTACCTCCTCGGGGCACCAGGAGGAGCTCGGGGCGCCATCGAGGCGGATCACCTGGGGCATCCATGCCTCCGGCGGCGCGTCCACCTTCCAGACAATCGGCTGCCCGGCGCCGACGCTGACCGCCGCGACCGCGGGCGGCGCCGACACCATCGAAAGCAACTTCGCCCTGTTCACCACGGCTGCGACCGCGGGAAGCGTCGGCGGGGTCACGAGCCCGAACTACACCCACCTGCGCACCAGCTCGCTGCCCTACTTCTACGGCAAGATCCAGACAGACAACACCTCCGTAGCCAGCACTCGCTATGTCGTCGGCCTGGTCACCGCGGACCGCTCCAGCGGCGCGGGCCCGGCCGCGAGCGGCGCGTCGACCGCCACGGGGATCTACTTCCGTTACGACTCTGCGATCGACGGCACGTCCTACTGGCGCACGGTTACCTGCGACGGCACCAACGCCACCGTCACGGTCACCATCGCAGCGATCGCCGCGGTGACCACCTACGAGCTGCGCGCGGAGCTGAACTGGGCCGCCAGCGTCGTGCGCTTCTGGGTCGGGGACGTCCTTGTCGCGACCCACAGCGTCACCATCCCGAGCGCGTTCACCCAGCTCGGCTACCAGGCGAGTGTGACCACGCTGGCCGCCTCGGCCAAGCAGATCCGGGTATCGCGCATCCTGGTCAACCAGCGGTAGGGGCCGGCTGTGCCCTTCCCGCTGATGCCGCGCTGGCAGTTCCAGCAGGTGGCCGTGAGCCTGGTGGACACAGGTGCCGGCTCGGATGTCCTGGCCGTGGTCGTGGCCGCCGGCATGTCTCAGCCGGCCAGCGCTGGCGAGGTCCTGACCGCGGACATCACGGCCAGCGCGGCCGACGCCGCGACGGCGGGAGGGGCCCTGACCGCGGCGGTGGACTGCTCGAGCGTCGACGCCGGGACCGGCACCCAGGCAGCGGGCGTTGCCGCCGGCGCCGGGCTGGTCGAGGCCGCTGCGGGCGGGGAGGCGCTGTCGGCTCAGCCTTCCCCCGCGGCCGTGGCCGATGCCGGCATGGCCGTCGACGCGCTCACCGCACTGGCCGGGTCCGGTACCACGGAGAACGCGGCAGGTGCCGATGCGCTGACCGCATCGGGTACGGCGGCGCTGGGCGAGTCCGGCGCGGGCACCGAGACGTTCGTGCCCCCGGCGGCGCTCGGCGCGCTGACTGATGCGGCGGTGGCCACGGACGGTCAGGACGTGGCGGGAATCGTCGTGGCGCTGACCGAGACTGCCGCCGGCGCCGAGGTACTGACGGCGGCCGGCCAGGCCGTCAGTACCTCCGACTCCGGCGGCACGGTGGACGTGCTGCGCGTGGGCACGCCGATCGGAATCGCGGACGCCGGGGCAGTTGGTGAGGAACTGTCGGCCTCCGGGCAGGTGACCCCCGTCGATGCCGCCCTGGCCGCCGAGACCCTCGGCGCCGCGGGGACCGCGCCAGCCGCGGAGGCCGGGCAGTCAGTCGAGGCGGTGGCGGTCGCCGGCCAGGGCGGCATCGTGGACGCGACCGCCGCCACGGACGCGCTTACTCGGCAGGTGGGCTCGGACCTGCCCGACGCCGGTGCTGGCGGTGAGGCGCTCGCCGCCTCCGCGCAGGTGTCGCTGGCCGAGCAGGCAGGCGTGGTCGAGGTCCTCAGCGCCTGGCAGCAGCTGGCCCTGGCTGATCATGGGTCCGGCGCGGAAGAGGCCCTGGGGGCGGCAGAGGTCGCAGGGTTCACCCAGGCGGGCATTGCCGAGGACACGGTCGCCGTCACCGGGGCACCCGGCCTCGCCGACGCCGCGACGGCCGCGGACACGCTGGTGACAGGCCAGCCCCGCGCACTGTCCGACGGGGGCGCGGGCACGCAGGTGCTCACCGTCGCGGTGGGCACTCCGCTACCCGAGGCGGGCAGCGGGGCGGACAGCGCCACTGCCTCGGTCGGGGCGAGCCTCGGCGACGGGGCCGTGGGGGCGGACGGGCTGGTGGTCTCGGAGGAGGGGCAGCCCTCGCTGCTCGATTCTGGGGTCGGGACGGACCTGCTCGCGGTGGTGACGTCCGGGGCCCTGGTCGACGCTGGCGTCGGGGCGGACGGGCTGACATACGGGGTGGCCGTGAGGCTGGAGGACCTGGCCGGTGGTGATGCCGGACTGGCCGCAGGTGCGAGCGCCGGGCTCGACGACGCCGGGGTCGCCGGGCAGGAGCTCGGCGCGGCCGTGGATGCGGCGCTCGCCGAGGCGGGCCTAGTCGAGTTCGGCGAGGCCGCCGGCGCCACAGCGGCGCTCGATGACGCGGCCGAGGGCGCCGCGGTGCTGGCGGACCTGGACGTCCGTCTGGACCTGACCGGCCCGGCCAGCGCCGCGGACACGCTGTCCGGCGCGGGCGCGGTGGCGCTGGCGGAGGAGGCCGGAGCCGTTGCCGTGCTGGTGGCCGCCGAGGGTGAGATCACCGGCGACGTCGAGCTGTGGACGGGCTGGCTCTGGACGCACTGCCAGGTGGGTGCGCCGTGGACCTGAGCGGAGGGGGCATGCAGCCGCTGGAGTTGGCCGCGGACAGTCTCGAATACGTGCTGGTGCCGTGGGTGATGACGGCGGACGGGGTGGACGTGGACCCGGTGGCGCGCGGGATCGCCGCGGAGCTGGCGTTCGTCCGACCCGGGTCCGTGCCAGCGCCCGAGGCGTGGGTGACAGCGCAGTGGGAGCGCGCCCTGGGCCTGTGGCACGCGCGGGTACTGGTCGGGCCAGAGGGGGCGGTGCCCCTGCCCCGCGGCACCTATGACGTGTGGGTGCGGGCCAGCGGAGGCATGCAGGAGCGGCCGGTGCGCCGCTCGAGCGGACGGGTGCGGGTGATCTGAGATGCCGTGGGCCGAGGCGAGCTACACCGAGCAGATCACCGGGGTGACCGTGACGGACGGCCAACTCACGCAGGCGCAGGCGGTGATCGACCTCTACTCCGGCACCACCGAGGAGGCGGCGGCGGATCTCGCCGTGCGGCCCCGGGACGTGCGGCACCTGCGGATGGCGGTGGCCTACCAGGCCGCGTGGATGGCCTCGCAGGTGGACGTGTTCAGTCGCACGGACGTGACCAGCCTGGACCAGGACGGGCTGCGGGCCGCCCCGGCCAGCGCGGATGCCTGGCTACTGGCCCCGCTGGCGGACCGGGCGCTGCGCCGGCTGTCGTGGCGGCGGATGCGGTCGGCGCGGGTGGCTGGTGAGGGCCAGGGCGAGGTGCCACCGGACGTGCGGGACGCGCTGGCCCGGCGGACCGAGGTTCGCGACCACGACGACGAGACCTGGACTCCGCTGTGAGCGCGTTCGTGGCCACGCACCGGGTGGACGTGCTGCGCGGAGAGTTGCCGGACGCCTACGGGGACGCCGCGGACGCGGACGTGCTGGCGTATCGGGGGCTGCCGGCGGTGATCACGGAGACCTCCCGCACCACCTGGGACCGAGCCACCGGCAAGCCGCGCACGGTGCGCCGGGCCCGGGGGAGGTTTAGGCCGGGAGTCTCACTCTCTAGCGGCGATCGGATACGTGATGTAGCGTCTGGAACACGATATGTAGTCGTTGACGTCGTCACATCCACTGACCTGGTGCATGCGGCTGACGTGGTGTGCGACCTGCGCCGGGTGACTCCCACCGGGTAGACCGGCCTCCCCCGCCGCGGGCCGCCTCCGTCGAGGAGGTGGGGACGATGGCAGACGTGGTGAGGGTGGAGATGTTCCCCACCTGGCTGCGCGACCTCACCCCGAACGTCGAGCGCTTCCACCGCCAGACCCTGGGCCCGGCGATCCTGGCCGACGCGCGGCGCGCGGTGCCCGTGGACACCGGGGACCTGTACCGCGACCTGGGCGCCGAGGCCCACGGCCTGGAGCTGCGGGTGGGCCCGCGCGGGGCCACGGACTACGGCGAGCTGGTGGAGCGCGGCACGTCCCGGACGCGCGCGCAGCCCTACCTGCGCCCAGCGCTGATGCGGCGGCGCACCCCGTGACCGCGCCGGCCGTCGTCGCCACCACCGACCTGGTGGCCGTGGCCTGGCTGCGCACCGTGCCGGAGGTGCCGGCACAGCAGGTGGCCACCACCCTGCCGACGGACACCGCCGCCTGGGCTTCCACCGGGTTCGTGCAGGTGGCCGTGGTGGGCGGCTCCCCCAACCCGCACCTTCCCGTGCGTGCGCCGGTGGTTGCGGTGAGCTGCTGGGCGTGCGCGCCGCGCACCAGCGGCAAGCCGCCGTGGGGCAAGGCCAACTCGCTGGCCGAGGCGGTGCGGGCCGGCACCTGGGGCGCGGCCGGGCGCGTGGTGGAACTGCCCGTCGGCGGGCTGCGGGCCCGGGTACTGGAGGCCTACGTACTCACCGAGCCGCGCCGGGTGCCCGACGACGAGGCCGGTTACGCCCGGTACGACCTGGACCTCGCGTTGCCTTGGACGGATGCGTCGGGGGTGCGGCCGTGACCGCGCTGTGGGCGTTGGTGGGCGCTCGCTCCGGCGAGGTCCTGAGCTACCAGGGCCGGGCGATCGTGCACGGAGACCGGGCCGAGCTGGAGTTCCTGTTCCCGGCCAGCCGAGTGGTGCCCTGCCCGACGGACCTCGTCGCTACCTCGATGCCGCTGTCGGTGCACCCGGGCATGGCGGCCGTTCGCTTTCCCCTGCGCAAGGAGGACTACCGGTGACCCACACCGTGCGCACGACTATCCGCCCGGACGAGGAGATCGAGGTGGATGACACCGAGTACAGCCTGCTGCGGCACGAGGGGCTGCTCGTGGAGGACGGACGCGAGGAGCAGGCACCGAAGATGGCCCGGCGTGGGTCGGACAGCGGGAGGGCGGAGTAGTGCCGGTCGATGTTTCCAACCTGATCCAGGGTCCGGGGACCCTCTATCGAGGCGCGTTCGGTACCGCCGAGCCGTCCGACACCCAGGTCAATGCCACCCCCGCGCCGTCGGGCTGGACGGACGTCGGCGGCACTCAGGACGGCGTCACGATGACGATCTCCCAGACCTACTCGGAGCTGGAGGTGGACCAGGTCGTCGACATCCCGGGCCGCCGGCTGACCAAGCGCGAGGCCACGATCAAGACCAACCTCGCCGAGGCCACTCTGGAGAACCTCGCCACCTCGCTGAACAACGCCACGGCCACCAGTACGGGCGCCGGCTTCGCGGCCTGGTCGCCGCCGAACGACACCAGCGCCACTCAGCCGAGCTACACGGCACTGATCTTCGACGGGATCGCACCGAAGGGGTACCGGCGTCGGGTGTTCGTACGCCGCACGCTGTCCGTGGAGGACGTCGGCATGGCGTACAAGAAAGGTGACCAGACCCTGCTGCCGGTCACCTTCGCGGCCCACTACGTGTCGGCCTCGGTGCCGCCCTTCCGCATCGTGGACGCGACCGCATGACCGCGCCCGCCGAGCTCGGCGCGAACCCTTACGCCCTGCACGTGCCCGCGGCGCCGCACAGCCCGTACCCGCCGCAGGGCCCGGTGGCGCCGTGGCCGCAGCCCGCGCCGGCCACGGCGTCCGCTCCCCCGGCACCGCTGGTCGGCCCGAGCAACGCCACGACGGCCGCGGTCAACGGGGTGGTGGTCGACTTTGACGCCGAGCCCCCGCCCACCACGCCGCCAGGGGTGGTGGAGCTGTTTCGGCTACACGGCAAGGTCTACACCATCCCGGATGCGCCCAAGGTCAACGTCGCCCTGCTGTACCTGTGGGAGGCCCGCCACCACGGCGAGGGGGTGGCCGACCAGATGCTGCTGGAGCGGATGGTCGGCGAGGACGGCTACCGCGCGCTGATGGAGCACGACCCGCTCAAGCAGGAGCAGCTCGACCGGATCCTGAGCACCGCGCAGAAGGTCGTCCTCGGGAGCCTGGAGCAGGGAAAAGGCTGACCCGGCCCCGCATCGAGCAGGTGATCTGGGTGCTGGACCACCTGGCCGACATCGAGTCCGATCTCTCCGCCATCCACCGCATCGAGGACATGTACGCGCTGTCCGGGCCGCGGTTCTTCCGCCTGGCCTGGCGGCTCGCGGCCTACCGAGGAGTGATGAGGATGCGCGCCGAGGAGCTCGCGCTGGAGCACCAGCGGCACTCCTCTTCCCCGTGCGACCCGCGGGTGGCGGGCCGGTCGGACTCGAGTGCCGGGGCGCCGGAGCGGGTCGGCGACGAGGAGCTGCGCCACTCCTCCCGGTTCGCCGGGCTGATCGAGTGGGGCCGGGGGTAGCGCGTGTCCACTGCCGCCGGCTTCGAGATCGCTCGTGGGCACGTCACGGTCCTGCCCGAGACGGGCGGCTTCGCCCGGGAGCTGTCGTCCCGGCTCGGGCGCATGGAGCCGGTGCGCATCCCGGTGCAGGTGGACCCGGGCGAGGTGCGGCGCCAGGTCCGCGACGCCGGCCGCCAGGGTGAGGCCGAGGGCGAGGGCGGTGGACGGCGGATCGGCCAGCGGCTCACCGCCGGGCTGAAGGTCGGCCTGGTCGGCATGGGCACGGTGATCGCCGGCGTGGTGGGCGCCACCCTCAAGAGCGCCTTCGACTCGGCCACCACCGGCCAGGCCCAGCTTCAGGCCGCCTTCGGCGCCACCGCCAAGGAGGCTCAGGCCGCCGGGTCCGTGGCCCAGCAGGTCTTCAGGAACAACTTCGGTGAGTCCCTGGCCGACGTCCAGAACACGGTCGGCCAGATCGCCCAGTCCATGGGCGGGTTCGGTGCCGTCTCGAAGGCCGAACTGGGCAAGGCCACCCAGGGCGCGCTGACCATCCGCGACGTCTTCGGCGTCGAGGTGCCCGAGACCCTGCGGGCGGCCTCGACCATGGTCAAGTCCGGCCTGGTACCGGACATGACATCCGCCTTCGACGTGATCACCACGGGCTTCCAGTCCGGGCTGAACCTCGGCGACGACTGGATCGACACGCTCAACGAGTACAGCGGGCAGTTCGTCAAGCTCGGGCTGACGGGCCCGCAGTCGCTCTCACTGATCGACGCGGCGATGGCCGCCGGGGCCCACAACAGCGACATCGCCGCGGACGCGCTCAAGGAGTTCTCCATCCGGGCCATCGACGGGTCGGAGACCTCCGCCGAGGGGTTCCGGCTGGCCGGGCTGGACGCGGACACGATGGCGCGGCGCATCGCGGCCGGGGGCGCCTCCGCGCGGGACGCCTTCTCCGAGACGGCGAAGGCCCTGGGCGGGATCAAGGATCCGGTGGCCTACAACACCGCGCTGGTGGACCTCTTCGGGACCCAGGCCGAGGACCTCGGGCCGAAGGTGATGGCCGCGATGTCCACTAGCGCTACTGGGGTGGCCAACCTGGCCGGCTCGACGGCGCGGGCCGGGGAGGCTCTTTACTCCACTCCGCAGCAGCGGCTGTCCGGCTTCATCCGGACGATCAAGGCCGACCTGATCGACTACCTCGGCGGCACGGCGGTGCCTGCGCTGATCCGCTTCGGCAACGGGATCTCGCCGGTGTTCGCGGGCGCCTCACACGCGATGGCGCCGATCAAGGTGACGATCGCCGCGGTGGTCGCGGTGGTGAGCGGGGCGCTCGGCATCTACGAGCGCAACCGAACCTTGATCAACACGCTCGTGGTGGCGGTGCTGGCCGGGACCGCGGCCTGGTACGCCTACCGCGGGGCGGTCACCGCGGTGACGACCGCGCAGTGGATCTGGCAGACCCGCACCCTGCTGATGGGCGCGGCCACCCGGGCGGTGACCGGCGGGCTGGCGCTGATGCGCGGCGGGATCATGGGCGTGAACGCGGCGATGCGTGCCAACGTCATCGGCATCGTCATCACGACGATCATCGCTCTGGCCGCCGCGTTCGCGTACGCCTATACCCACAGCGAGTCCTTCCGCCGGATCGTCGACGGCGCCTTGCGCTGGGTGGGTAATACCGCGCAGGCCGTGGGCCGCTGGTTCGTCGGCTTCGGGTCGGACACCATGGGCGTGTTCCGCGCCGTCGGCTCGGCGGCGGCTGCGTTCGGCGGCTTCTTCGTCGGGATCTGGCGGGGCAGCTTCGACTTCGTCTCGTCGATCGTGCGGGGCGGCCTGGCCATCTGGCGTGGCGCAATCGACATCGGGCTCGGCGCGATCTTGACGAACGTCAAGGTCTGGTGGACGTGGTTCACCCTGCCCTTCCGGGTCGGATTCGAGGTGATCCGCGGCCTGTTCTCGTTCTGGTCAGCGATCTTCCGCGGCGACTGGTCCGGCGCCCTCGACGCGATCAGGGCGACCACGACACGAATCTTCGGTCTGGTCTCCGGCGCGGTGGGCACGGCGCTCGGCGGCATCAAGACGATCTTCTCGACCACCGTGGGGGGCATCCGCACGATCTGGGACGGGCTGCGCGAGGTCGCCGCCGCACCGGTGCGCTTCGTCGTGAACACGGTCTACAACTCGGGCATCCGCAAGGCATGGAACAACATCGTCGGGCGCATCCCCGGGGTGCCGGACATGCCGGAGCTGAAGGTGCCGGGCCTAGCGCGCGGCGGGCCGATCCTGGAGGGGACTCCGGGCAAGGACAGCGTGCTGCGGCGCCTGATGTTCAATGAGCACGTCTGGACCGCCCAGGAGGTGGCGAACGCCGGCGGCCACAAGGCGATGTTCGCGCTGCGGCGCCTGTTCGGCGGCGGCGGGCAGGCGCGCGGGGCAGCCATGGGCATCGGCGGGGCCATCACCGGCGGGCTGGGCGCAGCCTGGGACGCCACCGGCGGCCGGGTGGTGGACAAGGTCGAGGACCTGGCCCGGGAGGGCATCGCCCGCGGGTTCGAGCTTGCGCTGTCCCCGCTGCGCGCGGCGATCAACGCCACGCTGGGCACCGGCACCGACCTGAAGGGCGCGCTGGGCCGGCTCGTCCAGTCGCCCTTCGACAAGCTGCTGGAGTGGGTCCGCGGCAAGGAGGGCGAGTCCGTCGGACCCGGGCCGGGCGGCGGCGCGGAGCAGTGGCGCGGAGTCGCGCTCCAGGCGCTCTCGCTGGCCGGGCAGCCTGCAAGCTGGATCACGTTGCTGCTGCAGCGCATGAACCAGGAGTCCGGCGGCAACACCCAGGCGGTCAACCGCTGGGACATCAACTGGCAGCAGGGGCACCCCAGCGTTGGCCCGATGCAGCTCATCCGCTCGACCTTCGAGGCGTATGCCGGCCAGTTCCGCGACAAGGGGCCGTTCCTGTACGGCGTGAGCACGGACCCGCTAGCCAACATCTACGCCTCGATCCGCTACACGCTCGCCCGCTACGGCTCGCTGTCGGCGTGGGCCCGGCCAGGCGGCTACGCGCGGGGTGGCCTGCCCCCGCACGGGGTGCCGTTCTGGGTCGGCGAGGACGGGCCGGAGCTGATGCTGCTCGGCCGCGGGGCGCCCCGCGCCCGGGTGACCCCCAACCACGAAGCCGGCGGCGGGAAGACGATCACGAATCACTTCCACCTGGACCGCTCGATGTCGACGCCGGAGATGCTGGCGGAGATGCAGCGCAAGCTGGCCCTGGCGGTGGCCTGATGTCGGCGCAGGCAGGGTGCGGCTACTGGACCGGGGCGCTGGGCGCGCTGGAGTTCGGGCTCGTGGACGAGGCCGGGGTGGCCTGGACCTGGCAGGGGCTCAACGCCTGGGACGGGCCGGCGACCGCGGGCACGGTGGCGCAGCGCTCCGGGGACCACGGCGGGTGGGCCGGGCCGCAGTACTACGCCCCGCGCACGCTGACGCTGCGGGTGAGCGCTGACGCCCCCTCGCAGTCCGCGCGGGACGCCGCGCGGGCCCGGATGCGCGGGGCGGTCCCGGTCAACGCGCTGACCACGCTGCGGTACGACGAGCCGGTGCCCAAGCAGTGCCAGGTGCGCCGCTCGGGCTCGCTGGCCGAGGTCTGCCCGACGCTGACCTCGGCCGACTTCGAGATCGGCCTGGTGGCGCCGGACCCGCGCTGGTACGGCGCCGAGCTGCACGAGACGTCCATCCCCGCGGTCAACACAGTCTCCGCGGCGGGCATCTCGCTGCCAATCACGCCGCCGTTCACCTTCGCCGAGGCCCCGCCTGGCGGTTCGGTGACGGTGGTCAACGCGGGCACGTTCGAGAGCCGGCCGGTGGTCACGCTGACCGGTGCCATCGCCTCGCCGGCCATCACCCATCTGGGCAGCGGGGCGCAGGTGAGCTTCCCCGGGCTGGAGCTGGTTGCCGGGGACGTGCTGGTGCTGGACCTGGACCTGCGCCAGGCCACCTACAACGGGGCATTCCGCGCGGCCAGCCCGCTGTCCGGGTGGTGGGTGCTGTCCCCGGGCGAGAACTCACTGCGCCTGGACGGAGCCAGTGATGGCACCGCCGTGATGACCGTGACCTGGCGCGACGCTTGGATCTGAGAGGAGAGCCGTGGCCACCTTCGTGACCACCATCAACCCCACCTGGCTGGACGGAGTCGCCTTCGACGCCAAGGAGCTGCGGCAGCTCGACGGCGCGGGCGCGATGCCGCTGGCGGGCGGTTCCGGGCCGATCGTGGTCCGCTCCGGGGTGACACCGGGGGCAGGTGACCCGCTGAAGGTCTCCGCGGCCGGCGGGCTGAACCTGACCGTCGCGGCGGGCTTCGCCTCGGTTCAGGGCACGCAGTCCGCGGATCAGGGAGTGTACCGGCTTGGGCTGTCCGCGGCGGCCGGCGTCAACACCAACGCCGCGCACGCTTCGCTGCCGCGTAACGACCTGGTGGTGGCCTACGTCTCCGACGTGGGTTCCGCGAGCTCGTACGGGCGTGTCGAGGTGGTCCAGGGGACGGCGGCCTCGTCGCCCGTGGACCCCAGTGTGCCGGCCAACGCGCTGCGGCTGGCCCGGGTGCGGGTCAATGCCGGGACCTCCTCCATCGTCGCCGGCAACATCACGGATCTACGGGTGTTCGCGGTGCCGGCCGGCGGGGTGGTGCCGGCGCTGTCCACGGACGCGCTGTCCGCGTTCGCGGGGCTGCTGCGGTACGACACCGACACCCGGGCGCTGCGGGCCTACACCGGGGCGGCCTGGGAGATGCTGGCCCGCGCGCCGGGGGTGACCAACTACATGTACGACTTCGCGGCCGATGTCACCCGGGCGCCCGGCGCCTCGGGCACGTACATCGACTACACCACCGTCAACCCGACCCGGCCGTGCCTGGTGGTGGTCAAGGCCCGGGTCTGGACGCGCTGGCTGGGCAGCACGGCCTTCGCGGCACTCCAGATTGAGAACCCGGTGGGCACTGTGCGACGGCTCGCGCAGAACGAGGGTGTGTCGACCTCCGGCGCGGCACCGATCGACGTGCTGGCCATCTGGGGGGCGCCGGCTGGCAACATCCCGGTGCGGATCACCGCAGGCAACGGGGCCAGCTCGGGCGGGAACGTGATCTTCAGTCGGTTCACGTCCGACGTGTGGACGATCGAGTTCTGATGCGGCAGCTGCGCTACTGGTCCACCCACCTGCTCACCGGGGACGTGCTGGCGGACTGGCTGCCGCTGGACGTGGACAGCTTCTCCCGGACGCTGGGCGAGGCTGGCGACCTGTCGGCCACGCTGGACCTGCGCCGGGTCCCGGCGGCCAACGGGCCGCTGCTGGCCGCGCTGGAGCCGCGGCGCACGCTGCTGTGGGTGAGCGAGGGCGCCGAGCCGGTGTGGGCCGGGCTCGTGTGGGACTGGCCGCACAGCTCCATCGGCTCCGGGCAGCTGCCCATCCAGGCCAAGACGATGCACTCCCTGTTCGCGCGCCGAGAGATCCGCGAGGACCTCGCGTACACGAACGTGGACCCGTTCGACATCGCCCGCGCGCTGGTCACCTACGCCACCACCGGCAAGGGGCCTTCCGGGCGAGTGGCCGCGCTGGAGCTGACCACCGAGGCCTCCACGGTCACCGCCTCCGTGCAGTACGCCGGGTCCGACAGCAAGAAGGTGCTGGCCGCGCTCCAGGAGCTGGCCGCCACCGCGGACCTCGAGTTCGACTTCGCGCCCACCTATCACCCCACCGCGGGCGGCTCGGTGCGCCTGGTGCTGGGGCAGCCGCGGGTGGGCCGCGGCGCGCAGGAGAGCGGGCTGACGCTGACCTACCCGGGCAACGTGACCGACTACGCCTACCCGCGCACCGGAGGCGAGTCGGCCAACGACGTACGGGCCACGGCCACCGCGTCGGCGGACTCCGGCAGCCAGGAGGCGTGGATATCGACATCCGGACACGGGGTGAGCACCGAGGACCTGGCTGCCGGCTACCCGCTGCTGGAGGAGACCGTCTCCCTTTCCGGCACCGTCACCGGCCAGGCCGAGGTGGACACCTACGCGGACACCACGGTGGCCTCCCGGTGCGGCTGCACGGCCATCCCGGAGGTCAAGCTGGCCGGGGACGCGATGCCCGCGCTGGCCGACCTGGACCTGGGCTCCACGTTGTGGCTGTCGGTCACCTCCGAGCTGCACCCCTCCCCCGGCGGTGGGCGGCCCGGACTGGTAGCGCTGGTGCGGCTGGTGGGCTGGACGGCCACTCCGCCCGGCGCGGACCGGGGGGCCGAGGTTTCCCTCAAGCTCGGCGACATCCACCTGGGGCTGGTGCCATGAGCCGCTACCTGCCGTCGCTGGAGGTCCGGTTCGCGGCCACGATCGCGGACCTGAAGCACCGGATGGCCGCGCTCGAGCTGCGGACGGCGCGGGTGCAGTCCGGGCGGACGCTGTACCCCCGGTACGGCACGGTGGACCCCGGCTACACCGGCGGTGACCCGCTGGTGCTGGTGGACGGGGACGCGGTGGCCACCGGCCCGTACCCATACCTGCGCCCGTACGCCCCGGTGGCGGGCGACCGGGTGGTGCTGGCGCCGGCCGGGGACTCCTACGTGGTCACCGGCGCGGTTACCGATCCCACCGCGACCGGGGTGCCGGCCCTGACCGGCCAGCGCGGCAGCGTAGTGGGCACGTTCCCGGGCGGCACGAACAGCCTCACCGTGACCGTCACGTTCCCGGCCGCGTTCCCCGTGGCGCCAAGCGCGGCATTCGTGTCCGGCCCGCTGCTGGACCTGGCCGCGCCGACGTTCTCGGTGGGCAACATGACCACTACGGACTTCGCGTTCGTCGTGCAACGCCGGGACGGGGCCAACGTGTCCGCGGGGGCGCGGACGTTCTACTGGCTCGCGGTGGCCTAGTCTGGCCAGCCCGGGTCCGGGTGGTCGGGGCAGTCAACGGCCGAGGCTTCCGGGTGGTCGGGGCAGACCCCCAGTACCTCGATGCGTCCGGGGTCGACACCGAGCTCGACCGCTGCCGCGCGCTGCGCCTCGTGGCCGTAGGTGTCATCGGAGGCGGCGGTTCCCACGAGGGCGCCGTCGAAGAACAGGCCCAGGCGTGGCGCACGATCCTGGCGTCCGATGATCTCGTTCATCACGATGCCTCCTCAGCGCCGGCCGGCGCTCACGATCCGGACGGTGAGGGCGAGCGCCAGCGCGGCGGTGGACGCGCACAGGCCGACGAACGTGCCGCCGTCGGTATCGATGACGCCCGTGACGATCAGGGTCAAGGCGGCCATGCAGGCTGCCAACAGCACGGCCGCCAAGGTGGTCAGCACGACGCGCCCTCGGAGTCCTCTCGCGGCACCGCACCTCGTACTCGCACCCGATCGACATTCAGCGCGTAGAGCGGGACATCGTCCTTCTGGCCGGAGTCCCACTTCACCCGACCGTGCCAAACTCCGCGTAGAACGAGGCGTTCCTCGATTTCCCCGCCCTCATGGTCCGGGCTCATCCTGTCGTCCGCCGGCCGGACGCGGTCCCCCTCCGCCAGGGAGCCGCTTTCCAGGTTGGGGGTGGCGCAGTTCTGCCATTCACTGACCTCCTGCGGCCAGCGAGGCATGTCGGTGAGATAGCTGTTGTCGATCATTTCCCTAGGCCCCTAGATCCAGTCCGGCCGCGCCCGCGGCGTAGCCGGCAAGGAACGCCACCTCGACGAGTGTCTCGGCCGCGATGAGCGGGCCGTGCGACTGGATGAGCCCGTGGTTGCCGCGCACCGCGTCCTCCATTGCGGCCTGGACCGCGGGCGGCGTGTCCGTCGTGCGGCTCGCTCGCGTGAAGAGATCTCGGATCTGGTTCGCGCGCTCCAGGTCCTCGGCGGTGAGCGAAGACCTACGCATCGCTCGCCGCTCCCCCTGTCGCCGCGGCTCGCGCGGCGCGCGGCTTCTTGGGGCGCTCCTGGCCAGTCTCGGCCCTGTAGAGCTGGTCCAACATCGTCCCGACGTTCTGGGCGGACATGTTCAGGTGGCGCCCCACCCGACGCTGGGCTCCGTGTTTGCCGTGCGCGTCCTCCTCGTACTTCACCAGCGAGCGGATCGCCCGGCAGTAGTCCAGGTGCGCGGCGTCGCGCACCTGCTTCTCGCGCTCACGCGCGGCGTTGACAGCCGCCACCAGTGCGGCCAGCTCGCTCTCGTCTCCTGCCATGCGCACGATCTTAACATGGCCATGTGACAGAACATCACATCTTTATTTGACGTTTTGTCACATGGCCATTTACAATTTAGAGGTCGCCGCAGGTCAGAGAGGCTGGAGGTCGCGTGATCACCCAGGAGACCATCCGCTGCAAGGGGTGCAACCGCCCGCTCCACACGGAGGCCTCGCGCGCCGCCGGCTATGGCCCGGCCTGCGCCTGCCGCGCCGCCCTCACGGCCGCCGGCTACTCCGCCAGCCAGGTGGAGAGGGCCATCGAGGTCATCGAGCTGGGCGGGGTCGTCCACCTGCCAGGCATGGGAGACAACAAGATCTTCGCCGTCGTCGGCAGCGCCGGCTCCATCTACCGAGCCTCCGCGACCCACTGCGACTGCACCGCCGGGCAGCACGGCCGCCGGTGCTACCACACTGCCGTCGCCTGGCTGATGTCCACCTCGGCTGGCGAGGCCGTCCGCGCTGTCACTGCCGCCGCCTGACCCTCGCTCCCGGAAGGGGACCGAACCGTGACCACGAATGCTCTCGCCACGCCGACCGAGATCGACACCGAACTGGTCGGCATCCAGCGGACGGCCGATCGCCTCCGGGCCGAGCTCGATCGGCTCAAGCGCCGCGAGCGGGCCATCGACGACCAGTACCGGCGTGACCCGTGGACCCGCTACTGGGTGGTCCCCGGCGGCCATGTCCACAGCAGCACCGCCTGCCACACCTGCTACCCCACCACCCAGAAGGTGTTCCTCCCCGCCCTGTCCGGTAAGGCCCGGCGCGAGGTTGTCGAACTGGCCGGAGAGCGGGCCTGCACGGTCTGCTTCCCGGAGGCCCCCGTGGAGGTCCGCCGACGGCCGACGCAGATCAAGACCGACGAGGAGCGCGCCGAGGAAGCCGCGCGCACTGCCCGAGAGGACGCCGCGAAGGCACGAAGGGCCAAGGCGGAGGCCAGCGCGATCACGACCCCGGCGGGCGAGCCGCTCCTTGAGGAGCCTCGAGGCTCCGTGATCCGCACGGTGCGGACTGCGGAGGCCTACTACGTCGACCAAGCCGCGTACCTGATGGCCTGCGAATACGGCTACCGCGGCACCGGCCTGGTCGACGAGGCGACTTGGTACGTGGACCAGTTCCTGGCGGCCATCTCGCACCGGAACGGCACGACGCCGGACATCGAACGCGCCCAGCGCGCCAAGAAGGTCGCCGCCCGGTGCCGCCGGGACTACGGCATCAGCCGGCCCTGAATCCGCCCGCTGGCCGCCCGCCTCCGGGCGGCCAGCGGGCGGCCTCGCCGATCTCGACACTCGCCCGCCTGCCAAGCCTGATGCCGCCGCCTGAGAACGGAGCACGCCATGACCACTCGAACCCTCTCCGCCGTCGCCACCGCCGCGAAGAAGATCCGCACCGCACTCCGCGCCCGTCAGGTCGCGGGCTCCGTCCTGTCCGGGGCTGTGATCAGCGTGACCAGCCAGCGCGCGTCGCAGTGCTCCACGCTGCTTGTTCGCGTCGACCGCATGTCGACCCCGGAGGACGAGCGGGCCATGGCCCGTGAGACGTGGGCCATCGTCGCCGAGCACTGGGCGGAGAACGGCCGCACGCGCTTCGCCAACGTAATCGTGAACGGCCGGTACCTCGGACCGCTCTGCTAACCCACGCCCGGATTGCCGCCGCCTGAACCGCACGCAAAGGAGATCGCCATGGAGCGCACCTACACCTGCTACCCCAACGGCCACCAGCCCGCGGACTTCCCGACCGAGGGGGAGGCCATCGCCTACGGGCGCGAGACCGGAGCGGAGGCCTTCGAGGTCCGCGACGAGAACGACGTCCAGACGTTCCTGGAGATCCCTGGACAGAAGTGGGTCTGACGCTGAAGCGGCTCGGCCGCGCGTCGTCCTAGCGCGCGGCCGACTCCTGATCACAGCCGTCCGGTAGGGGAACCCGTCCGCGAGGAGAGCAGACATGACCGCGCGCACCTTCACTCTGGCCGCCCGCTGGATCGGCGGCGCGCTGTCCAGCGCCGAGCTGCGCGGCGCGGACGGGCCGGGCTGGAGGGGTCTGCGCCTGGCCGCCGACAGCAAGGCGCTGGCGCGGGGCGCCCGAGAGGCGATCCACACCGCCGTGCGGGCCAGCGGGCACCCGGCCAGTGTGCTGGGCTCGCGCACCCCCACCCCTATCCCGCTGGAGGAGGAGGCCGGGGTGCGGCTCGCGCTGGTACTGGCCACCCAGGTCACCGGCGCCGCGCAGGCCGAGCGGATCGCCCAGGGCATCGCGGGGATGAGCACAGAGGAGACGTACTACTGGTACGCCCGGGTTGCCGGCTACGGCCAGCCCGCGGTGCAGGCGCTGCGCCTACTGGCCGCCGCTGCGCCGGTGGTCGCCGGCCGGCGGTAGCGGGCTGGAGCCGGCCCGCGCGGCACGTTCCTCGCCCCGGCCGTGCACCAGCGCGCTCCGCTCCAGGCCGACCGCCTCGATCATCTCGGCGAGCTCGTCACGGCTCGCACCGAGGCCGACAACAGCGCAGCCAATGTGCAGCGCGGCGCGGTAGGCGTCCCGGTCCGCGGTCGGCGAGAGGGTGAACCGCACGCTCGAGGGAATCGGGTCGATCTGGCGGCCGATCGGTCCTAGGCGGCGGGGCACGCGGACACCTCGGTCGGGCTGGCCAGGTACACGCCGATGTCGCCGTCGACGTCGCTGGCCACCACCCCGGGCAGGCGGGCCAGCACGCGGGCATGGCTCCAGGTCTCCCTGTGTTCCTCGTGCGGGTTGCCTTCGACCGCGCCCTGCGGGTACGGCACCACGGGCAGCGAGGCCAGTACCCCGAGCCGGGATGCCGCGCGGGCGCGGGCCCACAGCTCCACGGCCTCGGCGGCGATCATGTGCTCCAGGACGTCCCCGAGGATCACGACGTCCACCGCGGGCAGGGCCAGCGTGCGCGCGTCGCCGACGAGCACCTCGTCGTACAGGCTGGCCAGGCCGAACCGGGCCACGTAGGGCTCCCAGATCTCCACCGCGGTCAGGCGCGCGGCCGGGCAGGCCTGCCGGCAGATCCGCGCGTAGCCGCCGGCGCCGGCGCCGATGTCCAGCACGCTGGCCGGGGCCAGCTCGGCCAGCCAGGACGTGATCCAGGCCTTCCCGCATTCACTGGAGTAGGGCACGGTAGGCCTCCTCCCACGCACCGACGGTGGCCTCGATCGCGTGCTCGGCGGCCAGGGCGCGGGCCTTGGTGCCCATCTGCTCGCGCAGTTCGGCGTCGGCCGCGAGGGTCCGCAGGTGGGTGGACCACTCGTGGTCACGGCGCACCAGGAAGCCTGTCTCGCCGTGGCGCACGAACCGCTCGTACGGTCCGTACTCGCTTGCCACCACGGGGATGCCGAGGGCGCCCAGCTCGAGCGGGCGCAGTGCTGACTTCGAGCGGTTGAACGCATGCGGCGCCAGCGGAGCCAGGCCGATGTCGAAGTCCACCATCCGCAGGTAGGCCGCGACGTCGATGGCCCACGGGGTGTAGCGGACGCGGTCCGTCGGCAGGCCGAGCGCGGCGGTGTAGTCCGTGCCCATCAGGTGCATAGCCACGTCGGGGTGGCGAGCCAGGAAGCGGCGCAGGTGACCGGCGACCTCAGCGACATCCGCGTGGTGAGTGGCCGAGCCGGCCCAGCCGATCGTGAGCCGCTCTCGGTGCGGGCGAGTGCGCTCCAGTAGCCAGCCGGGGATGGCGTTGGGCAACACGGCCACACGCGGATTGATCTCACGCATCACCGCGGCCAGCGCCTCGGTGGTCACGGTGACGAGAGAGGCCGCGGCGGCGTTCTCGCGGATGCGCCGCTGGACCTCAGCGTCCGCGAAGACCTGGCGGGCTGGGTTGGTGGGGTGCAGGTCGAACAGGTCGTCGTCGATCTCGTAGACCAGCGCCCGCCCCTCGCTGGCCAGGCGCTGCCAGGTTGCCGACGGGCCCGGGAGGCACACCCGCTGGCCGACGATGATGTCCGCGTCCGCCCACTCCTCGGGCAGCACCGTGGATACCAGTGCCTCGTGGCCGCGGGAGCGGAGCGCGTCAATCGGCAGGCCGAGCCGGTAGTAGCCGCACGCACTGGCGTCTGCCGCCCACCCGAACACCCTCACGGACAGCGAGGCTAGCGAGAGATCTCGTCACACTCCGTCAGGCGCGCCCGAGATGCAGGTGTGGAGCTATTCCTCGGGATCGCCGATGGGGGCCTGCTCGCCCGGGGCGGCCGGGCCCCAGTAGAACCACTCCTGGCCCTCGGCCATCACGGTCATCGAGACGAACTCGCCGTTGATCTGCCCGGCCTCGACGCGGCGCTTGACCTCACGCGCCCAAGCGTTGCGGATGCGGGTAAGGGCCCTCTTGCGCTCCGGGCTGTTCTTCGTCCCGGAGGGGGCCGGCGGGGGAACATCCACCAGGGGGATGCGCCACCACTGGTCAGGCCCGGCCGTGACCCAGGCGTCCACAGGCTCGACGAACTGGCCGCGGTGTACGCGGGCCGTGGGTGTGACTCCGGGCCGCTCGGTGGGCTCCCCTGGGCCGGAGGCGATGGAGCCGGGTGTCATCGCCTCGCCCCCCTTGCGGCTGTAGTCACTGTGTAGGTCACGCTTCGACGCTATCGGTACCGGGCCCGAGGCGACGCGCAAGCCCCGGGCGCCGGTCGGCGGCACCTCCGCGGGCATCAGCGCTCGCCCTGCCCCGTGGGCGCGGACGGCGAGGCCGTGCGGCGCGCCAGGCGCACCGGCAGCCACAGTCCGATCGCCACCCAGGTGGTCAGCCGCAGCGAGAATCCGAGCCGGCGCAGCGGCCCACGCTTGTGGTCGAGGCTGTGAATGAAGCTGTGGCACCGCTCGCACACCGGGATCAGGTCGCGGTCCAACTCCTGGCCTCCACCGGCGCGCTCGTAGCTCTTGTGGTGCAGCGGCCACTTCGGCTCCCAGGATCGCGCGCACAGCCGGCACTCGGCCGGGTCGTGCTCGCGCAGGTACCGGCGCCGCCGATCCTTCCACTCGCTCCCGCGCACGTACTCGCGGTGCCGGCTGTAGCCGTGGCGCCACATGGTCACCCGGAACCGCTTGCGCTCGACCCAGCGGTCAACGTGCCCAGCGGGCACCGCCACCAGAGCCGCAGCCAGCAGGACGGACCCGACGGTCACGTCCAGGTGGGCCAGATCCTGGACGGTTCCGAGGAGCGCGCCCAGGACGGCAAAGGTCGTGTCCATCTAAAGGTCGTCGCCTTCGCGGGCGACGAGGTCCCACTCTCTGGGCAGCTCCTCGGGCGAGGTCATCAAGCCCAGCCCAGATCGGGGTCCATGTCAGGGGTCCACCCGTCGCTGGACTCCAGCTCCAGGGGCGTGGGGCCGGCTTCGAGCGCAAGGCGTTCCGGCCCGGCTTCCAGGGCGAGTTGATCGCGCCGGGTCCGCAGGGCGCCGAGCGCGGCGGCACCGGCCACCACCGGCAGCAGGCGGTTGTCGCCGTCGCGGGCGATGGAGCTGATCTGCTCGCGCACCTCACTGTCGTTCCCCTCCGGCAGAACCGGAGAGACAAACGGGGCGAGCGCGCCGAGCCCGACGCGAGTGGCGGTGTTCCTCCAGTCGGGGGTCACCGGAACCGCCCGCGCAGCAGCGGGACGGCCACGAAGGCCAGTCCGGCGGCGATCATTCCAGCGGCGGGTGAGACATCGGTGGCGAGCATGGCGACCACGGCCGCCGCGAATGTGTTGATCATGAAGTGTCCTTGATGGTGGGGTCCGCCCCGAGTGCGGGCGAGGGTGGGGGTGGACTGCGAGCGGGCGGCCGGGTGCGGGACCGGCCGCCCGTCTCGTCAGAGGAGGTATCGGTAGTAGACGGAGGCCGGAGCCCAGTCGTCGGCCTCGGAGTCCGGCTCGTGCGGGCCACCCTCCGCCGCGCGCTTCTGGGGGGTGACGGTCCAGCTCTGGTCGAACCCGGGCAGGGCCTCGTAGCCCTCGCCGGGCCCCGCGTTCCCCACGACCAGAGCGAGCGGCTCGCCGTCGGAGCCACCGCCCTGGAGGTCGTAAGCGACCAGACCGGGTGTCGGGTGCATGCCGAACACCGCGCCGTAGGCGTCCTCGGTGTCGGGGGCATCCGGCCCCAGATCGGCCCACCCTGGGCTGCGGTTCATGATCGGCCTCCCGCCAGGTCAATCGGCGGCCCTCCGCGTTGGTACAGCGGATAGATGGCTTGGCACCCCGCCTGCACGCCAGGAGTCTGCGCCCACTGCTCGGCGTGCGGAGCGCACAGATACGGCTCCCCGTAGAGGGAAAACCCCTCCACGGCAGAGGTGACATCGGCCGAGCGGCATCGAGTAGTCCGCCACCGGCCGTGATCCTCGAAAGCGCAGGCATCGCCTGCGTCTTCGCTCAGGTTGGGCCCCTCGCCCGACCGCCGCAGTCCGGCGATCGGATGGAACCTCATGGCGTCGGTCATCCATCCTCCGCGGACGTTTTGAGTTCGAACTCGTGGATCCTGTGAAAGCCATCCCGCGCTTCAGGGGTCTGAGCCCACGCATCGACGTGATCCCTGCACAGCAGTGGCTCGTCGCCTTGGGGTCCGGCGCCCGCCACGACGGCGACTGTGTCGGTCGAACGGCAGGACGTCGAGCGCCACCGACCGGAATGCTCGTACGCGCAGACACCGTCATCGACGCCGCCATGCAGACCCGGACCCTCACCAGGCGCGAACAGGCCGGAGAATGGATGGAAGGTCATGACGGCCCCACTGGTGGCACCAGGCCGAGGGCCCGGTTGACGGCGTCCTGGTCGACCTGCCACGACTCGTCGCCACCGGCCAGCAGGTGGCTGCTGTTGGCACAGTCGGCGTGGAACTCGACATGGCGGCGGCCCAGCACATCCGCGGCCCTGTCGGAGAGCCGTACCGGAAGCGTCAGGCGGTCGCCACGCAACGGCTCACCACAGTCGATGTGGTCGCAGCGCGGGTCGAGCACCTTCTGGATGCGGGCGAGCAGGTTCATGACCGCTCCGCCGGACCAGAGCCTGGGACCCTCCGGGAGTGCATCACCCAGTCCCCGGGCCTGGCCCTCAGCGCGTCCTCCAGGAGCTGCGCTCCCTCGCGATCGCGCTCGGGCAGGAGCACCCGGACCTCCAGCAGCGTGTCCGGGTCGCCTGGGGCCGCGGGCGGCAGCGGGTCGAGCACCCGGTCGCTGGCGACCGGCAGGTCCTGGTCGTCGAACGACGATCCGCCGTCGTCGACCCTGGCAACCATGCGCAGGCCCTGGAAGCAGGTCCGCAGGCTCATGGCGTCGCCCACTGCGACGCCGTCCAGTCGTCCTCCGGGCCGGAGGCCGACCGCGCGCGCACGGAGCCGTACACGCCGCTCGCGAACTCCAGGCTCTCGACGACATGCAGCGGGGTGTCCAGTACCCGCTCGAATTCCGGGCTGTCGGGTACGGAGATCACGAACTCGCGGCGGCGCAGCGGAGTGGTGATCGGGGTGCTGGCCTGGCTCCAGTCACTCGGCCGGGTGACGATGTCGCCGATCGGATCGGTCATGACTGCCGCCCCGAGTGAGACGACGTCCCCGACAGGTCCGCGGCCGAGTCATCCGGGTGGGCATGGATATCCAACTCAGGATGGTCCGCAAGAACCTCGCGACGGGTGCGAAACGTCCGCTCCACGTGGTCGTCGGGCTCCTCATGGCTGGTGCGAAACATCAGTCCTCCACGGCGTTGTTGGCGCCGGGGAACCAGCCCCGGCCGAAGATGTCCTCGGGCATCGGCTCCAGGTCGATCGGAACCGGCGGGCTCAGTCGCTGGGCCAGACCGCGCACGCCCGAGGTCAGGCCGGAGCTGATCGCGCGCACCGCGTCGCCCCGCTGCTCCGCGAGGGCACCCACCTCGGGCCCGCGGCCGTTCTCGTGGAGCAGGGCATGGGCGATCCGCTCCACGCCCGCCAGAGCGGCATCACCGGACGCCGGCAGCACCTCCGGCCAGGTCGACGCGAGAGTCATCCGGTCCAGCACGGTGGTCATGACGCGGCCACCAGCAGGCCCGCGATCAGCACCGGAACCACCAGAACCACCTCGGTCATCAGGCGTGAGACGGCCACCCGGATCCGGTTCACCGCGTGGCCGCCGGGGTGCGACGCGAGGTGCGCGACTTGGTGGTCCGCCTCGGCTTCGCCGCCGCCGCACGCAGGTCACGCACCGCGTCCGACTCCAGCGGGGAGACCGGGCCGATCCACTCGCCGCCGGCGAACTGGTCGGACTGGGTCCAGTGCGTGTCGTCCGGACCCTGGCTCAGCAGTGCCGACCGGGCGTCGGGCGTGCTCTCGATGTGTGCGCGGGCGCCGTCCTCGTTCGGACCGAAGGGCCGCACGCCACTGATTCCGTCGGTCAGGTTCAGCGCGCCCCAGAACGTGGTCGTGTCGTCGGTCTCGTACGTTTCGATGTCCATGTCGACCCTTCCTGTGGCCGTCGTGCGGCCGATTGACTAGTTGGCCGGGTACCAGGTCCGCGTCGCGACCGTTCCCGCGGCCGGGATCCAGGCGCGCTCGTAGGAGTCGTCCAACCCATCCGGGCTGGTGCCGGCGGGGACGCCCCACGCGACGGCGAGCCAGAGCGCGCTGTACGCGGCGTCCGACATCGACGCGGGGGCGGGCGCGATGTCGATCAGCTCGGCGTCGCCGCGCTCCAGGTTGTGGCGGTGGCCCCACCCGAGCACCATTCCGGTCCGGCCGTAGCGGGAGACCTCGGCGCCCGGCTCGGTGTCCGCCTGACCGTGCGGGGGGTTGGCGTCCCCGTCGAGGACCTGCGGGCCCTCGACCAGCGGGATCGGCTCCACGGTCACCCGGAAGTAGGCGCGCGGCCGGCCGGGACAGCCGTCCGGCTCGTGGACGGTCAGCAGGCCAGACTCGGGGTCGAAGCGCGTGCCGCCGGCCGTCTCGCCGGTGTCGGTCGAGACGAGGTCGGCATCGCCGAATGCCTCGTCCAGATGGTTGAGAACGTCGTCGATCGTCTGCGTGGCCACGGCGTCCTCGGTGGTCAGGGTGCTCATGCCAATTCCCTCCTTCGGTTCTTGGGTTGGTGCGGGCCGGAGTCGACGAGCGCCTACGACTCGTCCCCGAAGTCCGCGGGGACGGTCGCCGCGAGCAGCGCAGAGAACGCCTGCGACGCCGCCGAGAACGCGCTCGCGCGGCCCACGGCGCGCCGGAATCCGTCGTCGTCCAGATGCTCGGCGCCCGCCAGATCGGCGGCCTCCGCCGCGAACTCGGCGTTCTCCAGCGCGTGGCCGAGAAGGCCCTGCCGCGCCGAACGATCGTCACTCGCGAACTTGTCGGCGAACATGTCAGTCCTCCAGCTTCTCGACGGTCACCCGGAAGCGGCCCGCAGTCGGATGTTCCGGCGAGTCCAGGTCGACGGCCGTAACGTCGGCGCCCGCGAAGTCCCTCATGAGCTGGACCTCGTGGCCGTCGTCGTAGACGAGCGCGTTGTCGTCGACCAGCCCGGCCAGCAGGCGCTCGCGGATGGTCGTAGCGGAGATGGCCACCTCAGTCCTCGACCTTCTCGACGTGCACGCGGAACCTGCCGAGGATCCGCGTTGGGTACACGTCCGGCTCGTTGACGTGGATCGTGTCGTCGGGACGGAGGTCAAAGATGCCGAGAACCTCGTCGGTCTCCTGGTCCCGCAACTGCTCGTCGGACACGCTGCTCATCAGGTGCTCGTAGATGTCGTCGGCGGTGATCTCGCGCATGTCAGTCCTCCGTCTCGGTGGCGCCCGGCGCCGAGATCGGGCGGACTTCGCCCAGCGCCGTGTCGGACCGGACGGGCGCCTCGATCCGGAAGATCACTCGGAGTGCGGCCCTCCCGGCCGGGCGCGGCGTGGACACCGGCACAGGCAGGTCGCTGAAGGGGTTCAGAAGGTCGGCCATGCCGGTTCGGCGGTGTTGGCGGCCAGCTCCAAGCGGCCGGAGGTCAGGCTGGGACGGTCGTCTCGATCCGGCACGCTGGCCCGGGTGGCGTCGTATGGAGTCAGAAGGTCTCCTCCGTCGCGCAGTCGGTGCGCGACGAGGGAGAGGCGAAGCAGCGCATAGCCAGCCAAGCCCGCCCTGGCCGGGTCCGCGGACAGGCTGCCGTTGGCCAGCGCCGAGGCCACGCCGTCCGCGATCACTGGTCGTCCTCGTCGTCGCGCGGAAGATCACCGGGCCTCAGGGCGGCCAGCATGGCGGAGTAGGCCTGCGAGGTGGCGCTGTGGGCGAGGGCGACATCGGCGTAGGAGGCCACCTCCTCCGTGGGGAAGTCGTTCAGGGCCCCGAAGCCGGCGCTGTCGGTGGCCTGCGCGGCGAACTCCGCGTGCAGCAACGCCTCACCGGCCAGGTAGCGGCGGTCAGTGCTCTCCAGAGCGCACGTCTTCTGCCAGGTCACCAGGGCCGGCGCCTCGGTGGGAACCAGCTCGGTCGAGGTGACCGGGGCGGGTGTGCGCCTGCCCCATCTCATGCCGCCACCAGCTCTGTGTTCAGCAGGCCCGACCAGCGGGCGTAGGTGCGCTCGGCACAGTCGCCGGGGCAGTCCGGGCCGTGACGGCCCGCCTCGTGCTCGTCGGCGTTGTCGGCCTGGACGCTTTCCAGCGTCCAGGCGGGGTCGCTCTGCTCGCCCGGCCCCGGGATCGGGACCTGCTGGTCGTGCACCAACACGGTGCCCGGCCAGCGGTACGGAGGTGGCATGGTGGTCTCCCTTCTGAGGGACATCCAGGTAGGTGTTGAGGTCAGAGGTAGGTGGTGTTGAGGACCTCGCTGTCAATGACGCCGCCGTCGAAGTCGTAGGAGGAGCCGAGCAGTTCTGTCTCATCGATCTCGGGGGCGGGACCGAGGCCGCGATCAGCTGCGAAACGCGCCCGGCCGACACGGCCGCGGTGGGCGTCCAGGAAGCCGAAGTCCGGGCCGAAGTTGACCTCGGCCGTGCCCGAGTCGGGGTCAAGCTGGATGGTCATGTCCGGCTGCTCGAAATCGCCGGGACGAACCTGGAAGTTGGGGTTGTTGGCCAGTCCGTGCATGACGGCGGCGCGCTTGCGCTCGGCGGCGCTCTGTGGGCGGTTGCCGAGCATGGAGTTGGTGACGTGGCGACGGTCTGGCTTGTGCCAGGGCGCGAATCGCATCTCACCGACGCCGCCCTTGACCCGGACGCCCGGGTCCACCAGGTCAACACGGCAGGTCTTGCACAGCTTGCGGTGGCCTACGAGGCTGCCGACCAAGCCGACCTTGAACTCCTTTTCACAGCCCTTGCGGGGGCACTTCACGGTCTTCGCCATGGCGGTTCCTCCCTGCCGGGTCTCAGCCGGCGAGCGCGGTGATGAAGGCGTTGACGATGGGCAGCAGGATCAGCAGCAGCGGGAACGAGAGATCGAAGGCGAGCGACCCGAACCGCAGCGGCGGCACGCGCTTGCCGATCGGGCCCAGCAGCGGATCGGTGGTGGTACGCAGCCCTTCCAGGGCCAGCGCCACGCCCCGGTTCGGCTCACGCAACAGGCCCACCCGGGTCAGCAGGTCCACGCCCCAGCGAATGACCAGCAGGAAGAAGTAGATGGTCAGGATTGCCTCGGCGGCGATCGCGGCGATCTCCATGGATCAGCCCTCCCTTGAGCTGGAGCCGGCGCCTGCGGTCTCACGGGCGGCGTTACGGGTGCGCTTGTCGGGACGGCGGCGGTGCTGGCGCTGCGCGTAGCCCGCGCGGGCGGTCTCGGTCGGGTCGGCGGGAGGCGGGGGGTTGTCCTCGTCCTCGTCAGCGAGCAAGCGGTCCAGGTCCGCGGCCGAGGCCAGGACCTTGCGCGCCCCGGAATCGCCGGAGGCGGAACCGATGACCTTGCGGTCGGTCAGCTGGCCCAGCACCCAGGCGCAGGCGTCGAAGTCCAACCCGAGACGGACCTGGAGCATCCGGGGGGTGACGTGTCCGGCCTCGACGGCCATCTCGGCGGCGACGCGGAGCACCTCGGCAAGGCTGTCGACCTCCTCGGTCTCGGCGACGTTGGGGGAGGGCTCGGGCTCCACCTCGACAGGAGCGGGAGCTGGGGTCGGGGCGGCCACCTTCGCGGTGGAGACTCGCTGCGCGGGCACCGGGGTGACGTCCGCGCCGGCCGACGCCGGGGGCGTGAGGGTGACCGACTCCCGAACCTGCGGGCGGGACGGGTCCAGCAGTGCGGCGCGCGCCGGGTCGATGTTCTTCACCAACGGCGGCACCTCGGGCAGCCCGCGCAGACGCAGGGCCGCGTTGAGCACCTCGTGCCGCTCGCTGATCTCCTGGCCGTCACGAACCTCGTTGTCCACGAAGGCCGAGCGCATGCGCAGCGGGTAGCCCTCGGTGCCGAGCAGGTAGGAGATCCCCTTCGGGGCCTTCATCTCGATCTTGTGGCCGCCGTAGCCGAGCAGCGCCCAGATCTTGTCGCCCAGCACGGCCGTCGAGGCGTCCGCCGTCGTGCAGCGGAACACCTGCTTGATGGTGATCAAGTCCCGCACGAAGGTCGGGATGACATCGCCAGTCGGCTTCAGTGTCGAACAGACGACGTGGTAGCCGACCTTGCGGAGCCGCCCGATGATGTCGAACAGCAGGAAGGAGACAGCGTCCGCCAGCTTCTTATCCGGATGGCGGGTCAGCGCCAGCAGCTCGTCTATCCAGATCCACGTGGTCGTTTCGCCACGGGCGACGTTGGTCCGCGGCAGTCCGGCGGCCTCGCGCTCGTTCGCGGTGTCGGCCATCCACTGAAGCGCGGCCACCCCCTCGGCGTGCAGGTCACGCAGGAGCGCGTACGCATCCTCCACCGTGTAGGCCACACCGCAGCGACCCTTGATCGGGGCGGCCAGCGGCTCCCAGAAGCCGAACTCCGCACCACCGGACGGATCGATGAAGAAGTTCCGAGCGCGGGGGTCCTGACTCACCGCGCAGATGTCGACGTGCTCACCGGTGGACTTTCCGCTTCCGGCCTCACCTCCGGACAACTTGTTGCGGGCGAAGATCGTGTCGTAGACGGACTTACCGTCCTCGTCACGACCGATGTGCCACGGATCCTGCACGTAGCGGCCCTTGTAGTTCGCGCCCGCGCGGCGGATCTCCTCCAGGCCCTCCCAGGGCACGGTCGTGTTCAGCGTCTCGCGCCGGCGGATGTTGACCTCGACGTGCGAGCAGGCGAGGAATTCCTCAAGGGGGTTGCGCGCCGGCTTCGGCTCAGTTGCCTCGACGGTCCGGGCCCTGCGAGCCACGGTGACCGTCTTGGTCGCGGCACCGCTGGCCAGGGCGGCCAGGACCTTGCGGCCGGAGGCCGGGGCGACCGTGGGGCGCATCGACACACGGCCTTTGAGCATCGGGGCCAGGCGCTGGGCGGCCTGGAGCAGCTCTGCCTCGGTGACGCCGTCGGGAATCTTCATCACGAATCGGGCGCCAGCCAGGGTCGGCTCAGGCAGCTTCACCTGCACCGGGCGGCCGGACGGGTGCAGCAGCGTCGGGCCCTCGCCCGCGTTCAGCTCAGCGAAGGCCTTGAGCACAGCGCGCCGCTCTCGATGGCCGCGTGCGGTGTCGGACCGCTGGTGCAGCAGTGCGGCGGTGCCGCCGAGGGCGGCGGCGGTCAGGCGGTAGGGGTCGGTCAGGTCGAAGAGGTCGGACTCCAGCAGCGTCGGCCCCAGCGGGCCGAGCGGGTCCGCACCCAAGGCGGACAGCAGGTAGAGAGAGCCGGCACCGGCCACGGGCGTTGCGATGTCGCCCCAGGTTCGCCAGCGGTCGTGCCCAGCGGCACTTACGCGAACGGACCCGAGGCCAAGACGCCACCCCCCAACGATCCAGAAGCGCGGGTCGCTGAGGTCGTACGTCGAGAGGGGCTTGCGCCGCTTGGTCGGAGCCCTCTTAACCGATGCCATCAGCGCGTCCCTCCTCGTGGCCGGTGCCGGTTTCGAACATGACTACAGCCTACACATTGACTACAGACCATGTAAGATGGCGATGTGAAAGTCGCCGTCACCCAGCCGAGCGGGACGGCGCCACACGCCAAGGAGAGTGCTGTGAGCAGCAGGAACGGGACCGTTCCGCCCCCGACTGAGACGTACGACACACCGCCCGCCGGAGATCCGGAGGGCGACACGATGGACTACGGCCTACAGGACCCGGACGTGGCCTCCGTGTCACCGCGGGGGGGCGAGTGGAAGACGAGGAAGGCGCCGAAGCCCGAGCGCGCCGAGGCCCCAAGCGAGAAGAAGGGCGAGCCGAAGGCGAAGCTGACCGCCACCGAGAAGCTGTGGCGCGTAGCGGTCGTCGCGCTGGCCGCCGTGATCATCGCCCCGACCGCCCTGTCCGGCGCCCACCTGATCAAGTGGGCCGGCGAGCCGATCCACGGCCTGGACCTGGACACCTGGCTGGTGTGGCTGCCGCTGCTCGCCCTGGATGGCACCGCCATCGTCGGCATAACCATGGTCACCATCGCCGCCCTGCGCGGCGAGCACGGCGGGGCCTTCCACCTGGTCTCCTGGTCCATCGCGCTGATCAGCGCCGGGATCAACTACGGCTTCGGCACCAGCACGACCGCCGAGTGGGACGAGTGGTTCTTCCCGGTAATGAGCCTGACCGGCCCGGCACTGCTGGAGATCACGCTCGCGTTCGCGCGCCGGTGGAAGCGGATCGACGAGGGCCTGCGGTTCCAGGGCGTCAAGATCGGAGACTTCGGCAAGCGGTGGCTGCCGTCGGTGGCCACCCGCGAGACCTGGGCCGCCTGGAAGCTGGCCCAGCGCGAGGGCATCACCGACGTGGACGAGGCCATTGCCCGGGTCCGCGAGGTCACCCTGCTGCGCACCATGACCGGCGTTGACGCGCTGCGCCTGGCCTTCGAGCGGGTCGGCAGCCGCGATGCCTTCGACGCCCGGCTGTGGCTGCTCGGTCGCGGCATCACGGTCAAGGAGGCCGACGTCAAGCTCGCGCTTGACCCGCGGGACGTGGTGGACGTGGTCGCGAGCGGCCAGCCCGAAGGCCTCACCGCCCCCGAAGTCGCCGCCGCCTGGATCGGCAAGGACGCGAGCGCGGCTGACATCGAGCGCGTGCGCCGCGAGCTGGACGGCCTCGTGACCGATGGCCGCATGGTCGCTGACGGCAAGGGCTCGCGCGGCAAGGCCGTCCGGTACCGGCTGGCCGGGGCGGGTGCGTGATGGCCTGGCTACTCGCGCTCGGCCCGCTCGTGGCCGCCCTGCTTTTCCTGCCGGTGCTGGACAGCATCGGCGCACTCGACGCCCTCATGCGCTTGCTTCGCAAGCGCCGCCACCCCGACTCCGGATCGGAGAGCTGACCATGACCACCGCCGCTGACCCGAGCCGCCTGGCCCGCCTCGCCCTGAGCGCCTCCGTCGACCCCGACGCCCAGGCCGACGTCGCGGAGTGGTGCACCCGCCCGCCGCGCCGGGCCGGAGCGCGCCGCCGGGGACTGCCGCAGCACCGCCACCCCCGCGGGTTCGTCCCGCCGCGCAAGCTGGGCCCCCGCTGACCTCGCTCACCGCCACCCACCACAGCAACCGCAAGGAGTTCTGACCATGGCCAGCGTCCTCAGCGCCGTCCTGTTCACCCTGATCGGGGCGGGCGCCTACTTCTGTGCCCAGTACATCGAGGCCGGGAGCATGGCCCGCTTCGTGATCGAGCGCCAGAACGACGACGCGCAACCCGGAGACGACACCCCCGACAAGACCGCCCGCTAGCCACCGGGGCCCGGTGCCAGCCGGCACCCATGCACAGCCATGCCCCGGGCCCTCTCTCCCTCTCTCGTTCCACCCTCTCGCCGCACCAAGGAGCGCACGTGTCAACGGACACCCGCAAGCGCACCAGCCGCTCGTCCAGCAAGAGCCGCTACGCCCTCACCCCGGAGCAGCGCGCCGAGCGGATCGAGACCGCCCGCGCCCAGCTCGCCGCCGGAGTCGAGCGGCTGACCACCGAGACCGGCTGGCGCCAGTTCCTCGCCTCCCGCCGGTGGCTGAACTACTCCGTGGGCAACCAGATCATGATCCTGATGCAGTGCCCGGATGCCACGGACGTCCGTCCGCTGAAGGCCTGGAACGACGCCGGGTGCCGCATGCGCAAGGGCGAGACGCAGATCAAGATCTGGAAGCCCACCAGCAGCCGGGTCCAGCTCCAGCAGCAGGACACCCCGGCCGAAGGAACCGCGAGCGAGCCCGGCGCGGAACCAAAGACGGCCACGCTCGTCCAGCGCGGCTTCATCCTCGTACCCGTCGTAGACGTCTCCCAGCTCGTCGAGCCGCCCGCCCGAGTCGATCCGGAGCTGCCGGTGGAGCTGCGCGGGGACGCCCCCGCTGGGCTCTGGGATGGCCTGGCCAGGCAGGTGGCCGCCGCCGGTTACGCGATCGAGCGGGGATCCGCAGGCGGTGACGGCCGGGCCTACGGCCACGTCAACCACGAGACACGGGTGGTGCGGATCCGCGAGGGCGTCGACCCGGCGCAGGCCGCGAAGACCCTGTGCCACGAGCTGGCGCACGTCCTGCTGGGCCACACCGCGGACATGTCCGGCCACGTCCGGGAGGTGGAGGCCGAGTCCGTGGCCTGCATCGTCGCGGACCTCTGCGGACTGGACACGCTGGCGTACTCGGTCCCCTATGTCGCTCACTGGGCCGGCGAGGGCGACGGAGCGGTCAAGGCCTCCGCCCAGCGGGTGGCCGACACCGCCGAGCGGATCCTCGCCGAGCTCGGGGTCGAGCGGCCCCGGCGCGGCGCCGAACGGGCGGAGGAAGCGGCGTGACGCTCGACCAGGCCCGCGAGCTCGCCCGCACCAGGGCTGAGCTGCTGTGGCTCGCCCCGGCCACCTCCATCACCACCGGCAAGGTGCTCGTTGGCGTGCGGGTGCACGACGCCCGGGTCAGCTACGGCCGCACCCAGCTTTTGGTCCAGCCGACGTCCGGGCGCGGACACCGCTGGATCGACGCCGACCTGACCCAGGAGATCGAGGACTGATGAGCGCCCGCTACGAGAACATCGCGGCGTCCGAGGCGGAGGTCGAGCTGCTCGGCCCCGGCGCCGAGCTCGGTGACAACGTCATCGCCGACCACGCCGTGGTGATCGGCGACCCGGGCGCCACCGCCCTGGTGGTCGAGGGAAGCCTGAACGAGCTGACCGCGCTCGTCGGAGCCCTAGCCGCTGTCCTGCTCGGCCCGGCCGACGGGGTCCTCCCCTGCAGCCCCGCCGCCTGACCGCTCGTGTCTCACACCGACGTGCGGACGAGGCGCGGGTCAGTCGGCCTCGTCCGCCGCGCCTGCCTCGGGGTTCTTGCGGGGACGGCCCGGGGGGCGCCGGGTGGCCGCCCAGGTCTCGATCGTGGAGCGCCGCCACCGTGGGGAGCGCCGCGACGACGGGCGGTCCAGGTCCGGGTCGTCCGGAGCAGGGACGCCGGTCTGGGCCGCACGGGAGACGTAGCTGCGCCAGGTGGCCGGGCTGATCTCCAGCAGCGCGGCCACCTCCGCCACCGTCAGCAGCGGGTCGGAGTTCTCGGTCATCACCCGATCGTTTCAGAAATCCCCAACGCTGGATTGGTGATCTGAGTCACATGGATCTCGCGATCCGACCTAAAACGCCAACGCAGCGTTGTAGTATTGAGTCGTGCCCCCGCGGGGGGCACGGGAGGAGACCCAGATGCGCACCAACGCCACCGCCGAGCAGCTCCGCGCCGAGGCCAACGCCTTCGACACCCAGGCCGCCGAGTCCCGCCAGCGGTGCGGCGCGGACGGCATGCTCACCCAGCGCGCGGCCGGCCTCAGCGCCGACGAGCGGCGCCTGGAGGCCGCGATCATCGAGCGCGGCGGGGTCTGGGACTTCCCGGCCCTGTTCGGCCTGGACGGCAACCTGGTCCCGGCCCGTCTGGAGTTCAAGGAGGCCCGCTTCGGCGGGACCCGCAAGGCGTGGCGCCTGCTGGACGCCAACGGCCGCACCGCCGGGTGGTTCAACCCCTCGGAGGCGATGGACCGGCCCGTCCGGGTTCGCAACAACGCCAAGAAGGGCTACTACGTCGGCCGCGTGATCGCCGCGGCCAAGGCGGAACTCGCCGGCAACAACATCCTGGCCATCCGAGCCATCCCGGTCCGTACCGACGGCGGATGGAACCCCGACGTCGAGATCGTCGACAACGGCCAGCGCGACGAGCGGGCCGAGGCCATCGCGGCCTACCGGACTGCGTGGGCCGCTCGGGACCACAAGGTGATCGCCGAGATGGAGGACGCCGCCGACAAGGGCGGCTACATCGCCGAGCTGATCGCCGCCCGCAAGACCGCCTGATCCGCCTCGCCCCGCCCGGCCACCGCGGCCGGGCGGGGCACCCCGCTTCCGCACCCAGGAGGTCCGATGGACACCACCCAGGTCCTCGCCGTCCGCTGCCAGATCTGCCCCGACCTCGCCGTGGAGACGGACGACCTGTTCGCCGGTCTCGACCTGGCCGGTGCCCACGACGACACCCACCACGACGGCGGGACTGCCGCCTACGTCCATGTGGCGCAGGAGGCCTGATCGTGACCGCCAGGAGCAGCGCCGAGTTCCTGTTCGACTACCTGATCGGATATCCGGCCGCCGACTACGAGGCGGCGCTCCAGCCGACCGGCCCGGTTGACCCGGGCCATGACCGGGACTGCGTCTGCGGCGGCACCCCGGCCTGCGACCCGTACCCCGACCCGCCGGTGTCTCTGATCAAGTACCCGCCGCCGGCTGGTGGCTACGCCGACGAGCCGCCGTTCTGAGACGCACCGCCGTTCAGGACTCCACGAGGAGAGGCGCCGTGGCCGACACCCGCATTACCGCCGACATCACCCCGCCCGAGCTGCGCGCCGAATGCATCGCGGCCAGCGTCCGCGAGGGATGGGTGCGCGACACCCAGCTCGACCCGAGCGAGATCACTGACTGGCCCGCCCGCCAGGCACGCGCTGTTGTCCCCTTCGAGGTCGTGGACGGCCGCCCGGTCAACCCCGCCGGCCCCACCGGGCGCATCGGCCGCGACCTGGGCGCGTGGGGCGAAAACGCCGCCGCCGACGCGCTGGTCACCGCCGGAGCTGGCGCGGACCGCCAGGTGCTGCTCATCCGCCGGGGCGACGCCGGCCAGTGGGCCATCCCAGGCGGGATGACCGATGCCGGCGAGCACGCCGAGCAGGCCATGCGGCGTGAACTGACCGAGGAGACCGGGCTCAACCTCACTGGCGTGCCGGTCGAGGTGCTGTGGTCCGGCGTAGTCGACGACCCGCGCAACACCGACTGGGCCTGGATCTCGTCCACGCTCGGCCGGTTCGAGCTGGCCGAGCCCGCCGAGGTGACCGGAGAGGACGACGCAACCGACGCCCGCTGGTGGCCGTATGTCGATCTGGACGCCCTGCACGCCGCGCTGACCGCCGCCGGCGAGCAGCTCTACCTCGCCCACGAGCCGCTGCTGGCGCTCGCGGCCAACACCTGACGGAGGACCGATGATCGAGCACCGACCCACGCCCGAGCCGAACAACTGGAACGTCGGCCAGGAGCCGACCCCGGCCGCGGAGATGACCGAAGCGCAGCGGCTCATCGCCGCTGGCGGACTGCTCCGACTGGCTTTGTCCCTTGGCAACCCCGAGGCCGGGATCATCCAGCGCCTGCGGGAGCGGATGAGTACCCCGCAGGTCGGCGACCTGGTCTGGGAGACCAGCACCGAGCGCCTCTCCCTGCGCGATCCCGACCACGCGGCACGCGCCGTCGGCTGGTACGTCCGCCGCGGCGAGTCCCCCTGGCTCAGTCGCGAGGACTGGGACGCCGATCCCGAGTCCCACGAGTACCCGGGCCAGCCCTACGAGGACTCCCCCGGTCGCGAGGTCTCGGTGATCCGCCCGTGGCGCGACCCGGCCAGCGAATACGCCTGGGAGAACGCAGAGCTGTCCGTCCTCCCGCTCGACCACCAGTAGTCCGCCCCAGAAGGAGAACCCGATGCTCGTCCCCCCGAAGACCAGCAAGGACGGCACCACCTACGCCGGCGTCCAGGCCGAGCGCGGCCTCGTCCGCGAGGTCGAGTGGTTGATCACCCGCCAGCACCCCGGATTCGACCCGATCGTCATCGCCCGCGCCCAGGGCTGCGACCTGGCGAACGTCGCCATCTCCGCGTTCGCCTCCGTCGACGAGTCCTGAACCCGCCCACCGCACGAAGGAGCACCCCATGACCCGCTACCAGATCACCTCCGGCGGCTACCTGCACGGCGACCCCGGCGAGACCGATATCGAGGTCGACCTGCGCCCCTACCGAGACCCGCACGCCGCCGCGAACCTGCGGTACCTGACCGCGCATGACCAGGAGGTCCAGGACGCCGTCCGCGGCACACCGGGCGTGACCGACCTCGTCGACGAGACTGTCGCCCGCGCGCTCGCGCTGGACGAGGACGAGGTGACAATCACCAGCTTCTGCGCCGGCGGCCGGCACCGTGGACCGGTTGCCGGCGAAATGATCGCCGACGGGCTGCGTGCGGCTGGTGGCGAAGTGGACCTGTTCCACCGCGACCTCGGCAAGGCCGTCGTCGAGCGGGCGGTGCGCGAGGTGGATCGGTGACGAGCATCGCCAGCGGAGGCCATCGGGAGGCCGACCTCGACGTCGAGCTGATGCTCGCCGAGTACCAGGCCCTCAAGGCCGAGCAGCTCGCCCGCATCGGCACCCGGGACAACCTGCTCTACGCCACGCTGGCCGCCTACGCCGCCATCGTCGCAGGCGTGCTCGGCGGTGGCGGGCCCGTACACATCATGCTGGCGCTGCCCGCCGTGGCAGCCGTCCTCGGCTGGACCTACCTCGCCAACGACAAGAAGATCGTGCAGATTCGGGAGTACCTGCGCAGGGATCTCGGTGGGCGCATCGGCCAGCGCCTGCCCGACGGGGCCACCGCCTTCGGCTGGGAATCCACTCGCCGGACCGGCATCGAGCGCCGACTCGGCAAGATCGGCCACGTTGCTGTCGACCTGATCGCCTTCTCGGCCGCCAGTATCGCCGCCCTGGCGGCCTACTGGACCCTCGCTCCGATCGGCGCACTCACCGTGCTCGCGGTCGCCGAGAGCGGCGTCACCCTCGCCTTCACTGCCGAGGTGGTGCGCTGGAGCCTCTCAGGGCGTGCGAGCGGTTGGCGCCGCAGTGAGTGAACGCCGGCCAGCACTTCGGTCCATCCTCCGGGAGGCAGGCGTCCGGCGCGACGGCGCCGGCTCGGGGATGGACACCTCCAGCGCCATCTCCCGCAGCCAGGCCGCCAGGTGCGCCAGCACCACCCGCGAAGGCCATGCCGGTGCCGGTGTCCGGCTGGCGGCACGCTGGCGCTCGATCGCCGCCTCGGCCTCCGGGTCCGACAGCGTCACCCGCTCGATCTCGGCACGCTGGCGCCGCTGCGCCGCGGACAGATCCTCGAGCGGGGCGAACAGCAGTCCGTACACGTAGGCGTCGAACGCGGCGCAGTCCCGCGCGTCCTCCAGGGCGTCCCGAACCAGCTGCGCGCGGCGAAGCTGGGCCCGCATCCGGTCCACGCGCCGAAGGGCGCCCCGTCTCGGAGCGACAGTCTTCGACATGGCGGGTCACCCTCCCGGCCGACGGAGATGTCCCCTAGATCGTAGGGACTACGGCCAGCCACGGCGACCGCAAAGTCACAGCTGTGTAGTTTCTGCGGTCCTAGGCTGCAGGAAGCCGCCCGGCCAGGCTGCGCCGGCCAGCTCGAGGCCCCGAATCGCCACAAGTGCGCTGAACGGTAGCGTTCCGCCCCATGGCCATCGCCGCGTTCGTCGTTGCCTGCCTCGCACTCTTGGCTTCTGCGGCCTCGGCCTGGTTCGCGCGGGGGCAGAAGCACGCGGCCGACCTCGCTGTCGCAGAGGCGCAGCGCGCCGCAGACGCCGCGGCGGAGACGGTGCGGATCGAGCAGGCCCGGCGGGCGGACGAGGTCGCCGAGGCCGAACGGAACCGCGTGCGGTTCGAGTTGATACCCGACATCGCATCGAACGGTGCTACCTGGTACCTCCAGCAGGCGGGGACCGACACCGCCTACGGCGTGCATGTCGACACGGGCGACCTGCTCGGCTCATCAGGCCAGGTCACCACCTTCAATGAGTTCCCGGCAGGAGACCAGCAACAACTCGTTCTCCTCCGGACCACGGATACCACCACCGAGCGCATCGAGGTCACCTGGCATCAGCGTCCGGACCATTCAGATCCGCAACAGTCCGTGAGCCTCCTCGTGCGGTAGCACTCAGCGTCAGTGGTCGACCGGGTGCAACCGGCGGGTCAGTGGCCCGCCCTCGACCCACCCGCGCAGGAACTCGGCCAGGTCGACGAGCGCGTCGCCAGGCGGTGGGGGCCCGGCCTCGGCTACAACACGGCGAGCGCGACGCTTGGGAGCGGGACCGCGGCGAGACGGCGGGGCACCCACGGCCGCAGCGAATAGCTTCCGCGCCGCGTCGTCGATCGCGTGGACGCCGGTCGGGCGGCGGTGCCAGGGGCCGCTCGTCCCAGGTGTCGGCCTCACCGGGCGGCTCAAGCACGGCGAGTGGATCGGTGCCCGCGGTCGCCGCACGGAACGCGGCCAGCGCCGCGGCGGCGTAGGCGCGAGCGGCCCGCTCGGCCCGGCTGGCCAGATCGCTGGCGTGCACTCCCGCGAGCTCGGCCCGTTGCCGAGCGGTCTCGCACCACAGCTCGTGCCGCTCCGCGGACTGCGTCCGCACCGAGGCGGGCAGGACGTCCGGCAGGTCGGGCGCGACCGCGGCGGCTTCGACCTCGGCAGCCCGCTGCGCGTCACGGGCCGCCTGCCACTGCGCGCACAGCGCCCGGTAGTACGCGCGGTGCCGCAGAAGGATCGCGTCGGCCGCCGCCTACCCGGACGTCCGCGGCCTCGCCGTCCGGGTGCGGGGCGCGGACGTCCGGGTAGGCGGCAACGTGGGTGGCGTGGTGTTCGCGGTAGAACTCCCGGCCCCGCTCGGTGATCCGGTAGCCGAGCGCACCGGTGCTCCGCTCCGCCAGCGGCGGGACATGCGCCTCGATCAGGCGCCGGTCGATGGTCGCGGAGCGCCCCCAGCGCAGCCGGCCGCCGCGCCGGTCGGCCATCCACAGCAGCGCCAGCACCTCCCACGACCGCTCCGACAGCGCCGGCTTCGGCGTCCGGGCCGGCATCGTCGACGTGCCCGCGCGGGCGGCGGCCCGGCCCGCCCGGGTGAGCGTGACCGTGATCATCCAGCCGAAGCGGGTCGGCCGCGAGCCGCGCGTGATCAGCCCGCGCGTCTCCAGCGCGGCGACAGTCGAGCCGTTGCCCTGGTTGTCCCAGCCGCGAGAGGCCAGACCGAGGCGGGACGGTTGTCGAAGTCACCGCTGGCGCCGGCCGCGCGGTGCGCGTCCTCGGCGGCCTGGTCGAGCGCGAAGATGATCGCGAGCGTTCCCTGCTGGCGGTCGTTCAGCTCGGTCCACGCAGCCAGCGCCTTCGACACCGCCGCGGTCACGTACTGCGGGGCAGCCCGCCCCGACAGGACGCGCGCCAACCGGGCCGCCGCAGTTCGATGCGACTACCAGACTTCAGCCGCGGACGGCAGTGGCGAGCTGCTCGTGAAGCTCCCGAGCCCGGTCGGAGCTTTCGCGCGCGACGACATCGAGGCCCTGAAGGGCGGAAGCGTCCTGGGGGTCGGTACGACGCTGGACGGCTAGGGCGAGCAGGTAGGTGTGACGCAGGCTCTGCTCGGTGGCGAGTCGAAGATCTCCAGCGAGGGCACGCAGGGACGGATCCGGGTCGCTGATCGCGATTGTCGCCAGCATGCGCCAGACCGGCGCGCAGCGGTCGCTGAACTCTGCGAAGACCTCGTCGAGGTTCTCCCGGGAGCGGAGCCCCTCCAGAAGGAACGGTCGGGTGCGGTCCAGGACAAGCAGAAGATCGGCGAGCACTTCCAAGCGCTCCCCCCGCCGCTGTCGTCGCTCGGCGCGCTCCTGCACGCCCTCGGCATACCGCGCCGTCAGCCACACCGCGACCAGTCCGATGATCGAGCCGACCACCACGCCCAGCACGCCGATCAAAGCCGCTCCCACGATGGCGACCTTGCCACAGGAACTCTCGAATCGATACGCCGATTCGGACCCCTCGTGCAACACGGGGCCTCACGCGGACCCCGGGACGAGGCATCCGCACAGGGCGCTCACTCCCCTCACTCGATCACGCACGATGATGGTCGGCGTGTGAGGTCACGCGGATACCCGCACACGACAGCGCCCGCGAAGCCCGAGACACCTCGGACCCGCGGGCGCCTCACGCGACCCCGGACCAACCTCACAAGCGGCAGCAAGGAGGAGGAAGCGGACACGGCGCCCTCACGCCTGACCACGCCGGCTCACGACCACCCGCTCCCCCGCCCGCCGGACGAGCGCGAGCTGACGCTCGAGGATCCACTTCCCCAGCGACTCGCTCCCGTCCGGCCCGCCACCGGTGTCCAACTCGACCTTGCACCACCACATCCGGCCGCCGAGCTGGTCTCGCTCCTCCACCGTCGCCGTGCCGTACCGGACGGCGAGCGGGGCCGTCTCCGTAACCAGGCGGACCCGGTCGCCCTTTCCCAGGGCGCGATCACCGAGCTGGGCCGTCATGCAGCCTGCCCTCCGTCCTCGGCCAGGGCCGCCTGCACCCGCGCCACCGCCGGCGCCAGCCGGCGCCGGCGCAGCATCTCCGCGCGGACCGCCAAGGCGGCCTTCTCGTAGCGGGTGACGTGCTCGATGGACGTCCAGACCTTCCGGTTGCTCATCGGCAGGGTCTCCAGGCCCGCCACCCGCATCACCGCGCGGGCGAGCCGCAGGCGCCGCGGGTCGTCCCGGGCCAGCCTCTCCAGGCCGCCAGCCGCATCGATCTCGTCGGCCAGGGCGACCGCCCGGTCGAGGGCAGCCTTGCCACGGGGCAAGGACGGGCGCCCTGCGCGGGAAACGCGCTCGATGTTGGCCATGTCACACCCCCGAAGATCAGATTGACCTGAGTGGACTACAGCATACGCATCTGCCTTCGCGCTACAGTGCCGCGGACTGTCGATCAAGGTCGGAAAGTCTGACGGATCTTTCTCCCGGCCGCGCCGCACGACGCCGCCGACGCAGTGCGGTGATGGGGTGCGACAAGGAGGTGGGGGCGGGTGGTGTGGTTGGGAGAAAGATTTGCTCCCAACCCCTCCGACACCCTCACCCCCCCCAACCCCCCGTCGTGGCCCCCAGCGTCCCCGTAGGGCCACGAACGCACCGCCCCGCTGTAGGTCTACCTCCGGCAACAGCCTACGGACTACGGCCTTCTTAGAGGCTTCACTTTGCCTACGCGGCCCGCTCCAGCTCCAACAGGTCCTCTGGGCTCCAGGCTCGCCAGTTGGGCGCCCGGCCCGGCCCGGCTGAGGGTCCCGTCAGTGCCATGAACCGCACCGGGTCGCTCGGCAGCCCTGAGCACTCGCAGCCCCTGCCCGGGGCCGCCGCGTGCCGGGCTGTCGCGATCAACGGCACCACCTGGAACCCGGGGGTGGACCGCAGCGACAGCTCCCACAGGGTGTTCTGCTCCTTGGTCGAGAAGCTCGGGTTGGTCGCCACCGTGCCGTCCAGACTCACCCCGGTCAGCCGGGCGGCAACGATCAGCAGGTGCGGCGGGCGCCAGGCGGACACGTCGTAGGGCCCCCGCGACAGCCGGGAGGCCACGGCCACGAACCCCACGGCCTCCAGCGGCGGCATCACGCTGTGGACCTCGAAGTCCCCGCCCTCCAGCGTGCGCTTGCGCCGCCACTGGACCACCGGGGTGCGCCGGGGCTTGCGCTGCCGCGGGACGGCGCCTGCCCCCGCGGTCGGACTCACGCCGCCACCGCCGCTGCGGCCAGCACCGCGCGGGCACCGGCCACGTGCACCTCGGCCAGGCTCACGGCGGCCCGCAGGTGTTCCACGCCCACCCAGGTGGTGGTCGGGTCGTCGGCCAGCGCCAGCAGCGCGGCGATGCGCGCGACCGTCCCGGGGTACTTGCTCGCCCACGCCGAGATCACGGCGAGGTTGCCGGTCTCCGGGTGCAGCCGGGGCTCCCACTCCGCCTGGAACACGGTGAACTCCAGGTCCGCCTCCAGCGTCAGCTCCAGCTCGGTCACGGTCTCGGCAGCGAGGGCGACGTCGAGCACACCGCGCACGGTCCGGTCCCACTCCGCGGTGATCTCGTCGGGCACCTCCTGGATGTCCACGCCGCGGGTGCCGACGACCGGCGGCGCCACCGCGAACAGGAACCGGGCTATCAGCCCGCGGCCAAGGAATTCCGGGTGCCGCACCGCCTCGGCCACCGTCTCGGGCTGGGCGAGCATCACGAGCGCCAGGAACGCCTCCGCCAGGTGCACGGTGGGCTTGCCCGCGCGGCTGATCCGCAGCGGGTCACCGTTGTAGGCCTTCAGCAGGATGTCCAGCCCGGCCCAGGCCCAGGCGCCAGACCGCTCGACGGCAACGTCGGCGAGCAGCTCGCCGTCACCGAGGTGCGCGCCGACACCGCCCTGGTCGGCAAAGCGTGCGGCCAGCCCCTCCGGGGTCGCGCCGGCGAACCACAGATCCACCTGGCGCGGTTCACCGATGGCGTCGATCCGGCGCTGGAGGGCTCCGGCCTCCTTGATGGCCTCGGTCCGCTCGGCGTCGGTGCCGTGGGGGGCGGCTCGCAGGACGGCGTCCCGCCGGCGGGTGGCGATCTCGCGGTCGACCTGGGCCTGGACGCGAGCGGCCATCGTCTCGCGGTCCAGCTCCCGATCCCGGGCCAGCAGCGGCGCGCTCACGGTGTTCAGGACGGCGCTCTTGCGGGTGCCCGTCTCGGCCACGCCGAGGGTGTAGAGCGCGAGCGACTCGGTCCAGGTGGGCGCGAGCCGGACGCGCCAGCGCCCGCGGCTGGCGGCGGACAGCACGCCGAGGGCAGCGAGGGCGGCCAGATCGACGGGGAACTGGTAGGCGGCGGCCACCGCGGTGGCGATGCGCCCCGCGGGTCCGGTCAGGGTCGTGGGGTTCGGGACGGGGGCTGCGGTGGGGGTCATGGCGGGGGTCCTCTCGGGTGGCTGCCGGCGCTCGGCGACTTCTACGTTTTGTTTTCCATGATCAACTAATCCAAAGGCCGAAAGTCGGCGGACCCCTGACCTGCGCCGCTGTTCTTGTCCTTTTTAGCGGTATGGGTCGTGCTCCCAGATCAATAGGACTTACAAGATCAACGATCTTGTTTTCCATCAGAATCGCTCGCTCCCTCCGTGGACCCCAGGAACCGGGTGTAAAAAAGGACGTTAAGAAGACGGCCTGGTCAGGCGGTTTCGCGCCTCGCAGCGGTCACCAGACGTGGATGTGCCTGGTAGCGCGGGGACGGAGGCCGGCCGCGACGGGGCGGCTCGGGCGGCAGCGGCCGGACGTAACCAAGATCAGCGAGGTGCTCGACGATCTCCTCGACGTCCGATGTCCGGGTTACCCAGCTTCGCCCGTCTAGCGCCCGGTACGCCTCTTTCACCGTGAAGATGTCGTTAGATTCCGAAGTGTCCTCGGATGTCCGATTTTCCGAGCCACTTCTCGCCTTACCGGCGGAACCCCCCTCTCGAAGAAAACGCCGAATAAAACCGAGCACCGCCTCCAGGCGTTCTGCGCGCTCCGCGTAGGTGCCGATCAGCACCTCCCTGGCGTGCTCCACCAGGTACGGAGCGAGGTCGAGGGCGGCCTGCATCTCAGCCCCGGTGATCACCGGGTGGGCGTCGCCGGGGCGCTCCGCGAGGGCGAACAGGGCCGCGAGCCGCACCAGGGCCCCGGGCAGCTTCGAGGCCCAGGACTGGATGTCGGCCAGGTCTCCAAGCTCGGAGTGCATCCGGCTCTCGTGGCCGCCGAGGTTCCTCCATGCCTCGAACGCCGTCGTTGCCTCGTGGTTTAGGCGGATCGCACCCACCTCGCCGCGTGCGGTGATCTCCTGGCCGGCGGCGAAGACCTTGCCGACCACGGCGGCCCACTCCGCCTCCACCTCGGGCTCCATCGGCGGCGCGCCGCCGGCCCGGGTGCCCACCGTGGACTCCGGGCGGGCGAACAGGAACCGCGCGAGCAGGCCGCGGGAGGTGAAGGCGCGCACCTTGGCGGCCTCGGCGATCACGTCCGGCTGCACGATCAGCCCGATGGTCAGGATGGGTCGCGGGATGACCAGAGATGCCCTGCTGGCCCGGTCCACGCGGGTGAACGAGCCGTTGTAGGCCTTGAGGATCAGGTCGACGTTGGGCACGTTGGCGGAGTAGCGCCCGGCCACCGTGCCCAGCAGGCCGCCCTCGTCGACGATGGTGGCCAGGGGCCCGCCCTGGCGCTCCATGCGCGCGGCCAGCGCCTCCGGGGTGACGTCGTCGGCCAGGATCTGGAACTCCAGGCTGTGCAGCTCGGCTTCCAGCTCCTCGGCCTCGGCCTCGGCCTGGTCGCGCTCCTCCCCCTCGGGCTCCCGGGCGGCCGTGTCCACCGCCGCGGCGTAGCGCTTGGCCAGGATCTCCCGTCGCGCCCTGCCGCCGCTCTCGCTGGCCAGGTCGCGCTCCAGGGCCCGCAGCGGGGCCGTGGTCAGGTTGACCACGGCGGTCTTGCGGGTGCCGGAGTCGCTCAGCGCGGCCACGTACAGGCAGGTCTGCTCCGTCCACCCCCCGCCGACGTGCACCTGCCAGGCCCCGCGGGTGGACGCGGCCAGCGTGGCCAGCGCCGCGAACGCGGCCAGGTCAGGCGGGGACTCGGTGGTGGCGGAGACGGCCCGCACCAGGCGGCGCACCACCCCGGGTAGCGAGCTGACCGGCAGCGGCGGCATCTGCCGGGTCAGCGGGCGCGGCTCCCCCCACCCGCCACCGGGGCGCCAGCGCAGCCGTTCGTGGGCCCGGTCGATCTCGCGCTGGAGCTCGTCCAGGTCGACGCCGGGGGTGCTGGCCAGCCGGTGCAGTGCGACGGCACGCTCGGCGATGGCCCGGCGGGTGGATGCCGCGGAGACCTGGTGGACGTAGTAACCGACCTGCGTCGGCGTGGCGGACGTCTTCCACACCAGGTCATGGACGTACATCTGCCCGCCGACCCTGCTGAGCAGCGAAGCCGGTTTTCCGCTGCCCATGGGGACCATTCGGTGGGCGAGGTAGCCGACCACGGAGGCCTCGTCCGTGGGCCTTTCCGGATGCAGCTCCATGAGCGCGTTGTGGATGAGCTGGTGCGCCGGCCGGGCGTAGTCGGTCTCCTCCAGGGTGCCGAGCACCACGGCCAGCGCCTCGGGGTCACGCAGGGCCAAGCCCAGGCACTCCCGCTCCGCGCGCAGCAGCCCGGGGTCGATCTCCGGCCCGTCCGCGCCCGCGGCGACGGCCGCGGGGTGCAGGTGCACCTGGGCGTCCCGCTCGCCGCCGCCTCGCTGCCCTGACCTGCGGCTTCCCGCCGCGCCCGACTCGCTGGCGCCGTCCGCGCCCAGGGCCCTCATCCTGCCGTCCTCACCGGCACGCGCGGTGCCTGCTGTCCGGGGCGGGTGGGCAGGCGCAGGGGCCGTGCGGCCTGCCGAGCGAAGTGGCCGTCGATGCGCGCGGTGGCGATGGCGATCGAGATTAGGTCGCTGACCTCGCCGGCCGAGGCACCGGGGGGCGGGTGGACGCCCCAGCGCTCCGCCGCCTGGAGCTGTTCGGTGCCGGGCTCGCGGTCCCGCCACCGGGTGCCCTTGCGGGCGAACCGGGAGCCGGCCTTGCGCTCGACGCGGGCGGCGTGCTCCTCGCCCAGGGCCATCGCGAGGGTGAGATCCGGCGCGCTCCCGAACGGCACAGGGTCACCGGTGCGCGGCATCCCCCCGATCGCCCAGGTGCCCGGCTTGAACGAGGACTCGCGCACGAACACCTGGCCGTCGCCAGCGGGGATGAACCAGACGCCGGCCTTGGTCTGGAGCCAGGTGACCTTCGACGTCGAGGCGAACAGGTTCACGTCGACGGCGGAGACCTTGCGCACCTTCGCCCTGCTGATGCGCTCCACGGCCCCGACAAGATCCTCGCCGTCGAACAGCTCCTGCTGCTCGTCCTCCTCCGGCTTCGCCTTCGGCTTCTCCTTGATTTCACCGTCGGCGAGGTCCAACAGGGTGCACAGCCGATGGTCCGTGGTCATTCCGACAATGTCGAGAATGAGGGCGTTGGCCTTTCCGGGGAAGGGGCGCAGCACCCTGCCGACCATCTGTCGGTAAAGCACTCCGGACTTTGTCGGCCGGGCCATGATGGCGACCTCGGCGCGGGGAATGTCCGTCCCCTCGGTGAGCACCGCGCAGTTGGTGAGGATGTCGAGATCGCCGTTGCGCAGGCCCTCGATGGCCTTGGCTCGGGCGTCGCGGTCCATCTCCCCCCACACGGCCTCGGCCTTCACGCCGGCCGCGCACAGCGCTTCGGCCACGGACTGCGCCGTCGCCACCGTGGGGGCGAAGACCAGCCCCGGCCGGCCGCCGCCGTGGCGCTGGTAGGCCTCGACCACCTCCTGCTCGAAGCCGGCTTCCGTGAGCGCTTCACCCAGCTCAGAGGCCACGTAGTCGCCGCCCTTGGTGCGGACCTGGGAGAAGTCGATGTCCACCTCGACGCGCCGGCCACGTGGGTTGACCAGGAAGCCCTCGACGATCATCTCCAGGACGGAGCGCTCGTAGGCCACCGCCTGCCAGACGCCGCCGAGTCCCACACCGTCCCCGCGGGCGAGCGTGGCGGTGATGCCGAGGGTGTTGGTTCCGCCGACCTCCCGGAAGCATCCGAAGTGGTCCAGCACCCCGCCGTAGGTGCGGGCGGCAGCGTGATGACATTCGTCGACGATCACCCGCTCAAAGGCATCCCGGGGCCACTTCGCGATACGCCTCCCTGAAGCCAGCGTGGGAACCGACCCCACGACAACACCACAGGAAAGGTCCGCCTTCCGGTTCGCCATTTCAATGCCCACCCGCAGCCCGGATGTGACGGCACGAATCTTCTCCGCGGCCTGGTCGACCAACTCCTCGCGGTGCGCCAGGAACAGCGTCCGGCCGCCTTCTCTGGCGGTCTCCTCTTCGATGAGATGGGACGCGACCACGGTTTTCCCGGCCCCGGTGGGCAAGATGATCGCTGGCCGGTTCGTGCCGCCTTCCCACGCCTTCCTGACCGCGTCGATGGCCTCGCGCTGGTACGGCCGTAGGGCCAGGTGCGCGGCGCTCATGACGCTTCCCTGAGGTCGCCAAACAGGTCGACCTGTCCGTCGACTTCATCCTCGGAACTATCCGGCGGCTTCGAGTGGCCCGGCGGCCGGAGAGACAACGCCTCCAGCTCTGCCTTGATCTCCCAGCGAGCTCGGGCCACACCGTCGTTTCCGTGACTCCGGCGACGGCGACTCGGGGTATCCCACCCCTTGCGTGCCGCGAGCTCGGCGACCATAAGCCAGCCAGCGCCCCGCAGGCTGGCTCCGGATTCCCCGGCCTGGGTGTAGGTGATGCATCGCAGGTAGCCGAGGGCTCGAGCTGCTCGCCAGGCGGCGCCATACAGGGCGCTGTTGGCGTTCGGCGTCCCGTTCGTGCTGGTTCGGGTTACCTCAAGCGTCCATCCGTCGTCGAGCGAACGGGCTACGGGCCGGCCGGCAGTGGCGACTCCGACGAGCACGTCGTCGGCCGCGACACCGAGCGCGAAGCGGTAGCCGACCGGCGGAGCGTGATGACGATGCCACGCCTTGATGTAGGCGAGCGCAGTGTCCCGGGTGATCGGAACGATCCTCAGGCGCGGCTGATGCACGGGCCCGTTCACCGCGTACCTCGCGCGGCGAGCTCGGCCCTCCGGGCCATAAGGAGTCGCCCGAGGTGGTTCAGCCCCGGCTCGGCGCACGCGGGCCGCCCGCACCGGCAGTCTCCCCAGTGCTGGTCGTGCCAGCGGTTGCCCTCGACGAGCTCGGCGTCGCCGGTGGACAGCAGCGCGGCGATCCGCTGTGGCCCGACGAACTTGGCCGCCAGGACCTGTGCCATGACCTCGTAGCGGACCCGGGCGTCCCATTCCGGTCGCAGCGGCGCCCGGCGCCCGAGGCGCTTGGCCTCACCGGGGTTGCCCGCGGCGGCGATGCGGTCTCTCCAGGTCGGGTCCAGCGTCTTGCCGGCGTTGAACGCGTGCTCGGCCGTGGGGTACTGCCGTCCCTCCCAGGTCAGGACGCTGATGTGGAAGTTGGACAGGAAGCCCCAGCCGCCGCTGAACGAGCTAATGACCGGCCGCCGGCCACGGGTTTCCGTGCCGCGCTGCCGGGCCGCGTCGGCGTCCTCCGGCTCGGGCGCCGGTAGCATGGTCGTTGTCATCGGTACCTCTCGTTGCCCCACCAGCGCGAGCGGTCCAGCAGGGCCCCCGATCTGCGGTCGGGGGCCTTTCGCCTGTCGGTCCACCTTCTTCCGACACCTCTCTGCTGACAACATCAGCAAGGGCGCGTCCCACGGTGTGCCGAGATATCCAGAGACCTCTGCGGGCGTGCGTAGGGCCAGTTCAGGGTGGCTAGCGACGCGGTTGCCCGCGTCGCCGGTGGTCAGTAGGTCAGCTCGGAGGCCGCGCCCAGGAAGGCCCCGAAGCCCTCCCCACGCAGCCAGTAGTGCGCCTCGTCGGCGCTGGTCTCGTCCGGCGCCTCGACGCCGTTGAGGTCGGTCTCGCCGTCACCGGCCAGGCCGAGCACCTCGACGTCGAGCCTCTCCCCGTCACCGAGGTCGTAGCGGGCCAGGGTGCCCCGCGCGGGGCCGTTCCCGGCCGCGAAGGGACCGCTGGTGATCCACGGAGCCCCGGCGGCGGGGAGGGCGCGGGCGCTCATGACAGACCGAAGACCTTCCCGAGCTGGCGGTTGACCAGCTCGCGTGCCCCTTCCAGTGCGAACGCCGCCATCCCGGCCCGGTCACGGTCGGTGTCGTCGGCGTCGGGGTCGCGCCGGGCCTCCTGCTCGGCGTGGATCATCCGGGTGAGGTCCTCGCACAGCTCCTCCAGGAGCCGGGCCGGGACCATCAGCTCGGCGAGCGGGTCGACCGCCTCGGCAGCGGCGGCCAGCACCGCCTTGGCGTCCTCGCCCTCGAAGGGGTCGTCGAAGCCGGTCCGGGTGTTGGGGCTGGTCACGACGCCTCCAGGAGGGTCAGGTCGCCGGCTGCGCCGGCGGTGCGGTTCTCGAAGTCGAGGGCGACGACCTCGGCGAGTGCCTGGTCGTCGAAGTGGTAGAGAGCCAGGTCGCCGCGGTCGGCCTCACGGCGTAGGGCGGCCTCGTCGCCCATCCATGCCGGGTCGGAGTAGTAGGGGCGTCCGGCGGCCCGGGTGGCGCCGGCCACGGCGCGGGCCATCGCGTCCAGGGCGATGTCGCCGAGCACGGGCGCGCCCAGCGGGTTCACGACGCGACCCCTCTTCCGGCCGGCACGACGGTCAGGATCGGCCGGTCCGGCCTGGTCATGACCTCGAAGCGTGGGGATGCCGGGCGGCCACGTTTCGGCACCTCCGGCACCGGGAGACGGCGCAGATGCCCGTTCGCGACGAGCTGGACCACCACGGGCTCCAGGTCGGCGGTGCGGTTCACCCAGGTCCGGCCGTCCAGCCCGCGGTACATCTCCTTGAGGGAGACCTCCTGGCCGGGGGTGTAGCGCCGGTGAATCCAGCGCATGACCTCGGCCTGGCGCTGCTGGTCCAGCGTCTCGATCTTCGGCGCGAGGCCGAACGGCGCGAGCAGCTCCCGGCCCTGCTCCCGCACCTCGTCGAGCGAGAGGACGCCAGCGCGCCGTGCGATCCCGAGCATCCGCAGCCGGCGCTCCGTCTCGGCCGTGTCGAGCGCTGGCGCGGCGGTCGGCGTCTCGTACCGGCCGGTCTTGCGCAGCGTCGGCAGGACCTCGCGGGCGACCCAGCGGCGGAACCTCGTCGCGCCGGCCGCCCGACTGCTGAGGGCGAGTGTGTAGAAGCCGGGCTCGGTGACGAACCGGGCCGTGGTGTTCAGTGCGGCGCCCGTGCTCTCGGCGGTGTTTAGGGCGGACTGACCTGCGAAAACGTCCCGCATGTCGATCATCACGCTGTCGTCGTCGTCCAGCATGCGGGCGGCCACGGTCGGGTTGGTGTGCTCCAGCACCCGGCAGAGGTCTGCGAGGTGGAACAGCGGCGCGGCGCTGCTGCCCACGACACGGACCTGGTCGCCGGTGAGCGGGTAGGTGAAGAGGACAATCTCGTTCACGCGGCACCACCCGCGCGGTGGAAGTCCCAGCGGTGCGGGCACTTCTCCGCCTCGTGGCTGATGCTGCCGCAGATCAGGCAGCAGAGCGCGGCAGCCAAGCCTCGCGCGACGCGGGTGAAGGCGGCGATCATGCCGCACTCGGCGTTCCGAGCAGGGCGCGCACCTCGGCGGGGTCGTACCGCCGGTGGCCACCGAGAGTCTTGATCGCGGTGAGCTTGCCGTCGTCGGCCCAGCGGCCGACGGTCTGGGTGTCGACGCTGAACATCGCGGCGACTTCGGCGGGCTTGAGTAGGCGGGATGGGCGGTCGCCCGAGCTGCGGGCATGATGGTCCACGGCTGGACCTCCGTTGGTAGCGGGTGCAGGTCTGGCCACCAGGCCCCTGGTCGGTGTTGGCGCACCGGCCGGGGGCCGCCTTTGTGGTGGTCGTGCGATTACTTTAGCTTGACTGGGCTGACAGGTACAACCCACTTGGGCGTTCGGGGAATCTGGTCGACTGGTACTGCTGGTACAACCCAGTAGTCTGGACGGCATGAGCACCACCGATTCCCCTCGCTACCCGCAGATCGCTGACGACCTCCGGCGCCGGATCCTGCGGGGCGACCTCGCGCCCGGCGCGAAGCTGCCGTCGGAGCGCGTGATGGCCGAAGACGCCGGCGTCACCCGCGGAACGGTCCGGGAGGCGATCAAGGTGCTGCGAGCCGAAGGGCTGGTCGTCCCAGTCCATGGGTCGGGCGTGTTCGTCCGCGACCAGCCCCGGATGATCCGCCTGGCCCGCAACCGGCTCTCCCGCGGCGAGCGAGCCCGCACCGGCGGGACCTTCTCCGCGGACATGACCGCGCTCGGCAAGGAGCCCCGAGTGGACGCCGAGATCGTCCTGGCCGAGGCCGACTCCTCCCTGGCGCTGGACCTGGAGGCGGACGAGGGCACCCCCCTCCTGGCTCGCCGCCGGCGGATGTACGGCGATGACACCCCGATGCAGCTCGCCACCTCCTACTTCCCGGCCGACATTGCAAGAGGCACGCCGATCGAGCAGCGCGACACCGGCCACGGCGGGGTATACGCGCGCCTGGAGGAGATGGGGCACCACCTCGTCACGCCGTTCGTGGAGCGGGTCGGTGCTCGCGCCCCGTCCCGCGAGGAGCGGGAGTGGTTTGGCCTGGCACAGGGGGTCCCCCTGCTGACCGTCACCCGGATCGCTCGCACGGCCGAGCGCCCGGTGGAGGTCAACCGGATGCTGATGCGCGCCGACTACTACGAGCTGGTCTACGAGATCCCTGCGGACTGAGCCGCCCAGCATGCACCGCGCGCCTGGCGGCAGCCTGCTCGCCAACACCGGCAAAACCCACAAACCCATGTTCCCGATAGTCAGGGGGCGAGAACGCTTCGTCACCGCCCCCTGCGTTCAACGGGAGGCCCTGCGCCCACGAGGGCCGACCTGCGTGCGCGCAGGTGGCCTTGACCCATGCAGACCGCCGCAAGCACGATCAAGATCGATGCTCAAGGTGAGGACGTGAGGAGCAGGTGATGACGCAGGCCTCTCGGCTGTCGCAGATCGCCGAGCGCACAGGGCTGGGCATCGCCGACGTCGCCCTGCTGGCCGGGATCGACGAGACCACGATCGGTCGGCTGTGGTCAGCGCCCGACTGGCTCGACCGCGTCCGCGGGCGCACCCTTCAGGCCCTCATCGCCGCGGTTCCGGGGATCGCCGAGCACGTCACGACGGCACCCCAACAGGCCCGCCTCGCCGAGCTCATCCGCGATCTCGCGGGCGAAGGCATAGCGGTCAACGTCGCCCAGGCCGACCGCCTGGCCGAGCGGGGCATCCCCCGGCCCTACCTCCTCCACGCCCTCGATGCCTGCCTGCGCATCGTCCGCCGCGACCTCGCGGCGGCAACTGAGTACCTGCCACGTTTCTGGGGCCGCATTCCCGACGACGCACTGTCAGCGCTGTTCCAGCCGGGCGGCCTGATCATCGACACGGCCACCCTGATCACCTCGGCGGCCGAGCTGGTGCCGCAGATGGTGCGCCGCTCCTACTCGTTCAACACCGTCCTCGCCCAGGCCCACCTCGCCCATCACGTCGCGAAGGCCACCGGAGACCCGGTCGAGCTTGGCGGCGACACGGGCAGCCTCGACCGACGCGCTGCCTTCGCCCTCCGCAGCAACACCATGGGGGCGCTCGCCACCACCGCGGATATCGAGCCGGCGGAGCGGTACCGGCGCTTGGTGGACGCCGAGCCGGTCGTGCGCCTCGTGGAGGAGTGGGCTTTCCCCTCCTGGACCCGCGACTGCCGCCCCAGCGCGGACATGAGCCTGCCCGGGTCAATCCTGCTGCGCAACACGGCCGCTGAGGTGCTGCGAGAGATCGACTCCTACGGCGAGGGGTACCTGTATTACCTCGCGACCGCTTACCTGCCGCTGGCGCTCGCCCAGGACGGCACCTTCGGGCTTCGCGTCGACGAGCTTCGTGCCGCCCTGCTCGCCCGCCGCGACACCGTCAACGATTCCGCAGCACGCCGCAGCGTCGACGATCTGATCCGCCGCCTTCCGACGGGAGTCCGATGACCACAACCAGCCCCGCATCCAGCTACAGCCTGAACGCCGACTACTGGGTCCGGATCATCCGCGAGAATCTCGATCAGTACCGAACCGGACTCACCAACGCCGCGATGCTGACCGCGGCCGGCGACGTCACTGGCCTGGCAGTCCTGGACGCGGGGTGCGGTGAGGGTTATCTGTCTCGGCTCCTGGCTGGCCGCGGCGCCGGCCCCAGCTTCGGCGTCGACCTGTGCCCCGAGCTGGTCGACGCCGCCCAGCAGCAGGCCACCGACGAAGGGCTCGACATCCGATACGAAACCGCCGACGTCGCCGCGCTCCCGCTCGATGACGCGAGCGTCGATCTGGTGGTGGCGAACCACGTGCTCAACGACCTGGAGCACCCCGCGCCGGCCATCGCCGAGTTCTCCCGCGTGCTGCGTCCGGGCGGACGGGCGGTGTCGCTCCTGCTGCACCCGTGCTTCTACGGCTCGCGCGGCACGCCCGTGGACCGGGACACCTACTTCCGACCGCGGCGGATCGAGCAACACTTCGACGTCGCCGGTGAGGTATCCCCCGCGCCGGTGGTGGCCTGGACCCGGCCGCTGGAGGACTTCGCCGCGGCGTTCACCGCGGCCGGCTTCACCCTGAGCGGCATCACCGAGCCGCGCCCGAGCGAGCAGCAGCGCCGGGATGACCCGTGGTGGGAGGAAAACTTCACCCGCCCGCTGTTCCTGCTGCTCGTCGCACAGAAGGTCGCATGAAGGGCGCCCACCCCTACGTGCTGGTGAGCTGCGCGATGTCGCTCGACGGCTTCATCGACAGCGCCGGCCCCGAGCGGCTGCTGCTGTCCAACGATGAGGACTTCGACCGGGTGGACGCCGTCAGGGCAAGCTGCGACGCGATCCTGGTGGGTGCCGAGACGATTCGGCGGGACAACCCGCGTCTGCTGGTGCGCTCCCAGGATCGCCGGGACGCCCGCGTGGTCGCCGGCCTCCCCCCGAGCCCGACCAAGGTCACGCTGACCCGCAGTGGTCGGCTCGACTCCGCGGCCAGCTTCTTCACCGCGACCGCGGGCGATACCGAGAGGCTGGTGTACTGCCCGACGCCGGCCTTGGAGATCACGGTGGCGGAGGGGGTGGCCGCCGTGGCGACCGTGGTGGACGCCGGCCCCACGCTCGACCTGCCCACTGTGCTGGCCGACCTGACCGACCGCGGCGTGCAGCGGCTGATGGTGGAGGGTGGCACCAGCGTGCTGACCCAGTTCCTCACCGCTGGCCTGGTGGACGAGTTGCACCTGGCCGTAGCGCCGTTCTTCGTCGGCGACAGCCGCGCGCCCCGGTTCGTGGGTGACGGTCAGTTCCGGTGGGACTCTGACCACCGCATGACGTTGGCCGAGGCGAAGCCGATCGGCGACGTGGTACTCCTGCGATACCTAGCGGGTGGGTGATCGACAGTATGAGCGCGCACCCGGCCGCGCCGAATGCCGATATGGTCATCCGGCACTTGCACCATCAGCAGTTGGGCCATGCTGGCAAGGTGCACCCGCCTGCGCAGTGCGGGACCGAGCTGCTGGCTCGCACCAGCGCGGACAGGCTCCGCACTGCGGCCTTCCCCACCCATGCCCACGGGTCAAACGCAACTATTTCGAGAGGTGGGCGATGACATCGCCGCAGCTGACGGTCAAGGCTGCAGGTCGAACGGCGGCGGCGAGTCCGCTTCGATACCCAGGAGGCAAGGCCGCGCTGGCCGGCTTCTTCGGCCAGATCATCGCCGGCCTCGGAATCAAGTCCGCCAGATACGTGGAGCCCTATGCGGGAGGCGCGGGGGCGGGGATCGAGCTGCTCCGGCGGGACCTAGTCCAAGAGCTGGTTATCAACGACATCGATCCCGCGGTCTACTGCTTCTGGCTCGCGGTCGTAGGTCAGCCGCAGCGGTTCGCGGCCAAGATCGTCGACACGCCGCTGGACGTGGAGGAGTGGCGGCGCCAGAAGCAGATCTACCGGTCGGCCGACGAGTCGGACCCACTCGAGCTGGGGTTCGCGTTCTTCTACCTCAACCGGACGAACAGATCCGGGATCCTGAACGCCGGTCCCATCGGCGGCGTCAACCAGAACGGCAATTACAAGATCGACGCCCGATTCAACCGCGACCAGCTCGCTGAGAGAGTTGCTGCGATCGGGGCGCACGCTGCACGGATCACCGTGCTCAGCCTCGACGGCATGGCTATCGTCAACCGCTACGTGACCGACGCCTCCGCGTTCATCTACGTCGACCCGCCCTATGTCGAGATGGGCGGCAGCCTCTATCTGAACGCCTTTACCCACCGAGACCACGCGGAGCTCGCCGAAATACTTGACCGCCACCCGGATGGGCACTGGGTCGTAACCTACGACCCATCGGATTTCATCCGCCAGCTCTACCAGCATCACGACGTTCGGGAGTACCAGCTCAGCTACAGCGCCCACCGAACAGGCAAGGCACACGAGCTGCTCATCGCCTCCCGCTCCGTCTCACGCCTCCTTGCCACAAGCTGAGCTAGACAGGGTCCTATTGTTCGATGGGTCGCGCTATTTTCCAACGATCTCGATGAGGATTGGCTTGATCTTGTCCCAAGCTTCGTGGACGTCTTTCCCTGCCACGAGATAATCAGGCTCGTGGTTACCGGCATTGAGAGAGAACTCGGTGCCAGCGAACTGAGCCGCTGGCAGCCGGCCCTTTCGGTTGATCGCGTCGATCAATGCCGTCATCCGCCGGTCCGACTGGAACTCCTTGGCGAGTGACTCGACGCACGCTCCGAGTTGCTTGCCTTTCAACGGTGACTGGGTAGCTGGTGGCTGAACCCTGACCGCAAAGTACTCCTTGATTGAGCACTCCAGTACCGTCCGGAGCAGGTCGTGTGCAGCATTCGGAAAGATCTGGACATCGAGGCGGTGTAGTTCCTCGAACCGGCGCCGCATGGCACCCTTGGATCCTCCATACTCGAAACCGTCCATGTTGAGCCGAGACCGCGTGTCACCACGGTTGGGGCCACGCGACGCCGGCTTGCTGTCCGAACCGGATCCAGCGACGCCGCCACTCGTGCCCGCGTTTCCAGCCGACTCACCGACCGTCGTGGCAGCAGGCCCGGGTCCGGCCCCGTCACGCGGAATTGCGCCCTGCGCCGCGGCATCAGAGGAGAGGGGGGTGCCCCCGCCCGGGGCTGAGCCGGTAGCCGTAGATGTACCTGCGGCAGGCTGGCCAGACGACCCTACGCCGTTCCCCTTCGCAGCGTCGACGTCTGGGTCACTCGTGGCGCCGTCGGCCGCACCGGTCACGATCAGCCGCAGGTGACCGGCAAATTCGGCGTGCTCCTCGCGCTTAGCCAAGAGTTCAGGAGATCGGGTATTCAGGGTCTTCGCGCGGATCCGCATAAGGAGATAGATCAGCGCTTGGCGCTGCCCTTCGGTCATCCGCTTGGATGCCAACCGACCGTTCTTGTCGAACCGCAGGTCGAGGGCGTCCTGGATCTTCGGAAGATCGTAGGCGTACTCCAACGATGTGATCGTCAGCTTGCCCGACTTGACCCACTCTTCGAGATCGGGATCATCGTAGCGAAGGTTGCGGACGACCTCACGCATCTCGCCCATACGGATGTAGCTCGTGATGACGGAGCCCTGCTCACCAGGGTATAGCGCTCGGAGAGCGTCAATGGTCATACCCGGCGCAAGTTGCGCGTGGTAAAAGATCGCCTGCTGTTCACGGATCCAGGGCTTCTTCGGGTTGCGGGTATGCAGTCGCGCCAGCAGCGGCTGAGCCGCCTCGCGCGACGGAGCAACCATTACTCGGATCTCGGTCGGCGTATCAGCATTCGGATGACGGCTGACCAGCCGCTCAACCTTCGCCGCAGCCTTGCCAAGTAGCGATGGCCGCTGGATGGCCTTCAGCGACGCGATGCGTCGGTTACCTTCCAGCACGATGAGGCGGCCGTTTTCATCGAGAACTACTGGCAGTTCGTTGTCTATGTAACCGTCACGGAGGATCCCACGCATCAGATCCAGCAAGTCTGCAGCCTCGACCAGGTAATTAACGATCGCCGACTCATCCAAGTCCCCGCCGGGAATCCGGACGTTACGCAAATCAAGATCCAGATCGTCGAGAGTCCGCTCCTCAATCGGCCAACGCGCAACCATGATTCCTCCCCCGTGATCGCCGCGATCTCCGGCGACTGCGCCCGTGTTACTAGACGCGACCATCATTACCGGACATGATCACCCTCGACAAGCGAATAACGCCGCTTGGCGACCTGAGCCCGCGAGTCGCGGAAAGTAGCCAACCGGGCAACCTGAGCGATCATAGCCGCATTGAAACCCAAGGTGTTGCACTGATCTCGATCGCCATGAGCCTCGATCGCCGACACTCACGAATGGCGATTGTGCGATCGCAGAGAGTGTCAGGGCCGACGACCCGGGCATGCCCTGAGCGTTCCAATTTCCCGGAGGCGATCTCTACGCCCCAGCAGGCCACTCGGCTGGATATCCGACCTATCGAGACGCTGCCCCACCTGGACGACACTGAGGGTGACCTCCCGGTGCTGCCCTGGCCGGCCAGCACCGCGTGGCAGTGACCATCTTCGAGTCCGCGCAGATCGGCCTGCGGGACTCGGCCGCGCCCACCGTCCGGGCGATCGTGACCGGCCTGGAGGCACGCACCCGCGCGGCGGCCGGGGACGCGACCGGCTTCCGCACGACGCTGGCCCGGGGCACCGCGATCCTGGACAGCGCCCGCGCGGGCGACGGCCCGCCCTGGGCGTACTGGATGGCCGAGGGCGCCGAGTTCCCGATGGTGCTCGAGAACGGCCGGGCGCTGACGATGGTCGGAGAGCCGCTCCGGGCGGTGGAGATCCTGACCGCGCAGCTTCCCGGGCTCGGCGAGTACCCGCGCGACGTGGTGCTGACGCAGGCGTACCTGGCCGAGGCCCACGCCGCCGCCGGCGACCTGGACGCCTCACGCGCGTATGTCGAGCAGGCGCGGGCCGGGCTCACAGGTGGGGTCCAGTCGCCGCGGGCGGCAGCGGTACTCGCCGCACTGTTGGCCTGACGACACAGGCCGCGTGCCACTGCGTGACCACAGGGCCAGCCTGTCAAGTCCTTCGGCGTGGCATCGGCACTCTCGTGGCCGCTTCGTCAGGCGACGAGGTGGCCGCACCGCTACCCTGGCAGCAGATGACTACGCAACTTGTCCAGCCAGGGGCAGGCTGTTGCGGCACGTCTGGCCTTGCGGCCGGGAACTCAGGACTACTTGAGGGTGGTGAACGCGATGGTGTACCCCGCAGACCTCCCGTATCCCGTGCCGGAGCCGCACGAGTGGGCCGACGAGCCCGAGCCCGGCGTGGCGCGGGCCTTCGACGAGGCGATGGCCGACGTCGAGGAGGGCGGGATGGTGGTATGCCAGTCCGCCGAGGAGTTCGACGCCCTCTTGGCGGAGCTGGTCGCCGAGCCGCACACCAGCCCAAGGGCGAGCTGAGGCCACGGCTGTGGTCTCTTTGTATCTGCTTGTGGGCTCATCGCCTTCCTAGGGCAGTTTCGGTCGTATTGCTCGCTTAGTGTGGCGACGTGCCCACGTACGCGGCTACCGTCCGCTTCTACGCCGACTACCGGCGGCTACGCCCGGAGCAGCGCGCCGCGTTCGACCGCGCCCGGAAGCTGTTCTTCCAGGGGCTGACCGAGGGCCGGTTCCACCCGTCCCTGCGCGTGAAGTCGTTCAAGAGCAAGCCTGGCATGTGGGAGCTGACCTGGGCGCCCGACGGCCGCGCCCTGTGGTCCTACGGCCCGCCGCAGCCCGGCCACGGCAGCGACCCGCACGTGATCTGGGCGCGGGTCGGCTCGCACGACATCTTCCGGGACTGATCTAGGTCGCTGTCGCCCCAGCCGGGCCAAGACGGGCATCAGAGCCCGGCCGTGCGACAGGCCCCAACATGCGCTCATCGCCCGGCCGTGACTTCGGTCCGCTCGCTTCTCAGGCGACCTCGCCCGTGTCGTCCTCGCCTTCTTCCACAGGTATCGGTGCGATGATCTCGGCCTTCTTCCACCACTCCTCGATCCGACTCCGGATTCCATCCGCGCCGGACTCAGGAACTGGCGTTATAACTGTCGTCGACTTTCCTACCGTACTGAGGGACCCTCCGAGCGTGTAGACGGAGTCGTCATCCGAAACCAGGAAGCGGTCATGCACTCGCTCTGTCGCAACGCGGACTTCCACGGAGCGAGGGATTGCGGGGCTCGCGCAGAGCGTCTTGATCTCCGCCTGGATCCTGGCGGATGTTTTGGTACCCAGTAGCACCCGGGCGAGCGCCGTATCCTGCAAGACCATCATGAACTGCTCAAGGTTCATGTACTGGTCTACCAGCGTGCCCGCGCCTGCCTTAACCAGCTGGCCGACGAGGCGCGGGTACGACAGCGGGTCTTCTCGGTCCAGCACCACAACGACGGCAGCCGCTTCGGGTTCCTCCACCTCGGCTCGCTCCGCCTCCGCGAGCATTGCCTGACCAAGGCTCGACAGAGAAAGCCCGGAATCACCGTAGAGCCACCTCATGCGCAGTAGCGAATCGACTGCGGAGTGGCGCATCCCCAGAAGTCCGAGATGGATCTGACCGATCATGCCCATAAAGTCTGAACTCAAATATGCTTCGACCTCCATCCTGGTCGGGCGGTAGCCCGCCCGGTTACAGGCAGCAACGAAGGCAAGCGCCTTGTGTCTCTCATCGTCAACGACACGCACCAATACAGGGTACGGCGCGACTTGGCCTACCCACTTCGGACTCCGCTCAGTCTCGACACCCCTAGGACTCGACGTTGCGAATGAGGGCGAGGCGGTATCACACGGATTCCACCTCGCCCCCCTGGGCAGACCCGCGTTCGTCTCGGCCGACCCGGGCCGCGCGGTGGGCTCCATCGCCCGCAGTCCTCGACCCGCAGTCCCATGGCGCGGTGACCCCGTCGCGTGGGTCAACATCCGAGATCCACCGACGTGATCAGCAGACCCAGTGGTCACAGCCGGGCTCTATGCCGGCCGCCGTGGACCACCGCCCAGAATCTGTCTCGCCTCGGCTTCTACAGCGGCGCACGGCCCCGGGCGCCGGGCGGGACGAGCGTGTCCGTCGGCCGCGCCAGCGCCAGCGGAGGTGGGAGCCGAATCGCTGCCACGTGGTCGATGTACCCGGTCGCAGTACCTTCCGTAAAGCGGGACCAGCCAGCCACGGACGGTGATACCCATGACCCATGGGCGATTCCAGCGGAAGGCCTGCGCGAGCATGATCGGGCCGACGAACGTATTCCGCGTGGTCTCAGTGGCCTCGCTTCCCCGCACGTCACTCCTGCCACGCCGGGCCGAGGACGAGCACCTGCCGGACGCCTGCGTACGGACGATCTCGCCGTGGCGCCGGCGGTACCGCCAAGCGGTGCCGCTCCGTGGCGGCCGGGACTGCTGCTGGTACCACGGCGGCGACTGGCATGTCGCTTCAAGCCTGGCCGTGAGGCTGCTGCGTGAGGCCGCCCGCGGCGGTGAAGCGGACCAGGACGAGCTTGGCTATCAGGTGGTCACCGCGGGCCGGACCGTTGATCTGCCCGGCTGGGAGCGGAAGGCGTTCGAGTCGCTACTGAACGACCCGATCTGTCTGGAGGACGGGGAGTACATCAACGGCCGACACCGCGCCTCGGCGATGATGGCCGCTGGCGTGCGAGCGACGGTGGTGCAGGTCGTGCTCTGGGAGGAGTGACCCCGTCGGGGCCTGGCCCGCTACTCCTCGATGCTCACGAACCGCACCGATCGCCAGTTCACGAGCACGCGCCGCCCGTCGGCCAGGTGGACCTGCTCGACCTCGCAGCGGAAGATCGCCTGCTCGATGCGCTTCCGCTCGGCCTCGGCGTCGAGGTAGGCCTCGGACAGCTCGTACCGCTCGCCGTCGATGATCAGTCGCACGCCCACCAGCATCGCACAGAGGTTCGACACCTGCGCCACACTGGCACCCCTGACCTGCACATACGTGCCGCGAGTGTGCGCCGGGCCGTGCCCCCGCCGGCCGCTGGCGACCCGGCGCACGCACTCACGATAGGACGATCACCGAGGCCACGGCGTTGACTCTCCGTGCCCTGATCACTCTGGCCGGTCGATAGCCCACCGGGCCGACGGGATCACTCGTCGTCTTCGTCGTCGTCCCAGATCGGTTCGACGTAGCCCTCGTTCTTGTCGGCCGCTCCCTGCGCGCGTCCGTCCCATCCGCTACGTGTGGTGTAGGAATCCGGCCGCTCCCACGCGGTCCGGCTGATCCGGTCGGCGGCTTCGCGGTCCATCGGAGTCGGCTTGCCCATAACAAACTCCCTGCGATCTTGAATCGAGCCCCGGTATCGCCACGAGGCGGGCGGGCCGGGCCACGACCGGCGTGGCCAAGCTGTGTGCCCAGGGATGCGGCGCCAGGTCACGGCAGTCGTTCGCCGCGCTGGCGCTACGGGCGAGCACCGAGTCGGGCACTGCCTCGGTGTTCAGCTCGCAAGGTACTTCTACCGTAGCGCGCCCACCCCACTGAGGGCAGGAGCGCAGCCGCCTACGAGACGTGTCCACCGAGGAGAGCCGGGTCGACCCCCGCGGCCCGCGCGAGCGCGCTCGCGTCCGCGAGCCGCTCGACATCCTGCTCGACCTGGGCGCCGCGCCGGGTCGCCCGCGAGACGTTCTGCTGGCTGATCCCGCGCGCCTCGGCGACGGCGACCTGCGGCTGAGCAGTGCCCGCGGCCTTTTCGGCCAGGTAGTGGCGTCGCGTCACCAGGGCGATGACATCGGCCTGCGCCCGCTTCCAGCGCTCCGTGTCCAGCGCGGCGTACGCGGCCTCGAAGCCGTTGGCCTCCTCCATGAGCACCAAGCTACAACACCACCAGCGTAAAGATCTTGCGTCTATCCCCGCAAGATCACTCGATTTGTACAACACTACTGTAGTGTCGACCTTGTAGGCAGATGAACACAGATCGCAAGGAGATCGCGATGTCCAGTGATTTCATCCCATCCGCGGCCCGTCGCTTCGCCGCAGCGATCGACACCAGCGAGGCGACCGACCTCGCGTTCTCCCTCGTCGGCCCAGGCGTCCTGAGCAGGGGCGATGTGATCGTCAGCCCGGAGCCCGGCGACTACAGCGCCGTGGCCGTCGTCGCCGGCGACGCCGTGCTCCACACCTTCCCAGGCCGCCCCGACGAGGACGCCTACGTGGAGGTGCCCGTGGAGGGTTCCCCTCACCCGGCTCGCCTCTACGGCGACACGGTCACCGTCTACGAACCCGCCGCCGACGAGTTCTAACCGCCTCGCCCCCGTCCGTCCGCCGCCCCCGGCGCCGCACCCGTGGCCCGGGGTCGCGTCATGTCCGGCGCGACGCCTTCGCCGCACCGGCGACAATGGGGTTGATCAGCTCATACTCGGAGGTGGGCTCCCATTCTGGGCACGCTACTCAGCGTCCTTCTCGGTGGCGCCATGTCGATCATTGGCGGCCTGGCCGCGACCCTGTTCCAGGACTGGATGGCGCGACGTGCGGTGGTGCGGGACCGCGCCGAGGCCGCCGCGGGCGAGATCCTCGACCTGCTCGATCAGGTCGAGGCGCTGGCGGACGATGTCCTGTTCGACAGGACTAGGCGCGACTACGACGACCGCATACGGCTGATCATCATGGGAGTCCAGCGGCACCTTCTCGACCTCACCGACGCCGAGGTTCGCAGACGCCTGGAGTTCGTCGTCGAGATCCTGACCTACGCCGACTCCATGTATCTGCCCGGCGAGACCTACACCGTGCTCCGAGTGGCCGTGCGTGAAGCGCAGAACGTACTGGGCGCCTACCGTCGCAGGGAGGAGCCGCCGGCTGAATTGGCCATACTTGCTCGGCACCGTGAAGGCCTTGCCCTCATGGCGGAGATGGACGAGGAGATCGCCCGCGCCCAGGAGGAAGACGCTCGCCGCGAGCGGGAGGAGCGTCAGGACCGGCACGACCATGGTCAGGACGGCTAGGAGAGCTCGGCTAGTCTGGATGTGTGCACGTCGCCGGCGCCCCAGCGGTCCGGCCGCCCCGAGGTGTTCGCGGCGTGGTGGTGCCAGATCCAGGTGCGCTTGGGCAGATGCACGATGCGCGCCCCGGCCGCCACGCAGCCCAGGGTGAACCGCAGGTCCTCGCCCCCGTGCGGCCCGGAGAACCCCACGGCGCGGGCCAGCTCGGTACGTACCAGCACGGTGATGGTGGTGTCGTGGGGTTCGGCGTTCCTCCATGGCACGCCGAACCAGTGCTCGTGCGGGTTGGTGCCACCCACTGTCCGCGGCCAGGAGTACACGTAGTCCGCTCCGGTGTCGGCCGCGCAGGTGCCGAGCTCCCACAGGTGCTGCGGCAGCAGCTCGTCGTCGGAGTCCAGGAACGCAGTCCACTCCGTGCACACGGCTTCCAGCGCCCGTGCCCGGGTCGCCCACGCGCCGGCCCGGTCCAGGTCCACCGCCACGCTGACTGCCGCCGGCGTGACCGTCTGGGCCCACACCGAGCGCAGGGCACGGTCGAGCAGGCCTGAGCGCAGGCGAGGCGGGTGCGTGGGGATCGCGACGGTTACGCGCATCCTGGCCTCACGCCGCCACCGGGCGCATCCGGGCCAGCCGCGCCCAGCACAGCGCTGCCAGGGTCGCGTCGTCCACCGGGTCGTGCGGGGTGAGGTCCGCCCGTCCGCAGAACGCCCGCCGGTCGATGTCCGGGTCAAACCCCGCCATCCACAGCGCGCTGGCGAGCTCGTGCAGCGGGTAGGGCCCGCGGTCCCACCGCGCCGCCGGATGCCGCTCCACGCAGGCCCGGAAGAGCCCGGCCTCCACCGGCGCCCCGACGTCGGCCACCGCTGAGGCGCGCTCCTCGCCCCGGTGGCCCTCCCAGAAGCCCCAGAACGCCTCCAGCAGCTCGGCCCGGGATGAGTAGCGCGGAAGATCGACGACGGGCACGACGTGCTTGCGGGTCCAGTCGTCGGTGACCTCGCCGGGTGAGATCTGCCCACGGAAGACCGACCGGACCGCCCCCGCCTCGGGGTCGAGCACCACGGCCCCGATCGCCCACACCGGGCCGTAGAGCCCGTTGGTCTCGGCGTCGACGGCGAAGATCAGTGGCATGCCCGGCACGGTATCGCCCACACCGCCTCACCCCCTCTCGCCACACCGACAGTCGGTCCCGGTGTGACGAGAGGGGCGGAATGGCCGGCGCGGGTCGGAGCGCGCGGTGCACCCGATTGCCGACAGTGCGCCCCCCCCACGAAACGCACTGGGGTCATGATGGATGGGTGACCGTGCGACGCCCCCCGCGCCCCATCCTCGATCACAGGCGCCTCCTGGTGGACGGCACCGCCTACCTACAGGCGGCCACCGACGCCATCGCCAAGGTGGACCCGAACAAGCTCGACCAGGCCGGACTGCTGGCTTACGCGCAGGCCTGCGCGACGGTGGCACTGGCCGGCAGGGTGGACGATCTGCCGGAGCAGATTCGGCACGAGCTCAGGTAGGGCCACCTGGGCCGAGGTCGTCCGGCACGTCCCGCACCAGCCGGATCATGAAACCGCCGCGCTCCGGCGCCACCTGGTACAGCCGCATGGGTGACCGCCCTGCCACGGCGCTGAGGATTCCGAGCAGCAGGTCCGCCCCGGAGACGCCGGCCCGCATCCGCACGGTGGCCCCGTGCTCGTCGGCCTCCACGACGTAGGGCGCCGGCTTCTCGTACCGGTGCTCGGGCGCCTCGGGCACTGATGGCTCGCCCTGCGTGCTGGTGCACAGCGCGGCGACCACCGGGAAGGAGTGAGATGATTTTGATGGCACGGGCGGTCCTCTCCTGACCGTTCGCACTCGGCCCCGTCTCGGTGGTGACACACCGGACGGGGCCGCGCCATGTGTAGTGGACCGCTCACGGTAGCCGATTACCGTACGGCCGTACACCACGGGCTGCCGGTACGGCCATCCGGTTCTAGCGTCCGGGTGCGTGGCTGGGTCCGGCGGAGACAAGGAGTGGATACACAGGTCCGACCTGCGTGACCTGGTCGGGATCGACCAGCTCCGCGACCTGTTGGGCCAGGCGCGCCGGGACGCCCGCCGGGGCGAGCGGGTCGCACGCTCCTACGCGGTCGAGATTGCCAACTCCAAGGGGTTCCCGGACCCAGTGGTGGCGCACCCGAGCGCGGCCGACCCACAGATCCGCCTGTGGCTGCGCGTCGACGTGGAGGCCTGGCTGGACCGGCACCGGCCCGGCTGGAGTGACCCGCTGGGCCGGTGAGCCCTACGCCGCCGCCGGACGACGGGGTCGGTGCCCGCGGCGGGCCTGTCCGTTCCACCGGGACGCTGGCCGTGTGGCCAGCGCCGGCACGTTGACCGGCCAGTGCGCCACCGCCTCGGTTCCCAGCAGCCGCTCCAGCTCCGCGCGCAACGCCCGGGTGGCCGCCACCCGCGGTCCCAGCTCCGTCAGCGTCCAGCGCCCGCCCTCCCCGAGCACCCGCATCCGTACCGGGCGGTGCCCAGGGTGGGCCTCCAGCGCCACCCGCAGCCGCTCCACCAGATCAGGGGTGACCGCGGTCGCGTCCAGCGCGAGGCCTACCGGTCCCTGGTCAGCGGTCGCCGTGGCCGGGTCCAGCACGGTGAGGGCGTCGGCCACCACGCTGACCGCACCGTCCCGCACGTTGACCCGCCCGCGGATCGACACCACCGCGTCCACGGCGAGCTGGTGGCCGCACTCCTGGTAGGTCCGCGAGAAGAACAGGACCTCCGCGATCCCGCCGAGGTCCTCCAGCGTGACCGGCGCCCACGGGTTGCCCGAAGACTTGGAGACCTTGCGCTCCACCGCGGAGATCAGACCGGCGATGTGCACCTCCTGGCCGTCCCGGGTGGTCTCCTCCAGGTCCGACAGCGCCACCGTGCTGTGCCGTTCCAGCAGCTCCTGCGTGCCGTGCAGCGGGTGGCCGGAGACGTACAGCCCGAGCATCTCCCGCTCCCGCGCCAGCAGCTCGGCACGAGGCCACTCCGGGCCGGTCAGGTCGACGCTCTCCCCCGGACGCGCCGGCGCGTCCTCGCCGAGCTCGGCGGCGGTCTCCGCGAACAGGTCCAGGTGCCCAGCGTCCTCGTACCGCTTTGCGGGCACGGCCGCGGCGATCACTGCCTCGTGTGCGTCGAACAGCGGGCGGCGGTGATGCCCGAGGGAGTCGAACGCCCCGGCCTGGACCAGTGAGGACACCGCACGCTTCGTGCAGGCTGTCGCCTCGGCCTTGTCCAGGAAGTCCGTGAACGAGCCGAACAGCCCGCGCTCGGCTCGGGCGGCCACGATCGCCTCCACCACACCCGACCCGATGCCGCGCACCGCGCCGAGGCCGAAGCGCACGGTCCCGGCGGCCGGGGTGAAGTCCAGCTCGGAGGTGTTGACGTCCGGCGGCAGCACCTTCACGCCCATCCGCCGGCATTCCGCCAGGTACACCGCCATCCGGTCCTTGTTGTCCCCCACCGAGGTCAACACCGCGGCCATGTACTCGGCCGGGTAGTTGGCCTTCAGGTACGCCGTCCAGTACGACACCATCCCGTAGCCGGCGGTGTGGGCCCGATTGAAGGCGTAGTCCGAGAACGGCACCAGGATGTCCCACAGCGTGGTGATCGCCTCGTCGGAGTAGCCGCGCTCCCGCATGCCAGCGGAGAACGGCTCGAACTCCGCGTCGAGGACCTCCTTCTTCTTCTTGCCCATCGCCCGGCGCAGCAGGTCGGCCTTCCCGAGCGAGTAGCCGGCGACCGCCTGGGCGATGGCCATCACCTGCTCCTGGTAGACGATCAGGCCGTAGGTGTCACCGAGGATGTCCGCGAGCGGCTCGGCCAGCTCCGGGTGGATCGGTCGGATCTCCTGCCGGCCGTTCTTCCGCTCGGCGTAGTCGGTGTGCGCCCCAGCGCCCATCGGGCCGGGCCGGTAGAGCGCGAGCACGGCGGAGATGTGCTCGAACTCGCTGGGCTCCATCGCGCGCAGCAGGACCCGGATCGGCCCACCGTCGAGCTGGAACACGCCGAGGGTCTCGCCACGGGACAGCAGGGCGAACGTCGCCGGGTCGTCGAGCGGCACCGCGTCCAGGTCGATGTCCTCGCCGCGGGTGCGCCGGATGTGGGCGAGCGTGGCCTCGATGAGGCCGAGGTTCCGCAGGCCGAGGAAGTCAATCTTGAGCAGGCCCATGGCCTCGCAGGTCGGGTAGTCGAACCCGGTGACCGTCGCGCCATCCTCGTGGCGCCACACCGGCAGGACGTCCACCAGGGGCTCCCGAGACACGATCACCCCGGCGGCGTGCACACCGGCCTGGCGGATCAGTCCCTCCAGCCCGGCTGCGGTGTCCAGCACCTGGCCCACCACCGGGTCGGTCTCGCGCATCGTCCGGACCGCGGCGGCCTCGCCGTGGCGGGGGTGCTTCGGGTCGTCGACGGCCGCGAGCGGCACGTCCTTGCCCATCACCGCCGGCGGCAGGGCCTTCGTGATCTTGTCCCCTACCGCGAACGGCACCCCCAGCACCCGGGCGGCGTCACGCACAGCCGCCTTCGCCTTGATCGTGCCGAAGGTGATGATCTGGGCCACGCGGTCGTGCCCGTAGCGGTCGGCCACGTAGGCGATCAGCTCGCCGCGCCGGTGCTCGTCCACGTCCAGGTCGATGTCGGGCATGGACGGGCGCTCGGGGTTGATGAACCGCTCGAACAGCAGCTTGTACGTGATCGGGTCCATGCCTGTGATCCCCAGGGCGTAGGCCACGATCGACCCCACCGCGCTGCCCCGGGCGTTCACCCGGATGCCCCGCTCCCGGGCCTCGCGGGTGATGTCCGCGACCAGCAGCATGTACGTCTCCAGCGACCGGCCGCAGATCACGTCCAGCTCGTAGTCCGCACGCTCACGCCGGTCGGACGGCACTCCGCCGGGGTAGCGCCGGGCCAGCCCCGCGGCCACCTCCGCGCGCAGGTGCGACGCCGGGGTGGCCCCGTCCGGCAGCGGTACGGCCGGCATCAGGTCCCGATGCGCGAACACCTCGCCGTAGTCGCCGACCATCTCGGCGATGAGCAGCGTGGAGTCGGTCGCGCCGGGCACCTGGTCGTCCCACAGCGCCCGCATCTCGCTGGCGCTCTTGAGGTAGTAGCCGTTGCCGTCGAAGCGGAACCGCTTAGCGTCGGTCAGCTTGCTGCCGGACTGGACGCACAGCAGCGCGTCGTGCGCCCCGGCCTGGTCCGCGGTGACGTAGTGGCTGTCGTTGGTGGCCAGCGGGGCCAACCCGAGCCGGCGGCCGATGCCGAGCAGACCATCCCGCACGCTGCGCTCGATCGCCAGCCCGTGGTCCATCAGCTCTAGGAAGTAGTGCTCCCGGCCGAAGATCTCCAGGTACGTCTCGGCCGCGCGCAGGGCCTCGGCGGGCTGGCCGAGCCGCAGCCGGGTCTGCACCTCCCCCGAGGGGCAGCCGGTGGTCGCGATGATCCCGCCCGCGTGCCGGGCGATCACCTCGGCGTCCATCCGCGGCTTGCGGTAGTAGCCCTCGGCCCAGGCTGTCGAGGAGAGCCGGAACAGGTTCCGCAGGCCGGTCGCGTTCGCGGCCAGCATGGTCATGTGGGTGTAGGCCCCGGCGCCGGAGACGTCGCCACCCTCGCCGTACTGGTCGCTGGAGCGCTGGTGCGCCCCACCCCAGAACACCGGGGCCTTGTGCTCGCGACCGGCAGGCGCGACGTAGGCCTCGATCCCGATGACCGGCGTGATCCCCGCTTTCGTGGCCGCGCGGTGCAGGTCGTACGCCCCGGACATCGTCCCGTGGTCAGTCATCCCGACCGCCGGCATCCCGAGCCGGGCGGCCTCGGCGACCAGGTCCTTGATACGGGCAGCCCCGTCGAGCATCGAGTGGTCGGTGTGGACGTGCAGGTGAACGAACTGGTCGGGGCTCATCCCAGGGCCTCGCCCTCGTCTGGCTCCTCGGCACGGAGCAGTTCCTCGCGGCCGGCGTCGGTCAGGCCCACCGGGCCGAAGAAGTCCGGCGGGCCAGCCAGTAGGCCGGCGCGGACCGCCGCCCGCGCGGAGACGGAGACGTTCTCGCCCGCGAGCCCCCAGCGTTCCGCAGTGGGGCTGTAGAGCAGGCGGCCCTCCCTCGCCCCTCGCAGTACTTCCAGGCGTCGTTCACTGGCCATCGCTGGTGCCCCCCTCGTCCGCGTAGGTCCAGTGCTCGCCGTCCCAGGCCACACGCCGGGTCGGCCAGTCGCTGCGTCGCGGGCCGTTACGGCCCCGGTCGAACTGGGTGGCCTGGACCCAATGCCCGTCGGGCAGGCTGGTCAGCTCGTCGTAGAGTTGCTGGGCGGCATCCTCGGGGGTGCGGCCGAGCCCTGGGCCTCCCCACCGCTTCTGGCCGTCGGTCGCACTGATGCCCGGTAGCCACACCCAGTGCGGGAAGTAGTGGGTGGGCTCGTAGCCCTCCCGGAAGGAGGGGCCGCCTCCGACCGAGAGTGCGGCCAGCTCCTGAAGCGAGGCGCGGGGGTCTGTCATGACGCCGCCTCGCCGGCTACGAGCCGGTGCGCCACGCTCAGCGCCTCGTCCCGTGGCCAGTAGAAGTCGTCCGTGGGCTCCGGGTCGCGCACCCACGCGCCCGTGCGGCCGTAGAGCGTCCGACCGCGGCCGACCGTCCACTCGCCGCCGCCTGCCGGCTTCACCTCGACCGATGGCGGCGGCTGCCCTTCGATCCAGTGCGCGCTGGTGTCCCCGATTCGGAACTCCACCGCGGCGTTCAGGTCACGCAGGAGGGAGGTGACCTCCCGGACGTCCGGGAGCTGGGTGCCAAAGGGCAGTCCCGAGTGCCGGCGCGCTTCCGCCAGCGCCCGCGCCAGCACGTCCTCGACGGCCTGGCCGGCGCGGGCCGCGCGTACCACGAACTCGGAGATCGCGGCGGCGTGGTCCACCTGGACGGTGGCGTCGGCGGTGGCGAACGTGCCCATGCCGTAGTCGAAGTCGACCTGCCGCCCGGTGAGGCTCTCGGTCTCGCCCCTCCAGCTCTGCTGGATGGTCTGCTCAGGGTGGACGGCGACGACGAGGCCGCTACCGCCCATGTTCTCGAAGCCGGGACTGGAGCCGTACGCCTCCGCCTCCAGCGGTGTCGGCAGCCGACTGATGTGCACGTACTCGCCCACGAGGCCGCTCAGGTTCGCGAGGTCGACGCTGGTGACTGGCGGCGTGGTGGGCGCGGGCTTCTTGGGCTGGGCCATGGCGGCCTCGCTTCCTGGCTGGAGCGGTGGGGGTGGGTCGAGGTGCGCAACCCGGTCGAGTCGCGCACCTCGGAGAGCGGATGGATCAGAAGGGCGGCTCGTCGCCGCTGTAGCCGCCCGGGGCCATCGACCACGGGTCGTCCGAGGCGCTCGCGCTGCCGTCCGACCGCGGGCCGCTGGGCTGCTGACGGGCCTGTCGGCTACCGCCGTTCTGACCACCCTCACCACGCTCGGTCCTGGCGACCTGCGCGGTGGCATAGCGCAGCGACGGGCCGATCTCGTCGACGTCGAGCTCGATGACCGTGCGCTTCTCACCCTCACGGGTCTCGAAGGAGCGCTGCTTGAGCCGGCCCTGGACGATGACCCGCGAGCCTTTGGCGAGGTTGGACGCCGCGAGGTTCTCGGCGGGCTGACGCCACAGCGAGCAGCGCAGGAAGAGAGCCTGGCCGTCCTTCCACTCGTTGCTGCCCTTGTCGTAGGTGCGCGGGGTGGACGCGACCGTGAAGCTGGCGACGGCCGCGCCATTCGGGGTGAAGCGAAGCTCCGGATCGCTGGTCAGGTTGCCAATGATCGTGATCGACGTTTCTCCGGCCATGTGGATCTCCTTCAGTGGTGGTGGGATGTGACGAAAGTCAGGAAGTCGAGAGCACCGTGGCCGCGTCGAGCGGGCCGACGCTTTTGTTGAGGCAGCCCGGCACCAGGCGCTGGTCGCCCACGGCGGTGGCCCGCTCCACCCCGTAGACGCCCTCGCCGAGCGGCGGGTGCAGTCGCTTCACCTCCTGGGCGGCGCGGCCGATGTCCGCCGCCGCCTCCTCGTCGGTGTCGTACGGGCCGAGTAGGACGGACACCCATCCCTCACGCTGGGGCGGGCGCAGGGTGACGTAGAAGCCGGTGTGAGGCGGCCGGTCCTCGTGGTCATTCACGAGAGGACCGGGCTTTCGGGGCATGCATCGGGCGCCGCCGTCAGGTGCGGCACGTTGAGGTAGACGGTCAGAGAGCCGTCCGCTTCGAGCCACAGGCCGCCGCCCATGCTGTCGAGCGGCTCACCGTCGAAGTTGTTGACGAGGGAGACCTCCCGGCCAAGCACTTCCTTGGCGTCGGCGAAGTCGAAGCTGACTTCGCCGCTGTCGAGGCGCTTGATGGTCATCGGGACGCCTGCTCGGCATCGGGCTTTCCGATCATGAGAATCTCCTTCGGCGTGGATGGAGTAGTGGCCCACGGGGCGGTCCCGCGGCTCAGGCTTCGAGGGCGAACAGGTCGACGCGCCCGTCATCGGGAATCAGCGGGCGGTTGGACCAGAGGACTTCGACGGCGCTCGCGCCAGCTGCGCCCGGCCGGCGCGCGGACGGGCGGTCAACGGCGACGGAGGCCTTCCACCAGCCCGCGTACAGATCGGCGTACAGATCGCTGTCGTAGCCGGACAGCAGAACGGCGCCCTCGCAGGCGTTCAGCACCTTCGCCAGTGCCCGGTGGTCGTCCTCTCCAGGCATGTCGAACCGGTAGTCAATGGAGTGCCGATTGGTTCCGGCACTCAGGCTGGATCGGGTGGAGCCGAGGTAGGGCGGGTCGACGTAGAAGGCGGTGTCCGGCCCGTCGTAGGTGCGGATGGCGTGCTCGGCCCCGCGGTTCTCCACCACGACGGTGCGCAGGCGCTCCGCCACCTCGTCGAGGCGGTCGGCGACGTCCCGGACCGTCACGGCCTGTGAGGAGCAGCCCTTGCGGCGGCCGTTCGACCAGGAGGCTGACCGCCCGGCGCACAGGCCGGCGGCGTTGAACGACTGCGTCGCCCGCACGAACAGGCGCCGGGCTCGCTCCAGGTCGTCGACGTCCTCGTCGAGGCTGGCGGCGCGGTACTCCTCCCGTGCGTACGGGGTGAGCCGGCAGGCCCGCACCAGCTCCTCGGTTCGCTCCCGCAGCACCCGGAAGAATGTGACGACGTTGCCGTCCAGGTCGTTCATGACCTCATGCGGCGCCGGGTTCTTGGCGAACAGCACCGCGGCACTGCCGCAGAACGGCTCCACATAGACCTGGTGTGCCGGCAGCAGGTCAGCGATCCAGGGCGCGAGCCTTCCTTTCGAGCCGTAGTACGGCAGGGGCGACTTCACGCCGCCGCCCGGCGAAGGCGCCGACACGCTGATCCAGCCAGATGGCGCGATATCCGCATGAACATGCGCGAGACTGCCGCCGGTCGTACTCGTCCGGCCCGCAGCCCCTTCAGGAAGGTCGCCACCTCGTGCCCGAGCAGGCTCCCCGTCGCAGCATCGAGTCCTGGGCGCATGAGCTGCCCGTCAGCTTCGTGGAGTGCCGCACCATGGGGCACCGCTGGCAGCCGCACACCGCCACCTGGGACCGCGAGGCACGGGCGTACCACGTGATTCACGCCTGCGACCGCTGCGAGACCCACCGCAAGGCCTGGTGGACCCGCAACGGCGAGGTCACCTCCGCCGGCTACGACTACCCCGAGGGCTACCTCACCCGCGACGTCGGCTACATCGGCGCCGACGGCCGCGGTGTCCTGCGCACCGAATACCTCGCCCGCCTGTTCAACACCACGCCGCACAGCACCGGCAGCGGGAGTCGCGCCGCTTCCTGATCGGAGCCCCAGCGGCGAGCGGGCGGAGCCCTTCACGCCGCCGCCTTGCGTAGCTCGGCCGCGCGTCGTTGCACGGTGCGGCCCGAGATCTTCAGCCGCCGGGCGGCGGCGAGCTGGGACATCCCGGTGGCGAGCAGGCGGTCGATCGCCTCGGCCCGCTCGGCGACGGTCAGGTACTCGGGCGGGTCACCGGCGACGGCGCGTTCTACCGCGATCTCGTCGACGTAGGCCTCGCCGCGCCAGCAGGAGAGGCAGAACACGGCGCCATCGGTCCGGGTGCGCAGCTCGTGGCCCTCGTGCTTAGCGAGGTACTCCTCGCGGCTCGGCCGCCGCGAGGAGGCGCACAGGCGCTCGCAGGCGCGGCAACGCCGCTTTCCCTTTGGATCGAGGTAGCTGTGCTCGGCATAGGGATGGTCGTGGTAGCAATGCGTCCGCGGTGCCTCGCCGAGGTTGCGCCACCTGTGTCCGTGTCTGATCCTGCGGATCGTCTCGACCGAGACGCCGTACAACGGGGCGAGGTCAAGGTTGCTCGCGCCAGCGGCGATCAGCCCCCGGATCTCCACCACGTCGGCGACCGTGAGCTTGGCGTTGGGGCGGCTCACGCTGCCCACCGCTCCCACACCGTGATGCCGGCCTCCCGGGCCAGGCCCATGCAGCCCCAGGTGCCGTGGGTGGCGTGCCCGGCCGGCAGCAGTACGCCGCCGAGCCCGTAGCACGGCCCCGACTGCCTGCACGGCACGCAGAAGGCGACGACACCGTTCGCGCCGAGCCTGACCATGCGCCCGTTGCGCAGATGTCCGGCGATCGGGCCGTTGATCCGCCACTCGGCGGGCGAGACGCGGTGGCCCTCTTCGGAGACCTCCGGGTGCCGCTCACACCAGGTGCGGACGTGTCGGTCAGCGCCCGAGGCGTCGCCGTGCACCACGGTGAGCTGCTGCCCCCTGGACTGGGCGAGCGCGTGCACCCTGTCCAGGTCCGCCCACACGCGACGCGGGTCGCGCCACACGCGGGCGCCGGTGGTCAGGATGCGCATCAGGCCACACCCCTCGGGTCGCAGTCGAGGCAGGCCAGGCTGCCCGCCGGGTGCGGGCCCTGGGCGACGAGATCGAGGCGGCGGTCGGCCCGTGCCCGGCCACGCAGCACGTTCCGGCGCCGCGGAGTCCACGGCTCGGCGGGCCGGTGGCGCGGGAGGTTCGGCACCCGGCCACCGCAGGCAACGCACCTCCGGTAGGTCAGCGGCTCGTTGGTGATCCAGCCGTCCGGTTCTCCCGGCTCGTCGACCGGCTCTAGGACGAGGCCCGCCGCGACACTCTTCTCATAGGGGTTGAGCTGCGCGTTGACCACCGCGCCGGCGCCCAGTACGCGCCCGTGCACCCGACTGAGGCATCCCTGCTCGTGCCTGTACGGCTGGTCCCGGTGGCGGTCCCCCAGCGCATCGGGTCCGGGCTGGAAGTCCAGGCAGTAGGGCTGGTCAAGCTGCCAGCCGGTGAGGCCGAGGGTCACGACGGCGTCTTCGACGGGGCAGAGGTACCGTCCCCCTCCCGCGCCGGCGGTGACGCCGCGCAGCGGAACATCGCACGTGGGGCAGGCGTGATTGGCGATCCGGTCGCCTCGGCGGACCCGCACGTTGTAGGTCCGCCCGCAGCTCGGGCAATGGCCGTTCACGGAACCCACCGGACCTGGCCGCGCAAGGCGTAGTAGTCCCACACCTCGCGTGCCGGACGGCTCAGCGAGCGGCGTGAGATCGGCGGGGCGAGCACGACCCGGCCGTCCCGGACGACCGGGCCGAAGGTGGCGTGCGGCAGCAGGACGACGATCATGCCGACGCCCCGCGGACTCCGGCGGTGACGCGGTCGTGCGCCCGCAGGACCCCCGGCTCCAGCGGCCCGGTGTCCACCACGCCCAGGAGGTCCTCCGGCCGCACCAGCACGGACCGTAGGGCGTTCTCAACCCACCAGCCGCGCCCGGCGGCGTCCTCGGCCAACACCTCGGTGGTCCGGGTGCCCCACCCGGAGCCCCACACCGCCGCCCCGGCGGATCGGTAGCCGGCCCCGAACTGGCGATGCGCCGCGTCGTCGCCGATCTCAATCACGACGATGTGGCCAACCGGCAGGGCGTGCGGGCCGGGGGTGTGCGGGACGTCCAGCCATGGACTGCGACCCACAGCCTCCCGGCGGCGGGTCACGCCGGTGGGGATGGACAGGTCGGCGGTCACGACGCACGCTCGCGCAGGTAGTCCCGAAGCTGGTTGCTCGCCGCGACCTTGTTGCAGAACCGGGCGTACCGCGTGCTGTGGGCTGGCTCGTCGAAGATGTCAACGAGGGAGTGGGCCCAGTCCTCGGTGACCGTCCCCGGGTCGTCGCCGGGGAAGAACTCCGTGCCGTGCCAGGCCCGGACGTCCGCCATGGTGACCGTGCCGTGGGCGAAGTCGTCCAGGTCGGGAACCCCGGTCATCGCCCGCCCCCGACTCGCGCCCACGGGCTCGGCGTCATGTCCCGCACGGCCAGCTCCCAGCCGTAGTAGTTGTCATGGACCGCCCGGCGGGCGGCGTCGTGGGAGCCGTAGTGGTAGTGGTCGCCGTCGCCGTCGCGCACGCCCCAGTCCAGGCGCCGGTGCCCCTTGCCGCGACGCACAGCATCGACATCGGCGTCGGTGGGCTCGCGCCAGTTCCCGTAGTCGATATCCCGCACCACGCGCTCGTACGGGGCAGTGCTGGTCGGGTTCGCGAGCTCGGCCCACCTGTCCTCAGCGTGCTGAGGCCCCCACGTTTCGCCGCCCGTGACCTCTTCGGCGAAGATCTCCACGGGGTACTCGGGGTCCTCGATCCAGGGCCGGCCCTCGCGGACCTGGTCCGGGTCCAGGTTGGTGTAGTGGATGCCGTGCTCGCGGGTGACGGGTCGGCTCATGCCGTACTCATCTCGGCGTTGGCCACGAGGCCGATGCGCTGATTGAGGTAGCCGGCGGGCAGGACGCGCCCCGGGCGCGGCACCACCCGCGTGACACCGAAGGCGTCGAAGCCGCACCAGGGGTCCAGCTCGCGCGCGGCGCGGTTGGCGCGGTCGACGTTGGCCTCGGCCTCCTCGCGGGTGTCGTAGGGGCCGAGCAGGCAGCCCGTCGCGCGACCGCGAAGCACGGTGACGTAGAAGGCCTCCATCACGCCGCCTTCCGAGCCGGCGCGACCGCCTGGCGGATCAGCGTGAGGAGGTGGATGTAGTTCGGGTCCTGCGGGTTCGTGATCATGAGCGTGGCGTGCTGGCGCGGGTTGGTGGTGTCCTTGGCCAGGCCGATGTACACCGTCTCGCCGCCCGTGGCGTCCAGGGCGTCCGCGAGGTACCGGGCGTTGAGGTGCAGCGGGATCTCCGGGCCGTCGTACTCGGCCGCGACGATCTCGCGCGCCTCGCCGGCCGCCGAGGCGCCGGCCAGCTCCAGCTCGCCAGGCCGGAAGATCAGGTCCATCCGGATGGCCTTGACCTCGTCCCGCTTCGCAGCAGGGTCCACGCGCCGCACCGCGTCCCGCAATTCGGCCCGGTCCACCTTCGCGGTGAGCACCGGCGTGGCGATGGCCAGTGTGTTGGCGTACGGCGCCGCGACTCCCATCACCGTGCCCGCGCTCACCACCCGGCCCGGCCAGCTCAGCCCGAACCGGCGCGCGCCCTGGGTGGCCCTGCTGACCGGGTCTAGGTGCAGCGTGGCCTCGCCGGTCTTCGGCAGGCCCTGGGCGATGTCGACCAGGGCCGCCGGAAGCAGCACCCCGGCATCGCCGGTGTAGCCCAGTACCGGCTCGAAGGTCACCCGCGCCACCGCGAGGCGGCGCCGGTCGGTAGCTGCCAGGGTGAGCGTGTCCGAGGTGTCCAGGGAGATGGAGCGGAACGGCGGGTCAGCCTTTGGGTCTCCGACACCGGGAGCCACCCGGGCCACCGCGTCACGCAACGCCTCGGTCTTGACCTTGCCGATCTCCTCCGGCACCGCCATCACCTGTGGCCAGGCCAGGGGCATGTTGTGCGCGTGCAGGGTCATCGACCCACAGGTCAGGGTGAGGGTGGTCCCCTCCAAGTCGAGCGTGACCGGGGCCTTGCGCAGGCGCCCGGCCACGTCCGCGATCAGCTTGGCGTGCAGGATCGCCTCGCCCGGGGCGTCCACCGTGGCCTCGATCTCGGCCGTGGCCCAGACGTCGAAGTCCGTGCCCTGGAGGGTCAGCCGGCCGTCCTCGGCAGCGAGCCGGACCGCGGTCTGTACCTGGCTGGCGTCGCCGGTGCGCCGCGCCTTCTCGATCCAGACCACCGCGTCCGCGAAGTCCTGGGCGGCGAGGGTGGCCCTCATGCCGCACCAGCCAGCGGCAGCGGCGCGTCGAGCGCGGGCTCGGCGGGCACGCCCTCGGCGGCGTACCGCTCGCGCGCCCACTCGGGGATCGCCTCGTCCACGTAGGCGGGCCGCTTGCCCTTGCGGTCCAGCAGCTTCTCGAAGCCCTCGTACGCCTTCTCGACCCGCTCCGTGTTCCGCTCGTCCAGCTCCTCGCCCGTCATCCAGTGGCGCTCGATGGCGTCGACGAGCTGCTGCGCGAACGAGTCCATGGCCATCGGGTCCAGGCCACGGGTGGTGGGGTGGAACTCCAGCACCTCACGGGCCGCTCGGTACGCCTCGGACGAGGGGTCGGGGAGGAGATTCGGGTTGGTCAGCAGGTCCAGCGGGTTGGTCACGTCTGGCTCCTTCACGGTCGAGGGTCTCGTTTTACTCCCCCACAACGGCAGTATACGTCAGTGTGAAGAGAGAGACAGAGAGATGAATGAACCGGCGAGTGCGTCGTCGAGAAGCTCTCAGCGCACCCGCCGGGAGTAGATCAGGCGTACGGGGCGGATGGGGTCACAGCGGACATCCCGGGGAGGTCAGGACGTCCTCGACGTAGGCGAAGCCGAGGTGATCAACGGCCTCCTGGGCATCCGCGGGGCACATCAGCACCGGCTCGAGCACCGGAGCACCGACGAGGGCGGACAGGTTGGTGCGGCCAGACACCGCGACCACGAGCCGCTCGCCCGGGGCCAGGCAGCGGCCGTAGGCGCAAACCTCCTCGCCACCGGACATCGTCATGCCGCCCACCCCTCTGCCTCATGGGGAGTCGGCGTCGACCTGGCCTGGGCAACGATCTCGGCCATCGGCAGCCCGTGACGGAAGTCGTGGCCGATGCGCGCCTCGACGGCCGCGTACTCGGCCGCCAGTTCGGAGTTGAGCTGCGCCGAACGGACGAGCGCCGAGCGAGAGGCCAGGACGCAGAAGCGGCATGACAGCCGGGGCATCCCGGCGGCGTACGCGGGGTGCGGGCGGGTGCCGGCCGCCGCGATCCGCTCCCAGACCTGCGCCGTCGTCCAGGCGTGGATCGGCAGCCACTCGTCGACGTGCCGGCGGCCGTTGGAGGCCCGGTCGTCACGCCGGAACGGCTCCCGCCGGGCACGCGCCGGCGACTCCTCGGCACGGAACCCGAAGACGTTCAGGACACGCACCGGTCGCTCGAGGTGCTGACGCTCGCGCACCAGGGCGGTCATGAGCCGGTAGGACGGCGCCCGCTTGTGGTCAGAGGTGCAGTACCGGCGAGCGGCATCCGGCCACCGGCCTCGGCCCTCGATCTGGTCGAGCAGATCCTGCGGTCGCCGCTCGCCCGTCGCGCTGTCGACGATCTCGCGCCGAACGATCCGGATCGGGAGCCCGTAGTGGGCGGCGTGCTCAGCCGCGAGCTCCCGTGTTCCCGGCCACTCCATTCGTCCGAGGTCGGCGTGGACCACGATCACCCTGTCCGTGACCCCGGCATCGCGGGCCGCCTGCGCGACCACGTCCAGCGCGGCCTGCGAATCCTTGCCCGCGCTGGAGTTCGCCAGGATCAGGTCGTAGTCGCCGAGGTCGGGGCCGGACGAGGCGCTCACGAGGTCGCTCCCGGCACCCACACCCAGCGGGAATGGGCGAACGACGGCTCGGGCCGCCCGATCGTGCGGGTCCGCTCCGCGCGCCCACGGACGAGCTCGCCCAGCGTCACGCGCTGCCGGGTGTATCGCCCGACCAGCAGCTGCGTGGGCCGGTCCAGGTGATCCGCGCACACGTACCGCACCCGCGGCGCCTTCGCGACCGGCGGCTTCCCGCATCGGGCGTACCCGCAGACCGGCCCGGAGCCGAGGGTGTACGCCACGCCGTCGAGCAGTCCCACGAAGCAGATCGGACACTCGCCCGGGTAGCGGCAGATCCTCATCCCGCAGGCGCGGCAGGCGGTGGGCAGGTGGTCACCGTCCGGCCCGCCCTTGCCGCAGTAGCGGCACCCGCCGTCCAGTCGGCCCTGGATAAACGTCAGGTCACCCCACCGGCCCAGCAGGTCGCTCGGGTCGGCTGGCGGCGGCACGGCAGGCGCGGGCGCGATCACAGGTACTCCCCGGCCAGCGCGGGCGGCATGACCCAGCCCCACGGCCGGTCCAGCGGCAGCTCTGTGAGCCAGCCGGCGTCCTGGGCGACCCGCTCGGCCACCGCGATTTCCTCGGCGGTGAGGCGCGTGTGGTCCTGCGACCAGTACCGCACCGGCAGGCCGAGGGCGATGGCCTCGCGCAGCCCCTCCGGGCCGCTGTAGGAGTTGACCAGCACGCTGCCGTCGCCCTGATCAATGACGTCGTCGACGTAGTCCAGCGCGCCATCGGTCAGGTCGAGGTGCCAGATCTCCTCCGGGGTGATCTGGTCTGGCGATGAAGTGGTCACGCTGCGCTCCGTCGTCCCCGGCCCCGGCGTCGAGCGGCGCGCACGGCCTGCCGGTCACCCTCGGAGAACTTGCTGGGTGAGATGGGGGTGATGTAGTCCAGCTCGCGGTAGCCGGTGTCCCGGCCGTCCGCGTCGCGAACCCGCGGGTTGGTGCGCTCGGACAGGTATGCCTCCGTGCAGGGCCAGCAAAAACGGTCGCCCTCGCAGGGCGTGAGCCCGGACTGCCAGGCGCCCATGTGCCGGACAGGCCGCGCGGCACGCGAGCACCCGGTGCAGGTCAGATCCACCTCGGCATCGCCGGGGCTGACGACGATGCCCATCTGCACCTCGCTCGGGTAGATCCCGTGCGCGGTGAGGACACGCGTCCACTCCGGGGCGGCGGAGAAGGTCGAGCACGGCCAGGGCTCGCCGTCCTCGGCGCAGACACCGTCGGCCTCACGGTGACCAGAGATCGGCGACCAGGCGTTCCGGTGCGCCTCCAGGTCGTAGCCGCCCGGGATCTCCACCCGGCGCCGGTACATGACGGACTCGCCGTCCCAGGTGTCGTTGGTCGCCATCACGCGCGCCCGTCGATGCGGACCGTGACCCGGTCGACCGCCGGACCGCCGTCGACCGGCACCACGTCGTAGGTGGTGTGCAGGTAGTCCTGCTCGTCGGTCGTGGTGCCGGCCCGGGTGGTCTCCACGCGAGTGACGGTCAGGTCGCCGTCGACCACCTTCACCTCGGCGAGACCGGCGAAGGGCGTCAGGCCGGTGTAGTGGCTGCTCTCCAGGAGGTTCGCCACGTCGTCGCTGCCCAGCAGAAGAGGGGTGTCGGCGTCCTCGAAGTCGCCGCCCCAGGCCAGGTACTTGGTCATCGCGCGCTCCTGTCGTGGTGGTCGGCCCGGCGGTGCCGCACGTAGCGCGGGTGGCCGCCCTCCCAGGGCGAGCCGCGCAGGCAGATCAGGCAGGCTCCGCGCTCGGCGGCCTCCGTGGCCACCGCGTCCCAGGCGGCCTGCCGGGCGGCCTCGCCTGCCTCGCGGCTCCGGTCGAGGGATGCGGCCTCGCGCCGCGCCTGCTCCCGGTGGGCGTCCGCGGCGGCCAGGCGGGTGAAGACGTCCCGCACGTACTGCTCGTCCGCCCACTGGGAGGCCACGCACGCCGGGTTGGGGCAGGTGTGCTCGTCGGCCCGCTGCCCGGTGCCACACCACGGGCAGGAGAACCACGTGCGGTCTTCCGACCAGCCATCGATGGGGGCGCTGTCCCCGGTGACCAGCACCATCACATTGCCCTCGCGGTGAGCGGTCATGATGCGGCCTCAGCCGGCGCCGCCGGCAGCAGCAGAGCGGGGGCCAGAAGCGCCCGCGCGTCGGTGAAGCTGTCCCACGGCCTGATCCGCCGTCGGCGGTGATCCAGCTCGTCCCCCGTGACCGCCCGCCCGATCGCCTGCTCGATGCGGTCGTCGAGGAACTGGCGGTAGAGGCGGATCACCTCGTCCGGGTCGTACGCGGAGGCGTCCACCAGATAGTCGGGAAAGAAGTAGGAGTACCGGATCTCCGTCTCCGGCTCCTGGTCGGTCTCCAGGCGGACGTACCGGCTGACCTCACCACCGCCGGTGACGCCTGTGATCCGGACAAGCCGGCAGGGGTGTGCGCCGCGACCGTTCCGCATGGGCTTGGTCTGCCACTCGATGGTGAGTGCCAGGCTCCCCTCCTCGGCCTTCACCGAGGTCCCCATGGCCCCCAGGGAGGACAGAGGCACACTCTTCGCGACGAAGACCCGGGCGCTCACGCCGCACCGCCAGCGGCCCCGGCCGGCTTCGGCCGCAGCAGGTACCACATCGGCCGGGGAGGCCGCTCGATCTTGTAGGTGCCGCCGCCGAGGTCGAGCAGGCGGGCCTTCGGGTCCTCGTCCAGCCAGCTCCAGGCGGACTCTGGCGAGCCCGGGATCTCGCGGTAGTCGGAGTCCCTGCTCTGAACCACGCAGGTCATCGCGCCGCTCAACGCGAGGGCCTTGATCTCGGAGAACTCCAGGCGGTTACGTGGAATGACGCGCGGCTTCTGGCCAGGTGCGGTGGTGGCGACCATCGACACACCCTCCCTTCCGTCCCGTCTTACGCGGACACAACAGCAGTATATGACAGTTAGAAGAGAGAAGCCGAGAGATCCACGGGTAAGCGTGGGCGCTCTCGGCTTCTCTCAGGGGGTCATCGCCGCCGCAGCGCGGCCTCCCGGGCGGCCTCCCGGGCGGCCTCCTTGGCCACCGCCTCGCGGATCTCGGCGGCGCGGGCGCGGTGCCTCTGGGCCCACTGCGGCGCCTCCAGGCTCAGTCCCGCGGCCTCCCACTCGATCGCCTTGACGTCCTCGCGCAACGCGGGCAAGTGCGGAAGGACGTAGACCGGCACGGTGACCAGGTCACCCAGTGCGGCCAGCGCGCGAGCGGCAGTGGCGGCCTTGGCCTGCGAGCCGATCCCGCCCAGCAGCCGGCGGCTGTCGACGCTGCGGACCACCGACCAGTCCCCCCGCCCGGCGTTCACCAGGACAAGTCCCGGGGCCCCCTTGACCTCCCGCGGCGCCTTCGGCTCCGGGTGGATGGTGCTGCGCCAGCTCGCATACCTCTTCCCGGCCGCGTCGACACGCCCGGCCAGGATCTCGCGCTCCAGCCGGCACCGTGACGGTTCGCCCTCGGCCTCGGCGCGCACGTCGATGGTGATCGCCCACGGCGCCAGGTCCCGCAGCACGTGGCAGGCCCAGTACGCCTCGATGTTGTCCGCGTGTCCGGCGGTCAGCGTCGAGGCCGGGTACCGCTCCTGGTAGGTGCGCCAGGTGCCAGCGTCGTCCCGGCCGATCTCCAGCCCGTCCGGCGGCATCGGCGGCCAGGCGGGCTCGTACCGGAACGGCACCACGTCGAGCTGGGGCAGCTTCTCCGGCGCGATGAACCCGGCGACGCCGTCCTCGCGGTCCAGACTCTCAGCCTTGAGTCGGGTCTGCTCAACGTCCGGCGGCGTCCGCGCGTCTCCGGCATCCACCGCGGTCTCGCCAGCCTTGCAAGCCTGGTCCCGGTCCTCGTGCTCCGCCAGCACCTGCCGGCCCGCCATGCCCGCCAGTTCGGTACGCGCGTACGGGAACGGCCGGTAGTAGACCTCCCAGTTCGAGCGCCAGTCGTTGCGAATCCGGAGCGGCTTCGAGGTGACGTACAGGGCGTGGCCGTTGTAGATCCAGCAGTGGTCGAGCACCGCGCTCATCGCTCACCCCGGACACGGCGGGCCAGCAGGTCACCCACCCGCTTCTCGTGCTTCGGCGGGAAGCCGTGCAAGGCTCCGTGCATCTCGCTCCGCTCCCCCGTGCGGGGATAGAGGAGCACCGAGCCGTCGGGCTGGTAGTAGTCGTCCGGCCCGTTCGCCTCGGTCAGGCCGTGGTCGATCAGGATCTCGACAGCCTCGTCGCACCCGCGGGCAGGGAAGGTCGCCGACCAGACATCCGCATCGTCGGGGCGCTCGGGCACGAAGTCGCGGTAGTCGATCTTTACCTCGGGGGTCATGGCTTCTCCATCCAGATCACGACGGTCGCGACGTCGGTTCCCGACGCGGCGAAGGACTTCTCCGGCAGCGCCCGCCAGCCGCCGAGATCCGCGACCCGCTCGCGGAGGGCCCGGTGCCGGCGGTCGGCGCGGTAGGTGAAGCCGGCCGGCACGATCGCGGTCAGCCGGCCGCCGGGACGCAGCAGCGACCAGGCCAGCTCGACGTGATCGATCCACGCGCTGGGCGCGCCCGGCAGGGCGAACGGCGGGTTCATCACCACGGCGTCGAACGGTCGTGCCTCGACCTGGAGGTGGCGCCGCGCCACCTCCTCGAACCGGTCCACCTGCACGGTCACCAGGCCGCCGTCGCCGTCGATCCGCGCGGCACGCTCGCCGCTGGGCTCAACGGCGACAACCTCGACGGCCGGGTTGACCCGGCGGACGGCGCGGACCAGCGCGCCGTCACCGGCCGACGGTTCCAGCACCCGCGCGAACAGCGAGAGGCTCGGGGTGTCGGTGTATGCCTCGATCACGAGCTGCGCGAGGGCGTCGGGCGTGGCGAAGTAACCCTCGACCCGGTGCGGAGCCTTCGGCATCGCCGGCACGGCGCCGCTGGCGAGCAGGGCGGCCAGCGCCTCACCCGGCGCACTCGGGAAGACGTGGGCGCCGGCCTTGCGGTTCCAGGTGCCGCCGAGAGCGCGCAGCGCCTTGTCCGTGGCGGTGTACGTCCCGCGGTCGAGCTTGCCCGCGAGGCGGACGGTGGTGCCGTCGACGACAGCGGAGGTAAGGGCCGCGCGGACCTCCGGCACGAGTGCGACCATCACTCGCTCCCGCCCTGTGGCCAGGCTGCATCGATCCCCGCGTCCAGGGAGCCCACCAGCCAGTCACGGAAGCCTTCGGCGTCCTCCCGGGAGCCGAACAGCGGTGTGAAGTCGCGGCCCAGTTCCACGGACAGCTCCGGAGCCGGCTCGTCCATGCCAACGTCGTAGAAGGTGCGGGCGGTGACGGTTCCCCGCGGCAGATGCTCGACCGTCCGGCCGACGACGCCAGCCTCGGCCGGCGCCCCGTAGGTGTAGCCGTCGGACTCGTAGAGCTTCTCGATCACGGGTGCTCCCTCGTGGTCGTGGTGTCCGGGTAGACAGACAGCCCGACACCCTCGGGGACGAGGCCGTCCGCCAGAGGCGCGGCGACGCGGACCTTCCCGGTGAGCGCGATCACCGGCCGTTCCTCCGTCCGTAGCCGTCCAGACGGCGGCGGAAGGCGCCGTCCACGATCGGGGCGATCTCGTCGCGGTCCAGGCCGAAGGCCGGCGCCGAGCCGAGTACCTCGTCGAGCGCGTTCTGTTCCGAGGCGCCGGCGCGCAGCACGTCCAGCGCGGCGTCGGCGCCGAAGGCGTCCAGCAGGTCCCCGCGGACCTGCTGTCCCTCCAGGGAGTTCACTGCCACCGGCTGCGCGGCCTGGTAACCCCCGGCACCCATGACGGGGCACAGCGGGGTGCCGTCGAGGTGCAAGCCGCCCTCGGACGGCTCGCCGCACTCCGGGCAGATGTAGTCGGTCACAGGGCGATTCCTTCCGCCGGGACGAATCCCAGGCAGCCGATGACGTGAGGGGTGATGAAGGCGGGCTCGCCCGTGCTGGGGTCGGTGGCCCAGCCGCCGGGCTCGTCAACGGAGGGCCCGCGGTCGACGTAAAGGCCGCCCTCGCCGAACGCGGGCTCGTGGTCCACCGCCCGGCGCCCGCACCGGCCGCAGGGGTCCGTGAGGCCGGGGGCGGTCACAGCAGGCCTCGCGCGGTGGCGCGGCCGACCACGCGCTCGGACCAGTCCATCGCCGCCTCGATGTTCGGCAGCCGGTCGGTCATCGCGTCCAGACCGTGGAACACGGCGGCGAACCGGCCCGGCACGGGGCCCTCGCCGACGTACACCTCCGCGCCGTCGACCTCGCCCACCAGGGCGGGGGTCTCGGGGTCGCCCGGCCAGGTGGCCGGCTCCCAGGTGAGTCGTCCCATGGCCACTCCCAATCGTCTCGCTACACCCCGATGCATTCAGGTTCAACAGCAGTATATGTCAGTGAGACGAGAGAAGCAGAGAGATCTCCGAGATCGACGAGATGCCGCCGAGGCCGAGTTCCCATGGGCACTCCATGGGAACTCGGCTCAAACGATCACTGTTGATCGGCGCCGACGACGACCGCCGAACAGTGCCAATGGACGCTCAAAACCGCTGTAGCGCAGGAAGGTACGGTGGTCGAGCGCCTGACAGGACGGGCACCCCGCAATGATCAAACCCCACTCTGGGGGTCTGGGGGTCGCAGGTTCAAATCCTGTCGTCCCGACAGGGGAAAAGCCCTCTCCATCAAAATCGATGGAGAGGGCTTTTGGCTTTCATGAGGCGCCATGGAGGTTTTTGCGGACGCCAGCCAGAGCCGCAGGCGGGCTCAGCGCAGGATCGCCGCCTCGTACCGAGCTCGGAGGACCTTGATGATTCGGTCCTCGGTCTCAGGCAGGACGTGGGAGTAAACCCCGGAGATGCCCCGACCGCGCCGACTGTGCCCGAGACGGGCCTTGGCCGCCGAGTCCGGGATGCCGGCGGTGTCGGAGGCGTCGGTGTGAATGGCCTCGGCGTCATTTCCCTCCGGTAGCCGGATGTTGTAGCGGGGGTTGTACGTCAGAATCGCTGGCCGATTGTCCGCCGCACCGGAGAGCAGGAGCTGGAGGTCCTCGTAAATCAGCTCGACCGTGCCCGGTGCCTTCCACCCGGCGAGATCCTCGTCCGCCCAGTCCTGGATGTCCGGCCGGTCGAACCCGGCCAGGAGGGTCTCTCCCCAGCTGGGTTCCAGGTGCAGCCGCCAGCAGCGGTCCGTCTCCTCGAGCTGCGCGCGGCCTTGCGGGTCGACCGGCAACAGGTCGCCACCAGCGCTCACGCCAGGCAGCCAGCGTCAGCGTCTCCGCCGCGGGTCTCGGCGGCTCGACCGGCGGGGCCGGGGTGGTCAGGCCGGTGCACGCGGAGGACATCGACTCGCACATGCAGTTCGGCACGTGGCCGCCCGGTGTCAGCGGGTGGCGATGACGTCCATGTCACGGATCGCAGCGGAGGGTGACGGACCGGCGGCGACGACAGGGGCGGGCGTCACCGGCGCACCGGTCACGTCCAGAGTGGGCGCGACACAGGGCATCGGCGCCACCCGGCTCTTCCCGATCCGGCACGCGACCCCGGTCAGCCTGATGCTGATGAAATCGGCGATCTGCGCGCCGAAGTGGATCGGCTGGCCGCCGACGCGAATGTCACTGACGGTGAAGTTCTCGCTTGCCGGCACCTCGAAAGCCGCGCGCACCGGGTGGCCCTCCTCGCCGCGGGTGTAGGTCCAGAACCGCTTCGGGTCGGAGCCGTCCGGACTCTCCCAGCCCGCCGTCGACAGGTCGTCGAAGTACAGCCCGACCGGGTTGGCGAGGGTGATGTCGGCGTCGAGGCGGGCCAGGCCGTTGACCACCCCGCCTATGTGCGGGTCGCTGTTGCGGGTGGCGTCACCGTACTGCGAGCACTTGATCAGCTCCTGCTCGCTGGTGAGCTCGGTGTCGTTGACCACGCGGACGATGGTCGCGGCGGCGGCGAGCTCGATCTCGGCGGAGAGCGTGTTCGCCCCTTGGACCAGGTGCATCGCCCCCTGGACGGTTCCGGTGTTCCAGGGATTGCGCCGCACATAGTTGCCGGAGGCGTCGAACAGGTCGCCCTGGCTCACCTTGGGGCTGACGAACTCCTGGTAGAGCCGGACGACCCTGGCCGGGTCCAGCTGGGCGAGCACCTCCCAGTACTCCGGGCCCTCGCAGGTGAAGTCCACCCGGGTGATCTGGCCCTGCTCGTTTCGGGTGACGCTCCACTCGCAGTACTCGTCCTGCACGTCGCGCGAGGCGTCGGCGCGCCGCCAACGCTGGACGTCCGCTACCGAGTTGACCTTGATGTTACGTGGGAACGCGATCCAGCTGATGTCACTGGTCTGCGCGTCGGGGGCGGTGTCGACCCTGGTCGGGTTGTAGAAGCGGGCCCGCGGGGCGTCGTTGAGGTGGTCACGCCGGCCGGCGGCGGACGCGTCGAACTGCTCCGAGATGAAGCTGCTCCACACCGCCCTGCCGTTCGCGTCGAGGTCGGTCAGGTGCCCAGGTGGATCGAACTGCTTCAGTACCGTCATTACAGCTCCTCTCGACGGGCCCGCCGCCCGGCTGGCGCCGGGCCGCCCGACAAGGTGATCGCTCCATCGCCGCGGCAGCCGCAGATCACCGCGCACTCAGGTGGCCGCGGCGGTCATGCGGTCACGGCGCCGCCAGCGGTCATCCGCAGCGGCGGAGCGCCTCGCGGGATGTTGGTTGTCGGCAGGGTGAGGGTGAACTCGGCGAGGCGCATCGCCCGAAACCGGTTCCGCCGGGATTCCGCCAGCCGGACGTAGGCATCGAACCCGGCTGGCATGGCAGCCTGCGCGGTGACCGCCTTCATGTAGTCCTCCAGGCGGGTGGCGAAGGCATCCTGCCAACCGCTGTCGCCGAGTTGCCAGTTCGCGGCGAACTCCCGCTCCGGGCTGCCGTCAGGAGTCTTCTCGGCGACGGCGAGGATCGCAGCGGCGAACTCCGCTGCCAACCGGCCCGGCACGCCGGCCGGCAGCTCCAAAGGGCCGTCCGGTACGTACTCGAGCAGCCGTTCCCGGGCATCGCTGAACACAGGGTTCGGGAAGTCCACCATCGCCACGCAGGCCACCAGGCGTGGTGTGAGCAGCCCACGTCTCACCATCTGCCTGACCACCTCAGTGTCCTCGAACGCCGGCTCCGGCACGCAGAACGCGAAGTGGGTGTCGCCGGGCTGGCGGAAGTCCCCCTCGACCAGCGCGTAGTCGTACTTGTGCAGACCGGCTGCGTACAGCGCCACCGGCACAGCCACCGGGTCGATGTTCGCCGGGATCTCCAGGGTGTTCAGCAACAGGTCGACGTCGAGCCAGAAGCTGGTCGGGACGACAAGCCGGTCGTTCTCGTCCTGCGACGCGGCGAGCACCCGGCTCTCCTGGTCGGAGCTCGCGAGGTTCACGGTCGTGCTGGTACACAGGTGGCGCAACAGCCAGTCCGGGTGGTCGATCTGCCCAGCCCGGTCGACCCGGTCGAGTCGAGCGTGCGTCCATCTGCTCACCGAGGCGCGGACGAGCAGCTCGAGGTCCTCCGCACCGTCGGCGTCGCGGAACAGCGGCTCGGTGCGCAGTGGGTCGTCGTCGTCGAGCCGCACCCCTGCCTTCATCGACTTCCAGTGCAGCCAGGGCGCGCGCAGCTCCTTCATCACCACGCTGCCGTTGACATGGCTGTCGAAGCACCCCCTACCGCGAGATTCCGGGGCGAGCGCGCTGTACGAGTCGCCGCCCCACACCCAGCTACCAGCGACGCGCATGTAGTAGTTGAACAGGCCGTGCTCGTCATCCCAGGCCGCGACCTGCAGAAAGGTGATCTCCGGCGGGTCGACCGCGCTGGTGCTGACCAGCAGGTCAGCCTCGCCGCCGTGGTCGGAGCGGATCACGACGTAGCGCAGGTCCCGGAACAGGTTCGCCTGCCGGGCCTGCTCCGGCGGGATCTGCCCGGCCTCGCCCATGACGTAGGACCGCTGCCGCAGCAGCAGCTTGGCCTCGGTCAGGCCGCCGAGCAGCTCCGGCAGCGTCATCGGAAAGACGCCAGAAGCCAGCAGGCGGGCGGCGAACGGGTCCTGCAGGCTCTGAAGCTGCTCAGGCGACATCGGCGTGGGGCGCTCGTCGACGCCCTGCACGAACCGGTACAGGGTTCCGGGCACCAGCTCAGGCGATCGACGCTGCCCGTCCGCCGCCGCGGTCGGGCCACGCCGCGCCTCCTGGTCGGCCGCCACGTGGGCGGTCGGCCAGGTGCCGAGCTCGGGCACATGCTGATGATCGGGCCAGGCCGTCGCCCGCCGGCCGCGAACCGGGACCGGTCGACGAACGGACGCTGCAGAACCCGTCATCGAAACTCCTCTACGCACTTGACTAGTTACCTAGAGTAGCAGCAGTCAAGCGGTTCGAGGCAGCCAAAATGGCCAGGGGGCTGTGGCCGGGCTTCGCGTTCGCGCCACAGGCGCCGTCATCACACCGAATCAGCCAACCGAACGCAGGCAGGTCGGAGAAGAAACGAGCCGATCCCGGACCTGGCCGCGAAGGTACAGGTCGGCGTCAGGCCCGGCGGTCGGCGCGTTCGCGGACCCGGATCGAGATCTCGATCGGGGTGCCGGCGAAGCCGAAGTCCTCCCGCAGCTTGCGCTCCAGGAACCGGCGGTACGCCGACTCCAGGAAGCCGGTGGTGAACACGACGAAGCGTGGCGGGCGCACCCCGGCCTGGGTCGCGAACAGCACGCGGGGGATCTTGCCGCTCCGTGACGGCGGCGGCGTCGCCGCGACGATCTCGGTGAGCCAGGCGTTGAGACGCCCGGTCGGGATGCGGGTGCCCCAGGATTCCAGTGAGGTGTGCAGGGCCGGCGCGAGCTTGTCCGTGGCGCGGCCGGTGCGGGCGGAGATGTTCACCCGGGGCGCCCAGGCGACGCGGCCCAGGTCCCGGACGATCTCCTGCTCCAGGTCGAGCCGGCGCTCGGTGTCGAGCAGGTCCCACTTGTTGAACGCCAGCACGAGGGCCCGCCCGGCTTCGGTGACCATGCTGATGATCCGCTGGTCCTGCTCGGTGATGGGCTCGTCGGCGGCGAGCAGCACGATCGCGACCTCGGCGGCCTCCAGCGCGGACGCCGTCCGCAGCGAGGAGTAGTACTCCGCGCCGGACGCCTCCTTCACCCGCCGCCGCAGGCCGGCCGTGTCGATGAACATCCAGGTCTCGCCGCCGACGGTGACGAGTTCGTCCACCGGGTCGCGGGTGGTGCCGGCGACGTCGTGCACCAGCGAGCGCTCGGAACCGACGATCTTGTTGAGCAGACTGGACTTGCCGACGTTCGGCCGGCCGATCAGCGCCACCCGCCGCGGGCCGTCCTCCTCGACGAAGCGTTCCCTGGGCGCCTCGGGAAGCACCGCGAGGACCGCGTCGAGCAGGTCACCGCTGCCGCGGCCATGCAGCGCGGAGACGGGGTACGGCTCACCCAGGCCCAGGCTCCACAGCGCGGCCGCGTCGGCCTCGGTCCGCGCGTCGTCGACCTTGTTCGCCGCGAGGATGACCGGCCGGCCCGACCGGTGCAGGACCCTGGCGACGGCCTCGTCCGCGTCGGTCGCGCCGACCGTGGTGTCGATGACGAACAGCACGCCGTCGGCCGTGTCGAGGGCGGCCCGGGCCTGCTCGGCCACCCTGGCGGCGAGGCCGCGGGCGTCCGGCTCCCAGCCGCCGGTGTCGACGACGGTGAACCGGCGGCCGTTCCAGACCGCGTCGTAGGCGACGCGGTCGCGGGTGACGCCGGGAGTGTCCTCGACGACCGCGGCGCGGCGGCCGAGGATGCGGTTGACCAGCGTCGACTTGCCGACGTTCGGCCGCCCGACGACGGCGAGCACCGGCTGCCCGCCGGCGGCCGGCCCCGACGCCGAGGAGCCCCGGCCCGCGAGGTCGTCGTGGGTCTCGGCGGCGAGGTCTTCGATGTTCATGACTGCTGCACTCCGGCTCGGGCTGGACATCCGGCTCGGGCTGGACATCTCGGTGGGTGGTTGACGAGCTGCCCTTCCGTGGACGACAGGCCCGTCCGACGCACCCGGAACAAACAGCGATCCGGTAGAACTTACTCCGCCGACGCGGATTCCCCGGACGCACCGGCACGCACCGTTGTCAGATGGTCCGCCAGGCGCACCCGGATGTCCTCCGCGACGGCGGCGAGTGCCCGCCGGGACCGGGGGTTCGCCGGCACCTCCACCGCGAACGGCTCACCGAACACGACCCGGCACTTCACCGAACGCCGTGGCCAGCGCGCGCCCTTCGGCAGGGCGTCCCCGGTGTTGATGCAGGCCACCGGCAGCACCCGGCACCGCCCGTGCACCGCGAGGTAGGCGATGCCGTGCTGGACGGCGGCCATCTCGCCGCTGCCGCGGGTTCCCTCGGGGAAGACGCCGATGGCGCCGCCGCGGCTGAGCTCGTCCAGCGCGGTGTGCAGCGCGGCCCGGTCCGGGCGGCCGCGGTCCACCGGGATCTGGCCGACGAACGTCAGCCACCAGCCCACGATGCCCTTGTACATCTCGGACTTCACCAGGCACCGCACGGTGCGCGGCGCCTCGATGACGACCAGCGGGCCGTCCATCCAGCTGCTGTGGTTGCCGGCGAAGATCAGGGGCTCGTCGCGGGGAATGTTCTCCCAGCCCTCGTGGGTGACACTCATCACGAGGTGGTTGAGCACCCAGCGCACCGGCGGCTTGAGCACGCGGTGCGTGATGTCGTTGAACGGCTTGGACGCCGCGCCGCGGTGCGCAGGTGCCGTGCCTCGGGCCCCGGCCCGGCTCGCTGTCGTGGACGCCGCGGCCGTGGCGGCTGGGGACGCGGCGGCCGTGGCGGCCGGGGACGTGCCCGAGGACGAGGCGGTGGGCTGGGCGGCCAGCTCAGCCGGTCGCGCCAACGCCACCTGCGCCGCGGGCGCCTCCGGGGTCTCCTCAGCCACGCTCACCGTGTCGACGGCGCCCGCACCTTTGGTGTCGACCGCGCCCACACCTTTGGTGTCGACGGCGGCGGCATTCACCGCCGGTGCGCCACTCTGGCCGGCCGGGCCCGCCGAACTGGCCGGGCCGTCCGAGCTGGTGATGGCGTCCGGGCTGGTCATGGTGCCGGCGCCAGGAGGTGCTCGCTGCGGCGCATGACCTCGTCCACCACCTCGCTGACCGACAGCGTGCTGGAGTCCAGCACGATGGCGCCCTCCGGGATGGACAGCGGGTCGACCGTCCGGGAGCTGTCGAGCGCGTCCCGCCGGTCGAGCTCGGCGAGGGTGCGGGCCACGTCGTCGACGCCCTTCTCCCCCAGCTGGCGGGACCGCCGCAGCGCGCGCACCTCGGTGGACGCGGTGAGGAAGACCTTCACCGGGGCTTCCGGTGCGACGACCGAGCCGATGTCGCGGCCCTCGACCACGATGCCGCCGGCGGCGAGCGACTCGGCGATGATCTCTCGCTGCTGGGCGACGAGCCGTGCCCGCACCGCGGGAACGGCCGCGATCGCGCTCACCGCGTTGGTGACGGCCCGGGTACGGATCTGCTCGTCGAGGTTGACGCCGTCGACGTGGATCGTCGACTGGTCCGGGTCGGTGCCGATCGTGAGCACGGTGCGCTCGGCGACCTCCGCGACCGCGACCGGGTCCTCGATGTCGATGCGCCGGTCCAGCGCGACCTGGGTGATCGCCCGGTACATGGCACCCGTGTCCAGGTACCGCAGCCGCAGCTGACGTGCGATCTGCCTGGACACGGTGCTCTTCCCGGAGCCGCCGGGCCCGTCCACCGCGACCACGAGGCCGCCGGCGGCGGACCGGGCGGGGTCGGGCGCGGGGGCGGCTCCCGCCTGCGACGAGGACGAAGACCGCGTGGTCTCCTGGTCCTCCGTCACGAAAACATCGTCGTGGCTGCCGGTGGTCGCAACCCCCGGCGCAGCGGACCCGTCGTCGGGGCTCACCCGTCTCCTCCGTCCGGACGCGTGTCTGTCGACCCGCATGTTCTGTGCAACCGGCCGGCAGCACCGAGCTCCATACACCGAGGTCCCCGGTGCACGTGCCGATGGTCCCTACGGGCACCTGCCGGGCGGCCGACCCGGATCAGGCTACTCGCTGCTCCGTCAGGAGCGCCGGTATGCCGTCCATCCGGCCTCCGTCAGCCGCTCGACCAGGCCATCGGCACCCGCCGGGTCGACGGCGATCTCCACGATCCCGGCCGGCGCGTCGAGGCTGTGTTCGAACGGCCCGACGTCCTCGATGTTGACCTCCCACTCGCCGATGACGGCGAACAGGGCCGCCAGCTGGCCCGGCCGGTCGTCGAGAACGACGCCGACCCACCCCCACGGAAGTGCCTTCGCACCGGCCTTGCGGGGCAGCAGCGCCCGGCCCCGGTGGCCGCGGCCCATCGCCCCCGAGACGGCGGCGACGACCTCCTCCCGGGTGCCTTCGGCGAGCACGTCGGCGAGGTGGGTGAACTCCCGCCCGAGCAGGCGCACCCGCTCCGCGATCGGGCCGCGGTTGCCGTCGATGATCGACGCCCACAGGGCCGCGTCGCTGTCGGCGAGACGGGTGGTGTCCCGGAAGCCCTGGCCGACGAACGGCAGGTCGTGGGAGTCCAGCCCGAGCAGGCTCCCGGCGAGGACGCTGGCCACGAGCTGCGGCACATGGGAGAGCACCGCCATCGTCGCGTCGTGGCGCTCCGGCGTCGTCCGGACCGGGATGGCTCCGCAGGTGAGGGCCAGCGCCGCGGTCGCGGCGACGGCGTCGGCACCGGTGTGCGGGACCGGGCAGATCGCCCAGACCCGCTCGGCGAACAGGTCCGCACGGGCCGACACGGCACCGTGTCGCTCCCGCCCGGCGATCGGGTGCGCCGGGCACCAGCTGCCGAGATCACAGCCGAGCTGGACGGCTTCCACCAGTGGACGTGCCTTCACACTGCCGGCGTCGCTGACGGTGGCGGCCAGGCCGCCCCGTTGCAGCTCACGCAGCTGGGCGGCGACGGTCGGCAGCGGGGTCGCGATCACCGCGTGGTCGACCCGCTCCCCCTGCCACGGCCGGCCGGCGCCCATCGCCTCGGCCAGCTTGACCTGCGCCTCGTCGGTGTCCCGCAGGAACACCTCGATCCCGCGCGCGGACAGTGCCAGCCCGATGCTCGTGCCGATCAGCCCGGAGCCGACGACGGCCACCCGCCGCAGCTCGGGCAGGTTCCGGTCGTCCCAGGCCGGGGGGTCGGCCGCCGCCGTGTCGACCCCGGGCCGCACATACGGCGCGGCGAACCTGTTGGACGTCACAGCCCGGCTGCCTTGTAGAGGGCACCGACCTCGTGCCGGGTGAGGTGCCGCGCCCGGCCGGCCCGCAGGGTGCCCAGCGCGACCGGGCCGAACGAGACGCGGACGAGCCGGTGCACCGGATGGCCCACGCTCTCCATCACCCGGCGCACGACGTGGTTGCGACCCTCGTGCAGGACGATCTCCATCATCACCCGGGACGCGGCCATGTCGATGATCCTGGCGGAGTCGACCTTCACCGGGCCGTCCTCCAGCTCCACCCCCGAGCGCAGCCGGCGGGGCAGGTCCTTGCGGACGGGGCCGCTGATCTCGACCAGATAGGTCTTCTGCACACCGTAGGAGGGGTGCATCAGGCGGTGCGCGAGGTCACCGTCGTTGGTCACCAGCAGCAGGCCCTCGCTGTCGGCATCCAGCCGGCCGACGTGGAACAGCCTGGTGCCGAACTCGGTGAGCAGGTCGGCGATCGTCGGCCGGCCCCGGTCATCGGCCATCGTCGACAGCACACCGCGGGGCTTGTGCAGCGCCAGGTGCACGAGCCCCGTCCGGGTGACGACCCGCTCGCCGTCGACCTCGATGACCGCCCGCTCCGGGTCGACCCGGCGGCCCTGCTCACGCACGACCTCACCGTCGACCCGGACCCGCCCGGCGTCGATCATCTCCTCGCTGGCCCGGCGGGACCCGATGCCGGCCGCGGCCAGCACCTTCTGCAGCCGGATGCCCTCAGCCTCCGGCCCCGCCTTCGGACCCGGCCGGCCGGAGCCACCGGAGGCGGAGCCCGCACCGGAGGAGGCGACGCGGCCGGGGTCGGCGAGGTCAAAACCGCCGTGGTCGGAACCAGCGAGGTCGGAGGTGTCGTTCGGGTCGTTCGGGTCGGAGACGGTGCCGTTCATGACGCCACGATGTCATCGATATCCGCGACGCCGGGCAGCAGGGGTGCGAGCGGGGGCAGCTCGTCAAGGTCGCGCAGGCCCAGCCGCTCGAGGAAGTAGTCGGTGGTCCGGTAGAGGATGGCCCCCGACTCGTGGTCATGGCCACATTCCTCGACCAGGTTGCGCGCGGTGAGGGTGCGGATGACCCCGTCGGCCGAGACGCCGCGCACCGCCGAGATCCGCCCGCGGCTGACCGGCTGCTGGTAGGCGACGATCGCGAGCGTCTCGAGCGCGGCCTGCGACAGTCGCGCCGACTGCCCCGCGAGCACGAAACGCTCCACCCATGGCGCGCACTCGTCCGCGGTGTAGAGCCGCCACCCCTTGCCGACGTGGCGCAACCGGAAGCCGCGCTCCTCGCGCCTGTACGCCTCGGCCAGCTCGACGAGAAGCTGCTCGACCCGGCGGGCGGGGATGTCGAGCGCGGTGGCGAACTCGGCGACGCCCACCGGCCGTTCCGCCACCATCAGGACCGCCTCCACCAGCGCGATGTCCGAGGGGCGGCTCGCCTCTTCGACGGCTGTCGTGCCTGTTGCCCCCGCCTCCCCCGCGGGGGTGGGATCGCCGCTCACTCCGTGGTTCTCCTCGCTCCTCGAGGCCTCCTCGGCCTTCTCCGACGGCCGGCCAGGTCGTCGTCACCGTCCCAGTCTCCGCCGTCGTCGCCGGCCTCGGATCCGTCGCCGGCCACGGATCCGGATTCGGCTGGCGCCGCGGCCGTCAGATCCGGCAGGCCCGGGTCGAAGGCGGGCCCGTCCTGCCCTGCCTCGCCAGGGTAGAGCGATGCTCCGACCGGACGGTCCTCATCCTCGGCGCGGGCCACCCAGCGGACGATGAGCTCACCCAGCGGCCGTTCCTGCTCGAAGGTGATGCGTCCCTCACGGAACAGCTCCAGCAGCGCCAGGAAGCGCGCGACGACCTCGATCGTCTCCAGCAGCCCGACGCAGAGCACGCCGAAGGAGGCCACACCGAGTTCACGCAGCATCCCGATGACGGCGATCATGTGCTCGCGAACGCTGACCCTGGGCAGGTGCACGTGGTCGGTGGCCACCTGCGGCGGAAGCGGCGGCTCCCGCAGCCGGGCGGCGAGCGCCGCGAGCTCGGAGGGGCCGATGCTGATCTGGACCTCGGGCAGCGCGGCGGCGTACCTCGGCTCCAGCGGCACCGCCCGGGCGACGAACCTGGCTTCCAGCGCCATCATCGCGCTGAAGATCGAGGCGGCCTCCTTGTAGGCCTTGTACTGCAGCAGCCGCGCGAACAGCAGGTCGCGCGCCTCCAGCAGGGCGAGGTCCTCGGCCTCGTCGTCGGAGATCGCGCCGGGAAGCAGGCGGGCAGCCTTCAGGTCGAGCAGGGTCGCGGCGATCACCAGGAACTCGGTGGCCTGCCCCAGGTCGAACCGGTCGCCGAGGCGGCGGATATGCGCGACGAACTCGTCGGTCACCTTCGACAGCGCCACCTCGGTGACGTCCATCCGGTGCTTGGCGATGAGCGAGAGCAACAGGTCGAACGGCCCCGAGAAGTTGTCCAGCTCGACCACGAACGGCTCGGTGCGGCCCCCTCGCGCGCTGGCCCCCGAGGCCGCGGAGACGTCCGCAGCCCCGGTCGCCACAGTCGTTGGTGCCACAGTCTTTGGTGCCGCCGTGGCCGTTGATGCCGCCGCCGTGCCTGCGGCCGGTGCCGTCGCCTCGGCCCGGTCCGTGTGGGGCTCGTCCTCGCTCAGGGCAGATCGAGCCCGATCAGCGAGCCCAGGCCGCGCAGCAGCGGCGGGGTGAGCTGGCCGAGCACGGACGGGAAGCCCACGAAGAGCACCGGCAGAAGGACCACCGCGAGGAGGATCGCGACGCCGATGTTGCGCTCGGTGAGCTGGTAATGAGCCTTGCGCCAGCCCTCGCTCTGCGGCCCGAGCAGGAACAGGATGCGCCCCCCGTCGGCCGGCGGGACGGGAACCAGGCTGAGGATGCACATCGAGGCGAACGTGTACGCCATCCAGATCAGCAGTTCGACCGCGAAGCTGGCACCGAAGGTCTCTGCCACCCGATCACCCTGGACGATCAGCACGAACTCGGTGAGCCCACGGGTGCCGCCCAGCGCCGCGAGGGCCAGCAGCGCGTAGGCAAGCGGGCCGGCGAGCAACGCGGCGGTGACGTGGAACCGACGCCGGCGCCAGACGTCGTTCATCCGGATCGGTTCGCTCCAACCGGCGCCGCTGAGCAGCACACCGACCCAGCTGAACGGGCTGACCCGCTGGGTTCCCAGCCGTGCGGTCAGCCTCCCGGACCGCGCGGGCAGCGGGTCCCGGGCGAGGCGGGCGGCGAAGATCTGCGCGGCGTCGTGCACGAAGACGCCGACGACGAAGGCAAGCAGGATGCCGAGCAGCGCCGCTGGCTCGGCGAGCTGAAACAGCACAGCGTTTCTTCCGTCCCCGATCGGTTGTCCCTGTCGCAGGACCCGCCGACCGGGCCCCGTCTCCCCGCGACCGTGCCGCCTACCGCCCGGCCCGCTCACCACCCGACCCGACCGGCGGCGGCATCACCGTGGCCGACCACCCGGGCAGCGGCCCGAACAGCCGGCCCAGGTGACGCGGCAGCCGGTCCCGTGGTGCGGCGCCCGGCCCAGCGGGCCGGTCACCGACCGATCGGATCACCCGACGGCTGGCGGCGTCGCGTAGCGAGCCATCAGTTCTCGGGCCAGTCGACGGTATCCGGCCGCGCCGACCGATGTGGGGGCATAGGTGGTGATTGGTTCACCCGCGACGGTCGTCTCCGGAAAACGCACCGTACGGTTGATCACGGTGTGAAAGACCTCGTCGGGAAAACGCTCCACGACCCGGGCGAGGACCTCCCGGGCGTGCAGTGTTCGGGCGTCGTACATGGTCGCCAGAATCCCGGCGAGCTCAAGCCGCGAGTTGAGGCGCTCCCGCACCTTGTCGATGGTCTGCAGAAGCAGCGCCACGCCGCGGAGCGCGAAGTACTCACACTCCAGCGGGACGATGACGGCGTCGGCGGCGGTGAGCGCGTTCACGGTGAGCAGGCCCAGCGAGGGCTGGCAGTCGATCAGGATGACGTCGTACACATCCATGATCGGGGCGAGGGTGCGGGCCAGGCTGTGCTCCCGGCCGACCTCGGTGACCAGCAGCACCTCGGCAGCCGACAGGTCGATGTTGCTGGGCAGCAGATCGAGGTTCTCCACCTGGGTCTCGACGATCGTGTCCTGGATGTCGACGTCGCCACCCAGCAGGAGGTCGTGCACCGTGACCTCGAACTGCATCGGGTTGATGCCCAGGCCCACCGAGAGCGCGCCCTGCGGGTCGAAGTCGACCAGCAGGACCCGCCGGCCGTACTCGGCCAGCGCCGCGCCGAGATTGATCGTGCTGGTGGTCTTCCCCACGCCACCCTTCTGGTTACACATCGCGACGACCCATGCGGGGCCATGCGAGGTCAGTGCGTCCGGCACCGGGAAGACCGGCATGGGGCGCCCGGTGGGGCCCGGCTTGCCGGTACCGTCGTCGGCGATATCCTCGCCAACCTCCAAGCGGCCGTCCTCGGACAGGCGAGGTTCGCCGACCGTCACCTCGCCGTAGTAGCGGCGGCCCGGCGGACCGGTGACCGCGGAGTCGGAACGGACCACGAAGTACCTGCTCCTCACGACTGCTCGGACAGTCCCTGCGCCACTCGTTCGGGTGGGTCACTGCATCGGGGCGTCACTAGGTTCGGGGTGTAACTAGGTTCGGGGTGTCACTCGTTCGGGGCGGTTCGTCACCGCTTCGGGGCTGTCACTGGCTTGCGGGCTGTCACTGGCTTGCGGGCTTGCTGTGTGTCGCCTGTTACTGCGTCTTCGGCGGAGATCTCCTCCTGTGACGAGCAGAAACGGACCGGTTGGAGCGTACCGACCCGGACCCGGTATCGGCCGTCTCGGGGCCCGCCAGTCGGCGTGTCGCGCTCAATCTCGCATGCATGACTCGAACTTCGGTGCCCACCCGGCGCGTTTCGCGGTGATTTAGTCGCCGCTTCACCCGCCGTCTCCACTCGGTCGTGTCCACGGGCTTCCGCGTTGGCGCACATTGCGGTACGGCGACGGTCGGGTGTTGGCTGAGTTCGCCGGCTGATGCCTGCGCCGCCGCATCGGTGCGGCGGAATCACCGGCGCGAACGGAAAGAGGAGTGCCATGGCCGAGGGCCCACAGGCAGTGACGGTGGAGGCGGTCGTCGCCGGAGGAAAGGGTGAGCCGGTAGGCCTGACGAAGATCGTCGTGCCGGCTCCCGGGCCCGGCGAGGCCCGGGTGCGGGTACAGGCCTGCGGCGTGTGTCACACCGACCTGCACTACCGGGAAGGCGCGATCAACGACGACTATCCGTTCCTGCTCGGGCACGAGGCCGCCGGAACGGTCGAGGCCGTCGGCGAAGGCGTCACCTCGGTCGCCCCCGGCGACTACGTCGTGCTCGCCTGGCGGGCCCCCTGCGGGGTCTGCCGGTCCTGTCTGCGCGGCGCGCCCTGGTACTGCTTCGACTCCCGCAACGCGGTCAACCCGATGACCCTGCAGGACGGCACGCCGCTCACGCCGGCCCTCGGCATCGGCGCCTTCGCCCCGCTGACGCTGGTCGCGGCCGGGCAGTGCGTCAAGGTCGACCCGGCCGTCCCGCCGCAGGCCGCGGGCCTGATCGGCTGCGGGGTGATGGCCGGCTTCGGCGCCGCGGTGAACACCGGACGGGTCGGCCGCGGCGAGACCGTCGCCGTGTTCGGGTGCGGCGGGGTCGGCAACGCGGCCATCGCCGGCGCCTCGGTGGCGGGCGCCCGCCGGATCATCGCGATCGACCTGAGCGACCGCAAGCTGGAATGGGCCCGGAAGTTCGGTGCCACCGACGTCGTGAACTCCAGCACGCAGGACCCGGTCGAGGCCGTGCGCGCGCTAACGGACGGCAACGGGGCGGACGTCGTCATCGAGGCGGTCGGACGTCCCGAGACGTACCGGCAGGCCTTCTTCTCCCGCGACCTCGCCGGCCGCCTCGTGCTCGTCGGTGTGCCGGACCCGTCGATGACCCTCGAGCTGCCACTCATCGAGGTGTTCAGCCGCGGCGGGTCGCTGTCCTCGTCCTGGTACGGGGACTGCCTGCCGACCCGGGACTTCCCCATCATCATCGACCTGCACCGCCGCGGCCGGCTCGACCTGTCCGCGTTCATCACCGAGACCATCGGCATCGGCGATGTGGAGGCCGCGTTCGAGCGCATGCACCGCGGCGAGGTGCTGCGCAGCGTCGTCCTGATCTGACCCACCCCGCCGCCGTCCCGCCGCCGTCCCGCGACCCGTGACTTGCGCTCCGTCCAACCTTGGGCGTTATGCCCGGTTCCGGTGAAGCCGGACGGGTGTGGCCAGCCGGCGGGACGTCGCGCCGACGATCGGACGGGTACGGTCGGTCGGGGTCTGCCGGTACCGGACGGGGGCCGGCACCGAGAGGAGTCAACGTGACGGTCAACGGCGCCCAGCGCGTCGACAGAGTCATCACCCGAGGGGATTTCACCCTCGACGGACAGTCGTTCACCGTCGACAACAACGTGTGGCTCGTCGGCGACGACCGCACCGTGATCATCATTGACGCGGCGCACGACCCGGCCGTCATCGAGGCGGCCGTCGACGGGCGCAAGGTGTCACTGATCGTCGCGACGCACGGTCACAACGACCACATCAACGCGGCCGCGGAGCTGTCGGACCGGGTGCGCGCACCGATCGCCCTGCATCCGGACGACACGGAGCTGTGGAGCCACATCTACCCGGAGCGCCCGGCCGACCAGCCGCTGCGGGACGGCCAGGCCATCCCGATCGCGGGCGGCACGCTGCGCGTGCTGCACACTCCCGGTCACTCCCCCGGCGGGATCTGCCTGTTCGGTGAGCTGGGCGGCGACCCGGTGCTGTTCAGCGGCGACACGTTGTTCCGCGGCGGACCGGGCGCGACCGGGCGATCCTTCTCCGACTTCCCGACGATTCTCTCCTCCATCCGCGGAAAGCTGCTCACCCTTCCCTCGGAAACCATCGTGCACACCGGCCACGGCGATGACACCACGATCGGCGAGGAAGCGGTCGACTATGACGACTGGGTGCGCCGCGGTCACTGAATCCTTCGGGTTCAGTTCAACTGAGCACCGGTGCGCTGGCGCGCCGGTGCGCCGGTCGTGAATTGGCGCTGGGGATTTCCGATGCTCGCCGCGTGTCGGGGCTGAGGTTGTCGCAGAATCCCGAGGAGCGCCGGATCCGGGCCCCGATGGCCGCGACCGACGTCGCTACCTGACAAGAGTGATGGATTCTGGTCGCCAGAACAACCAGAAGCCTTCACCCTTCGAACGGCAGCATCGAGCCGGCCGCACCGAGGCGGGATCTCGCGGGACAACCACGCCGATCCCCGTGGCGGAGCCATCGGCGCCGCCACGGGAACGCGCAGCAGTGTCGCCGGTCAGCTGGTGCGGTTGTCCCGGCGCAGCTGACGTAGCTGCCGGCGCAGCCTGATCTGCGGGATCACCCCGATCAGCAGGCCCACCACCAGCCCCGCCGCGGCGGCCGCGGCCAGCGCGCCGGCGACGGACATGACCTGCGTGGAACCGAAGATCCAGATGCTCATCTGCTGGTCGTTCTTCACCACGAACAGGATCACCGCGATCGCGATCAGCAGCACCAGCACCGTGATCGCGTAGGTCGAGTAGGCGACCCCCCGCCGGGCCGCCCGAGCACCCCCGCCAGGCCCGGTGCCCGGCGAACCCGGTGCCGGCGGTGCACCCGGCGTGCCCGGTGCACCGGTTGCGCCGGCGGGGCCCGACGGGCCGGGCTGCGGCTGGGCCGGCAGGGCCCCGGTCGCCGGCGGGAGCTGCCCCGGGGCCGCCGTCAGCGACTTGTCCAGGCCGCCACCCGGCTGTTGTGGTGCCGTCATCGCCCGCCCCCTGCGGATGCGTCCAGCCAGCCCAGGCCGGCAGGAGTTCGTCATTCCGGGCACTGATACCCGTGGACGCAGTCTAGGACGGCCGGTGCCATATGCTGAGCCCCGCGGACGAGTTGGCCGGGCGGTCGCGTCGGCAGCGGGGCACTGACCCGGTGCCGCCGAGGAACGTCCGGGCTCCACAGGGCGAGGTGGTGGGTAACGCCCACCCGGGGTGACCCGCGGGACAGTGCCACAGAAAACAGACCGCCGGCACCGCACGGAGCCGGTAAGGGTGAAACGGTGCGGTAAGAGCGCACCAGCGCCCGGGGTGACCCGGGCGGCTAGGTAAACCCCACCTGGAGCAAGGCCAAGAGGCCCCGGCCGGATTCGGTCAGGGCTGCGCAGGCGTTCGAGGGCTGCCCGCCCGAGCCTGCGGGTAGGCCGCTGGAGGCCGCCGGCAACGGCGGTCCTAGATGGATGACCGTCACCGGCAAGCCGCAAGGCGACCCGGTACAGAACCCGGCGTACAGGCCAGCTCGTCCGCCCCATCTGTACGCCTGCCGCGAGTCTTGTTCTTCAGAACCTTGCTGCTTCGGCCGACTGCAACGGTCCACTGACGGTCCGGCACTGCTACGGATCAGGCCCTTTTCCCGTCCCCTCCCCCTCCTTGTTTCGTCACGGAACGTGAGTAGAGCCCTTGCTGGCCAAGGCTCGCGATGGTCAGAGACCAAGGGAGAGTTCGAAGACCCATCCGTCGGCATCGAGTTCGGCGACACTCTTGGTGATCTTTCCTCGGTGACTGATCTCAACCGAGTAGAAGCCGCTCTCGATCTCGATGGGTGGGAACGCGAAGGTAGTCGTGCAGTGCGGAGTCCCTCCGTGCGTCCCGCTGCCGATGTGGGCGGCACTGACGATGGTGCCGTCAGCGTCGGTGAGGGTGGCTTGCGCTCCCGAGCGGATGTCGCTGTAGCCGCCGGTCCCGTTGCATGTTCGGGTGCCAGAGAGTCCGCTGCTGGCGGGGTAGGTGAGTGTGCCGACGATGGTATGGGTTTCGATGTTGTCGGCGTGGCTGCCGCAGCCTGCGCCGATGGCCACGATGGCCACGAATGCGAGTGCCGCCCTACGCGTCGTCATCTGTCCCCCCGGGTAAGGGGGTCAGGCTAGCGGGAGGCGTTACTCCGCCTTGTCCGGCCTGTTCTCGGCGGCCCACCGCTCGAGCTGGCCGTCTATGACCGCATCCCCGCCGTCACGTGCTTCGCTCTCACCATCGCCGACTTCCACCACGGCGGCCACCCGCTGGCAATCCGCAGCATCCCGGTCACCTGAGCCCCGCCCGATCCGGCCCCACTGAGCCCGGAAGTTCGGAAAGCCGGGCAACCCGGGAGTCGTCTGCTGGCCTCTGTAGGGCAGGGAGGTCGGGTTGCATACAGACGAGGGCGACAGCGACGGGTTCACGGCGTATTTCGCGCCGCGGGCGGGCGGGCTGCTGCGGTTCGCCTTTCTGCTGACCGGCGACGCCGGGGAGGCGGAGGAGCTGACGCAGATGACGCTGGTGCGCATGTTCGTCGTCTGGCCGCGGGTCCGCGGTCATGACCGGCCCGACGCCTACGCCCGCCGGGTGATGGTCAACGCGAACGCCCGTCGGTTTCGCCGCCGGCGGGTCCGCCAGGTTCTCGTCGACGTCCCGCCGGAGCGGGCCGAGCCGTCGTCGCAGCTCGCCGCCGTGGAGGACCGGGTGGGGCTGGCCGCGGCGCTCGCCACGCTGCCGCCGCGGCAACGGGCCGTCGTCGTGCTGCGCTATTGCGAGGACCGGCCCGAGGCCGAGGTCGCCACGCTGCTGCGCTGCTCGACGGGCACGGTGAAAAGCCAGGCCGCGAAAGGCCTCGCCAAACTGCGTGCCCATCCCGCGGTCACCGGCCTCGGCACCGGCCCCGCCGATCCCGCTGGCCTCCCTGGCCCAGCCGGCCCGCCGAGCCCGTCCCGGGTCGCACGCCCCGTCATCGGGCGGGAGGAGCTTCCATGAACGAGACCTCGCCACCCAGTTCCGACGACGCCATCGCCGGCTGGCTGCACACGGCGGCCAACCAGCTGGACGTCCGACTGCCTGCCGGGCTGGTGCCGACCGCGGTGGCCGCGGGGCCCGCCGCCCGCCGGCGGCGCCGTCGCCTCACCGTCGCCGTCCCGGCCGGCGCCGCGGTCCTCGCGGCCGTCCTGATCGGGGTGGGTGTCCTCACCAGTGGCCCACCGGAGGGCCGGGCGACGATCCGGCCCGCGGACGGGTCCCCCGGCGTGGTCCGCACCTCACCGCCGGGCCGTTCCTCGGCGCCGGTCCGCACTTCTCCGCCCGTCCAACCCGCCGCGCCGGCCGCCACCCCCACCGAGGTACCGGCCGCCGCAGGCGGGCCGCCGGTCCAGCTGCATTACGTGGACACCCCGCGGTTGTTGGCCCTCACCGCCGCCCAGCGGGGCATCGTCGACTCCCACTGCGGCACGCCGTACGAATCCCAGCTGCCGCCGGACGCTCCGCGCCAGATGGTCGCCGTCGCCGGCCGGTGGGGCCTGCAGGTCCTGATCGTGGACGCCGGTGGTGGCGGGATGTGCCGGGCCTACAGCGAGACCGGGGCGGAGGACGACCTTGCCCCCGACTTCGCCGGTCTGAACGGCCCTGTTCTGTGGTCACCCGGCCAGCACGACCTGAGCGGGCCGCCGGCGAGCCCCGTCGAGGTGTTCAGCTCCGGTGAGGACGGGTCCGGCCAGCTGGGCGCGTGGAACGCGCGGCGGTGGGCCGTCGGCCGGGTCGCCCCGGACGTCGCCCAACTCGTCGCAGCGCTCCCGACCGGGGACGCCGTGATCGTCCCCTTCGAGCCCTCTACCGGCGCCTTCATCACCCTCATCCAGGTCACGACCCCGGATGTCGCCGAGTTCCAGACCCTGAACCAGACGCCGCTGACCTTGTACGCCTACGACTCCACCGGAAAACTGCTTACCCACGCCACGACTGCCGCCTGCGGCCAGCGACCGGCGTGCAACGGGTCGGAGGCCGCCGAGACCCACCTGCCCTCGCCCCTGACGTCCGCTCCGAGGATGGCACCGGCGACGGATGTCGGCACGCCCACCAGCGACGGGTGAGGCCTCCCCGGACAGACGGATCGACTCCGGCCGGTCAGGTCTCGACGACGTCGACCGCGCCGTCGGTGACCTCCAGGTGGAAGATGAGGCCGGCCGCGCGGCTCAGCTTCGCGAGTGTCTCGAGTGAGGGCTGGTGTTCGGCCTGTTCCAGGCGGGAGATCGCGGGCTGGGCGATGCCGACCAGCCTCGCCAGGTCCCGCTGGGACAGGCCGTGGCGGGCGCGGTGGTCGATGACCCGGTTCGCGACCTGGCGTGCGAACGTCGCGCCGCCTGGGGCCCGGCGGAGCTCCTCGCCGTTGGGCGCGGTCGCGCACTGCGCGGTCAGGGGGCCAGGCGCGGGGCGTGCCAGGCGCGGACGCGATCGTCGAGGTCGTCGAGATCGGCGTGCCAGCCGACGTAGCCGCGGGCCTCCGAGACGAACCTTCGTGACCGCCCGGCGATGACGGTGCTCGGCCGGTCGCCGGAGATCGTGAGGGCCTGGTCGACGAGCTCGACCGCCTGGTCCAGGTCGCGTCGTTTGGCCGCGGCGGTGGCGGCGGCGATGCGGACCATCGAGCGCAGGCCGGTGGCACCGGCCGCGTCCAGGTGGTGGATCGCCGCGTCGGTGTAGACGCTCGCCGCGCCCGGCATGCCCAGCTCGACGTAGGCGGCGGCGGACAGCTCGGACAGTGTCAGCACATGCAGCGTGTCGATCGAGAATCCCGGCTCGCCGTGCTGGTCCGGGCTCAGTACACCGGCGATGTGCCAGGCCCGGCCGATCGCCTGGTGCACGGCCCAGCGGTCACCGAGGGCGCCGTGGGCGCGGGCCTCGATGGCGGCCGCCCGCGCCGCCGCCGGCGTGCCGCTGCCGACGAGCGCGGCCCCGGCGGCGGCGAGCTCGGCCGCGTCCGCCAGCCGCCCGGCCTTGCGGGCCAGGGACGACTGCCACAGCCGGATCCAGCACATCAGCGTGGCGTCGCCGGCCTGGGCGGCATGCGCGTAGGACTCGTCGAACGCGGCGGCGGCGCCGGCGACGTCGCCGAGGTCATGGCGGGTGGTGGCCCAGAGCGCGCCGAGCCGCCCGGTCACGTGGTGCAGCCGCAGCCGGGTCAGCGGCGGGATGGAGTCACGCAGCAGCAGCGAGCGGACGACGGGCAGGTGACGACGCAGCTGGGCGGCGGTCGCGCTGATCGGGGACCGCTCGTAGTCGGCGGTGATCTGCGCGACGCGGCCGTCCAGATGCCCGAGGAGATCCGACGACGGACTCATGCCGCCGTCGCCCGCATCGAGCCGCCCACCCGCGCCCAGCCATCCACCCACGCCGAGGCGCTCGCCGGCGGCGAGCAGGTCGAGCGGGAGCAGGGCGCCGGCGGCCAGCAGCCGGCGCCGGGAACTGGCATCCATCGTTGATGTCCTCCGCGTGGCACAGCGGAGGACGGCAACCGCCTCCGAGGTGGCGCCGTCGACGGACCCCGCACTCCGCACATGTCACGGAATCCTGCGTCCGCTCGGGAGGGCTCGTCACCGGGTGTGCCACTGCGGGACACAACTGTTGCGCAGCTGGTGCGGGCAGGTGTGTCCACTGGCTCCGCACACACCCACATTTGCACTACGAAAGGTCAACCGACTCCCCACGCGGGGAGCCGGTCGCCTGAGGCTGCTACTCGCCTTCGACGACGAGACGGGCCACGTGGTGGGTGTCGTTGAAGCCGCGCAGAACGGCAGGCCCGTCGGAATACCAGTCGATCGTGGTGATCGACACCAGGTCGAGGTGCAGGCGGTAGAGCACGGTCGGTTCGGCGGCGAGCGCCAGTTGGGTGAGCCCCTTGATTGGGGTCACGTGTGAGACCACCAGGACGCGGCCGCCGGCGTACTCCGCCATGATCCGGTCCCGGGCCGCGGCGACCCGCGCGACGGTGCCCAGCAGGCTCTCACCACCCGGCGGCGGCACCGCCGGATCTGCCAGCCAGGCGTTCAGCTCGTCCGGGAAACGCTCCCGGACCTCGGCGAACGTCAGCCCCTCCCAGGCACCGAAGTCGGTCTCGCGAAGATCCTCGTCGATCACGTAGTCGCGCGCGAGCGCGTCGGCGGTCTGGCGCGCCCGCTTGAGCGGCGAGCAGATGACGGCATCGAACGGTTCGGCACCCAGCCGGTCGGCCGCCGCCGCTGCCTGCAGGAGCCCGGTGTCGGTGAGCGAGGCCTCCACCGTGCCGCTGAACCGCTTCTCCACCGACAGCGGTGTCTGGCCGTGCCGGAGCAGGACCGTGACGGTCGGCGGCGCGGGCGGGGCCATCCACCCGGACAGGCGGTTGGTGGTCGGCGCCTGGTGCGGCAGCGGATCCGGCGACTGCGGGATCGCGGGTTCCCAGGTGCGGCCCGCGGCAGCCGCGTCCATCGCCTCGTTGGCCAGCCGGTCGGCGTCGGCGTTACGGGCCCGGGGCACCCAGACGAACCGGACGCTCGGGAACCGCGAGACGAGCCCCGACGCCTCGGTGGCGAGCGGGCGCATCGACGGGTGCTTGACCTTCCAGCGCCCGCTCATCTGCTCGACGACGAGCTTGGAGTCCATCCGGACCTCGAGGTCGGCGTCGGGGGCGACGTCGGCGGCGGCCCGCAGCCCCGCGAGCAGGCCCTCGTACTCGGCGACGTTGTTGGTGGCCGTCCCGATCGCGGCGGCCCGCTCCGCGAGCACCTCACCGGTCGCCGGGTCCCGGACGAGGGCGCCGTACCCGGCAGGCCCGGGATTGCCCCGGGAACCTCCGTCGGCCTCGATGACCAGCCTGCGCGAAGCGCTCATGCCGTCACTCCCCTCGCTCGTCCGGATCCGCGGAGGAGGTGGCCGCCCCCACGGGGGAGGGGAGACTCTACCGGCCGTGCGACGCCGTGAACAGCGGACGGGGGACGAATCCGGCCCTAGAGGCCCGATTCGGCCGTTCGGACCAGAATGCGGCGGCATTCCTCACAGCGCACCACCTCGTCGGCCGGGGCCGCGGCGACCGCGCGCAGGTCCCCGCCGGACAGCTCCAGGTGGCACCCCTCGCAGCGCCGACGCACCAGCGCGGCCGCGCCGACGCCCCCGGACGACGAGCGGATGCGCTCGTACAGGGTGATCAGCGGGCCCGGCAGCGACGGCGCGAGCGCGTCGCGCTCACCGCGCCGCTTCGCCGCCTCGGTGTCGATCTCACCGAACTGCTCGTCGCGGCGCGCCTCGGCGGCCTGCCGCTCATCCGCGAGGCGCTCTCGCCCGCTGACCTGGTCGGTCAGCTTCACCTCGAGCGCCTCGACCGCCTCCATGCGCTCGAGCGCCTCGTCCTCGAGCACGCCCTGGCGCCGGGCCAGCGAGGCCAGCTCCGCCTGCAGGTTCTCCAGCTCCCGCGGGTTGCCGACCTGGCCGGAGTCGACCCGGGTGCGGTTGCGGTCGGCGCGGGTGCGGACGAGCTCGATCTCGGTCTCCAGCTTCCGCTGGGCGCGCCCGATATCCGCGATCTCCGTCTGTACCCGGACGATGTCCGCGTCGGCGCTGTCCAACGCCGCCGACCGCTCGGCGATGGTCGCGAGCTCCGGCAGGGCGCGGCGCCGGGCGGCGAGCCGGTCAAGCGCGGTGTCCAGCGCCTGGAGGTCGAGGAGGCGAAGCTGCGTTGCTGGGTCGGCCTTCATGAGCTCCTCGCCTGGAACCCTTCTTCCGGACGCGCACCGGGCGCGTGGACCGGAGCGGGCAGATGATCTGCGTGGTCGGGCTGTTCTGGCTGGTCCTGCTGGTCGCGCTGCTCGGGCCGTTCCGGCTGGGCCGGCTGGTCCAGCCGGGGTGTCGCCGACACCTGCAGCCGCCACGGATCCGTGACAAGTGTGGACACCGCCGTGTTCACGGTACGTCCCCGCGCGGCCAGCCCGGCACGCAGCCGGTCGGCGGCACCGGCGAGCCACGGCCATTCGCTGGCCCAGTGCGCGACGTCGACGATGACCAGGGGATGCGCCCCGACCGCGTCGAGGATGTGGTGATGGCGGCCGTCCGCGGTCACCAGCACGTCCGCCCCGGCCGCCGCGGCCGCCGCGGCGAGCTCGCCACCCGCGCCGCCGCACACGGCGATCCGGCGCACGGCCCGGTCGGGAGCGCCGGTCGCCCGCACCCCACCGGCGGTCACCGGCAGCGCCTGCGCGACCCGCTGGCAGAACTGCGCGAGCGGCTCGGCTGCCGGCAGGACACCGACCCGCCCGAGCCCGCGGCATTCGGTGCCGGCATCGGTCCGCGTGCGCACGCGCCCACCCTCGGCGCGCGACCCGTTGGGCACCAGCGGCCCGACGTCGCGCAGGCCGATCGCCGCCGCCAGGGCGTCACTGACGCCCGGGTCCGCGACGTCGGCGTTCGTGTGCGCGGTGAACAGCGCCACCCCGGCCCGCACCAGCGTCGCCACGACCCGGCCACCGGTCGTCGACTCGGCGACGCTGTGGGCGCCGCGCAGGAACAGCGGATGGTGGGTCACCAGCAGCTGTGCCCTGGCGGCCGCCTCGGCGGCGACCTCGGGCGTGGGGTCCACCGCGAACAGCACGTCGTGGACCGGGGCATCCAGGTCGCCGACCGCCAGCCCGACCGCGTCCCACGCCTCGGCCCAGGCCGGTGGATAGCACGATTCGAGCGCCCAGACGCAGTCACGGACCGTCGCAGCAACGGTGGTCATCCCCGCGACCTTACCCGGACGACCGCTCGGGGGCGTCGACCGGTGACCATCCGCCGTCAACTGACCGGGCGCCGTCAGTTCGTCCTGGCCTGACCCGTAACGTCACCCCTGGCGTAGGACGTCCGCACGGGGTTACCACGCCGGAAAGAAGGGTTGGAGCATGGCTGACGTATCGGTGCGCTTCCAGATCGCCGGGGATTCGGAGATTGTTCTGAACCTGGCGACGGCGCAGGCTGTGCGCCTGGTCGAGGCGCTGATGGGCAAGGTCGCAGACGCCATGGCCGCACCGGACCGGCTGGCCGTCGGCAGCTCGTGGCAGCAGGGCGCCCCGGTGGCGCCGGCCCCGCCGACCTTCAACCCGGGTCCGCGCCTGCAGCAGTGAACCCGGGGCAGCCCGGACCACCGCCGGGTCGGTTGCTGCCAGAAAACCGGAAATCCGACAACAACGTCGGCTCAACGCGATACAACCTCGCAAAGCATTCCCTACGAGAGGACACCTGATTTCCCATGGCGGGGGACGTACCGGCCGACGAACGGATCCTCATCACCATCGATGATCCAGATCCTGGGGCGGATACCCGGCGCGGCCTGCTCGGCCCGCGGGATCCAGCGGCCGGTGGCGGCCAGGAGGACTCGCCGGACCCGACCGGCCTGACCAGCGCGACCGGTGCGGCCGGTGCGCTGGAGTTGGACGCGACGGGCGCAGGCGGGACCGCCCGCGGGCTGCTGGACGACTCGTCCCTCGACGACATGCCCGTCTGGGGAGCCAGGACCCGCCGCTCGACCGCGCCGGCCGGCGCCGGCGGCAACGCGGGCGCCCAGCACGGCGAGCGGACGGTGCACCGCTACGGCCGGGTCAGGGTCCTCGGCCGGCCGCATGCCGGCCCGGCACAAGACACGACGGTCGCCGCGGCACAGGACGACACCACGGGCACCACCGGCACCACCACCGCCCAGCCGGCCCCGGGCGACGGGACGATCGTGTCCACCCTCGCCCTTCCCGGCGGCCTGAGCCGGACGGAGTCCCTCGGCGTGGAGGCGTTCCGCCTGCGCGCCAGCGACGGCTACCGCCGCCGCAAGCGGGCCCGCCCACGCGACGCCGCGCCCTGGGACATGGCCCGCCCCTGCACCGACATCGCCCCGGCCCGCGGGTCGGGGACGTCCGTCACCCCCCGCCTGATGCCGACGCTGCTCAACGCGCCCTCGGCGAACGGCACCGACGCGGCCCAGAGCACCGCCGGCGCACCGGGAACCAGCGGGCTCAGCTCCTATCTGGAGGGCTCGGTCGCGGTCGGCCTGATCCTCGTCGAGGGCCCGACCGCCGCACTGCGGATGTCCGCCGCGGAACGCACGAAGATCGTCGCCGAGGTCCAGAACGGGCTGTCCTGGTACGCGACGCAGAATCCGGCCGCCGAGCTCACCTTCAGCTACGACATCCAGCTGGTCCAGCTGTCCACCCCGGCCGACCCGGGCGCCAGCGACCTGGAGTCGGTGTGGCGCAACCCGGCGATGAGCCGGCTCGGCTACGCCCCGACCTTCGACGGTGTCTACGACTACGTCGAGGGGCTGCGCGGGCGTCTCGGCACGAAATGGGCGTACTGCGCCTTCGTCACGAAGTACCCGCTGGGCCATTTCGCCTACGCGTCGATCGGCGGGCCGCGCCTCGTGCTCGCCGCCGACGCCGACGGCTGGGGCCCCGACAACATCGACCGGGTCTTCGCGCACGAGACCGGGCACATCTTCGGCGCGCCCGACGAATACGCCGGCGCCGGCTGCGACTGCGGCGGAAGCTGGGGCCGGTACGGCGTCCCCAACGGCAACTGCGACGCCTGCGCCCCCGCACCCGTCGACTGCCTGATGCGGGCCAACACGTTCGCCCTGTGCCGGTACACCCCCGCCCACATCGGCTGGGGCCACGGCGTCAGCGGCAACCCGGTGCTCATCCAGTCCCGTGGGCTCGGCGTGCGGGGCAACTTCGACGTCGTGGTGCCCTCGGCGTTCTCCGGGCTCACCCACGTCTGGCGGGAGAACGACGCCCGCGACACCCCCTGGCGGGACCCCTGGCAGACCGCCCAGGCGCTCGGCCGGGTCGACGCCGTCACGATGCTGCAGAGCACCCTGGCCACCCCCGGGCCGCTGGAGACCGTCGTCCGCGTCGGCAGCCGCCTGTTCTTCCTCTGGCGGGACAGCACCGGCGCGTTCCAGTGGCGCCCACCCGTCCAGCTCACCCAGAACGTCGGCGGCGTGCCGTCGATGGTCCAGAGCCGGCTGGGCGGCCGGGGCAACTTCGAGCTGCTCGCACCCGCGGCGGACGTCGGCATCATCCACATGTGGCGCAACCACGACGTCGCGGGCTACCCCTGGAGCGCGCCGAAGCTGTTCGCCGCGAACCTCGGCCGGGTCGACGCGGTCAGCCTGATCCACGGCACGCTCGGCGGCGGCGCCGGCCTGCTGGAGGCCGTCGCGCTGGTCGGCACCCGGCTGGTGCACCTCACCCGTGACTCGTCCGCCGTCTGGCGGACGAACGGCGTCTTCGCCGAGGGGGTCTCCGGCAACCCGGTGCTGATCCAGAGCCTCTACCCCGGCGCCCGCAACTTCGAGGTGGTGGTGCCCGCCGCCGGAACCGGACTGATCCACTTCTTCCGCGACAACAACCGGGCGACACCGGCCTGGAGCGGGCCACGGCCCTTCGGCGCGTCACTCGGCCATGTGGACTCGGTCGCCCTCATCCAGAGCAACTACTCCGGGAACCTGGAGGTGCTGGCCCGGGTCGCGAACCGGCTGTACCTGCTGACCCGATCCGGTGCCGACGCCGTCTGGTCGACCCCGCAGCGGGTGCTCTGACTCCAGGGCGAACCCCCACGCCGGCGGCCCGGCCGGACCGGACCGCCGGCTCCGACCGGCGCGGGCCGGCTGGCGCTGGGCCGGCTGGCGCGGGCTCGAGGACGGGTCAGGTCGGTTCGTCCCAGGGCCGGCCCTCGAAGGGGCGTGGCGGCTTCGCCACGGCGCGGGCCAGCCAGCCGTCGACGAAGAGCCGTTCCCGGGGGTCCAGCGTCGCGGCCAGCTCCACCGGGACGTCCGTGGCGAAGACACCCAGAACACCGGGAACGGCGGCGGCGTCCGCCAGCCGCCCGGCGGGCACGACCACCAGCGCGAGGCGCGGCGGCAGGCGCGCGGTCACCTGCGCCCACCGCCCGATGACGTCCAGAGCCGTGCCCGCCGCCGTGGCGTCCTCGGCCAGCACGAACAACAGCTCGCGCGGCGCCCCCCACCCCGGCTCCCCCGGCCCAGACGACTCCGGCTCCGGCTCCGGCACCGGCTCGGGCTCGGGCTCGGGCTCCGGCACAGCCGGTTCCCCGTTCCCCGGTTCCGGTTCCGGTTCGCCGCACGCCGACTGCGCGGGGCCTCGAGCACTCACCGGGTGTCCTCCTCTTCTCGGGGATCAGCCGCTCTCGGGGATCAGCCGCCACCGCGGCGCGTGACGCCCGCCGCGGTGGATGGACGCGGCGGCCGGTACAGGACAGGGTGGGAACATACGGGCCCACTCACGGGTCGGTGATGCTGCGACGTGAGGGGGTGCGGGCGACGGTGAGTGAGCGACTGCCGCTGTTTCCGCTCGGTACTGTCCTGCTGCCAGGTCTGTTGATGCCACTGCAGATCTTCGAGGAACGCTACCGGGTCCTGGTCCGCGAACTGCTCGAAATACCCGAGACCGAACCGCGCCGCTTCGGCGTGGTGGCGATCCGGCGCGGCCGGGAGGTCGGCCCGGCGGTGCCGCAGACCTACGAGATCGGCTGCACCGCGCTGGTCCGCCGGGTGGAGGCCCTCCCGGACGGGCGGTTCTCGATGGTCACCGTGGGCGGTTCCCGTTTCCGGGTCCACTCCGTCGACGAGAGCAGCCACCCCTACCTGGTCGGCGATGTCGAGTACCTCGACGACGTCGTCGGCGACGAGGCCGCCGCCGCCGGCAACGCCGCGGTGGTGACCCGGCTGCTGCGGGAGTACACCGAGCGCCTCACCGCCAGCGGCACCGTCGAGGTCAAGCTGCCCGAGCTGCCGACCGACCCGATCGCGCTGTCCTTCCTCGTCGCGGCGGCGGTCGCCAACGACATCGCCGAGCGGCAGGAACTTCTCGCCGCGCCGGACGCCGCCGCAAGGCTGCGCGGGGAACGGGCCCTGCTGCGCCGCGAGCTCGGCCTGCTCGAACGCATCACGACCGTCGGCTCGAGCGAGCTGAACCGGATCACGCCGAGCTCCAACTGACCCGGCGCGCACACGCCGACCCGATCCGGCTCCGGCCCCGCCGGCTCGCTCCTGCGGCGACGCTGTCAGCACGGCGCCGTCAGCGGCGGCTCCGTCAGCGGCGGCGCCGTGGCCAGCCGAAGGTGGTCCCGCCGGCCCAGAGCGCCAACGCCAGCACCAGCAGCGCGACTCCGGGCAGCACCAGGTAGAGGCCGGTGGCCCGCACGTGGAAGTCCGCCAGGTCACGCAGGAGGTCGGTCGCGTTGGGAGGGAGCGAGTCGAGGGCGGCGTCGGAGCGGCGCAGCCGCCCGACCTCCCCCGCCAGCAGTGAGCCGGCGACGCCGCCGGCCCCGAGGCCGACCGCGACCGGCCAGCCCACGTCCGCCGCGCGCCAGTAGGTGACGAGGCCGCCGATCACTCCGGCCACGGCGCAGATCATCGCGAAGTAGGCGTCGACGGTGCTCTGCACCGAGAAGACGGACATCGCCCCGGCGAGCACCGCCGCCACGTCGAGGTGGGGGGCGCAGGCGGCCCACAACAACCCCAGCAGCGGACCCACGACGACCATCGCGAGCGCACACACGGCCCCGGCGAGCAGCCTGGCCCGCATGCTCTGCGGCGGCGACGTGCTCGCCCAGGCCGCGGCCTCGCCCTCGGCCAGATCCGCCGCGGACACCACTGCCTCCTCGTGCACCGCTGGCTCCGCCGGCACCGCCGCCGCTGGCTCCGCCGGCACCGCCGCCGCTGGCTCCGCCGGTACCGCCGGCCCGATGGGCGTCACCGTGTCCGCCGGCTCGGCCGGTGTCCCGGCGGACCGGTCTGAGGAGGCCGCAGGGTCAGCCGGAACGGGCTCGGCCCCATCCTCGGCCCGCGGGTGCCCATCCGGCGCGGAACACACCGATATGTCCCGGGTGCCCCGGGTGCCGCCCGGCAACTCTGCCACGACCCGTCCGTCTCCTCGCCAGCCACACCGGCCCTTCGACCCGGATCCTCCGGGGTGACCCGGTTCATCCAGGGCGAGCCGACCCCCGTCGATGCCGGACTCAGGCATCGACCGTACCCGCCGCCGCGACAGCCCCGCCTCCCGCCGCTCGGCCCGGACCACGGGTGGTCCGGGCCCGGTCGCTCCGGCCCGCGGCGACCGGAGCCACGCCCAGCGTGCGGCGGGCCCGAGGTCAGGAGCGGGTGACGCGCCGCAGGGCGTGTGCGGCCACCAGCAGCGCGGCCACGGCGACCGCGGCACAGACCCCGAGATCCGCCGAGACTCCCACCCAGTCGACCGAGGGCGCGAACGCCTGGGCCAGTGCGTCGACCGCGTAGCTGCTCGGCAGCAGGTCACGCGCCAGACGCCCGATACCCGGCAGCCTGTCGGCGGGAATGACCCCCAGGAACAGCACCACGCTCATGCCGAGCTGACCCGCGACCGTCGCGAGCTCCGGCTTCGGCGCGAGCAACCCGATCGCCGCACCGATGCCGGCCAGGCTCGCCCCGGCCAGAACCGTGACCGGAAGCAACAGCCACAGACCCGCCATCGGCAGGCCATACAGTACCGAGCCGACGAACACCGTCACAATCGTGCCCGGTACCGCGAACGTCGCGTAGGACGCGGCCGTTCCGAGGACGACCGCGGCGCCGGAGATCGGCAGTGTCAGGTAGTAGTCGAGCGCCCCGGCGGCGCGAAGCGCGCCGAACCGCTGCGCCAGCAGGTTGAGCGCCACGAAGGCCACGACGAGCACCGTCGAGCCGGCCACGACCGAGGCCGCCGCCGAGTCGTCGCCGACGTCGACGATGCCCCGCAACAGGATCATGATGCCCAGCGACTGGAACGCGGCGACGAACAGCAACGGCACCCGCGCCACCCGCGCACGGGCCAGCTGGCCCCGGTACACGGCCGCGAGGGCGGCCGGGAAGGCCGTCCCCAGCGGGAGCGGCACCGGTGACGCGTCAGCCACGCCGTCGCCCAGGTCCGCGATGGGCCGCACCGCCGTGTCAGCCACCGCGGCCTTCGCCGCCTCAGCCACCGCAGCGGCCTCGGCCGCCGGGGCCGCCGGGAGCTTCGTCGCACCAGCCGCCTCGGCCACCGGAAGCTTCAGCGAGCCCACCGGAACCGCCACCGCGGGCTTGCGTGAGCCAGCCGAGCCGGCCGGCGCGGGTGTCCCCGGGCCGGCCGCGGTGTGAGGCGTCGTCAAGGTCATGTCCGCTCCAGATCACGGCAGGTACCGCCGAGAGTGAGATACACGTCCTCCAACGACGGAGTCGCGAGACTGAAATCGTCCAGGGCCGCGAACGCCGGCCCGGAGGTGAGCTGGCCCAGGGCGTCCCGCGCGTCGGCCTGCGCGAGCCGCGTCGTCCAGCGCCGGCCGGTGACCCGCGCCGTGGCGGCGAGCCGGGCGACCGTCGGATCATCCACCGGTGGGTCGTGCCGCCAGACGAGGTCGAGCCGGACGTCGTCCGACACCGACGCCTTGAGCCGGCCGGGGGAGTCACAGGCGATCACGCGACCGGCCTCCAGCACGGCGACCCGGTCGAGGACGGTCTCGGCCTCCAGCACGTTGTGCGTGATCAGCACGACGGTCGTCCCACGCTCGGCCCGCCGGCGCTCGAGCGCCGCCCACACGGACCGGCGCGCGGAGGGATCCAGGCCCGTGGTCGGCTCGTCGAGCACCAGCACGGGGCGCTCACCGACCAGCGTGGCCGCCACGCAGGCCAGCCGGCGCTGACCACCGGAAAGCCGCCCGAGTGGCCGGCTCACCACCGCGCCCAGCGAGAGCTCCTCGATGACCTCGTCACGCTCGCGGCGCGCGGCGGCGCGGGACAGGCCGCGAAGCCGCGCGGTCGTCTCCACGGCCAGCCCGACCGGCAGGTCGGCCAGGGCGAGATCGTCCTGGCCGAGGTAGGCCGCCATCCGAGCGGCGGCCGCGGGCCGGTTGACGATGTCGTGACCGAACATGGTGATGGAGCCAGCGTCGGGCCGAAGCAGGCCCATCAGCTGGCGGACAAGTGTGGTCTTTCCGGCCCCGTTGGGACCGAGCACGCCGAAGACCTCGGCCGGTCGAACGTCGAGATCGATACGGTCGTTGGCGAGAACGGCGCACTCCCCGGCACCGTGCCGCCGGGTGAGGCCACGCACGGCGTAGCTCAGCACGGCTGTCATTCTCGCAGCCGCCACGCCGAGGTGGCGCCGCGGGCCGATGCCACCGACGTCACACCCGGGCCAGCCGGCACACCCGAACGCCCCGACACCCTCGAACACCCCGTCACGCGCCCGGCCCGCGCGCCGGTACCGACAGCAGAGACAACCACACAGTCAGGGCAATACGACACGGTCAGACGGCGCTGCTCATCCAGACCACGATGTCGAGGATCCGCAGCGGCGTCACCGGCGGACCACCCGGCGGCACGAGGCCCGCGAGCCGGCGGAACTCGTCGGCGTTCTCCCGAAGGTCGTGCTGCATGGCACGGACGAGCAGTTGCATGTACTGCCGCCAGGACCGCCCGTCCCGCGGCGACGGGGGCACGCAGTCCTCGTGCTGGTAGAAGATCCTGACCTTCGAGTCGAACAGCGGAACCAGGGCCGGCCGCTTGCGGTGCAGCACCTTCGCGATCAGCGAGCCCTTGACGTCCCGGTCGGCGACGTCGGGATCGTCGAGCGGGTCGTAGAGGGCGGCCACCAGGTCGAGCGTGACCTCGTCCGCCTCGATCAGCTCGATGCCCGGCGGAAGCCGGTCCAGCGCGCGCTGCAGCAGCGGCAGGAGCGCGGTCAGGGTGTGCATACGGTCGACGTCGACGCTCACACCGAGCAGGCAGGGCGACAGCAGATCTCCGGTACACAGGAGGTCGGGGTCGCCGTTGGTGACGAGGCCGTCGTAGTACGGATAGGCGTACCGAAGCCCTCGTCGGCGCGGGCCTACGTATTCCTCCAGCAGGCTCTCCGCATCGAAGACCTCCCGGGTGCCCCTCGCCAGCCTCACCCGAGCGCCCCCTTCATGTCACACCACCCCCGTCGTCGTCGTCGACGGCCGGACCGCGACTCGCCGGCACGCGCCGATGCGCACCACGAGCAATCCTGCCCTGTCACCCCCCGCACGCGGAAGACGCCCCCGTGGGACAACCGGGCAAGCCGCCCCGCCCAGGCGTGCCGCTGGCGACGTGCGGGTGGGCACCTCGCAGCGCACAGGACGGAAAGCAACGACCGACACGATCGGATCAGGCCCGAACGAGGTGAATGTCGGCCGGATCGCGAGCCGGGTCAGGAGCGGACCGGGTCCAACGGGACGAATCGTACGGCGGACGGCGAGCTGCCCGGCGGCGCGGGATGCACCGTGCGCACCGGCCCGCGACGCGTGAGCTCGAGCAGACGTTCCGCCGGGGCCCGCACCACGGCCGCGTACAGACATCCGCACCGGGCGCGCAACGCCATCGCCTCCAGATGCGCCCGCTGGGCGGCTACGGCATCCGTGTCCTCGCGCGCAAGGGTTTCGGCGGCGTCGGCGGCGCTGTCGAAGGCCGACTCGACATCCGCGACGGGGTCACGAACGTTCGCCGACGTCTCGGCACCGTCCGGGGGTACCCGGAAGAACACCTCGGTCACCCGGTAGTCCGCGAGCGTCCGGACCAGCTCGGCCGGTGTCTGGTAGGCGGTCAGGCTGACGACGGCGTAGAGGTCGGCGGCGGGCGCCGCCGCGCTCAGCGACTCCAGCTCGGACCGTGTCCTGTCGGCATAGGCCCCGGCAGCGTCACCGGCAGCCGGGCCCACCACGATGCTGGGTTCGACCGGACCGGCCGCGGCACCGTCGTCGTCGGCGGCGGCATCGGCGGTTCCGGACTGGCTGACGGCGGAGCCCGCCGCCCCGGAAGCGGAGCCGGCGCCCGAACTCGAGCCGGACATGGCGCCGCCGGAATCGGAGCCGCGCAGCATGGTGGTGACCGCCCCAACCACGATCAGCACGACCAGCCCGAGGACGAGCACCCGGAAGGCGGCCTCCAGCACGCCCGCGGCCGCCCAGCCTCGTGCTGCCCGCGGCTCGGCCCCGGTCACAGCCCCCGGCGCGTCGTCGACGGCCACCCTGGCGGTCACAGCGGCACGCGCTCGCCTCGCCCCCGCCCACTGGCGGTCCCCGACCGAGCCCAGACCTGCCTGCGCCCAGTTCAGCGCCCGCCCGATCGCCGGCAGCGCCGCGTCGTCCACCCGGTCGAGCAGGCCGAGCAGGCCGGAGGATGACGCCGGGGCGCCCGCAGGACCGTCATCACCCGCCGCGGCGTCGGGGTCCGGTGGGGCAGCTCCCTGGGCACGGGGAGACACCGGTTTCCTGGCAGGCATGGTCAGGTCTGGTCGTTCAGCCGTCTCAGGGCCTCGGCGAGGTCGTCGGGATCGGGGCTGACGAAGCGCACCCAGGAGCCGTCGGACGGATGGGCGAAGGCGAGGCTGGCGGCGTGCAGCCACTGCCGCTCCAGGCCGAGCCGCTGCGCCAGCGTCGGATCCGCGCCATAGGCGAGATCCCCCACGCAGGGATGGCGCAGCGCCGACAGGTGGACCCGGATCTGGTGCGTGCGACCGGTCTCGAGCCGGACCGACAGCAGGGAGGCCGAGCGGAACGCCTCCTCGGTGTCGTAGTGGGTCACACTGGGCTTGCCGCCCGCCACGACCGCGAAAAGCCCGGGGCGCCGGGGGTGCCGGTCGATCGGCGCGTCCACCGTGCCCCGCAGCGGGTCCGGATGCCCCTGCACGACCGCCCGGTAGACCTTCTCCACCTCGCGGTCACGGAAGGCCCGTTTGAGCAGCGTGTAGGCCCGCTCGCTCTTCGCCACGACCATGATCCCGGTGGTGCCGACATCGAGCCGGTGCACGACGCCCTGCCGCTCGGCGGCACCCGAGGTGGAGATTCGGTAGCCGGCCGCGGCCAGCGCGCCGATCACCGTCGGCCCGGTGAAGCCGGGCGCCGGATGCGCCGCCACGCCCACGGGCTTGTCGACCACCACGATGTCGTCGTCGTCGTGCAGGATGCCCAGCCCCTCGACCGGGGTGGCGTCGACCGTCACCGGACGCGGCGGGGCGGGCAGCGCGACCTCCAGCCACGCACCACCGGCGACCCGGTCGGAGCGGCCCCGCACCTGGCCGTCGACGCTCACCTGCCCGTCGTCCACGACGCTCGCGGCCGCGGTGCGGGAAAGCCCGAACATGCGGGCGAGAGCGGCATCGAGCCGCATGCCGTCCAGACCGTCCGGAACCGGCACCGAACGCCGATCCGTGTAGGACGTCGTCATCGGGCCGTTCCCATCCGGGATTCCAGGTCGGTAGCCGCGCAGGGGCCGCGACGAGAGGAGTTGAGGATTTCGGCTGTTCTGGCGACCGAAATCCCCAACTCCTGCTCGGGAGCAACGCCAGCCACGGCGGCCGCTCGCGGCCACGAATCGAAGAGTTGAGGATTTCGGCTGCTCTGGCGACCGAAATCCTCGACTCCTGCCCGCCAGCTGTCGCGGACCGTCAGAGGAAAGAGGCTCATTGCCCACCTGGCCTGGACGGATCCGACGGCTGGCGCGGATCATCCGGTCGAGGTTGCCCGGCCGCGGCACCCGTCCCCGAGGGCGCCGCAGCACCGCCGGGGAGGCCGGACACAGCCGGCGCCCCAGCAGACACGGCCGGCGGCCCAGCAGAAACGGCTGGCGGCCCGGCAGAAACGGCTGGCGGCCCGGCAGCGGCACCGGAGGCAGCAGACACCGCAGCGGCTCCGGAGGCGGCGGGTGCACCAGGAGTGCCGGGCCTGGCCCCGGACGGCTGGTCGCCGGTGAGCCGGCTGCCGTCCAGCCCGATCCCCAGCAGCGAGAGCACCACCGCGAGCACTCCGCCGCACACGATCGCCGAATCCGCCAGGTTGAAGATCGGCCAGTGATGGATGTGGACGAAGTCGACCACATGGCCACGCAGCGGGCCGGGCGCACGGAAGATCCGGTCGATCAGGTTGCCCACCGCACCGCCGACCATCGCCCCGAAGACGAACGCCCACCCGGTCGAGGCCAGCCGCCGGGCGGTGAGGCCGACGACCACGACCACGGCCAACGCCACCAGGCTGAGGAACACGGTGGCGCCGCCGGCCAGGCTGAACGCCGCCCCCGAGTTCCGGGTGAGGCGCAGGTCGAGCGCGCCGGGGATGATCTCGACCGGCCCGCGGCCGGAGAGCTTGGCGACCGCGAGCATCTTGGTCACCACATCCAGCGCGATCAGGCAGACCGCGGTCACCGCGACGATCATGACTGCTGGCCGTGGGGTGAGACGCCGGCCCGGCGCGGGCCCGGCGCCCGACGGCGCGGCACCCGACGACGCAGGATTCGACGGCACAGGACCCGACGGCACAGGACTCGACGGCACGGCACCCGACGGCACGGCACCACCGGCACTCAGCTCTGCTCCCGGCTCGCCCACCACAGCCACCACTCTACGGGTGCGCCCGCACCCTCCGGTCACGCCGGGACGATCCGCTCGCCGGGCGGCGCCCGCGAGCGACCCGCCGTGCCCGCGTCGAGACCTGTGCGCCGTCGGCTACGCTGGGGGACGCGGAAAGGCGTCGACGGGACGAGTAGCGGCGGGCGCAGTCACAGCGAGCCGGGGGCGGTGCGAGCCCGGTGGCCAGCGCGCCGTGAAGATCACCCCTGAGCCGCCGGGAGAACAGGGCAGCCGCCCCCAGTAGATCCGGCCACCGCGGCAGACAAAGAGTGGCCGCCCGCCGCTGTCCGTCAGGGCAGCCCGGCCCGGGCGTGCAAGGAGGGTGGTACCGCGGTACCTCCCCACCACACCTGTCGGCGGGCGACTGACGCCGCGGGGAGTGACGTGGGGGGTGTCGTCCCTCCGCCGGAGAGCCCCACCCGCCGACGGAGACCGCCACCATGACCGCTACGCCCGACGTACCCGCGGCCAACACGCCCGAGTCCGCCCCGCCTGCACCCACGCCGGCGCAGGCGTCGGCGTCCCTGTTCCGGAGCCTGCCCACCCGGGTCGACCTGCCGGCGTTCGAACGCGAGACGCTGGAGCGCTGGAAGGACACCAAGGTCTTCCACCGGTCGCTGCAGGCCAGCGCGGACCGCCCGCTGTGGAGGTTCTACGAGGGCCCGCCGACCGCCAACGGCCGGCCCGGAGCCCATCACGTCGAAGCCCGGGTGTTCAAGGATCTGTTCCCGCGCTACCGGACCATGAAGGGCTACCACGTACCCCGCCGCGCCGGCTGGGACTGCCACGGCCTGCCCGTCGAGCTCGCGGTGGAGAAGGAGCTCGGGTTCACCAGCAAGGGCGACATCGAGGACTACGGCATCGCCGAGTTCAACGCGAAGTGCCGCGAGTCCGTCCTGCGCCACGTCGCGGACTTCTCCGCGATGACCGAGCGGATGGGCTACTGGGTCGACCTGGACACCGCCTACCGCACGATGGACACCGAGTACATCGAGAGCGTCTGGTGGTCGCTGAAGCAGATCTTCGACAAGGGGCTGCTGGTCGAGGACTACCGGGTCACCCCGTACTGCCCCCGCGACGAGACGCCGCTGTCCGACCACGAGGTCTCCCAGGGCTACAGCGACACCGCCGACCCGTCGGTGTACGTCCGTTTCCCCATCCTGGACGGCCCGCGGGACCTGGCCGGGCGCGGCGCGCACCTGCTGGTGTGGACGACGACGCCGTGGACGCTGGTCTCCAACACCGCGGTGGCGGCCAACCCGGAGGTCACCTACGTGCTCGCCCGGGCCGCGAGCGGTGATCTCCTGGTGGTCGCCGAGCCGCTGCTGGCCGCCGCGGTCGGTGAGGACGCCGAGATCCTGGACCGTTTCTCCGGCACCGAGCTCGCCGGCACCCGCTACGCGCGGCCGTTCGAGCTGGTCGAGCTGGCACGTTTCGAGGAGGCGGCGGCGAAGGTCGTCGCCGCCGCGCCGGCCGGCTCACCGCCGCCGGCCCGTCCGCACTCGGTGGTGCTCGCCGACTACGTGACGACGACGGACGGCACCGGGCTGGTCCACCAGTCACCCGCGTTCGGCGCCGAGGACCTCGCGGTGTGCCGCGCCAACGGCCTGGGCGTGGTCAACCCGGTGGGGCCGGACGGCCGGTTCCTGCCCGACGTCCCGCTGGTGGGTGGCCTGTTCTTCAAGGACGCCGACGCGCCGCTGTCCGCCGACCTCACCGCCCGGGGCCTGATGTGGCGGGCACTGACCTACACGCACAGCTACCCGCACTGCTGGCGCTGCCACACCCCGCTGATCTACTACCCGCTGCCGTCCTGGTACATCCGCACGACGGCGGTGCGGGACAGGCTGCTCGCCGAGAACGCGCGGACCGACTGGCATCCCGGCCGGATCCGCGACGGGCGCTACGGGGAGTGGCTGCGGGGCAACGTCGACTGGGCGCTGTCACGCAACCGGTACTGGGGCACCCCGCTGCCGATCTGGCGGTGCGAGGCGGATCCGTCCCATCTGACCTGTGTGGGCTCGCTCGGTGAGCTGTCCGCGCTCGCCGGGGAGGACCACTCCGGGCTCGACCCGCACCGCCCGTTCGTCGACGACGTCACGGTGCCGTGCCCCAGCTGTGACGCCACCGCGCGGCGGGTCCCCGAGGTCATCGACGTCTGGTACGACAGCGGCGCCATGCCGTTCGCCCAGTGGGGCGCGCCGCACCGCAACGCCGAGGAGTTCGCCCAGCACTACCCGGCCCAGTACATCTGCGAGGCCATCGACCAGACCCGCGGCTGGTTCTACACGCTGATGGCGATCGGCACCCTGGTGTTCGACCGGTCGTCCTACGAGACGGTGCTGTGCCTGGGCCTGCTGCTGGACGCCGACGGCCGCAAGATGAGCAAGCATCTGGGCAACGTCCTCGACCCGTTCGACCTGTTCGAGCAGCACGGGGCGGACGCCGTCCGGTGGCTGATGCTGGCCGGTGGCTCACCGTGGTCGGACCGGCGGGTCGGGCACGAGGCCATCGAGGACATCGTCCGCAAGATCCTGCTCACCTACTGGAACACCGCGTCGTTCTTCGCCCTCTACGCGGGCGCGGCCGACTGGCGTCCGACGGCGGCGGACGGGGCCGGCACCGCGGCGACGGCGGCCGATCCGGCCGAGGCCGCCGCCGGGTCGGCGGCCGACGTTCCGGCCCGGCGCCCGGTGCTGGACCGGTGGGCGTTGTCCGAGCTCGCGGACACGGTCGCCGAGGTGGACCAGGCCCTGGAGCACTTCGACTCGCTGCGGGCCGGGCGGCGCATCGCGCGCTTCGTCGACGACCTGTCCAACTGGTATGTCCGGCGCTCGCGGCGGCGGTTCTGGGCCGGTGACCCGAACGCGCTCGCCACCCTCTACACCTGCCTCGACGGACTCACCCGGGTGATGTCACCGTTCACCCCGTTCCTGACGGACTGGCTGTGGTCGCGCCTGTTCTCGGGCATCCTGCCGGGGGCACCGGACTCGGTCCACCTCGCGGCCTGGCCACAGCTGCCAGCCGACCTGGTCGAACCGGGCCTTTCCGACCAGATGGACCTGGTGCGCAGGATCGTCGAGCTCGGCCGCTCGGCCCGCGCCGCGAGCGGGGTGCGGACCCGCCAGCCGCTGCCGCGCGCGGTGGTCGGCTCGTCCGCCTTCGAGGACGTGTCCGACGAGCTGCGGGGCCAGATCTCCGAGGAGCTCAACGTCGTCACGGTCGAGGCCGCGACCTCGGACCTGGTCGACATCAGCGTGAAGCCCAACTTCCGCGCACTGGGGCGGCGCTTCGGCAGTCGCACCAAGGCGGTGGCCGCGGCGGTCGCCGCCGCCGGGGCGCCGGTGGACGGCCAGCTGACGGTGACCGTGGACGGTGAGGCCATCGACCTCGGCGGCGACGAGCTGATCATCACCGAGACGCCGCGGGAGGGCTGGTCCGTCACCAGCGAGTCGGGTCTGTCCGTCGCACTGGATCTGACGGTCACCCCGGAGCTCGCCCGCGCTGGCCTGGCCCGTGACGTGGTGCGGGTCCTGCAGGACGCCCGCCGGGCCGCGGGGCTGGAGATCACCGACCGGATCGAGCTGCACTGGAGCTCCGGCCGGGAGGAGACCCAGACGGCGTTGCGCGAGCACGGCGCGACGGTCGCGGACGAGATCCTGGCCACCGTGTTCCTGGAGACACCGCCGGATCAGGAGCTGCCGACCGCGGCCGGGTGGCACCAGGGATCGTCGGCCGACCTCGGGCTGACCTTCGCCCTGAGCCGGGTCGCCCGGTCTGTGACCGCAACCAGCTGACCAACCCGGGACTCCGGGCCCGGCCCCGTCGGGGGCCGGGCTACCGGTGAAGGCCGGGCTACCGGTCTGGTTGGTCCGCCAGCGTAGCCAGCACGTGGCCGTACGGGTATAGGCCCGACCAAAATCGTTCACTCTTGCGACTCGCCAAATCGGGCTACCGGGCTACCGGGCGCTCCGAGGGCCGGCCGCGTTCGTGGAGTGCAAGCCTCCCACCCACCGACCGGCGATCTTGATCAGCGCCAATCCGCGACAGCCTCCCCGACGACCACGAACCTCAACTCCTGGTCGGCAGCAGCGGCAGACCCAGCGGCTAGCGAGCCCCGGGCCACCCGGCGGTCCGCCGGGCCACCGCGAGGGGCAGCAACGCCGCCCCGACGCAGAGCACGACGAGCGATGTGTAGGTCCAGGCTGTGGCACCGAACAGACCCACGACCGCGAGCACCGCGGCAACCGCTACCAGAGCACCGCTGACCATCACCATGCCGCACCGATCCTGAGCTGGGCATCGAGGAAGAGACCACACAAAAGCATCGGCGCCTGGTCAGCTCGCTGCGGACCAGGCGCCGATGGGGAAGAGCACGGGCGGCTCAGAACTCCTGCATTCCGGCCGCCTCCCGGCGACCAGGATCCAGATCCGGGCGGCCGTTGTGGCCGTTGGCCTCCCGGGCAAGAGCTCCCGCGCCGATCGGAGGGCCGGTCTGGAAGGCCGGAGCGGCCAGGTGCTGGGCGGGCTGCCCCGGGCCGGTGTTCTGCATGCCAACGTTCGCCGGGACGGGCGTCGGTGCCGACTGACCGGGGTTGAGGCCGGGGCGCGACGGGCCACCCGGGCCGACGGCGGGCTGGGTCGGCATACCGTCGAGATCGCGAAGCTGCATCTCCAGGTAGGCCCGCAGCCGGGTGCGGTACTCGCGCTCGAAGGCCCGCAGCTGCTCGACCTGGCTTTCCAGCCGGCGCTTGTCGTCCTCGAGCCCACCGAGCTGCTCGGCGACGTGCGCCCGCGCCTCGCCGATGATGCGGTCCGCGTCGGCTCGCGCCTCGCGCCGGGCCCGCTCGGACTCCGCCCGCGCCTCGCGCAGCGCCTCGTCGGCGGTGCGCTGGGCGAGAACCAGCGTCCGCGCGACCCGCTGCTCGATGTCGGCGTCGGTCTGCCCGGGAGCTCCCGGGGCGCCGGGGCGGACCGGGGGCTGGCCACCGCCGCCGACCAGAGCCGGCATGACGGCCGTCGGGCCGCCGGGGACGGGTGGGCCGGCCTGCTGGCCGCCGACGGGACCGGCCTGGCCACCGGGGCCAACCGGGCCACCGGGCGGCCCCACCGGCGCCTGACGCTCGCGGCTCGCCTGTGCCACCTGCGCCTGGGCCTGGCCGAGATGCCGACGGGTCTCCTCGAGCTGACGCCGCAGCTGCTGGTTCTCCTCGATGAGGTGTGCCGGCACGCCGGGGCCACCTCCGCCGGACCGACGGGCTTCGTCGAGCTGGCGGCGCAGGTCGCTGCTCTCGTCAAGCAGCCGCGTCAGTTCGGCTTCCACCTCGTCGAGGAAGGTGTCGACCTCGTCCTCGTTATAGCCCGTACGGAACCTCGTCGGGCTGAAGACCTTGTTCTGAACGTCCTGCGGTGTCAGCGCCACGTCGCCTCCTCGTGCGGCATCGCCGCTCCCCGAAGAGAGGGCGGTCTGCGGGCAGTCTGCCCTGCCTGCGGTCGCGGTGTGCACATGACCTCGTCACAGCTCCTGCGCATAGCTCCTCAAAACCATGATCACCACGAGGAGGAGCAGGAAGCCGAGGTCAAGTGCAACGCTACCCACCCTCAACGGCGGAAGGAACCGCCGGATGAAACGCAACGGGGGGTCCGTCGCCGTGTACACGATCTCAAAGACCAGGACCAGGGGACCGGTCGGCCGGAAGGAACGACTGAGAGCACGTACCAGGTCCAGGACCCACCGCACGATCAGGAGCAGCAGGTAGGCCGTCAGCACCCAAAAGAGAAGCGATCCAAGTGCGCTGATGGTGCTCTCTCCTGAGGTGACGTGGGGAAGCCTCTGACGACCTTACCGGACGGTCTTGACCTTGCTATGACTGGTTGTAGAAACCACCCTCACGGATGCGTCGCTTGTCCGTCTCCGTGACCTCGACGTTGTGCGGCGAGAGCAGGAAGACCTTGTTGGTCACCTTCTCGATCGCACCGCGGAGCCCGAAGATCAGCCCCGCCGCGAAGTCGACCAGCCGCTTGGCGTCGACGTCATCCATCTCGGTGAGGTTCATGATAACGGGAGTCCCATCGCGGAACTCCTCACCGATCTGACGCGCCTCATTGTAGCTGCGCGGCTGGAGCGTCGTGATCCGGTAGGGCCGCGGCTCCTCGACCGGCGCCACACGGCGCATCGGAGTCGGCGCGGACGGTCGCAGGTGCTCCACTGGCGGACGTCGCGGCATGGCGACTGATTCCTCCCGTGCTTCGATCCGGCGGACCGACCGGTCTATCGGAACCGGGTCGGCCGTGGTCCGCCGATCGTCTCGTACGGCGCCTCGAACGGCATCATCATGCCCATCGTCGTCGTCGTAGTCGTCGTCGAGATAGTCGTCGTCCTCCTCGGCGAGCCCGAGGTAGACCATCGCCCTGCGACCGAGCCCCATGGGCGCGACTCTAAGGGACACCGTGCCGTTCACCGAACAAAGCGGTGCCGATCCGTAGGTGTGTCGCGCCCTCGGCGATCGCATCCTCAAGATCACTTGACATCCCGGCGCTCACCATCGTCGCTTCGGGAAAGTCGCCACGCAGCCGTTCGGACACTACCCGCAGTCGCGCGAACGCCGGGCGTGGCGGCACGCCGCGGGGCGCGACAGCCATCACGCCGGCCAGAACGAGCCCTGGAGCGCGCGCGACGAGCTCGGCGAGCGCCGGGACGTCCTCCGGCCGCGCACCGCCGCGCTCCGCGGCCACCGGCGGCGACGCAGCGGAATTCTCCCTGGTGGGAAAGGCCTTATCGACCGTCGCAACCGACGGGACGGCCACGTCACCCACCCGATCGAGGCTCACCTGGATACACACGGCAATGGTGGAGCCGCTTTCCGTGGCCACCCTGGAAAGGGTTTCGGCGAGCCTCACCCGGTCCACCGACTGCACGCAGTGTGCCCATCCGGCGACGGAACGCGCCTTGTTCCGTTGCAGCTGGCCGACGTAATGCCAGACCGGCACATCGACACGGACGGCCGAGCCGAGGGTCGCGAGGCCGTCAGCACGTGATGGAAACCATGCCCCGTCGGGCGGGCCCGCCAGAGTGATTCGCCCGGTCGGTGGCCTGTTCCCGGCGCCTGCGTTCCCCGGCCCGGGGGCCGCCGAAAGCGCCGGCAGCGTGGCCAGGACCCGTCGCACCGCCTCGACCTTCGGCCCGGCCTCCTGTTCGCGGTTCTCGGCGAAGTGCCGGACACCGAGAGAGCACAGGGCCACGACATCCTCGAACGGCCAGGTCTTGCTGACGGCGATCAGCGTCAGGTCCTCGGGATCACGCCCGGCGGCGCGGGCCGCCATGACGATCCTGCCCCGCACGACGGTCAGGCGGGACCGCAGCCCCTCCGCCCGCCGCGGATCCACGACGCTCACGTGCCGACCGGCCGGATGCCCACCGGTCGGATATCCGACAGCCAGGCCAGGCCCGCGAAGCGCCCGGTCCGGCCGTCGCGGCGGTACGAGAAGAGCTCGCTCGACTCCGCACTGCACATATCCGACACGGTCACCGGTCCGACGCCCGCCGCGGCGAGCTGGCCCCGCAGACCCGCCCGCAGGTCGAGCGACGGGGTACCGGCGCGGGTGGTCCCCGCGCTGCCGGGGACAACCCGCCCGACCTCCGACCGCATCGCCGCGGGAACCTCGTAGCACCGCCCGCAGATCGCCGGCCCGAGGGTGACCCGGAGCTCGGCACGGTCGACGCCGAGGCCGTCAAAGGCCTCCAGCGTGGCCGCCAGGACCCCGGCGGCCATGCCCTGGCGTCCGGCATGGGCGACACCGACCGCGGCCGGGGATTCGAACATCACCGGCACGCAGTCGGCCACCAGTACCGCGAGCGCCACCCCGGGCACATCCGTGACCATGGCGTCCGCCTCCGGTGGCGGCCCGGGGCCGCGCACCACGCTCACACGGGCACCATGCACCTGCCGCATGAACCGGACGGGCTGCCCGACCCGTGACTCGAGCAGCCGCCGGTTGGCCGCGACGGCTTCCGGATCATCACCTACATGATCGCCGAGGTTGAGCCCGGTGTAGGGCGGCCCGCTCGTCCCGCCGTCGCGGGTGGTCACCAGGACGGGCATCGCCGCCTACTTCAGGAAGTCCGGAACATCCAGCTCGTCGTCGTCGGCCACCGGCCGGACCGGGCGGCGCGGCGGGTAGTTCGGCCGCGGGCCGGGGCGGGCCGGCTCGGGACGGTGGGCAGCCATCGCGGGCCCGCCGGCGTCCTGCGTGCCAGCCCCACCGACCGGGCCCGTGCTGTGTGCCAGCCCGGGCCGGGGCGGCGCGGCCTGCGCCGAGGCCTGGTGCACCGGCGCCTGCCCGGTGCCCTGCGCCGGGCCGCCGGGGGCAGCCCCCGCGGTGGCCGGACGCCCGAAACCGCCCTCGCCGCCCGCCTCCGGGTAGTCCCGCCGCGGTGGCGCGCCGGGCAGCCGCTGACCGCCGCCGGTCCCGGCCGCGGCGGCTCCCCCGGCCGGGGCGGCCGGGCCGTCGTCCGGCAACGGCTCCGGCACGTAGTGACCGACCTGGGGGCCGGACGGCGGCAGGTAGCTGGCGTGGGTCGGCGCCGGCCGCGGCGGCGCGGTGACGCTCGGGATGGGCGGCAGCACCGTGGCGTTCGGCGCCGCCCCCGGGTTCTGCGGCGGGTTGGCCTGGCCGGGTGCCGGCAGCTGTTGCGGGCCGGTCCCCGGGCCTGCGCCCGGGCCAGGTGGACGCCGTTGGTTCGCCAGCGTCCGGGTACGCCGGTCCTGGACCGTGTCGAACCCGGCGGCGATCACCGTGACCCGGACCTCGTCACCCAGCGCGTCGTCGATCACCGCACCGAAGATGATGTTCGCCTCGGGATGCGCGGCGTCTGCCACCAGCTCGGCCGCCGCGTTGATCTCGAACAGGCCCAGATCGGACCCACCCGAGATGTTCAGCAGGACGCCCTGGGCGCCGTCCATGCTCGCCTCCAGCAGTGGCGAGGCGATGGCCTGCTCGGCGGCTACGGTCGCCCGGTCGTCTCCGCGGGCGCGCCCGATACCCATGAGCGCGCTGCCGGCGTGGGACATGACGGTCTTGACGTCGGCGAAGTCGAGGTTGATCAGACCAGGCGTGGTGATCAGGTCGGTGATGCCCTGGACACCGGAGAGCAGCACCTGGTCGGCGCTGCGGAAGGCGTCGAGCACGCTGATGTCGCGATCGGTCATCGCGAGCAGGCGGTCGTTCGGGATGACGATGAGGGTGTCGACCTCGTTGCGCAACGTGTCGATACCGGTGTCCGCCTGGGTGGCACGGCGGCGGCCCTCGAAGGTGAAGGGCCGGGTCACCACACCGATCGTCAGTGCACCGAGCGAACGGGCCACGTTGGCGACCACGGGGGCGCCACCGGTACCGGTGCCGCCACCCTCACCCGCCGTGACGAAGACCATGTCGGCCCCCTTGAGGACCTCCTCGATCTCCTCACGGTGGTCCTCGGCGGCCTGCCGGCCCACCTCCGGGTCGGCACCGGCGCCCAGGCCACGGGTGAGTTCACGGCCGACGTCGAGCTTGACGTCGGCATCACTCATCAACAATGCCTGGGCATCGGTGTTGATGGCGATGAACTCGACACCCTTGAGCCCGACCTCGATCATCCGGTTGACGGCGTTCACGCCGCCTCCGCCTATCCCGACGACCTTGATGACCGCGAGATAGTTCTGTGGGGCTGCCATGCGGTGTCGGTCCTCCAGCGGCGTAGGTGGGCAGGCAGGGGGGCTCCCCGGCTCCGGAGCCCGCGGTCTTGCGACCGATGGAGCGGGGAAGCAGCCGAGCAGCCTCAACCTTCACCGTCAGCTAGACGGTTACAGTTATGTCAACTTCCGACTGTGGATCGGACAGTAGGCACGGCTTCGGCAGTGGTCAAGGAAGCTGTCGGCGCGTCACACCGATGGGATTCACGTCCCCTTCGTCACACCGGTACCGGCTCGCCCGGCCGCCGGCACCGCGCATGTGCCGGGTGGTGTGTACTGCGTGGCGTGACCGGTCAGAACTCGGCAGGACCCGCGGCCGCGCAGAAGGCCGGGCCGGCGTCCTTCGTCACCCCTTCCCAGCCACAGCCCGATCGGGCGAAACGGGTGCACTTTCTCGGCATCGGCGGTTCCGGCCTGTCGCCCCTGGCCCAGATCCACCTGGCCGGCGGCGGGGAGGTCTCGGGCAGCGACCAGGAGGACTCGGCCCGGGTCGCCATGCTGCGGGCGCTGGGAATCGCGGTCCGCGTCGGGCCGCCCGCCGACCCGGCCGCGCTGGCCACCGAGCTGCGCGGGGCGGACGTCATCGTGGCCTCGAGCGCGTTGCGGGACGACCACCCAGAGATCGTCGCGGCCCGCGCGCTCGGCATCCCCGTCATGCGTCGCTCCGACTGGCTGCCGGAGCTGACCGCGGCCTACCGGCTGGTCGCCGTCGCCGGCTCACACGGCAAGACCACGACGGCCGCCATGCTCACCCTGGTGCTGCGGGCCGCCGGGGTGGATCCCACCGCCGTCATCGGCGCCGAGGTGGCCCAGCTGGGGGGCAGCGCGGTGGCCGGGACGAGCGATGTGTTCGTGCTGGAGGCGGACGAATACGGCGGCGCGTTCGCCGGGCTCGACCCCGAGCTCGCCGTGATCACCAATGTCGAGTGGGAGCACCCGGACCTCTTCCCGGACGAGGCGTCGGTCCACGCGGTGTTCACCGACTTCGCCGCGCGGGTGCGCCCGGGCGGGCGGCTCGTGGTCTGCGGCGACCACCCCGGGGTCGCCGCCGTGCTCGCCCGGCTCGACCAGCGCGCCGCCGCACCCGACCAGCCGCGCACCGCACCCGACCAGCCGCGCGCCACACCGGAGCAGCCCGGACCCGACCAGCCGCGCACCGCGCCCGACCAGCTCCGTGCCACACCCGACCAGACCGGGCCCACACTCGACCAGACCGGCGCGGCGGCGCGGGCGCGGGTCGTCGACTACGGCTTCGCGGCGGGGCGGACCTGGCAGGCCGTCGGCTATACGCCTCGGCCCGGCGGCGGCTCGGTGTCGACCGTGTGGCACGACGGCGTCGAGGTGGGTGAGCTCGCGCTGGCGCTCCCCGGCCCGCACGTCGCCCTGAACGCCCTCGCCGCCCTCGCCACCTCGGCGGAGCTGGGGGTGGTGCCAGAGACCGCGCTGCGGGCGCTGGGGACGTTCTCCGGCGCGGCCCGGCGCTTCGACACCGTCGGCCAGGCGATCACGGCGGGCGGAACCGCCGTCGAGATCGTCGACGACTACGCCCACCATCCGACGGAGATCCGGGCCACCCTGCGGGCCGCCCGCGACCGGGCGGCGGGGCGCCAGGTCTGGGCCGTGACCCAGCCGCACACCTTCAGCCGGCTCGCCGCGCTGCTCGACGACTTCGCGACCGCCTTCGAGGACGCCGACCGCGTCTACGTCACCGACATCTACGCCGCACGCGAGACGGACGACCTCGGCCTGCACGCGACCGATCTGGCCAAGAGGATCAGCCGGCCTCGGCGCAGCGACTATGTGAGCTGGCCCGAGCTGCTCGACCGGCTCCTCACCGACCTGGACGCGGCGGCGGACGACGTCCAGGGCGACCGGGGCGTCCTGCTCCTCACACTGGGCGCCGGCACGATCACCACCGTCGGCCCGCTCCTGTTGGATCGGCTCCGCCGCCCCGGCGACCACGACCAGACCCCCGTTCCGGACACGATGGGACAGATCCCCAGGACGCGACCGGCCTGACAGGCCTTCCCTGCCGGCCACCACCCTGCGCGAATGGTTGACTGCGCCGCGTGACAATCGTCGGTGAGTGGCCGCGTGACAGCCCCACCGGCCGCTCCGATGGCGAGGGTGAGGATCGACGATGACCGAGACGCGGCCCGCACAGAGTCGTGAATTCGACTTCAGGGTGGTCAACCAGGCGGTGATCAACGAGTACCGGGCCACCGGCGGGAAGCTGGAGAAGACCCTGGCCGGCTCACGCCTGCTGCTGCTGACCACGGTCGGTGAGACCACCGGACGCCCGCACACCACGCCGCTCGGCTACGTACCGGACGAATCCGAGCTGCCAGCCGCGGCCGACGGCTCCGCGGACGAGGCTGGCAGCTCCGGCGAGGCTGGCAGCTCCGGCGAGGCCGACCGGTCGGAGGGCTCGGGATCCCGCCGCCTGGTCGTCTACGCGTCGAACATGGCCGCCGGCGAGCATCCGCAGTGGTACCGCAACCTGCTGGCACAGCCGAAGGTCACCGTCGAGGTCGACACCGACCGGTTCGACGCGCAGGCGTCCACCGCCACCGGCGCCCAGCGGGAGCGGCTGTACGAGGCACTGGTGGAGGGCATGCCGGGAATCCGCTCCCACCAGGAGCAGACCACCCGGGAGATCCCCGTCGTCATCCTCGCGCCGCTGCGCTGAGGCCTCCCCGACCCTCTCCGAGGGCTCGCCGACGGAACACCGCCAGGCGGCCGCGCCTCCCGCGGGAGGCGCGCTAGCCGCGGTGGGAGGCGGCGCGGGCGGTCAGCAGGCGCAGCAACTCAGGCCCGATCTGGGTAACGTCTCCGGCACCCAGGGTGAGGACGACGTCCCCTGGGCGGGCCCGGTCCATCAGCTGGCCCGGAACCGCCGACCAGGACGGCTCGTAGCCGACCTCGGCCTGCCCGCCGCGCGCCGCCAGGGCGACCCGCGCACCGCCGGCTCCCGGCTCGGGTGCCTGGGCGGCGCCGTAGACGTCCATCACGACGACCGAGTCGGCGGACCGCAGCGCCTCACCCAGCCGCTCGGCGAGCAGCGCGGTGCGGCTGTACAGATGCGGCTGGAACGCGACGACCACCCGTCCGCCGCTGGCGAGCGCCCGCGCGGTGGAGATCGCGGCGGTGACCCGGTCCGGGTGGTTGGCGTAGTCGTCGACGACCCGGACCCCGGCGGCCGAGCCCAGCGGCTCGAACCGGCGCCGGACCCCGGCGAACGACGCCAGCCCGGCGAGCAGGCCGTCCGCGGGCGCCCCCAGGGCGAGCCCCGTCGCCAGCGCGGCCGCGGCGTCCAGCAGGTGATGGCGGCCGGGCACCCGCAGCGACATCCGGCCCAGGCGTACGCCGTGAGCGATGATCTCGGCGCTGGTGCCCGCGGTGGAGACCTCCGCCGCGACGATGCGCAGGTCCGCGGACGGTCCGAACCCGTACCCGGTCAGCCACGGCCCCCGCCCACCGGACCTGCCGGCGCCCCCGGTGCCGGCCCCGAGGCCGGCACCGGTGGCCTCGGTGGCCTCGGTGGCCCTGGCGGCCTCGGTGGCCCTGGCGGCATGGCGTGCCGCCTCGGTGGCGAGGCTCCAGGCGGCCTCGTCGTCCACGCAGGCGACCAGGAAGCCGTCGGGCTCGACCCGGTGCAGGAAGGTCGCGAACGACGCGCGCAGGGCGGGCACCGTCCGGTAGAAGTCCAGATGCTCGTCGGCCACCCCGGTGAGCACCGCACCGTGCGGCTGGAGCTGCCAGAACGCGCCGCCGTCCTCGTCGGCCTCGACGATCATCAGATCGGAGCTGCCCGCGTGGGTCTGTGACCCCGCCTCGCCGGGGTCCCCCCCGACGGCGAAGGTGGGGTCCTCCCCGCACGCCTGCAACGCGGCGGTGAGCATCATCGCCGCGGTCGTCTTCCCGTGCGAGCCCGCGACCGCGACGCCCCGATGCCCCTGCATCAGCCCGGCGAGCGCGGCGGAGCGGGTCAGGATCCGCAGCTCACGCCGGCGGGCCTCGGCCAGCTCGGGATCCTCGGCGGGCACCGCGGGCGCCACCACGACGAGATCGACGCCGGCCAGGCCGCCCGGGTCGAAGCCGGCCGGATCACGACCCACCGTGACCGGAACACCCAGCGCCCGCAGCTGCGCCAGCTGGCGGGACTCGACCGCGTCGCTCCCGGACACCACCGCGCCCCGGGCGACCAGCAGCCGCGCGAGGCCGCTCATGGCTACTCCGCCGATACCGACGAGGTGGACCCGCCGCCATCCCTCGGGAAGATCGCGCGCCATCACGCCGGAGTCCTCAGCCCGCCGCGTGCCGGGGACCCGAATGGCGGCGGGTCGCCTCCGCCTGTCTGATCATCTCGACGATCGTCCGGGCGGCGTCCGGATGCCCGCTGCCCGCACACGCCGCGGACATCTTGCCCAGCCGCTCCGGTGACGTCAGCAGCGGCAGCAGGTTGGCGGCCAGCCACTCGGGGCTCAGCTCGGCGTCCTCCACCAGCAGGCCGCCACCGGCCTCGACCGTGGGGAGCGCGTTGCGCCGCTGCTCGCCGTTGCCATGCGGCAGCGGGACGTACACGGCCGGCAGACCGACGGCGGCGAGCTCCGCGCAGGTCATCGCGCCGGACCGGCACAGGCTCACGTCAGCCGCGGCATAGGCGGACGGAATGTGGTCCAGGTAGGGCAGCACGCGGTACGGCGCGGGCAGGCCCGCCGGCAGCGCGGCGACGACCTCGTCGTAGTTCTTCGGCCCGGCGGCATGCAGGACCTGGATGCCCGCACCGGTCAGGGCCCGCGCGGCACCGACGGCCGCGCTGTTCAGCGAGCGGGCGCCCTGCGAGCCGCCGAACACCAGCAGGGTCGCCCGGTGCGGGTCGAGGCCGTAGCGGGCCCGGGCGTCCCGGGCGGCCGGCACCGAGCGGTCCAGGGTGAGGATCTCCTCGCGCAGCGGGATCCCCGTCAGCGTGGCGCCCCGCAGCGGGGTGCTGGGGTAGGACGTGGCGACGAACGAGGTGAGGCGCGCGCCCAGCCGGTTGGCCAGGCCCGGCAGCGGGTTGGCCTCGTGCACGACGATCGGCACCTTCGCCCGGCGCGCCGCGAGATAGGCCGGCACGGCGACATACCCGCCGAAGCCGACGACGACGTCCGCGCGCACCTCCCGCATCGCCGCGCGGGCCGCGCCGACCGCGGCCAGCAGCCGGTTCGGCACGGTCAGCAGCGCCGGGGTCGGACGCCTGGGCATCGGCACCTTCGGCACGGTGGCCAGCTGGTACCCGCGCGCGGGCACCAGCTTCGCCTCCAGGCCGGTCTCGGTGCCCAGCAGGGTCACCCGGATCCGCGGGTTGTCCGCACGCAGCGCGTCGGCCACCGCGAGCGCCGGTTCCACATGGCCGGCAGTTCCGCCGCCGGCGAGCAGCACACTTCGCAACATCGGCCCTGACGATTCCACATCGGCACCGGCCGCACACAACATGGTCGGTCGCAGGCCCGGCGTGGCTCGCCGGGCCTGCCCGTCCGGGCCCGGTCCGGGCCATGTCCGAGCCTGGGGCGGGCCATGTCCGAGCCTGGGGCGGGCCATGTCCAAGCCTCGGGCGGGTCTGCTCGGGTCGGTTCAGGTCTGCTCGGGTCAGGCCGGGTCCTGCGCGAGAGGAGCGGCTGCGGAGCGGCGGCGGCGGCGCAGCCAGACCCGGTTCGCCCGGCCCTCCCGGCGCGCCTCGGCGCGTTGCGCCAGGTACCGGGCGGCGTCGGGCTCGGCCCGCGCGAAGGCCAGCAGCATGCCGAGGGCGCCCATCGTCGGCAGCAGCGCCGACCCGCCGAACGACACCAGCGGAAGGGTCACCCCGGTGATCGGCAGCAGCCCGACGACCGCGCCCATGTTCACGACGGCCTGCGCGATGAGCCACGCGGTCACCCCCGCGGCGGCGAGCCGGATGAACAGGTCGTCGGTGCGGTGCGCGATGCGCAGACCGGCGTAGCCCATCACCCCGAACAGGCCGACCGTCACCAGGCTGCCCAGCAGGCCCAGCTCCTCACCGATGATCGCGAGGATGAAGTCGGTGTGGACGGCGGGCAGCAGGTCCGGCCACTTCTCCTTGGACGCCCCCAGCCCCTCCCCCCACCAGCCACCGGATGACAGCGCGTAGATGCCCTGGACGGCCTGGAACCCGGTGTTGCTGGCGTCCGCGAACGGATCACGGAACGACATCAGCCGCTCCAGCCGGTACGGCGCGCTGATCGCCAGGACGGTGGCGGCGGCGACCATGCCGCCCAGCAGGCCGGCGTAGATCCGCAGCGGGGTCCCGACGACCCAGAGCACGGCCAGCGGCACGACGGTGACGCAGATGGAGCCCCCGAGATCGGGCTCCAGCATCAGCAGCAGGTCGACGAACAGGAAGCCGGGCACCACCGGGATGATCAGATGCTTCCAGTCGACCAGCAGGCGGTGCTTGCGGACGAGGACGTCCGAGCACCACAGCAACAGCGCGATCTTCGCGAACTCGCTGGGCTGCAGGGTGTACGGACCGACCGGGATCCACTGCCTGGAGCCGTTCTCGACATGCCCGATCCCGGGCACGAGCACCGCCATCAGCAGCACCACCGTGATGCCCAGCAGCGGGTAGGCGGCCGCGCGGAAGACCCGCACCGGCAGGCGACTGGCGATCACCAGCAGCGGGATCCCGATGCCGGCCCAGGTCGCCTGCCGCAGGAACAGCGTGTAGGACGAACCGAAGTCCTGACGGGACCGCACGCTGGACGCGGAGAGCACCATCACCAGGCCCAGCAGCAACAGCAGCCCGGCGGAGGAGAGCAGCAGGTAGTACGACGCCATCGGGCGGTCGAGAATCGGCGTGCGCGGGTCGTCCACCCAGGACTCGCCGGCCTCGTCCGACGCCGGCGGATCACCGCGACCGGGTTGCCCGGGACCCGCCGTGGCGATGGTGGCGGCCGTGGCGGCCACGGACGCCCTGGACGCCCTGGACGCCGCTCTGGACCCCCCGGACGACCCGGACGACCCGACGGAACCGGACGCGGTGCCGGTGGCGCGCCCGGGGCCCCCTGCCCGCGTGGTACGCGCGCCGGTCATGCGCTCGCTCACACTCCCCCTCCCCGACGCACCGGTGGGGACGGTCGCGCCGACGCGTTCAGCCTTCCCGTGCCCGCACGGCCGCGGTGAACAGGTCACCGCGCTCCGCGTAGTCACGGAACATGTCCATCGAGGCCACCGCGGGGGCGAGCAGCACCGTGTCACCCGGTGCCGCGAGCTTCATGGCGGCCTCCACCGCATCGTCCATGCCGCCGGCGCGTTCTACGGGGACATCGGGGGCGTGTCGGGCGAGAGCCGCGGCGATCTCGTCGGCGCACCGGCCCATCAGCACCACCGCGCGCAGGGTAGGCCGGGCCGTGACCACGAGATCGTCGAATTCCAGGCCCTTGTTGAGGCCGCCCGCGATCCATACCACCGACGGGTACGCGCGCAGCGACGACGCAGCCGCGTGCGGGTTGGTGGCCTTGCTGTCGTCGACGTAGCGGACACCGCGCAGGAGCCCGACGGTGGCGTTGCGGTGGGCTCCGGGGCGGAACATCGCGAGCGCGGCGCCGATGGCGGCCGGGTCCACGCCGTCCGCCCGGGCGAGCGCCGCCGCGGCGAGCGCGTTGGCGATGTTGTGCGGCCCGAGGTCGGCGCCGACGGTGGGCAGCGAGCTGGCGGCCAGCCCGCCCGGCTCGGCCCGCACGGCCTGGTCGACACTCGCGCCCCGGCCGGCGGCCACCCGACCGGCGGCACCCGAGCCGCGACCCGGTGAGTGGCCGGCCGCGCCGAGGTCGGCGACCGCGATCAGCCGGCCGCCGGAGAAGGCACGGTCGACCAGATAGCCGCCGACCACGGTGAGATCGGGCCGCGGGCTGCCGTTCGGGTCCAGGCCGAAGGTGATCCGCCGGCCGGGTGCCCGCGCCAGCAGCTCCAGGCTGGCCGGATCGTCCGCGTTGCCCACCGCCACGGTCTGCGGCGCCGCCCAGATCCGTGCCTTGGCCGCCGCGTGGGCCGCGGCCCCGCCGTGCCAGTCCAGGTGGTCCGGCGCCACGTTGAGCACCGCTGCGGCGCGCGGCGCGACGGTCTGGGTGTAGTGCAGCTGGAAGCTCGACAGCTCGACCGCGAGGACGTCGTAGGGCGGGCGGGCGTCGACCGCCGTCACCAGCGGCGTGCCGATGTTGCCGGCCGTGGTGGCCCGCCGGCCACCGGCGAGCAACATCGCGCCGAGCATCTCGGTCGTCGTGGTCTTCCCGTTGGTTCCGGTGATCGCGAGCCAGCGGGACAGCCCGCGCCAGCGCCAGGCGAGCTCGACCTCCCCCCACACCGGGACACCGGCGGCCGCCGCGGCCCGCAGCAGCGGCGTCGTGGGCGGCACGCCCGGCGACGTCACGACCAGTGTGGCCGCTCCGTGGCCCGCCGGGAGCCCGCCGAGGCGGACCTCGACTCCGTGCTGGCGCAGCCGGTGGGCCGCCGTGTGCTGGCCGGGGCCGTCGGCCGCGTCGACGGCCGTCACCCGTGCCCCGCGGGCTGCCAGCGCCTCGGCCGCCGCGACGCCGGAAAGACCGACCCCGACCACCAGAACCGGCCTTCCGGCCAGCTCGGACGCGTCCAGGATCTCGGCGCCTCCCGCCGGGGCCGGTCCCGTCGCCATCGGCCCTGGCGTCATCGGTCCTGGCGTCATCGGTCCTGGCGTCATCGGTCCTGGCGTCATCGGCCCTGGTGTGCTGTCCGGATCGTTCCTCGCGCCCGCGGCCCCCCCGGAAGCGATGTCCGCCTCTCCGCCGCGCCGCGATCCGGACCTACTCATCGTCAACCGCCCCCATGGGAGAGAAACTCGGCGTAGAACAGCCCCAGCCCGAACGCGACCGCCAGTCCGGAAACAATCCAGAATCGGATGATCACAGTAGTCTCGGGCCATTCGGCAAGCTCGAAGTGATGGTGAATGGGCGCCATGTTGAACACCCGCTTCTTCGTCGCCTTGAAGAAGGCCACCTGAATCATCACCGACAGGGTCTCGATCACGAACAGGCCGCCCAGCACGAACAGCAGCAGCTCGGTGCGGCTGACGATCGCGATGCTGGCGAAGGCCCCGCCGAGCGCCAGTGAACCGGTGTCACCCATGAAGATCTTGGCCGGGCTGGCGTTCCACCACAGGAAGCCGAAGCACGCACCCATCGCCGCGGCGGCCACCAGCGCGACGTCCAGCGGGTCACGCACGTAGTAGCAGCCCTGGGTGAGCGCACCGGCCTCGCAGATGTTGCCGAACTGCCAGAACGAGATGACGACATAGGCACCGAAGACCATCGCCGAGGTGCCGGCCGCGAGCCCGTCCAGGCCGTCGGTCAGGTTCACCGCGTTCGACGTCGCGGCGATGATGATCCAGGCCAGCAGCGGGAACCCGATCAGCCCGACCGAGAAGCCGGTGTCACGCACCACCGAGATGAACGTCGAGCCCGGCAGCAGGCCGGCGTCGTTCTTGAACCGGACGGCCAGCAGCCCGAAGGCCAGCGCGACCGCCGCCTGGCCCGCGAACTTGGTCCGCGCCGTGAGGCCCAGGCTGCGCTGCTTGCGGATCTTTATGTAGTCGTCCAGGAAGCCGACCACGCCCAGGCCCGTCATCACCATCAGCACCAGCAGGCCCGACGCGGTGAGGCCGATGCCGGCCACCAGATGCGCGACGAAATAGCCGACCAGTGTGGCGAGGATGATGACGGTGCCGCCCATGGTGGGCGTGCCTCGCTTGGTCAGGTGGCTGGACGGGCCGTCCTCGCGGATCTCCTGCCCATAGCCCTGGCGTCGGAAGAAACGAATCACCGACGGGGTGCCGAGCAGCGAGACCACCAGCGCGACCAGCGCGGCGACGAGAACGCCTCTCACGCGAATGTCACCCGCGCGTGCCAGGTTCGCCGGAGTGCCCCACCGTATTCCACGTGTACTCGGTCCCCTCGATCGCGGCGCCCGCGACGCCGTCCTTTCGATCTTCCTGACCGGCACCGCTGCCCGTGACAGGCCCCGCTGCCAGCCCCGCCGCCACTGCTTCGAGCCCGAACGACCGGCTCGCCTTCACCAGCACCACATCGCCGGGACGGACCTGCCCTCCCAGGAAGGCCACGGCCTCGTCGACACCCGGCACCCAGGTCGACTCGCCCGCCCAGCCGACGTCCTCCCGGGCGGCCTCGTGCATCCCGAGAGCGCCCGGCCCGACCGCGACCAGCCGCGGCACGCCGAGACTCGCGACGAGCCGGCCGAGGTCGCGATGGGCCTCGGCCGCGCCGGCACCGAGCTCACCCATCGGCCCGAGCACCGCCCACGCCCGCCCGTCGCCCCGGATGTCCAGCAGTGCCGCCAGCGCGGCACGCATCGACTCCGGGTTCGCGTTGTAGGCGTCGTTGAGCACCACGACACCGCCGGGGGTGGTGGTGACCTCCATCCGCCACCGGCTGCGCGGCCGGGCCCGTTCCAGCGCCGCCGCGGCGTCGGCCGGTGCGAGGCCCAGCCCGATCGCCGCGGCAGCGGCGGCCAGCGCGTTGGCGACCTGGTGTGCCCCGATCAGCCCCAGCCGCAGCCGGTGGCGCTCACCCGAGGCCAGCAGGTCGAACGCGGCCCGCCCGGCGGCGTCCACCTCGATCCGCTCGGCGCGGACGTCCGCCCCGGCGCCGGTACCGAACAGCATGACCTTCGCCGATGCCTGCACCCGGGCCGCCATCGGCGCCACCAGCAGGTCGTCCGCGTTGAGCACGACCAGCTCGCTGGCCGCCTCGGCCAGCTCGCCCTTCGCGACGGCGATACCGCGGCGGCCGTCGGCGTACTCACCGACGTGGGCCGACCCGACGTTGAGGACGAGCCCCACCTGCGGACGGGCCAGCGCGCACAGCGTGGCGATGTGCCCGATGCCGCGAGCGCCCATCTCCAGCACCACGAAGCGCGTCTCCGGCTCCGCGCGGAGCATGGTCAGCGGCAGGCCGATCTCGTTGTTGAACGATCCCACCGCGGCGACCGTGGCACCCAGCCCGCCGGGCCCGCCGGAGCCATCGGCCGCACTGTCGCCGTCCGGCCCGCCGAGCAGGTCGGCCAGCAGGTCCTTCGTGGTGGTCTTGCCCGCCGAACCCGTCACGCCGATCACCGTGGCCGTGTAGCGGTCACGGACGCTCGCGGCCAGCGCCGCCAGGCCCACCGCCGGATCGGTGACGATGACCGCCGGCACGCCCACCGGCCGCGCCGCCAGCACCGCCAGCGCACCGGACCCGACGGCCGCGGCCGCGAAGTCGTGCCCGTCGACCCGCTCCCCGGGCAACGCCACGAACAGCGAGCCCGGGGCGACCTGCCGGGAGTCGATCACCACCGAGGTGACCAGGGCCGCCGGGTCCACGCCCGCGCAGTCGGCGAGCCGGCCCCTGGTCGCCGCCGCCACCTCGGCGAGGCTCAGCGCGATCACCGCGCGGCCCGCAGCGCCGCGGCCAGCACCTCACGGTCGTCGAACGGGGTGATCACGCCGGCGACGTTCTGCCCGGTCTCGTGCCCCTTGCCCGCGACCACCACGGCGTCGGCCGGCCCGGCCGCGGCGACCGCCAGCGCGATCGCCGCCGCCCGGTCGGGCTCGACGACGAACCGGCCCATGCCGGCCACCTCACGGGCGCCGGCGACGACCTGGTCGAGGATCACGGCCGGGTCCTCCGACCGGGGGTTGTCGTTGGTGAACACCGCGAGGTCCGCGAGCCGGGCGGCGGCGGCGCCCATCAGCGGCCGTTTCGCGCGGTCCCGGTCACCGCCGCAGCCCAGCACGACGATCACCCGCCCGGTCACCAGCGGGCGGACCGCCTCGAGCAGGGTGACCACAGCGTCCGGGGTGTGCGCGAAGTCGACGACGGCGAGGAACGGCTGGCCCCCGTCGACCCGCTCCATCCGGCCCGGAACGCCGGTCAGCGAGGAGATCCCCTCCGCCGCCGCCTCCAGCGGGACTCCGGCCGCGGCCAGCAGGGCCAGCGCGCCAAGGGCGTTCGCCAGGTTGAACCGGCCGGGCAGCGCTACCGAGAGGTCCGCCTTGGCCCCGTCCGGGCCGAGCGCGCGGCACACCGTGCCGGCCGGGCCGGCGACGACATCCTCCGGCCACCAGTCGGCGTCCGCACCGGTGACGGAGTAGGTTCGCGCGTCCGGGCGCTGCCGCGCGAGGCGCCGGCCCCAGTCGTCGTCGACGCAGATCACCGCGGCCTTGCTGCGCCCGGCCTCGAACAGCGCCGCCTTGGCGGCGAAGTAGTCCTCCATCGTCGGATGGAAGTCCAGGTGGTCCTGGCTGAGGTTGGTGAAGGCGGCGCCGGTGAACCGCAGCGCGTCGACGCGGTGCTGGGCCAGCGCGTGGCTGGAGACCTCCATCACCGCCGCGGTGACCCCGCGCTCGACCATCGTCGCGAACAGGGCCTGCAGGTCGCTGGACTCGGGCGTGGTCCGCACCGACGGGACGACCGTGCCGCCGATGCGGGTCTGCACCGTGCCGATCAGGCCGGTGGTGTGGCCGGCGGCCCGCAGGCCGGCGTCCAGCAGGAACGCGGTCGTGGTCTTGCCGTTGGTTCCGGTGACACCGACCAGCGTCAGCGCCTGGGTCGGCTGGCCGTACACCCAGGCGGCCGCCGGGGCCAGGTCGCGGCGCGGGTCGTCGGTCACCAGCACGGGGACCCCGACCCGGCCGGCCAGCCGGGCGGCACCGGACGCATCGGTGAGCACCGCGACCGCCCCCGCGGCGACGGCACCGACGGCGAAGTCGGCGCCGTGCACGTTCGCGCCGGGCAGGGCCGCGTACAGATCGCCGGGGATCACCGCACGCGAGTCATGGGTGACGCCGGTGACGCGGACGTCATCGAGGCGCACGCCGGGGCCGGGCTCACCGGAGGGCTCGAACGCGACGGCGACGGGGTGCAGGACGCCAGGCAGAGCGGCCAGCGACCGCGGTGACGGCGCTGCCGGACGTAGTGCCGGGGAGGTCACGGACACGACCTTAGTGGGCGGGGAGTCAGGGGATCCGCACGGGCGTCGTGGACGCCGGTGGTCCACCGGGACGACCCGGCCGTCTTCGGGCAGCTCACCGGCGAACCGCCAGCCAGAACAGGGCGCGCCGCCCCGGACACTCCGGACACGGAGGGCGTGCGCGGCTCGGTGGGACGGTCACAGGCCGGCACGGTGCTAGCGGTCCAGATCGAGGACCAGCGGCTCCGGCCTGGTCCCCGGCGGCGGCACCCCCAGCGTCGTGAGCGCGAAACTCATCACCTTGGAGAAGACGGGCGCGGCGACCTCGCCGCCGTAGTACGCCTTCTGCGGGTTGTCGAGCACGACCTCGACGACGATCTGCGGATCGTCCGCCGGGGCGAAGCCGATGAACGACGAGACGTAGCCCTTGTAGCCCCCGCTGGCCGCGTCGTACCGCTTGGCGGTACCGGTCTTGCCGGCCACCCGGTAGCCGGTGACCTCGGCGGCCGGGGCGGTGCCCTGGTCTGTGGCCACCTCCTCGAGCATGCGGGTGAGGGTGGTCGCCGTCTCGGTCGAGATCACCCGGCGCTCGGGCTCACGCGCTGTCTCCTGCGCCACCCCGTCCGGGCCGATGATGGCGTCCACCAGCCGCGGCGCGACCCGCAGGCCGCCGTTCGCCACGGTCGCGTAGACCGACGCCATCTGGATCGCGGTGGCCGACATGCCCTGGCCGTAGGCGATGGTTGCCGCCTGGCTGCCCGACCAGTCCGACGCCGCCGGCAGGATGCCCGCCGTCTCACCCGGGAAGTCGAGCTCGGTCTTCTCACCGAGACCGAACGCGCGCATCATCTCCTCCAGGTTGGCGCTGCCCACCCGTTCGGCGATCTGCACGGTCCCGATGTTGCTCGACCGCGCGAGCACACCGGCCGCGGTGAGGTGCTCCGTCCCGTGCGGCTCGGAGTCGTTGATCCTGACCCCACCCCGTTCGATGGACGACGGAACGGTGATCGGTGTCGTCGCGTCGATCAGGCTGCGGTCGAGCGCCGCGGCCATCGTGATGACCTTGTTGACACTGCCCGGTTCGAAGGCCTGGCCGGTGGAGCGGTTTCCGATCGCGTCCTGGTCCCGTTCGGTGATGTTGTTCGGGTCGTACTGGGGAGCGTCGGCCAGGGCCAGCAGGTCCCCCGTCTTCGGCTGCATCACCACGATGGTCCCGCCGTCGGCCTCGGAGTCCCGCACCGCCTCCGCGATCGCTCGCTGCGCCTCCCACTGGATGTCCTTCTCGATGGTGAGGCGCAGCGTCGATCCGTCGACCGGCTCCTTCTCCATGCTCTGCGCGGACGGGATCTCGCGTCCGGACGGGTCCGCCTCGATCTGGCGGCGGCCGTTCGTGCCGTGCAGCACGTCGTCGTAGGCCAGCTCCAGCCCGGCGCGGCCGTCGAGGACGTCGTTGTCACCGCGGCTGGTGAAGCCGACGAAGTTCGCGCCGAGGGTCCCCGCGGGATAGCTGCGCCCCCGCTCGTCCAGGACGCCGATGCCGCTCAGGCCCAGCCCGGTGACCTCGTCGCCGACCGACCGTTCGAACCCCCGGCCGAGGTAGACGAACCGTGCCTTGCGGTTCGTCGTCATCAGCTTCCGCAGCTCGTTCTCGGATCTGCCGATCACAGGCGCGAGCTTGCGCGCGGCCGTGAGGATCTCGGCCTCGGACATCACGAACGGGTCCGCGTAGACGGCGCGCTGCTCGATGTCCCGTGCCAGCGGGTAACCATGCCGGTCGGTGATCATTCCACGGTCGGCGGGCAGCACCGACTTGCGCAGGACCTGCTGGTGCGCCGCCTCCGCGTAGGCCGACGACCCGAAGCCCTGCAGCTGCGCGAGCCGGCCGGCGATCACGACCAGCACGGCGACCATCAGGACGACGGACGCCCGGATCCGCCGCCGCGGGCTCGCGAGCACGAACGGTCGTGGGGCACGCGTGGCGGAGCCGTCCAGCCCGCGCCGTGCCGGCGGACGCCGCCCGGCTGACCCGGTCCGGCTCCGAGCCGCCCCGCGAACAGGCGCGCCCCGGACGGGCCTGGTCCTGGAAGCCCCCGCGGTACCGCGGGCAGTGGAACGCGCCGGCTGACGGCCCGTCCCTGCCGCCCCACTCCTCGCCGAGGACGCACCCCGGGCCGAGGACCCGGCGCGCTCCGCCGAACGGCCACGGTCAGCCGAGCGGCCGCGAGCCGACGTGCCACCGGCCGAGGTCCGCCGGCCGCCACGGGCGGGCACGGATCCAGGCGCCGCCCGCGGGCCGGTGATCGTCTCGACGCCGTCGACCTCGGCATCCGTGTAGTCGTCGAACCAGTCGTCCTCGACCGGATCGGGATCTCGACGGACCGGCGGGCGGCGAGCGGGGGCACCGCGCGGGGGCACCCGGCGCGCGGGAGGCACCCGCGGGCGCTCCTGCTCCGGATCACGGCCGGAGAACCGGCGCACCGCCGGGTCGAGCAGGTCGTCGCTGCCCGAGCTCGGCTCCGCGGGCGAGCTGGTGACGAGACGCAGCCGGGAACGTCCACGGCCGGATGCCGGCCCGCGACCCGTCGAGCTCACTGACCGGCTACCGCCTCTCCACCGGCTCGGGCACCGGCGGCGGGCTCGCCACCCGCCGCCGCCCTGTCGCCGCTCGTGGCCTGGCCGTCCGCCGAAGCCGATCCCTGCGCCTGAGCCTGGCCCTGGCCCTGCGCTGCCGTGCCGGTCCCCACGGCGCCACCTGTCCCCGAGGGCGTACCGGCTCCCGCGGATGCGGTCGTCCCAGCGGTGCCCGTCGCGTCCTGACCGGCGCCGGTTCCGGTCGCGGTCGCGGTCGTTCCGGCCGCGGCGGATCCGGCCGCGGCGGATCCGGTCGAAGCCGTTCCGTCGGCCGCCGCCGACGGGACCACCACCAGCAGCATCCCGCTGCCCGCCTCGCGGGTGAGCACACGCGCGCCCGGCGGCAGTGGTGCGTCGCGCGGCAGGAACACGGGCACTTCGCCGGCAACCATCCCGAGCTGGGTGGCACGTGCGGCGAGCTGGCCCGGGTCCGACTGCTCGTCGAGCTGGACCGACAGCTCCTGCTCCTGACGGGCCAGCGTGGCGGCCTTCTGCTCGAGCTCGTCCGCATGGAACGCGTGCTCCATGAGCGCGATGTTGAGCAGGAGCAGGGACAGCAGGCCCGCTCCCATCAGGACGAGCAGAAGAGCCACGAAGGGACCACGCGGTGCGTTCGACCGCCCTGGGAGACGCCAGGACGACAGCCGTGGCCAGTCCGGGCGCAGCAGCGGCGAGCCCAGCGGCGGCGCGCTCGTGGCACCGACCCCCAACGACGTGGCCAACCGGCCGGATCCCGGCCGCGCCGCACCAGCCCGCGCAGTCGCGCCGGAACGGCTCGCCGCCGCACCAGAGCTGGCTGCGGCCGATCCGGAACGGCTCGCCGCGGTACCTGAACGAGTCGCCGCCGTCGCGGCGGCCGCACGGGCCGTGCCCGCGCCGGACCTGGTCGCGGCCGTGGCGGATCGGGAGGCTGCCGTGGATCGGGAGGCTGCCGCGGCCGATCGGCTCGTGGTCGTGCGGACGGCACCGGCTCCCCGGGCTACGGAGGACCGGCCGGCGCCCGACCGCACTGTGCCGCTGCCCGCCGCGCCCGATCGTGCGCCGCCGCGGGCACGCGGGGCCGCCGTGCCCGCGCGAGCGGCCCTCGTCGCGGCGGGACGCGTTCCGGTTCCGTCCATCGTCTGGTCTTCCATGTCGGCGTAGCCGGCGATGTCGACGCCGGCACCTTCGTGGTTCTGGCCGCGCGAGCGGGCCCGGCCGGAGCCGGTGCTCCGATCGCGCCTGGCCGGCCCGGACGCCGAGCCGTCCCGCTGCGGGATCACGCCGCCACGGCCGCGCTGCCCGGTGGCCTCGTCGTACGTCCCGGTGACCTGGCCGTACGTCTCGCCGGATTCGACGGACTCGACGGACTCGACGGACTGGTCGTGCGTCACGGTGGCCTGACCGGCCCGGTCGTATGCGGCATCGGCATACGCGCTGCTGTCGTATGCACCCTCGTCGTAGTCGGCCCGGTCGTATGCGGTGCTGTCATAGACGTACTCGGCGCGGCGGAACTCAGGCCCGGCCGGGTCCGTCCCGTGGCCCGCGGAACCGGACGCGCGACGAGCCGGACGGGCGCGACCACCACGGGGCAGCGGGTGCGCGGGAGCGGTCATCGGACACCTCCGGTCGGGTTCTGTGCACGGCCCGGCTCGGCCGCCACGCGTTCCACGGCACGCAGGCGGACGGATCCGGCCCGCGCGTTCCGCTCGATCTCCTGGTCGGACGCCGGCTCGGCGCCACGGGTCAGCCAGCGCAGCGTCGGGCGGGCGTCGTCGGGAATCACCGGCATATCCGGCGGTACGGCTGGAACCGCCCGCGGCCCGAGCGCGCGTTTCACCAGCCGGTCCTCCAGGGAGTGGTAGGAGAGCACCACCAGCCGGCCGCCCACCGCCAGCGCGTCGAATGCGGCCGGCAGCGCCCGCTCGAGCACATCCAGTTCGGTGTTCACCTCAATACGCAATGCCTGGAAGGTTCGCTTCGCGGGATTCCCGCCGGTGCGCCGGGCCGCCGCCGGAATGGCATCGCGGATGAGGTCCACCAGCCGCGCGGATGTGGTGAACGGGGCCGTCTGCCGCGCGCTCACCACCGCCTGCGCGATCCGGCGGGCGAAGCGCTCCTCGCCGTAGTTCCGCAGGATGCGGGTAAGGGAGTCGACATCGTAGGTGTTAAGCACGTCGGCCGCGGTCGGCCCGCGCTCCTGGTCCATCCGCATGTCCAGCGGCGCGTCCCGGGAGTACGCGAATCCGCGTTCATCCATGTCGAGCTGCATGGAGGAGACACCGAGGTCGAACAGAATCCCGTTCACCTCGGCGACACCCAGCCCGGAAAGAGCGTCCGGCAGCTGGTCGTAGACCGTGTGCACCAGATCCACCCGGGTACCGAGGTCGCCCAGCCGGTGGCGGCTGTAGGCGAGGGCGCGCTGATCGCGGTCAAGCCCGATGAGCCGGGCCCGCGGAAATGCCTCAAGCAGGGCCAGGGAATGCCCACCCAGCCCCACGGTCGTGTCCACCACGATCGCCCCGGGCCCCTGCATGGCGGGAGTGAGCAGCTCGACGACGCGCTCGGTCAGCACCGGCGTGTGCGTGACGTCCACTGCCAACCCCTCGGCCCTTGTCGAAAACTGGAACATCCCCCGGACGGTCACGCCGGTTCAGGTGACGCCGGGCGCGCCGCCGCCGGCGCGCTGTGATCCTCTTCCATCTCACGGTGCACGGATCAGGGATGCCGCGAGTCCGCGCCGACGACGGAAGCGGCTCTGCGAGGGAACGGCCGATGGGGTCGTACACCCAGGTCCCGCCCCGCTCGTTCGCCGGACGCCGGGGAAGTGGCGGCCGGTGGGAGCGGGGGGAGACCTCGACAGACGACCGATGGTCACATCGTGCCTGTGAAAACTCAGATGACTCCGGGCAGAACCTCCTCCGACAGCTCGGCGAAGGTCTCCTCCTGGTCCGCCAGATAGGTCTCCCATCGGGTGGAGTCCCAGATCTCGACCCTGGTGTTGGCGCCGTTCACCACACACTCGCGGGACAACCCGGCATAAGTGCGTAGCGCAGCGGGAATAGTGATCCGCCCCTGCCGGTCGGGAACGTCGTCCGCCGCCGAGGAGAAGAACACACGACTGTAGTCACGAAGCGCCTTTGCCGTGACCGGAGCCGTACGAAGGGACTCACTGATCCGGGCGAACTCCGCCAGAGGGAACACGTAGAGACAACGCTCTTGCCCCTTTGTGATCACTAGCCCCCCTTCCAGCTCTTCCCGGAACTTCGCCGGCAGCGTCAGTCGCCCTTTGTCGTCCAGCCGCGGCGTGTGGCTGCCGAGAAACACCGGCACCTCCCCGCCTGGCTCCGACCGAGACGCGCCCTGGCCACCAGAGACGACGGTTGGTTCACCCGACGGCAGCTGTTCACCAGACGACGGCTACCCGCGCCGCAAGCTCCCCTCCCCCACTGCGCGCCACTCTACTCCACTCCCCCCCACCTCACACCCCCATGACACCCCGCTACACCCCACCTCCCCCACTCCGGACGGGAGCAGCGGTTGTTCGCCACTACGAAGGTGGTATAAAGCGACTGAATTGGCGATTGATTGATCACAGAGCGCAATCGGCAAATGTTACGAATGCGCATCACGGTGCGAGCCGAGACCGCGCTCCATCACCCACTGCCGGCCCAGCAAGGACCAACGACGACCAGTCGCCCCGGGCACCCCCGAACGGATGTCACACTCAGAGGGGAGCAGGACACGTCGCGGTCATGTCCGGGTGGTGTAGCGGGGGGACCCGTGAGACGACCGGGACGCCACGGGACAACATTCCCGTAACGGTGGCAGCGGCCAGGACACGAGATCCAAGGGAGGCCGACACCGTGGTGACGGAGCCGGGAGTTCTGCGTTGGCATGACCCCGCGGCCGACATAGATCACTTGTCCGAGGTCGCCGACCGGGTGCGCCGCTCGGCGGAGACCGTCATCGACGGCAAGTCAGATGTGATCCGCACCGCGTTGGTCGTCCTGTTCGCCGAGGGCCACCTGCTGATCGAGGACGTGCCCGGTGTCGGCAAGACCATGCTGGCCAAGGCGCTCGCCCGCTCCATCGACGCCCGGGTCCGCCGGATCCAGTTCACCCCGGACCTGCTGCCCAGCGACGTGACCGGGGTGAGCGTCTACAACCAGGGAACCCGCGACTTCGAGTTCCGGCCCGGCCCGGTCTTCGCGAACATCGTGGTCGGCGACGAGATCAACCGTGCGGAACCGAAGGCACAGTCGGCGCTCCTGGAATGCATGGAGGAGCACCAGGTGACCGTGGACGGGGTCACCTACCGCCTCGAGCCGCCCTTCATGGTCATCGCCACCCAGAACCCGATCGAGATGGACGGCACCCGGGCGCTGCCGGAGGCCCAGCGCGACCGGTTCACCGCCCGGGTCTCGATGGGCTACCCCTCCCCCGCCGCCGAGCTGGCGATGCTCGACAACCACGGGCAGAACGATCCGCTGACGGGTGTCGCCCCCGTGACCAACGCGGCCGAGGTGGCCAAGCTCGCCGGCCTGGTCCGCTCCGTGCACGTCTCGGACGAGGTCCGGCAGTACATCGTCGACCTGGTCGGCGCCACCCGGCGACATCCCGAGATCACGCTGGGGGCGTCACCGCGGGCGGCCCTGCACCTCATCCGCACCGCGCGGGCACACGCGGCCATCGACCGGCGCGGCTACGTGCTCCCCGACGACGTCCAGGCACTGGCCAGTGCCGTGCTCGCGCACCGCCTCCTGCTGCACCCGGAGATCACGCTCTCCGGTGAGCCGACGAACGACATCGCGGCGCGGATCGTCACCGACCTGATCGCCCGGATCCCGGTCGCCCGGCAGGCGCAACCGCGGCCGCCGCGGCGCGGTCGCTAGAGACACGTGCACGACTACATCGCCGCACTGCGCGGGCTGACGGTACGCGGCTGCTCCTTCCTCGCCGCCGGTGGAGCGTGCATCGCCGCGGCCGCGATCATCGGCGAGCAGGACCTGCTCGCCGTCGCCCTCCTGCTGCTGATGTTCCCCCTGGTCGCGGCCGCGTTCGTGGCCCGGACGCGCTACCGCCTGGCCTGCACGCGCCGGCTCGACCCACCCCGGGTGACCGCCGGGGATACCGTCGCGGTACGGATCCGGCTGGACAACGTCTCCCGGCTGCGCTCGTCCGTCCTGCTCGTCGAGGACGTGACGTCCCATCTCGGCCACCGGGCACGTTTCGTGGTGGACCGCATCGAGCCGGGCGGCTCGCGTGACCTGTCGTACTCCATGCGGGCCCAGACCCGCGGCCGGTACCAGGTCGGGCCGCTGACCATCCGGCTGACCGATCCGTTCGGCCTGTGCGAGCTGGAACGCAGCTTCCGCGGCAAGGACAACCTCACGGTCGCGCCCGCGCTCGAACGCATGCCGCTGGTGCCCTCCGTCGGGCTGTCGACGCTCAACAACGCGGTGCGCCGTTCCTCCGCTCGGGCAGGTGACGACGAATCGACGACCCGGCCCTACCAATCCGGAGACGACCTGCGCAAGGTCCACTGGAAGACCACGGCCCGGCTCGGTGAGCTGACGGTACGCAGAAGCGAGCGGCCACTCACCGGTGCGGCCACCGTGCTGCTCGACACCCGGGCCGACTCCTGGCCCGCGGACCATCCCGACGGCCCGTTCTCGTGGGCGGTCAGCGCGGCGGGCTCGATCGCGGTCAACCTCGCTCGCAGCGGCTACGGGGTGCGACTGCTCACCGGCAGCAGGGTGGCCGCCACCGGCCCCGGCAACGCCGTCGGCGCGCTGCTCGACCAGCTCGCGGTCATCGAGCCGAGCCCGTCCGCCCTGCTGAACCCGGCGCTGGCGAGCCTGCGGTCCGCGGAGCACTCCGGCATGGTGGTCGTCGTGCTCGGACGGGTCGACCAGGCCACTGCCACCCTGATCGCCGGTGCCCGGCCACGGAAGGCACCGGCGATCGCCGTGCTGACCGACATCGCTCAGTGGAGCGCCGAGGAGTCGACCGCCGCCAACACCGTCGAGATGTCCCGGCACATCCTGACCAGGCACGGGTGGACCGTGCTGGTCGCGGACCGCACGACACGGCTGGCGGACACCTGGCCGCGGATCTTCCGTCCTGGGGCGGGCGGCGGACGAACGCACTCGCGCCTCGGCGGTTTCGGTGCTGGTGCTGGTGCTGGTGCTGCGCCTGGCGCAGCCGGTGTCGGCGGCGGCGCCGGCGGCACCAACACGCCGCGGCCAGGCTCGCGGCCGACCGGGGCCGGGCCGCGGACTCCCGTGCCGGGCTCGGCATCAGGCCCGGGTCCGGCACCCGGAACGGCACCGGGGGTGACGCCCACCCCGGCCCCGGGGCCCACCGGGCCGCTCTACCGACCCGGCTCGCCGTATGAGCCCTCCCCGACCGCGGCCACCACGGGCGGACCGGCCACCTCGGCAGGCCGCGGGTGGTGACCCCACGGCCGATCGCCTCCGTGTTCGGCGGCGCGGCCTGCCTGCTCGCCAGCACCGCCATGGCACCGCTGTTCGCCGGCACCGTCTGGTGGTTCCGGCCTGTCCTGATCGCGACAGTGGTGGGGGTGGGCACGGCCGTCCTGGGCCGGCATGTCGGCCGGTCGATCCGGCACCCCGCGCTCACCGGCTTCTGCCTGAGCCTCGTCGGCCTGTGCATGTCCGTCACCGCGGTGGGCGCCCACGAGGCCGCGTTGCTCGGTCTCATCCCCACACCTGCCTCGACGTCGGCCCTGTTCGACCTGGCCACGCCGATCAGGGACGAGATCAGGCAGCTCGCGGTACCGGTGCCCGAGCAACCGGGCCTGGTCGTCCTGGTCCTCGTCGCCACCTACGTGGTCGTCATGGCCGTCGATCTGCTGGTCGTCGTCGTCGACCGGCCGGCGCTGGCGGGTATCCCGCTGCTCGCGCTCTTCCTCGTCCCGGCCGCCATCCTCCCCGCCGGCGTGGGCATCCTGCCCTTCGTGCTGGGCGCGATCGGTTTCGTCGCGCTGATGCTGCTGGACGGCAACCGCATGGTGACCAGGTGGGGCCGCCTGACGGGGGACCGCTCCCCCAGGATGATCAGCAACGGGCTGGGCGGGCTCGGGGCACAGATCGCCGCGGGCTGCCTGGTGATCGCGGCGGTCGTGCCGCTGGTGCTGCCGTCTCTGGACGGGCGGGGCGTGGTCAACAGAGGCAGCGCGATCGGGGCCAGCGAAGGCCGCAGCTCGGCCAGCGTCATCCAGCCCATCGTCTCGCTGTCCCAGCAGATCCACAACGAACGCGAGGTCCCGCTGCTGCGGGTGTCCACCGCCACCCCCAACTACCTGCGGCTCACCGCGCTGGAGAACTTCGACGGCCAGCGCTTCACGCTCCGGACGCTGAACGCCACCAAGGATGCCCGGGTCAGCGAGGGCCTGCCGGGACCCGAGGCGGACGTCCGTACCGTTCCGGTCGAAGCGACCGTGACGGTAAGTAAGGAGATGACCGAAAGGTACCTCCCCGTCCCGGGTATCCCCACCCGCTTCGACGGCCTGGTCGGCGACTGGCGCCTCGCCGAGCCGACCGGCACGGTGTTCTCCACCCGCACCTCCACCGCCGGGCTGCGCTACACCGTGCAGGCCGAGGTTCCCGATCCGACCTCCGAGCAGATCAGGGCCGCCACCGGCGCCGTGCCCGGCTCCATGGGCGTCGTGACCGCCCTGCCCGCCGGCCTCGATCCCCGGCTGCCGACGCTGCTCGACCGGGTCACCGCCCGCACCGACACCGACTACGCGAAGGTCGTCGCCATCCAGAACTATCTGCGTGGCCCGGACTTCACCTACGACCTGACCGGGGCGCCCACAGCTCAGGACGGCGCCCTCGCCGACTTCCTGTTCTCCAGCCGGCGTGGGTACTGCGAGCAGTTCGCCTCCGCCATGGCCGTGCTGGTACGGCTGCTCGGCCTGCCGTCCCGGGTCGCCATCGGTTTCACGCATGGAACGCAGCAGTCCGACGGCAGCTGGCTGATCACCAACAAGCAGGCACACGCCTGGCCCGAGGTCTGGTTCCCGACACTGGGCTGGATCCCCTTCGAGCCAACCCGCCGCACCGACGGGAGCACCCCCGCACCGGACTACGCACCGTCCACCGACCCGGCTGACGACGCGGGAGCGTCGTCCACCCCCGAGGCGGACGACTCGGTCGGGGTCGAGCCCACCCCGGTCGTGACGCCCGTTCCCGCGGACCCGGGCGCCCTCGATGAGGAGGCGGAGCAACCGGTGGGGTCGGCCGCCAGGGGTGCCCGGACGCATTCGTTCCCGCCGCCGTGGCTGCCCTGGGTCGGGCTGGGGCTCGGCGTTCTGGGGCTGCTCAGCGTGCCGGCGCTGACCCGGCTCGTGCTGCGACGGCGCCGCATGGCCGCGGGCCCGCACGGCCATGCGGGCTCGGCGGCTCCGACGGACGCGGCGCTGGTCGCTCGGGTCCACGCCGTCTGGGCCGAGCTTGTCGACATCGCCGCCGACCTCGGGATCCGGCTGCGAAGCAGCGACTCGCCACGATCCGGCGCGCAACGCCTGATCTCGTTCCTGGAGGCCGGGCCCGAGGCCGGATCGCCGGAGATCCTCGCGGCGCGGGACGCGCTGATGCGGCTGGCCACGGCCCAGGAACGGGCTCGCTACGCCCCAACGGGGACGATCGCGTTCGACCCTGCTCTGCTGACCGATCTGGCGCTGGCGCGCAGGGTGCTGTGGTCCGTCACGCCGCGTGGGCGGCGGGCGATGGCGACCGTGGCCCCGCCATCCGTGCTGCGACGGATCACGCCGGGCCACGATGACAGACCGGTCCTCGCGGTGACCGGCAGCGGCCCCCGCGAGGGGGCCTAGGGCCTGTTTTGGAACCCCGGTTCGTGGCGGATCTTCACCGTGGTGATGATCCGCTGTGGGTCGTGGGGATCTTTCGGATGAGCAGTGGGCAGCGCTGGAGCCGTTGCTTCCGGTGGCGGGACGGGGACGTCCAGCGAGGTATCAGCGCAGGCTGATCGACGGGATCCGATGGCGGGTCCGGACAGGCGCACCATGGCGGGATCTCCCCGTCCGGTACGGGCCCTGGCAGACGGTCTACGGCCTGTTCCGCCGCTGGCAACGGGAAGGCGTCTGGGCGCGGATCGTGACCCGGTTACAGACCCGCGCGGACGCGGCCGGTCTGATCGTCTGGGAGGTCAACGTCGACTCCACGGTCTGCCGCGCCCACCAGCACGCCGCCGGCGCCCGCCGCGACGGCGACACCCAGAAGGAACCACCCGGCGGCGTGACCGTCGAACCGGCCGACCACGGGCTCGGCCGGTCCCGCGGCGGACTGACCACCAAGATCCACCTGGTGGTCGAACAAGGACAGAAACCCCTATCGGTGCTGGTCACCGCCGGGCAACGCGGGGACAGCCCCCAGTTCACCGTCGTCCTCGACCGGATCCGGGTACCACGCCCAGGTCGGGGACGTCCCCGGACCCGGCCCGTGCGGGTCCGCGCGGACAAGGCCTACTCCTCCCGCGCGAACCGGACCTGGCTACGCCGTCACGGGATCGCCGCGACGATCCCCGAGCCCGCCGACCAGATCGCGAACCGGAAACGACGCGGCTCCGCCGGTGGACGCCCACCCCGGTTCGACCGGGAGGACTACAAGGCCCGCCACGCCGTCGAGTGCGGGATCAACCGGCTCAAACGCCACCGGGCCGTAGCGACCAGGTTCGACAAACTCGCGGTCCGCTACGAGGCCACCCTCCACCTCGCCGTGATCGGCGAATGGCTCCGTCCGGCGGCCGGGACCGGACTGTCATGCTGAACCCGCAACCGCCAGCGGAACAGAAGGGCAGGGCCGTGGCCGCCGAACACTACTGCGCCGACAGCGAGAACGGCGACCATGTCGATGACCCTTCCGCACGGGTCCTGACCAGGCTGATCGCGTCCCTGGACCTGGCCGGCAACACCTTCGTCGTGATCCAGCCCGACACCGACGACCCGCCCTGGTTCACCTCCGCCGTCCTGCTCGACTCCCTCACCTACGAAGTCGAACGCCACGACCACCGCACCGGTGAACACAACAAGACCCACACGACCAACCCCGCGGCCATCGCCGGCGACCTCACAGCCTGGATGACCAGCCGCTAACCCGCCGACCAGCTCAACCCACTTCCAAAACAGGCCCTAGCCGACCCAGCCGTCCTGGCGGGCCCAGCCAACCGGCGGACCCAGCCAAGGGGTCCTGGCGACCTGGCGGGAGCCTGGACTGACCCGGGACCTGGACCGCCGGCTGGCTGAAGCCGGCTCACAGCCCAGGTCTCGGCTCACAGGTCTCGGCGCTCACAGGTCTCGGCCTCGGCTCAGGAGCCGTCTTCCCAGCGCCGGCGCCAGCGCTCCTCGACCCGCTCCATGAACGACGAGGACGAGCGAGGCTGGCGCTGCCTGCCGCCGGGCCTGCCTCTCGCCCCCGGGGTACGACGCCCGGTGTCAGGCCCACGCCCGCTCATCCGCCGCAGGTCCGCAGCGCCCCGAAGAGCCGCGAAGAGCATCATCGCGAACCCCAGGATCCCCAGGATGACCGTCAGAGGCACCTGGTTGAGGACAACCCCCACGACGAGGACGACGAGACCGAGGACGAACACCCCCGCACTGCGCCGAACCCGCCGGAGCAGGTAAGTCCGGGGATTCGTCGAACGGACCGTGCTCGCGAACTTCGGATCGTCCTCGACGAGAGCGCGCTCGATCTGCTCCAGTAGGCGCTGCTCGTTTTCCGAGAGCGGCATCGACGCTCCTCCCACGACCTTCAGGCCCGCCGGACGGAACCTGACACCCAAGAATAGGCATGTGCGGGGCCGAGGCGGTAGGCAACTGGTCATGCTGTGTCCAAGCAGGTTCGAACCCTTACCGACCAGAGCGATTCGGCGTACTGGCGTCTTGCCCGGGCCGGCCGCGTTCATGCCAGGCCCATCCTACGATCATGGGCGGACGATCATCACCGTCCGGTGTTCGGACGGAGATGCCAGCAGTGATGCGGGCTGGACGGATCCGTCCCCGAACCGCCGGTGTGCCCCGTCGGTAGCCCGGTCCACGTCCGCCCAGCGTGCCGGTTGTTCGTCGAAGGTCAGCTGACGCCCCGCCCGCGCGGCCGCCGCCAGGCCGGACGCCCGCACCCCCACCAGCCGTACCCGTGGCCGCTGGGTGCCCCACAGCTCGTCGAACAGCTCCCGGGCGGCACGGTAGACCAGCCAGGTGACGTCGGTCGGCTCGCGCAGCGTACGCGCTCGGGTGACAGTGGTGAAGTCGGCGTAGCGGACCTTGATCGAGATGTTGCGAGCGACCTGGCCACGCCCGCGCAGCCGGCCGGCGACCCGGGTGCAGAGCCGGAGCAGCTCTCGTGCCAGCGGTTCGGGCTCGGCCAGATCCGCCGGGAAGGTCTCCTCCGCGCCGATCGACACCTCGGTGCGGTCCGGGTCGACCCGGCGGTCGTCACGGCCGTGCGCGAGTGCGATCAGATGATCCGCGGCACCCGCTCCCAGCGCCCTGCGCAGCGTGTCCGCCGGGGTCCGTGCAATGTCGCCGATGGTGCGCAGCCCCAGCCGGGTCAGCGTCTCCTCGGTGCGCGGCCCCACTCCCCACAGCGCCGCCGTCGGCAGCGGGTGCAGGAAGGCGAGCACCTCCTCGGGACGCACCACCGACAGTCCGTCCGGCTTGCAGCGGGTCGATGCGATCTTCGCGACGAACATCGAGGGCGCCACCCCGATCGAACAGGTGAGCCCCTGCTCCGCGGCGATGCGCGCCCGGATCGCCCGCGCGATGTCGACCGGGCCGCCGAACAGCCGCCGCGCCCCGGCGACGTCCAGAAACGCCTCGTCCAGGGAGATGGGGGCGACGAGCGGGGTCAGGTCGCGGAAGACGCCCATGATCGCGCGAGAGGCCTCGCGGTAGCGCCCGTGATCGGCGGGGACGACGACCGCCGCCGGGCACATCCGGCGCGCCTGCGCCATCGGCATGGCACTGCGTACCCCGAAGGCTCGGGCCTCGTAGGTCGCGGACAGCACGACGCCGCGGTCACCACCCCCGACGATCACCGGTCGCCCGCGCAGCCCGGGAGTGTCCCGCACCGCCACCGAGGCGAAGAAGGCGTCCATGTCCACGTGCAGGATGGGGCATTCCGGCAGGCCCGGTCCTAGCGCGGCAGCAGCAGACCGATGATCAGGCCGAGGAGGAGCCCCCCGGCCGACAGCCCGGCCAGCCGCCGCAGCCAGGTGTTCCGCTGTCGCAGCAGAGGGCTCTTCGCTTCCGCTGCCGCCTGCCGGTCGTCCATACGAGTCACAGCCACCAGAAATCACCACTCTCGGTAATCACCCCACCCGCGAAAGTAACTGATGGTGACTGAGTCTGTGACTGTATGCAAGGGCTGTGCCGGCCGGAGCCGCGCCGTCATCGGAAGTCCCTGGACCGCCGGCCCACGGCCAGTGGCAGCGGCCGCAGGCTCTCGGCGATCACGTTCACCACACCCTGCGCGCTCTCCAGCCGGCCCCGCACGATCAGGGCCGGTGCCGACCGGGCCACCGACCGGTGCCTGGCCCACACCCCACGAGAACAGATGATGTTCACCAGGCCGGTCTCGTCCTCCAGGCTCAGGAAGGTCACGCCCCCCGCGGTCCGCGGACGCTGCCGGTGCGTCACCACCCCGGCCACGAGCACCCGCCGGCCCCCGCCGAGATCCCGCAGCCGCCGGGCGACCACGACTCCCAGCTCGTCCAGCCGGCCGCGGACAAGCTCGGTGGGATAGCAGCCCGGGGTTATCCCGGTCGCCCACAGGTCGGCGACCACGGTCTCCGTTGTGGTCATCCCCGGCAGCGCGGCGGCGACGGCCGACACGTCCGCGCCGAACACCATGCCGTCGAGCCGGCCCGGACGAGCCTGGGCAACCGCCCCGGCCGCCCACAACGCCTCCCGCCGGGCCAGCCCGAAACAACCGAACGCCCCGGCCGTCGCGAGGGCCTCGATCTGCTCGCTCCGCAGCCCCACCCGGCGCACCAGATCGCTCATGTCCTGGTAGGGACCGCACGCGCGGCGTTCGGCGACGATGCGTTCGGCCAGCGCGTCGCCCAGCCGCCGGACCCCGGCCAGACCGAGCCGCAGCGCCGCAGGCGAGCCGACCAGGGTCACCCCCGCCTCGGACGCGTTGAGATCCGGCCCGTGCACGACGACACCATGCCGACGTGCGTCGGCGACCAGGCTCTGCGGCGAGTAGAAACCCATCGGCTGCGCGTTGAGCAACGCGGCGCAGAAAGCCGCCGGGTAATACAGTTTCACCCAGGAGCTGGCATAGACGAGGAACGCGAAACTCACCGAATGACTCTCCGGGAAACCGAAGTCCGCGAAGGCCGCGAGTTTGGCGTACAGATCGTCCGCCACCGCCCCGGTGATACCGTTCACCGCCATTCCCGCGTAGAAACGGGTCCGCAGCCGGTCGATGCGCTCCGTGGCGCGTTTGGCCCCCATGGCCCGCCGGAGCTGGTCGGCCTCGGCGGGGGTGAACCCGGCCACGTCGATCGCCATCTGCATGAGCTGCTCCTGGAACAGGGGCACCCCGAGCGTCTTCTCCAGGGAACGGCGCAGCAGCGGATGCGGGTAGACCACCTCCTCCGCTCCGTTGCGACGTCGGATGTACGGATGCACCGAGCCGCCCTGGATGGGCCCCGGCCGGATGAGGGCGACCTCGACGACCAGGTCGTAGAACCGCCGCGGGCGCAGCCGGGGCAGGGTCGACATCTGCGCACGGCTCTCCACCTGGAAGACCCCGACGGAGTCGGCCGCGCACAGCATGTCGTAGACCGCTGGATCCTCCGGCGGTATCGAACCGAGATCGAGCTGCCGGCCGTGATGCGTGCGGATGAGGTCGAAGACACCGTGCAGCATCGACAGCATGCCCAGGCCCAGCAGGTCGAACTTGACCAGCCCGGCCGCGGCGCAGTCGTCCTTGTCCCACTGCACCACCGTGCGCCCCGGCATGCGGGCCCACTCGACCGGGACCACCTCCGCGACCGGACGATCACAGATGACCATCCCGCCGGAATGGATCCCCAGATGGCGGGGGAACCCGAGAAGCTGGCCCGCCAGATCAAGCACCTCGGCCGGAATCCCCGCCGACGAGTCGGGTGCCTCGATGCCGGCACCGGCGCCACCATCGGCATCGGCCCTGGTGTCGGGCCGGTCGGCGGGATGGGCGGGGCGTGGCATCCCCCGGTCGATCTGCCGTGACCAGGCGTCCTGCTGGCCGGGCGAGAAACCCAGTGCGCGGGCGACATCACGCACCGCGGACCGCGGCCGATAGGTGATCACATTCGCGACCTGCGCGGCCCGGTCCCGGCCATAGCGCCCGTAGACGTACTGGATGACCTCTTCCCGGCGCCCCGACTCGATATCGATATCGATATCCGGAGGGCCGTCCCGCTCAGGCGCGAGAAATCGCTCGAACAGCAGGCCGAAGGAAACCGCATCCACATTGGTGATGCCAAGCGCGTAACAGACCGCCGAGTTCGCCGCCGAGCCGCGCCCCTGACAGAGAATATCGCTTCTCCGGCAGAACTCGACGATATCATGGACAATCAGAAAATAACCCGGAAAACCCAGCTGCTCGATCACCTTGAGCTCGTGGACAAGCTGGTCGTAGGCCCCCGCGACCCGCTCGGCCTGCGCGGGGCCGTAGCGGCGGACGGCGCCCTGCATGGTCAGCAGCCGCAGCCAGCTCGCCTCGTCATGCCCGGGGGGAACGGGGAAGTCCGGCAGCCGCGGCGCGACCAGATCGAGACCGAACGCGCATTCCGCGCCGATCCGGGCCGCGGCATCGACCGCCCCCGGATAGCGCCCGAACCGGGCGGCCATCTCCGGGCCGGACCGCAGGTGAGCCGTGCCGGCCGCGGGCAGCCAGCCGTCCATCTCGTCCAGGGACCGCCGGGCCCGCACGGCCGCCATGGTCGCGGCCAGCCGCGCCGACGCCGGCGTGGCGAAGTGGACGTTGCCGGTGGCGACGACCGGCAGCCCGGCGTCCCGCGCGAGCTCGGCGAGGGCGTCGTTGCGGGCCGAGTCGAGCGGGGCGGCGCGGTCCCACAGCTCGACGGCCACGTTCTCCCGGCCGAACAGACCGACGAGCTCGTCGAGGGCACGGCGGGCCGCGTCCACCCCCCGCTCGGCCACGGCCATCCCCCGCTCGTGTTCCACAGCCGGTTCTCCCGCGGCCAGCGCACGCGGGACAGCGCCCTTGCGGCAGCCGGTGAGGATCTGCCAGTGCCCTCCGCTGGCCGCCGCGAAGGCCTCCACCTCCGCGATCATGATTCCCTTCTCCCCGCCGGCCAGATGCGCGTCGGACACCGCCCGGGACAGCCGGCGGTACCCCTCCGCGTCCCGGGCGAGGATGACGAGGTGGGTCGCGTCCGGATCCGCCGCCCCGTCGCGGGGGGCCGGGGATCCGAACGAGACCTCCGTGCCGAACACGGTGGGCAGCCCCGCGGTCGCCGCCGCCTCCGCGAACCGGACGGTGCCGTACATCCCGTTGTGATCGGTCAGCGCGAGGGCTGACAGGCCGAGCCGGACGGCCTCCGCGACCAGATCCTCGGGCTGGCTGGCGCCATCCAGGAAGCTGAACGCCGAATGGCAGTGCAGCTCCGCGTAGGGCACCACCGGCACCTGGGGTTTCGCAGTCAGCTTCTCAACCAGCCTCTCAGTCATAGGTGGCCTCCAACCACCAGCGGCCGATCTCCACGAAGAGCAGGGACGCTGACCCGTCCGCCGCCACCAGCTGGAAGCGGGCACGGCGCCGACCGACGGCCGGATCCCACCAGCGCTCGTCCACCGGCCATGGGCCCGCCCAGCCCGTGATCCGGGTGGGTGCGGCTCCGTCGACCGACAGCCAGGCCGGGCTGGCCGTCACCGTGCAGCGCCCGCTGACTCCGACGGGTTCTCCGCCCTCGTCGAGGACGAGCGCGGGCAGCGGTTCGTCGTGCACCGTGGCCGGCGCGGGCGCGGGAACTGCTCCCGGCCAGGGCGGAGCCCCCTCTCCACGGGCCCGGCCGCAGCCGCCCGGGCGCCCACCATGGATGCGCGGGCCTCCACCGTGGCCGCGAGGCCGGCCGGCCTTCGCCGGTTCCCGCGAGCCCGCCGGTTCCCGCGGCTTCGCCGGTTCCCGGGACTCGCCAGGTTCCCGTAGCTCCGCAGGCTCCCGGGGCTCTCCCCAGGGAACCAGCCGCACCCGCCGGGCCGGATCACGCCCGCCCTCGACCACGGGGATGGTGACCGCGCCCGGACCGAGCAACCCCTGGACGCGGGTCAGAGCCCGATCCACCCGGCCGGACGCGGCCCCGGGCTCGCCCCAGAGCCCGAGCTGACGACCATCCCCCGGCAGCAGCCCTTCCGGGGTGACCCGCACGAGCACCAGCCCGGATGTCGGCCGCCCGGTGGGGCCCGGTTCCTGTGCGGTGCCGGTCAGCCATCCGTCGAGCTGCCAGCGGACCCGGTCGGTGATGCCGGCGACGGACAGCGGCCCGTCATGCCGCCAGACCCGCTGCCGCCGTTCCCCGTGCTCCGTCTCCGCCTCGATGACGATCCGCGTGCAGGCGAGGCCGCTGTCACGCAGCCGCTCCTGGGCCTGCTCGGCGAGCCGGCGTGCGGCGAAGGCAGCCTGCTCCACCCGCTCCGCCGGCGCCTCGAACTCCACGGACACGCTCAGGTCGACCGGTCGCTCACGGGGTGCGAGTGGCCGCTCGTCCTCCCCGCGGGCAAGCCGGTGCGCCACAGCGCCATCCGGACCGAACCGCGCCAGCACGTCGGCCGCGGGCAGCCCCGCGAAGGCGCCGAGCGTGGCCAGGCCGAGCCGACGCAGGACGTCGACCAGCTCCGGCCGGTCGAGCAGCTCCACGGGCAGCGGGGCGAGGAAGCCCGGAGTACCGCCGGGAGGGACGATCCGACCCAGACGGGCGGCCGCCAGCGCGGCGAACGGACCGTCGGCGACACCGACCCGGACGACCGCCTGAAGATCCGCGCTTTCAAGGCACGCCTCGACCGCGCCCCGCACCTGGGCGGCCGCCACACCGTCGCCGCCGAAGTAGCGGGCGGCGCCTCGGGAACGGACCAGGCAGTCGCCGGGCCGCACCACCTCCGCTCCGGGCACCACGCCTTCGACAGTCGCCACGACCGGTTCGAAGGTCCGGGCGTCCCGGTCCGGATCGGCGGGCACGAGGATCAGGTCAGGGCAGCGCGCCTGTGCCTCCCGCCGCCGCAGCCCCGGGTGCACCCCGCGGGCCTGGGCCGCCGGACCGGCGCTGTGAACCTGGTTGGCGGCGAGGACAGCCACCGCCTCACCCGGCCGCCGGCCGGCCGCGACGGCGGGCCAGTCCGGGATGTGCACCGCGAGCATCCGAGTCGACACGGGCCTCATCCCGCCCCGGCGGCCATCGGCAGCACCGTCACCGTCTCCGCCAGTTCCGCGGGCATGCCCGGCAGGGCCGGCCCGACCAGATGCCCCGGCCCCGCCAACCACACCTGCCGGGGCCGGCTGGCCGCCCCCCGGCCCTCCACCCGGACCAGGGCGCTGTGGCCACGTAGATGCCCATGGCCCTGCCCCAACCCACTCCAGCGCCGGGCGACCACCGACAGCCGCAGGTCTGCCGCCTCCCAGTCGCCCGCGACCAGCAACAGGGCGCCCCGTTCCCGGGCTCGGGCCGCGAGCCTGCGGGCGTCAGAACCGTTCCCGCCCCGGGGTGGCCGCAGGACCACGATGTCCATTGCGTCGAGCAGGGCCGCGACGACCACCGGCCACCGCGGCCCGGGATCCGCCACCACGGCCAGCCGCTCCGGTACGACTCCCGCCTCGATGGCGGCCAGCATCCCCAGTGACCGGTGCCCCACCACCCCGCACCAGGCACCCGCCTGGGAGGGCTCGGCCAACAACGTCAACAACAACGAGGACGACCCGCTGACGCTGACCGTCGTGCCGCGCCGCAGACCGCCCGCGGGCAGCACCCGGGCCAACGCCGGCAGCACCGGGAGAAGCCGCTCACCGCCCGCGCCGGCCCGCGCCACACCGGCCCGCGCCGCCGCCGGGTGGGCCACGATCTGCTGAAGCGCACTCAGCGCCACGTCCACCCCTCGGAGGATTCGGCCTGCGTCAACGACGGCTGGGAGGGCACGCCCAGCGCCGCCTCGACGATCCCGAGGAAGATCTCCACCTGACGAACAAGATCATCGGCATCCCTGGCCGTCACGACGGCGAGCCCGGCCTCGGCCGCCGCGCGCCGGCCGGCGCCTTCGGCGAAGAACGCCGCCCACTCCTGGAGCTCCGGAGCCACCACCGCCAGCAGCTGCCAGGCACTCGCCGGACGGCCCCGATGCCCCGGACGGGGCTGGGCCCGGGCGGCGAGAACAGCGGCGGCGACCCGCAGCGCGGCCAGATGCGCCAGCGCGTAACGCTCGCCGGGCCGACGCGCGAAGGCCGCCTCGGCCAGCCCACGCCGCGCCGAGGCGAGAAGCTCGTCCCGGGAACGCCGCGGCAACCCCGCGGCGGGGAGCATGGTTCGACCAGCGGGCCGCCCGGGCACCTGCCCGGGCGCGGTCGGCGCGCCCCCGCGAGAAGCCACCGCGGCACCGGATGAGCCTGGCCGGTCGACACCACCAGGCCCGCTCACCGGTGCGCCACCACCCACCGGGCTCCGGCCGTCAGGTTCCCCGCCGCCCCGGCCACCGTCGTGCTCGCCACCAACCGCCGCGCACCCGTCGACGGTGTTCCTTCGAACCGCGCCCATGGGGATCACCTCTCAGGTACCGGCCTCTCGGACGTCAGCCCGCCCACCCATTCGGACGTCGAACACACGTTCGAATATAGTAGTGGCCCAACAGAACGTCAACCGCCGGCGCGGCACACCATCGGGCCAGGCGGCGGGGCGAGGCGACCGACAGATCGATGGAGGCGGTGAAGGCCTGCATGTTCGTCACCTTCGACCTCTGGCATGTCCCGAGGCGCCGGGCAGCTCAGGCGGCGGCCCGCATGGCCCTCGACCGTCCGCGGCTGCGGCAGGCGTCCGGGCTGACCTTCAGCAGGCTGCTGGGCACCGGCGGCGGCCGCCGTTTCACCCCTCTCGACGCCGACCCGTCCCGGTGGGCTCTGCTGGCCGTGTGGGACACACCCGCGGCGGCGCGGGCGTTCGAGCGTTCGAGCACGATCCGCGCCTGGGCGCGGCTGGCCGACGAGCGCTGGCGGGTCGACCTGCGTCCGCTGCACTCCCGAGGGCTGTGGTCAGGGCAGGCACCGTTCGGGCCACAGCCCGGCGCCGGCTCGGGTCGCCCACCGGTACACGACCGCCACGACGCACCGGTGGCCACGCCGGCAGGCGACGCACCGGCAGGCGACGCACCAGCAGGCGACACGCCGGCTCGTGACACGCCTGTGGTGGCCCTCACCCGGGCCCGGCTCGCGCCGCGGCGGGCCGTGCTCTTCTGGCGCGCCGTACCGCCGGTGGCGGCGGAGCTCCGCGACGCCGACGGGCTGCTGTTCACCGCCGGTATCGGCGAGGCCCCGATCGGCTACCAGGGCACCTTCAGCGTGTGGCGGGACAGCGCCGCCCTGCGCGCCTTCGCCTACCAGGGGCGGGCCCACGCGGCGGTCGTCCAACGAACTCCCCGGGAACGCTGGTACGCGGAGGAGCTGTTCGCCCGTTTCGCCGTGCTCGGCTCACACGGGACGGTCCGGGGCACGGACCCCTGCGCGGGCCGCCTCGGGGCGACGGCACGACTGCCGACGGCACATGTGACCGATGACGCGACGGAGCGCCGCGGGGAGCACACAGACGAGCATGGGGCGGATGCTCCGCGCACACCCGACGCCGCTGATGGCGGGTCGTAATAGCACTGTTCGCCAGACCGGTCCCCGCCAACGGGCAACGAGCGTCCGCGGCGCGTTATCGTCGGATGGCCCGGTGCGACAGGAGGCGAGGCTCGTGACCGACGTCCGGATCGTGCGGTGGTCACCGGCTCGGATGCGGGCTCGGCTTGACGACGTCATCGGCGTCTACAAGGCGGCTTTTCTCGACGAGCACGAGGACGACCCGGTGCGGGCCGCGCGGGACCGCGCGACCCACGCCCGACGCCACTTCGACCGCGGTGACCTGCGCGCCGTCGTCGCGCTCACGCCGGACGACCAGGTCGTCGGCATGACCTACGGGCTGCCCGGCAAGGTCGGCCAGTGGTGGCACGACGTGGTCGCCGCAGCACTCCCGCCCGACGACGCCGTCCGTTGGCTCGCGGACTGCATGGAGGTGGTCGAGCTTCACGTGCTGCCCGGCTACCAGGGCCGCCGGATCGGCCGTGACCTGCTGCAGGAGCTGCTGCGCGACGTCCCGCAGCGCACGGCGGCACTGTCCGCGCTCGAACTGCCCGGCAGTCGCGCCCGCCGCCTGTACGCCAGCGAGGGCTTCGTGCCGTTGCTGTCGCACTTCCGCTTTCCCGGCAGCTACACCGAGTACGCCGTGCTCGGTAAGGATCTGTCCGGGCCGGCCGTGCGTACCTCGTCCGCGCAGACCACAACCGGGCAACCGGCCCAGGTGCCTTGAGCCGGTCGGCACCAACCGGCTCCGACCCGCACCGTCCCGGCCCACAGCACACCCGCCCACAGCACACCGGCCCCAGGCTTCGTCGTGGGGTGGTGTGGCGTTCCGGCGTCTCCCGCCCAGCCTGGCCGGGCGGGAGCACCGTGCTGCCCTGGCTGGCGGCAGCGGCGACCATCGGGCTCCAGATCTGCTATCCCCTGACGTCAGGGGATCAACGCGCAACCGTCACCGTGCTCTCCGTGTTGGCTTTCTGCACCGCGTCGGTAGGCGCCGCCGCAGCCGCGCAGGGCCTCGGCCGGGCGGTGGCAGCGGCGTCCGTGGCGAGCGCGACCGGCCTGATCGCCGAGTCGGTCGGGGTCCACACCGGCTGGCCGTTCGGGGACTACACCTACGGCGGAGCGCTCGGCCCGAAGCTGGTCGGAGTCCCGGTCGTGGTCCCGCTCGCGTGGACGATGATGGGCTTGCCGGCACTGGCCCTCGGCCACCGTTGCGCCGCCCGCCTGCGTGCCGGAGCAGGCGCCGGCACGCGATGGGCCGTGACGGCGCTGGTCGGCGGCGCCACCCTCACCGCCTGGGACTTCTTCCTCGACCCTCAGATGGTGGCCGAAGGCTACTGGTCGTGGTCGTCCGGCGGTCCCGCGATCAACGGCATCCCGGTGAGCAACGCCGCCGGATGGTTGCTGGTGGGAACCGTCCTCACCGGCGCACTCGCCGCGCTGCCCGACCGCGCGACCGCCAGCCGCTCCACATCTGGTCCCACGGCCGCCAGCCACACAGCCGCCGGCCCCGCAGGTTCCAACAGCACAGGCTCCAACAGCACAGGCTCCGACCGGTTGCCGATGACGCTGCTGGGCTGGACCTACCTCTCCTCGGTGCTGGCCAACCTGGCCTTCTTCGGGCGTCCCGGGGTCGCCCTGGTCGGCGGGGTGGCGATGGGCGTCCTCCTCGGGCTCGGCGTGCTGCCAGGCCGCCGTGGCGCCGCCCGTGGCGGGAACCTGGCACGCTCCGATGCGTGAGCACAGGCCGGACCAGGAGACGACAGGCAGACCACCACATCACGCCTTCCCCGCCGCGGGCGGTGGCCCGGGCCGTGGCACGTTCCGGCGCCGTCGGCGCGCTGGTCGTCGCAGCCCACACGGCGGTGAACGCGTGGCTGCTGCGCGGCCCGGCGGGCAGTGTCCCCGTCCGGGAGCGCGTCAGCGTGGTGCTGCCGGTGCGGGACGAGGCCGACCGGGTGCACACCTGCCTGACAGCCCTGCTGGCCTCCCGGGACGTCGCCGACCTCGAGGTGCTCGTCTACGACGACCAGTCGTCCGACGGGACGGACACGATCGTGCGCAAGCTGGCCGCCGAGGACCCACGCCTGCGGGTCCTGACCGGGCCCGAACCGGGACCAGGCTGGCTGGGAAAGCCGCACGCCTGCGCCCGGGCCGCCCGCGAGGCCACCGGCACGGTGATCGTCTTCGTCGACGCGGACGTCACGGTGGCACCGCACGGGGTGGCCCGCGCCGTCGGCCTCCTGCGCGGCGCCGGGCTCGACCTCGTCTCGCCCTACCCCCGCCAGGTCGCCGTCTCGGTGCCCGAACGGCTCGTCCAGCCGCTTCTGCAGTGGTCGTGGCTGGCGTTGCTGCCACTGCGCGCCGCGGAACGCTCCGCGCGGCCGTCGCTGACCGCGGCCAACGGCCAGTTCCTGTGCGTGGACGCGGCGGCCTACGCCCGGGCCGGCGGGCATGCGGCCGTGCGTGGCGCGGTCCTCGACGACCTGGCACTGCTGCGCGCGGTCAAGCGCTCCGGCGGGCGGGGGGTGGTGGCCGACGGCACCGATCTCGCGACCACCTGGATGTACGACGGATGGGCGCCGCTGCGCGACGGCTACGCCAAATCGCTGTGGGCGGCGGGCGGGAGCCCCGCCGCCAGTCTGGGGCAGCTGGCCGGCCTGGGCTGGCTGTTCGTCGTGCCGGCCGTGGCCGCCCTGCGCGGCTCCCGGCTCGGTCTGGCCGGCTATCTGGCCGGGGTGGCGGGCCGGGTCGTCGCGGCCCGGCGCACCGGCAGCCGCAGCTGGCCGGACGCACTGGCCCACCCGGTATCCGTGGGTCTGCTGGGCCAGCTCACCGCGCTGTCGTGGTGGCGGCGCTGGCGGGGCACCGCCCACTGGAAGGGACGCCTCCTGGCCGGGCCGACGCCCGCTGGCCGGGCCCTCGACCGGCCTCACCAGGCCTTGACGGGCCTTGACCGGCGGCGGCCTGACCGCAAGGGACAGAGCGACCAGAACAGACGGGACGGGGCCCGCGCATAGGGTCGACCACGTGGCAACGGTGGTCGTGGTCGGAGCGGGTGTCGGCGGGCTCGCCGCAGCCGCCCGGCTGGCCGCCGCCGGCCACCGGGTCACCGTGTGCGAGGCCGCCGACCAGATCGGCGGCAAGCTCGGCTGGTACGAACGCGACGGCTACGGATTCGACACCGGCCCCTCCCTGCTGACCATGCCCGCGGTCTTCGAGGACCTGTTCGCCGCCACCGGCGGCCCGCTCGGCGACGTCCTCACCCTGCGCCGTCTGGACCCGATCGCCTCCTACCGTTTCGCCGACGGCACCGTGCTGGACGCACCCGCCGACGAAGCCGCGTTCCTCGCCGCTCTGGACGCGCGTCTCGCCCCCGGCGCCGGCGACGAATGGCGCCGCCTGGACGATCGGGCCCGGCGGGTCTGGGAGGTGTCGGAGCAGCCGTTCCTGCGCAGCCCGGTGTCCCTGCGGGCGCTGGCCTGGATGGCCGTGCGCCGGCCGGGCGCGCTGGCGACAGTCGCGCCCGCGTCCACGTTGCGCGGGCTCGGTCGCCGTCACCTCACCGACCCACGGCTGCGCATGATGCTGGAGCGCTACGCGACCTACACCGGATCGGATCCGCGGCGAGCTCCCGCGGCCCTGGTCACGGTGCCGCACGTCGAGCGCCGCTTCGGCGGCTGGTACATCCCGGGTGGGCTGCGTCTGCTCGGGCACGCGATCGCCGCGCGGGCGACCGAGCGTGGGGCGGTGATCCGCACCGGAACCCCGGTCGCGCGGATCTCGCTGACCCCCGGCGGGCGGGTGGACGGCGTCCGGCTCACCGACGGTGTCGTGCTGCCGGCCGACGTCGTCGTCTCCGATGTCGACGCGACGCGTCTCTACGACGGTGCGCCTCCGTCCGCGGAACATCCGGGGCGGCGGGGCACCCGACCGCTCGTCGAGCATCCGGCCAGCCGCCGACGGGTGCGCCGGCTCGCGCCCTCGCTGTCGGGCTTCGTCCTGCTGTTGGCGCTGCGGGGCCGGACGCCCGGGCTGGCCCATCACAACGTGCTGTTCCCCGCCGACTACGACGCCGAGTTCGACGCCGTCTTCGGTGGCAGGCTGCCGTGGGACCCCACCATCTACATAGCGTCACCGGACGACCCCGCCGTCGCCCCGCCCGGTGACGAGGCCTGGTTCGTGCTGGTCAACGCCAGCCCACACAGGGCCTCGGGTGGCTCGGGCAGCCCGGGCGGTGACGCGGAGGTGCGTGCTGGCCTGGACTGGGACCGACCTGGCCTCGTCGACGCCTACGCCCGCCGGATCCTCGACGTTCTCGCCGCCCGCGGCCTCGATGTCCGCGCGCGGGTGCGCTGGTACCAGACGATCTCCCCGGCCGATCTGGCCCGCCGGACGGGTGCTCCGGGCGGCTCGATCTACGGTGTCTCCTCCAACGGACCCCGGTCGGCCTTCCTGCGGCCTCGCAACCAGTCCCCGGTTCCGGGACTGTTCCTGGTCGGTGGCTCCGCCCACCCCGGCGGGGGCCTGCCACTCGTCGCCCTCTCCGCGAAAATCGTCACCGATCTGGTCGGACCGGCCTGACGCACCCCGCCGGCAGGCCTCATCCGCCGGTCTCACCTGGCGCGGGTGCGCTCGGCCCCGCCACGTCCGGGGCAGCGGCTGTCAACGCCCCGTGCACCGACAGGAGGTACTGGACCAGCCCGACCGCGCACACCGCGAGAGTCGCGGCGGCGCCCGCCGATGCGGCCGCTCCCGCGTGCGCCGGCAGCAGCCCCGCCGCCGCCAGGCCGACAGCCGCGAGAATGATCCTGGTCGGACGCTCCCCGACCGTGACGACACCGATCTCGCCATGACCGGCCCCGGCCGCACGGGCGCGCAGATATTCGAGCATCAGGGCAGCGGCACCCGCCGCGGCCACCAGCTCGCCCGGCGCACCGACCAGCCAGAACGCGACCAGGTAGCCGATGTCGCAGACCCGGTCCGTCGCCGAGTCGAGCAGATAGCCCCAGGCCGTCACCCTTCGCCGCAGGATGGCAACCGCACCGTCGAGGTTGTCCAGAAGCCCGCTGAGGATCACAACCACCGGGCAGACCAGCACCCAACGGGCCCCCGCCCATGCGGCGGGAATCACCGGCGCGGCGGCGACCACCGTCGCCGCCGTCACCGCTCCCGGCGCCACGCCCGCCGCGGCCAGCGGCCTGGCCAGGAGATATGTCAGCCCAAGCCAGAAACGGACCATCCCAGAGCCTGTCCGGGGGTCGTACCCACCGTGCAACGCGGCCCATTCGACCAGGTAGGTCTCTCGATCAGGAACTCGGGTACGCACGTCATCCATCGTGCCCGCGCCGTAGAGTTCCGTCGTGGTATCCGACCAGCCGACCGGTGTCGTCGAGTCCATTGAGGATTTGGACCCGGATCACGCTTTCAGCGCCCATCGCGACCAGGTGGTCCTCGCCGTGCGAATCACCCAGGTGTTCAACACTCTCGATCTCGGTCTGGTCACCGCCGTGGTGGACGCGGCGAACCACGCCGGATTCGCTCTCGTACGGGAGCAGACGTTCCGCGACGAATGGCTACTGTGCGTTTTTGACGCCTACGAGGACCAGGACTGAGCCGACGACTGGGCCGACTCGACGCCCGGAACTCGGTACCGCTGCACTGACCGACCCGGCTGCCGCGCCCGCTTCGGCCCGGACCGCGCGCGCCGGCCCGGGCCCGAGGCTCGGCTGGATTGGGCCTCCGGCAGCGGGTGAGGCGGAGCCAGGTGCCGGGCGGCCGGCGCGCCCGGCCGCCAGTGCCTGGGGGCCGGGGCCCGGCCGGTGCCCGGCCTCCGGCCGTTGCGCTGTCGGCCGGATTTCAGCCGTTGAGCGCCTGGTAGATCTCCCGCGTCGCACCGGAGCGGTTCAGCGTGATGAAGTGAATCCCCGGTGCTCCGCCGGCCAGCAACCGTTCGGAGAGCTCGGTGGCCACCTCGATCCCGATGGCGCGAACAGCGGCCGGATCATCGGCCACGGCCTGCAGCCGGGCAGCAAGATCGGCCGGGAATTCAGCCCCGGACAGCTGCGCCATACGCACGATCTGCGCAACGTTGGTCACCGGCATGACACCGGGAATAATCGGTGCGTCACAACCCAGCCGACGAACGCGCTCGACCAGCCGGAAATAGTCGTCGGCGCCGAAGAAGAACTGGGTGATCGCGAAGTCCGCGCCGGCGTCCAGTTTCTGGACGAGAAAACGCGCGTCCGTCTCCAGGTCAGGAGACCGGGGATGTTTGTCCGGGAAGGCCGCGACGCCGACGCAGAAGTCCCCCAGTGAACGGACCAGCCGGACGAGATCCTCGGCATACGCGACACCGTCGGGATGACGTACCCACTCCGCCTGAGGATCACCCGGAGGGTCACCGCGCAGCGCCAGAACGTTACGTACACCAGCACCGGCATAGCCCCCGATGACCTGCCGCAGCTCGGCCACGGAGTGGTTCACCGCGGTGAGGTGGCCGATCGGCGTCAGGTTGGTCTCGGTGGCGATCCGCTCGGTGACCCGAATGGTTCCGTCCCGCGTCGAGCCACCGGCGCCGTAGGTGACGGAGACGAAGCTCGGCTGCAGCGCCTCGACCTCACGCAGGGCCGTCCACAGCTGCCGCTCGCCCTCGGCCGTCTTCGGCGGAAAGAACTCGAAGGAGAACGACGTCCGCCCCGAGGCCAGGCACTCCGCCACCGTCCTGGCCGTCGTCCTCGCCGCGTTCCCGACTGCTGTCATGCGTGGAACCCCGTCATGAGATACGAGCGTAGTCCCGCAGTGACGCAGACCCGGACCGGGTCCGCCCCGCTCAGATTCCGCCCCGCTCAGATGCGGACCGCTCAGATGCGGACTGGCCCTTGCTCAGAGGCACGCTTGATCCAGATCTTGCCGGCGACACTGCGCGCGAACACCCGCCGCCGGGCCGCGGGCACGTTGGGCAGCTCGACCGACGCCAGCTGCGGGTTCCCGGTCTCCACCTCAACCTCGTAGTCCCCGTCGGGAAGGACGAGGATCACCATGCCCTCGTCGCTCACCGCGGACAGGTTGTCCGGGGGCGCGTCGAAGTGCAGGTTGACGTCGCCGGTGCGGCTACGGGCATTGATCCGGCCGCCGGTGAGCTCCCGCCCGGTGATCCCGCCGCTCTCGGTGACCAGAAGCAGGTCGCCGGCGGAACCCCAGAGCGTGATCTCTCCGGATCTGACCTCCGCCCGGCCCTTCGTCCCTCGCGGCAGCTTCAGCCGGACGACCGCGTCGCTGGAGGTGCCGTCCAGGCGCAGCACGTCGCCCGCACGGGTCAGCACCGGCCGGGTCCGACCCGGCCGGCGGCGCGCGAGGATCTCGACCCGGACGTTCGAACGGTCGTACTCACCGATCTCCACCCGGCCGGCGGCGAGCCGGGCCTCGACGGCCGCCACCCCGTCGACCGTGCTCTCCAGCCGCTCCGGCGGCATGCGCAGCAGGACGAAGGCGCTGCCGGCGACCAGAAGCAGCATGATGCCGAGCGCAACGACCACCAGATCGGACACGACACCTCCGGGCGTGGGAGCCGCGAACCGCGAACCCGGACAGACAGCCCGCAGTTCACAGATCACAGATCGGGACGGTCGAACGCTACCGGTTTCCCAGCCGGTCGGACCGGGCCGGACGTCCCGGCGGGTGGTGAGATGTGCGGCTCCTGCGGCGGTGCCACGACCTGGCGGCAGATCAGCAGGTCGGCGGACCGGCACGGGCCGAGACGACGATTCCCCGCCACGGTCGTCTCAGGGCAGGCTCCGCCCGGAACCCACCGAGGTGGTCCCGCCCGCACCGCCGTCCGTCCTGGTGAAACGCTGGACCTGCGGCAGAGGCGCGGCGGAGAGGACGTCCCATGCGAACAGTGACCGGACCGGCGGAGCATGTCGTGATCGTCGGGGCGGGGTTGGGTGGGCTGTCGGCCGCGCTGCGGCTGACCGGTGCCGGCAGGCGGGTGACCGTACTCGAGCGGGAGGACTCCCCCGGCGGTCGGGCGGGATCGTTGCGGCTGGGCGGCTACCGCTTCGACACCGGTCCGACCGTGCTGACCATGCCGGAGCTGATCGCCGACGCGTTCGACTCCGTGGGCGAGAACCTGGAGAAGTGGCTGACCCTGCGCCGGCTCGACCCGATGTACCGGGCACGGTTCGCCGACGGCTCCGTCCTGGACGTCCGGGCCGACCCGGAGGACACCGAACAGGGGGTGCGGGACCTGTGCGGGCCCGCGGAGGCCGCGGGCTTCCGCCGCTTCACCGACTTCGCCACCCGGATGTTCCGGGCCGAGATGCGGGACTTCATCGACGCCCAGGTCGACTCGCCGCTGGCGCTGCTGCGCCCGTCCCTGGCCCGGGTCGCCGCGCTCGGTGGCTTCCGGCGCCTCGACACCGTGGTCGGGCGGTACCTGCGCGACCCGCGGACCCGACGGCTGTTCTCCTTCCAGGCGATGTACGCCGGTCTCGATCCGCACCGGGCGCTGGCGCTTTACGCGGTGATCTCCTACATGGACTCGGTGGCCGGGGTCTACCACGTCGACGGCGGCCCCCATGCCGTGGCCTCGGCCATGGCGGACGCGGCGGCGCGGCACGGGGCGGTCTTCCGCTACGGGTCCGAGGTGAGCCGGGTCGAGGTGCGTGGCGGGCGGGCGGTGGCCGTGCACACGGCCGACGGTGAGCGGGTGCCGGCGGACGTGGTGATCCTCAATCCCGATCTGCCGGTCGCCTACCGTGACCTGCTTCCCCCGTCGGTCGCGCCGGCCCGGCTGGGCCGGCTGCGCTTCTCGCCGTCCTGCTTCCTGCTGCTCGCCGGCGCCCGGGTCGCCCACCCCGAGGCGACGCATCACACGATCCACTTCGGGCAGGCCTGGCGGCGCACCTTCGAGGAGATCATCAGTCGGGGCGAGCTGATGAGCGACCCGTCGTTCCTGGTGAGCACGCCGTCGGTGACCGAGCCCGCGGCGGCACCGGCCGGCGCGCACAGCTACTACGTCCTGTTCCCCACCCCGAACCTCACCGCGCCGCTGGACTGGTCCGTCCTCGGCCCGCGCTATCGCGACGAGGTCGTCGCCGTCCTCGAGCGCGCCGGCTACGCCGACTTCGGCTCGGCGGTCGAGGTGGAGCAGATCACCACCCCGGCGGACTGGCGCAGCCGCGGCATGGCCGCGGGAGCTCCGTTCGCCGCGGCGCACACGTTCTCCCAGACGGGGCCGTTCCGGCCCGGCAACCTGGCACCCGGCCTCGACAACGTGATCTTCACCGGAAGCGGCACCCGGCCCGGGGTGGGGGTGCCCATGGTGTTGATTTCAGGCCGACTGGCGGCGGAGCGGGTCCTCGGCCGTGATCGCGGTTACCGCACCCGAGCGCTGGTCGACATTCCGTGATTCCGCCGTGTGTTCACCAGGATTGCCCGCCGCCATCAGATGACGGAGTTCCTGAAGAGCGCCTTAGAAGAGGCTTCCGACCACACTGTCCCGAGTCCTCGGGCCCTCGATTCCGTCCGTTGTCTGGGAGGATGGACTCATGAACGAGTGGACGACCGATCCCGGCGTGGCGGCATCCGACGTCGAGGCCCGGACGCCCGCCGATCCGCCGGCCCATGACGTGGCCACCGACGCCGCGCTGCTGGAACGGGCGCTCTTCGAGGTCAAGAAGGTCATCGTCGGTCAGGACCACATGGTCGAGCGCATGCTGGTCGCGCTGCTCGCCCGCGGGCACTGCCTGCTGGAGGGTGTGCCCGGCGTCGCGAAGACGCTGGCAGTGCAGACGCTGGCGACGGTCGTCGGTGGCTCCTTCGTGCGGATCCAGTTCACCAGCGATCTGGTCCCCTCCGACATCATCGGGACGCGGATCTTCCGCGGCAGCCGGGAGACGTTCGATATAGAGCTCGGCCCGGTGTTCGCCAACTTCGTTCTCGCGGACGAAATCAACCGTGCACCGGCCAAGGTCCAGTCGGCGTTGTTGGAGGTCATGTCGGAACGGCAGGTATCCCTGGGCGGGGTCACCCATCCGCTGCCGCTGCCCTTCCTCGTTCTCGCGACACAGAACCCGATCGAGTCCGAAGGCGTGTATCCACTGCCGGAGGCGCAGCGTGACCGTTTCCTCATGAAGGTGACGGTTCCCTATCCGAACGCGGCCGAGGAGCTGGAGATCGTCCGGCGGATGGGGGTGCGTCCACCCACCGCGGAGACCGTCCTCGACCCGGACGCGCTCGTCCGCCTGCAGAACCGTGCGGACGACGTGTTCGTCCACCACGCGATCACCGAGTACGCCGTCCGCCTGGTGCTCGCCACCCGTTCGCCGGCCGAGGTCAACCTGCCCGAGCTCGGCGGGCACCTGGCCTACGGAGCCTCACCACGCGCGTCACTCGGGCTCATCTCCGCCGCGCGGGCGCTGGCGCTGCTGCGCGGGCGTGACTACGTCGTCCCCGACGACGTCGCGGCGGTGGCCCTCGACGTGCTGCCGCACCGCCTGGTGCTCTCCTACGAGGCTCTTGCCGAAGGACTCACCGCCGAAGAGATCGCCCGGCGCATCCTCGGCGCGCTGCCGCCTCCCCAGATCGCCCCCCGCCAGCAGAACGCGGCCGAGCACGGCCTGCACAACGGGCACCGTTCACCGCCGCCGACCCATTCCGGGCGCTGGCACACCGATCCGCGGACCGGCTTCCCCGAGTACTTCGACGGCGGGCCGGCGCGGTGAGACGGTCCGATCGGCCCGGCGCGACCACGCCGCGGGTGATCTCCCAGCCACCGGCGACCTCGCCGTCGGTGGAGCGGACGCTGCGTGGCCTCGAACTCGCCGTCAACCGCCGCCTGGACGGCATGCTCCTCGGCGACCACCTCGGTCTCCTGCCGGGTCAGGGAACGGAGAAGGCCGAAAGCCGCGAGTACCACGTCGGCGACGACGTCCGGCGGATGGACTGGGCCGTGACGGCGCGGACGACGGTCCCGCATGTGCACGACCTGGTCGCCGACCGGGAGCTGGAGACCTGGGCGCTGGTGGATCTCACCGCCAGCCAGGAGTTCGGCACCACCTCGATCCGCAAGCGGGAGCTGGCGATCGCGGCCACGGCGGCGATCGGCTTCCTCACCGCCCGCACCGGCAACCGGATGGGCGCCCTCGCCCTGACCCCGACCGGGCCGCAGCTGATTCCAGCCCGGCCGGGCCGGCAGGGGCTGCGGACCCTGCTGCGGGCGCTCCTGTCCGTTCCCGAGGCGGCTCACGACCGTCCCGTGCGGCGGCCTGACCATTCCGCGGCCACCGACCTCGCCGCGGCGGTCGCCGCGATGGACCGGCCGCGCCGCCGCCGTGGCCTCGCCGTGGTCATCAGCGACTTCCTCTCCACCGACCTGGGCTGGGAGCGGCCGATGCGGGCACTCGCGGCACGCCATCAGCTGCTCGCCGTGGAGGTCCTCGACCCCGCCGAGCTGGTCCTGCCATCCGTCGGGCTGCTCTCCGTCGTGGACGCGGAGACCGGCGCGGTGCTGGAGGTGCCCACCTCGTCACGGCGGGTCCGCGAGCGCTACAGCCGGGCCGCGGCCGAGCACCGTGCCCAGGTGGCGCTGGCGCTGCGCCGGGTGGGCGCCGGGCACCTGGTGCTGCGCACGGACTCGGACTGGCTGGTCGACATCGTCCGGTACGTGTCGGCGTCGCGGGTGACCCGTGGCGCGGCCCGGCGGCCACCGGTGGGTGCGGGCGCGTGAGCTTCCTCGCGGGCCACTGGCTGTGGCTCTTCGTCGCGGTGGCCGCGCTGGCAGCGGCGTACATCGTGGTGTCGATGCGCCGGCGGGTCTACGCGGCGCGGCTGTCCTCGACGGCGCTGCTGTCCAGCGTGCTGCCGCGTCGGCCGCAGTGGTGGCGCCGCCATGTGCCGGCGGCACTGCTGCTGCTCACCCTGGCCGGGCTGGTGATCTCGCTGGCGCGGCCGGCGCGGGCCGAGCGGGTTCCCCGCGAGCGCGCCACCATCATCCTGGCGATCGACGTGTCGAACTCGATGGCGGCCACCGACATCCAGCCAACCCGCCTCGAAGCCGCGAAGCAGGGCGCCCAGGCGTTCGTCGACCAGCTGCCGCCCCGCATCAACCTCGGGCTGGTCTCGTTCGCCGGGTCGGCGGCCGTTCTGGTCCCGGCCTCCACCGACCGCGAGTCGGTCCGGTCCGGCATCCGCGGCCTGCAGCTCGGCCCCGCGACCGCGGTCGGTGAGGGCATCTTCGCCTCACTGCAGGCGATCACCACCGCCGGCGAGCGGATGTCGGACGAGGGCCAGCCACCACCGCCCGCCGCGATCGTCCTGCTCTCCGACGGCGAGACGACCCGCGGCCGGCCGAACACCCAGGCCGCCACCGCCGCGCGGGACGCCGAGGTTCCGGTCGACACCATCGCCTACGGCACCTCGGACGGAACCCTCGATGTCGGCGGGCAGCAGATTCCCGTCCCCGTGAACGAGGACGCGCTGCGCGAGCTGGCCGAGCAGACCGGTGGCTCCTACCACCGGGCGACCACCGGTGACGAGCTGCAGTCCGTCTACCGCGGCCTGGGCAGCTCCATCGGGTACCGCACCGAATACCGTGAGATAACGTCCTGGTTCATCGGGCTTTCTCTCGGTCTCGGCCTGGCCGCGGCGGCACTCTCCCTGGCCTTCTCCTCGCGGCTGCCCTGAACCTGCTGCTCAGGCGACTTCGACTACTCTGGCTGATGTGGGTGGTCTGCGCGGCGAACTGGACGCCGCCGGTGTCACTGATGAGCGGCTACGTGCCTCCTACCGCCGGGCGCGGGAACTCAACGCGGCGCACGGGCGCACCTATTACCTGGCCACTCTCCTGCTGCCGAAGTGGAAACGGCCGCATGTCCACGCCCTCTACGGCTTCGCACGCTATGCCGACGAGATCGTCGACGATCTCGACTCCACGCTGACCGACGAGGCGAAGGCCCAGTGGCTGCGGCAATGGGGCAGCACCCTGCTGGCCTCACTGGCCTCCGGGGCCGACGTCTCGGCGGCGGAAACCGGCGCAACGGCCGAAGGCGAGACTGCGGAGGCCACGGCCGCGGCCGCGGATGCTGAGGCGACGGTGCTGCCCGCCGTGCTGCACACGATTCGACGGTTCGATCTGCCGGTCGGCTATTTCGAGACCTTCCTGGCCTCCATGGCCATGGATCTGACGATCACCAGCTACGCCACCTGGGATGACCTCATGGTCTACATCCACGGCTCGGCGGTGGTCATCGGTCTGCAGATGCTGCCCATTCTCGAGCCGGTGAACCCCGCGGCGGAACCGTACGCCCGCGACCTCGGTGTCGCCTTCCAGCTCGCGAACTTCATCCGGGACATCGGTGAGGACCTGCGGCGCGGGCGCGTGTACCTGCCGCAGAGCTCACTGGACCTGTTCGGGGTGACCTGGGATCACCTCGCCGCCGGGGTGGCCGACGGCCCGGTGCGCCGCCTGCTGGCGTTCGAGATCGCCCGAGCGCGCGAGCTGTTCCGTTCCGCCCGCCCAGGCATCCGGCTGCTGCACCCGACGTCCCGGGACTGCGTGTCGACCGCGTTCCGGCTTTACAGCGGAATCCTGGACGAGATCGAACGCGCCGACTACCAGATTCTCGACCGGCGGGTGTCGGTCGGGCTGGGCCGGCGCCTCGGTGTCGCGGCGCCCGGTCTCGTCCGGGCCGCGTACTCCCGGCGCGACCGGGCATCCGGTGGGAACAGGATGCCCGGTCAGAACAGGGAGCTCGACCAGGGCAGCGCGCCCGGTCAGAGCAGGTCGCGCCCGCCCAGGTAAGGCCGCAGCACCTCCGGTACGCGAACCCGCTGGTCGGCGGTCTGGAAGTTCTCCAGAATCGCGGCCAGCAGCCGGGGTGTCGCCACCGCGGTGTTGTTCAGCGTATGCGCGAAGTGGATGTTCCCACCGGAGTCGCGGTAACGGAGGTTCGCCCGCCGGGCCTGCCAGTCATGCAGCGTCGAACAGCTGTGGGTCTCCCGGAAACGGTCAAGCGTGGGAAACCAGGTGTTGATGTCGTTCATGCGGAACTTGCCCAGGCCCATGTCGCCGGTCGCGCATTCGACGACCTCGTAGTGCAGGCCGAGATCGGTCAGGATGTGCTCCGCGGTGGCGAGGAGCTCGGCGTGCCAGCGGGCGGACTCGGCCGGGTCGTTCACGCACAGGACGAACTGCTCGACCTTCTCGAACTGGTGGACCCGCAGCAGCCCGCGAACGTCGCGGCTGGCGCTGCCGATCTCCCGGCGGAAGCACGGCGAGATACCGGCGTACCGGATCGGCAGCTGGTCGGCGTCGAGGATCTCCCCGGAATGCAGCCCCACCAGGGCGACCTCGGCCGTGCCGGCGAGAAACGCGTCGTCGGCGGGAATCTCGTAGATCTCGTCCCGGCCCTTGGGGAACATGCCGGTGCCGACGAGCGGTGCCTCCTTGACCAGCGCGGGCACCGCGACCGGGGTGAAGTCCCGCTCGCGCAGCAGGTCCAGCGCATAGGAATGCACCGCCCGCTCCAGCATGACCATGTCACCGACCAGCGCGTACGCCCGCTCGCCGGCGACCCTGCGGGCGCGGGCGAACTCGGCCCAGCCCCGCATCTGCGCAAGCTCGGTGTGGTCGAGCGGCGGGAAGTCGAACTCGGGACGCGTCCCGACGGTGCGGATGACCACGTTCGCGGACTCGTCCGGCCCGACCGGTGCGCCCTCCCAGGGAATGCCCGGCGCGAGGAGCATCAGCTCGGACAGCCGGGCGCTCGTCTGGGCCAGCCGCTCACGCAGGTCCTGCAGCTGCCGGTCGAACTCGACGTGCTCCGCGCGCAGCTCGGCGCGACGGGCCTCGTCCGCCTTGGCGAACTGCTTGGCGAAGGACTTGCGGCGCGCCTGTGCCTCGTCGACCTCGAACTGCAGTTTGCGGTTCTCCTGGTCGAGCGCAAGCAGCTCGTCCACGTCGAGATCGACACCCTTGAGCCGTACGGCGTCCTTAACGGCGTCGGGATTGTCCCGGATGAAGCGCTTGTCGAGCATGAATTCGTGTCAGCCTTCGCGTCGGGTCCTGAGCCAAGACGCTATCAGCCGCACCCGAGGGGCCCTCTTCCTTCAGGCGCCATGTCCACCTCCACGGCGCGGCTCGGCCGGTCCCCCGCACAGCACTGCACCCGCAGCACACCGACGCCCACGGCCCCGCGCCCGCACCTCGCATGACACGTCACACGACACCGCGACCGAATCCTGCGCACCGGATTCCGCCACGATCCCGGCGAGTACCCTGTGTGACGAAAGTGGCCAGGTCAGATCCCCGGAGGCCGCGTCCTGCCGGGCCTCGCCGCGGCCGAGATCGACGGCACGCGTCCGGCCCACCGGTCGCCCGCCTTCTCACAGGTCGTCCACAGGCCACCTGGACAGACTCGTCCGCGACGGGAACGTGGACGGCACAGCGACCGCCTGAGGACCATCCGGTGGTCACGGGACAACAGAAGCGGGAGGCCGGCGACGGTGTCGAGCACGAGGGAACGGCGGCAGCGGGAGCTCGCCGCCGCGCGGGCGGCGCGCCAGGCACAGCGGCGGCGTGAGGCCCACCTGCGGCAGCGCAAGCGCGTCACCGTCATCGCGGCGGTGGTCGTGGTCGCGATCGTGGGGTCGGTGATCGCGAGCGTCCTGCTCAGTGGTGGCTCCGACGACAACAACGAGATCACCTCGACCTCGCCCTCGGCCACCCAGACGGCCACCACCCCGACGACCTCGGCGCTGCCAGCCGGCCAGACCAGCAAGGTCGGCGACTGCGTCTACACGTCGACCGGCGAGGCGCCCTCGCGCCAGGTCTCACTGCCCACCGCCGCCGCGACGGTGAACAAGAACCCGGCCACGATGGTCATCACCACCGACCAGGGCACGATCACCGCCGCGCTGGACGCCGACAAGGCTCCCTGCACCGTCAACGCGCTGCGCTCCCTCGCCGAGGCGGGCTTCTACACCGACACCGCCTGCCACCGCCAGACCGGTGGCGCCGACGCCGGCATCAGCGTCCTGCAGTGCGGCGACCCCACCGCCACCGGCACGGGCGGCCCCGGCTTCGGATACGCCAACGAGAACACCGAGGGCGTGAACTACAACCGCGGCGTGCTGGCGATGGCGCACAGCAGCCAGCCGGACAGCAACGGCAGCCAGTTCTTCATCAACTACGCCGATCCCACCGCGGACGGCGCGTCCGCGCTGGCCGGTGGCTACACCGTCTTCGGCCACATCACCGAGGGTCTCGACGTGCTGGACAAGCTGACCTCCCCGGGGATCGAGGGCGGCGGCTCGGACGGCACCCCGGCGAGCAAGGCCCAGATCAAGTCCATCGAGATCAACCAGGAGCAGTAAACCCGCCCTGCACCGGTCGAGCACCAGACCGGTCCAGCACCGCCCACCGCCCACCGCGAGGCCGGCGGCATCGCCGGCCAGGTCCGCGGTGGGCTGTGTGGCCGCGGTGGGCTGTGTGGCCGCGGTGGGCTGTGTGGTCGCGGTGGGCTGTGTGGTCGCGGTGGGCTGTGTGGGTCAACCCGCCCAGCGGCGGACGGTGTCGATCCGCGCCTGTAGCTGCGCGGCGCTGGCCTGCGCGCTCGGGGGGCCGCCGCAGGACCTGCGCAGCTCCGCGTGGATCATCCCGTGGGGCTTGCCGGTCCGGTGGTAGTGCGCGGCCACCAGCTTGTTGAGCTCCTTGCGCAGCTCCCCGATCCGCTCGTGGACCGGACGGTCGGCCGCCTCCGGCTCCCCCGCCGCCTCGCCCTGCCTGGCCGCCGGGACCACCGGCTCGGTGGACGCCGCGGCAGCCGCGGAGGCCTTCGCCGCGGCGGCCCGCTGTGCGGCCTCACGCTGCCGCAGCAGGGTGGCGACCTGATCGGGCTCGAGCAGCCCGGGCAGGCCGAGGAAGTCCTCCTCCTCCGGCGATCCGGCCTGCGCCGTGGTCCCGAACTCACCACCGTCGAAGATCACCCTGTCCAGCTGGGCGGACGATCCCAGCGCGGTGAACGGACTGTCCGGCTTGTCCGGCGTGTCCCGGCGGCGGTTCGCCTCCCGCAGGGCGTCGTCGTCGAAGGCGTCCGGCTCGCGCATCGGCTTGTCCAGCGCGTGGTCACGCTGGACCTCCATCTCACCGGCCAGCGCGAGCAGCGCGGGCACACTCGGCAGGAAGACCGACGCCGTCTCCGAGCGGCCGCGGCCGCGGACGAACCGACCGACCGCCTGCGCGAAGTACAGCGGTGTCGAGGCCGAGGTGGCGTACACGCCGACCGCCAGCCGGGGGACGTCGACGCCCTCACTGACCATCCGGACGGCGACCATCCAGCGGTCCGTCGACTCCCGGAAGGTGGCGATCTTCGAGCTCGCGGTGGGGTCGTCGGAGAGGACCACGACCGGAGACGTCCCGGTGATCCCCCGCAGCAGGCCGGCGTAGGCGCGGGCGGTCGTGTGGTCGGTCGCGATGACCAGGCCGCCGGCGTCCGGCATGCCGCCCCGGCGTACCTGGGAGAGCCGGGTGTCAGCCGCCGCGAGGACCGCCGGCATCCAGTTGCCCTGCGGGTCGAGCGCGGTCCGCCACGCCGCGGCGGTCTGCTCGCTGTTCAGCGGCTCACCGAGCCGCGCGCTCAGCTCGGCACCCGCGCTCGTCCGCCACGACATCTCGCCGGAATAGGCCAGGAAGAGCACAGGACGGACCACGCCATCGCGCAGCGCGTCCGCATAGCCGTAGCTGGAGTCCGCGACGCTGCGGGTGACGCCCTCCGCATCTGGCAGGTAGGTGACAAACGGAATCGGGCTGACGTCCGACCGGAACGGTGTTCCGGTGAGCGCCAGACGACGGGCGGCCGGCGTGAACGCCTCACGCACCGCCTCGCCCCAGGAAAGCGCGTCCCCCGCGTGGTGGATCTCGTCGAGGATCACCAGGGTGCGCCGGGCCGCCGTACGCATCCGGTGCAGCGCCGGATGGGCCGCGACCTGGGCGTATGTGACGGCGACACCCGTGTAGTCGGACGCGGTCGCACCGGCGGAGTTGCGGAACGTCGGGTCCAGATCGATGCCGACGGCCGAGGCCGCACCGGCCCACTGCCGCTTCAGGTGGTCCGTCGGGGCCACCACCGTCACCGCCCGGATCTCACCGGCGGCCAGCAGCTCGGCGGCGATCTCCAGGGCGAAGGTCGTCTTGCCCGCACCCGGCGTCGCCACCGCCAGGAAGTCCCGCCCGCCCGAGGCGGTGCGCGAGCGGTAGATCTCCAGGGCGGCGCGTTGCCACTCCCGCAGCGGCCGGGCCTGCACGCGTGAGCGTGGGCCACGGGGGCTCGGGGGCAGAGGACCAGCTCTCACACACCAGACTCTATGGTGACGCACCGGCGAGACGATGACGCCGCGTGCCGTCACGGAGCGCGGTCGCCCGTTCGATGATTTGCCTGTTTCTTGTCACCGAAGGACCACACGAGGGGTATCACCGCCTTTGCTAACACACGGTTAAGCTCCTGAAGTCAACTGCTTGACTCGGAGGTCCCGATGGAGCGCCCGGCAGGAACGTCGGCGGGTCACACCTCGCCAAGGAGCATGCGACCAAACGACCCCAGGCCGGCCACCGCCGGCCCGGCCCGTACTCCGAACGTTCGGCTTCGCACCAGCCGAGAGGAACGCGGCTGGTCACAGGAACGCCTGGCGAGCGAGATCCGACGCTTCTCCGTCATCCATGAGGGCCGCGAGGCCGGCGTCACCGGAAATATGATCTGCAAGTGGGAGAAGGGCGACAAAAAGCCCAGCCTTCGCTACCAGCGGTTGTTGCGCGCGCTGTTCGAGCGCTCCTCGGCAGAACTCGGCTTCGTCGACGACGACCCCAGCACCGGCCTGGCCGGCCGGCTCCCCGCCGCCACGGACAAGCTTTCCCACGGCATCGGCCCGGCCGGAACCGTTCTCATCCAGGCCGAGGCCGGGGCCGAACCGTCCGGTGACATTCCCGTCGAGCGCCGTGGGTTCCTGCGGCTTTTCGCCGCCGCGGGTGGCGTCGCCGTCGTCCCGCTGGGCACGGCCGGGCCCGACAACGCGCCGTGGGAGCGGCTGTCCGCGGCGCTGCGCCGGCGCACCACCGTCACCCCGGAGCTGGCGGACGAGCTGAGCCGATGCACGGCGGGCCTGTACAGCCTGGAGGAGCGCGTTCCCGCCCGGGCGCTGTTCCCCAGGGTCACCGGTCATCTGGGGACGCTCACGCAGCTGTTGGAGTCCAGCGGCCGATCGTCGGCTCGCCGCGACCTCGCGGCGACCGCCGGCGAGACCGCGGCGCTGGCCGGCTGGCTCGCGTTCGACATGAACGACGTCCCGGCCGCCCTGGCGTACTACCGGGTCGCGATCGAGGCGGCGCGGGAGGCCGACGACAGCGCGCTGTGGGCCTGCGTACTGGGTTACGAGAGCTACCACAGCGCCGGGGTCGGTCGTCACGACCAGGCCTGCGCGCTGCTGGCGGAGGCGCAGCGCCGCGCCGCGGGCGCGAGCACCATCATGACCCGGGCGTGGCTGGCCGGGCGGGAGGCCGAAGAACAGGCCGCCCGCGGCGAGGGGCGGGCGGCACTGGCCGCGTTGGACCGCGCTCAGGAGGCCTTCGACCGCGCCGACGACGGCGACCGGGTCTGGACCCAGTTCTTCGACCGTGGCCGGCTTGACGGCATCAAGGTCACGACCTACACGAGGCTGCGCCGGCCAGCCGCCGCCCACGCCGCGGCGACGGAGGCGCTGCGTGCCACGTCTCCGCACAGCGGCACCAAGAAGCGCTCCTTGTTACTCGGCGATGTCGCCGAGGTGCACATTCAGCGGCGGGAGATCGACGCCGCGACCCAGTACGCGGCCGAGTCGCTGGCCATCGTCGCGGCAACCGACTTCTCACTGGGGCTCACCAGGATCCGGCGGGTTCGGGAGCATCTGCGGCCCTGGCAGAACACCCAGGCCGTCCGGGATCTCGACGAGCAGCTTCGCGCGCTCGTGTAAGGCCGGAGCCTCAGCTCCGGATCGACGGGGCGGTCTCCGCCGTGATCCAGTCGAGATAGTCCGTGTGACCCGACACGATAGGGGTCGCAATGATCTCGGGCGTCTCGTACGGGTGCGCGGCGGTGATCTCCGCGATCAGGTCGGCCAGCCGTTCACTCGTTGTTTTGGCGAGGCAGAGCCATTCCTCCGACTGCTCGATCTCGCCGTTCCACCGGTAAGTGCTCCGAATCGGCCCGACCACCTGGAAACAGGCAACAAGGCGCCGCTCGACGAGCGCCCTGCCGATACGGTCCGCTGCGTCTGGTGAGTCGATGCTCGTGATGACCTGAAGGAATCCCACGCGTACTCCCACCCATAACCGATGGCGATGCGAGATACTCTACATCGGACCACCGTCGGCGCCGACGTTTTTTCGCCGATGACCACGGGTGATTCTTTCGGTACACGACCCGATCGGGCCGGGGAATGTTGAAAAGCGACTTCCGGGACCATAGCGACACGGAGCGCATAAGGCTCCCGGATCCCGGCCCCCGGCGTCACACGATCGTCTGGCAGGCCCGGTAACAGTCGTAGACACCGCCAACGCTGCGTACCGCCGCCAGCACCCGATCGAGCTGTTCGGGGCCGGTGACCTCAATCGTGAAGCGGGCGTGCGCCACCCGGTCCTCCGAAGTCGAGGTCGACGCCGCACGCACCGACGCGGACGTGTCAGAGAGAACTTCGGTTATATCTGCCAGCAGGCCGTAACGATCGAAGGCCTCAACCGCGATTTCGGTGGGGAAGGTCTGACTCTCCGCAGCGGCCCATCCCGCCACGGTCACCTGCTCGCGTGATGACGCCGAGGAGGCGACGTTCGCGCATTCCCGACGATGCAGCGAGACAGCACTGCTGTGCGTCGTGAAGCCGACAACCTTGTCTCCGGGGAGCGGAAGACAACATCGCGCGAGACGCACTGGCACATCCGTGCCCTCGATCTCGGCGAAGCCCGCCCAGTTCTGCGTTCCGCGGCGGGCGGCGCCGCGTGCCGCGACCTCCCCGGCTGTTTCGCGGCCCGTGAGACCACCGGCGTCGCCCGAGCGCTCGCCCTGCTTTCCCGGCACGGCACGCCGCACCCGCCGGGCGCCACGCGAGGCCGCGCCATCCGAGGCCGCGGCAGGAGCGGTGGGCTCGGAAGGAGCGGTCGGTGCGGTGGTGTCGCCGAGGGCGACTGCCGCCGTCGGGACAGCCTGCCCTGCCGGCACGGCCTGCCCTGCCGATGCGGCCGGCCCTGCCGCCGGTGCGGTCTGCGCAAGGCCGGCGTCCACGGGCTGGGCGTCCGGGGTGGCGTCGGCCGGGCTCCCGGCACCGTGGGCGGTCCCGGCGGCCTGGCCGGGCCGCTCGACCGGCCCGGGTGTGATCCTCCCGGGTGTGCTCGTCCCGGTCGCGCCATCACGCCGGGCGGGGTCGCCCGAGTGCCCGAACGGCCAGGTCAGACCGCTCGCGATGCCGTGTGGCGACCGTCCGTGCGTATCCCGGCGCTGCCGGGCCAGGCGTTTGCGGATCCGGACCCGGGCCCGGGAGGTCCGCACGAAGTCAAGCCAGTCCTCGCTCGGCCCCGCTCCCGGAAGGTTCGAGGTGAGGATCTCGACGACGTCGCCGTTGCGCAGCCGGGTGTGCAGCGGGACCAGCCGGCCGTTCACCCGGGCGCCGATGGCGCGGTGCCCCACATCGGTGTGCACCGCGTAGGCCACGTCGACCGGTGAGGAGCGCGCGGGCAGCGCGATCATCTTGCCCTTCGGGGTGAAGGTCAGCACCTCGTCGGAGTTCAGGTCCGAGGACAGCGATTCCAGGAACTCCCCCGGGTCGACCGTGTCGACCTGCCAGTCCAGCAGGCTGTGCAGCCAGGACAGGCCTTCGAGGCGGGCGCCGTCGGCGCCCGGCCCGACCGGCTTCGCCACGATGCCGGTCTCGGCCAGCCGATGCATGGACGGGGTGCGGATCTGGATGTCGACGGTGCGCCCGGAGTCGTCCGTCACGGACGTGTGCAGGCTCTGGTACATGTTGAACTTGGGGGTCGCGACGAAGTCGCGCAGCCGCCCCGGCACCGGGCGCCACACGCCGTGGATGACACCGAGCGCGGCGTAGCAGTCCGTGACGTCGTCCACGAGGACGAGTACGCGGACGATGTCGGTGTAGTCCCGCGGCGCGCGGCCACGCTCCTGGGCCCGCTTGAAGATCGAGAAGATGTGGCTGATCCGGACCGAGACCGCACCGTCGACCCGGGCCTCGGCGAGCGCCGTCCGTAGCTGGTCCACCAGCCCGGAGACCGTGCCGCTGGCCCGCTCCGCGGCGGTGAAGTCGTCCACCAGGCCGGAGATCCGGCGGTGCTCCTCGGGGTTGAGGACGGCGAACGCCCGGTCCTCCAGCTCCCGTTTGATCACGCTTACTCCGAGCCGGTGCGCCAGCGGCGCCAGGACCTCCAGCGTGACCCGCGAGATCTTCTCCTGCTTGGCCGGCGACATGAACCCCAGCGTGCGCATGTTGTGCAGCCGGTCGGCGATCTTGATGACGAGGACCCGGTAGTCGCGGGCGAGCGCGACGATCAGCTTGCGCAGGGTCTCCGCCTCCGCGGCCTCCCCGAAACGCATCTTGTCCAGCTTGGTCACACCGTCGACCAGGTTGGCGACCTCACCGCTGAACTCCGCCGTGACGGCGGTGAGCGAGTAGCCGGTGTCCTCGACGGTGTCGTGCAGCAGTGCCGCGATGATGGTCGTGGTGTCGACGCCCAGCTCGGCGAGGACCTCCGCGACCGCGAGCGGATGGCTGATGTAGGGGTCGCCGCTTCGCCTGGTCTGGCCGGCGTGCAGGCGCTCCGCCACCGAGTAGGCGCGGATCACCGCGGCGATGTCGGCCTTCGGGTGGAAGTCGCGGTGTGCCTCGACGAGATCACGCAGCTCGGGGGGCACCTGCGGGGTTCGCGGCGCGGCCATCCGGCGGGCCAGGTGCGCCAGCCGGAGGCTGGCCTGGCGGGCCGCGATGACTGTCCGCGAGTCACCGTCGTCGCCGTCCGCTCGGGACAGCGCGGGCGAGAAGCCGCCCGCCGGCAGACCCGCTCCCGCGGCCTCAGCATTCACGGCGTGCCCCCTCGCGCTCGCAGTCAGCTCTGTACGTCCGAGGTGACCCGGAAACAGTCGTACACGCCGTCGGTGGACCTGACGGCGTCGAGAATGTGGCCGAGATGCTTGGCGTCACCCATCTCGAAGGTGAAACGGCTGACCGCCACCTGCTCTCGGGTCGTGGTGACCGACGCGGAGAGGATGTTGACGTGGTGATCGGACAACACCCGGGTCACATCCGACAGCAGCCTGGTCCGGTCGAGGGCCTCGACCTGGATCACCACCAGGAACACCGAGCCGGATGACGGCGCCCACTCCACCGCGACGGTCCGGTCGTGCGGGCCGCCGCGCAGGCTGACGAGGTTGACGCAGTCGGTGCGGTGCACCGAGACGCCCTTGCCCCGGGTCACGAAGCCGGCGATCTCGTCACCCGGCATCGGGGTGCAGCACCGGGCGAGCTTCACCCAGACGTCCGCCGCACCCGTGACGATCACACCCGGATCGCCGCCGGAACGGCGCAGCGCCCGGATCGGCAGCTCGGTCTCGGCCGCGTCCTCCTCCGCGCTCTCCGGGCCGCCCAGGCTCTGCAGCAGCCGGTTCACCACCGCCTGCGCGCTGACGTTGTTCTCGCCGACCGCCGCGTACAGAGCCGCGACGTCGGCGTAACGCATGTCCTTCGCCAGCGTCAGCAGCGCGTCGCCGGCCATCAGCCGGGCCAGTGGCAGGCCGTGGCGGCGCATCGCCCGGCCGATCGCGTCCCGGCCGGCGACGATCGCGTCCTCGCGGCGCTCCCGCGCGTGCCACTGGCGGATCTTCGTCCGGGCCCGGGTGGAGCGCACGAACATCAGCCAGTCCTCGCTGGGCCCGGCGGAATGTGCGCGGGAGGTGAAGACCTCCACCACGTCGCCGTTCTCCAGCTCGGTGTCCAGGGCGGCCAGCCGGCCGTTGACCCGGGCGCCGACGCACTGGTTGCCGATGTCGGTGTGCACCGCGTAGGCGAAGTCGATCGGCGTCGAACCGAGCGGCAGCGGGATGACGTCGCTCTTCGGCGTGAAGACGAAGACCTCGTCGGCGGCGGCGTCGAAGCGCAGGCTGTCGAGGAACTCCCCCGGATCCGCGGTCTCACGCTGCCAGTCCAGGATCTGGCGCAGCCAGTTGTGCAGGTTCGGATCCGTCCCGCCGGCACCCCCGGCGGCCTTGGCTCCCCCGCGCCGGCCGGAGCCGGAGCCGCCCGAGCGCGAGCCGGTGCCGTCCTCCTTGTACTTCCAGTGCGCCGCGATGCCGTATTCGGCCCGGTTATGCATGGAATGGGTGCGAATCTGCAGTTCGACCGGCTTGCCCTCGGGCCCGATGACCGTCGTGTGCAACGACTGGTACATGTTGTACTTGGGCATCGCGATGTAGTCCTTGAACCGGCCCGGAATGGGCTTCCAGTTCGCGTGGACCGTGCCCAGCGCGGCATAGCAGTCCCGGACCGAGTCGACCAGGACCCGGATGCCGACCAGGTCGTAGATGTCCTCGAACGACCGGCCGCGCACGACCATCTTCTGGTAGATCGAGTAGTAGTGCTTGGGCCGGCCGGTCACCACGGCCTTGATGCGCGCCTCGGCGAGCTGCGCCTGGACCTGCGTGGACGTCTCGGTGAGGTAGACGTCCCGGCTGGGCGCGCGGTCCGCGACGAGCCGGACGATCTCGTCGTAGCGCTTCGGGTACAGCGCGGCGAACGCCAGGTCCTCCAGCTCCCACTTGAGGGAGTTCATCCCGAGGCGGTGGGCCAGTGGCGCGTAGATCTCCAGGGTCTCGCGGGCCTTGCGCTCCTGCTTGTGCTCGGGCAGGAAGCGCAGCGTGCGCATGTTGTGCAGGCGGTCCGCGAGCTTCACCACCAGCGCGCGCGGGTCGCGGGCCATCGCGACCACCATGCGGCGGATGGTCTCGGTCTGCGCCGCCTCGCCGACCTTGACCCGGTTGAGCTTGCTGACCGCGTCGACTATCTGCAGCACCTGCGGGCCGAACTCGGCCTCGATCGTCTCGGGCGGGAGGTCCGTCTCCTCCAGGGTGTCGTGCAGCAGCGCGGCGCACAGGGTCGGGATGTCCATCCCGAGGTCGGCCAGGATGCTCGCGACCGCGATCGGATGGGTGATGTACGGGTGCCCGGAGAAGCGGACCTGGCCGGCGTGCGCCGCGTCGGCCACCTCGAAGGCATGCTGCACCGGCGCGATGTCAGCCCGCGGATGGTTCGCGACGAGCCCGCGCAGCACCGGGTCCAACGATGACGGCGGGGTGGCCCGATGAGTGCCGAGGCGCGAGAAGCGCCCCCGCACCCGACGGGGCAGTGGCGGTGACTCGTGGCCCAGCCGTGGCACCACCGGGGAACCACTCTCCGCGTCATCCTCACCGCCCGCCGTCGCGGACACCATCGACACCGCGGACGACGCAGGCGCGGCCTGGGTCACCTCACCGTGACCGGCCTCGCCGCGTGCGGCGGACCCCTCCGCGCTCAGGGCAGGCGACACCGGCCGCGTCTCCCCGACGGATGACGCGGCCGCCGACACAGCTCCGGTGGTCACCGGCGGCGCCTCGGGCACGGGCCGCTCCTGCGTTGCGCTTCGGCCATGGCACGGATGTGCGAAAGGCTCCTGACATCGAGGTTAACGCTGCTGGTCCGCGCGGCCTTCCGCAACCCCGGGCAGACCCCGCGGCGGCCACACTCAGGTGGCCGTGGCGCGCCACACCCCTCGAACACCTGCCACCCAGCGGAACGTGCTGACGCCGGACCGGCTCAGCCGATCAGAGAGTCATGATCGAGGTGACCGGCAGCGCACCCGTCCGGTCACGCCCGGCCAGGAAACTCAGCTCCATCAGGACCGCGAGGCCGACCACGTCCGCGCCGCATCCACGCAGCAGGTTGTGCGCGGCGGCGGCGGTTCCGCCGGTGGCGAGCACGTCATCGACGAGCAGGACCCGCTCCCCCGCGGCCACCGCGTCCTCGTGGATCTCCAGGGTGGCGGTGCCGTATTCCAGGTCGTAGGTCTCGCGGCGGGTCGCCCCCGGCAGCTTGCCCGCCTTGCGCACCGGGACGAGGCCTGCGCCGATCCGGTCGGCGACCGGTGCAGCCAGCAGGAATCCGCGCGCCTCGATCCCCGCGATCGTGGTGACCGACAGGTCTCGCGCGAGATCCGCCAGGGCACCGATGACCACCCCGAACGCCGCCGGGGTGGACAGCAGCGGGGTGATGTCCTTGAAGACGACTCCAGGCTTGGGGAAATCCTGGACATCGCGGACGTGGGCGGCGAGCACCTCCGCTGCCGCACCCAGAGCCGGCCCGCTTTCGACGCTCGTCATCGTGGTGACCTCTCCGCTTCAGAAATTCGTCGCCGCCCGATCGGGCGGCCGTGTCCACGCCGATGCCGTGCCGGTTTATCCGTTTTGCGTCTTACGCGCTTTACATCTACTTCATGATACTTCGCACAGTTCGCCCGGCTTCACACCGGCCTCGCCCTGCCTTACGCGCGACGGACCTGCGTCCCCCTAGCGCGAACGCTTCTTACCACCGGAGCGCCGGGGCTGGGTCGGCTTCGACCTCGGGCCACGCCGTTGCGCGGACGGAACACCGACATGTCCAGCCGCGGCCGCCGCCGAGGCGGTGCGCATCCCACTGGCGACGCCCACGGCGTCACCGGGCTCGTGCACGTCCGGCCCGTCCGCGTCGGCGTCCACACCGGCCGGGTCCGCACCCTGACGGGACCGCACCGACCGGCTGGTCTGCCCGGTCTCGGCGGCGCGGGCCGACCTGGCCCGGCTCGCCCGGGCCCGCCCCACCCGGGCGTCCAGCGCGCGCACCTCCGACTCGTTGCGCTTGAGGTCGACGAGCAGCGGGGTCGCGAAGAACAGGGAGGAGTAGGTACCGGAGGCGATACCGACGAACTGGGCGAGCGCGAGGTCCTTCAGGGTGCCGGCACCCAGCAGCCCGGCGCCGACGAACAACAGCGACGCCACCGGGATGAGCGCGATCAGTGATGTGTTGAGCGACCGGACCAGCGTCTCGTTGAGCGCGTCGTTGGTGGCCTCCGCGTAGGTCCGCCGCGACGACGTCGCCATTCCGGCGGTGTTCTCCCGTACCCGGTCGAAGACCACGACCGTGTCGTACAGCGAGAAACCGAGGATGGTCAGCACAGCAATGATCGTGGACGGGGTGACCTCGAAGCCGACCAGGGAGTAGATACCCATGGTGACGACCAGGTCGTGGATGAGCGCCGCCATCGCCGCCGCGGCCATCTTCCACTCGAACCGCACCGACAGGTAGACCATCACCAGCACGAGAAAGACGATCAGACCCTTGATCGCCTTGTTGGTGATGGTGGATCCCCAGGACGACCCGACGGTCGAGACCGCGATGTTCTCGTCCGGGTTCGCGACGTTGAAACGCTTCGCGAGGGCGTCCTCCACCCGCGCGGTCTCCTCGTCGGACAGCGTGGGTGTCTGGACCCGGAACTGCTTGGACGTCTCGAGCTGCTGGACGACGCTGTCGGAGGCGTCGACCCCACTGTCGCTGAGGACATCCTTGACCTGCTCGACGGTGCCGCCGTTCGCCGGGAACTGGAAGACGGCCCCGCCCTTGAACTCGATACCCAGCGTGAACCCGCGGACAATCATGCTCAGCACACAGATCGTGAGCAGCACCCCGGACACGACATACCAGACACGCCGGCGGCCGACGAAGTCGACGTGGAACTCGCTGCGGTAGAGACGCCCCAGCATCGACATGTCAGTGCTCCCGCCTCTGCCCGGCCGTGCGCCGGCCCGTTCCCTGCCGCGCCGGCCCCGGCTTCGTGAGCCGGGGAGCCTGGTTCGGCGGGCCTGACCCGCCGTCATCCGTCTGGTCGCCGTCCCCATCCACGTCCACGGAGCCGGGATCCACGTCGTCACCGGCACCCGCACCGGCGGCGGCCGCGGCCGGACGGCCGGGCCCCGCAGGGCGCTTGGCCAGCCGCGGTCCCCGCGACTGCGCCGATCCGCCCACCGATCGCACCGTCAGCCCGGAGAACCGGCTGGTGCTGAACAGGGGCCGGCGGACCAGCGCCGTGACGAGCGGGCGGGTGAAGATGAACATGATCAGCACGTCGACCAGGGTCGACAGGCCGAGAGTGAACGCGAACCCGCGCACGGACCCGACCGACAGGACGTACAGCACCGCCGCGGCGAGAAAGGACACCGTGTCGGCGGAGAGCATGGTCCGCCGGGCCGCCGGCCAGGCGCGGTCGACGGACGTCCGCACGCTCCGGCCGGCGCGGACCTCGTCCTTGATCCGTTCGAAGTAGACGACGAACGAGTCGGCCGTCACACCGATCGAGACGATGAGACCGGCGATACCGGCCAGTGTCAGGGTGAAGCCGATCGCATCCCCGAGCAGCGTGACCGCGGCGTAGTTCAGCGCGGCGCTCACCGCGAGCGAGGTGATCACGACGACGCCGAGCGCACGGTAGTAGAGGAACGAGTAGATCACCACGAGGCCGAGACCGATGGCACCGGCCAGCAGACCGCCGTGCAGCGACTCACGCCCGAGCGTCGGGGACACCGACTCGGCCTGCGAACGCTCGAAGGCCAGCGGCAGCGCGCCGAACCGCAGGACATCGGCGAGGTCCTGGGCCTCGGACTGGGAGAAGTCCCCCGAGATCTGCGCCGAGCCCGAGATGCGCTCGTTGGTCTGCGGCGCGGACTGGACCACTCCGTCGAGCACGATCGCGACCTGGCTGCCGACCGTCTTCTCGGTGAGCGCGGTGAACTTCTTCTGGCCGTTGCCGGTGAAGTCGACGTTGACGACCCACTGGCCGGTGGTCACGCTCGTCGTGCCGCCACCGCTGAGCAGGCCGGCCGAGGCCGATTTCACGTCCGTCCCGACCAGGGCCGCCGGCATGAGCAGGTACTTGGTCGTGCCGTCCCGGTCGCAGGCGGCGGTCCAGTCCTCGGGGCGGTCCAGGCTCACCGCGGAACCGCGGACCCCGCTGGCCGTGCAGGTGAGGTTGGCGAACTTCTCCTGGACGTCGGCGGGCGGTGTCGTCGCGTCCGTGCTGGTGCCGCTCGCGGCCTGGTCGGCGGACGGCGACGCGGACGCGGCGGGTGCCGCGGGCGTCGTGGCGGCAGCGCTCGGCTGGCCCGTCGCGGCCGCGGCAGGTGAGCTCGTCGCCGCCGCGGCCGCGAGCGTGCTCGCCGCCGCCGGGCTGGTCGTGTTGGTGGCCGCCGCGAGCTGGATGCGTGCCCCGCCCGCACCCGCCGGTGCGGTGTACGCCGCCGGCTGGAGCGTGAGGCCGGACCCGCTGTCAGCTCCGGGGAGACCCAGCGCAGCCGGCTTCTGGGTGGCCGGCGCGCTCGTCGCGGCCGGTGCCGGCGAGCCGGTGGCCGGAGCCGCCGTTCCGCTCGGGCTCGCGGTCGCACCGGTGGACGGCGCCGTCGTCGCGGACGGGCTGCCGGTCGCCGACGGGGTCGGCGTAGCCGCGGACTGCGCGGCAGCCGACCCGGCAACCTGACGGAACCGCAGTTCCGCCGTCTGGCCCACCAGCGCCACGACGTCGTTGCGGCCGCGGCCGGGCACGGAGATCTCGATGGTGTCGCCGGTGCGGCGCACCTCGGCCTCGGCGACACCGAGGCCGTCGACGCGACTGCGGATGACGTCGACGGCCTTGTTCAGCGCCGAGTCGTCGATCGAGCCACCGGTCACCGACCGTGGCGTGAGGATGACACTCGTCCCGCCCTGGAGGTCAAGGCCGAGCTTGGGCGTCCAGGTGCCGGTAACAGCCATGAGGCCAAAGAGGATGGCGAGCAGAGCACCAAGTGCTCCGAGCCGGGCGCCGACGGAGATGCCTCCCGACGCTCGTGCCGAGCGACGTGCCAATGCCAGGTCCTTCCTCACACACCGTCACCGATCTCGGCGGCGCCCAACGATTCCGAACGAGTGTCACCGAGGGTACGTTCCAACAGCCCTGACGTAACACCACCCGCAGCCGACAGGCGCGTGACGGTCCCGGCAGCAAACACCACGGCAACCCCACGACACCCACCATCCCGGGGCTCCGGATGCGGGAACCCCGGGGTACGGCCTCGGGTCAGAGCTCCTTGCGCGGCCCGCCGGGCCGGCCAGCCGCCCCGTCCGCACCGCCGGCGCGGTCACCGTCGCCGACACCGTCCGTGTCGTCACTTTCCGTAGTGGAGCCGGATGACTTCGCGTCGTGGTCCGCCGCCCCGGCCTCGTCGGCGTCATGCGTCGTGGCCAGCGGGTTCGTGGAGGCGGTCGCGTCGTCGCCGTGCTCGCCGTGCTCGCCGTGCTCGCCGTCAGCGGCATCCGAGTCCGGCGTGCTGATCACCCGTGCCACGGCGTTGCGACTGAACCTGCACACGACATCCGGCGCGATCTCGAGCAGGATGTCGGCGCCGTCCTGCTCCACGACCGTGGCGTACAGGCCGGCGGTGGTCACGACGAGCGTGCCGGGAACGATCTGCGCGAGCTGCTGCTGCTGTGCCTTCGCGCGGCGCCGCTGGGTGGAGAAGAAGTAGACGATCAGCAGGACGATCAGCAGCGGGAAGATCAGTCCGCTGATGGAGCTGCCGCCGTCGTTGTCCGCCGCGGTCGTCATGGTCGCGAGTACCTGCACGTCCTACCCTCCTGAGTGTCGCGGCTGATCGTACGTAGGTGCGCCGCGCGCACTGCGGGCAGGCCGCTGGTGCGATTCCCGGCGAAGCCGGACATCTCGAGTGGCAGTCCGTTCAGGCCTGCGGCGAGTCGTCGCCGGAGAGCGCCATGGACGCCTGTGACCTGCCAAGACCATCAGCGAGCGGTTCCAGCCCGAGATGGGTGAACGCCGCCGGGGTGGCGACCCGGCCCCGTGCCGTACGCACCAGCAGGCCGGCTCGCAGGAGAAACGGCTCGGACACGTCCTCGACGGTCTCCGCCTCCTCACCCACCGACACCGCGAGCGTGCCGAGGCCGACCGGACCCCCGCCGAAACGGCGCACGAGCGCGTCCAGCACCGCCCGGTCCAGCCGGTCCAGGCCAAGCCCGTCGACGTCGTAGATCCGCAGCGCCGCCTGGGCGACCTCCCGGGAGACGACACCGTCGGCCCGGACCTCGGCGTAGTCGCGGACCCGGCGCAGCAGCCGGTTGGCGATGCGGGGCGTGCCACGGGAACGGCCGGCGACCTCAGCCGCGCCATCGTCGGTCAGCCTGACGCCCAGCAGCCGGGCCGACCGGGCGAGGACCAGGGCCAGCTCGTCGGCCCCGTAGAAGTCCATGTGGGCGGTGAAGCCGAACCGGTCCCGTAGCGGCCCGGTGAGCAGGCCCGACCGGGTCGTGGCGCCGACCAGGGTGAACGGGGCGAGGTCCAGCGGGATCGCCGTCGCGCCCGGGCCCTTGCCGAGGACGACGTCGACCCGGAAATCCTCCATCGCCGCGTAGAGGAGCTCCTCCGCCGGGCGGGCGATGCGATGGATCTCGTCGAGGAACAGCACCTCACCCGGTGTCAGCGCGGTGAGGATCGCGACCAGGTCACCGGCCCGCTCGATCGCCGGCCCGCTGGTCATCCGCAGCGGGACTCCCAGCTCCTCGGCGATGATCATGGCGAGGCTCGTCTTGCCCAGCCCCGGCGGACCCGAGAGCAGCACATGGTCCGGTGGCCGCCCACGGCCCTGGGCCCCCTCCAGCATGATGGAGAGCTGCTCACGCACCTTCCGCTGACCGACGAACTCGCTCAGCGTCCGCGGGCGCAGACCCGCCTCGAACGCCCTCTCCTCAGGTGTCGCCGCGGCGGAGACCAGGCCGCCGTCGTCCGCCGTCATGACGCCCCCCGGACAGCCCACGCCGCTGCCCGCGCCCGGACCGATGCCCTCATCGCGGCCGCAGGATCGCGAGGCTCGCACGCAGCAGCGCGGCCGGGTCCACCGCGTCGCCCGCGTCGCCCGCGTCGCCCATGACGCCCATGACGCCCATGCCACCTGCGCCACCTGCGCCCGCGCCCGCCGCGGCGCCCGCGGCGACGACGGCGTCCTGGGCCTCCCGCGCCGAGTAGCCAAGCCCGACCAGAGCGTCGCGAACCTGCTCGGCGGGGCCGCCAAGCCGAAGCTCGGCGACGGCGGCGGCTGCCGCCACCGCGCCGCGTGGCGCCGGAACCGGCGCGCTGGGCGGACCGATCTTGTCCCGCAGGTCGAGGACGATGCGCTGGGCACCCTTGCGGCCGATCCCGGGAACCTTGGTGAGCGCGGCCAGGTCCTCCGCCGCGACCGCCCGGCGCACCGCGTCCGGACTGTGCACGCCCAGCACGGCCTGGGCGAGCCTGGGCCCCACCCCGGCGGCACCCTGCAGGGTCTCGAAGACATCCCGCTCGTCGGCATCGGCGAAGCCGTAGAGCGTCAGCTCGGTCTCTCGGACGACCAGGGTCGTCGACAGCTTCGCGCGCTCACCGACCCGCAGCCCGGCCAGCGTCGCGGGCGTGCACCACACGAGGATCCCGACACCACCGACGTCCACCACCGCGGAGGTGGGCGAGAGCGCCTCGACGGTTCCGCTGATCGACGCGATCACGCCGCCGGTCCCGTCGGCGAGGTCGGAGCCGTCGCCGTCATGCCCGGCTGCCCCGCGGGTCCGCCACCCGGGCGCGAGGGTCCGCGGCGCGCATGCGGGCCAGCGCCGGGCCACGCCACAGATGACACAGCGCGAGCGCCAGCGCGTCCGCGGCATCGGCCGGCTTCGGCGCCTCCGCCAGATCAAGAAGCCTGGTCACCATGAACCCCACCTGTGCCTTGTCGGCCCGCCCGCTGCCGGTCACCGCGGCCTTGACCTCGCTGGGCGTGTAGAGGCCGATCGGCAGCCCACGGCGGGCTGCCGCCACGATCGCGACGGCGCCGGCCTGGGCGGTACCCATCACCGTGCGCACGTTCGCCTGGCTGAACACCTTCTCCACGGCCACCGCGTCCGGGCGCAGCCGGTCCAGCCACTCCTCCACGCCTTCGGAGACGGCCCGCAGCCGCTGTGCCACCTCGTCGGACGCCGGCGTACGCACCACACCGACGTCGACCAGACTGGCCCGTCGGCCCGGGCCACCGTCGACCACACCAATGCCACAGCGGGTCAGCCCAGGATCGACCCCGAGAACACGCAACGAGCCCTCCCGGCCACGTCCACGAACATCCGTTCGATCCTAGTGGCCGGGGCAACCCGGGACATCCGCGACACGCCGCGACCGGCTCAGCTCGACACAAGCTCCATGACGTCGTCCGAGATGTCCGCGTTGAACCAGACGTTCTGGACGTCGTCGAGGTCCTCCAGCGCTTCGACCAGCTTGAGGACCTTCCGGGCCGGCTCCTCGTCGAGTGACACGCTCACCGAGGGCAGCCAGGAGATGTCCGCCGAGGCGACCGCGAGGTCGGCATCACCCGCCGCCACCCGGACCGCGTGCAGGTCCGTCGCCTCGGAGACGACCTCGAACGCCTCGCCGACGTCGTTGACCTCCTCCGCGCCCGCGTCGAGCACGGCCAGCAGGACGTCGTCCTCGGTCAGCTCGGCCGTCTTGTCGATCAGCACGACGCCCTTGCGGTTGAACAGGTACGACACCGAGCCCGGGTCGGCCGGTGTGCCACCGTTGCGGGTGATCGCCACCCGGACGTCGGACGCGGCCCGGTTGCGGTTGTCGGTGAGGCACTCGACGAGCACGGCGACCCCGTTCGGCCCGTAGGCCTCGTAGGTGACCGACTCGTAGTTCGCCCCGCCGGCGAGCTCACCGGAGCCGCGCTTGATCGCCCGGTCGATGTTGTCGTTCGGCACCGACTGTGACTTCGCCTTGGCGATGGCGTCGGCGAGCGTCGGGTTGCCCGCCGGATCCCCACCGCCCGTCTTCGCCGCCACCTCGACGGTCTTGACCAGCTTGGCGAACAGCTTCCCGCGGCGGGCGTCGACGACCGCCTTCTTGTGCTTGGTGGTCGCCCACTTGGAGTGACCGCTCATGACCTGCCCCTCTTGAGCCCGAGCTCGGATCGCACGATCTGGACGAACAGCCGGTGCACCCGGATGTCCCCCGTCAGTTCAGGGTGGAACGACGTGGCCAGCAGGCACCCCTGCCGGACGGCGACCGGGCGGTCGCCCACCCGGGCCAGCACATCCACACCGTCCCCTGCCTTTTCTACCCAGGGCGCCCTGATGAAGACAGCATGCACCTGCGGCCCGTCGACGCCTGCGACCGTCAGGTCCGTCTCGAAGGACTCCACCTGACGACCGAAGGCGTTGCGCCGCACGACCACATCAAGACCACCGATCAGTGGCTGATCCGGCCGACCATCGATCACGTCCCGGGCAAGCAGGATCATGCCAGCGCACGAACCGAAGACCGGCAGGCCCCCGGCCACGGCGGCCCGCAGCGGTTCGAGCAGCTCGAACACCCGCAGTAGCCGCCCGATCGTAGTGGACTCGCCACCGGGCAGGACCAGCCCGTCGAGCGACTCCAACTCGGCGGCCCGCCGGACCTCGCAGGCCTCGGCGCCAGCCCCGGCGAGAGCGCGCGCGTGCTCCCGCACGTCGCCCTGCAACGCCAGGACACCGATCCGCGGGAGGCTCACCAGCCGCGGTCGGCGAAGCGCGCCTGCGGCGGGAGCTCACCGACGTTGATGCCGACCATCGCCTCACCCAGACCACGCGACACCTTGGCCAGCACTCCGGGGTCGTTGTACATCGTCGTGGCCTCGACGATCGCCCGCGCGCGCCGGGCCGGGTCACCGGACTTGAAGATGCCCGAACCGACGAAGACGCCGTCCGCACCCAGCTGCATCATCAGCGCGGCGTCCGCCGGGGTGGCGATCCCACCGGCGGTGAACAGCACGACCGGCAGGTGACCGAGCCGGGCGACCTCGGTGACCAGCTCCACCGGAGCCCGCAGCTCCTTCGCCGCGGCGTAGAGCTCCTCCGGGGGCAGCGCCGACAGCCGCGCGATCTCCGCCCGGATGGTGCGCATGTGCACCACCGCGTTGGAGACCTCGCCGGTGCCCGCCTCACCCTTCGAGCGGATCATCGCGGCGCCCTCCGAGATCCGCCGCAGCGCCTCCCCCAGGTTCGTGGCACCGCAGACGAAGGGAACCGTGAAAGCCCACTTGTCGATGTGGTGGTGCGGGTCGGCCGGGGTCAGCACCTCGGACTCGTCCACGTAGTCGACGCCCAGCGACTGGATGATCTGCGCCTCGACGAAGTGCCCGATCCGGGCCTTGGCCATCACCGGGATGGAGACCGCCTCGATGATCCCGGCGATCATGTCAGGATCACTCATCCGTGCGACGCCGCCCTGCGCACGGATGTCGGCCGGCACCCGCTCCAGCGCCATCACCGCGACGGCGCCCGCGTCCTCGGCGATCCGGGCCTGCTCGGGAGTGACGACGTCCATGATGACGCCGCCCTTGAGCATCTCCGCCATGCCACGCTTGACCCTGGCGGTGCCGGCGTGCCTCTCCCCGCCGCCCGGCCTGCCGGGGCCGGTCGGCGAGGTGCCCGCGGCTGGGGCGGTGGTGGTCGGGCCGTCGGACATCATGTGGTGTCTCTTTCGAATAGTGCGGACACGGGTTCTCCGGACGGCGCCCGCGACGATGCCGACCGGCAGGTGACCGCCGGATGGATCCGGCGCCCCTGATCCGGCGACGACCGACCACGGCCGGTGCCCCCGAGGAACCCTCGGCTACGGGCGGACCACCGATGACGTCAGGACCGCGCACAGCGGTGCGGGACCGGACGAACGGATCGGCCGGCCGAGCACCGGGCCGCGCAGGGAGCTGACTCTCCGGCGGTCGTTCCGGGCTGGACGGACCCGCACATGGCGGGCCCGCACGTAATGGCTGCGAAACCATCGTACGGCCGGACCGTGCCGGTCCTACCCGGTCGCCGGCATCGGCGAGATCGACAGCGGCGGTGGCGGTGGCGGTCGCCACATCGCCCACCAGATCGGATCTCGGGTCTTGGGGACAAATCGTTTTTCGACGGACTTCGGAGTATCCTGCCCTGCTGCGACGAGGAGCACCCGGGAGAAACATGACAAACCCCTACGGCCCGCCGCCCCCAGAGCCATGGCCCGGGCCAGGCCCCGCACCCCGGGGCCCCGGGGCTCCCGGTGGATTCGGCGCTCCCCCCGGCGGACCGCCCGGCTGGCCGGCACCGGCGGCACCGGCGGCGCCGACGCCCACGGGTGGCGCCCCACAGCCCGGCGCCAACTGGCCCGTGGGCAGCACCGCACAGCCCGGCCCCGGCTGGCCCGCGCATGCCGGCCCACCGCCGGGCAGCGGCTGGCCGCAGCCCGCAGGCGGCTACCCGAACGCCGGCTGGCCCGGCGCCGGAGCACCCGGGCCGCGCTGCCGCGTCTGCGGCGCCGCGCCGGCCGCGCAGACGACGATCCGCGAGCACCAGGGATTCTTCGTCCTGATGCGGTTCCGATCCGAACCCGGCCCCTTCTGCCGGGACTGCGGAACCTCCAGGCTGCGCGCGATGAGCGCGCGGACCCTGTGGCAGGGCTGGTGGGGCATCGCCTCCCTGCTGATCACGCCGGTGGTCCTGATGATGAACCTCGGCGCGAACCTGAAGATCAAGAAACTTCCTCCCCCGGGCCCCGCCTACGGCCCGCGGCCGCGGCCGGAGCCGCCGTTGACCCGGCGGCCGGCCGCACTCGGGGTGCTGGTCCCGCTCGCGGCGCTGGTCCTGGTGGTCGGGGTGATCGTCGGGAGCCAGCCGGGCGCCACCCGCGTCAGCACGGGAGACTGCGTCCGCCGGGACGGTGACGGCGTCGCGGTCGTCGGCTGTGACTCACCAGACGCCCAGTTCCTCGTCCTGAGCCGCGTGTCCGGCGACTCGGATGCGCTGTGCGAGCTGATGGCGCGCTCCACGGCGACGTACACCGAGACCGGCGGGGGCTCGGACTTCGTCCTGTGCCTGGCCCCCGCTCCGGGGGCGGATTCGGGCTCCGACCAGCAGGATCAGCCCGGTCGCGGCCAAGGCGGCACCGGCGGCGGGACGGACACGGACACCCGGGACGCCTGACACCGCCCGGGGCGCGGTAGCGGACGCGGGCACGGCCGCGCGGGCGCGGCTGGTCAGGTGCCGAAGACCGCGGCTGGGCCCTCCGGGTGGGGCGGGCCGTCCCCGCGCACGGGCAGCGCGTCGTCGATCTCGAAGTAGGCCGGCAACGGCCGCCGCCCCGCCAGGTGCAGCACCCGCACGATGCGCCGCCCGGCGAGCGATCGGACGTCCCCCACCGCGTCGTTGTGGAACTGGCGGGCCAGCGCCACCCTGGCCGCCGCCGCGTCCAGGGCCGCGACGGCCTCAGGCGTCTCCCGCCCCACCGCCACGACGGCGGAGGAGCGCAACGCGCGGCTCAGCGCGTTCTCGGCATCCTCGGCGGCCGAATCCAGGCCAGCACCGGCGGACGGAGCCGCGTCCGCGGGCGGCGGAGCCGCGTCCGCGGACCGGGCCGGTGCCGAGGGCCGAGCGTCGTCGGCGAGCGCAGCGGTGTGGCCGGCTCGGGCACTCTCGGCGGCGGTGGCGAGTTCGGACAGCTCGTACCGCCGCGCGAGGGTCTGCGCGGCCTCGGCCCGTGCGAGAAGCTGCACGACCAGGCCGGACCGGGCCGCGTCAACCCGGCTCGCCAGGCGGTCGAGCCGGCTCGCGAGCCAGGTCAGATAGGTCGCGGCCGCGACGACAAGCACAACCACGGCCACGACGACCGTCATCGGGGGCCCCGGAGAATACCCCGGCCCCGGCCTTCGGACCGGGGAGGGATCCGGCTTCCCGCGGAGCCGGGCAGGGGGCGGTGGTTCGCTGTCAGGCGGACCACCGTTCGGGAACGCGACGTCACAGCTGGATGAGCCAACCTCAACACCGCGAACCCCTGTTCGTGTAGTTGGAATCCCCCACGTTCACTTCACGGGAGGGGAGGACGTCAACTCGCGCAGCGTAGTCAACTCCGATGGATGAACTCTCCCCGGGATCGACCACACGAAGGACACCGCGACGGATCATCTCCGCTCCGCATCCAGCCTGGCCGGAGGCACCAGCAGTCGAGTCCCCCTGCATGCGCCGAGCCACGATGCGACACCGGGGGTCGACCGTCAGCGTTGCGGTCAGCTCTCGTCCGTCGCCGCGACCGACACCGGCCGGTCCCCGGAGACCATCTCGTAGACGCTCACGATGCGTTGTGTCACGACCCGCCAGTCGTAGCTCATGACCACCGAACGACCGCGTTCGACCAGCCGCGCCCGTTCCGTGGGATCGCGGAGCAGATCGGCGAGCCCCGCCGCCAGCTCCGCCGGCTCACCGACGCCGAACAGCCGCCCGGCACGCCCGTCGTCCAGCACCCGCCGGAAGGCGTCGATATCGCTGGCCATGACCGGTGTTCCCGCCGCCATCGCCTCCAGCAGCACGATCCCGAAACTCTCCTGCCCCGTGTTGGGCGCGCAGTACACGCTCCCGGAGGCGAAGACCGCGGGCTTGTCGGCCTCGGGCACCAGGCCGATCAGGTCGACCCGATCGACCAGCGAGCGGTCGATCCGCGCGCGGACGGCGGCCGTGTCCCCCGGGCCCGCCACCAGCAGCCGGGCGTCCGGGACCCGCTCGACCAGCATCGGGAAGGCCGCCATCAGCACGTCGAGGCCCTTGCGGGGCTCGTCGATGCGCCCGAGGAAGACCACGGTCGGCGCACCCGCACCCGCACCCGTCGTGCTGTCGCCGTTGCCGTTGCCGCTGCCGGACCCGCCGTACCCGGGCAGCGGTCGGGCGCCCTCGAAGGCGCGTACCGCGACGCCGTTGGGGATGAGGATGGCACCGGTGCCCAGATGCTCCACCAGTGTGCGACGCGCCGCCTCGGACACCGCGATCCGGGCCCGCAGCTTCTCGAACGACGGCTGCAGCGCGACCTGGGCCGCGGTCAGCATGCGGGACCTGGGGTTCGACGTGTGGAACGTCGCGACCAGGGGGCCGTCCGCGAGCATGCAGGCCAGCAGGCTGATGCTGGGCGCCGTCGGCTCATGCGCGTGCAGCACGTCGAAGTCGTGCTCGCGCAGCCACCGGCGCACCCGAGCGGCCGACACCGGTCCCATGAGCAGGCGCGCGACCGAGCCGTTGTAGGGCACCGGCACCGCGCGCCCGGCGTCGACGGCGTAGGGCGGCAGGGCGGACTCGTCGTCCACCGGTGTGATCACCGAGACCTCGTGGCCGGCCTCCAGCAGCGACTCGGCCAGGTCACGCACGTGTGCCTGGACCCCGCCGGGGACGTCCCACGTGTACGGGCAGGCGAGTCCGATCTTCACAGCCGACCCTTCCTCACCGCACGGGTTCGCGCCAGATCCGCTGGAGCATGTGCCAGTCGGCCGGGTGGGCGGCGATCCCCGCGGCGAACTCGTCCGCCAGCGCCTGGGTCATGGTCTGGACGTCGGTGTGCTCGACCTCGGGATGGATCCGCGCGCTCCAGCCGTCGTCATCGAACCAGAGCGTCACCGGCAGCAGGGCCGCGCCCGTGCGCAGCGCGAGGGCGGCCGGGCCGGGCGGCATCGTCGCGGGCGCCCCGAAGAAGGTGACCTCCACGCCGGCCTCGGAGAGATCACGGTCGGCCAGCAGGCAGAGGGCCCCACCGGCGCGCAGCCGCTCGGTGAGCAGTTCCGCGGGCGGCTGCTCCCCGCCGGTCAGCGGAACGACCTCCATGCCGAGCGCAGCACGGAAACGGACAAAACGATCGAAGAGCGGCTCCGGACGCAGTCGCTCGGCGACGGTGGTGAACGGGACCCCCGTCGCGACCAGCCAGGCGCCGGCCTGCTCCCAGTTCCCCATGTGCGGCAGGGCCAGAATCATGCCCCGGCCGGTCGCATGGGCGCCGCGCAGCCTCGCCTCGTCCAGCACCCGCATCCGGCCGACGATCGAGTCCGTCGGCATGTCCTGGAGGCGGAAGACCTCCATCCAGTACCGGGCGTAGGAGCGCAGCGCGGAGCGCGTCAACGCGTCCAGATCAGTGCCGGCGGGAACGACCCGGGCCAGGTTGGCCCGCAGCCGGGTGGTCCCCCGCCCGCCGCGGCGCCATGCGAGGTCCGCGGCCCGCCGGAACAGCCAGGCCGCCAGCGCCCCGGGCAGCAACCGGACCAGCCGCCACCCCAGCACGTAGGCGAGCAGCGTCACCCGGCCAGCGAGCGTCATCGGCAGCCCGCTCCCGCGACTGGTTCCAGGCCCGCTTCCACGCCCGCCTCCGAGCCCACTCCCACCTCAGCCGAGCCCGCTCCCACCTCAGCGGCCCGGCGCGACCTGCGGGACCGGCGGCACGCCCCGCGGCGCGTTGCCGGAACCAGCCACACCGGCCCCGCCCGCCAGGTCAGGCGCACCAGTCTGGCTCACCACCGAAGAGGCCACCGAAGGACCCGCCCCGGTCTGGTCGGCCTCCGCGGCCTCCGCGGCGGCGTTCGACTCGCCGGCCGGCGGAACGAGGGTCGGCCGGCCGGAGCGGACGAACTGCCGATACACGTGGACCACACGCTGGGCCACCGTGAGCACGGTCGCGCCCACCAGGAACCACAGCGCGACCGGCAGCAGGTACGGCACGCCGAGGCCGTACAGGCCCGCGGCGACGAGCAGGATCAGCAGCCGCTCGCCTCGCTCGGCGAAGCCGACGTTGCAGGTGAAGCCGAGGCTCTCGGCGCGGGCCTTCACATAGGAGGTCACCGAGCCGGCGACCAGGCACAGCAGCGCCGCGCCGGCGAGCGGCAGCGAGTCGCCGTCGCCCGCGTACCAGATCACCAGCGAGCCGAAGATCGCGCCGTCGCCCACCCGGTCCGAGGTCGAGTCCAGGAAGGCACCCCACTTCGAGGAGATCCCGCGCGCACGGGCGATCACACCGTCGACCAGGTCGGAGAAGACGAACAGGGTGATGACGAGGGTGCCGACGAAGAAGTGCCCGAGAGTGAAGAACCCCAGCGCGCCGCCGGCGACGCCGATCGTTCCGATGATCGTGACCAGGTCGGGCGACACCGACGACCGCGCGGCCCACTGGCTCAACGGATCGAGCACCTTCTGGATCTGGGGTCGCGCATTGCTAGCGAGCATGTCCGTCCCGTCGTCTGTCGTGTACCGCCCGGGTTGGGCGGTCTCACAGTACCGCCGTCACGATCCGCTCATTTCTCATCACGATCTGGCCTGGATTTGTTGTCCCCGTCACATCGGGGGACTCTTCGGGGTACGCGTCAGCGTCATGGCCAACCTCCTCGGCCCGGGGCACCGGCAGTGACCGCCGGGCCCTCCCGGCGCTGGCCGCGAGGCGGACCACGCCGGCCTCGAACGGTGCCGGTGTGCACTCGGCCCGCCGAGCCCCGATGGGAGGCGGTATGACAACAGCGGCACACGATGTGCGGAACGTCGTTCTCGTCGGCCACACCGGCGCGGGCAAGACGACCCTGCGGCAGCACCTGTTCCAGGTGGCGGCGAACCTTGGCAGCCACGTCGATGTCACGGCGGACACCGCGGCCGGCGAGAGCCGTCCGTCCTCGCCTGGATCCAACCGGGTGCCTGGAGCGAACGGAGCAACTGGAGCGAACGGCGCCTGGCCCGGGGTGGGTGCCGCCGGAGGCGGCGCGGGCACGGCCTCCGGCGGGGAAACCGCCCAACGCAGCGTCTCGCTGGTTCTCGGCTCGCTGCGGCATCGCGGCGTGACCGTGAACCTGCTGGACACCCCGGGCTACCCGGACTTCGTCGGCGAGCTTCGGGCCGGGCTACGGGCCGCGGACGCGGCACTGTTCGTGATCAACGCGATCGAGGGGATCGACGGCTCCACCAGAATGCTCTGGGACGAATGCGCGGCCGTGGGCATGCCCCGCGCCATCGCCATCACCCGTCTGGACCATCCCCGGGCCGACTTCGATGCCATGGTGATGGCCTGCCAGGAGGCGTTCGGGACCGGGGTCCTCCCCGCTTACCTGCTGGAGGGAACCAACATCCCCGACCCGGACTACCCGGCGACCGCGGCCACCGCCGGGACCGACGGCGCGGGCGGCGCGGGCGGCGCCGGGGCGGCGCGGCGAACACCGCCCCGCCGGCTGATCGGCCTGGTGACCGGACGGCTGATCGACTACACGGCCGACGGCCGCCACGAGCACGAACACCCGGTCGAGCTCACCGGAGCCGCGGCCGACGCACGGGGCGCGCTGCTCGAGGGGGTCATCGCCGAGAGCGAGGACGAGGCGTTGCTCGACCGGTATGTCGACGGCGCCGAACTCGATCCGAAGATCCTGCTGGACGATCTGGAGACCGCGGTGGCCCGCGGCTCCTTCTACCCGGTGCTGCCGCTCATGATCCCACCGGGTCCCGAGCGGGGGGCGCACGACTTCCAGCCCGGTCTGGGGACGGTGGAGCTCCTCGACCTGTTCACCTACGCGTTCCCCGCCCCGAGCGAGCACCCGCTGCCCAGGCTCACCCGCCCGGACGGATCCCCCTGCCCACCCGCACATGCCGACCCGTCCGGGCCACTCGTCGCCGAGATCGTGCGTACCACCACCGACCCGTACATCGGCCGGATGTCGATGGTCCGGGTGTTCTCCGGCACGCTGCGCCCCGACGCGTCGGTGCACGTGTCCGGGCACGGCCGGGCCGCCGCGGGCCACCCCGACCACGAGGACCGCGAGCGGATCGGCGCCCTCTCCCAACCGATCGGGCTGTCCCTGCACTCGGTCGACGAGTGCGCCGCGGGTGGCCTCTGTGTGATCACCCGGCTGGCCACCGCGGAGACCGGGGACACTCTCTCCGACCCGGCTGACCCGCGGTACCTCCCGGCGTGGACCATGCCCGAGCCGCTGCTACCCATGGCTGTGCAGGCACAGGCTCGATCCGACGAGAGCAAGCTCTCCGCTGCGCTCGGACGCCTGGGCGCCGAAGACCCCACGCTGACCGTGCGCCATGACCCCGACACGGGCCAGCTCGTCCTGTGGTGCATGGGCGAGGCCCACGGTGACCTGGTGCTGGAACACCTGCACGACCGCTTCGGCGTCACGTTGGAGAAGGTGCCGCTGCGCCTGCCGCTGCGCGAGACCGTCCGCGCCAGCGCCGAGGGCGTCGGCCGGCTGGTCAAGCAGTCCGGCGGGCACGGCCAGTACGCGATCTGCCGGATCGTCGTGGAACCGCTGCCCGCCGGGAGCGGCATCGAGTTCGTCGACGAGGTCGTCGGCGGCGCCGTACCCCGCCAGTTCGTGCCGTCGGTCGAGAAAGGTGTGCGCGCCCAGCTGGAACGCGGGCTGGTCGCCGGATTCCCCGCCGTTGATCTGCGGGTACGGCTCGTCGACGGAAAAGCACACAGTGTCGACTCATCGGACCTGGCGTTCCAGGCGGCCGGCGGGCTGGCGGTGCGCGAGGCCGCCAACGCCGCCGGCGTGGTGCTGCTCGAACCCGTGCTGGAAATCGACGTCGACGTTCCCGACGAACACGTCGGCGCGGTGATGAACGACATCGCGACCCGCCGCGGCCGAGTCGTGGGCGTGACGTCCCAGGAGGGCGCAGGTGCCGGCACAGAACGACTCGAACGCGGTTCAGGGCGCACCATGATTCACGCCGAGGTGCCGGCGCTGGAAATGACCCGCTACGCGATCGACCTGCGCTCCGTCAGCCATGGGACCGGCGTGTTCACCCGCCGGCCCCATGGCTACGAGCGGCTTCCGGAGCAGCTCGTGGCGAAGGTGACCGGGCTGGCCTGAGCCTCGTCGCGGTGGCGCATGTGAGGCCCGTGCGCGGGCCTCACACCTGCTCTGTGCGGCTCCAGGCCGCGGCGAGCAGCTCCCGGGTCTGGCCGAGGAGCGCCGGCAGGACCCGGGTCGCCCCGACCACGGGCATGAAGTTCGTGTCGCCGCCCCACCGCGGCACCACGTGCTGGTGCACATGCGCGGCGATACCCGCACCGGCCACCGTGCCGAGGTTCATTCCGGTGTTGAAGCCGTGTGCGCCGCTGGCCACCCGCAATGCGCGCAGCGCGTGCTGCACGAAGAGTGCCATCTCCACCGTCTCGTCGTAACTCATCTCCGCGTAGTCCGCGACGTGACGATAGGGAACCACCATCAGATGGCCCGCATTGTAGGGGTAGAGGTTGAGGACGGCGTAGACCGTTTTTCCGCGGGCGACCACGAGCCCTTCTTCGTCCGTCATCGCGACGATGGCGCAGAACGGGCACTGGTCGCCGGGCGACCGCCCCTCCCCTTTTATGTACGCCATGCGATGCGGTGTGTAGAGGCGCTGAAAGGCGTCCGGATGACCGACACCCGCCTGCTCGTCCAGCGGCGCGCCGCCCGGAGCGGTGGCCGCGGTCATCGGGAGTGGCCTGCCGGGCGCGCGACCTCGAGCCGTCGCCGGCCCGCCGCTCGGACGTGAGCCAACCTCACCACGCTTGCCGCCTCCCGCACGCCCCGGGACCAGCCCCACCGACGACCGGCCATGGATTCCTCCGCTGCTTCCGTCCGGGACCACGGTACCCATCCACGAGCCGCCACCGGTTGGCGCTCGGCAGGCCGTCTCCGCACCTGGCCGGGCCCGGTAGCCGGCCGGGCGACTTCCCCCGAGGGCACGTCCGGGACAGATCCGGCCGTCGGTTCAGGACCGGCCGAAGGTCCATACCGCTATGCCGAAAGGCCGCGCCACCACCAAAGTGCCACCACCGCGCAGCACGAGGCATCTGATTTTCTGGGCGTCGAACCGGCCCGAGGACCTTCGTCACGGAGACCTCGAGACGACTGTGGGATCACCGAATCGGACGTACCGGTACCCCTCAGGGGTACCGGTCGGCTCCCTGGAGGGGCGCAGGTCACAGCCCAACAGCGCAGATGGGAGGGTGGCCGACCGTAGGGAGCGGAGAGGGCTGCCGCCATCGGGCGACGCAGCGATGACGCGGAGATACCGCGCGGTGTGTGGGCGTACGTGGTTTCGAACCACGGACCTCTGCCGTGTGAAGGCAGCGCTCTACCCCTGAGCTATACGCCCGCGCGATCCAACAAGCTACCTGACAGAACGGAACCGATGCACCGGACCGGCCGGCGCCGCCTCCAAACTACCCCAAAGCCTCTCAGACCAGCAGCTCCGGCCGGACGTGTTGCGCCCTCACCGAGCCTGGGCTCAGCTTACACGGACACGACCGAGGGACGGACAGGGGGTGGCCAACGGACGGATGGGGGCATGTCTGCCCTCCGGCTGATCCTCGGGACACGCCGGGTTGGCCGGGACTCGCCGTGGTTGAGACGGGTCCGGACAGGGAAGGCTATGAGTGGCACGGCCTCGGCAGAACGGCCATTGTGCTCGGGGGAACCCTCAGTCGAACGCGGAACACGATCACCGAGCGACACCTTCGGCTCGGCGATCACCACCGCGACCGACCGGGTCTTCTCAGGGGACTTCGGTCGGTCTTCCCGGGCAGGGCAACTCGCCCGAACCGCCGTAACGGATGTTGTCCTGGCATAACCTTGTTTCAAACGGGACTCAGAGAGGGAACTATCTCGTTACACGGGTGCTCGCCCGCACCACGCACCATGAGAGGCCGCCCGATGACTATTCGTCACGATTCGATCACCGCAGAACTCGCCCTTCGGCTCGTCGTTCCCGGTGGCGCTCCGGTTCCGGTCGCCGCCACGGTCCGATACGAGCCGGCCGACCCGTACGCGGTCAGCATCGGCTTCCGCACCGGGGCCGATGAGGTCGTGGAATGGACCTTCGCTCGGCAGCTCCTCAGTGACGGCGTCCGCCGGCCAGCCGGCGATGGCGACGTACAGGTCTGGCCCGCCGCCCAGTCGGGTGGGCGGATCGTGTGCCTGTCGTTGTCGAGTCCGTCCGGTCACGCGCTCTTCGAGATGCCACGTGCCGAGGTGCTGGCGTTCCTCCGCCGAACGTATGCGGCCGTGCCGCTCGGCGGAGAGAGCGATGTCATCGATCTGGACGCCGAGCTCGCCCTCCTGATCTGGGGCGGCCCCGAACGGTGACGCAACCGGGGTCGGCGTCGTGTCCGATCCCGGGCAGGCCGGTGCGGGCACATCCGGCACACAAGTCAGCTCCCGTCGACATGAGCGCCTGGTGGGGACTCTCCCCCACCAGGCGCTTCGCTATGTCCGTGGGTCCGTGGGTCCGTGGGCCGGTGGGTCCGGGTAGATCCGTGGGAGACCTCCCGACCGAAAAGGAGATCCCCCGGCGCGGAGATCCTCAGCCTGTCGCCGAGACACGCCCGGACGTGTCGTACCCGGATCCGCGGGAGACGGCCGTCGGTCCGGCCCGACCGCTCCAGCTCGTGGCGGTCGAGGGCGCGGCGGAGGCCAACGACAGCAGGTTGGCGGCCTTGAGCTCCGTCTCACGCCACTCCGCTTCCGCGTCACTGCCCCAGGTGATTCCGGCGCCGGTACCGAACCAGATCCGCTCGTCGGCGAGCCAGAAGGTCCGGATGGCCACCGACAGCCAGCCACGCCGGGTGTCGGCGTCGACCCACCCGATGCCGCCGCAGTAGTGACCGCGCGCGACCGGCTCCAGCCGGTTGATGATCCGCAACGCGCTCGACTTCGGCGCCCCGGAGACGGATCCCGGCGGACAGGTCGCGGCGAGCAGCTCGGCCCAGCCGACCTGGGGAGCAAGTGTCGCCTGCACAGTCGAGACGAGATGGACGAGGCCCGGGTGCTGCTCGACCCTGCACAGCGCCGGCACCGTGACACTTCCCGGTCGCGCCACCCGCCCCAGATCGTTCCGGACCAGATCGACGATCATCACGTTCTCGGCGACGTCCTTGTCCCGAAGGTCGGCGGCGGTCCGGCCGGTGCCCTTGATGGGGCCGGAACGGACCACGTCACCGTCTCGGGAGAGGAACAGCTCGGGAGAGGCGCCGACGATGCGCAGATCCGCCTCGGGCGCATCGAGCACCACCGAGTAGGGCGCGGGGTTGCCCGCGGCGAGAACGGCCGCGAGGGCGGCGAGATCCGATCCCGCCGGGCCCGGGGCGATCGGTGCCGACAGAAGGCGGCACAGGTTCACCTGGTAGACCTCGCCGGCGGCGATCTCCGCGCGGATCGCACCGACCCCCGCGACATAGGCCGCGGCGTCCATGCTCGTGACCCACGAGTCATGTGCCGGCCCCTGCCAGGGCCCGGCGGCCTCCACCGCGGCCGCCGGGGCCGGGCGCACCTCGCGAAAGCGGACGCAACGGCAGCCGCCCTCGAAGTCGACGACCACTCCCCAGAAGCCGCCGCCGTCCAGCACGCGCAGGTCGTCGGAGACGTCCACCACGCCGGTGGCGAGCAGTCCTCCCGCCAGGAGATAGGACTCCCGGCCCCGGACCGCCCCTGGGACGGTCACTCCAGCCGCCCGTGACCGCATTGCGCGCCGCTCCCTGAAAGTCGTCCCCCCGTCGTGATGCCCCTGTTCGCGTACTTCATTCCGCTGACCGTATCGCCGCGGTCGACGTGGCCGCGCTCACCCCGTCACCACCCGATATACAGCGCCTACCGGCCGGCCAGTCGGCCGTGCTCCGGCCTCTGCCCACCGACCGGCGCCCTCCGGCCAGCCGGAGGGGAGGCGCCTGCACCACGAGGGCGGGCCGCCATCGCGACCTTCCGGCGACCGAGAGTGACGACCGACCGCCTCGACCAGCGCCGGCGCCGCTTCCGACGCCAAAAGTGACTGTCAGCCCAACTCGCCACCAACGATCGGGCGACATTCGAGCGACATCCCGGCACGGCGGCGTTCACATTCGACGACCGCCCCGATCGTCCGCTAGAGTGCTACCTACACCGCCAAGCGGGAAGCCGATCCGATCGGCGAACCGGGTCCCCCAAGGGGGATCAAGCGGAACATGCGGACGTGGCTCAGTGGTAGAGCATCACCTTGCCAAGGTGAGGGTCGCGGGTTCGAATCCCGTCGTCCGCTCGGAAGCGGTGTGGTCAGAGATTGCAGCCATCACGGCCTTTCGCGGCGGAGTGGCCGAGTGGTTTAGGCAAGGGCCTGCAAAGCCCTGTACGCGGGTTCGATTCCCGCCTCCGCCTCTGATCCAAATTGCGGGCGATTAGCTCAGTGGGAGAGCGCTACCTTGACACGGTAGAGGTCACTGGTTCAATCCCAGTATCGCCCACCACTCCGGATGCGCTGCGGCGCAACGGAAACGGCCACCCCGGCGGGGTGGCCGTTCTGCTGTCCGAGATCACTTCCCCTGTTGGGATCACCCGGTGGGAACTGGGTGGGAACGGACATCAGGAACGGACATCATCCGTCGCGGGCGGGCACTTGCACCTACGAGCGGCCGTCGCCCGGCGGGCTGCTGGTCAGGTACGCGGCGAGCCCGTCGGCGACACCCTCTGCCGCCCGCTGACGCCAGGCTGGATCCTTGATCCGCGCGGCGTCGCCGGGATTGCGCATGTTGCCGCACTCCAGAAAGACCTTCGGTACCCGGGAGAGGTTCAGCCCTCCGAGATCCGAGCGGATGGCGATGCCGTCGGAACCCAGATAGTCGGACCGGGCCTGCCCGGTGGCCGCGCCGAAGGACGCCCGAAGCAGGTCCGCCAGCTGGCCCGAGCTGTCCAGGATCGCGTTGTTCGACCCGTCCGGGCTGGCCGCGGGCGCGATGACATGGAATCCGCTGCCCTCCGCCGGACCCCCGTCCGCATGGATCGACACCACGGCGTCCGCGCCGGCCTCGTTGCCGATGCGGGCCCGCTCGTCGACACAGGGTCCGACGCCGTCGTCCTCGTTGCGGGTGAGGATCACCGTGGCACCCAGGGCGCGCAGGACGTCCGCCGCTCGGATCGCGACGTCGAAGTCGAACGCGTGCTCCGCGTACCCGTCGTCGGTCGAAGCGCCGACGGTGTCGCACTCCTTCTGGAAACCACCGGCGTCGACGCGCCGGTTGATGGCTGCGGGGTGGGCGCCGTTGCCACCGTTGTGACCCGGATCGAGTACCACGGTCCGCCCGAGCAGGGTCCGGGAATCCTGCGCGGAGGCGACCTCGACACCGGGAGGCCGGGCGCCGGGTGAGCTGGCGCCGTCGGGCCAGAACGCCAGTCCTGCCGAAGCGACGGCGATGAGCGCGAGCGCAGCGCCGGCGAGTACGGCAAAGGGTGACACCGCTCTGGGCGTGTTCCGGGGCCTGCTCCCGGGCCTGCTTCTGGGCAATGGACGCCCTCCGCTCCTGTCCGCCCCCCACAGGCCGACCAGCCCAGTGCCCCGCACCACGAAGCCACCGAAGGGCCGGACAATCTGAACTAGCCGTATAGAACCATATACGCGCTAGTTCTCAGCCCTCCCGTGTCAGGCCCGACAGCTCGGCCGGGCGCAGGACGCAGTCGCAGGACGGAGTCTCAGGACGGAGTCTCAGGACGGAGTCAGGGCGCGGTGACGAAATCGATCAGCTCCTCCACCGCACGCAGCAGGCCGGGCTCGAGGTCGGCGTACGAGTCGACCGCCGCGAGGATCCGCCGCCACATCTCGACGGGATCGGCGACGCCGAGCGCGGCGCAGACACCTTCCTTCCAGGGCCGCCCACGCGGAACCGTGGGCCAGGCCTGGATGCCGACCGAGGCAGGCTTCACGGCCTGCCAGATGTCGATGTACGGGTGCCCGGTGACAAGAACATGCTCGCCGGTGACGCCCGCCGCGATCCGACTCTCCTTGGAGCCCGCGACCAGGTGGTCGACAAGCACCCCGAGCCGACGGCCCGGGCCGGGCCGAAAGCCACGAACGATCTCCGGGAGGTCGTCGACACCGTCCAGCGGCTCGACGACGACTCCCTCGATCCGCAGGTCGTCACCCCACACTCGTTCGACCAGCGCGGCGTCGTGCAGGCCTTCGACGTAGATCCGGCTGGCCCGGGCCACCCGGGCGGGCAGGCCTGGGACGGCGATCGAGCCCGAGGCGGTGCGCCCCGGTGGACGCGGCGCGGCCGACCGGGCTCGGGTGAGTGTCACCGGCTCCCCGTCCAGCAGGAAGACGCCCCCGTCCAGGGGGAAGGACCGCCTGCGGCCGTGCCGGTCCTCAAGAATGACGCCGCCGGCCTCGATACCGACCACGGCGCCGCAGAAGCCCGACTCGGCGTCCTCCACGACCAGGTCTCGCTCGATCTCGACCGCCCGCGGCGGCCTGGGCGCCCTGGCGCCGGCGCTGGACTGGGCCAGGACATCGGATCCGTAGTCGCGGCTGCGCACGCCCGCAACCTACAGTGGGACAGGGACGGGCATTCCCGACGACACGCCGCCGGTGTCCCGATCGAGCCATCAGCCGCCGCCGTGGGGCGGGCCGTTGGGCGTCCGCCCGCGAAGCCCGCCCGCGGAGTCCGGCCAAGCGGGTGCGGGATCGGGCCGGCCGGCCGGCCGAGGATCGGAGCGCAGCGATGGGCACGCGTTACGGCGACGGGGTGGCGCTTCTGGTCATCGACCTGCAGAACGATTTCGCCACGGTCGGCGGCAGCCTCTACGTCGCCGGTGGCGAGGAGATCGTCGCCGGGGTCAACCAGGAGATCGCCGCGGCGGCCGACGCGGGCAGTCCGGTCTTCTACAGCCAGGACTGGCATCCGCCGGCCACACCGCACTTCGTCACCGACGGGGGTATCTGGCCGCCCCACTGCATACGTGACACGCCCGGGGCGGATTTCCATCCCGGCGTGGTGATCGCCGGTGAGGTCATCCGCAAGGGTGTCGACGGAGCGGACGGCTACTCGGCCTTCTCTGTCCGGGACCCGCGTTCGGGCGAGCGGTCCGCGACCGTGCTCGGTCAGCGGCTCGCCGCGGGAGCGGTGACGAGCGTCGTCGTGGTCGGCCTGGCGGGTGACTACTGCGTGCTGGAGACGGCCCTCGACGCCCGGGAACAGGGCCTTGAGGTGACTGTCCCGCTCGCGCTCACACGCTTCGTGGAACGCGTTTCGGGCGACCGCGAACGCGCGGTCGCCCGGATGATCGAGGCGGGGGTACGGGTACCGGCCTGACCTGCGCCGGCCAGTACCGCCCGCCGCGGCCCCGCGGCCTCACCCGCGGTCAGGCCGCACAGTCCCGGCACACCATGCGGCGAGCGTCATGCAGCTGGCTGCGGTGGTGGACCAGGTAGCAGCTGGTGCACGTGAACTCGTCCGCCTGCCGTGGCAGGACTCGGACGGTCAGTTCCTCCCCGGACAGATCGGCGCCCGGCAGGCCGAGCTCGGTCTCGAACGGATCAGCGTCGTCACCAAGGTCCGCCGCCGCGTCCGCCCGCCGGGCCTTCAGGGCCTCCAGGCTCTGCTCGGAATCCTCGAGATCGGCTGTTCGGGGGGTGTCGTAATCGGTGGCCACTGAGTTCTCCCAGAAAGGTTGTGCTCTTGTCGTGCGCAACCCACAACGCACGACCCCGGGGGTATGTGCCCGTCCGACCCACGGGAACACGATGTGGGCTTGACCACAGCAAGATGAGCAGGCGCTCATCGCCGCGCGGACGCCCGACTAAGGACGCTTCGGGCTGATCACGATCTGTCCGGAAAAACGGCTCATCCAGTGCGCCGGAGCCAGGTGACCGGTGCGCCGTGTGCCCCGCGGCGCAGCGGTTCCAGCACATCATCCCAGGCGGTGCCGAGCAGCCGATGCAGGCCCCGGGACAGGGACTCCCGCGCCTCGCCGCGTTCCAGCAGGGCGAGCAGCGCCGCCTCGCCCACCACGACGTCCCCGTTGGCGGCGATGGCGGCGCGGTGCAGCCCCAGCTCGGGAGTGAAGGAGTACCGTTCCGCGTCACACCCCGGGGAGGGGCCTTCGACCGTCTCGAAGGTCACGTGCCCCAGCCGGCGCAGAACGGTCGCCAACCGGCCCGCTGTCCCCGGGGCCGCGCGCCACTCCAGGCCGGCGTACAGGAAGCCGGGCTGGCCCGGCTGCGCCGTCCAGGTCAGGGAGACCGGGGCGGTCAGCGCGCCGGACACGGCGAACTCCAGGTGCGGGCACAGTGCCGGCGGACACGCCAGCACGGCCAGCTTGCCCGGCACGACGTAGGACGACGTGCCGGATGACAGCTCACGAGCCGTCGATGACATTGCCACCACGCGGGACCTCCGTCGACGAGGAACGCCTTCCCCTGCGTCTCGTCACGTGAGCCCCTCGAATACCAGTCGATCGTGCCATGACCAGCGGGCCAGGACTAGACCCGCCCCCTCCCCTGGTGCCAGTTGTGGCGTGCCCCACCCCAACAGAGTGACTGGTTCTATCGCCCGCCCGGACCAGTGAGCCTTTTCCGTGGTCGGCTCAGGCTTCGGCCTCCCTGACCGTGGGCCGTGAGGTGGAAAGGGCCCACCTCGGACCAGCACGGGCCGGATCAGGCGATGGGTTCCTCCGCCGTGGTGGGGCCGGTCTGCCCGGCGGGGCCGTTGGCCGGGCCGCGGGTGGCCCGGTCGGCGCGGGCCTCGACGTCGAACAGCCCGCCGGGGCCGGCCAGGCCCCCCAGCGCGGAGGTGAGCTCGCTCGGCACGATCCACAGCTTGCTCGCCTGCCCCTGAGCCAGCCGCGGCAGCATCTGCAGGTACTGGTAGGCGAGGAGCTTCTGGTCCGGGTCGCCCTCGTGGATGGCACCGAAGACCGTCCCGATCGCCTTCGCCTCACCTTCAGCGGCCAGGATCTGTGCCTCCCGGTGGCCTTCCGCTCGCAGGATCGCGGCCTGCTTCTCACCCTCCGCGCGAAGGATCTCGCTGGCCTTCACCCCCTCGGCGGTCAGGATCGCGGCCCGACGGTCCCGCTCGGCCCGCATCTGCTTCTCCATGGAGTCCTGGATGGAGCGCGGCGGGTCGATCGCCTTCAGTTCCACCCGGTTCACCCGGATGCCCCACCGGCCGGTCGCCTCGTCGAGGACGCCGCGCAGCTGCCCGTTGATCTGGTCCCGCGAGGTCAGCGTCGCCTCCAGGTTCATGCCGCCGATCACGTTACGCAGCGTGGTGACCGTGAGCTGCTCGATCGCGCGGATGAAGTCGGCGATCTCGTACGTCGCCGCACGCGGGTCGGTGACCTGGAAGTAGATGACCGTGTCGATGCCCACGACCAGGTTGTCCTCGGTGATGACCGGCTGGGGCGGAAAGCTCACGACCTGCTCCCGCAGGTCGATGCGTTCCCGGATCCGATCCATGATCGGTACCACGATCGCCAGCCCCGGTGTCAGCGTGCGGTGGTAGCGGCCCAGCCGCTCCACCACCATCGCCCGCGCCTGCGGAACGATCCGCACGGACCGAACCAGGAAGATCAGAACTACCAGCGCCACCACCGCGGCCGCGATGACTCCGCCCATCTCTACTCCTTTCCTTGGTCAAGGCCGAGGTCCCGATCCCCGGCATACGTCCGAGACGATGCAACGGCACGCCCGGAACCGGCCTAGGCGGGAGTCACCGGCCCGCCTGCGCCCAGCCCGCCGGAACCGGGCCCCCCGGAACCGGGCCCGCCGGAACCCGGGTCGGGCGGGTCGAGGCCGGGCAGGTCGAGGCCGGGCGGCAGGTTCGGCTCGCTGCGGCAGACGACGGCCCGGGCGCCCTCGATCCGCAGCACCAGCACGGTCGCGCCGACGTCCAGCACGTCGGTGTCCGGGAACGATCGCGCGGACCAGACCTCGCCGGCCAGCCGCACCCGTCCGTCCCGCCCGTCGACCCGTTCGAGGACCTCCGCTCGCGCACCGACCAGCGCCTCCGTTCCGGTCCGCAGCTCCGGCCCGTGCTGTAGGTGGCGCCGCGCGACCGGCCGCAGGCCGAGGGTGAGGCCGGTCGAAGCGGCGGCGAAGACGACGAGCTGTGCGATCAGATTCCCGCCCAGGGCGGCGACGCCCGCGCTGAGCAGAGCGGCGACCGAGAACATGATCAGTATCAGGTTCAGGGTGAACAGCTCCCCCACCAGCAGGGCACCGGCCACGACGACCCAGACGACCTCATCCGCCATGGGACTCCCCCTCCCGCGGCCACCACAGCAGCGATCGGCGAAACAACCGGGCGCCGGACAGGGCGACCAGTCAAACGATCAACAAGAAACGCAGTGGTGGCAGCCAACGGCCGCCCGCGGTTCGCGCGCCAGCCGGTCAGCGACGGGTGGCGAGCCGTAGGCTTCGTGCGTATGTCGCAGGTCTGGCCAGGCAGCCCTTACCCCCTCGGCGCCACCTTTGACGGATCGGGCACCAACTTCGCGATCTTCTCCGAAGTCGCCGAGCGTGTCGAGCTCTGTCTGTTCGACGCCGCGGGCACCGAGCGGCGGATCGAGCTGCGGGAGCGCGACGCGTTCGTGTGGCACGCCTACCTGCCCGCCGTGCTGCCCGGGCAGCGGTACGGCTACCGCGTCCACGGGCCTCATGATCCCGCACGTGGCCACCGGTGCAACCCCAGCAAGCTTCTGCTGGATCCGTACGCCAAGGCGGTGGACGGCGAGGTCGACTGGGACCAGGCCGTCTTCGGCTACAACTTCGGCGATCCGGACAGCGTGAACACCGCGGACTCCGCGCCGCACATGATGAAGTCGGTGGTGATCAGCCCGTTCTTCGACTGGAACGGCGACCGCCCGCCCCGTCGCCCGTACCACGAGACGGTGATCTACGAAGCCCACGTGCGCGGTCTGACCATGCGCCACGAGGGCCTGCCCGAGGAGTACCGCGGCACCTACGCGGGGGTGGCGCATCCGGTGATGATCGACCATTATCACCGTCTGGGCGTGACGGCCATCGAGCTGCTGCCCGTCCACCAGTTCGTCCACGACGAGCACCTCGTCCGCCGCGGCCTGCGTAACTACTGGGGCTACAACTCCATCGCGTTCCTGGCGCCGCACAACGGCTACTCGTCCGCCGGCGGCGACGGGCGGCAGGTCCAGGAGTTCAAGTCCATGGTGCGCAACCTGCACGAGGCGGGCATCGAGGTGATCCTCGATGTGGTCTACAACCACACCGCCGAGGGAAACCACATGGGCCCGATGCTGTGCTTCCGCGGCATCGACAACCAGGCCTACTACCGGCTGGTCGACGACGACCAGAGGTACTACATGGACTACACCGGCACCGGGAACAGCATGCGGGTCCGGCATCCGCACGTCCTTCAGCTGATCATGGACTCACTGCGGTACTGGGTGACCGAGATGCATGTGGACGGATTCCGCTTCGACCTCGCGGCGACCCTGGCCAGGGAGTTCTACGACGTCGACCGGCTGTCCTCCTTCTTCGACCTCGTCCAGCAGGACCCGGTGGTCTCCCAGGTCAAGCTGATCGCCGAGCCGTGGGACCTGGGCGAAGGCGGCTACCAGGTCGGCAACTTCCCGCCGCTGTGGACCGAATGGAACGGAAAGTACCGCGACACCGTCCGTGACTTCTGGCGCGGTCAGGACCACGGCATCGCCGAGTTCGCCTCCCGGCTGACCGGCTCCTCGGACCTCTACGAGAGCAGCGGCCGGCGGCCGTGGGCATCCATCAACTTCATCACCGCCCACGACGGCTTCACCCTGCGGGACCTGGTCTCCTACAACGACAAGCACAACGAGGCCAACGGCGAGGAGAACCGGGACGGCTCGGACGACAACCGGTCCTGGAACTGCGGGGTCGAGGGGCCCAGCGACGATCCCGTGATCAACCGTCTGCGGGGCGCCCAGGCGCGCAACCTGCTCACCACCCTGCTGCTCTCACAGGGGGTGCCCATGCTGGTGGCCGGCGACGAGATGGGCCGCACCCAGCACGGGAACAACAACGCCTACTGCCAGGACACCGCCGTCTCCTGGCTGGACTGGGCGGACGCCGAACGCAACGCCGATCTCGTCGAGTTCACCGCCCAGGTGGCCCATCTACGGCGGGCGCACCCGGTCTTCCAGCGTCGCCGGTACTTCCAGGGCGAGGCGGGCCGCGGCTCGACCGGTGGCGGCTACCACGCTGCTGGCACCCGCGACGCAGCCGGCGACCCCAACGCGGGTGAACAGCCGGGCGGCGCGGAAACCTCCGACCCGGCCGCGAAGGACATAGTCTGGCTTCGTCCCGACGGTAGCGAGATGTCCGACACCGACTGGGAGTCCGGCACGGCGCGCTCGCTCGGCTGCTATCTGAACGGGCACGGCATACCGGACCCCAACGCGCTCGGAGAGGCGATCGTCGACGACTCCTTCCTGCTGTTCTTCAACGCCCACCACGAGCCGATCAGGTTCGTGGTACCACCGGGCAACTTCGGCACCACCTGGGAGATCATCGTGGACACGCGCTCATCCAGCGCCGAGATCGCGGCGATGCTCGGTGGCGTCGGGGCTTATGCCACCGACGCCGAGCAGGTGATCAAGGCCGAGGACCCGCTCGAGATCGACGCTCGGGCCACCCTCGTGCTGCGCCGTGTCAGCTGACTGGCCCGGCGGCCCGGACCGGACCGGGCCCGCCGAGCGACACGCCCCCGACCGCCGTCGGGACGGCGGGGCCGGGCGGGTCGGCGGGCCCGGGCAGGGCGGCCCACACGACGGCGGCGAGCGCCGGGGCATCCCCACCGGGACCTACCGGCTCCAGCTCCACATGGAGTTCGGGTTCACCGACGCCGCCGTGATCATTCCGTACCTGTCGGCGCTGGGGGTCTCCCACCTCTACCTGTCGCCGATCCTCGAGGCGGCGCCCGGGTCGACGCACGGCTACGACGTCGTCGACCACACCCAGATCAACCCCGAGCTGGGCGGGCTCGGCGGCCTGCGCCGGCTGGTGGCGGCCGCCCGCCGCGCCGGGCTGGCCCTCATCGCGGACGTCGTCCCCAACCACATGGCCGTGCTGACTCCCGGAACGACGAACACGGCCTGGTGGTCGGTGCTGCGCGAGGGGCCGGACTCCCCCTACGCCTCCTGGTTCGACATCGACTGGGACTCCCCCGAGAACCCGGGGCGGGTGCTGCTGCCCCTGCTCGGCCAGTCGCTCGCCGACAGCCTCGCCGCCGACGAGATCAGCGTCGAGCAGGACGAGGACGGCGAATGGGTCATCGTCTACTACGACCACGTGCTCCCGGTCGCGGCGGGCACGGCCGACCCGTCCGACGTCGCAGCGACCCTGGACGCGCAGTACTACCGGCTGTGCTGGTGGCGCGTCGGCGGGACGGAGCTGAACTACCGCCGTTTCTTCGACATCTCCTCGCTCGCCGGGCTGCGGCAGGAGGACCCCGACGTCTTCGCCGCCACCCACCGCCTGCTGATCGAGCAGGTCCGCTCCGGGAACCTGGAGGGCCTGCGCATCGATCATCCGGACGGCCTCGCCGACCCGGAGGAGTACCTGCGCCAGCTGTCCGACGCGACGGGCGGTGTCTGGACAGTGATCGAGAAGATCATCGAGCGTGAGGAGGCCCTGCCGGACAACTGGGCCTGCGACGGCACCACCGGCTACGAAGCGCTGAACCGGCTGACCCGGCTCTTCCTGGACCCGGTGTCCGCCCGCACGATGGGCACCCTCTACGCCGAGGTCACCGGCCGCTCCCCCGACTTCGCGCTGGTGGCCCGGCAGGCCAAGATGGACGTCCTGACCAGCGTGCTGCGGCCCGAGGTCGACCGGCTCACCGGCCTGGCGCTGGCCGAGGCCCGCCGCGACCGCGCCGACCTCACCCGGGCCGGTCTGCGGGAGGCGCTGCGGGAGGTCCTCGCCGCCTTCGAGGTGTACCGCGCCTACATCCGACCGGACGGAACACCGAGCCTGGAGGCCCGCGGGCACATCGTCCGGGCCTGCGAGCAGGCCCGGCTGACACTGCCCGGCCGGACCAGCGAGATCGATCTCATCGAGGATCTGGCGCTGGCCGGGCCACCCGAGTTCGTGGTGCGCTTCCAGCAGACCTGCGGCCCGGTGATGGCCAAGGGCGTCGAGGACACCGCCTTCTACCGGTACGTCCCGATGGTCGCGCTCAACGAGGTCGGGGGCGCTCCGGGCGACTTCCCGGCCTACCCGACCGGGCATCCGCGCAGCGCCGTCAACGAGTTCCACGAAGCCAACATCAGCACCCAGCGCACCTGGCCGCTGACGATGACCACCCTGTCCACCCACGACACCAAGCGCTCCGAGGACGTGCGGGCCCGGCTCGCCGTGCTGTCGGAGGACCCGCGGGGCTGGGCCGACATCGTGCGGCGGCTGGCCCGCCTGGGCGAGCGGCACGCCGACCCTGAGGCGGGCTGGCCCGATCCGGTCACGATGTACCTGCTGGTGCAGACCCTGGTCGGCGCGTGGCCGATCTCGGCCGAACGGGTGTCCCAGTACATGGTCAAGGCGGTGCGGGAGGCCAAGCACTTCACCACCTGGGCGGACACCGACCCCGCGTACGAGGCGGCGCTGACCAACTACATCGAGGGCGCCCTGGAGGACGAGGACTTCGTCGCGGCCCTCGACACCTACGTCTCGACGCTGGTGGAGCTCGGCCGGCAGAACAGCCTCGCGCAGAAGCTGCTCCAGCTCACGATGCCCGGCATACCGGACGTCTACCAGGGCCAGGAGCTGTGGGACCACTCGCTGGTCGATCCCGACAACCGGCGTCCGGTCAACTTCGGTGAGCGGACCAAGATGCTCACCGAGCTGGGCGTGGAGCCCGGATCCGAGCTCGCCGCACCGAAACGCCCGCCCCTGCTCGACGACTCGGGCGCGGCGAAGCTGCTGGTCGTCGCGCGGGCGCTGCGCATCCGCCGGGACCATCCGGAGTGGTTCGGCGAGCACGGCAGCTACCGGCCGCTGTGGGCGTCCGGGTCGGCCGCCGAGCACGTGGTCGCCTTCTGCCGGGCGGAGTCGGTGGTCACCGTCGTCCCGCGGCTCGTGCTCGGTCTGCGGCGCGGCGGCGGCTGGCGTGACACCACCGTCACGCTGCCCGAGGGCCGCTGGGCCGACGTGCTCACCGGCCGCCGGCACGACGGTGGGACCGCCTACGTGCTGCGACTGCTGCGTGACTTCCCGGTGAGCCTGCTGATCCGCACCCCGTAGTTCCAGAGTCGCCGTGGTTCCGGATCATCCGTGGTTGCGGAGCATCCGTGGTTCCAGCGCATCCGTAGTTCCAGGGCATCCGTGGTTGCAGGACATCCGCGGTTTCAGGACAGGAGACCATGAGCTACTTCCGGGTGTGGGCACCGGCCGCGAAGACCGTCAGCCTGGTCGTGTCGGACACGGTGCACCAGATGGCCGGTGCCCCCGGCGGGTGGTGGACCGTCGAGGTGCCGTCCGCCCGGCACGGGACGGACTACGCCTACGTCCTCGATGACAGCGAGCAGGAGCTGCCCGACCCGCGGTCAGCCTGGCAGCCGCACGGGGTGCACGGCCGCTCCCGGCTCGTCGACCACGCCCGCTTCCCCTGGACGGACGTCCACTGGCGCGGGGTGCCGCTGGCCGGCAGCGTGCTCTACGAGCTCCACGTCGGCACGTTCACGCCGCAGGGCACCTTCGACGCGGCGATCGAGCGGCTCGACCACCTCGCGGACCTCGGTATCGACATCGTCGAGCTGCTGCCGGTCAACGCGTACCCGGGGCGGCACGGCTGGGGTTATGACGGGGTCGGGCTGTTCGCCGTCCACGAGCCCTACGGCGGCCCGGAGGGCCTCAAACGCTTCGTGGACGCCGCACACGCCCGCGGCCTCGGCGTGATCATGGACGTCGTCTACAACCATCTCGGACCGGACGGCAACTACCTCGGCCGGTTCGGCCCCTATTTCACCGACCGCTACAGCACCCCGTGGGGCCCGGCGGTCAACCTGGACACCCCCGGTTCGGACGAGGTCCGCGCGTTCATCATCGACAGCGCGCTGGCCTGGCTGCGGGACTACCACTGCGACGGGCTACGCCTGGACGCGGTGCACGCGTTCGTCGACAACCGGGCCCGGCACCTGCTGGAGGAGATCTCCGACGCGGTGCACCGGCTCGGCACCCAGCAACGCCGGCCGCTGTTCGCGGTGGCGGAGTCCGACCTCAACGACCCACGAATGATCACCGCACCCGAGGCGGGCGGCCACGGTCTCGACGGGCAGTGGGCGGACGACATCCACCACGCGCTGTGGTCCACCCTTTCCGGGGAGCGGCAGGGCTACTACGGGGACTTCGGCTCGTTCGAGACGCTGAGCAAGGCGCTGAGCTCCGCGTTCGTCCACGACGGCGAGTACTCGACGTTCCGCGGCCGGGCCCACGGCCGGCCGGTGCCACGCCGGACACCGGCCTACCGGTTCGTCACGTTCCTGCAGAACCACGACCAGATCGGCAACCGGGCAACCGGTGACCGCGCCAGCGCCACGCTCAGCGACGGCCGGCTGCGCATCGGAGCCGCGCTGCTGCTCACCGCGCCGTTCACCCCGATGCTGTTCATGGGCGAGGAGTGGGGGGCCACCACACCGTGGCAGTACTTCACCGACCACACCGACCCGGGGCTCGCGGAGGCGGTGCGGACCGGGCGGCGCAGCGAGTTCGCCGCCCACGGGTGGGGGCCCCAGGACGTCCCCGACCCGCAGGACCCGGCGACCTTCGAACGGTCCCGGCTGGACTGGGTCGAACGTGACCAGCCCGGTCCTGCCTCGCTGCTCGACTGGCACCGGCGCCTGATCGCCCTGCGCCGGCGGCTCCCGCAGCTCAGTGATCCCGCGCTGGATTCCGTGCGCTGCTCCTACGACGAGCGAGCGAACTGGTTCGTGCTGCGCCGGCTCTCCCGCGACGGTGACGTCGCCGTGGTGTGCAACCTGGGTACCGAGCGGCAGAGTGTGCCGGTGGACGGGGTGCCCTTCGACGCGCCGGCGGCCTCCCGGCCCGGCTTCACCTACATGCCCGGCCGGGTCGAACTGGCGGGCGAGTCCGTCGTCGTGGTGCGCCTGCTGCCGACGGCCTGACCCACTCGCCGGCCTGGCCGGCCCGACGGTCCGGTCGGCAGCCCGATCGACGACCGGGCCGGCGGGCGGCTCAACGGCCGGGTCGGCGGGCGGCTCGACGGCGGGCCGCGTTGCGGTTCAGCAGGTAGTACAGCGAGCCGAGCCCGGCAAGGCTGACGATCAGAACACAGATCAGAAGCAGCACGTACGTGTTCACGCATTCATCCTGGCACTCCCGCGGGGACACCGACGGCGGCGGCCCGTGCGGCGCGGTGCTTTCGCCGGGTGTCCGCGGTGCCTTCGCCGGGTGTCCGCGGGCGTCTGGCGGGCCTGGCGAAAGCACCTGCGGCCGGACACCGGTACCACCGGGTGGCGGCTACAGTCGGGCAGATGCGTGTCCTTCTGTCCACCAGCGCCCCTGCTGCCGCGGGTGCCTTCGGGAGTACACACACCGAGGCGAGCGGTACCGGAACCGTCGATCTCGACACCGCGTACGCGCTGCCCGAGCCGGTGCCGGGCGTCCCCCACGTACGGTCCAACTTCGTCACCTCCGTCGACGGAGCCATCGAGATCGAAGGCCGGTCGGGCGGGCTCGGCGGACCGGCCGACCGGTTGGTGTTCCGCACCCTGCGCTGGCTGTCCGACGTGGTGCTGGTGGGCGCGGGCACCGTCCGAGTCGAGGACTACGGCCCCGTTCCCGTGCCGGCCGAACGCCAGGAGCGGCGGGTCGCCGCGGGGCTTGCGGCCGTGCCCCCGGTCGCCGTCGTCAGCGGCCGGCTCGACCTCGACCCGCAGGCCCGGCTGTTCGGCGGGGCGGTACGCCCGCTGCTGCTGACCTCCGAGGCGGCGCCGGCCCAGGCGCGGCGTGCCCTGGAGCCGGTCGCGGACATCGTGATCTGTGGGGAACGGACCGTCGAGCCGCCGGCCGTGCTCGCCGCGCTCGCCGCCCGGGGCCTGCTGCGGGTGCTGACCGAGGGCGGCCCGAGCCTGCATGCCCAGTTCGCCCGGGCCGGGCTGTTGGACGAGGCCTGCGTGACGCTCGCTCCGGTGCTGGCCGGCCCGGGGCGGCTCGGGATGATGACCGGTCCAGCCTGGGCGGCACCGCTCGGCCTGCGGCTCGTGCACGTGCTCGAGGAGAGCGACGTCCTCTTCCTGCGGCTCGCCCGGACGCCCGATGCCGATTCCGACTCGGCCGGGCGGTGAATCCCGGGACGCGGTCTCTGGACGACTTCACGTTGTCCACAGTCCGGGTCTGAAGCGGGCCGCCACCATCGGCCACGCCTAGCGTCGATCACGTCCTTCGGGGCCGCGCGACCGCACCGCGGAACGCCGGCCCCGCCCTGACGGATCACTGCTACGGACGGCGGCACAATGCCCTCACCTCAGCCCGGCGCGGCACTCCGGATCAACACAGCACCCCAGATCGGCACAGCACCCCAACCCAGCGTCCCGAACCGGTATCTGCAGGCGGTCGAGGCCGCGCTGGCGGTCGCGGTGGCGGGGCGCCAAGCGGTGTCCGACGCGTTCGACGTGCTGTTCGTCGAGGCCACCGCGGGTGGCTGGCAGGGCCGGGTGGCGGACGACTGGTGGCGCCAGGCCGCGGACCAGCGCGCGGCCGCCCTCGGCAATCTCGAGGCGTGCGTCACCGAGTGCCGCGGCCTGCTCGCCGGCCAGTCCGAGCTGGTGGGCCTCGACGACCCCCGGGCACGCCATCCCGGCCCGGCCCGGGCGGTGCCCATGGCGCCAGCCGGGCGCCGGTAGGCAGCGCAGGCGGCGGGCCAGGTCCACGTCCATGCCCATGTCAGACGACCGCGTCGTCGTCGATCCCGAGGCGCTGCAACGAATGATCAGCAGGCTGGGTGATCTCCGTGGCACCCTGCAGGCGCAGGCGCAGGTACTCACGGCGCAGGTCGCCGCCGTTCCGCTGGCAGTGGACACACCGAACCGGCTGCGGGCCGTCGACACCTGGGCCGCGGAGCAGGAGGCCCGGCTGCACCGCCGCCTGGTGCTGGCAGAGGCCGCCGACCCCGCGGTCCGGGACAGTCCACGTCTGGTCTTCATGCCCACCTCGTCCGACCGGTATGAGACCTCCGAGCAGGCGTCAGGCGCTGGCCGAGCGCTCGCGGAGGAACTGCTGCGCCCCGATCCCGATCGCCCGGGCGGCCAGCGGATCACCGCCGCCCTCACCGACCTCGGGGCACGGGTCACCGACCCGGACTTCGTGGCCGGGTTCTTCGACCGGCTGGGTCCCACCGGCCTCGCCCGCCTGTTGTACCGGCTGTTCGTGCCGGCGGGGCCGGCCGCGCAGGAGCGGGCGGCGGTCATCCTCGGGCGTGGGCTCGCCACATACAGCGGGGTGCGGGATCTGGCCGGGGCGTGGCTGCGTGGGTTCAGTCGGGCGGGCCGTCCCGGCGAGGTCGAGACATCCCTGCTGGGTCCACTGCTGGCACACGGGCAGTTCGCGCCCGCGTTGCTCGAGCGCCTCGGGGATCTGTTCTTCGGCACGGCCGACGGCTCGCTGCACGACGCCGGCCTGCGGCCGGGCCCGCGGGGGACCGCCGACGGGAGCCGGTGGACCGCCGGTTCCATGCACCGGGACTACGCCGCCGCACTTCTGCGGGCGATCGCGGCACAGCCGCGACTGGCTACGGAGTTCGCCACCCGCCACCTCTCCCAAGTCCTGTCCGCGTCCCATCTGCAGCGTGGTGGCCTGGCCCGCGCCCTGCGCCCGGACGGCGACGCCTGGTCCGCGCAGCTCGAGCCCGCGCGCGCGGCCCTGATAGCCGCGGCAGGCGGTTCGGCGGCGCGCCACGACCAGCCCGCCGCGGCGCGGGAGTTCGTCGTCCGGCTCGTCGAGATGACGGCCCGGCCCGATGCCGCGCACGTGTCCGCGCACATGCGGGCCGCTTTCGGCCAGATCCTCCACGCCTGGCGGGATGATCTCTACGCCGCGGTGACCTCTCCGCTGCCGCCCGACACCTCGGCACCGGGCGCGCCGGGCCTGGGCCTCACGCCGGGCCAGTGGGCCACGCTGCTCCGCGAGAGCCTGCGCGGTGGTGCCAGCGCCCCGCTGCTGGCGGCCGACGCGGTGACCTTCGCCGCCGGTCTCGACCTGCGGGCGTGGGAGCAGACCCGCGGCTACAACCGGCCCAACACGGGCTACTACCCGGCCAGCCCGCGTGCCCTGGCCTACCACCAGTCCAACGAGGTGGCGACGTTCTTCGGGGCCGCTCTCACGGATGTGGCGGAGGCGGAGCTTCGTGACCACGCCGCGAACGAGGCGGCGCACCAGCGGCGCACCGCGGTGCTGCTGGACGTGCTGGCGGAGACCGTGAAATCGATCGACCCCACGAGCCTCGTGCGCACCCTGGCGAATCTCGCCCGTGGCCTGACGGTCGAGATCGTCGAGGACCGGATCCGGCGGGCCGCCGCGAACCAGCCCACCGGGCCAGCCCAGGCGGTTCTCAAGGAGCTTCGGGCCGGGCTGCGGCGCTTCCCCGACTGGCAGGCCCGCTACCGTGCCTCGGTCGCGGACCTGTGGCGGCGCCGTGGCAGCGATCCGCTCCGCCCGGTCCTGGTCACGACGGCCGACGGCGCGACCCGCGTCTACACCGGCGATCCCCGCGCCGACGGCTTCATCGCGGGCCCGGCGGACGACTTCCTCGGCCCCACGGACGAGCCGATCGCCGTCGAGGCCATGAGCCGCGGCCAGCGGGCGGCCTACGAGCGCTGGCTGGCCAGCCCCGCGATCGTGGCGAACAACGACCGGGTCGCCTCGATACTCGGCGTGCTGCCCTCGGACGTGGTGCCCGGGTGGGCGCCGGACTGGGCCCGGCCGTGACCGCCGGCAGCCCGGGTCCGCGCGCCTCGTTCCGTGCCCGCGGCCAAGCCGGTGTCCGCGGCCAGGCCGGTGTCCGCGGCCAGGCCGGTCAACCGACCTTTCGGTCAGCCACCCGAACCGCTCAGGACGTCGGCGATCTCGAACCCGATTGGGCGTTCGAGCTGCTCGTAGGTGCACTCGAGCGGATCACGGTCCGGGCGGAACCGAACGAACTGGGTGGTGTGCCGGAACCGCGGGCCCTCCATGTGGTCGTAGCGCACCTCGACGACACGGTCCGGGCGCAGCGGGACGAACGACAGGTCCCGGCCGCGGGCCCACCTGCTCTCCCCGGCGTCCCACGGAGTCCGCGTCGCCGCGCCGTCCGCGCCCTCGGTGCCGTCCGGGCCGCCGGGCCGGGCCCACGGGTGATCGTCGATCACCGTCACCAGGGGCGCGAGCTCGCCGACCAGCTCGCGGCGGCGCGCCATCGGGAACGCCGAGGTGACCCCGACCGACAGCAGCGACGATCCGTCATAGAGCCCCAGCAGCAGGGAGCCGACCGCCGCCGGGTCGTTCTTGTACGGCCGGTAGCCGGCCACGACGCAGTCCGCCGTGCGCTCGTGCTTCACCTTGATCATGGCTCGTTTGTCTGGTTCGTAATGCCCGGCCGGCGGCTTGGCGACCAGGCCGTCGAGCCCGGCGCCCTCGAAGCGCCGGAACCAGTCCGCGGCCAGGTCCGGGTCGTCCGTCGCCGGGGTGAGGTAGACACCAGCCGGAGGGCGGCCCGGCGGGAGCTGTGTGTCGGCCGGCCCGGACCCCGGCGGGGTCGAGCTCGCCACGCCCGGGCCCGTCCGGCCCGCGAGCAGGTCCTCCAGGGCTGCGCGCCGCCGCGCGAGCGGCTCCCCGACCAGTGCCGTGTCACCGAGCGCGAGCAGGTCGAAGGCCACGAAGGACACCGGTGTCTCCCGGGCGAGCCGATCCACCCGGCTGGCCGCCGGATGAACGCGCTGGCTGAGCTCCTCGAAGTCGAGGCCGCCGGGGGCGATGACCACGATCTCGCCGTCCAGTACACAGCGTTCCGGCAGAACAGCCAGCAGGATCTCGACCAGCTCCGGAAAGTACCTGGTCATCGGCCGGGTGTTGCGGGAGGTGATCTCCAGCTCCGCGCCGTCACGGAACACCAGCGCCCGGAATCCGTCCCATTTCGGCTCGTACAGCATGCCCGGTGGGATCGCGGACGCGGCCCGCGCGAGCATCGGCTTCACCGGCGGCATCACGGGAAGATCCATGTGCGGATACTCCCGCACCGCACCGGTCTGCCGCGAGCGTGTCGCGACCCGGAACGCGGCCGAGTGGCCGAGCCGCTACCGTCGCGAGTGTGAGCGCCACCTCCGACAACGACGTCGGCGCCTTCGCCCGGACGCCACGCCGAGGGCATGATGCAGCCGGTCTGTCCGCCACGTCCATCGAGTCCGACCAGATCGCCGGGTCCGCGGGCCAGGCTCTCGCGCTTGTCGATCCCGGACGAGCCCGCGAGCTGCGGGAGGCGTCCATCGCCTGGCCCTCGGTCACGCTGGACCCGCATCAGCTCGCCGACCTCGAGCTGATGCTGCTCGGCGTGTTCGGGCCCGCGCCAAGCTACCTCGGCCAGCTTCGGCAGCCCGACGGCCCGCCGGTACCCAGCCTCCCCGTCGCGGCGGACGTCGCCGCCGGCCTGACCGTCGGCTCCGAGGTGGCCCTGCGTGACAGAGAAGGGGTGATGATCGCCGCGCTGCGGCTGCTGGCGGTCGAGCCCGTTGCCCCGCCGGCCGCCCCGGGCCCGGCGGAAGCCCCGGGCCCGTCGGAAACCCCGGGCCCGTCGGAAGCCGCCGCGGACGGCACGGGGCAGGCTCTCCTGGTCGGCACCGTGCAGGGTCTCGAGCTGCCCGGGCACCCCGACTATCCGGCGCTGCGCCTCACCCCACCGCAGCTGCGCGCCCAGCTCGCCGCGCGGGGCTGGACGGCGTCCGGCACCGGCGCGCCGTGGGCGGTGTGGGCCGACGGTCTGCTGCACACCGCGGACGTGGGTCGGATCCGGGCGCTGACCCGCCGGGGCAAGCACTGCGTGATCCTCGTCCCCGTCGGCGGCACGGATCCGGCGGATGCCACCCATCACCTCCGCGTGCGCTGCCTGCTCGCCGCGCTGGACGCGATCGACGCGCCGCTGCGCCCGACCGAGGCCACGCTGGCCCACGAGCCACTCGCGTCGGAGGCGGTCGCCAGGGGCGGCCGACGGAACCTGCCGCCGACGGGCCAGGCAGGTCCCTCCGGTCACGGATCATCCACCAGCCGGGCAACGCAGTCGCCCGGACCGCCGCAGCAACGCGGCATGCTCGTGCTCGTGCCGGTCGTCCCGGCGAGTCAGCTCGCGGCTCCCCGCGAGCCGACGATGAGCGCCACCTCGCCGGGCGGCCTCACCGACGAGCTCGACGCGGGCGGACCGGCGCTGGATGCGATGGCCGAGCTCACCGCGCTGCGCGCGCACCTGGCCGAGGTGTATGGCTGCGCCGGCAGTCTGACCGGGCCCGCCATCGGCGCTCCAGGTTCCGACGAGATCACCGCCCTGCTGGACGCCGGTGCACCGCTGCCGGCCGAGCTGACCCCACCAACGGTGGCGGCCGAGCTGGTCCGTGCCGTGCCACCACGTTCCCGGCGGGGTCTCACGATCCTGTTCACCGGGCTGTCCGGCGCGGGCAAGTCGACGCTGGCAGGGCTGCTGGCCTGCCGGCTGCTCGAACGGGGCCGGCGAGTCACCCTGCTGGACGGGGACATCGTCCGGACACATCTGTCCCAGGGACTGGGCTTCTCCCGCGCCGACCGGGATACGAACGTGCGCCGCATCGGCTTCGTCGCGGCCGAGGTCGCGGGCGCCGGCGGGACGGCGGTGTGCGCCCCGATCGCCCCCTATGGCGCGGTTCGGGAGCAGGTGCGGGCGATGAGCACCGCCCGCGGGGCGGGATTCGTCCTCGTCCACGTGTCGACCCCACGCGAGGTGTGCGAGGGGCGGGATCGCAAGGGCCTTTACGCCAAGGCACGGGCAGGTGTGATTCCCGCCTTCACCGGCGTGTCGGACCCCTATGAGGAACCTGTGGACGCCGAGGTCGTCGTGAACACGGCGGATCTGTCCGCGACCGAGGCCGTGGACCAGGTGGTCGCCCATCTGGTCCAGGCCGGCTGGGTCGAGCAGGCGCCTCGGGACGAGGAGCCGCCTCAGTAGGCACCCTCGCGGCGCAGCACCGCGAACAGGGTCCGCCACAGGATGACGAAGTCCATCGCCAACGACCAGTTCTCGACGTACCGGAGGTCGAGCCGGACCGACTCATCCCATTCCAGGTCGCTGCGGCCGCTGATCTGCCACAGGCCGGTGAGGCCGGGCTTGACCATCAGCCGGCGGTAGACGTCGTCCTCGTAGCGGGCGACCTCCGACGGCAGCGGCGGCCGCGGACCGACCAGCGACATGCTTCCGTTGACCACGTTGAACAGCTGGGGAAGCTCGTCAAGCGACCACTTCCGCAGGAACTTGCCCACCTTGGTGATCCGCGGGTCGTCGCGCATCTTGAACAGCAGGCCCTCGGCCCGCTCGTTGTGGGACTCCAGCTCCGCCTTGCGCGCCTCGGCGTCGACGTACATCGAGCGGAACTTGTACATCCGGAACTCGGCACCGCCGCGGCCGACCCGCGTCTGCTTGAAGATGGCCGGGCCGCGGCTGGTCAGCCGCACCGCCAGGCCCAGCCCGATCAGCAGCGGTGAGAAGAGGAGGATCGCGACGGTGGCGACGAGACGGTCGAAGGCCATCTTCATCAGCCGCCGTGTCCCGCTGAGCTCGGGCTCCTCGATGTGCAGCAGCGGCAGGCCGGCGACCGGCCGGATGGAGATCCGCGGGCCCGTCACGTCGGTCAGCGCGGAGCTGACCAGGACGTCCACATCGCTTCCCTCCAGCGCCCACAGCACCCGTCGCAGCGTCTCGCCGTCCATCTGGGGGCCGATCGCGACCGTGGTCGCGTGCGTCGCCTGAATGGCGGTGTGCAGGTTCTCCGAAGTGCCGACGATGGGGACACCGAGCAGGTCGAAGCCGCTGCGCTCGGGTCGGTCGTGGCTGTGCCGGCCGGGCAGCCGGTCCAGGCAGACCCCGACGACCGACCAGCCCGTGGTGGGGTCACGCTGCGCGAGCCGGACCAGGGTCGCCGCGGACTCACCCGCACCCACGACCAGCACCCGGTGCAGGCAACGCCCCTGGCGCCGCATCCTGTGCAGGATGCCGCGCCCGGCGGAGCGCCCCGCGACCGAGAGCAGTGTCGCGGCCGGGAAGGCGATGAGCACGTAGCTTCGGGCGATCTCCGCCTTGGTGGCGTACGAGGCGACCGCCACCAGCGCCGTGAGCCGGGCCGCGGCGTTCACGACCCGCCGGAACTCCTCGGATCCGCCGCCGAGGAACCTGCTCTCGTAGGCCCGGTTGAGCGACATCGACAGCACCCAGGCCAGCGGCAGCAGGACCGTCATCACGATGTAGGGCGTCGACGAGACGGGCTTGGTGTCGAACTCGACGACGTCACCGAAACGCACGAAGTAGGCGAGGCCCACCGAGACCACACAGGCGACCGCGTCGAAGAGCACCAGCAACCGCACGTAGCGACGTTCCCAGCCGACCTGCGCGCGGTAGTTCTTCGGATCGGACGACGACTGGACCTGCGAGAACGCGAACTGCTGGGCCCCCGGGCCGGTATGGCGCCCCCCGGCGGGACGCCCTGGCTCGCCGAACCCTCGCGGCCCGCCAGGCCCGTCCGGCCCGACCCGCGGGACGGGCCACGCCGGCGGGGCCGGTGCGGCCGCCCAGTCGTGGCGCGCCGAAGGCCCGGCGCGCCCCGGGCCGTCCTCGTCGTAGTAGTAGCCGCGCTCGTCGTAACCAGGCTCGCCGTAACCAGGCTCGCCGTAGCCGCGCTCGTCCTGGTCGTAGTAGCCGCGAGCCTGGGGCACCACGCCCGTCGCGCTGGCCGGCCACGGGCTGCCGGACGGCCTGGGCTCGTCAGACCGCCGCCGCCCACCCCCGAATGATCTCGTTCCCCCGGACACATCCGTCACTGCAGGACCCCCCCTGGCCTTCGGCATGTCAGTTCTGATCGACGGACCGGGCGCGCGGCGACGACCCCCCAGGTACCCCCCCGCCGGGCCAATTGTCGATCAGGACTCACCTGCCGGTGTAGCGGTTCACTCATACACGTCCGGTCCTGTAGTCGGTACGCGCGGGCGCGGCCCCCCCACGCCCCGGCGGCTGCCGGGCGCGTATTCCCCACTGGCCTGTCCACTCGCGGCTTCACCGACTCCGCCCTCCAGCGATCGTGTGACCCGGGCAGCCGCGCGGACGTCGCGACAGGCCTGGCGCGCGCGGTCTGGGCAACCGACGCGAAACCAGCGCCCGGCCTGGGCCGACGACGGCCTGCGCCAGCCCCGACATGCGGCGCTCGATGGTCAGGCGGCCACGTTACCGGCACGCGCACCACAGCGGACCATCGCCCCGCCCAGCCCGAACGCCTTCTTCACGACAGCTGGCCGACAGACCCCACCGGAACACTGGTAACCAACAGTGACGACAGTTGAATTACCAGCCAGTAACGCTGTGTAAAACAGGCGTCCGATCACCCGAAATGCGGTGCAATGCACCTACCCTGCGGCTCCACGCATTGACGAGTAGCAGACAGAAACCCACGGCGATGCTACTGTCAGTCATGGCCGGTCCGGGGCGCACCCGGCCGCCGACCATCGATCACCCGGGCCCCGACGGGCCCGGCGGAGATCGGTGGGCTCTGCCCGCCCAGGTCGACTGCGTCACCTGGCCGTGGGGGCAGCAACGGGGCGGTCGGCGCCTGCCGGACGGGTGGGGGCGCCCGGGCAGGTGCCGACCTCTCCTGTCACACAGGCGGTATCGGCCCGCCTGAGGAGGAATGCGACGAGGCCTTCAGGCCGCTACGGGAGCGCCGCGACGACATCCGCGAGGGGCTTGCGTGCCCCGCTGTAGAACGGCGTCTCGAGCCGGGTATGACGCCGCGTCGCACTGGCACGAAGGTGGCGGATGCAGTCCACGATCCGGTGCAGCTCGTCGGCCTCGAAGGCGAGCAGCCACTCGTAGTCACCGAGACCGAAGGCCGCGACCGTGTTCGCACGAACATCCTCGTACTCGCGGCCCATCATCCCGTGCTCGGCGAGCAGACCGCGCCGCTCGTAGTCCGGAAGCAGATACCACTCGAGCGAACGGTTGAACGGATAGACGCAGATGTAGTCGCGCGGGTCCTCCCGGCGGACATACGCCGGAATGTGGTTCCGGTTGAACTCGGCCGGCCGGTGCAGACCGACCGAGGACCAGACCGGCTCCAGGCAGCGACCCAGGCCGGTCTGCCGGAACCGCTGGTAGGTCTCCTGCAGAAGATCCGGATTCGGCGAGGTCCACCAGATCATCACGTCGGCGTCGGCCCGGTAGCCGGAGATCTCGTAGATACCGCGGGTGTACACGTCCTTGGCCAGCGCACCCTCGAGGAGCGCGGCGACCTCCGTGACGATCTCCGCACGGTCCGCGGGCAGCGGACGCCGGGCAGCGAAGACCGACCAACCGGTGTAGAGCAGTTCGTCGTTGAGCTCCCGCGCCGAGGAGGTACCACTGTGCTGCGGTGAGGTACCGCCGCGCTGGACGTCGTCGCCTGTTGACATGACACCATTGTCCACCCCGGCCGCCCGGTGGCGAGTGGTCACCGCCCACCACCGCGCGGGTGCTCCCGCCCCCGCCCGGCGCCCGGGCTCCCGGCCGGCCCTCGGACTCCCGGCCGGCGCTCAGGCACCTGGCCGGCGCTCAGGCTCCCGCCGGCTCCGATTCCGTCGCCGCCGCGCCTCCGGCGGGCAGCCCGACGGCCACCGCCGCCGCGGCGGCCTCCCCGGACCGGATGCACGCGGGGATGCCGACCCCGTCGTAGCCCGCGCCGGCCAGCGCGAGACCTGCGGGCAACGCCCGGCGAACGGCCGCGATCCGGCCCAGGTGGCCCGGCAGGTACTGCGGCAACGCACCTCCCCAACGGCTGACCCGGCCGGCGACGGGACGTGCGATCATCCCGGTCACCTGGGCGACCTCCGCCGCGACCACCCCGATCAGCTCGGTGTCGCCGCGCCGTAGCTCGCCCTCGGCGCCGGCACGGCCGACGCTGGCCCGCACGACCGTGAGATCACTGCCAGCGGCCACGTGCGGCCACTTCGCGGACATGTAGGTCACGGCCTTGATCGACAACCCGGCTCGGGACGGCACCAGCAGCCCGCTGCCCGCGGGCGGCGTCACCCCCCGGTAGAGCAGGGTGACCAGGCCCACCGATGCGTACGGCACGCCGGCCAGCGGCGCCGCCGCGTGCGGCGCGATCGGGGAGAGCAGGTCCCGCGCCGCGCCGGCCGGCACCGCGATGATCACCGCATCGGCGGCGAACGGAGGTGGGGCCTCCCCACCGCCGATCGGTTCGCAGCGCACCTGCCAGCCATCCGAGGTCTGCCGCAGCTCGCGGGCCATCAGGCCGGTGCGCACGATCGCGCCGCTGGTGTCGGACACCCGCTGCGCGAACGCGCCGAGCCCGCCGCGCAGCGAGGCGAACACCGGCGTGTGCGCCGGTGCCGGGCCGGTCCGTGCCCGCACCCGGTGCGCGCCGAGCAGCAGCGACCGGTCCTCCGTCGCGATCGGGGTGAGCTGGGGCACGGTCGCCTGCAGCGAGAGCGCGTCGGCCCGGCCGGCGTACACCCCGCCCAGCAGCGGATCGACCAGCCGGTCGACGATCTCCCGCCCCACCCTGGCACCGACGTACCCGCCCACGGTCGGATCGTCGGGCAGCGTCGTCCGCGGCAGCACCAGATCGGCGGCGGCCCGCAGCAGCCCCCACGGCGAGAGCACCCGCGACCGCACCAGGCCGAGGGCGTCCGTGGGGACGCCCAGCAGTGTGTTGGGCGGAATCGGTCGACGCCGGCCACCCACCCACAGCGCGGCGGCGGTCGTGGCCGGATGGACGATCGCGTGCCCGAGACCGACGTGCCGCGCCAGCCGCAGCCCCTCCGGCACGCGCATCAGGAAGGACTCCGCGCCCTCCTCCACGGCGAGCCCCTCGATCGGGGTCGTGCGCAGCTTGCCGCCGACCCGGTCACCAGCCTCGATCACGGTGACCTCGGCCTTGCCCGCCAGAGCGTTCGCGGCCGCCAGGCCCGCGATGCCCCCACCAATGATCACGACCCGCACGTGTCTCCAGCCCCTTCAGCCGTCACCGGTCCGGCCGCCTCCGACGTGTGCCCGTCGAGCGCGAAGGCGGCGGCCTCGCGCTGACGGACCCGTCGGGTGCCGCGGTCGACCTTCAGTCTTGTCGGTGGATCCGGTTCCGCGGTGCCGCGGGTCTCCTCAGCACACCGCTCGCCCGCGCGGGCGGCCCGCTCCACGGGTGTCCGTCCCGGTACCCGCCACGGCCGCGCCGCCGCGCGCGTCGGCTGGCCCCTCCGGGCGATCCCCCGGAGGGGCCATCAGAACCGGTGGACGAGGTCCACGATCAGAACTGGTGGACGAGGTCCACGATGTGCGCGAGCACGCCCGGGTCGCTCTCCGGCAGCACGCCGTGGCCGAGGTTGAAGATGTGGCCGGGCGCCGCGGAGCCGCGGCGGCAGACGTCGCGCACCTTCTCGGCCAGCAGGTCGGCCGGCGCGAAGACCGCGGCGGGGTCGAGGTTGCCCTGCACGGACCGGCCGGGGCCGATGCGCTTGACGGCCTCGTCCAGCGGGACCCGCCAGTCGACCCCGACGACGTCCGCGCCGGCCTCGCCCATCGCGCCGAGCAGCTGCCCGGTGTTCACGCCGAAGTGGATGCGCGGGATGCCGTCGTCGGCGAAGGCCGCCAGCACCCGGGAGCTGTGCGGGGCCACGTAGCGCCGGTAGTCGTCCTCGCTGAGCGCGCCGGCCCACGAGTCGAACAGCTGAACGGCGTCCGCGCCCGCGTCGACCTGCACTCGCAGGAACGCCGCGGTGATGTCGGCCAGCCGGCCGAGCAGGTCGTGCCACAGTTCGGGCTCGGAGTACATCAGGGCCTTGGTCCTGATGTGGCTGCGGCTCGGCCCTCCCTCGATGAGGTAGCTGGCCAGGGTGAACGGGGCGCCCGCGAAACCGATCAGCGGTGTCGTGCCGAGCTCGCGGATCAGCGAGCCCACGGCCGTCTGCACGTAGGGCACGTCGTCCGGCTCGAGCGGGCGCAGGATGTCCAGGTCGGCCCGGGACCGGATCGGGTGGGCCACCACGGGGCCCACTCCGGCGACGATGTCGACGTCCACCCCGACCGCGGCGAGCGGCAGCACGATGTCGGAGAAGAAGATGGCCGCGTCGGGGCGGAACCGACGGATCGGCTGCAGCGTGATCTCGGTGACCAGGTCCGGGTTCCGGCAGGAGTCGAGCATCGCCGTGTTGGCGCGCAGCGCGCGGTATTCGGGCAGCACCCGACCGGCCTGCCGCATGAACCAGACAGGTACCCGGTCCGGGCGGTCCCCTGCCGCGGCGCGCAGAAACGGCGATGTCGCGACGATGTCACGACGTCGGGGCGGAGCCCCCTCACGGGGCGGCGCGACGGCGGTGTTTCCGAGGGACATAGCCCGATCGTTGCACGACGGGCGAGCAGATGCCGGGTTGGGCACACGACTGTGTGCGATATCTTCTACTGACAGTAGAAGCCAATCGGGTGAACGGTAGCCGGGCGGCCAGGGCACCACTGGGCGCCGAGCCCGTCACCGACCCCGCAGAGACCACAGCGGGCCGCGGTCCGACCGCGGCGACCGTCGAGGAGATTCCCGATGACCGACCCTTCCGCTCGGGACGGTTTCTGGCCGGTGGGCGCCACGCGCGTCGTCTCGCTGGCGGAGGCCGTCTCCTTCGTGCTGCTGCTGGTGGCGAGCGCGATCAAGTACGGCGCCGACGAGCCGATCGGGGTCCGGATCCTCGGGCCGACGCACGGCACCCTGTTCATCGCGTACTGCCTGTTGGTGCTGTACGTGTCGGTGCTGCGGCAGTGGAAGATCGGGCGCACCCTGCTCGCCCTCGGTGCGTCCGTGGTGCCCTTCGCGCCCTTCTTCGTGGAACGCCACTGGCTGCGGCCGCTCGACGCCTCCACCGCGAGCGGACCGGGTGCGTCCGGCGCAACCGCCTGAATCACCCGCACTCTCGCGGATGGGGCTTCGGCCCCGCACCGCGCACAGCCGCCCGCACGCGACACGCCGGTGGGAATGCGCGGAGAACCGCACCACCCGTGGCACCGTCAGTCCAGTCGGAATGTGCGACAACGGTCCGCGATGCCCACCCGGTCCGCGATGTCCCACGTCGCCCACTTCCGGCCGGCCAACGGCGTGCCCGGGGAGTGACGCGAGTGGACCAGGTCCTGGTGAGCCCGGACGATCACATCCGCGACCGCGCGGACTGCGGGCGTGACCGGCGCTTCGAGAGCAGCACCGGCAGGAGCCCGGCGTGAGCCTGCACAGCACGGAGCCGGGCACCGCCGAGCCCACGGACTCGTTCCGCCCGCCGCTGCGTCCCGCCCGAACCGGCCAGACCCGCACGGACGGTTCCAAGCGGCACTCTCCGACGTCCGACCAGCGTGATCACGGTGCAGCACCTAACGTTGCGGCCATGGGGGGAACACGGCTGCAGCTCACCGCGCCTGCCCTCTTCGTCGCAGCCACCGACGCGCTGCGGAGCTCGCTGGACGAGCTCCGGCCCGACGTCACCATTCGGGAGATCCCCGCGCCGACTCGCATCGCGCCGTTCGCCTTCGCGCTCGCCGGTGGTCTCACCAACGATGACGAGGCGGCGTCCGGGCGGTTCGTGCTGTTGTTCGACCCTGATGGCCAGGACGCCTGGGAAGGGCTGGCCCGAGTCGTCTGCTACGCGAGGGCCTCGGTCGACCCGGAGGTGGCCGACGATCCACTGCTGCCCGGTGTCGCCTGGTCCTGGCTGCGGGAGTCGCTCCAGTCGCACGGTGCCGAGACCCACGCCCTCGGCGGGACGGTGACAACCACGTCGTCGCGTCGTTTCGGGGTGCTGGCCACCGATGGCGACAACTTCGACGTGGAGCTGCGCTGCTCGTGGTCACCCACCTGGGCCGGCACGGACGCGACCGAGCCCGGTCAGGCCGGCCCGGCCGGGGGGGCCGAACCGGCGGGCGGGCTCAACCATTCGGACGTCGCGGCGCATCTGCACTCGTTCGCCGATCTGCTGGCCGCGATGGCAGGCCTTCCACCACGTCTCTCCGGGGTCGTTCCGCTACCTGCGCGCCGGGCCTGAGCCGCCGGGCACCTCAGTGCGGAGACACAGCGCACCCGCTATGTCAACAGAACGCGTCCGGGATGACTACCTCGACGCCAAAGACGAACACTAAGCGTATAATTAGTCGGAATGCTCGGCCGACTGGGCTGCCAGCCCGCTCATTCACACGTACCATCGCCGATCGTGACGTCGACGGTTCCTGACTCAACGCACCTGGTCAGCGAGGGTGCGGCAGCCGATGCTGCCGCCGAGCCGTCAGCGCCCGTCCCGATCCCCCTGCTGGAGCCGGCCGACGGCGTCCCGCCCGTCCTCGACGATCCGCAGGATCTCGCGCGCGCGACGGAGCGCCTGGCCGCCGGCACCGGCCCGATCGCCTTCGACGCCGAGCGCGCCTCGGGCTACCGCTACAGCCAGCGCGCCTATCTCGTGCAGATCCGCCGCCAGGGCGCCGGCACCATCCTCATCGACCCGGTGGCACTGCCCGACCTCACCAGCCTGCAGGAGGTGGTGGGCCCGACCGAGTGGGTGCTGCACGCGGCCAGCCAGGACCTGCCCTGCCTCGCCGAGCTGGGCCTGCACCCGACCAGCCTGTTCGACACCGAGCTCGCCGGGCGGCTGCTGGGCTACGAGCGGGTCGGGCTCGGCGCCATGGTCGAGCGGGTGCTCGGCTTCGCGCTGGAGAAGGGGCACTCCGCGGCGGACTGGTCCACCCGGCCGCTGCCCGAGCCGTGGCTGCGCTATGCCGCGCTGGACGTGGAGCTGCTCGTGGAGCTCCGCGACCGGCTGGAGGCGGAGCTCGTCGAACGCGACAAGATCGCCTTTGCCCGGCAGGAGTTCGCGGCGATCGCCGCCGCTCCCCCGCGGGAACCGCGCGCCGAGCCGTGGCGTCGCACCAGCGGGATCCACCGCGCACGCACCCGGCGCCAGCTCGCGGCGGTCCGCGCGATGTGGCAGGCCCGCGACAAGGTCGCCCGGACCCGTGACCTCGCGCCAGGGCGGGTGCTGCCCGACGGCGCGATCATGGACGCCGTCCTCAAGGCGCCCGCGGACGTCGCCGCGCTGACCCGGCTGCCGGTCTTCTCCGGGCCGAAGATCCGTCGCTCGGCGCAGACCTGGATGGACGCGCTGCGGTCAGCGGCGGAGCTACCGGAAAGCCAGCTCCCAAGCACGGCCGGGCCGGGCGGAGACGGGCTTCCGCCCCAGAACCGCTGGGCCGAACGTGATCCGGTGGCTGCCGCCCGGCTGGCCCGGGTGCGGGCCGCTCTGAACACCATCGCCACCGCGCAGGGCATGCCGGTGGAGAACCTGCTGGAGCCGGCACTCGCCCGCCGCGTCACCTGGACGCCGCCGGCGTCGCGCGACACCGCGTCGGTGACGGCCGCGCTGGTCGCGGGCGGAGCACGTTCCTGGCAGGTGGAGCTCACGGCGACCGCCGTGGCGACCGCGCTGGTCGACCCTCCGGCGACGGGCACCGCTCCGTCGACGTCGCCGACACCGCTGCCGTCGACACCGTCGACACCGCTGCCGACGCTGACGTCGACGCCGACGGCCGGGCCGGCCGCGAACGACACGACAGCGGACAGCACGGCCCCGGGCGCCTCTGCTGCCCCGGGCGGCGCGGCGGAAGGCCTGGTAGGAGGACGTCCCGAGCCCGACGCCGGCGGCGCTCCTCGCCGGGCCGCCCCGCGGCGGGCGACGCGCCCTCGCCGCTCACCGACCCAGCCCGCGGCGAGCGACGAGCCCTCCGCTTCCTGACCGCCACCGCCCGGCCGAAGCGTGAAGGATTTCGGTCGTTCTCGGGACCGAAATCCTTCACGCTTGCTCGGTAGCAGCGGCAGCAGCGACGTCGCCGGCGACCGCCCGAAGCGGCGGCGCGAAGCGTTGAGGCTTTTCGTCGTTCCCGCGACCAGAATCCTCAGATCTTGCTCAGCAGCAACGACAGCCAGAGGTCCGGGATCTCGCGGCGGACTCCCCAACGACCAGAATCCGCACCTCACATCACGCATCGTGACCAGATGCGAGAAAAGAACCACTGAGACGTACCGCCAGGGCCCGGCGGCGGTTCAGCGTTCGCCGAGGGCGCCGGATTTTACCTCGCAAATACGACCACCGATCCGTCCGCGATCGTGACACCTCTTACCTACCCACGGGTAACTCCTGTCGTAGGCTGGTGCCCGTCGCGGCCGGCACACACCTTCAGGCATCCGGCCCGACACCGGTGGCGGCGGGTCGGACACGCGCCGTCGACGGACAAGGGCGTCGAGGAGGCCGGTGTGTTCGTAAGCGCGCGGGGTTCGGTGCGTGATGTGGTGTTCGTCGACGGCGTGCGGACGCCGTTCGGCAAGGCGAAGGGCGTCTACAGCGAGACCCGGGCGGACGACCTGGTGGTCAAGGTCATCCGGGAGCTCATCCGCCGCAATCCCGGCCTGCCGCCGGAGCGGGTCGACGAGGTGGCGATCGCGGCCACCACCCAGATCGGCGACCAGGGCCTGACGATCGGGCGGACCGCCGGCATTCTCGCCGGTCTGCCGAAGTCCGTCCCGGGCTATGCGATCGACCGGATGTGCGCGGGCGCGGTGACAGCGGTGACCACGACCGCGTCCGCCATCGCGGTCGGCGCCTACGACGTCGCGATCGCCGGCGGCGTCGAGCACATGGGGCGCCATCCGATGGGTGAGGGGGTCGACCCCAACCCCCGGTTCGTCTCCGAGAAGCTCGTCGACCCGTCCGCGCTGGTCATGGGGATGACGGCGGAGAACGTGCACGACCGCTACCCGGGCATCACCCGGGCGCGGGCCGACGCCTACGCCGTCGCCTCGCAGGAGAAGGTGGCCAAGGCCTACGCCAACAACCAGATCCAGCCCGACCTCGTCCCGGTCGCCGCGCGGCACGTCGAGAACGGGTGGGAGCTGGTCACCGCGGACGAGCCGCCGCGACCCGGCACCACGCTGCAGGGCCTCGCCGGGCTCAAGACGCCCTTCCGGCCGCACGGCCGGGTCACCGCGGGCAACGCCGCCGGCATCAACGACGGCGCGACCGGATGCCTGCTGGCAGCCGCCGACGTCGCCGCCGAACTGGGCTTGAGCCGCAAGATGACCATGGTCGGCTTCGGCTTCGCGGGTGTCTCCCCCGAGGTGATGGGCATCGGCCCGATCCCGTCCACGGAGAAGGCGCTCGCCCGCACCGGCCTGACCATCGACGACATCGGGCTGTTCGAGCTGAACGAGGCGTTCGCCGTGCAGGTGCTCGCGTTCCTCGACCACTTCGGCATCGACGACGACGACCCGCGCGTCAACCCCTACGGCGGCGCGATCGCGCTGGGGCATCCGCTCGCCTCCAGCGGCGTGCGCCTGATGACCCAGCTCGCCCGGCAGTTCGAGGAGCACCCCGAGGTCCGCTACGGCCTGACCGCGATGTGCGTGGGCATCGGCATGGGCGCGACGACGATCTGGGAGAACCCGCACCACCAGGCCGTCTGACCGGTGGCCCACATGTCGCACCTCGAAGCCCGTACCTCGAACCCCGACCCCCGCACCCCGCACCCCGAAATCTTCGCCCGAATGGGAGACGGAGCATGAGCAGCGCCGCGGTGACTCTTGAGCATCCGGACGAGGTCGTCACACAGGCCCATGTCCGGTACGCGCGGCTTCCCGGCGTGGACGGACCCGTCGCGCTCATCACCCTCGACAACGGGCTGGACCACACCCGCCCGAGCACCTTCGGCCCGGCGGGACTGCGTTCCCTGATCGCCGCGGTCGACGAGATCGAGGCGCACGACCCGCCGGTCGCCGCGGTGGCGGTGACCGGCAAGCCGTTCATCTTCTGCGTCGGGGCCGACCTGTCGTACCGGTCGTCGCTGACCGACCCGGCGGAGGTACGACCCAAGCTCACCGCGCTCGGCGAGCTCGGGCACACCGCCCTGCGGCGGGTCGGCGAAGGACGTCTCGGCGACCGGAAGGTGCCGACCTTCGCCCTCGTCAACGGCGCCGCGCTCGGCGGCGGCCTCGAGCTGGCCCTGCACTGTGACTACCGGGCACTGTCCACCGACATCGCCGCGCTCGCGCTGCCCGAGGTGTTCCTCGGCCTGGTGCCGGCCTGGGGCGGTACCCAGCTCCTGCCGAACCTCATCGGCGCGGACAACGCCGTCACCGTGATGATCGACAACGCGCTGAGCCAGAACCGGACGCTGCGCGCCGCGCAGGCCTTCAAGCTCGGCATCGGCGACATCCTGCTCGAGCCGGCCGACTTCCTGGAGGAGGCGCTGCGCTGGGTGGGCCGCGTGCTGCGCGGCGAGGTCGACCCCACCGCGGGCCGCCCGACCGTCGAGCGCGGCCCGGCCTGGGCGGCGGCGCTCGAACGTGGCCGCACCCTGGCGGACGCCCGGCTGCACGGAGCGGCGCCGGCCGCCTACCGGGCGCTGGAGCTGCTGGCGCTGGCCGAGACCGCGGACCGTGACACCGGGTACGCGGCGGAGGACGCGGCGCTGGCCGACCTCGGTGCCGGCGAGGAGCTGGTCGCCGGCCTCTACGCGTTCGACCTGGTGAACAAGCGGGCCAAGCGGCCCGTGGGCGGGCCGGACCGCTCGTTGGCGCGACCGGTGACCAAGGTCGGTGTGGTGGGTGCCGGCCTGATGGCCAGCCAGCTCGCCGCGCTGTTCGCCCAGCGCCTCGAGGTACCGGTGGTGCTCACCGACCTCGACCAGGCCCGCCTGGACGCCGGTGTCGCCCGGGTCCACCAGGAGTTCGACAACCTGCTGCAGCGCAAGCGGATCTCCGCGGACCGGGCCAACCGGCTCAAGGCCAACGTCACCGGCTCGCTCACCAAGGACGCCTTCGCGGACGCCGACCTCATCATCGAGGCCGTCTTCGAGGACATGGCGATCAAGAAGTCGGTGCTCGCCGAGCTGGAGACCTACGTCAAGCCGGAGACGTTGCTGCTCACCAACACCTCCGCGCTGTCGGTGACCGAGATGGCGGCCGAGCTGACTCATCCCGAGCGGGTCGCCGGGCTGCACTTCTTCAACCCGGTGGCGGTGCTGCCGCTGGTCGAGGTCGTCCGCACGCCGCGCAGCGACGACGCCACGATCGCGACCACCCTCGACGTCGCCAAGAAGCTGAAGAAGAACGCCGTGCTGGTGGCGGACGCGCCCGCCTTCGTGGTGAACCGGCTGCTCACCCGTTTCATGGGCGAGGTGCTCGCCGCCACGGAGTCCGGCACCGCGATCGACACCGCCGACACCGCGCTGGACCCGCTCGGCCTGCCGATGTCGCCGCTCGTTCTGCTGTCGCTGGTCGGGCCGCCGGTCGCGCTGCACGTGGCCGAGACGCTGCACACCGCGATGCCGGACCGGTTCCGCTCACCGGCGGGCCTGGCCCGGCTGGTCGACGCGGGGCTCGGCGGCTTCTACACGACGGACCCGCAGGGCCGGCAGATCGTCGACCCGAAGGCCGCCGCGCTCGTCCGCGAAGGCACCGGATCCGACGGTTCAGGCACAGGCGCGGCGCTGACCCCGGAGCAGGTCCGGGACGCGGCACTGTCCGCGCTCGCGCAGGAGATCCGGCTGCTGCTGGACGAGAAGGTCGTCGCCGAGCCCGCGGACGTCGACCTGTGCATGATCCTCGGCGCCGGCTGGCCGTTCCACCTCGGCGGCATCACGCCCTACCTGGACCGCACCGGCATCAGCGAGCGGGTGACCGGCCGGCGGTTCAGCCCGCCCGGAACCGCCACCATCTCCTGACCCGTCCCGTCTCGGACCCGTCTCCGGCCACCGAGGAACCGCCTGCGCGACGGCCGGCGCGGGCGGCCCTCCTCGGTGGCCTCTGGTGGCCCTCAGCGGCCGCCAGGTGCCGTCCCGGAGACGGCCGCGGCTCCCGGGCTCCCCGGTCCGGTTCCGCCCGTCTGCCGCGCGCTGAGGCGGGCGGAACCGGGCTCGACCGCCTCGGCGAGATCCGTGCTGACGCCGGCGCCCGCGTGGGCGGCGGCGTCGGCGTAACGGCCCGCCGTCGACGTGCCGCGGGGCCGCAGCGCGACCCCGACGAGCGCCCAGACGACATCCGCGATCGTGGCCAGCAGCCGGGCGACGACCGCGATGAGGGTGGCCGGGCCGCTGGCCAGCGCCGGGGCCAGTGCCAGCACCAGGACCGCCTCGCGCACCCCGGCCCCCGCCGGCAGCACCAACACCAGGAAACCGGCCGTCCAGGCCAGTGCGTACGCGCCGACGCACAGCGCCACCAGCCGGGCCCCGCCGACGGCCGGGTCGAGGTCACGCACCAGCAGCCAGGTCCCGACGCCGTACCAGACGAAACCCGCGATCAGCCAGCCGGCCCCGGCCAGGATCGGCCGCGCGGTGAGCGGCTCGTCCAGCGGCGGACGCCGCAGCAGGCGGAACGCGAGGTCGAGCAGCCTCGAAAGCACGGGCGGGTGCAGAACCACCGCGAACAGCGGCACCACCGCCAGCGCCCACCAGTAGTCCGCGAGCGCCGAGCGGGAGACGAACGGGAGGGTCGCCGCCGCGGTCACTCCCCCGCACGGCACCGCCAGGGCCAGCACCACCAGGCTCGCCGACGCCGACTTCGGCCGGGAGACCCCGTAGTCGCGGGACAGCTCCATCTGCGCGAGCACCGGCCACACACTGCCCGGGATGTACTTACCGATCTGGCCGACGCAGAAGATGCGAACGGCCGCGCGCAGCGGCAACGACGCGCCGAGCCCGCCGAGCACCGACCGCCAGGACAGCACCGTCGCGCCGACCGCGAGCACCGTCGCGGCGGCGGACCCGGCCAGGCCGGCCGCCGTCAGCTCACCGACCGAGTCGCGGACGTCGTTCCACTGCCCCACCAGCGCGACGACCAGCAGCACCGCCGCGAGCAGCAGAGCGCCCCGCACCGCCCACCAACGCGCGCCCCGGCGGCGAGGCTGCGCGGCCTGCTTCTTCCCTCGCGGGCCCGCCCCGTCGACATGACTCACCTGGTCAGACTATGGGGTCGGCGCACCGCCGTCGTGGCCGCCCACCACGGTGCCAGCAGACGTCAGCCGGGTCAGAAGGGCCAGCCGTGCCGCACACCGGGCGCCGGCAGACAAGCAGCCAGAAAACGCGGCAACCGGGCCACGTGACGAGGACGTGGCCCGGTTGCCGCGGTGCGCTGTGCCTGCCGCAGTGCGCTGCGCTATGCCTGCCGGATGGCGATCAGGCCTGGCCGGCGGCGGGCGTCTGGTTGGGCTCGTCTGCGCCGGACGCACCGACCTCGGCGTCCACCAGCGCGTTCTGGCGCCGGGCGACGGCCTCGATCACCTTGCGGGCGAGGTCCTGCGGGGCCAGGCCGACCTCGGCGAGGACCTCGTCACGCTTGCCGTGGTCAAGGAAGCGCTGGGCCACACCGAACTCCCGCACCGGGACGTCGACGTCGGCGTCACGCAGCAGCTGCGCGACGGACGCGCCGACGCCGCCGACGCGGCCGTTGTCCTCGACGGTGACGACGAGGTCGTGCTCACGGGCCAGGTCGACCAGCGCCGGGTCCAGCGGCTTGACCCACCGCGGGTCGACGACGGTGATGCCGATGCCCTGGCTCGCGACCCGGGCGGCGACGTCGAGGCAGGTCGTGGCCATCGCCCCGACGGAGACCAGCAGCACCTCGCGGTGGCGCGCCACCGCCGGCGCCCGGTACAGGACGTCCACCCCGCCGACCTGGTCGATCGCCGGGGTCTCCGGAGCGATCTTGCCCTTGGGGTAGCGGACGACCGTCGGCCCGTCGACGTTGGAGATCGCCTCGTCGAGCTCGGCGCGCAGGGTCGCCTCATCACGCGGCGCGGCGATCGCCAGGCCGGGCACGACCTGCAGGAAGGACATGTCCCACATGCCGTTGTGCGACGCGCCGTCCTCACCGGTGATGCCGGCCCGGTCGAGCACGAAGGTCACCGGCTGGCGGTGCATCGCCACGTCCATCAGGACCTGGTCGAAGGCCCGGTTCAGGAAGGTCGCGTAGATGCAGACGACCGGCTTGAGACCGCCCATCGCCAGGCCCGCCGCGGAGGTGACCGCGTGCTGCTCGGCGATGCCGACATCGAAGACCCGGTCCGGGAACGCCTTCGCGAACGCCTTCAGGCCGACCGGCTGGAGCATGGCGGCCGTCATCGTGACGACGTCCGGGCGCTCCGCACCGATGCGGACGATCTCGTCGGAGAAGACCGACGTCCAGGTGGTGCCCTTGGCCGCCCCGACCGGCTTGCCGGTGGCCGGGTCGATGACGCCGACGGCGTGGAAGTTGTCGGCCTCGTCCTGCTCGGCCGCCGGGTAGCCGAAGCCCTTGCGGGTGATCGCGTGGACGATCACGGGGCCGCCGAAGTCCTTGGCCCGGCGCAGCGCCGACTCCATCGCGACCACGTCGTGGCCGTCGATCGGGCCGACGTACTTGAGGCCGAGGTCCTCGAACATGCCCTGCGGGGTCACGACGTCCTTGATGCCCCGCTTGATGCCGTGCAGGGCGTCGAACAGCGGCGCCCCGACCAGCGGGGTGCGCCCCAGGACCTGCTTGACGACGTCGAGGACCTGCTCGTACTCGGGCGCCAGGCGCAGCGAGGCCAGGTGGTCGGCCAGCCCGCCGATGGTCGGCGAGTAGGACCGGCCGTTGTCGTTGACGACGATGACGACCTGCCGGTCGGAGGCGGCGATGTTGTTCAGCGCCTCCCAGCACATGCCGCCGGTCAGCGCGCCGTCACCGACGACCGCGACGACGGCCCGGTTCTCCCCGCGCAGCGCGTAGGCGCGCGACAACCCGTCCGCGTAGGACAGGGCGGTCGAGGCGTGCGAGTTCTCGATGATGTCGTGCTCGGACTCGGCCTGGCACGGGTAGCCCGACAGCCCGCCGCGCTGGCGAAGGCGGTCAAAAGCATCCCGACGACCGGTGAGAATCTTGTGGACATATGACTGATGTCCGGTGTCCCACAGGACTCGGTCAAAAGGTGAGTCAAAAACCCTGTGAATTGCGAGAGTCAGTTCGACAGCGCCCAGATTCGGCCCGAGGTGGCCGCCAGTACGGGCAACCGCATGGATGAGGAAATCACGGATCTCGGCCGCGAGCGCCACCAGTTCCTCGTGGTCGAGGCGCTTGACGTCCTGCGGGCTGTCGATCGTCGACAGAAGCGACACGGCGTGCTCTCCCTCCCCCGAAAGGGGATCGGTCCGGGTCCGGCAAAGTCTACGCAGCAGGCCGTGGGCTCCGCAGACGGGCTCCCGACATGTGAGCTGCCCGAAGAGCGTCAGGTATTCTGCCCGGTCGCGGTAGAATCCGCCTCCCGCTGTCGGGAATGTGCGACGGGTAACCGCGGAAGAGACGGCATGAACCAGGCGTGACGCGTTGGCGGCGGTGACAGACCGATCGCCTCGGCCCAGCACGGCGGCGGCGGAACGAGCCGCCCGGCGGGGTTCTTTCTCGGGCTCATGGGTTCGTCGGTCAGTCTTCCATACCCGCGTCATCTTTTCGTGACATTCTCGTGACATCCCGACGGCCGTTACGAGTACCCCTGATCGTGACTTCCGCGACTACCCAGTGTCAGCAACCGCCGCCGGAGCCGGTCGCTCCGGCCGGTCCGCGCGGCCCCGATGCGGGCCGAGTGGACCGGCCGACCGGCTCCTGCCGCCGCCGGCCCGGCGTCGCGGCCTCCGACGGAGTCCGCCCGAGACGCCCGAGAGGCACGGTCGAAGACCATGGGCGGGACGGTTGAAGACCACGGGCCGGGCCTCCGAAGGCCATGAGCGGTACCGCCGAAGCCGACAGGGGGCACCATCGGTGCCACCGGGGACACCGTCGGGAAGACCGCCGCGGCAGGCAATCAGGACTGCCGGCCGGGGGACTGAGGACCTCGGAGCCGACAGTCGCGCGGGCCGCCTGCCATCGGGCGTCGCCGGAAAGGCGCGATCCGGAAATTCCGTCACAAACGGCTGTGACCGGTTCCGGTTACGCCGGTTCCAACGTCGCCACGCACTCCACATGTGAGGTCATGGGAAAAAGGTCGAAAGCCCTCAGCGCGGTAAGCCGGTAGCCTTCCTCCGCGGCAGCCGCGACATCTCGCGCGAGTGCCGCGGGGTCGCATGCCACGTACACGACCCGGCGCGGCCGATGGCCGAGGAGCTCCGCCATGACCTCACGGCCGGCGCCGGTGCGCGGCGGGTCGAGCACGGCGACGTCGACGCCGCCGCCCTGCCGGTCGGACCCGCCGACCAGACCGCGCACGGTCGCGGGCGTCACCCGCAGCGAACGCAGCGACACCCAGGGCAGATCCGCGAGGCTCCGGGCCGCGGAACGCACCGCGGCCTCGTCGGACTCCATCGCGATGACCCGACCGGTCGGCCCGACCGCCTCCGCGAGGAACGCCGCGAACAGCCCGGCACCGCTGTAGAGGTCGAGGGCCGTCTCACCGGGCGCCGCCGCGGCCGCCGCCCGCACGGCGTCGACCAGCGTCGCGGCCGCCGCCGGATGGACCTGCCAGAAAACACCCGGTTCAAGACGGAACGAACGCCCCTCGACCGTCTCGACCACCTCGACGGCTTCCGCCACGTCGACAGGTCCCGCCAGGCCGGCGGATTCCGCCGCCGCGCCCGCCTCGGGCGCCGCCGGCTCCGGGCCTCCCTCGGGACGCAGCCGGACCAGCTGCCAGCTGCCGGAACTGGTGGAGAAGGCCACCGCGTCGGACGTCGTCCCAGACTCGGTCAGCTTCGCCGCGACGAGGTCGACGGCCTGCCCGGTCCGTTCCGGCGCGGCCGGGCCCTGGAGGAACACGGGGTCGGCGATCACCTGGGCGAGCGACGGGTGCGCGATCCGGCAGTCCGGAGTCGCGACCACCTGGTGGGAACGGTGCGCGCGCAGCCCCACCCCGCCGTCGGGGGTGCGCGCGAAACGCATCCTGGTCCGCCAGCCGAGACCGTCATCCGCCTTCGCCGGCAGTGGCTCGACCCGCACGGCGCGTTCCAGGCCCGCGATGCGGCGCAGCGAGTCCTCGACCACCGTGGCCTTGAGACGGCGCTGCGCGTCCAGTGTCGCGTGCTGCCAGTCGCAGCCCCCGCACTGGCCGGGGCGGGCGTGCGGGCACGGCGGCTCGACCCGGTCCGGGGAGGCGACCAGGATCTCCGTCGCGTCCGCCCGCCAGTAGCGGTCGTGGGAGACGTCGGTGATCCGCGCCAGGACCCGCTCACCCGGCAGCGCGTGCCGGACGAACACGACCCGCCCGTCAGTCCGCGCGACGCACAGGCCGTGGTGCGCCACCGGTCCGATCTCCAGCTCGACCAGCTCGTCCGGGGGCGTCGGAGGCTGTGGGGGTGTCTGGGCCCGCGGGCGTGTCTGGCGGCGCGGCGGCGCCTGGTCTCGCGGCGCCTTCTGGTCTCGCGGTGCTGCCTGGTCTCGCGGTGCTGCCTGGTCTCGCGGTGCTGCCTGGTCTCGCGGCGGCGCCTGCCCCCGCGACGGCGTCTGGTCTCGCGGGGCCGTCCGGTCGGCCCGCGCCGGCGCGGCGCCCTGGTCCGTCCGACGGCGGTTCGGGCCGCCACGGCGCGGCGGACGCCCGGTCACGTCCCGCTCCCGTTACCTGGCCGTACCTGGTCCGAAGGCAGCACCCGACCGCGCCGGACCGCGCCGGCCCCAGCGTGGTCACGCCTCGTCTGAGCATGTGAGCTGGACTCAAGCTGCCAGGGAACGCTGGTCATCATGACGCCGGGCTGGAACAACAGCCGGGCCTTGAGGCGCAGCGCACTCTGGTTGTGCAGCAGGTGCTCCCACCAGCGCCCGACGACGTACTCCGGGACGAACACGGCGACGACGTCCCGTGGGCTCTCCCGGCGGATGCGTGCGACGTACTCCAGGACCGGCCTGGTGACCTCACGGTACGGCGACGCGAGAACGACGAGGTCGATCTTGATGTCGCGTTCCTCCCAGGCCTGCCGCAGCCGTTCCGTCTCGGCCGGGTCCACGGCGACGGTCGTCGCGACCAGCGTGTGGGGGCGCGTGGCCTTCGCGTAGGCCAGCGCCCGCAGGGTCGGCGCGTGCATCTTGCTCACCAGCACGACACCGTGCACACGGGACGGCAGCGTCGGCGGGCCCGGCTCGGGGGTCAGCTCGCTGGCGACCCGCTCGTAGTGCCGCTGGATGCCCTGCATGCAGAGATAGATCACCGGGATGGCGATGCAGACGATCCAGGCACCGCGGGTGAACTTGGTGAGGAGCACCAGGATGAGCACGGCGCCGGTCATGCAGGCGCCCAGGAAGCTCACGACCTGGTAGCGCCGGACCCGGCCACGCATGCGGGGCTCCAGCGGCACCCGCCCGGTGAGCTGGTCGTCCAGCTTCTCCCCGCTGTCACCGGAGCCGGCCGAAGCACCGGCCGCGGCACCAGCCCCGGTCGCGCCCGCGCCCGCGTCCGCGTCCGCGGCCACCGAGCCGCGCAGCAGACGTGCCCAGTGCCGGACCATTCCGGTCTGGCTGAGGGTGAAGGAGATGAACACGCCCAGGATGTACAGCTGGATCAGTGCGGTGACCTGCGCGTCGAACACGACGATGAGCAGGATCGCGAACCCGGCCAGCAGGATGATCCCGTTGGAGTAGGCGAGCCGGTCGCCTCTGGTGTGCAGCTGGCGCGGCAGGTATCCGTCCCGGGCGAGGATCGAGCCGAGGACCGGGAAGCCGTTGAAGGCCGTGTTCGCCGCCAGGATGAGGATCAGCGTGGTGACCGCAGCGACGTAGACGAAACCCGGCGAGCCGTCACCGAACACGGCGGCCGCGATCTGGGCGATGACCGTCCGCTGCTCCTCGCCGTTGCTGCCGATGAGATCGGCGGGGTTCTCGGCGACGTGCACATCCGAGATGAGCGCGAGCGCCGTCACGCCCGCGAACATCGTGACGGCGATGGCGCCCATCAGGAACAGGGTCGTGGCGGCGTTGCGGCTCTTGGGCCGCCGGAACGCCGGCACACCGTTGCTGATCGCCTCGACCCCGGTCAGCGCCGTGCAGCCCGAGGCGAACGCGCGCAGGATGAGGAAGATCAGGAACAGGCCGGTGAAGCTCTGTTCCGGATGGATGTGGTATTCGGCACTCTCGGCACGCGGAGCGTCACCGAGAGCGGTCTTGACCAGCCCGGTGACGATCATGACCAGCACGCCGACGATGAAGGCGTAGGACGGAACCGCGAAGGCCGTGCCGGACTCCCGCACGCCGCGCAGGTTGACCAGCGTCAGCAGCACGACCAGGAGGCTGGCCAGCAGCACCTTGTGCTCGGCGAGCCCGGTCGCGGCGGATGTCAGGTTCGCGACACCGGCCGACACCGACACGGCGACGGTCAGGACGTAGTCGACGAGCAGCGCGCTGCCGACCATCAGACCGGCCCGCGGCCCCAGGTTGACCGACGCCACCTCGTAGTCGCCGCCGCCGCTGGGGTAGGCGTGCACGTTCTGCCGGTACGAGGCCACCACCGTCAGCATGAGGATCACGACCGCAGCCGCGATCCACGGCGTGTAGTGCAGCAGCGTGATCCCGCCGAGCGCGAGGACGAGAAGGATCTCCTCCGACGCGTACGAGACGGAGGAGAGCGCGTCGCTGGCGAAGACGGGAAGCGCGACCCGCTTCGGCAGCAAGGTTTCCCCGAGCCGATCACTACCGATGGGACGACCGACGAATCCGCGCTTCAGTCGGTCTGTGAGCGCCACGCGGCGATGCTACCGACCGTCGTCACAGCTCCTTCAACGGTGTGACGTGGGGCACTACACGGAACACGCGATCCTCCGTCCGCAGGCCGTCGCGAGGCCAGGCGCCTGGAACGGCCACGGCCTGGGCATCGACCGGACAACCCCGACCGGACTACGCTCACTTCCCGTGCACGTCGTGATCCTCGGTTGCGGCCGGGTCGGCTCGTCCCTCGCCGGTGCTGTCGAGCGGCTCGGCCATTCGGTGGCCGTCATCGACCAGAACCCGGCAGCCTTCAACCGGCTGTCCCCCGGCTTCGGCGGCCGGCGGGTGACCGGTGTCGGCTTCGACCGGGACACCCTGATCGAAGCCGGCATCGCGGAGGCCGCCGCGTTCGCCGCCGTGTCCAGCGGCGACAACTCGAACATCATCTCCGCCCGGGTGGCGCGGGAGATGTTCGGCGTCGAGCGGGTCGTGGCCCGGATCTACGATCCCCGGCGCGCCGAGGTCTACGAGCGGTTGGGGATCCCCACCGTCGCCACGGTCCGCTGGACCAGGGACCAGATCCTCGGTCGCCTCATCCCGGATGCCGTCGCCCCCGAGTGGACGGACACGTCCGGCTCGGTGCTGGTCACCGCGGTCACCCCGGCCCGGGGCTGGGTGGGCAAGCGGCTGGCCGACCTGGAGGCGCGGGCCGAGGTGCGGGTCGTGTGCGTGACCCGGTTCGGTGACGGCCTGCTCCCCGACGCACGCACCGTGGTCCAGGACGGGGACGTCCTGCACATCGCGGTGGTGAAGGCGCGGGCCGTCGAGGCCGACGCCATCATCCACGCCGGCCCCGGGCACGACTGAGCGACAAGGGACGGGAGACCGCGCGATGACACTGGAACCGGACGAACACCAGCGGACCACCACAAGCTCGCACGGAGGACGCCGGGTGGCGATCGCCGGCGCGGGCAAGGTCGGCCGCTCGATCGCCGCGGAGCTGCTGGAGAACGGCGCCGAGGTGCTGATCATCGAGCGGGATCCCGTCAAGATCCGCCGGGACGCGCTGCCGGCGGCACAGTGGCTGCTCGCCGACGCCTGTGAGCTGTCCTCGCTCGACGGTGCCGGGCTGGACGAGTGCGCCGTGATGGTCGCGACGACCGGCGACGACAAGGTCAACCTGGTGGTGTCGCTGCTCGCGAAGACCGAGTTCGGCGTGCCACGGGTCGTGGCACGGGTCAACCATCCCAAGAACGAGTGGCTGTTCACCGACTCGTGGGGCGTCGACGTCGCCGTCTCCGCGCCCCGCATGCTGACCGCGCTGGTGGAGGAGGCGGTGAGCGTCGGTGACCTGGTGCGCCTGATGAAGTTCCGCCAGGGAGACGCGTCGCTGGTCGAGCTCACCCTGACCGCGACCGCCCCGGTCATCGGCCGGCGCGTCGGCGACGTCGCGCTTCCGCCCGACTCGGCGCTGGTCGTCATCCTGCGCGACGGGCACGCCATCGTCCCGTCCGCGGACTGCGCCCTGGAGCCGGGTGACGAGGTGCTGGCCGTCGCCACCACGAGCGAGGCCGAGGAAAGCCTCGCCGAGCTGCTCGGTGCCGTTCCGGCCGGGGAACGCTCCCGGGACGCTGCCGGCCTGCACTGAGCCCCGGTCTGCACTGAGCCCCGAGCCCGGCGGCAGCTCAGCCGCGGTGGTACCGAGGCAGGCGAGCGGCTGGCGCTGTGGCAGGCGAGCGAACTCCCGGCGCCGTTTCGTGGCAGGCGGGGTGGAGCCTCAGTCCGGGCGAGAGGCGGAGGCCCGCTCGTCAGGAGCGGCCAGCTGCGCCATCCCCTGGGCAGGCTGCCCCGACTCGGCAGCCGCCTCCGGGACCTCGTCCGCCGGCGGCGCGAGACGCCGCACGATCGCGAAGGTCGCCAGCACGGCGACTCCGAACAGCGGCAGGCCCAGCGCGATGTTCGCCGCCGCGAGCCAACCGGTCTCACCGGCGAGGTACAGCAGGCCCTGCACGACGAACCGCACCCCGAACACGGCGATCCAGACCAGCGTGGCCCACACCGCCGCCCGTCGGACGGGCGGATTCTCCCGCCAGTCGGCATAGCGCTTGTCGAAGCCGGCCATCACGTATCCGCCGATCGGCCGGCCCACCAGCACGGAGACGAGCCCCGCGACGGAGCAGACGGCGTTCTTGGCGATCGAGGGCAGGAAGAAGCCCTCCGCGTGCCCGGTCCGGGAGGCGATGAAGGCGGCGAACCCGACCGCGAAGAGCCCGGAGAACGCCTGCTGAAGCGGCTCGTGCCGAACCAGCCGCAGGACGACCAGCCCCACGGCCGCCGCGATGGCGACGATGATCCCCGCGGTCAGCCCGCTCTCGGCGTTCACCGTGACGAAGGCAACCGTCGGAATCGCGCTGTCGATGATCCCGCGCGGCCCACCGATGGCGTCGGCGAGGCTCAGTACCGGCTCCGCGCCGTCGGCGCCCTCGCCACTGTCGTCCCTGTCGCCGCCCTTGGCCCTGTCACCGCCCTTGGCCCTGCTCCGGTCCCCCGCGGCTGCGGCACGGGCGACCCGGGCGAACGGACCGCCCATCAGCTCAGTGGAGCCCGCGAGCGGGCCCCTCGCCGCACCGAGGTCAGCCTGCTCCGGCTCCGGGCGCGACTGGGAGGGATCCGACGGGAGAGCTGGTGGCATAGGTGAAGACGTCCTGTCCTCCGGGCGCCGCTCAGGCGCTGGTCGACGAGACCGGCAGCAACTCGTATCGCGGATTGAAGATCGTGGTCCGCTCGTCACGAACGACCACTCGACCGGATGCCTTGACCGACCGACCGGCCTCAATGCCCGCGATATGTTTGCGGCCGAGAAACACGAGGGTCACGGTTCCGGATCCATCATAGAGGTCGACCTCCAGACTCGGCCCCCCGGAACGCGCCCGAACGGTGACCGAGCGTATCGACCCGGCGACGCAGGCCTCCTCCCGATCCCGGCAGGCAAGCATCGGCTCCGCTCCCGCGGCGACCGAGGCCCGCTGCAGGTCCTCGTCCTCCAACTCCTGATTGTCCGCTGTCAGCCGGTGGAACCGCCGTCCCAACCAGCCGCGCCCTTCGCCCACGGCTCCTCCGATCATCGACCGTTCCCGTAGCCGGGCGACGGAATCCGAACCTCGGGACGTCACCGGGCCAACGGGTGAGGAAGGTCCCACCACGTGGCCATGCGTCAGCGCCCTGAACCGGGATTATGCGGTGGACGGACCCCCGCCACCACTGATCCCGCCCAGGATGGGACAACTCGCGGAGCGCCACCGGTGGATGGCCGAGCGTTCCAGCGCCGTTACCGGACTGTTCCACGCTCGGCCACACCGCTGAGCCCTTCCACCGTCGGCTCGGACCTGCGGCCTGCCAGGCCGTGGGCCGTGGGCCGGAAGAGGCTCGCTGATCAGCGCGCCTCGGATCAGCGCGTCTCGCTGATCCGCACGCCGGGGCCCGGCATCTCGGGCCGGGCAGTCGCGCCCTGCTCCGTTTCCTGGGGCTCGCCGTCGGATTCCGCGACCTCCTTCGGCAACCGCAGCGGCAGCGGGTCACGGACCGGCATGGCCTCGTCGCCCCGTACCACCACAGTTCGCCGGAGAGTCTCGTCCAGCAGGGGACCCGCACTGAGATCCTGCCCGGCGGGGCCGGTCACCACCGCACGGAGGAACCAGCGGGGACCGTCGATACCGATCATGCGCCCGGGGATGGTCTCACCGGGCCGGTTCGTGGGCAGGCGCATCCGCAGCTCCGGGCCGAAGGGGCCCTCCCCCTCCGCGCCACCGACCGCCTGCAGCGTCTCCAGGATCTCCGCGCGGACCTCGTCCCACAGGGGCGTCGTCTTGGGGGCGGCGAACACCGCCACCTCCATCGCGCTGCGCCCGTCCGTGATGATGATCGTCACCGGCCGGCCGGTCGCCTCCTCCACCTGGAACTGCATCTGCACGCCGCGCAGCGTCGGTATCCGCAACGCGCCGAGGTCCAGGCGGTGGACGTCGTCCTGCGGCGCGTCACCGGCATCGAAGGGCCCGACCCGATCGACGTCCCGGCTGGTGCCGCGGGCCGCATCCGCATCCGCCGAGGCCTCGACCGAAGCCTTACGACCGCGACCGAACACCGTGGTCCTCCCTTCGCGGTCCACCGTCGGAGGAGTGGCCGAACCCGCCGGTCGACCCGAAGCCGCCCGTGCCGCGCACGGACTCGGGCAGGTCGGCGACCTCCCGGAAGACCGCGTGCTCCACTCGTTGGATCACCAGCTGGGCCACCCGATCACCCCTACGTAGAGTGATCGACTCACTCTGATCGGTGTTTATGAGATTCACCTTGATTTCTCCACGGTAACCGGCGTCGACAGTACCGGGGGCGTTGACCACAGTGAGTCCATGACGCGCGGCAAGTCCGCTACGGGGATGCACGAAGGCCGCGTAACCCGCAGGCAGCGCGATCGACAGCCCCGTCCCGACGATGGCCCGCTCTCCCGGTGCCAGCGTGACGTCCTGCGTGGTCGCCAGGTCGGCACCGGCGTCGGACGGCTGGGCGTAGGTGGGAAGCGGCAGGCCCGGATCCAGCCTGTGCACCAGCACCTCCAGGGAGGCTGGCGACGACGGAGGCGGCTCGCCGGTCGGCCACTCACCCGAGCGTGGGGCGGTCGGCGGCGTGGGGGTGGTCGCGGTCATGATTCTCCTGGATTGTTCTCACCCGGGTGGGGCTGTCCGCGACACTAACGACTCGCCGGCTGGCAGCAGTCGGCGCCTGGCCGGTGGCCCGGGGCCATGACACTTCAGACACCGCAGCGAGGCGTGCGTGAGAGGCACGAGCGGGGTCGGGGGCCGGCCGAGCGGGGTATTCGTGCCCTGGCGGGTAATGCTCGGGCAGCACTCGGAACACGCAGTGGCTGGAACGGGCAGTGCTCGGGACGGCGCAGTGCTCGCAACGGCGCTGCGCTCGGAACACGCAGTGCCTGGGAACTACCAGGACGGACAGGCAACGCGCCCCGGAGACCGCGTCCCGGGGCGGACTGACGAGAGGTGTGGGGTGGCCGGACCGGCGTCGAAGATGGGATGGAAGGTCGTTGGCGGGGCGGCGACCGCACTCGCCGGCACCGCGGCGAGCCGAGGGGCCAGTGTCGCGTACCGCAGGGTGCGCAAGGCCGACCCGCCGAAGAACCCGGCCGACCCGGAGACCGCCTGGTCCGAGGCGATCGTCTGGGCGGCGGTGTCCGGGCTCGCCGTGGGCCTTGGCCGGCTGGCCGCCGAGCGGACGGCGGCACGTGGCTGGGTCCGGGCGACGGGCTCGTTGCCACCCGGCATGCGCCCGGCGTCGACAAGCCCGAAGACGGACGTCTGACCCGAGGCGGTACTCGTCGGGGCACCAGGCATCCCGTGCCGCCACACAGCGCCAACGATTCACACCAAATCGGATTTATGGGGCGCGGAGCCGCTTGACAAACCGCAAGAGGTGAGGATTCTGGCTGCTGCAGCAACCGAAATCCTCACTTCTTGCCTGGAAGCAGCGGCGGCAGGAGAGGTGGCCGGCGGCCGGGAACTGCTGAGGCGCTGCACTCGCGCCCCGGCGACGTGCAGTGCCTCAGCGAGATCCGGTACCACGGCCTCGGCATCAGTCGATGCGGCGGAGCTCCTTGCGGAAGCGCCGGCCGTTCTCGACGTAGGACTCGGCCGCCATCCGGATCATCTCCTGGGAGGCGGCACCTTCCCGGATCTTCGCCGGGACGCCGAGCGCCATGGCCCCCTCCGGGACCTCGACCCGGTTACCCACCACCGCGCCCGCACCGACCAGCGCACCCTTGCGGACCCGTGCGTCGTGCAGAACGATCGAGCCCGAGCCGACCAGCGAGCCGTCCTCGATCACACAGCCCTCGAGATGCACGATGTGCCCGATCACGCAGTCGTCGCCGACGGTCGTGGGGTGCAGGGCGGTCGTGTGGATGACCGTTCCGTCCTGGATGGACGTCCGCGCCCCGACGATGATCCGGCCATGGTCGCCACGCATCACGACACCCGGCCACACGGTCGACTCCGGCCCGATCGAGACGTTCCCGATGATCGTGGCGTCGGGGTGGACGTAGGCGGACGGGTCGATGGAGGGGACGAGATCCCCCAAAGCGTAGATGGCCACGCTTCCATCCTGCCCGATGGCCCCGGCACCCGCCCCCGGCCCGCGACCACTGCCGCCCACGAAACACCGCCGCCCAGGAGACACCGCCGCCCAGGGACACGACCGCCCAGGAGAGCGCCGGCCTGCTGGCGACCGCCGGCCTGCTGGCATCAGCCGGCCGGCGGTCGCGTCGCCATCAGCTCGTCGGCACCAGGACGACGTCGACCGTCAGCTCGCCGTCGGTCGCGTCCAGGGTGAGCTCCCAGATCCCGCCGGCGCTGCGCAGGTCCGCGGCCGCCTGCTCGACCAGTGCGACGGTCTGCGCCGGGCCGCCGACCCGGGCGGTCGCGACCTCGGCCTTCATCGAGACCTTCGCCTCGGACTTGGCCCGGCGCACCGCGGACAGCGCCGCGCCGACAGCGTCCAGCAGCTCGGGACGGCCGTCACCGGCCACCGCGCGGATCCGCTCCGCCTCGGGCCACCGAGCCCGGTGCACCGAACCCTCCTGCCACCAGGACCACACCTCTTCGGTGACGAACGGCAGGAAGGGCGCGAACAGGGTGAGCAGCGTCGCCAGCGCGAGCGAAAGCGTGGCCTGCGCGGAGGCGGCGCCGGCCGGCCCGTGCGCACCGTAGGCCCGGCCCTTCACCAGCTCGACGTAGTCGTCGCAGAAGCGCCAGAAGAACGTCTCGGTGACCTCGAGAGCCCGGGTGTAGTCGTAGCCGTCGAAGGACTCGGTCGCGGTCGCGACGACCTTCGCCAGCTCGGCGAGCAGCGCCCGGTCCAACGCCTCGGTGATCGCCTCCACGCCGGGAGTGCCGCCGACGGCCGCCGCGCCCGAGCCGCTGACCTCCCGCGGGGCGGGCAGCTCGCCCGAACCACCCGCGCCGTCGGCCTCCCCGGCCTCGGCCAGCCCCAGGACGAACCGGCTCGCGTTGAGGATCTTGATGGCGAGGCGTCGGCCGGTCTTCATCTGGCCCACGTCGAAGGCCGTGTCCGTGCCGGGCCGACCCGACGCCGCCCAGTACCGGACGGCGTCAGAACCGTGCTGTTCCAGCAGGCCCATCGGGGTGACGACGTTGCCCTTGGACTTCGACATCTTCTTGCGGTCCGGGTCGAGGATCCAGCCGGAGATCGCGGCGTCCGACCACGGCAGCGCGCCGAACTCGGCGTGGCTGCGCAGCACGGTCGAGAACAGCCAGGTTCGGATGATCTCGTGTGCCTGCGGCCGCAGGTTCATCGGGAACACCTGGTTGAACAGGGCGTCGTCGCTCTCCCAGCCACTGGCGATGAGCGGGGTCAGTGACGACGTGGCCCAGGTGTCCATGACGTCGGGGTCAGCCATGAAGCCACCCGGCACCCCGCGCTGCTCGGCGGTGTACCCGGGCGGGACGTCGCTGGACGGGTCCACCGGCAGCGCGGACTCGGCTGCCACGATCGGCTCGTCATAGCGCGGGTCGCCCGCCTCGTCCAACGGGTACCAGACCGGGAAGGGCACGCCGAAGAAACGCTGCCGGCTGATCAGCCAGTCACCGTTGAGCCCGTCGACCCAGTTCTCGTACCGCACCCGCATGTAGTCCGGGTGCCAGCGCAGCTCGCCGCCGCGCGCCCGCAGCTGCTCACGCAGCTGATCGTCCCGGCCGCCGTTGCGGATGTACCACTGGCGGGTGGAGACGATCTCCAGCGGCCGGTCGCCCTTCTCGTAGAACTTGACCGGGTGGCTGATCGCCCGCGGCTCGCCGAGCAGGGCACCGGACTCCCGCAGCGCCTCGACGATGGCCACCCGGCCCGAGGCGATCGTCTTGCCTGCGACCTGGGTGTAGTACTCGCGGCCCGCCGGCGAGGTGATGGCATCCGGCGCCTCGGCGATGAGCCGCCCGTCGCGGCCGATCACCGCGCGCGCGGGCAGCCGCAGCTCCCGCCACCAGGTGACGTCGGTCAGGTCACCGAAGGTACAGATCATGGCGATACCGGAGCCCTTCTCCGGATCCGCCAGCCGGTGCGCGACCACCGGCACCTCGACGTCGAACAGCGGCGTGCGGACCGTCTGCCCGAACAGCGGCTGGTAGCGCTCGTCCTCGGGATGGGCCACCAGCGCCACGCAGGCCGGCAGCAGCTCCGGACGGGTCGTCTCGATCACCACCGGCTCGCCGCCGGGCCGCGGGAACGCGATGGTGTGGTACGCGCCGGGGCGCTCTCGGTCCTCCAGCTCCGCCTGCGCGACCGCGGTGCGGAAGGTGACGTCCCACAGCGTCGGGGCCTCGGCCAGGTAGGCCTCGCCACGGGCCAGGTTGCGCAGGAACGCGCGCTGCGCGACGGCCCGCGACCGGGCGTCGATCGTCGCGTAGGTGTACGACCAGTCCACCGAGACACCGAGCCGGCGCCAGAGCTCCTCGAAGCCCTTCTCGTCCTCGATCGTCAGCTTCTCGCACAGCTCGACGAAGTTGCGCCGCGAGATCGGGACCTGGTCCTTGCCCGGCTTGGCCGGCGGGGCGAAGTCGGGGTCGTACGGCAGCGACGGGTCGCAGCGCACGCCGTAGTAGTTCTGCACCCGCCGCTCGGTCGGCAGGCCGTTGTCGTCGAACCCCATCGGGTAGAAGACCTCACGGCCGCGCATCCGCTGGAAGCGGGCGATCAGGTCGGTGTGGGTGTACGAGAACACGTGGCCGACGTGCAGGGAGCCGCTTACGGTCGGGGGCGGGGTGTCCACCGAGTAGACGCGCTCCCGGGGAACCGATCGGTCGAACGAATAGGTTCCGCGCTCCTGCCACTCCTGCGCCCAGCGCGCCTCGAGCCCATCCAGGGTCGGCTTCGCGGGGACCGCACGGGTCGGCCGTTCTGTACTGTCCGTTGCCACCACGCGCCCAATCCTACGGGTCGCACGATCGTCTCCCCGACGGCGGCGGCGGCACGGTGGGCGGCGGACACAACCGGACCCCGCGCCGGGCCGACGCCTTGACAGGATGGGGCCCGTGGACTCATCCCCCGACATCACCACACCGCCGGCCGCGGCCGAGCTGCTCGGTCTAGGCCTGGACGTCGCCCGTGAGGCCGGCGCGCTGCTGCTGGCCGGCCGAGAAGGAACTGTCGAGGCCGAGGCGACGAAGTCCTCCCCGACCGACATCGTGACCGCGTTGGACCGGGCGTCCGAGGCCCTCGTCGCCCGCCGGCTGCGCGAGGCGCGCCCGCAGGACGGGCTGCTCGGCGAGGAAGGCTCGGACACGCCCGGCACGAGCGGCGTCCGCTGGATCGTGGACCCCCTCGACGGGACGGTGAACTTCCTCTACCGGCTGCCCAACTGGGCGGTGTCGATCGCCGCCGAGGTCGCGGGCGAGGTGGTGGCGGGCGTCGTGCACGCCCCGGCGCTCGGGCTCACCTACACCGCCGTCCGCGGTGGCGGAGCCCTGCGCTGGACCACCGCCGCCGCCACCGCTCGGATCAGCGCGGGTCCGGGCGCGGGTGCAGGCGCGGGCACGCCCGGGGAGGCCGATCCCGAGAAGCTCACCGGCTCCACGGTGACGGAGCTGCGCGGCGCGCTGGTCGCGACCGGTTTCGGCTACACCGAACAGCGCCGCACCGCGCAGGTCGCGGTGCTTACCCGGGTGGTGCCCAGGGTGCGCGACATCCGCCGGATGGGCGCGGCCGCGCTGGACCTCTGCGCCGCCGCGGCCGGCACCGTCGACGCCTACTACGAACGTGGCCTGCATCCCTGGGACCACGCCGCGGGTGCGCTGGTCGCGTCCGAGGCGGGCCTGCGGGTCGGTGGGCTCGACGGGCGCGCGCCAGGCGAGGACCTGGTCGTCGCCGCTCCCCCGCCGCTGTTCGATGCCCTCACCGCCCTGCTCGCCGAGCACCCCCGCGCCGACAGCGACTAACGCCGACAGCGGCTGGGCCGGCAGCAACTGGGCCGGCAGCGACTGGGAACGTCGCTGCCGGCACGGGTCACGTCGCCCCGGATCAACCGGTTGCCGCGGGGTCACCGGCGAGCAGCTCGTCGAGCTCGCGCAGGGCCTCGCGGAGCCGGTCGGCGAACGCGTGCATCCCGGCGGCGGCCGGCCGCGGCGTGCTGAGGTAGATGTTCAGCGTGTCGGGCAGCAGCACATAGGCGACGCCGATGCAGTGGCCGCTGGTCGAGCCGAAACCGAAGTACCGGATGCTCTCCGACGGCGCGGAGCTGGTGCTCAGGTAGTCGTCCCGCGTCACCAGCCAGCCGGGCGTCTCGTACAGCGGCGACGGGTCGGGCACGCCCAGCTCGGCACCGGCCCGGCGCTGGATGAACGCCAGCTCCCACAGATGCTGTTCGGGCGCCTCGCCGCGCTGGCACTCGCCGGCGCGGCGCACATGCGCGGCCGCCGCGTCGCGCAGCGCGGCGCGGCGGGCGTCCGCGTCGGCCGCCGGGTCGTTCATCGTCGCCACGAAGGTCAGGACCTCCGGCGTGACAACGCGCATCGCCTCGGTGCGCCCGTACCGCCACTGCCTGGTCGCGATCGACTCGTAGGTCGCTCCGGCGAACCCCTTCGCCCGGTGGTGGGCGAGCTGGTAGGCCATCTGCACGAACGCGTCCGGGGAGATCCGCAACGCCTTGGCCCGACTCGCGCCGTGGTCCGGGAACGACAGCGTCACCGAGTCGGTGCCGGCGCCGAACGCGGCGAACGACTCCGCCGCCGCCCGGATGTCCGCGCGCAGCGCGTCGTCGAGCACGAACTCGACCGGACGCACCGCCGGCTGCCCGTGCGGGCGGGCCCCGGAGCGGGCCGACAGCTCGGCGGCGGGCGCGGCGAGCAGCTCGTCGACGAAGCTCAGGATCGTGGTGCCGTCGAGCCCGCAGTGCTCGACGTTGATGCCGGCCTGGCCGTCGGGGAAAACGATCAGCGACACGGCCTTGTCGTACCAGCGGCCGGCGGCGCTGCCGTGCAGCAGCTGATCGCAGGCGGCGAGCTCATCGGATGGGGTCACGGCCTCGAGGCACACGCAGAACAGCGCCGTCTCGACCTCGTCGAGCGCGGCCTTGTTCGCCGGGTCGAGCGCGAGCAGCGCGGCGCGGCTTTCCGCCCAGGCGGCCCGGGCCTTGGTCGTCAGATGGCCGACGGCGGTCTCGTCCGGCGCCGGCGCCGGGCCGGCCGCCCGCACCGCGGCGAGGCCGGCGGTCAGCTCGTCGAGCGTGTGCGGCGACCCGTCCGGGCCGAGGACGTCCAGCCGGAACATGCGGCCGCCGTGGAACACCAGGATGTGGCGGGCGTCGGACGGCCCCGGCCACTCGGCGCTGTAGGGCACTCGGACGGTGTCCTGCACCAGGCCGGGGATGCGGGTGGTGGAGAAGAGGTACCGGTTCTGCACCATCGACTGCGGCTGGCCGCGGCGCAGCAACGGCGGGATCCGCTCCGCGTCCAGGCGCACCTTGTAGTCCAGCGCGGCCGCGATCAGGCCGGCGGCGCGTTCCAGCTGCGGCCCCGCGGCGGTGGCGGGGGTCGAGCCGGCGCCTTCGCCGGCGGCCCCGGTGGCAGCGCGGAACAGGAAGATGAAGTTGGCGTTGAGTGCGATCCGGTCGCGGCGGCCGAGGTAGCGGGCCGGCCAGAACTCGTCCAGCCAGCTGTGCACGCCGTCGCTCACGTCGTAGCGGGCGAGCTCGGCGTGCAGCCGGGGGCCCGGGCCGTCCGGCGCGCGGAAGCGTGCCAGCTCGGCCTCGGTCGCGGCGAGCTGCTCAGGGGACAGCAGCGGGGCGCACCACTGGAGAAACCGCGCGCAGCTGTCCTCCAGGGTGGGCAGCGGAACGCGCGGCAGGTCGTCCTCGTGGTCGAAGGTGCCAGCGGCAGCGGCGGCGGCCGCTGTGGCGGCGCTGTTCGCGGCCGGTCCCTGGCTCGTCTGGACGGTCATGCGCAGCGTCATCCTCGTCTCGGTTGCATGGTGTCTCGGTCGCGTGGTGTCTCTGGTCGCGTGGTGTCTCGGTCGCGTGGTGTCCGGTCGCGCGATGGCTCCGGCCGCGCCGTGCCGGTCAGGCCGTTGCGAAACAATCAGATACCGGGAGTAATCCACGAAACGCTCTCATAGCGCGGCCACGCCCGGGTCCGGTTCGGGTGGACGTGAGACGAACAGGCGGGCGTACAGCCAGCCGTCGGCCTCCAGGCCAGCCGGGTCCACCCCGACCCCGGCGAGCGTCTCCAGCACCTGCGCCTGCTCGCGCGGGGAGACGAACCGGCGCTGCTCGAACAGCCGGCCCACCGCCTCCGTCTGGTACCCGTACCCGGCGAGGAGCTCGGCGATCGGGTCGAACGGGAACATCCGCAGCGCGAAATGCGCCATCCACGGCAACGGGCGCCGGCCGCCGTCACGGACAGCCGCGACGATCCGGGCGAGCGTGCGATCGGTGACATAGCCGAGGCAGCCGGTGGAGACGACCAGATCGACGTCGGCGAGCAGGGCACGCTCGGGCTCGGTCAGCTCCCGGGTCTCCAGGTCGGCGTGCACGGCGCCGTCGAGAAAGCCCGCCTCGTACGCGTAGGCGAGCGCCGGCTGGGACGTGTCGAGGCCGATCACCTCGACGTCGGGCAGCCCGCCGCGGTCGCGGGCCAGCGCCCGGTCGCGGGCGACCAGCTCCGCCCGGGACCGCCCGACGTCGGCTCCGTCGTACCGGTCGTACAGCTCGTCCATGGAGACGTCGAGCTTCAGCAGCGCCCCGTTGATCCCGTAGGAGCAGCCGATGTCGAGCACCCGCAGGGGCCGGCCAGGGCGGGTCTCCCGGCACTCGTCGACGACCTTCGAGAAGTACGGCTTGGCAAGCTGCGGAATGTGATAACCCAGCACCCGCAGCGTACGGAAATAGGCCCGCGGATCCGGCTGCGTGTAGACGTGTTCGAGCGAGACCTTTCCGGTCGCGTCGAATTCCATGGCTGGCGCTCCTCTCCTTCCACTCAGCGGATCCATCCGCTCGACGAAAGCTGGATGATCAGCCGGGTACCTGGCCGAGATGCGAGGTGAATGCGCGGTCCGACCGCGCGGAGAACTCAGTCGAGCAGTCCGTCGACCCGCACGGCGCGGCGTGCCGCCGCCAGGTGCTCCGGCAGGACCCGGCCGAACAGCTGCCGCGTGCGCGACACGCTGCCCACCACCCCGGGTCGCTCGCTGTAGGCGAAGATCGCGCTGTGCCGCTGAGTGGCGCCGGCGACCCGGCTCACCCGGTGCAGCGAGTAGCGCCCGAGGAAGAGCTGGAGATCACCGGGCCGCAGGTCCAGCCGGTGGACGAAACGCTCCCCCTCGGTTCCGCCGGCGAGAACGGCGGACACGTCGTCGAAGTTCTCCGCCTCGGCGGATCGGATACCCGGGCAGTACTCGAACACCCCACCGGCGTCCGCACCCTGGGTGAGCAGGCTGACGGTGAACTCGTTCGTGTCGAAATGCCAGGGGTGCTCCTGACCAGGCACGACGACGTTCAGGCACAGGCCCGAAAGCGGGTCGGCGAGCTCGTGCACGGCCGGTAGCCCGAAGCAGGCCGCGACGAACGACCGGAACGCGGTGCTGACGTAGAGCCGGTGGATGACGTGGTCGGCGGGGATCCGGTCGCGAGCCACGAAGGCGTTGCCGCGCAGCATTCCGACCCGGCCGGGATGCCCCGGCGGCAGCTCCGCGTCGGCGTCGATGTTGTACACGTTGACGGTCTCGGCGTCGTAGTGCGCCGACGGCGCGAGCGTCGTGCACTCGTCACGCAGCCGGGCGTGCAGGCTGGGTCGGACGAAATCCGGAAGCACGCAGCACCCGGTATCCGCGAGCTGCCGGCGGACGTCCCCGACAAGCTCACCCGCGGCCCCGTCGGGCCACGAGCACAGCGGATAGCGATCCGTGTCGATCACGTCCTCGATTGCCGAAGGCGAGGTCGCTTTCACGTTCACGGCCGCGGTACCGCCCATTGGAAATCCTTCCGTCCGCCGGTCACCCTGGCACGGCGGCCTGGCCACCGGCGAATCCAGCGACGACCGGAAAGGCCGCCGTGAATTCGGGGAATGCGCACAGTGTTCCCCGCAAGCCGCACGAAACGGCGCGCGGTGTGACCTGCAACACGGCCACCAGCTGCGGATGCGCCCCGGCGGGCCGTGCGTCCAGCGTCGCCACCAGCCGTTTTCGATACCCGTAGCCGACACTGTGACCTGCACGGATGCGCCCACGTGTCATTCTTGGCCGGATCGGAGTGGCCACCGTCGGAGTTCCGTCGACTGATTCGGCCTCCGCGCGGCTGGGCATTCCGATCCGGTGCAGCCGCCGGCTTCCCAGACGACGGCGCGGCCGATCGGGACGGCTTCGGCCGGCAGGCTGGCCAGAAGCTGGCTGGAGGGACGGCCGGTTGACAGCCGATCGGGAGGGCCGGTTGGGAGCCGGTCAGATCCAGCCCTTCGGCGGAGGCGGGTCCAGCGCCGCAGCGCGAAGAACGTCCCGCGTCGGGCTGTCACCGCTGGCTGGCAGGAGTCGCCGCTGGCTGGCAGGAGTTGAGGAGCGTGGTCGTTCTGGAGCTCGCAGCAGAATCCTGAGACGCGGCGGATCCGGACCACCAGCATGGGCTTGGCGGAGCCGTGCTGACGGAATGCGAACCGCACCCGTACGGCCACCCATCGAGGATCCCGCACCGCCATGTAGCACCGACAACCTACCCCAAGATGAACAAAAGGGGCATAAGCGGCCGGGCGACCCGCAAGAAAGAAGGATTTCGGTCGTTGGAACGACCGAAATCGCTCACTCTTGCGACTCACCAAACCTGGCTAGCCGGCTACCGGGCGCTCAGAGGTCCAACCGGGTCGGTGGAGCGCGAGCCTCACCATGGCTGCCGCCGTCGCACGGCCGCCAGGCCGTGCGCCCACGCCAGGCCGTGCGCCCAGCAGACCGCGACCGGCCGTCACGCGACCGGCAGGCCGTGGCCCGGCAGGCCACGGCCTGCCGGCCCAGGGCTCTCAGACCAGCGCTGCCGCGGCCAGGGCGGCGAAGAGCAGCGTGAGGTACGAGATCGACATGTGGAACAGGCGCATCGGCCGGATGTCCTCACCGCGGTGGGCGCGGGCCACCATCCGGTGTGCCTCCGCGACGAACCAGGCCCCGAGCAGCGCGGCCGGCACCGTGTACACCAGCCCGATGTCGGCGACCGGGCCGACGGCGAGCGAGACCGCGACCATCACGTACGAGTAGAGCAGGATGCGGCGGGTGACGACCTCCGTCGTGGCCACCACCGGGAGCATCGGCACCCCGGCCGCGGCGTAGTCGTCCTTGTAGCGGATGGCCAGCGCCCAGAAGTGCGGCGGTGTCCAGAAGAAGATGACGGCGAAGAGCAGCACCGCGGCCCAGCCGACGGTTCCGGTCACCGCGGACCACCCGATCAGTACCGGGAAGCACCCGGCCGCGCCGCCGATCACGATGTTCGACGGCGAGCGCCGCTTGAGGCCCAGCGTGTAGACGAAGACGTAGAACGCGATCGCGCCCACGGACAGCGCGGCGGAGATCCAGTTGACCAGCAGGCCGAACATCAGGGTGGAGACGATGCCCAGCACGATGCCGAACCTGAGCGCCTGCGCCGGCTCGACCGTCTCGCGGACCAGCGGACGGCGCTTGGTGCGGCCCATGAGCTGGTCGATGTCACGGTCGACGTAGCAGTTGATGGTGTTGGCACTGCCCGCCGACAGGGTGCCGGCGACGAGCGTCACCACGATCAGCCACCATGACGGCATGCCGCGCTCGGCGAGGAGCATGACCGGAACGGTGGAGACCAGGAGAAGCTCGACGACCCGCAGCTTCATCAGCGCGATGTACGAGCGGGTCCGGCCGGCGGCCCGGGCCCAGCGGCTTCGGGGGCCGGCGAGATCAAGATCGGAGGGCCCCGCCGGGGCGGGTGACACCGCGCCGACAGCGCCCATGGCGCCGGCGGCGGGCAGACCCGCCACGGCGGGCGTCGGGACGACGGCAGCGGTCACAGCGGCGCTCGTCGGCTGGACCGCGCCCGGCACGGAGCCGCGCAGCGCGGATCCCGCCGTGGCCGAACGGCCACCGCTCGACGTCACCGGGCGGCGGCGCAGGCCCTGCCGGTGGCGAACAACGGCCTCGGGAGACAGAACGACCTCGCGATCGGCGCGGTCATCCAGCGAACCGCGCGGGACGGTGCCCGGAGTAGGGCGTGGGGTGGGTTCTACGACGTGTCGGAGTCTAGCCGCCGCGAGGCGGGGAGTGCGCGTGGGCTGCGTCCCGACAGTGCTCCGAACCCGCCTGTGGGCGACGTCCGTCGGGGGCTGCGGGCTGGCGGTGCGTCCGGGCTGTCAGACCCGCCACGCTGCGCGACGATATGCGCATGACGTCGGCCGCCGGCCGGCCCGGGTAACGAGTCCAGTGTTCTTCGGCACGTTCCCTCCCTGCCGGCAGGGCACGGACACTGGGGTGAGGATCACGCGACAGGGTAGGGCGGAGGACAGGGACATCCGGCACGGTCGCCGTAAGCAGTAAGGAAGGCGGCACGAAGGCAGTGACGAGCTCGGCCAGGGGCACCGTATGTCCGTCGCCTCACAGTGTCCGCGCGTGTCACGGCGGCGGAGGGCCGTCCGCCGAGATGCGATCATTGTGGGGCAGGACTCCCGTCCCGCATGCACCCGACGACCCGGCACCTCGGCTCCGCCAGCACCTGGAGCTCCCGCAGAACCTGGAGCTCCCGCAGAACCTCGACATCCCCAGCAGTCTCGGCTCCCCCAGCACCCCGGCTACCCATCGCCTCGAACCACCGCAACCACGGACCACTGCGGCGCGACGACACGGCCGCGCAGAGGAGGACGTCCGATGAGCAAGCCACTGTCCGACCTGTCGGCCGCGGGTGTCGCGGTCTGGCTGGACGACATCAGCCGGGAGCGGATCCGGACCGGCAACCTGGCCGAGCTCGCCCGCACCCGCAGCGTCGTCGGGGTGACCAGCAACCCGACGATCTTCCAGAAGGCGATCGGCGGCGGCGAGACCTACGACGCGCAGCTGCGCGACCTGGCCGTCCGCGGGGTCGACGTGGGCGAGGCAGTCCGGGCGATCACCGCGCACGACATCCGGGCCGCCTGCGACATCCTGCGCCCCGCGTACGACGCGAGCGGCGGGGTGGACGGCCGGGTCTCCCTCGAGGTCGACCCGCGGCTCGCCCACGAGACCGAGCGCACCGTCGCCGAGGCACGTGCCCTGTGGTGGCTGGTCGACCGGCCCAACCTGTTCATCAAGATCCCGGCGACCCTGGCCGGCCTGCCGGCCATCACCGCGGCCCTGGCCGAGGGCATCAGCGTCAACGTCACGCTGATCTTCGCGCTGGAGCGGTACGAGGCGGTCATGGATGCGTTCATGACCGGCCTGGAGCAGGCCCTGGCCGCTGGTCGCGACATCTCGGACCTGGCCTCGGTGGCGTCCTTCTTCGTGAGCCGGGTCGACAGCGAGGTGGACCGTCGGCTCGGGAAGATCGGCACACCCCAGGCGGACGCACTGCGGTCCAAGGCCGCGATCGCCAACGCCCGGCTCGCCTACGAGCTGCATCAGAAGGTGTTCGGCACCGCCCGGTGGGAGCGGCTGGCCGCGGCCGGCGCGAAGCCGCAGCGGCCACTGTGGGCGTCGACGTCGACGAAGGACCCGTCGTTGTCGGACACCCTTTACGTGGCGGAGCTGATCGCACCCGGCACGGTGAACACGATGCCGGAGGCGACACTGGAAGCGTTCGCCGATCACGGGGTCGTCCCCGGCGACACGATCACGCCGCACTACGAGGAGGCGCACTCAGTCATGTCCCAGCTGGCCGATCTGGGGGTGGACATGGCCGATGTCGTCGACGTGCTGGAGGTCGACGGCGTCCGCAAGTTCGAGGACTCCTGGAACCAGCTGCTCGACACGATCCGCGATCAGCTCGGGTCCGCCGCGTCCTGACGCCGCACTCCGACGCTCCGCCCCGGAAGCCGCCAACGGGCCGCCAGCCCAGGCGGGTTCGGCGCGCGGGCGGCAGGATCGGTCAGGAGGGTCGGTCAGGCGGACCTCGCGAACACCACGAACTGTGAAGGGGGAACGGGTGGCGTCCACCGCTAGTGGCAACCCACTGCGGGATCCACGGGATCGGAGGCTGCCACGGCTGCCGGACAACAGTGCTCTGGTGGTCTTCGGCGCGACCGGTGACCTGGCCCGCAAGAAACTCATCCCGGCCGTCTACGACCTCGCGAACCGAGGGCTCCTGCCCCCGGGATTCGTTCTGGTCGGTTTCGCCCGCCGGGACTGGAGCGACGAGGATTTCGCCGCGTTCGCCCGGGAGGCCGCGGAACGCGGCGCCCGCACGCCGTTCCGGGAGGACACCTGGGACAGGCTGGCGAGCTCGGTGCGTTTCCGGTCGGGTTCGTTCTCCGACGACGCCGCGTTCGACGGCCTCGTGAAGCTGCTCGCCGATCTGGAGTCCAGCCACGGGGTGCCCGGCAACGCGGCCTTCTACCTGTCCATTCCACCGGCCGCGTTCCCGGTGGTTCTCAAGCAGATGCAGCGGACGGGCCTGGCCTCCAACGAGGCCGCGGGCGGCTGGCGCCGCGTGGTGATCGAGAAGCCGTTCGGCAACGATCTGGAGACCGCGCGCCAGCTCAACTCGCTCGTCGACGACGTCTTCACCCCGGAGGACGTCTTCCGCATCGACCACTACCTCGGCAAGGAGACGGTCCAGAACCTTTTCGCGCTGCGTTTCGCGAACACGCTGTTCGAGCCGATCTGGAACTCGCACTTCGTCGACTCGGTGCAGATCACGATGGCCGAGGACGTCGGCATCGGCACCCGTGCCGGCTTCTACGACGAGACCGGCGCGGCCCGGGACGTACTGCAGAACCACCTCCTGCAGCTGCTCGCGCTCACCGCCATGGAGGAGCCGGTCAGCCTCGGCGCCGAGGCGATCCGGACCGAGAAGCTGAAGGCCCTGCGCGCCGTGTCGCTGCCCGAGGACTTCGCGACCTACGCCGTGCGCGGGCAGTACTCGCAGGGCTGGCTCGCCGGCGAGCGGGTCCGCGGCTACCTGGAGGAGGCCGACATCCCCGCGACGTCGGCCACCGAGACCTTCGTCGCCGTCAGGCTCGGAGTGCAGACCCGGCGCTGGGCCGGGGTGCCCTTCTACCTGCGGACGGGCAAGCGCCTGCCGCGCCGGGTCACCGAGATCGCGATCACCTTCACCAAGGCCCCGCACCTGCCCTTCGACGAGACCGACACGACCGAGCTGGGCAACAACCAGCTGGTGATCCGGGTGCAGCCCGACGAGGGTGTCACGCTGCGCTTCGGCTCCAAGGTGCCCGGTTCGTCGATGGAGGTCCGTGACGTCGCCATGGACTTCCTGTTCGGCGAGGCGTTCACCGAGGCACTGCCCGAGGCCTACGAACGCCTGATTCTGGACGTCCTGCTCGGCGACGCGACGCTGTTCCCGAACAACGCCGAGGTCGAGGAGTCCTGGCGGATCATCGACCCGCTGGAGGACTTCTGGCAGAGCACCACCCCGCACGCCTACCGGGCGGGCACCTGGGGGCCGGCGGCCGCCGACGAAATGCTCAGCCGTGACGGCCGACGGTGGCGCCGGCCATGACCTGTGACCGCCACGTCGAGGGGACCCTGGCATGACCACGCTGTGGGACACCACCGGATCAGCGGTGGTCAAGGCTCTTTCCGCCGAGCGGCGGGCCGCGGGCGCGCTCGCGTTCGGCCTGGCGCTGACACTCGTCGTGGTCGTTGACGAGCAGCATGTCAGCCAGGCCGAAAGCGCGGCGATGGCGGCGTCCGCGGCGCACCCCTGCCGGCTGCTGATCGTGGTGCGCCGCCAGATCGACGCTCCGCATCCGCGTCTTGATGCCGAGGTGTCGATCGGTGGGCGGCTCGGGCCCGGCGAGGCGGTCGTGATGCGGATGTCGGGCCGGCTGGCGCTGCACGCCGAGTCGGTCGTCCTGCCGCTGCTCGCGCCGGACGCACCGGTGGTCACCTGGTGGTACGACGCGCCGCCGGAGAAGATCGCCTACGACCCGCTCGGGGTCTTCGCCGACCGCCGGGTCACCGGCACCTACGCGGCGCCCGATCCGCTCGCCGCACTGCTGCAGCGGGCCGAGGACTTCGTCCCCGGTGACACGGACCTCGCCTGGACCCGCATCTCCGGCTGGCGCACCCTGCTGGCCGCCGCCTTCGACCAGGTCACCGAACCCGCCGGCCCGGCGACTGTGGTGAGCGAGCCCGACAACCCCAGCGCACGCCTGTTCGCCGGATGGCTGCAGGCCAAGCTGCGGATCCCGGTCACGATCACGGACGCTCCTGGCCGCAAGGGGATCCAGAGCGTGCAGGTCGCCGTCGGCGACGGTGAGGTCGTCCTGGCCCGAACGGACAGCCGCTCGGCCGGCATCACCCGCACGGGCTACCCCACCCGGGTCCTCCCGCTGCCGGAACGAGGCCTCGGTGACCTGCTCGCCGAGGAACTGCGCCGCCTCGACGACGACTACGTCTACGCGGAGGCGCTCTCGGCCTGGAGCGGCGTTCCCCACCTGAACCGCCGGCCGCGGCATCGCGACCACATCTGGCGCGACCCCGCGCTGGAGCAGCCCGCTGCCGCCATGGCCGCGATCACCGCCACGCCGGCTGCCGTATCCCCAGCCGCGCCCACACCCGCGTCCCCGGCCACACCCGCGGCTCCGGCCCCGAACCCGACAACCCCGCCCGCGGCGTCGTGACCGCGGGGAGACCCGGCCCGGAGGTCGAACCCGTGCCAGCCACCCCGACCAGCCCGACCACAGCGACCAGCCCGACCGTGACGACCACGGCGGCCTCCGCCCCGGCCAGAGTGGTCGTCCACGCCGATGCCGGGGTGCTCGTCCGCGCGGCGGCGGCCCGGCTCGTCACCGCACTGGTCGACGCACAGGCGGAGCGCTCGGTGGCGTCGGTCGTCCTCACCGGCGGCGGCATCGGCATCGCGCTGCTGCGAGCGCTGCGGGGAAGCCCGGCGCTGGACGCGGTCGACTGGTCCCGGGTGGACGTCTGGTGGGGCGATGACCGGTTCGTGCCGGCGGACTCCCCCGACCGCAACGACCGGCAGGCCTGGGAGGCGTTGCTGGAACACATCCCGCTGGACCCGAGCCGGGTCTTCCCGATGGCGCCCTTCACTCCGGCGCGGGCGGCCGGCGACATCGAGTCCGCTTCGGACAGCGCCCCCGCCGAGGGCGCCGGCAACGCGGCCCGGCTGGCGTCGATCCGGCCAGCCGGCGTCGAGGAGCCCGAGACCGCGGCCGTGGCGTACGCGGCCGAGCTGGCCGCCCGAGCAGAGCCCGGTTCGCCGGTGCCTGTCTTCGACGTGCTGTTGCTCGGGCTCGGGCCGGAGACGCACGTCGCCTCGATCTTCCCCGACTCCCCCGCGTCCGTGGCGACCGAGCCGGTAGCCGCGGTGCGGGACTGCCCGAAGCCGCCACCGACCCGGGTGACGCTGACCCCGCCGACGCTGCGGTCAGCGCGTCAGGTGTGGGTGGTCGCCGCGGGCGAGGAGAAGGCGGAGGCGGTCGCGACCGCGCTGCGCCCCGGCGCGGATCCGGTGAAATGGCCCGCTGCCGGGGCTGTCGGGCGTGAAGCCACCCTGTGGCTCGTCGACCGGGCGGCCGCGTCCCGCCTTCACGCCTCACAGGCCGGGGTCCGCTGACGGAAACCCGGCCCGTGGGGCGGCCGGTGGGTTCAGGCCAGGATCTTCGTCTTCTCCCGTTCGAACTCGTTGCTGCTGATGACGCCGTGGTCACGTAGGTCGGCCAGCCTGCTGAGCTCGTCAGCGGTGCTGGGCCGCCCGGCTGCCGAGCGGACCTGGGCACGCCAGAGGTCGGCCGCGGCGGCCGCCTCGCGGTTCTGCCGCTCGTGCATGCTGTGGCCCCGAACAATCAGATAGGCCAGCACACCGATCAGCGGCAGGAGGATGATCGCCGCGGTCCAGCCTGCCTTCCCCCAACCAGACAGGTCCTGGCTGCGGAAGACGTCCGTCACCACAGCAAAGAGCAGAAAAAGCCACATCACGAAACAGAAGAACCACAGCATGTAGAGGAACACGCTGAGGAGCGGGAAGTCGGAATCCACCTTGCCTCCTCTCACCGTCACCTACCAGCAGGACCGACTCATACCCGCTTCGCCGCGCCACGCCGCGCCCAGCGCTCACCCGGCACGGGTGAATCGGCGAACGCGCCCACGCCGATCGGCTCCGACTGTCAGCTCAGGCCCTCAGCTCTGATCCGGGTGAGATCGGCGCTGCCCATCGAGTTGATCGACGTCGCCGGGAACATGTACCCCAACCGATCACCGGGCCGTAGCGTCAGGACCAGCCGGTCAGCGCCCTGGCACAGCAGCCCCTTCTCGTCGAGCCGCTCCTGGACGGTGATGGTGTTCGGACCGGCCTCCAGCAGGCGCAGGTCCGCGCTGCACCCCTCGGTCGGATAGGAGCTGTGGCCGACGTCGTCGCCGACCGCGCCATCGGTGAGCACGATCTCGACTCCGAACCCGACCGGCCCCTGGACCACCCAACCGCTCCAGGAACCGACCATTCCGGCGGGTACGGCCGAACCAGCACCACGCGGAGCGGCACCGCCCATCATGATCCACAGTGTGACGGTGACGAGCCCGATGACCGCCAGGCCCGCGATCCCCCCGGCAAGCCACGGACGGCTCCGTAACGCCCGGGCCATCCAGGCCGCTCGCCGAATCGGGCTCGCCCGATCCACCTGATCCATCCGACCAGCCTGATCCAGGCCCTGTACCGATGGCACGGGCACCGAGTCCCGCGGGACCGGGGAAGTCGCCGCACGGCCCGGATCAGCCGCGGGCGGGGGACTCGGGGCGGTTGGCGGGGCCGGAACGGCTGGAGAGACCGACGCGGCCGGCGGGGCCGGAACCGCTGGCGGGGTTGGAGTGGCTGGCGGAGCCGGAACGGCTGAAGAGACCGGAAAGGGCAGGGGGCTCCGAGCGGCGCCAGTCGTCGCGGGGGCGGACAGGCGCAGTGCCCGCAGGAGCAGGGCACGGGCCGCTTCCGCTCCCAGGCGGCTCTCCGGGTTCTTGATGAGCAGGCCACCGATGACCGGCCACAGGGTGTCCGCCCGCGCCAGCGGCGGTGGATCCACGTGCAGTACCGCGCCGAGGGTCATCACGATGTTCTCCCGCGCGAACGGCGGCTCCCCGTCGACGGCGAAGTACAGCGTGGCGCCGAGGGAGAACAGGTCCGCGGCCACGGAGGCCGGACGCTGGGTGATGCGCTCCGGCGCCAGGTAGGCGGGAGTACCCGCGCTGCCATCGGAACCCGGAGAGGTCGTGTCCTCGACGTGGGTCGCGATACCGAAGTCGGTGAGCAGGACACGGCCGTCGTCGGCCAGCAGGATGTTCGCCGGTTTGACGTCCCGGTGCAGCAGCCCGATGCGCTGCCCGGCCATCAGGGCGTCCAGCACTGCCAGACCCACCTGCGCGACCCGGGTGTTCGGCAGCGGGCCGCCCGCCCGTACCGCCGCGTCCAGTGACGTGGCGGCGATCAGCTCCATGATGATCCACGGGATGCCGACGTCCTCGAGGACGTCGGTCACGGAGACGACGTGCGGGTTGCCCCGCAGCCGGGCGGCGTTACGGGCCTCCCGCACCGCGGCGGCGACCCGGGCCCGGTCCGGGTCGACCGGACCGGGCCCGCTCGGACGTCCACCGACCCAGATGGCCTTGGCCGCCACCTCGACCCGCAGCAGCAGGTCCGAGGCGCGCCAGACGACGCCCATGGAGCCGGCGCCGATTGTTTCCAGCAGGCGGTACCGGCCGGCCACAACGTGACCGGCCTGAACCCGGCCGGCCACCATGCGGCCGGCCGCACTGCGGTCGACCTCCTCGTGGCCGGTCACGCCCCGGCCGGTCTCGGTGCGATCGGCCACCGTGCGATCGCCCTCAACGTGGCCGGCCTCAACCTGGCCGGCCTCGAACTCGCACAGCTGACGGTTCCGCGGTAAGGCTCAGGTTCAGGTGACCGGCGCACCCCGCAGCTTCGCCAGGGCCTCCGCGAGGATCGCCTCGCCGTCCTTCTCGTTGCGGCGCTCCCGCACGTAGGCGAGGTGCGTCTTGTACGGCTCGGTCTTCGGCGGCGCGGGGGTGTTGTCACGGTCCCTGCCGGCGGGAAAACCACAGCTCGGACAGTCCCAGGTGTCCGGTATGGAAGCGTCGGCGGCGAAGGCCGGCTTCGTCTCGTGCTCGTTGGCGCACCAGAAGGAGATCCGTTGCCGCGGCGCAGTGTCGCCCCGCTCGGCCTCCCCCATTGGCCCTGCCCCGACCCGGCTCCCCCGGATGGCGTTGCCACCTGCCACGGCCCGCGTGCTCCTTCGTCTCGTCCCATGGGTGGTAGCTCGGCGGTCGGCCCCCCGCGGTCGGACCACCCACGCCCGCACCGCCACCGTTGACGTGCCGGCGCCTACCGAAAGGCTCGCCGAGGACGTCTTTTCGGAGTGTAGGACGCCAGGCCCACCACGGGTTACACCGACCACCCCCACCGGGGCTTCTATCGCTTCAGGAGGGCCCGTTGGGGCCCTCGCCCGGGTGTGTTTCTGCTCGCTGCGAGGACTTCGGCGCGCTGCGAGATGCTCGACGCCACTCAGGGTGCCAGTGCGACTGCAGTGGGGTCGGCGGTTCCCAGCGACGGAACGATCGTGAAGGTCACGACGGTCGCGCTGTGGAGGCGGGCCGAGTGCCTGACCGCGAGTGGCACGACCGCGGCGTCGCTGACAACCGTGCGTTCCAACGCCGACCAGTCCGCCGCGGCCTGGTCCTTCCCCAGGGTCGTGAGGGCGCCGTCCAGGCGGGTCGGCAGGTCCTCAAGCCGGTAGCCGCCGTCCGCCGGGCGTGTGCCGACCCAGGTCTCGTCCAGCAGCGGCTGGTAGACGGTGCGCCCGGCGTCGCCGAACCAGTCCGGGTCGATGGTGGTCAGCGCCAGGTCCCAGAACTGCGCCTGCGGGTTGCTCACCGCCTGCTGGTACTGCTCCGCGTTGCGGATCCGCACGTCCAGCCGGATGCCGGCGCGGGCGAACGCGGTCCGCAGGGCCTGGGCGACGGCGGCGTCGGTGGCACTGTCCGTCGTCAGCAGCGACAGCGCGGTCACCTTCCCGCCGGGGTTGTTCGCCAGGCCCTCGCCGCAGCGCTCGGGGTCGCCGGTACCCTCCCCCGCCGCATAGGGGTCGTACTGCTCGTAGCCGGTCATCGGCGCCTGCAGCAGCTGGGACGTCTCACTGGCGAGCGTCGGCCCGCCGAGCGCGTCGACGACCGCGGCCCGGTCGACGCAGTACGCCAGTGCCGCGCGCACCTGCTGCTCGCGCAGCGCGGCCGCGGACGGCCCGTTCAACCCGACGACCAGAGCGGTCACCGACCCGGTCGAGGAGATCGCCAGCCGGTCGTCCCCGTCGCCGGCCAGGTCACTCAGCACGCCCGCGGGAACCTCCCCGTCGAGGGCCATGTCCCCTTCCCCGGCCTCGATGCGGGCGGCGATGGTCTCCGGCGTGAGGCCGTCCGTGACGGTGATGTGGTCGGGCAGCGCCCGCCGGATGCTGTCGGACGAGCCGCTCCAGGACGGGTTACGGGAAAGCAGGTAGCTGCCGTCGGGTGCGGACACGAAGCGGTACGGGCCGGCGGAGATCAGGTTGTCGAGGTACTCCGGGGAGTCCGCCGGGTAGGCCAGCGCCTCCAGGGGAACCGGGGAGCTCGCCGGCAGGGCGAGCAGGTCGACGAAGTCGTTGGACGCCTTGAGCAGGTGGAACACGATCGTGTCGTCGCCGACGACCTCCACACCGGAGATCGAGCCGCTCTCGATCATGGCCGGGGCGTCGGCGACCGGCGCCGCGGCGAGCTGGGTGCAGAACTCGGCGAAGCCGCGGATGGTCGCGGCGTAGTAGCCGCGCATCGGCGAGGGCGTCGGCGGAGAGCACAGCCGCTTGAATCCCCGGGCCACGTCGGTCGCGGTGATCCGGCGCTGGCTCGGTGTGTTCCAGCGGGCCGCCGAACGCAGGCGCACCGTGTAGGTCAGGCGGTCCTCGGACACCACGGGGGCGCCGACCGCGAGATCCGGCCGCGGGATCGTCGAGCCGGTGACATCCGGGTCCGAGGGGTAGCTGTAGAGCTGCCGGGTCACGAGCCGGGCGAACGCCCGCTCCCCCGGCTCGTCGGCCCAGCCTGGATCGCCGCTGGGCATCTGCCCGGTGAGCAGGCGGAGGGTGCCGCCGGGCTTCTCGACGGGCGCGGAGGTCGTCGGCGCGCTGGACGGGCTCGCCGCCATCGGGCCTGGTGCCGGATCGGGCTCACCGGTGCACCCCGCGGCCGCGACCATTGCGACCGCGAGGAGAGCGACCAGCGCACGAAGTGTGCCCGACCACCGGGATCTGCTGCTCAACTATTCAGCTCTTCAACAGCAGACCGAGGCCGATGATGCAGGTGGCCCACAACAGGGCCACCGCGATGGTGAGGCGGTCGAGGTTCTTCTCGACGACCGAGGAGCCGCCCAGCGACGACGACACCCCTCCGCCGAAGAGGGTCGAAAGACCACCGCCCTTGGCCCGGTGCAGCAGCACCAGCAAGATGAGCAGCACGCTCGTGACGATGAGTGCGATCGACAGACCGACCGTCATCTGGACCAGCTCCCGCTGTCGTTAGGGCCCGAACGTCGTACCCGATCAGGCCCGACGATCGTGCCAACGTACATCACGCCGCCCCGGTGCCCGCGCAGGTGCCTCAGGCCGCCGGCGAAGCGCGGACGATCCCCACGAACTCCTCTGCGACAAGGCTCGCGCCGCCGACGAGACCACCGTCGACATCGGGCATGGTGAACAGTTCGGCGGCGTTCGCGGCCTTGACCGAGCCCCCGTAGAGAACCCGGATTCCGCCCGCGACGGAATCCCCGAACAGCTTCGAGAGCTGGCCACGAACCGCCGAACACATGTCCTGGGCGTCCTGGGCCGAGGCGGTCCGACCGGTTCCGATCGCCCACACCGGCTCGTAGGCGACGACGAGTGTCGCGGCCTGCTCGGCGCTGACGCCGGCGAGCGAACCCTCCAGCTGGGTCAGCACATGATCGACGTGGTTGCCCGCCGCGCGGACGTCCTCGTGCTCACCGACGCAGAGGATCGGTGTGATGCCGTGCTTGTAGGCCGCGAGGACCTTGGAGGCGACCAGTGCGTCGTCCTCGTGATGGTAGGTGCGCCGCTCGGAGTGCCCGACGACAACATACGAGCAGCCAAGCCTCGACAGCATGGTTCCGCTGATGTCACCGGTGTAGGCCCCGGAGCCGTGCGGCGACAGGTCCTGACCCCCGTAGCCGACAGCGAGCTTGTCGCCGTCGACCAGGGTCTGGACGCTGCGCAGGTCGGTGAACGGCGGCAGGAAGACGACCTCGACCTTCTCCAGCTCCGCCGGCTTCAGGTCGAAGGCGACCTTCTGCACCAGCGCGATGGCCTCGAGATGGTTGAGGTTCATCTTCCAGTTGCCGGCGACCAACGTCCGCCGACCGGAACCGGCCGATCCGCGGGCGGGTGCCCCCTTCGCCACGTCCCTGCTTCCCTTCGTCGGTGATGATGCTTCGGATGGTGATGCCTCGGAGGTGATGCCTCGAATGGCGTCCCGTGCCCCGGGCGGGGCTCAGACGTCGAGTGCGGCGAGCCCGGGAAGGCTCTTGCCCTCCAGGTACTCCAGGCTGGCGCCACCGCCGGTGGAGATGTGGCTGAAGTCGCTGTCCGGGATGCCGAGCGCACGGACGGCGGCGGCCGAGTCCCCGCCGCCCACGACGGAGAAGCCGTCACCGGCGGCGACGGCCTCGGCCACACCCTTCGTTCCCGCCGCGAACGGCGCGAACTCGAAGACACCCATCGGGCCGTTCCAGAAGATCGTGGCCGCACCGCCGACCACGCCGGCGAACGCCGCGGTCGAGGCCGGCCCGATGTCGAGGCCCAGCCAGCCGTCCGGAATCGCGTCCGCGGTGACGACCGCGGTCTCGGCGTCCGCCGCGAAGCGGTCCGCGACCACGACGTCCGTGGGAAGCACGAGCCGGTCGCCGGCCTCGGCCAGCAGCCCCTTGCAGGTGTCGATCATCTCGCTCTCCAGGAGCGAGGCGCCGACCGGGTACCCGAGCGCCGCCAGGAAGGTGAAGCACATCCCGCCCCCGACCAGGAGCGAGTCGACCTTCGGCAGCAGGGCCCGGATGACGCCGAGCTTGTCCGACACCTTCGAGCCGCCGAGCACCACCGTGTACGGCCGGGCCGGGGCGGCGGTGAGCCTGCGCAGCACGTCCAGCTCGGTCAGCACCAGCCGGCCCGCCGCGTGCGGCAGCCGCTTGGGCACCTCGGACACGCTCGCGTGCGCCCGGTGCACGGCGCCGAACGCGTCACCCACGTAGAACTCGGCGAGCGCCGAGAGCTCGTCCGCGAACGCGGCCCGGGCGGCGGCGTCCTTGCTGGTCTCCCCTGCATGGAAACGGAGGTTCTCCAGCAGGGCCACCTGCCCCTCGCCCAGCTGCCCGACCACCTCACGGGCCCGGTCACCGGCGATGTCGCCGCTACCGTCCCCGGCGAAGGCGACCGGGACTCCCAGCAGCTCGGCCAGCCGCTCGGCGACCGGGGCGAGCGAGTACTTCGCCTCGGGCTCGCCCTTGGGGCGGCCGAGGTGCGAGCAGACCACCACCTTCGCCTGCCGGTCCAGCAGCGCCTGGATCGTCGGCACGCTGGCCCGCACCCGACCGTCGTCGGTGATGCGGGGCGTGGCCCCCGAGCGGTCCAGAGGCACGTTGAGATCGCTACGGACAAGTACACGGTGACCGGTGACCTGCAGGTCGTCGATCGTCCTCACGCTGGCTACTCCGGTGTAGGCGAAGGTCAGGTGGTCAGGTTGGTCGGATGACCTGGTGCTGTCAGAGCCGGCCGGCGACGAGCCCGGTCAGGTCGACGAGACGGTTGGAGTAGCCCCACTCGTTGTCGTACCAGCCGACGACCTTGACCTGGCTGCCGAAGGACATCGTCAGCTGCGAGTCGAAGGTGCAGGAGGCCGGGGTGCCCACGATGTCGGAGGAAACGATCGGGTCCTCGGTGTAGACGAGGTAACCCTTCAGTGGTCCTTCGGACGCGGCCTTGTAGGCGGCGTTGATCTCGTCCTTCGACGCCTCGCGGGCCAGATTCACGACAAGGTCGGTCACCGAACCGTCGAGTACCGGAACACGCATCGCGAGACCGTCGAGCTTGCCCTTCAGATGCGGAAGAACAAGCGCGGTCGCCTTCGCAGCCCCGGTGGTGGTGGGAATGATGTTCTGCGCGGCCGCACGCGCACGACGCAGGTCGGAATGCGGGAAGTCAAGGATGACCTGGTCATTCGTGTATGCGTGGATGGTGGTCATCAGACCACGTTCGATACCGAACGCCTCGTCGAGCACCTTCGCCAATGGCGCGACACAGTTCGTCGTGCAGGAGGCATTCGAGAGGATGTGGTGGTTCGCCGGGTCGTACACGTCGTCGTTCACACCCATGACGACCGTCAGATCCTCGCCCTTGGCGGGGGCGGAGATGATGACCTTCTTGGCGCCGGCCTCCCGGTGCTTGCCGGCGGTCTCCGCGGTCGTGAAGCGGCCCGTCGACTCGATCACGATGTCGACGCCCAGGTCACCCCACGGCAGCGCCGCCGGGTCCCGCTCGGCGAGCACCTTGATCGTGGTGTCGCCGACCCGGATGCCGTCGTCGGCGACGGAGACCGGCTCGGCGAGCGTGCCGAGGGTCGTGTCGTACTTCAGCAGGTGCGCGAGGGTCTTGTTGTCCGTCAGGTCGTTGACGGCGACGATCTCCAGATCGCTCCGCCGGCTTGCCGCAAGGGCCCGCCAGAAGTTACGACCGATACGCCCGAAGCCGTTGACACCCACCCGCGTAGCCACGTCCAGGACTCCCTATGCTCGTGTGCCGTCGTGTGCCAGGAGCCTAGCGAGTCCGGACATCATCGGCGGGAATCCGAACCGATACATGTCGGTCTCCTCACATCGGGGGACCCAGCACCCTCAGCAATTGGTTGAATGCAGCGCCTTTCGCCAAACACCCTATCCCATGGGCCTCGGCGAACACGGCGCGTGTCCGCGCACTCGACGTACCCCGTCCAGGCGCCTGATTGCGTGCTCAGGCGTTCTCAAAGAGTTCCGGAGAGACACTGGCCTCGGTGTTCGGGATACCGAGAGCGTTGGCCCGTTTGTCCGCCAGCGCGAGCAGTCGACGGATTCGCCCGGCAACGGCGTCCTTGGTCAGCGGCGGGTCGGCGAGCGCACCGAGCTCCTCCAGTGACGCCTGTGCGTGTTCGAGCCGCAACCGTCCGGCTGCGAGCAGGTGGTCCGGCGCATCGTCACCGAGGATGCGCATCGCCGCCTGCACCCGGGCACCGGCCGCCACCGCGGCCCGCGCCGACCGGCGCAGGTTGGCGTCATCGAAGTTCGCGAGCCGGTTCGCCGTCGCCCGGACCTCGCGGCGCATCCGCCGCTCCTCCCAGGCCATCAGGCTGTCATGCGCACCGATCTTGGTCAGCAGCGCGCCGATCGCGTCGCCGTCGCGGACCACCACCCGGTCGACTCCGCGCACGTCCCGGCTCTTGGCCTGCACGCCCATCCGCCGGGCCGCGCCGACCAGCGCCAGCGCCGCCTCCGGGCCGGGCGCGGTGACCTCCATCGAGCATGACCGCCCCGGCTCGGTGAGCGAGCCATGCGCGAGGAACGCGCCTCGCCAGGCCGCCGCCGCGTCGCAGGCAGACCCGGTGACCACCTGCGGTGGCAGGCCACGCACCGGGCGGCCGCGCTGGTCCAGCAGCCCCGTCGAGCGGGCGAGCTGCTCACCGTCGCGCTCCACGCGGACGATGTAGCGCACCGACCGCCGTAGCCCGCCGGCGGCGAGCACGGCGACTGACGACGGGAAGCCGAAGACCTCGGCGATCTCACGCCGCAGTCGACGCGCGGTGGAGCCGGTGTCCAGCTCGGCCTCCACCACGATGCGCCCGCCGACGATGTGCAGGCCGCCGGCGAACCGCAGCAGCGCCGCCATCTCAGCCCGCCGACAGCAGGGCTTGGCCACTCGCAGCCTGCTCAGTTCGTCCTTGACGGTGGCCGTCATCGCCGCCACACCGATCACTCCTTGCATTCACCGGAGGGGATCCGATGGCCTCGGCCACCGGTCGTTGAGCACCCGACGCCCGAGGGATCGACGCATGCCGCACCCCGGTCCCGCCAGGACCGCTCGTCCACGGGACGTGGGGGCACCGGCACCGCCGCCCGGCCCACATCGGCCTGGCTGCCGGGTGCGAACACGGCACGGAACGCGGCCGCGAGACGCTCGGGATCGTGCAGGGCCGGCTCGTCGGCGGCCCGCACGGACGAAAGGTGAAGCCTGCCGCCCAGATCCGCGGCCGCACGGGCCAGCGGTTCCGGATCATCGACCGCGGCGGGATCCGCGATCACGACGTCCAGGCGAAGACCGGGGACATGGGTGGCCAGCGCGTGCAGATGCGCCTCGGGCGTGTACCCGGCGGTCTCACCGGGCTGCGCCACGAGATTGAGGACCATGACGCGGCGGGCCCGGGAACCCGTGATCGCCGCGCGCATGTCCGGCACGAGCAGGTGCGGAAGCACACTCGTGTAGAGCGAACCGGGTCCCAGGACGATCCAGTCCGCGGCCTCGGCGGCGGCCAGCGCCGCGCCGCACGCCGCGGGCGCCGCGGGCACCAGCCGCACGCCCTCGACCCGGCCCGGAGTCGTGGCGACCGCGGCCTGACCGCGAACCTCCACCGATTCCCCCGACTCCGCTTCCCCCGACTCCACCGGCCGATCCGTGCCGGTGCCAGTACCGGCACCGATACCGGCGATGGCGCCCGGGCCGACGTCGAGGCCCGTCACATCCGCGACGATGTCGATGCCGTCGCAGGACAGTGGGAGGACCCGGCCGTCGACGCCGAGCAGGGACGCAGCCAGGTCAAGCGCGGCGACCGGCGAACCCGCACGTTCGGCCAGCGCGGTCAGGACGAGGTTCCCGACCGCGTGGCCGGCGAGCGGCCCGTCGCCCCCGAAGCGGTGCTGGAAGAGGTCGGCCCACGTGGTGGACCAGCCGTCGGTGCCGGCGAGCGCGGCCAGCGCCATCCGCAGATCGCCCATGGGCAACGCACCGAGCTCGGCCCGCAGCCGACCGGACGATCCGCCGTCGTCACCCACGGTGACGACGGCGGTCAGGTGTGCGGTGATCCGCCGCAACGCCGACAGCGACGCCGCCAGTCCGTGCCCGCCACCGAACGCGGTGATCGCGAGAGCGTCGCCGGTCACTCGCGGCCCAGATCCCGGTGCACCACACGCACCCCGATGCCGTCGGCCGCGAGCCGTGCGCCAAGCTGCTCGGCCACGGCGACGCTGCGGTGCTTGCCACCGGTGCAGCCCACCGCCAGCGTGAGGTAGCGCTTCCCCTCCCGCACGTAGCCCTCGCCGACCAGGTGCAACAGCGCCGTGTACTGGTCGACGAACTCCTCCGCGCCCGGCTGGGCGAGCACGTAGTCGCGCACCTGCGGATCGCGCCCCGTGTAGGGGCGCAGTGCCTCGACCCAGTGCGGGTTCGGGAGGAAACGGCAGTCGGCGACGAAGTCGGCGTCGAGCGGAAGGCCGTACTTGTAGCCGAAGGAGACCACAGTCGCGTTCAGCCGGTTGGCGCGTGGCTGGCCGAACGCCACATCGATCTTCGCCCGCAGCTCGTGCACGTTGAGGTCGGTCGTGTCCAGCACGAGGTCGGCTTCGCCACGCAGCTCGGCGAGCAGCGCCCGTTCCCGGCTGATCCCGTCGACGACCCGCTCGTCGCCCTGCAGCGGATGCGGGCGCCGGACATGGTCGAACCGGCGGACCAGCGCGTCGTCGGAGGCCTCCAGGAACAACATCCTCGGATGCATGCCCCGCGAGTCCAACGCCTCGACCGCGGCCCGCAGGTCGGAGAAGAACGCCCGGCCTCGGACATCGACGACCACCGCGATCCGGCTCACCGCCCCGCCGGAACGATGGCCCAGCTCAGCCATGGTCGACAGCAGCGCCGGCGGCAGATTGTCGACGACGAACCAGCCCAGGTCCTCCAGGCACTTCGCCGCCGTGCTGCGACCAGCACCGGACAACCCGGTGATGATCGCGAGGTCAAGAGTTGCGGTGGTCATCCAGCCACCCCCCGGATAGTGCCCTGCGCGGCGGCGGGCTCGGCGTGCCCGGCCGACTCGTCGACCGGGCTCGGCGCCGCCACCGGATCGGACATCGCCCCTGTGGTCTCGGTACCTGTGGTCCCGGTCCCTATGATCTCGCCGGTGAGCGGGTTGACGGCGGGCGGGGGCGCCTGGGCCTCTCCGGGAGCCGATCGGGCCAGCGCGGCCACGATCGCCTCGGCCGTCCGCGGCCCGATGCCCGGTACCTGGGCGATCTCCTCAGCCGTCGCGGCGCGGACCTTCGTCACCGAGCCGAACTGTTGTAGCAGGGCCTTGCGCCGGGTCTCGCCCAGGCCCGGAACCCCGTCCAGCGCCGAGGCGACCATCGAGGCCGACCGCTTCTGCCGGTGATAGGTGATCGCGAAGCGGTGGGCCTCATCGCGCACGCGCTGCAACAGGTAGAGCGCCTCGCTGGTGCGCGGCAGGATGACCGGCTCGTCCTGGTCCGGCAGCCAGATCTCCTCCAGGCGTTTCGCCAGCCCGCACAGGGCCACGCCACCCGGACCGGACTCGACACCGAGCTCGTCGAGGGCCCGCGCGGCCGCCGCGACCTGCGGCGGACCGCCGTCGACCACCACGAGGTTCGGGGGGTAGGCGAACCGGCGGGGCCGTCCGGTCTCCGGATCCCGCAGGGACGGCCCCCCCACGTCCTCGGCCAATGCGGCCATTCCGGCCATTCCGGCCGCTTCGGCCGCTTCGGCCGCTTCGGCCTCGCCACCGTCAGCGTCTTCGGCATCCGGGTAACCCGCGAGCTCTCCCGTCCGCGCGCGCTCGGCCAGATAACGCGAGAACCTGCGGTGAACGGTCTCGTGCATGCTGGCGACGTCGTCCTGCCCGTCGACGCCACGGATCGCGAACCGCCGGTACTCCGACTTGCGCGGCAGGCCGTCCTCGAAGACGACCATGCTCGCGACGACATTCGTGCCCTGCATGTTCGACACGTCGAAACATTCGATGCGCAGCGGGGCGTCGGGCAGCTCCAGAGCCTCCTGCAGGTCGGCCAGGGCGCGGCTGCGCGCGGTGAGATCACCGGCGCGCTTCGTCCGGTGGAGCGTGAACGCCTGTTTGGCGTTGCGTTCCACCGTCTCCATCAGGTTGCGCTTGTCGCCCCGACGCGGCACGCGCAGGTCGACCCGCGAACCGCGGGCCTGACTGAGCAGTTCGGTGACGGCCTCGGCGTCCGGCGGCAGCTCGGGGACGAGGATCTCGCGCGGGATCTCACCGGCGTACCCGGTGTCGGTGCCGGTGCCACCAGCACCCGTGTCGCTGGAACCCGTGTCGCTGGAACCGGCCGCCGACCCGTCGGCCCCGTCCAGGTACTCCTGGGTCAGGAACTTCTCGACGAGGTCTCCCGTGGTGACGTCGTCGAGCTTGTCCACGACCCAGCCACGCTGGCCACGGACCCGACCGGCCCGCACGTAGAAGATCTGGACCGCGGCCTCGAGCTCGTCCTGCGCGAAGGCGATCACGTCGGCGTCGGTCCCGTCGGGCAGCACGACAGCCTGCTTCTCGACCGCGCGGCGCAGCGCGCCGATATCGTCCCGCAGCCGGGCGGCGCGCTCGTATTCCTGGGCGTCGGCGGCGGCCTGCATCTCGCGTTCGAGCCGGCGCAGGTAACGGCCCGTCTGCCCCGACATGAAATCGCAGAAGTCCTCGACGATCTCCCGGTGGGTGGCCGCGTCGACCCGGCCCACGCACGGCGCGGAGCACCGGTCGATGTACCCGAGCAGGCAGGGACGCCCCACCTGGCCCGCTCGTTTGAAGACGCCCGAGCTGCAGGTCCGGGCCGGGAAGACACGCAGCAGCAGATCCAGCGTCTCCCTGATGGCCCACGCGTGCGCGTAGGGGCCGAAGTACCGCACGCCACGACGCTTGGGCCCACGCATCACCTGCAGCCGCGGAAACTCCTCGTACAACGTCACGGCGAGACTCGGGTAGCTCTTGTCGTCGCGGTAGCGGACGTTGAAACGTGGATCGAACTCCTTGATCCAGGTGTACTCGAGCTGAAGCGCCTCGACCTCGGTGGACACGATGGTCCACTCCACGGAGCTCGCCGTGGTGACCATGTGCTGGGTACGCGGGTGCAGGGTATGCACGTCGGCGAAGTAGTTCGCGAGCCGGGCGCGCAGGTTCTTGGCCTTGCCCACGTAGATGACCCGGCCATGCTCGTCACGGAAGCGGTACACGCCCGGGGTCTCGGGGATCGAGCGCGGCGGGGGCCGGTAGGTCGCCGGATCAGCCATGAACCGAGCCTACGGCCGTCATCCTCCGACCTGAACGGTGCCTGCACGTATCCATTTCATCACGCTCAGCTTCCATGTCGTCGAGGACCCCCGGAGCTCCCCGCGTCGAGCCGCGGCCGACCGGCCCGCGAGCACGCCCCCGGACGCCGGTCAACGGCCCGCGAAAAGCCACTCCCCGGGCCCGCGTCCACGAGCTGCCAGGCGGATGATCTCCCATCAGGCCTCGGCTGAGGCCGCATCGCCGTATGCTGTATGACGGTCGGCGGCTCGACGCCGACCGGCGCGGCAGCCGACAGGCGGCCGTGGCTGGTCGACACGGCCGCTGACTGGCTGTCACAGCCGTTGATCCTCGGCTGGCCGACACCGCTGTTGACCAGTCGACACCGCAGGTCACACTGCAGGTGCCAGGCGGCCGAAGACGGTCGACTCTGCAGGAGACACTGTTGTAGACACAGCGGACGGTCGTCACGGCAGACGGGCGGCGCAGACGCAGCAGACGGGCGACACGCAGCCGTTCGACACGCAACGGTTCGACACGACGGAGCCGGCGGACTGGGACCAAGGGGGCCGACGGGTGCAGGTGGATGACGTCACGACGGAGTTCGTCGTCGACGACGCACCCGGGCGCGGAAGAATCACCGTTCTCCAGGTCACCTGGCGGAGCTGTGACCCGCTGGCGGTCGCCCTGGTGCTCGTCTCCCGGCCGGACCACCCCGCGCTCCCGCAGGGCCACTGGGTGACCCCACGGGACGCGCTGCGGGCCGGCCTCGACGGCCCGGCTCCGGTAGGCGACGGTGATGTTCGGATCACCCCCGAGCCGACCCGGGGCGGGATCCGCCTGGAACTGGCTGACGGCGATCGGCGGTCGGTGGTCGTCCTCGACGCGGCACCGGTCCGCCGCTTCCTGGACCGCACGGAGCGGGTCGTGCCCGCCGGCGAGGAACACCCCGAGGTCGCTCTGGACGCCGTCCTCGACGATCTTTTCCAGAGCTGACAGCGGCGGGCCAGCCGTTCCAGGCAGGCCCGGGGCAGCCGACCCCCGCCGCTCGCCGTTGCCAGGCCGCCAGGCTCTCAGCTGGTCACCGACGCGGTACCGGCCAACCGGTCACGGCCCTTGGACGCCCTCGCGTTCCTGACGCCGGCACCCTTCGCCGCCGGGCCCGCTCCATCAGGGGCGGCAGCACCCGCCTCCTGACCCGCCGCCACCTGCTCTGCCGCCATCTGCTCTGCCACCACCTGACCGTCGGCCACCGGGGCCGCGCCTGCGGTCGCACCACGGCCGCCCAGGATCTCGCGCAGGAATGCCCCCGTATGGCTCGCGGACACGGCGGCGATCGCCTCGGGGGTGCCCTCGGCGACGACCCGACCGCCGCCGGTGCCGCCTTCCGGCCCCATGTCGATGATCCAGTCGGCGGTCTTGATGACGTCCAGGTTGTGTTCGATCACGATCACCGTGTTGCCCGCGTCGACCAGCCGCCCGAGGACACCCAGCAGCTTGCGGATGTCCTCGAAGTGCAGGCCGGTGGTCGGCTCGTCCAGCACGTAGACGGTGCGGCCGGTGGAACGGCGCTGCAGCTCGGCCGCCAGCTTCACCCGCTGCGCCTCGCCACCGGAGAGGGTGGGCGCGGGCTGGCCGAGCCGGACGTACCCCAGCCCGACGTCGTTGAGCGTGCGCAGGTGGCGCGCGATCGCCGGGACGGCGGCGAAGAACTCCGCGCCCTCCTCGATCGGCATGTCGAGAACCTCGGAGATGTTCTTCCCCTTGTAGTGCACCTCGAGGGTCTCGCGGTTGTACCGGGCGCCCCCGCAGACCTCACAGGGCACGTAGACATCCGGAAGGAAGTTCATCTCGATCTTGATCGTGCCGTCGCCGGAGCAGGCCTCACAGCGGCCGCCCTTGACGTTGAACGAGAACCGGCCGGGCAGGTAGCCGCGGACCTTCGCCTCGGTCGTCTCCGCGAACAGCCGGCGGATGTGGTCGAACACGCCGGTGTAGGTCGCTGGGTTGGAACGCGGAGTCCGGCCGATCGGTGACTGGTCGACCCGCACCGCCTTGTCGAGGTGGTCGAGCCCGCTCACCGTACGGTGCCGGCCCGGTACCTCGCGGGCGCCGTTGAGGTGGTTGGCGAGCACGCAGGCGAGGATGTCGTTGACCAGCGTCGACTTGCCCGACCCGGACACCCCGGTGACCGCCACGAAACAGCCCAGCGGGAAGGACACCGTCACGTCACGCAGGTTGTGCTCACGCGCGCCGTGCACGGTCAGCGCACGGCCCCTGGTCGGCGCCCGGCGGATCGCCGGGACGGGAATCTCCCGCCGGCCGGAGAGATATGCCCCGGTCGCCGACTCCGCACTGCTCAACAGGTCGTCGACCGATCCGGAGACGACCACCCGACCACCGTGCTCGCCCGCGCCCGGGCCGATGTCGACCACCCAGTCGGCGGCGCGGATGGTGTCCTCGTCGTGCTCCACCACGATCAGGGTGTTGCCCAGATCCCGCAGCCGGATGAGGGTCTGGATGAGGCGGCGGTTGTCCCGCTGGTGCAGGCCGATGGACGGCTCGTCGAGCACGTAGAGCACACCCACCAGCCCGGAGCCGATCTGGGTCGCCAGCCGGATGCGTTGCGCCTCGCCGCCGGCGAGGGTGCCCGCGGCGCGGTTCAGGGAGAGGTAGTCGAGGCCGACGTCCAGGAGAAAGACCAGCCGGGCGTCGATCTCCTTGAGAACCTGCCCGGCGATGGCCTGTTCCCGCTCGCTGAGCTCGACGTGCCGCAGGAACTCCGCGCATTCCTGGATCGACATGGCGGACACCTCGGCGATGGAGCGCCCGGCGAGGGTGACCGCCAGTGACTCCGGCTTGAGCCGGGAGCCTCGGCAGGCCGTGCAGGGCACGTCACGCATGTAGCCCTCGTAGCGCTCACGGCTGCTGTCGGACTCCGCGTCGGCGTGCCGGCGCCGCAGGAACGCCAGCACGCCCTCGAACGAGGTGTAGTACGAGCGCTTGCGCCCGTAGCGGTTCGTGTAGCCGACGTGGATCTCGGTCTCGCCGCTGCCGTGCAGGATGGCCTTGCGGGCCCGCTCCGGCAGCCCCTCCCAGGGCGTGTCCATCCGGAAGCTCAGGTCCTCGGCCAGCGCCGTCAGCAACCGCTGGAAGTACTCCTTGCTGTGCCCGCCGGACCACGGCTGGATGGCGCCCTCGGCCAGCGAGAGCGTCGGGTCGGGCACGATCAGCTCGGGGTCCACCTCCTTGCGCGTGCCCAGCCCGGAGCACTCCTGACAGGCACCGAACGGCGAGTTGAACGAGAAGGACCTCGGCTCCATCTCCTCGAACGACAGGTCGTCGTACATGCAGGCGAGGTGCTCGGAGTACATCCGCTCGCGGTCGGGGTCGGCCGGATCCCGGTCGACGAAGTCGAGCAGCACCAGACCGTTGCCCAGCCGCAGGGCCGTCTCGATCGAGTCGGTGAGGCGGCGCTTGGCCGACTCCTTCGCCGCGAGCCGGTCGACCACGACCTCGATCGTGTGCTTGCGCTGCTTCTCCAGCTTGGGGCGCTCGGTCAGCGGCACGACGGTGCCGTCGACGCGCACCCGGGCGAACCCGGAGCTCTGCAGCTCGGCGAAAAGATCCGCGTACTCGCCCTTGCGCCCGCGCACGACCGGTGCGAGCACCTGGAAGCGGGTGCCCTCGGGCAGCTCCAGCAGCCGGTCGACGATCTGCTGCGGGGTCTGGCGCGCGATCGGGCGACCGCACCGGGGGCAGTGCGGATGGCCGACTCGTGCGTACAGCAGCCGCAGGTAGTCGTATACCTCGGTGATCGTGCCAACCGTCGATCGCGGGTTACGCGACGTCGACTTCTGGTCGATGGACACCGCCGGCGACAGCCCCTCGATGAAGTCGACATCGGGCTTGTCCATCTGGCCGAGGAACTGGCGCGCGTAGGCGGACAGGGACTCGACGTACCGGCGCTGGCCCTCCGCGAAGATCGTGTCGAAGGCGAGGCTGGACTTGCCCGAGCCCGACAGGCCGGTGAAGACCACCAGAGCATCTCTGGGCAGGTCGAGATCGACATCACGAAGGTTGTGCTCGCGTGCTCCGCGCACGACAAGACGGTCGGCCATCGTCAGGTCCCTCGTCGTCCTCGATCGGTTGCTGGACTTCGCTGTCGGTGGTTGCGCTGTCGGTGCTGGTGGCGCTGTCGGTGCTGGTCGCGCCGGCGCCGGCGATGCCGCCGGTGCCGTTGGTCGGGGTCGCCCGAACCTGGCCGGCTACCGATCGCGACCAAACGCGCGTTCGAACACCGACGACGCTACACGCCCCGCCGAAGTGGCTCGCAACAGCACCGCCGCCCCGGACGGGCGGCGACAACCAGGCCACAAGCCCATCGGCGCCGGACCGACGGGCCACACCCGAGCGCCCCCCGGACGGAGACACCCAGCAGACACACCGATGAGAATGAAGGGAGCCCGCGAGTCATTCCCGCCCCAGCCCGTCGCGGCCGCGACGGTCCCCGGCCATGGTCTGCCGGCCTGGGGCCACGGAGAAGATCGAGGAGAACCGTATGAACATCGGCGCCGGCTACACGGGCGACGTCACCGTCGGCGGGCCCGCCGACGTGCGGGAGCTGCCGGACCTCACGATCACCAAGGTGGCCGTCGGCCCCTTCGACAACAACTGTTACCTGCTGCGCTGCGCCGCCACCGGCGAGCAGCTCCTCATCGACGCGGCGAACGAGACGGGCACCCTGCTGCGCCTCATCGGGGACACCGGGCTGGGCACCGTGGTGACGACCCACCGCCACGGTGACCACGTCCAGGCGCTGGTGGACGTCGTGGCCGCCACCGGCGCCCGGACCATCGCGCATCCGCTGGACGCGCCCGAGATCCCCGTCCCGACGACCGACCCGGTCTCCGACGGCGACGAGGTGCGGGTCGGTGAGGTCACCCTGCGGGTCGTGCACCTGGTCGGGCACACGCCCGGCTCGGTCGCGCTGCTCTACGACCAGGGCGACGGCGCTCCGCACCTGTTCACCGGTGACTGCCTGTTCCCCGGCGGCCCCGGGAACACCTTCGGCGACGCGAAGGCCTTCAACACCTTGATGGGCGGCCTGGAAGCCAAGATCTTCCGCCCGCTCCCGGACACGACGTGGATCTATCCAGGCCACGGAAAGGACACGACGCTCGGTGTCGAGCGCCCGCACCTGGCCGAATGGCGCGCCCGCGGCTGGTGACCGGACGCTGGTGGTGACCGGACTCAGTGGTCGGCTGTCACCCACGACGTGGGCGAGACGGCGGACCGGGGCCGGGGAAGCCTCACCGCGGCGCCCGTTCCCAACGTCTCGGGGTCGATACGACCCAGCTCGCGACGTCGCGCCGACGGCACCGCGCGCCACCGGGACGTGGTGGCGGGCTCCCGGCCTGGTTGAGCGATGCCGACGGCGAGGCCGGCGAGGATCCGCATGGCGCGACGCGCGTCGTGCGTCCGGCCGGCGGCGAGCTTGCGCAGGGCGAGCACGACAAGCTGCCCGACGTGCACCGCCAGCCAGCCGCGCCCCAGCGTCGCACGGTGCCGACGAGCGTAGATCACGGCGGAACGGCCCAGTTCGGCGTACAACAAACCGGCCCGGCCGACGGTCCCGCCGCCCACATGGGCCACCTGGCATCGGTCGTCGGCCCAGCCGACCCTGCCCCCCGCCGCGTGCAGCCGGGCGAACAGATCCGTCTCCTCGTAGTACATCCAGTAGGACGGATCAAATCCCCCCAGCCGCAGGAAGGCACTGGTTCGGATCGCGAAGAACGCACCCACCGGGTAGCGGAGATCGGGCCAGCGGGCCACTGCCGCGGCCTCGCCCCGCACCGCGACGTACGCGTTCGTGCGGGTGTTCGGCAGGACTGCCGTCCCCCGGCCGGGGCCCCCGTTCTCGGCACGCAGCGGAAATCCCAGGGCATCCGTCCCCACCGGTACCGATGCGAGCAGCTCGGGCAACTGCTCGCAGGTCCCGGCCGGAACGGTCACATCGCTGTTGACGACAAGAATCCACTCGGGCCGCTCGGGGGCGGGGCCGCCCACCGGTCGGCGCGATCCGTCCGCTGCCAGCGATCCCCGCACGGCGATGTTCACAGCCGTGCCATATCCGACATTCCCGTGCCCGTCGTATAGTTCGACGTCGGCCGGCAGGCCCTCGTGCTCCGTTCCGCCCCGGTTCTCCACCAGGGTTACCCGGCATCCCGCGACACCGGCCAGTGCCGACAGCAGGCAGTGCAGCTGCGGCGATCCACCATAGGAAACAACGACTGCCAGAAAGTTGTGCATAGTCCGCCTTGGACGGGAGGGGACGGATTCAGGGCGCTCGGGCGATCCCTGCTGTGTCGAAACACTAACGTGAGCGTTGCCCGGGCGAGCACAGGACAATCGGCGCGTCACCCAGCCACTAATTCGTATCAATCATTTCCGGGCCTCCCGCCGGTCCGGGTGGCAGCCTTGCCGACCGCCACCCGGACACACCCGGACAGGTCAACGGGCCTGTTCGCCGACCTGCGACGCGGGTCGCTTCGAGAGCCCGTCGGAGGCGGAGTCGGCCGCGTCCGGCGAGGTCACCGCCGCGGGCCCGGATCCCGCCGCAACGCCGGCACCAGCACCGGCACCGGCACCGGCACCAGCAGCACCGGCACCAGCAGCACCTCCGTCGGCTCCGTCGCCGTCCGCATCGGAGGGCGGGGCCGTCGCCAGCGACCAGGTGATCGAACCGGCGAGCACCACGGCGATGACCGTCAGCGACAGCCAGATCGGCATGTGCCAGACATCGGTGAGGAGCATCTTGACACCGATGAACGCGAGAATGACGGCCAGACCGGTGGCAAGGTGGTGGAACTTCTCCATCAGGCCGGACAGCAGGAAGAAGAGCGACCGCAGACCGAGAATCGCCAGCGCGTTCGCCGTGTAGACGAGGAAGGTCTCGTTCGTCACGCCCAGCGCCGCCGGCACGGAGTCGAAGGCGAACAGGACGTCGGCCGTCTCGATGGCGACCAGGACCGCGAGCAGCGGGGTGGCGACGAGCTTCCCAGCCCTACGCAGCACGAAATGCTGGCCCTCGTAGGAATCCGTCACCGGCATCACCTTGCGCAGCAGCTTGACCGCTCTGCTCTGACCCGGGTCCATGTCCACACCGTCGTCACGGACCATCTTGAACGCGGTGAACAGGAGAAATGCACCAAAGATGTAGATGACGAAACTGAAGTGCTCCAGCAGCGTGATGCCGGCGGCGATGAAGATGAAACGCAGCACGAGCGCGCCGAGCACACCGTAGAAAAGTACCCTGTGCTGATATTCACGAGGGACCTTGAAGTACGAGAAGATCAGCGCGAAGACAAACAGGTTGTCAACGGACAGGCTCTTCTCGAGCAGATACGCCGCCGTGTACTCGCCGGCGGCACCCGGCCCCTGCCACGCCCAGATGACGAAGGCGAAGGTGATTCCCAGGGACACCCATCCGACACTCCACCACGCGGCTTCACGGAAGCCGATGACATGCGCCTTCCGATGAGCCAGCAGGTCGATCGCCAGGAGCAGGAGCAGGCCGCCGACGAAGGCGGCCCAGGCCCAGACTGGTACGTGCACGGAAAATCCTCCGGAATGCTTTCTTGAGATGCGGGTGGCTCGGGGACGTGGAGGTCATCGCTCTGGCCAGCCGGGCGCCTTTGCCGGCAGCCGGCCAGAGCAGGTTCACCGCCGACGCGGTACGGGACATCCGCATGCGTTGGGTCGTAAGGAGCGCTGCAGGGGTGCGTCGAAGGTGCGGCAGCTCGCTGAAGGGCTTCGAGGGCCCGAGAGCCGTTGAGGGTGTGAGGCGTTGAGGGTGTGAGAGGCTCTTGAGGTGGGCTCAGCGGCGGCGGCCGAAGCCCACAGGCGAGACCACGCGGCCGTGCAGCGGCGAGGCCTCCAGAGCCCTGGCGATCTCACCCGGCCCCACGGTGCCCACCATCTCCTGCCCGCCGTCGGCACCGGATTCCACGACCACGATCACGCCCGCGGCGGGGCGTTGCGCCAGCCGCGAGGTGACGCTGGCCAGCGGCTCGTCCGGCCGGGCGACCGCGACCCGGTCCAGCGGGATCGCCACCCGGGTGACACGGGCCAGGCCACGATCGTCCGCGGGAACGGCGGCCAGATCCCGCAGCAGTACCACTCCCAGCAGCGGACCCGCGAAGTCGCGCACCGCGAACACCGAGCCGCCGGAGGGGATCACGGTCTCCTCCAGGGCACTGCCCACCGTCTTCCAGGCCTGCAGTGAAGGCGGCGCCGGCACCATCACATCCCGCACGAACACGCCACTCAGCGCGGTCGTCGCCTTCTGCTGCGCCTGCGCGACCCGTGAGCTGCCGAGCGCCAGCCAGCCGAGCAGAACCGCCCACAGGCCGACCAGCCCGATCAGCAGGACAGCCACGACACCGAGAGCGATCAGCGTCCACCCGGTGATGACGCCGGCGCGGGCCACCGCCGCCGCGGCGGCGGCCTTGTCACCGGTACGGCGAACGACGCGGGCCGCGAGGATGCGGCCTCCCGCGCTGCGCGGCGCTGGCAGCAGGTCGACCACGGTGATGAGCAGGGCGAACGTTCCGACCCACAGGGCGACCTCGCCGAGCAGCTCCAGCGTGCCGGCGGGCGCGAGCGCTCCGGCTGCGACCAGGACGGCTCCGACCAGCGCGGTGACGGTCAGGCCGGCCCGGGCGATGGCGGCGTCGGCGGCGGGGTCGTCGGTACCGGGCGTGAGTGGCTCGGAGGTACCGAGGCCGTCCGAGACCCCACCCCGTTGTGCCGGAGCGAGCACGAGACGGCTACCGAAGGCACCGAGCGTGATGCCGACCACCTTGATCCCCGCACGGCGCGCGGCTGCGGCACGAGCGAGGTCGGCCGCCAGCAGCAGCACGACCAGCAGGCCAGCTCCGATCACGCCACCGCTGAAGTACGCGAATCCCGGCCGGTCCGGCGCGGTTGCCGGGAGGGTGAACGCGGCCAGCACGACCGTCACGATCGTTACGGACACGAATAGACCCGGGCGCACCGCGACGGGGGTATGCGCGGTGTCACGTGGGCCGGTCTTCGCGAACATGTCGCGGTCTGATCCTTTCCCTTTCACTTCTGTCACTTCCGTCCGGGCTGCTTACGCCTGCGAGGAGTCGGGCCGGGTGGCCTCCGGTCGAGCCGGTGGATGCCACCTGCCTGCGCCCGAGAAGCCGAGCAGCGGCACTGGTACCTCTGGCCCGCACAGCACCTGGGCCCGCGCACCGCCGCGCCGAGGCCTCGCCGCGGCTCGTCCAATGCCCGTCACCAGGCTCAACGCTCAGCCTGCCCTTCGACGTCCCGGCAGACACCGTCCGGACTCCGCGACTTTGTCTACGATTTCCTTGCCGACACTCGGCAGCCCGACGGGGGGAGACACGAGAGCTGTGGCAGACACCGACCAACGCCCTGGGTGGCCCATCGAGCACGAAGTGCAGGTCACGGGGCTGCCTGGCACGAGCCTCACCCGGCTGCCCCGGGCTGCCGTGCTGGCTGCCGCCGATGCCCGCCTGCACGCCGGGCTGCTGGGCAGCTACCTCGACGTTCTCGCCTCCACCGCGGACAGCGGGCGGAGGCTGACCCGGGCCGAGCTCGACACGTTCCGGGCCCTCGGCCAGGCCGCCGCCGAGTCCGGAGCCTCGCTGCCCGCGCTCGTCGACCTCTACCTGTCGGCGACCTGGCGGGTCTGGCCGTCGCTGCCCACCGTCCGGCAGGCCGATCGCCTGGCCCGGTCCTCGGCGCACGGCCCGCAGCCGCGCGAGGCGGCCGGCCGGCCCGCCGAGGCAACCGGAGGGTCCGCCGAGGCAACCGGAAAGCCCACTGGCACAGGGCCGACTGTCGGCGCCGTCTCACGTACCCGCGCGGCGGCCTCCGCCGTCCTGCGTGCCAGCGACGACGTGGTCGCGGCGGTGTGCGAGGGCTATGAGCGCGCTCGGACGGCCCGCGCACGCTCGGAGGAGGCGCTGCGCCGCGAGCTGGTCGACGACCTGCTGACCGGCACCTCGGAGGTGGGGCTGCTGCTGGAGCGAGCCGCGGCGTTCGGGTTCCGGCTGGAGGCTCCCCATGTCCTGCTCGTGTCCGCCGGGAGCCGGCGTTTCCTGGACGGCCGCGCCGTGGTCCGCGAGATCGAGGAGACGCTGCGCCGGCAGTGCCCGACGGAGCCGCTGGTCGCGACGAAGGACGGCCTGCTCGTCTGCGTCGTACCGCAGGAGTCCGAGCTGACCCTCCCGGTGGCGCTGAGCGCGGCCGGCCTCCATGCGGACGCCGCCGGCACCGGGATCGACGCCGACGACGGCTCTGGCACTGCCACCAGAGCTGAGGCCGGAAGCGACAGTGCCGACCAGGGCGACGCGCACCGCCAGGAACACGGGCACGAGCACGGCGGGATCGACGGCGACGGCCACTCGGCCGGGCCCGGTGGCGCCGGACCCGGAGGCGGCGGACCCGGAGGCGCCGGACCCGGAGGCGGCGGACCCGGAGGCGCCGGACCCGGAGGCGGCGTGGTCCGGTCGGGCCAGGTCGTCGCCGCCCCGCCCCCCGGGCGCGGCCCCACCGTCCACACCCGCGCGGACGGTGGTTCCGGACACCCTCGGATCGACCGTCCGACCGCCGCCGACCGGACGTCCCCCCGGACCACCGCGCCCCGCGGTCGGCGGCGGCTGGACCCGCCGGCGGCCGGGGACGTCGGCTTCGTCCCGATGCCCGGCATCGCGCCAGCCGAGGCCGCTCCGGCCGCCGCGATCCGGGCGATCACCCGGCGGCTGGCGGTCGAGCCGGAACTGGTCTGGCGGCTCGGGGTGAGCCGGGCCCGCAGCGGCGTGGCCGGGGTTCGGATCAGCTTCGAGGAGGCGCGCAACGCCGTCGAGCTCGCCGGGCGGATGCGGTTGGACGGCCAGGTCGTGCACACCGACGACCTGCTGATCTACAAGGTCCTCCTGCGGGACCGGGAACCGCTCGAGGAGCTCGTCGACACGGTGCTGAGCCCGCTGCGGTCGGCGCGGGGCGGGGCGGCACCGCTGATCGAGACCCTCGACGCCTATTTCGCGACCGGCGGGGTGGCACTGGCGGCCGCCCGGCGGCTGCATCTGTCCGTCCGGGCGCTCACCTACCGGCTGGACCGCATCCACGCGCTGACGAAGCACGACCCGACCTCGCCGACCGACCGTTACGTGCTGCAGACCGCGGTGATCGGCGCGCGTCTGATCGACTGGGAGGGCGCGTTCCGGCGGCGGGCGGGCGATCCGGGCAGCTGATCAAGCCGGACGACCGCCCGGGCGGCCGGGTCGGGCGGTCGGAACGACCTGATCGGGGCGGGCCCGGCGACGCGGTCGGGAAACTGTCGGTGGCGTGTGGTGTTCTGGAAATCGTGAGCACAACGTTCGAACGCCCCACGACGGACCTGCAACGCTCGGCGGCGCCGTTCCAGGTCGTCTCGGAGTTCGCCCCGGCTGGTGACCAGCCGGCGGCGATCGACGATCTCGCCCGCCGCATCCAGGCCGGGGAGAAGGACGTCGTGCTCCTCGGCGCGACCGGAACCGGCAAGTCGGCGACGACCGCGTGGCTGGTGGAGCGGCTGCAGCGGCCGACCCTCGTCATGGCTCCGAACAAGACGCTGGCGGCCCAGCTCGCGAACGAGTTCCGGGAGCTGCTCCCGCACAACGCCGTCGAGTACTTCGTGTCCTACTACGACTACTACCAGCCCGAGGCGTACATCGCCCAGACGGACACGTACATCGAGAAGGACTCCTCGATCAACGAGGAGGTCGAGCGCCTGCGGCACTCCGCGACGATGAACCTGCTCACCCGCCGTGACGTGATCGTGGTGGCCAGCGTGAGCTGCATCTACGGCCTGGGCACCCCGCAGGAGTACATCGACCGGATGGTGCGCCTGCGGGTGGGCGACGAGTTCGGGCACGAACGGCTGCTGCGCCGTTTTGTGGACGTCCAGTACGCGCGCAACGACGTCGCCTTCACCCGCGGAACGTTCCGCGTCCGGGGGGACACCGTCGAGGTGTTCCCCGTGTACGAGGAGCTCGCGGTCCGGATCGAGATGTTCGGCGACGAGATCGAGCGCCTGTCATACCTGCACCCGCTCACCGGTGAGATCGTCCGCGAGGCGGAGGAGGTCTTCGTCTTCCCGGCGACGCACTACGTCGCCGGGCCCGAGCGCATGGAGCGGGCGATCACCGGCATCGAGGCCGAGCTCACCGGGCGGCTCGACGAGCTGGAGCGCCAGAGCAAGCTGCTGGAGGCCCAACGGCTGCGGATGCGGACCAGCTACGACATCGAGATGATGCGCCAGGTCGGCTTCTGCTCCGGGATCGAGAACTACTCCCGGCACATCGACGGCCGCGCCGCGGGCACCCCGCCGCACACGCTGCTCGACTACTTCCCGGAGGACTTCCTCCTCGTCATCGACGAGTCGCACGTCACGGTGCCGCAGATCGGCGGGATGTACGAGGGCGACATGTCGCGCAAGCGCAACCTCGTCGACCACGGCTTCCGGCTGCCGAGCGCGGTGGACAACCGCCCGCTGCGCTGGGAGGAGTTCCTGGAGCGGATCGGGCAGACGGTGTATCTCTCCGCGACACCGGGCCCGTACGAGCTGGGGCGCGGTGACGGCGTCGTGGAGCAGATCATCCGTCCGACCGGGCTGCTCGACCCGGAGATCATCCTCAAGCCGACCAAGGGCCAGATCGACGACCTGGTCCATGAGATCCGCCTGCGTGCCGAGCGCGACGAGCGGATCCTCGTCACCACGCTGACCAAGAAGATGGCCGAGGATCTCACCGACTACCTGCTGGAGCTCGGCATCCGGGTGCGGTACCTGCACAGCGAGGTCGACACCCTGCGCCGGGTCGAGCTGCTGACCGACCTGCGCCGCGGCGAGTTCGACGTCCTCGTCGGCATCAACCTGCTGCGGGAGGGCCTCGACCTGCCCGAGGTGTCGCTCGTCGCGATCCTCGACGCGGACAAGGAGGGCTTCCTGCGGTCGGACAAGTCGCTCATCCAGACCATCGGGCGGGCCGCCCGTAACGTCTCCGGCCAGGTCCACATGTATGCGGACAAGATCACGCCCTCGATGAGCCATGCCATCGAGGAGACGAACCGGCGCCGCGAGAAGCAGATCGCCTACAACACCGAGCGTGGGCTCGACCCGCAGCCGCTGCGCAAGAAGGTCGTCGACATCCTCGACGACATGGTGCGGGAGACGGCGGGCGGCGAGATGATCGGCGGTGGCGGTCGGGCACAGTCCCGCGGCAAGGCTCCCGCGCCCGGCATGAAGTCGAAGGCCGGTGACACGGTCGGCCGCTACGCCGCCGAGCTCGCCGGGATGCCGCGTGGAGAGCTGGCGCAGCTCATCCGCCAGCTCGACGACCAGATGCACGAGGCGGCGAAGGAGCTGCAGTTCGAGCTCGCCGCCCGGCTGCGCGACGAGATCAGCGAGCTGAAGAAGGAGCTGCGCGGCATGGACGCCGCCGGCGTCTCGTAGGCCGCTGGCGCGTAGGCCGGCGTCTCGTGGACCGGCGCGCGGCCGGCTCGGCCTACGCGGGGCCGGCTGCGCCGGCGGGGGCGGCGTCGCGGCGCCGGAGCAGCTCCTGCCAGACCTCCCGCACCCGTGCGCCCAGGTCGTCGATCGACCCGCCGTTGTCGATGAGGATGTCGGCGACGGCGCGTCGCCGTTCGTCGGTGGCCTGGGCCGCCATCCTGGCCTCGGCCTGGTCACGCGGAAGGCCACGTCGGGCCAGTCGCTCCAGGCGGAGCTCCCGCGGCGCCTCGACCACGAGGACAAGGTCGTAGCCTCCATGCGAGCCACCCTCGACGAGCAGCGGCACATCATGGATCACGATCGCGTCCGCCGGGGCCGCGGCGATCCGCCGCTCCATCGTCGCCCGGATCAGGGGATGGGTGATCGATTCCAGCCGCCGACGGCTCGTCTCGTCCGCGAACACCACCTGGCCCAGAGCCGCCCGGTCCAGCGCGCCGTCCGGCCCCAGCATCGCCGGGCCGAAGGCGGCGACGACCGCGGCCAGGCCCTCGCTGCCGGGCTCGACGACCTCCCGAGCGATGCGGTCCGCGTCCACCAGGTAGGCGCCGTAACCCACCAGGAGTTCCGACACGGCGCTCTTGCCCGACCCGATACCGCCCGTAAGGCCCACCATCAGCACGTAGGTGAGTGTGCCAGGCGGCGCACGGCGGCGGCGGTCCTGCAGGTCAGCCGAAGGCGGCGAGGACCACCAGAGGTGCGGACCGGAACAGGCCCGGACGCCGGGTAAGACTGGACGAGTGGAGCCGCACCCGACCGGCACGACACCGGACGACCTGACCAGCCGGCACGGCGTCGCCAACCGGCGGCATGGCGCCACCGACCCGCACGGCGCCGCGGACTCGCACAGCGCCGCCGACCCGCACAGCGCCACCGACCCGCACGGCGCCACCGGTCACAACCGCCTCACCGGTCGGGACGGCGCCGCCGGCCAGGGCGGTCGGGTGCCTGCCCGGCTCATCACCCGGCTGTGGCCGACGCTGCTGACCGGCGCGCTGTTGGGCGCCGGCGGGCTTGGCCTCGCGTTCCTGCCCGCGTTGGCGAGCTCCGCCCCACTGCTGCTCATCGCGATGCGACCGACGGTGTCGGTCCTGCTCCTCGTCGGCGGTGAGGTCGCGTTCGTCCCCGCGCTGCTGGTCGCGACGGTGTTCCGGGCCGCGCTGGACGTCGGTTACTTCGGCCTCGCCCGCCACAACGTTCAGTCGTTGCTGTTGCGCCGGGTCGGCACCAGCCGGCTGGTGGCCGCGCTCTCCCGGCACGGAGCGCAGCGCGGCCTGCTGTGGTTCTGCCTCGTGAACACCAACCTCGCCGTCGACGCGGCGCTGGGCGCAGGGTCCGTGCCACTACGGCGCTTCCTGCGGTTCGTCGTCCCCGGGTCGGCCATCTCGGCCGCGCTCTACCTGTCAGCCGGCAGCGCGCTCGCACCCTGGACGCAGGACCTCGTCCGCTGGTTGGACGACCATGCCGGGATGCTGATCCTCGGCGGGATCGCGGTGGCGGCGGTCCACACCCTGGCGCTACTGATCAACCGACGAATCCACAAGGGCGGCACAAAGGGACACAACGATCAGTCTGGACATCAACCCGCGTAGCGACAAAGGTCGACTGCGACGGGTCATTCCATCCCGAGCGACCCGGCGAGCACTGCCCACTGCGACGGCGTCACCCGATGGAGCGTCGCCTGATGAGGAGTCTCCCGATGAGCGTTCATCGTCGTTGCGCACCCTGTGCCGTGCCGCCGCACGTGTTGGAGCGCATCGCACGCAACGGAAACGACGAGCAGCGGTCCTGGGCCCTTTCCACCATGGCCCAGGACGCGTCCCATCGCACCGTGCGAGTGCACAACGCCTTCCTGCGCGCGGCGCAGCGCACGGCGGCACCGCCTCGCCTCACCCCGGCCAGCGGCCCGACCAGCGGCCCGCGCCGCACCGTCGGCGACGCGAAGGAAGCCGAGGAGCTGCCCGGTGTGACGGTGCGCGCCGAGGGTGACAACCCGGTCGACGACACCGCCGTGAACGAGGCGTATGACGGGCTCGGTGCCACGTTCGAGTTCTTCCGAGCCACCTACGGTCGGGATTCCATCGACGACGACGGTATGGCCCTACTCGCGACGGTCCACTACGGCAGCCATTACGACAACGCGTAATACCGATCACTACCACCTTACGGCATGATGGTGAACCATGTCAGCCGATGCCCCCCGCGACACGCCCCCGGACGCGCCCCCCGACGTGCCCGTGTTCATGCCGTTCGGTGTCCCACCGGACCCTGAGCCCGCGTTCGGGTACGAACGGCTGTCTCGGGACCGCGACGGGCAGCGACGCCGCGTCGAGGAGCAGCGAGCCGACATCGAGGAACACAGTCCGCGACTTGGCTATGACGTCCTACGACACTTCGTCGACAACTCTGTGTCAGCGAGCAAATACGACGTTGACCGGCCTGGATTCGACAGCCTGTGCGACGCGCTGCGGACGACCGGCGTCAAGGTGCTCTTGGTCACAGAGATCACCCGCATCTCTCGCCAGGACGAGACCGGCGGGGCGTTCATGGGCCTGATGACCCGCATCAAGGGCAAGGTGGTGAAGGTTCCGGAAGGCACCACGTACGACTTCGCCGATCCGGACAGCCGGAACCGCTTCCGCCAGGAGCTGCACGACGCGATCCGGGAGTCAGAGAAGGTCTCGGAGCGGGTCACAAAGTCTCACGCGCGCCTGCGGGAACGACAGCGCTGGACAGGTGGACCTGCCCCCTACGGGTGGCGTAGAGAGCCGTACACCGTCCAGATCGGTAACCGTCACGTGGTCCGTTTCCGGTGGCACGTCGAGGAAACCGAGGGTACCCACGTAGAAGCCATGTTCGCGGCCATCAACCGAGGACAGTCCCGGAACACGATCGCCAGAGACCTCAACCTCGCGGGCGTGAAGCCACGACGGGGCGACTTCTGGACGGACGGAACAATTACCGCGATCGTCACGAACCCCCGGGCATGCGGGCTCTACGCGGTGAAGGTTGACGGGGTCTGGGAAATTCCCGACGTCCAACCCGAAGAACAGCAGTTCCCGCCGATCGTCGATTACGCGACCTGGAGCACCGCTCAGGACGTGATCAAGGGGCAGATCAAGAACCCGAACCGTGTCAACCCGCACGACGGGGTAAACGAGACAGCCGGGCTCTTTCGCTGCGCAGCGTGCCAACAGCCCCTCTACCGCAACCAGTCAAAGAGCAAGACGACGTCGTATATCCGGCATCCCGCCAAAGGACGCGCACGCCCCTGCCCTGCGAATCACAAGCTGACAGTGTCCTATGACGAGACCTGGGAATACGTCGGCGAACTCATCGACCGATTCGTTCTGTCTGCCCCGCTCCGGCGCCGTACGGCAGAGGCTCGCGATTTCGACGCAGAACTCGCAAAGATTGAAAGCGACCTCAAAGAACTCAACGCCGAGGTCGACAAAGGACTACCTCTCCGACTTGCAGGGATCCGCGCGGAGTCCCTCGAACAAAAGGAGCGGGAGATTAAACTAGCCCGGGATCGTGTCCGGGCAGGCGAGAAGCCGGTAATAAGTCTTGGGGTAGCCGCAACCTGGCGGTCGCTTCCTTACGAAGAGATCCGGAACGTCATCTTCGGAGTCTTCAAGTACATCGACATCACGCCCGGAACCCAGGGATGGGGTCCATGGGACCGGCGCCGCTTCACTCCGCATTTCACCGAGGAACTCAGCCCGGCCTTGAACGATCTTCTCGTAGATCGGGCGCCAGGGTGGGATCGGGTGGCCGCGTGGCTCCGGGGGATCAAAGAGGACCCCGACGCGCCGCGTGACGCCGCGGGCGAGCTTGCCCTCTCGGATTCCATGGTGGAGCGCCTGCTGTACTGGGCATCGATGTGGGACGAAGACTCCGATACCTCTCCGGACGCGTCCACTGAAGCTGACGGCAGGAAGCGGGATTTCTTCGCTGCCCCGTACTGGGCGCAGGGGGTCTTGAAGTCGCAGGAGCTCCGGAGACGAGCGCGGGAGTCGGAAGAGCCGATGTACGACCCGGAGGAGCTCTACGACGTCACGGAGCGCTGACCGCCGCGGTCCCCCCGGAGGCATTCCCCGGCAGGCATCCCCGCGCCAGACAGCCCCCGTCGATAGTCGCCCCCAGGCGCCCGGCGGGGGCTTCGTCGTGTCCGGGGTCATGCAGCTGTAGTCAGCTGAGCACAGCTGGTATCCCCCGGGCAGTCCACTCGCGGACACAGTGACGTCTACAGCGTAACCACGCGTCAGGGAGACCCGTCCGCCCGGCGGAAAGTCCACAGGAGCCCCTGAGAACCACGGAGAGCACCTAGCGCGAGGCGCCTAGAGCGGAAGCCCCGGGACCGTATTCGTGGGCTCAGCGACCAGATCAGGGCCGTTACGCCACAGGTGGCGCCCCGGAAATACGGAACGCACCATTGATCATGAAAGTAGTAACGGTGCGTAACCGCGGGCAAGGGATAACATGGCCCCGACAGCGGCACCTACGAGATTTAGAACGTATATGGTCCGCCGCTGTTGAACTCACCCGTTGCAACGGTGCAGCGAGCCTCTCCGTTCCCCATTTTCGGTGCGAGATCAACGACACCGAAGACCCTTTCCGTACCAGCTTCCTGTCGGCTTAAATGGCCGCATCCCACCGAAGTGCCCCTGAGTGGCGCACGTGGCAGGAAGGCGCAGGAATGGACGACATCGATAGGGCATACGAGGAGCTGTGCGCCCACGAGGTACACGACACTCTTCTCGCGCGGGTTGTGCACGGCGCCCGAAATGCGGTGCTCCGGTCCGACCTCACCCCGATGGAGCGACTGGCTCTCGCGACGATGGCGCTGTATGAACAGCCGTTCCGGCAGAGTCTCACTCTGCTGGGGGTCATGCTCTACGGCATGCCCGATGGCGAAACCCGGGATGAGTTCCTGCTTCGGGCGCGGGGCTGTCGCGACAACGTTGCGAAGCTGCTCTGTCAGATCGAAGCCAAGGGGCACATCCGCACCGAGAGTCGACGGTGGCCGGATGGCTACGTCGGCAAAGGCATTTGGATTCTCCCTAACCCGAGCGGGGAGATTCACCCAGCGCTCACGATCTGATTGTGCCGACCGTCAATACCTAAACCTGGGTCTAGCTTTGCGCTACACGATCCTGCAGCGAGACCATGATCCTTGACAACTAAAAATGCCCCGGGGCAGGAACCCCGGGGCGTCTCACCAAATGCGCCTGAAGGAACTTTAGCATGCCTGAACCCAAGGTCGACACGTCGACTTGGATCCTACGTGGGGAAGACCCGGACAAGCTGCCGAAGAGTGTGGTGCGGGTACGTAGAGCTCTAGCTGCCCCCGATCTGACCCCGAATGAGCAGAAGGTTCTCGCCTTCCTAGAGACCTGTCTCTACGACGAGGAGGCAACCTACTTCCGGGGGCGGGAACCGATCGCAGCAATGCTGTATCCCGCGTTCTACGCGGAGGAGACGACCGACCGCCAGCGTAAGAACTACCTAACCGAAGTCGGCAAGATCCTCAAGTCCCTGGAAAGCAAAGGCTATCTGCGACAGGAGAAAGATACCCGCGACAACGGGTCTCGGCGAAACAACGTCATCACACTGCTGCGTGACGCCGACCAGGAGGAGAGAAATCTAGCGGCGAAGCTGAATGCCGAGATTCGCGCGGAGGACAACGCTGGTCACATCAGCTGGTTCGCTGAGAATGCGAAACAGGGAACCAGCCACGGGATTTCCCGCAAGCAAGCGCACGACATGGCAACCGAGCTAGCCGGATGGATGCATGGGCGCTGGGGGAGGCTAGAAGGGGAACTAGCACCAAACATCGATAGCATCACTAGTCGCCTGGTGCGCACGAGCAAAGAAATAGAGATCTTCCCCGGGGTTCTTGCAAGTAGCATCTCCTTTGACGCGCCGATAGACAAATACTGGGTTATGAGTGGCGCTGTCGCTATGTGGAAATCTCGGTACGAAAGAGCGAGAAGTTCGCCGGAGAATCCAGCCGGATTGTTCATGAGCGAGATATCCGAAGCGGTAGAGCTTCTAGCTCAAGTTCCATTGAGCATCGGTGGAGGTACGCCGGAAAAAATAAAAAGTGGCAACCTGGATGCCGCATTGATAGTCCGCAGGGTGCTTGACGAGTACAGCAAATGGTCCTCAGATGAATCCAAGGTTGCTTTTTGGAATTCGCTCATCAGATATCCCGACCTTGTAGAACTAGATCGGGTCTACGCGGACACCTACGGCGACGACTGGCACGGCGCACATCCCCTGTGGACGCTTTCCAAGCTCAGCGAGCAGATCCCGCTTCCGGCGGACTACCTGGAAGCGACCCGAGCCGAGTGGGAACCATCTCAGGCGGACTCTGACGCCGATCTCGCCGCGTAGCCGAGCCACGTAACTGAACAGCTCGGAAATGCCCCCGATCCGATGCGCCCACCGCCGCATGGGATCGGGGGCTTTCGTGTGTCCGACCATCCTCCGAGCGACCACGGTCACACCCGCACGGCCGCCAACCCGGGTGCCAACCCGTGTGCCACTTCAACAACGGACGCCCACGCGATAGGAGGGGAAATGACCCTCCTCCGTGAGGTGAGGAGGGTAAATCACCCTGCTCCAGGAGGAGGGGAAATCACCCTGCTGGCGAGCAGGGCAAATCACCCTGCACCAGAATGAGTAAAATTCGAAGTAGTAAGTTCTTGAAGAGGTACTTGTATTAGCAACGCCTGCGGCGTCGCAGACGGGAAGGGGCAAGACCAAGACCAGACCCAAAGACCAACTGCGGAACCCCACACCCCACTCCCAGCCCCATCACCTACCGCTCAGCAGTCACTTCCCAGCGGGGGAGCAGTGGCTTCCAGCGTGGAGACTCCCAGCCAACCAGCAGTTCCCCCGGCGTCCAGATCCGAGAGCGCACCGACCGGGATAGGTGGATCCTCAGCTTCCGTTCTCGGCTCCCCCGGGCACGGGGGCTTCCGCGCGGCTGTCGATGAACGGCGACCAGGCGGAGCACGACCAGACAGAGCGCACAGCCGCTCAGGACGCAGCAGCGCCGGATGTGTCGGCACCGAAGACCCCCGTAAAGGCCTCCAGCATCCACGTAGACGCCCGGAATACCCCATCCGAGGGTGAGGTAAAGGGTAAGCGGGTCTGAGTCTGTCAGCGGGGCGCCTTCTGGCACGACACCGGGAGCCCCGCCGACAACAGGCTCACAGGATCTACCAGGCTCACCACGGGCGGACGTCGTCGGGCACCTGCAAACACACTGCCAAGATCACCAGATCATCCACGGTCGTCCGTTCGGCTATCGCTTCGTCGCGCAGCCACTCCGCCATCCCCCGCGGCACGCTCACTGTGATCTTGACGCTGTCATCGGTGGCGTCTTCCCCATCTTCCAGCGGCTCTGCGTCCTGGAAGTCGTAGCCCGAGAATGGGCGCGCTGTGGGCTCTTTAGTCCCTATCCAGCGAGGTAGGTGGTCATCGGGTCTTGCATACCCCCCGGGTAGGTCTCGTAGGAACTCAGCTTCACGAGAGCGACCCCACGGTGATCTCATAGCTGACATCCCCGCACGCGCTCATTGGAGCTTTCCCAGTCGCTCAGCTCATCCGCTGAGTACAGGTCGGAGAACAGCCACGCGAGGGTCATCCCCTCTGGGATGTGATCCACGCAAAGCACCCGGGGACCCATCCATGTAGGCACCACGATCGTGTCCGGGGAAGCACAGTCAATGAGACAGCAGAGGCCGGTCACGCTGCCACTTCCCCATTTCGACGGAGCGCACCCGCGACCGCGGAAGCATCCATGAACATGTCCAGGGCGTAGCGAACGAGGTCTGACACTGTCTGCCCGGTGTTCTCAGTAACGCTGGTCAGGAACTCATCCTGTGCCGGTGTGACTGTGACACTGAAACGACGGGCTCCGTAGGAGCCATATGGGCGGATCCTATCTTGTGCTGGCATCATGAATCTCCATGCAAGTCTACGAATATATTCTCAGATTATCATCACATTGTCACCGCGGGGTATTCTTGATTCAGCCCGGGAAATGCCCGGGGAATACCGGGAGGTTCAGTGAGTAACCCACGTCTCACAGCTTCATTGCTCGCGCGAGATGCTGCAGATACCGGCGTGCGGGCGTCAACGCTCAGGGATATGCGTGTAGAGGTACAGCCACCGAACGCGGCACACATCGCCACAGCGCCACAGTTCACGGGCGCGGCTGCACACGGAGTCTTTCCCAAGGACGCGCGGTGACGAAGCGTCCGAAGACGGAACACCCGAAGATCACGCTCAAGCCCTCGGCTTTTCCGAAATCCCGGGGAGAGAAGAAAACTACCCGCAAGACTGCCTTTCGTGAGGGTGTCTCGCTCTGGCGTGAAGGTGCGGGGCTATGGAAGGATCCAAAGTGACTGACCTAATTCCTCCGTCAGCACGACGTACAAAGACATCCAAGCAGGATGGCAGGCTGAAGACCGAACTCGGTGCGCCTGTGCCGACCGGCGCGCAGGTAGAACCAGCCTTCCCGTGGGGTGAGCTCTCTACACAGCTACCGACTCCGAAGTCTGTGAAGCACGAGACGTCAGCGCCGCACCCTGTATGGCCGCAGAGGCTGAATTACAACCCTCTCGCGGGCGAGCGCACAAGACCTCCGGTTATTGTCCATGGCATCGCCTCCACGGACGCGGGGATTCTGTCTGACCGGCAGTTCCCGGGGAAATCCTCAGCAGCCCCCCGTGACCGTGCTGAGCTCAATGACCCAGCGCCATCCACGGGAAACCGGACTAAGCATTTCTCCGGCGTCGTCAACCAGCAGACGGAGAACCTGCCACCGGGAGTACTAGGGCTCTCCGGCTGATACTAACTACACCGCTACACCGACCCATTACGCGAACACGGAATTTGGGTTACCAGCAGTTGCTACGGCAGTTCTGTAAAACGGAAAAGACCACTGGTTGCCAATTTGAGCCAAGGTGCAGGGAAACCCCTGCAACATAAGGAGAATGTGGAGAATGTGCACTCATTCGGGGCATTCAATAGTTACTCACTCAACCACTGAAGGCATGGAAACTGTATGTCGACCGATTTTTGGCAAACGAAGATTAAGCCCGACCCGCTAGACGAAGAACTACGCGCACGGGCAGCCACCTACAAGGCACAGGGATTCCCTGACCACCTGGCGATGAACCGCGCCATCATGGATGCGCTCGAAGAACGGGAAGCTGCAGACAAGGCACACGAGGAAGCGCAGTTCCGATCAAGCGTCGGGAATCCATCCCATCTGTCTGCACAGGGCGATGATTGCCCGCGGTGCGGCTCTACGCTCGTGACCCTTCCTACGGGTAGCACCTCAGCTACGCGGCAGGACTTCCAACAGTGCACGAAGTGCCGCTACCCCTACCGCGAACAGTTCTCCGGGGGTGGAGGACGATACTTCACGAGGGCATCGTGACCGCCCTGGATACCCCGGGCGTCAAGATTCCGCGGGTCAAAGATACTGAGGTCATCTGCGTAGATGAATGTCCGCCCCGGGGAAAGCCTAGTAAGAAGCCAGACCCACAGCCTGTAGAGACACCCGTCTACGAGGTCGGGAAGCCTTGCCCGAACTGTGGCAGCCGGCATCTATCTACGCGGTCACTTTGTTGGACGTGCTATCGCGCGACTCGCGCTCCCGAAGAGATGCGCGCTCAGTTCAAACGGGGGAAAGAAGCGCGTCGGCAACGCATCCGGGTGAACGGGGGAAGCGGGATTACTGATGCCGTAAGACGCCTGGTGCGGGAGGCAGAACCTTGCCCGTATTGTGGTTCGGCAGCCACTGAGACGGATCACATTTGGGCTCTGAGCCGCGGGGGACCTGATACCGTGGACAACTTGTCCGCGATCTGCTCTTCCTGCAACCGCGAGAAGCATGCGCGTCTTCTGACTGAGTGGGAGGCGACCCCGGGGGGACGAGAGAAGGTTCAGAAAGCCGTGAAGGCCAACCCCCGTATCCGCGCTGAATACGAACGGCTGACCTCCACAGACCACGCCCCAGCTCTACCTACCGAACCCTGATCTGTCTTTGATCGTACGTCTGCTCACGCTCCTTCTGGGAATCCCGGGGCTCCCCCCGGAGCGACCGTCAGGGAGCGTGAGGGGCTCAGTAAGAACTCCATAGAGCATGAAGACACAGACGTCTTTCCCGTGCGCCTGGTCGTGCTCTTCGTGCTCGTGCGCCTGGTGCTCGTGAACAACTACCCCGGGGGCGTGGTGGTGCGTGTGAACTGGCGGGGGCTCCACGACCTGGTGCAGCTCCGGTAGGCAGTCTCGTCTGCGCTCGTGCGCCTGGTGCCGCTCGTGCTCGACGATCCCGGGGTACCTCTCCCCTGGGCATGTCCGTAGCTTTCTTGTCACAGAGCGTGGACCCACAGGCGTGTTGTGCGTGATTTGGGCGTTCCCGCTCGACAGCGATGCCTGTTACAGCCCCTCTCGCCGTTACACTTATGCAAGTAGATGTAACACCGCAGGTCAGAGAGGTTGATCACGCAATGCGAGTCATCGCCTACATTCGGGTGTCGACTGAGAAGCAGCTCGACGGGTACGGCCTTGACGTTCAGCGTGACGCCGTCCGGGCATGGGCACGGACCAACGGTCACCGCCTTGTCCTGATCTTCACTGAGGAAGGTGTCTCAGGGAAGCTCGAAGAGCGTCCGGCACTCGCGGAAGCGCTCCGGGCCCTGAAGGACGGACAGGCTGACGGGATCGTGGTCCCCAAGCTCGACAGGCTTGCTCGTGACCTGGTGGTGCAAGAGCAGCTCATCGCGGAAGTCTGGCGGATGGGCGCGACTGTCTTCTCTGCTGTCGCCAGCGAGGCTGACTACCTGGTGGACGATCCGGCGGACCCCTCCCGGAAGCTCATCCGCCAGGTGCTCGGCGCCGTGTCCGAGTATGAGCGCGCGATGATCGCTCTTCGTCTGCGCTCCGGCCGCGCGAGGAAGGCAGCTTCCGGGGGCTACGCCTACGGTGCCCCCGCGTACGGACAGAAGGCCGTAGACAAGGAGCTGACGGAAGACGATCGCGAGCAAGACGCGCTTGCACGCATGATCGAACTCTCGGACGACGGGAAGAGCCTGCGGGAGATCTGCGCAGAGCTGGAGAAGGAAGGCCACCGGCCGAAGCGCGGTGATCGTTGGCACCCGACCACGGTCAGCCGCTGTCTCACGCGGGCCCGCGCTGCTGCGTGAGACACATCACATGCTAGCCTCGAAGCTCCGTAACCGTCAGTCACCATGACTGACGGTTACTTTGCGTAACGACCCCCCTACCCTTAACAAGATCATTCCCAGGCGACCATGCCAGGTGTCGCGCGCACTTTTCCCCGGAACTCCGGAGGACAGTGTCAGGCAGTGGCGTCCGGCATCACACCACCAGGGATCGGGGTTCCGTCCCTCGTGAACCGTTCCGAGCTTGAGTGATCGTCGCTCACCAGGGCGTACGCCACGTAACGGTGATCTTCCGTCATCACCCGTGACGCCAGCACGTGAAGATCCACGATGCCCCGGGTGACCTGCCACTGAGGTACGTAGAACGGCACCGATCCGGCCGGAGCGTGCTCACCTTGGTCACGCTGCAACACCAGGTAAGGCACGTCAGGCCCTCCCACCGAGAGCGCTGATGAACGAACCATCGAGTCCGTCGTCAGGCTTCGGGATCCAGGTCACGCCGGGGGCTAGCTCCTGCCCCTGGTCGTCCTGCTCCTGGTCGTCATCCTCACCGAAGTCATCTTCGCCGTACCCGTGGTAGCCGTAGGCGTCGTCATACCCGTCTTCCAGGTCGTACCCGTCTTCGTCGTACACCGTCCGTCTCCCTTGCCCCCGACCGCCCCGGACGCTCCGAAGCACGCCTAGCAACCCTTGCGTTTCTCCTGGTGAAACACAAGGGGCAAGCATGCTGCCTGTGGGATCGCCAGCGGGAGACGAGCACCCCGGACGACCCACGGTGATCAACGTCGCGGGTATCGCGCGCATGCTCGGGATCACCCAGCAACGCGCCGATCAGCTCTCCCGCATCAAGGGCTTCCCGGACCCCCTACCGGCCGTGGGGCGAGTCCGCGTGTGGCTGGTGTCCGAGGTAGAGGTCTGGGCTGACGAGCACCGTCCGGGATGGCGAGAGAAGTCCTGACACTTGCTCGTAAGCAGTCATGTCGACTTCCACGAACTTCGGGCGCCTTGCTCGGAAGGTAGTGACTTAGACAGCACGTCCGACCACGCTTTGCATGGTGACTCACTATCGACACCAGGGCGGCCACGGACGGACACTGAGAAGGTGTCGGATACCCCCACGCCTGTCAGCCGTCGGCAAACGCTCACGCTCGCTGGTCTCGCTGCGGTGTCGGGCGTGCTCGTGAGTCCGACCATGGCTGACGACATCGTCAGCATCGACCAGGAGCTGTCCGCGCTCCGGACCGTCTACGAGACAACGCCGTTGGCGGAGTCTGTTCCCGCTCTCGCGGTGCTCCACGATCGGGCGATCTTCCTTGCCCACCGTCGAGGAGACCCCCGGCAGCGCACGGAGCTTGCTCGCGTGACAGCCACGGTCGGAGCGCTCCGAGCTGACGCGCTCTACAACGACGGCCAGGTGCACACCGCCCGGCGCGTTGCCAACCACTCCGTGAGCGTGGCGCGGGTCTCCACTGACGGACCTACCTTCAGTAACGCTTCCCGGGTTCTGTCCGGGATCGAACTCTACGAAGGGCGTCCGGCCTACGCGGTGGCTCACGCTGGTGAGGGCATCGACGAATCCACCCCTGCCGGTATCGCCTGCCTGGTGCAGCGGGCCCGTGGTGCTGCTCTGGCCGGTGTCAGTGCGGACAGAGTCAACGCGCTGTCGGATCGGGCAGTCACCGCGGCCTATGCCGTTCCTGCTGCCTTCCATGGGCAACCTGGCGATGAGGACCCCAACACCGTCAACCCCGTCGAGGTCACGTATCACGCTGCTCTGGCGTCTGCGGTGGCTGGTGATCTGTTCCGGGCTGACGGGTACGCGGATCTCGCGATGCCGCACCTTCCTCCGGGGTTCCAGGCCGTTGTGCACGCCCACCTGGCGACAGCTTCCGTGTCCACGGACCTTGATCGGTCGTTCGTGGAGGCACGACGTGCCATCGCGCTAGCCAACCCGTTCCGGGCGCTCACGGTTCCACTCGCGAGCCTGGTCAAGGCGCTCCGGCCCTACCGGCACAGCTACCCCGAAGTGATGACACTCGGCGCCGAACTGGAGAACTGGCACCGGGGTCCCGTCGAGGTCTGACGTCGTCGAGGTCGGAACCAGCGCCACCAGGGTTTCCCACCAAATCGGTTGACTACATACGGTGACGGTCCTCGACTAGGCCCAACGCGAACGGCCGGACCCCCTGACAGCCACGTCGGGAGATCCGGCCGGTTGGCACCCTAGAGCCTAGAACCGCAGGTCAGAGGCATGATCACGACCTCGTGACAGGCCTAGACCCTAGGCGGTCACGCCCTAGCCTCTACAGCCCGTAGAAGAGACTCGCGGGTCACTCCGACAGCGTTCGTCGACTTCCCACGGACGCCCACAGCCCACACCTGGTCATCCACCACGACACCGGCCGTCCGTAGGTGAGCCCCGATCTGCTGAGCTGACCAGGGTTCGCCCCCGTCCACCGTGTACCGGTCAGGGTGCAGCTCCGCGAGACGGACCGCCAGGACTTCAAGGTGGATCTTCTCGTCTCGCGCGACTTCCAGGGCATGACCAGTGATCGCAAGGTCGACCGTGCATCTGCAATTGCAGTGCCATTTCGCCGACCATAGGGCCCCCTACCTGCATCGATCACTTTCGGTTGCAATTTCATCGAAGAATCGACACTCCGTGATGCTTGATAAGAATCCGCAGCTCAGCGACCTGCGTGCAAGAAATTGCCAACGGGCGACATTTAGCGAAGGGGTGATCAACATCACATTTGATTGTGATGCAGCAATAATGGCGTCATCCTTTGATGTCGATGAACTGCCCCTTGTCGGATCGAAAGTGGGAGAGAATGAGGCGCCTCGCGCATTCTTTTGTCGTCGTCAGCTGTTCTCTCGGGATAGCCCTATCAGCGGGATGTGGTAGCGGAGGTGAAGAGGGAACAGTCACCGCTGCGAGCGTTGCACAGTCAGGCGACCCTGATTCTCCCTGCACCACGGTAACTGATGTACCGGCCAAACTCGCTCAAATGCGTGCGGAAAAGCGCACCATGCTGGCAACGCCGCCACCGGCCGCCGGGGAATCTGGGACTCAAATTGCGAACGCTGGCGACTACGCCTACGCATCACTTCCCATAGACATCACGGGGCCCGGAAAATACACGATTAAGGTAGGCCCTGTCGACGAAAATTTCGACTACCCAAGGAATCCGGCCGGATTTGCCTCCTCGGCAGACGGTTTCGCCGGCCGGGCACGCCTGACAGGAAAGCCGGAAATGATTACCGACTCCGACGGAAAGAGGTACCTACAACTGGAGATAACCATTGAAAACTCCAGCGCATGCAAATCTTTTGTCATGTTTATTGAGTAGTTTTCTTTATCGCGATAAATAGAAATTTTACGGAAGCAGGGGAGTAGGCGCATGGCGAGAATTTCTCGGTTGACTCTGAAGATTTTTGCAATAGCATCGACGATGCTGTTGGCCGTTTTTACGGCAAAACCCGCCTCCGCGGCACCCGACACCCTATGCTCCTGGATAATGGTGCACAGCAGCCATACCATACCGGCTGGATCTTCTTGGAGTGCCACATTTGGCATAAGCCCTACCGTAATAGGTGGCACATACAATCAGGACGGAGATGGCTTCAAGGGGTCTACGACGGTAGCACAGTGGGCATTTTACGGTTTCACCTCAATTACCCACTGGAACTTGGAAAGTTACAGTGTCACCGCGTATGGATGGTCAATACTTCAATACAAATGCTGATAACGGTTTCGCGGCGGATCGGTCAGCGGACGACAGGAAGTTCCGTATTGCTGGGCCCAACCTGAGTGTCGTTTTGCTGGCCAGGGGTCCAGTCAGGGGGTCGTTCACGGGCTCACTTATGCCGATGCCCCCGCAATCTGACGGGCCAGAGCCGCCAGCATCAACGGTGAGCAGACCTTGCCTGCCATCTGCCGCTTCGCTTCGTCCACAGCCCAACCAGGGGGCGTAGCGCCCACTCCCTGACGGGGCGGGATGCTCTCGCGGACGGGGGCATCAGGCAGGAAGGCCGGAGCCCTCCACGGAGTAGCCGAGTAGTCGACCTTCGATGCGCCCTTGCTCTTTGCGATCTTCCCGACCACCCGCGCGGCACGCGCGGTGATGTTCTTCCTGGGAAGAGCACTACCAGGGACCGTCCCGGCAGGCCGAACGCTTTCGACTTCATGATCGGTACCAGTCGGGGCGTCCGTGTCGGTGGACTGCGTCCGGGCGTCCGGTGCCTCTCGCGGGTTGTCCACAGGCACACCCGCGGAAGCCACCACCGGGGCGAACAGGAGCCTGTAGACGGCGTTCTTGCCCCGTCTCGCACGCTCCGCGAGAGCCACCAGCCCCCGCGAGACGAGACGGGCAATCGTCGTGCTGAGCTGTGTCCTGGCGAGTCCGGTACGGGCGCTCAGGAGCTTGTGACCGGGTGAGGCGACGTCACGCCAGGTACGGCAGTCCTCAGCCAACGCCAGGAGCACAACCCGTTCCTGTGGCGACAGGACGCCCGGAAGCAGCTCCCACGCTGCTTGCTGTAGAGCAAAAGACATGACGCGGTATCCTTCGTGGTCTGTTGTGAGTGATCGCGTGGTGACACACGCGGTTCGGGACGTCCGGGGGCAGTTGGGATGCCCCCGGACGTTTCTCGTTTCAGGAGCTGGTGACGGCCTGGCGACTGGTCAGGATCCGGCTAGCCATCGGGTGATCCTGGGGGCGCGTGATCCACTGCGACACGGCGATGTCGACCAGGGGGCGCAGCAGGTCCGGAACGTTCTTCAGGGCGCATCGACGCTTCGTCTTGCCGTTGCCGGTCGGGTAGCCCTGGATCCCCACCAGGGGCGCGACGTCGGAGCCCACCGGGATGTTCACGGTGCCCCGTGAGTCGATCCACGCGGACGCGGTCCGGGGATCCAAGTCCCACGCCCACCACAGGCGCGCCTGCGGACGGATCGTCGGCTTCACGGGGGCGCTCACGCAGCCACCGCCACGGGCACGTCAGCCTGAGCCGCGTCAGCCTGAGCAGCACGCCAGGACGCCAGGTAGCGGCGGGCGGTGTTCTCGTGAAGCCCCACCAGCGGCGCGTACGTCCTGATCAGTTCGGCGTCCGTCCGGGTGTCCTCCGCGGACACACCGTCGAGGTAAGCCGTCAGCGCAGCCTTCTTGCTGGTAGGACGCTTGCCAGCACGCGCCGTTGACGTCTTCCGGGTGATCTTCCGGGGCGTCGTGGCGGAAGGCTTCGGCGCGGGCGTAGGTGCTTCCTCCGGCGCAGCCACAGGCACGTCCACAGCCACGGGGGCGGGCACCGGAGCGACCTCGGCAACCGGGGCGTCAACCGTCGCGGACGGCTCAGACACCGGCGCATCCACGGGGCTGTCCACCACCGGCGCATCCGCCACCGGGACGTGCGTCCTGGTGCTCTTCATCCCGGACACGAGCGCGAACGCGGCGACTACCCAGAGTGCGGCGATGTAACGCCATGCACCGGGGTCGCCTGTCAGTCCAGCAGCAGCACGAAGGTTGCAGGCGCCCGACCACCCGATGGACGACACCAGGACGAACACAGGGAACTTGACCTTGGTGCCCGCCCGCCTACGGGCGCGAATCTCGATCATCGCGGACACGGCCATGACTTCACCGGTCGACGCGATCACCAGCGCGTACCAGCCACCCTGCCCCGCCCACGTCGCGGTTGCCCGGACGTGATCGAACGCGACAGCGAAGACAGCAGCTCCGAGCGTGAGCGGGAGAGCGACGGACGCCGCGCGCTCGACGCCCTGAGCTGTCAGGCGACGTCGTGGCTTCCTGACCGGTGGCGCCGGATCCTTCGATAGCTCAGGCGTTTCAGGGCGCGCGCGTCGTACACTGCTGATCATGGGGTTGACCTCCCGAAAGGTCACTCCGCCCCCTGGGTCTGCCAACCCGGGGGGCATCCTTTTGACTTGGAGTGATCAGCAGTACGACAATGCCTTTTGGAATGGCCGCCAGATGGTGTTCGGTGACGGCGACGGCGAGCTGTTCAATCGTTTCACCGTCTCGCTGGACATCATCGGCCATGAGCTCGCCCACGGCGTCACCGAGGACGAGGCCCAGCTCATGTACCTGAACCAGTCGGGTGCGCTCAACGAGTCGATGAGCGACGTGTTCGGCTCCCTGGTGCGGCAGTTCCAGCGGGGCGAGACCGCCGAGCAGGCCGACTGGCTCATCGGCGCGAGCCTGCTCACCGATGCCGTGCAGGGCGTGGCGCTGCGCTCCCTGAAGGAGCCCGGAACGGCGTATGACGACCCTGTGCTCGGCGACGACATCCAGCCGGCGCACATGGACGGCTACGTGCGCACCAATGCCGACAACGGTGGGGTGCACATCAACTCGGGAATCCCGAACAAGGCCTTCTACAACGTGGCGATCGCGCTCGGCGGCCACGCTTGGGAGCGCGCGGGTCAGATCTGGTACGAGGCGCTGCGCTCCCCTCAGCTGCGCCCGAACGCCACGTTCCGCTCGTTCGCCACCATGACGACGAGGCAGGCGCAGGTCCTGTTCGGCGCGGACGAGACGAAGAGCGTCCGGGAGGCCTGGGCCGCCGTGGGCATCTCGGTCTGAACTGTCTTTCGCGGGTGGTCCTCCACCAGCCTTCGCGGGTGTCGGTCAGACACCCACGAAGGAGGCCGGAGCCGAGCTGCCGTCTGCTGCCGAGTCGCGTGCCGCCGCCATCGCCAGGGCCTGGTTCTCGGCATCCACGAGCGCGCTGCTCAGCGGTGCCTGGCTCCTGGTGACGGCGATCCCGACGGCGAGTGGAGCGGCCGACTCCCGCCGCCAGGCCCGGCGCAGCGCCGCGACGGCTGTTTCGGCACCTTCGCGGCCACCAGCCGGAACGGCCAGCACGAACTGCCGCTCCGCCCAGCGCGCGGAATGGACCGGGTCCTGCACCACGCCTCGTAAATCACGCGCGAAACGGGTGAGTCGCTGGTCCGGGCCAAGGCTCCGGGCCGTCGTCGAGTGCCCGTTGCCGGCAGGCCCGCCGGCCTCTCCGAGCCTGCCGGCCTCTCCGGCCTCTCCAGGCCCGCCGAACTCTCCGGCCTCGCGGGCCTCTCCCCCGCCGGCCTCTCCAGGCTCACCGGCCTCGCCGGGCACGTCGACGAGGCAGACCGCCGTGCCGGACGGGCAGTGGCCGAGCTCGCTCAGAAAGGCCGATCTGGTGGCGAGACCGGTGGTGTTGTCAGTCCGGTGCCCGGGGCCGGGGCGCCCGGCGGTGAGCAGGCGACCGATCCCGTGGCCGGCCTGCCCCGTCAGCAGCCCGATCGCCTTGTCGAGCGCCGGGTCGATCACGGGATACGGCCTGGACCAGCGCAGGCACAACGCACCGACCACCCCGCCAGGGCCTGGCAGCGGGACGATGAGCACCGAGGCGATCTTCTCGGCTCGGGCTGTCTCGGCGTTGAATCCAGCGTAGGAGAGCGCGTCGGGCACGAACAGCGGGCGGCGGGTCCGCAGCACGGCCCCGATGGCGGTCTGCTCCAGGCGACCGAACTTCTGCCCCGGTCGGATGATGGCCCGTACCCCCGGAGCCGTGGAGGAATCGACGGCGGTGAACCAGTCGGCGCCGGGCTGGTCCGCGACCAGCCCGGTCGCCGCGTCCGCGCCGGTCAGGTGACGCACCGCGTCGGCGAGCAGCCAGACCGCGGCCGGGACGTCTCCCCGGCCGTCAAGCTGCTCCAACGCCCGGGTGGTGTCGGTGACCGCCTCCAGCAGCGCGCACTCCCTTCGGGTGTCCATCATCGCGATGGTGTGCCGCGCGATGCTCTCCAGCGCCTCCCGCTGCCCCGGGCTGAGCCGCCGCGGGATGCGATCACTGATCGTGATGGCGGCGATCGCATGGCCGTCGGACGTCCGCACGGGCACGCCCGCGAGGAAGCGCACGATCCGTGCCCGGAACGCACGGGTGCCGTGCGCGAATCGGGTGTCCAGCGTGGCGTCCGGGACCTCCATCATCTCGCCGGCCGCGACGGTGTGTGCGGCGATGCCGACCCTGGCCGGGACATCGGGCATCTCGTGGCCGAAACGGCCGACGTAGACCTCCGAGTCGGTGTCGACCATGATGACCGAGCCGACGTCACAGCCGGTCATCGCGGTCGCGAGCGCCGCGACGTCGTCCAGCGGGTAGGCCCGCTGCCGGAACACGATGTCGTAGCGGCGCACGGCGGCGACCCGGGCGGACTCCCGCTCGGTCAGCGGAGCCGGGACCCCGAACCTGCTCGCCTGCTCCGCCGTGAAGGTGACGCTCATGGTGCTCGGCGCCGGGGGCTTACCCCGGTCGGGGCCCTGTGGCAGATCGGGGCCCTGTCGCAGGTCGGGCCCCTGTGGCAGGTCGGGCCCCTGTGGCAGGTCGGCCCGCGACGCCCACCCATCGCTGGGCACCTCGCCCGCGTCGGTGGGTTCCTCATTCGTCTTCGCCGCCCGGTCGGCGAGCAGGCTCGCGAGGCCGTCGGGTGACCGAGGCCGGGAGATCGCGTCGCCCTGCAGGATGTCGCAGCCGAGCTCGGTCATCAGGCGCAGAGTCCGCTCGTCCTCGACGCCCTCCCCGACGACCCGCAGGCCGAGGCGGTGGCCCAGGTCGAGCACCGACCGGACGATCGCGGCGTCCTGCAGACTGCCGCGGACGTCCACCACGAAGCCTCTGTCGATCTTGACCTCGTCGAACGGCAGGGCCTTGAGCATCTCCATCGAGCTGTAGCCGGTGCCGAAGTCGTCCAGTGAGAGCTTCACGCCCTTGCTGCGCAGTTCACGCAGCATCGCCGCGGCCCGGCCGGGCTGAGTGACCAGTGCGCTCTCGGTGATCTCCAGGGTCAGCAGGTCGGGTGGCAGCCGGTGACGGGCCAGTGCCGCGGTCACCAGGTCGGGAAGATCGTCCAGGACGAGCATGCGGGGAGAGAGGTTCACCGAGACCGGCACGTGCAGCCCCTGGCCGCGCCACACCGCGCACTGACGCAGCGCCTCGTCGAGCACCCACCGGGTCATGGCACCGATCAGCGCCGAGCGCTCCGCGATGGGCAGGAACGCACCGGGCGGCAGCAGGCCACGGGTCGGATGGCGCCAGCGGACGAGCGCCTCGACCCCGACGATCCGCCCGGTCGCGACGGCCTGCGGCTGGTAGAAGACGATGAGCTCATCGCGGGCGATCGCCGTGCGCAGCTCGGTGTAGAGCGAGATCTCCCAGGAACGCACCCCGGCGATGCCGACGTCCCACAGCCCGACCCGTTCGCCCTCCCGCTTCGCCCGGGACAGCGCGACGTCGGCGCACGGGAGCAGCGCGGCGGTCGTCTCCCCGTCCCGCGGCGCGACCGCCAGCCCCACGCTCGCCTCGACGCCGACGCTGGTGCCCCGCACGTCGAACGGGCCCTCCAGCTGGCTCAGCACCGACATGGCGAGATCGCGCAGATTGCGGTCCCGGCGCTGCGTCGCCCGGGTCTGGTCCCCCACCTGATCCTCCGCCGGGCCGGCGGGCTCCCCGGGGCCGCCCGAGTCCGTGCCGCCCGAGCCGGCGGCGGCGTCCGGGACACCTGGGCCACCCGGACCGGCGGGGCCGCCCGGCGGGCCGGTGATGACCAGCGCGAACTCGTCGCTGCCCAGGCGGCCGATCAGCGACGGGCACGGCTTCACCCGGGCCAGCGCACGGGCGAACTGGCGCAGCAGCTCGTCCCCGCCCTCATGCCCGAGTGCGTCGTTGACCTCCCGGAACCGGTTGATGTCGATCAGGAGGAAGGCGACCTCCTCACCCCGCTGACGCGCACCGGCGATCAGCGGGTCGGCGACGTGGGCCAGCCCGCTGCGGGCCACCAGCGAGGTCAGCGGGTCGGAATGGGCCTGCCGGCGGCCCCACTGGAAGAGGCCGGACATGACCATGCAGCCGCCGAACGTGCTGACCATCGCCGTGAGCAGCATCGCGGGTGGGTTGGCCAGGTCGGGATTGACCCAGGCGGCGAGCAACATCGAGGCGACAAGTGCCCCGCCCAGTGCCACAGCCAGCCGGAACCGGAGCAGCCCGGCGAAGCTGGCGATCCACGGGAACCACAGCAGAAACACCTCGCCCGCGCTGCGGGGATCGGCGTCCGCCGCCGCCAGGCCGAGCCCGACCGCCATCGACATGGCGGAGATCAGAGGAAGCCACTGCCGGTCGTCGCGCTCCTCGACCAGGTGCCGGATCATGGCGAGGTTCGCCAGCGCGATCCCCAGACCGGCGAGCGCTCCGGGCCGGAGATAGCCCGGAGAGGCCGGCACGAAAACGATGATCAGGAAAAACCCGGCCATTCCGACCAGGAGCACCGCGAGCAGGCGGCGACCGTCAACCACGATCGGACCGCTGGGCACTCCTGGAGAATTCCCGCGCCCGACGCCCCCGACACCTCGGTGACCCGCGTCGGGCCACCGGACGTCCGACGTCCGGACGCGGGGGCGTCAGCGCCCAGCGGCGCCGGCAGCCAGCGCCCAGCGGCCAGAGTCAGTGGCCGGCGTCATCCCAGGTGAGCCCGGAGCCGACACTCACCTCCAGCGGCACGGACATCTCGTAGGCGGCCCCCATCTCGGCGCGGACCAGCGCCTCGACCTCCGACCGCTCGCCGGGCGCGATCTCCAGGACGAGCTCGTCATGGACCTGCAGCAGCAGCCGTGAGCGCAGGTCCCGCGAGCGCAGCGCCCGGTCGACACCCAACATCGCGATCTTGATGATGTCGGCGGCGGACCCCTGGATCGGGGCGTTCAGCGCCATCCGCTCGGCCATCTGCCGGCGCTGGGTGTTGTCGCTCGTCAGGTCGGGCAGGTAGCGGCGACGCCCCATGATGGTCTCGGTGTAGCCGTCGCGCCGGGCCTGGTCGACGACGCCGCGCAGGAAGTCCCGGACGCCGCCGAACCGGGCGAAGTAGGCGTCCATGTGCTCGCGGGCCTCGTCCGGGGCGATACCGAGCTGGCCGGCCAGCCCGAACGCGGACAGACCGTAGGCCAGGCCGTACGACATCGCCTTGATGCGCCGCCGCAGCTCCGGGTCGACCTCCGACACCGGCAGGTCGAAGGCCTGCGCGGCGACGAAGGTGTGCAGGTCCTCCCCGGACGCGAACGCCTCGATGAGCCCCGCGTCGCCGGACAGGTGCGCCATCAGCCGCATCTCGATCTGCGAGTAGTCGGCCGTCAGCAGCGTCTCGTACCCCGGCCCGACGACGAACGCGCGGCGGATCTGGCGGCCCTGCGGGGTCCGGATCGGGATGTTCTGCAGGTTGGGATCGGTGGACGACAGCCGGCCGGTGGCGGCGATCATCTGGTTGAAGGTGGTGTGGATCCGGCCGGCGTCGTCGATCATCGGGATGAGCGAGTCGACGACCGTCTTGAGGCGGGCGACGTCCCGGTGGTGCAGCAGCACGGGGATCAGCGGGTGGTCGGACTGGGTCGCCAGCCACGCCAGCGCGTCCGCGTCCGTGGTGTAGCCCGTCTTGATCTTCTTGGTCTTGGGCAGGGCCAGCTCGTCGAACAGGATCTGCTGGAGCTGCTTGGGCGAGCCGAGGTTGAACGACCGCCCGACGAGGCCGTGTGCCTGCCCGGCGACGTCCGCCACCTCGGCGCTGTAGTGCTTCTGCAGCTCGGTGAGGTGCTCCTCGTCGGCCGCGATGCCCGCGCGCTCCATCCGGGCGAGCACGTGCACCAGCGGGAGCTCCATCTCCCGCAGCAGCCGGGCCGCCGAGCGGCGCTCCAGGTCACCATCGAGCGCGGCGGCCAGCTCGAGCGCGGCGCGGGCGCGGATCGCGTCCGTCTCGGCCTCGTCCGCCTCGCCGGAACCGTCCAGGGTGAGCTGGCCGTTCGTCTCCGTGTCCGACTTGAGCTCACGGTGCAGGTAGCGCAGTGTCAGATCGGCCAGGTCGAAGGAGCGCTGGCCGGGCAGGGCCAGGTAGGCCGCGAGCGCGGTGTCGCTGGTGACGCCGGCGAGAGTGAAACCGGCCTCGGCGAGCGCCAGCATCGGGCCCTTGAGGTCGTGCCCGGCCTTGGCCCGGTCCAGGTCGGCGAGCCAGCCGCCCAGGGCCGCGGAGTCCGCCGCGGTCAGCGCGGTCGGGTCGATCCAGGCCGCGGCGCCGTCGGCGGCGGCCAGCGCCAGCGCGGTGATCACACCTGTGCCACGGCCCCAGGAGCCACGTAGGTGCAGGCCTGTCCGGCCGGGGCCGGCGGCGTGCGCGGCGAGCCAGCCGGCGACCTCGTCCGGCCCGAGCATGGCCAGGTCGACCTCGAAGCCCTCGTCGGCGCTGGGGGGCGCCACCGCCAGCGCGGCGTACAGCCGCTCCCGCAGCACCCGGAACTGCAACGTGTCGAAGAGCTGGTGGACGGCCTCCCTGTCCCACGGGTGCAGGCGCAGGTCGGCCGGCCCGAGCTCCAGCGGCACCTCGCGCGCCAGCTCCGTCAACGACCGGTTGCGGATGACGTTCGCGAGGTTCGCCCGCAGCGAGGCCCCGGTCTTGCCGCCGATCTCGTCGGCCCGGTCGACCAGGTCGGCCAGCGAGCCGAACTGCTGGATCCACTTGGTGGCGGTCTTCTCCCCCACCCCCGGCACCGAGGGGAGGTTGTCGGACGGGTCGCCCCGCAGCGCCGCGAAGTCGGGGTACTGGATCGGGGACAGGCCGTACTTCGCCTGCACCTCGTCCGGCGTGAAGCGGGTCATGTCGCTGATGCCCTTGCGGGTCATCAGCACGGTCACGTGCTCGTTGACCAGCTGCAGCGCATCCCGGTCGCCCGTGACGATCAGGACGTCCATCCCCTCGCCCGACGCCTGGGTGGCCAGGGTGGCGATCACGTCGTCGGCCTCGTAGCCGGGGGCGCTCACCCCGGGCACGGCGAGGGCCTCGCAGACCTGGTGGATCAGCGCGACCTGGCCGACGAAGTCCGCCGGGGTCTCCGACCGGCCAGCCTTGTACTCGGCGTACTGGGTATGGCGGAACGTCGGCGTCGGCAGGTCCCACGCGACGGCGACGTGGGTGGGCTTCTCGTCCCGCAGGGCGTTGATCAGCATCGAGGTGAAGCCGTAGACGGCGTTGGTCGGCTGGCCGGTGCTCGTCGAGAAGTTCTCCACCGGCAGCGCGAAGAAGGCGCGATAGGCCAGCGAATGCCCGTCCAGCAGCAACAGCCGGGGACGATCCGCCACGGTAGCCGGGGACGCGGCGGACGGGGACGAAGTAGTCGCAGGCACGCGGCGAGTCTAGGACGTGGGTACGACAGGTCCGCGGACGTCCGGCAGGTGGCGAGTGCGGCGTCCGGCGAGGTTCGCCCGGCTACGCCCGCCCCGGCCTGCCCGCGGCCGCCGCCACGGCACTAGGGTTCAGGGCGTGCCCACACCGCCGACGAATCCTGACGAGCTGCTCAAGGCGTTCAACGAGCATCGGGGCGAGCTCGCCGAGCGCATGGGGATCGTGCTCACGGAGGTCAGCGCGCAGCGCGTGTCCGCCACGATGCCGGTCGCCGGCAACCGCCAGCCCTACGGCCTGCTGCACGGGGGCGCCTCCGTGGTCCTCGCGGAGACGGTCGGCTCGGTCGCCTCGATGCTCTCCGCCCAGCCCGGCCGGATCGCCGTCGGCATCGAGATCAACGCGACGCATCACCGCGCGGCCACCGACGGGACGGTGACCGCGGTCGCCACCCGGATCCACGCGGGATCGACCCTGGCCACCTATGACATCCGGATCACCGACGAGGCCGGCCGGCCGGTGTGCACCTGCAGGCTGACCTGCATGCTCCGGGACCGCCCGCCCGGTTCCGGCTCGGTTCCCGGGTAGCACCCGCCCGGTTCCCGGATGGCGCCCGCGCTGATCCCGGACAGTGCCCCGCCTTCCCGGCGAGAACAGCTGCGTCAGAACACTCAGGCCACCTCGGCACACCCGCGGCGTTCCGCCCGCCCGGCCGTGCTGCTACTTTCGTCCCAGGTGGGAGCCCGGGGCGGCCGAGTAGAAAACGCCGGGCACGGGGAAGGTTCGGACGGCACCAAAGTCCTTCCCGGGCATCCGCCAGAGTCAGCCGGCTGACTCCTCCACATCCAGTTCCACCGCACCAGTCTCCGCCGCAAGTCTCTTCCCCACTTCATCTTTCGGCACCTCCTCTTCTTCCGGCACCTCCTCCGACACCGTCCACTCCGGCGCGGCCTGCTCCGCCTCGTGGCTGCCGCCCAGGTAGGCGTCACGCACCCGGGGATCACGCGCGAGATCCGCGGCGGTGCCCTCCAGCACCACGCTCCCGGTGTCGAGGACATAGCCCCGATGGGCTATCCGAAGCGCGGCCGCCGCGTTCTGCTCCACCAGCAGAACGGTCACACCGTCCGCGTTGATCTCCCTGATCACCGCGAAGATCGTCGCGACCAGCTTCGGGGCCAAGCCGAGCGACGGCTCGTCCAGCAGGATGAGGCGAGGGCGCGCCATCAGCGCACGGCCGATCGCCAGCATCTGCTGCTCCCCACCGGAGAGGGTTCCCGCCGGCTGCCTGGACCGTTCCGCGAGCCGGGGAAACAGCGTGTGCACCCGCTCCAGCTCACGGCGCGTGCTCTCGCGCGAGCGGCGGGCGTCGAGGAAGCTCCCCAGCGTCAGGTTCTCGGCGACCGACATGGCCGGAAAGATCCGCCGGCCCTCCGGGACGTGGCTGATACCGAGCGCCGCGACCCGATGCACCGGCAGGTTCTCCCCCGAGTCACGCCCCGGGACCGGCTCGGCGGAGCCGGGGCGACCGCTGCCACGAGGCCCGCGGCGAGGTCTGCGGTGAAGGCCGGGGCCGCGCCCGGGGTTGCGGCTGGGGCCGGGGCTGAGGCCGGGGCCAGCGTTGGGGCCGAGGCTGGGGCTGGGGCTGGATTGAGGTCCGCCGGCGAGCGGCGCGCCGTCGAACCAGACCGATCCGCGCACAGGTGCCAGCAGCCCGGAGATCATCCGCAGGGTCGTGGTCTTCCCGGCGCCGTTCGCGCCCAGCAGGGCCACCACCTCGCCGGAGCGGACCCGCAGCGAGATCCCGCGAACGGCGGTGACCGCCCCGTAGGCGACCTCGACGTCCCGCACGTCGAGCAGCGGGACGTCATGGAGGCCGTCGGTGGTCCTGGCCGGAGTCGTCGCGGCGGTCATCGTCGGCCCTCACTGCCGTCGGTCCCATCGCCGGCCTGGCCGGCGGCCCGGTCTCCGGCCCGGTCGTCGGCCCGGTCGTCGGGGTCGCCGAGGTAGGCCTCGATCACTGCGGGGTCGGACCTGATCTGCTCCGGCGACCCGGTGGCGATCACCCGGCCGAAGTTGAGCACGACGATCGAGCGGGCCACCGCGGCCACCAGTCGGATGTCATGCTCGATGAGCAACACGGAGACACCCTGGTCGACGATGGCCCGAATCAGCGCCACCAGGTCGCGCCGCTCCGACGCGGTGGCGCCGGCGGCCGGCTCGTCCAGCAGGAGCAGGGCCGGGCTCGTGCCCAGCGCCCGCGCGATCTCCAGCCGCCGCTGCTCCCCGTAGGCCAGGCTGCCGGCCGGCCACCGCACCCGGTGCCGAAGCCCGACGAAGTCCAGCAGGAGATGGCTGCGCTCGAGGATCTCGCGTTCCTCCCGCCGCACGGCCCTGGTCGGCACCAGCCCGCGCAGCGCGCCCGCGCGGGCCCTGACCTCCACACCGACCTGCACGTTCTCGACCGCCGACATCTCGGGGAAGAGCCGGATGTTCTGGAACGTCCGCGCGATGCCGAGCCGCGCGACCCGGTGCGGGGACCGGCCGACGAGCTCGACGCCGCGTTCCCCCACACCCACCAGGGCCGAAGCGCCCGCCTGAGTTGCGGGGCTTGCCGGGGCCGTCGGGGCCGTCGGGGCCGTCGGGGCCGTCGGCCAGAACCGTGCGCTGCCCTGCTGCGGCCGGTAGGCACCGGTGAGGCAGTTGAACAGGGATGTCTTGCCGGCCCCGTTCGGGCCGATGACAGCGAGGACGCTTCCCCGGCCGTGCCGCAGGGAGACCCCGTCGAGGCTGGTCAGCCCACCGAAGCGCAGGGTGACGTCCCGCACGTCGAGGATCGGGTCGGCCGCCGACGGCCGCGGCTGCGGAATCGCCCGCGAGATCGGCGCCGGAAGTGGCCGCGGAACCGTCGCGCCGCTCAAGAGACCACCTCCGGCGACGTCTGGTCGGCCGCGCCACGGGACGTCCCGGCGGCCCCGGCGGAATCGACGGAATCGACGGACCTGGCGGACTCGACGGGCTCCTCGCGCGACAGCCCGGAGCCGCGGGGCCGATGCGCACGCGGTGGGAGCAGCCCCTCCGGCCGGAAGATCATCATCAGCACCACCACGGCGCCGAAGTAGATGAAGCGGTCGGCCGGCGGCACCGTGTCCCGCAGCAGGAAGGCGGTTCCCTGCAGGACCAGCGCGCCGAGCACCACCCCGAGCCGGGAGCCCATCCCACCGAAGATCACGATGGTGAGCACGAGCAGCGAGGCCTGCAGGCCGAAGGACTGCGGGTTGAAGAACTGCTTGGTCGCGACCACCACCCCGGCGAAGCCCGACACGGACGCTCCCACCGCGAACGCCAGCAGCTTCATCCGCATGGTCGCCACGCCGGTCGCCTCGGCGGCGACCTCGTCCTGGCGGATCGCCGTCCAGGCCCGTCCCGTCCGCGAGCGTTCCCAACGCCCGAACACCACCATCACCAGCACGATCAGGGCGACCAGCAGGTAGTAGTACGGCAGCGGGTCCAGGCCCCAGGAGTAGCGGACCCCGGGCAGATCCACCGACAGCGGCGGCAGGCCGAAGACGCCCCGGGGCCCGCCGGTGACACCGTCGGCGTTGTTCGCCAGCAACTGGACGATCTCCCCGAACCCCAGGGTCACGATGGCCAGGTAGTCCCCGCGCAGGCGCAGCGTCGGGCCGCCGAGGACGACCCCGGCGACCGCCGCCACCAGCAGGGCGATGGGCAGCACGAAGAACGGGTTGAGCTGCCAGGGCGCATGCCAGGGCATCGCGTCGGCCGAGGTCAGGTAGGCGGTCGTGTAGGCACCGATCGCGAAGAACGCGATGTAGCCGAGGTCGAGCAGCCCGGCGTAGCCGACGACGACGTTGAGGCCCAGCGCCAGCAGCGCGTAGATGCCGATCTCGCTCACCAGGGCCTGCTGCGCGGCGGTCGGCAGCACCGGCGGAACCGCCAGGGCCACCGCGAGCAACGCGGCGTGGCCGAGCACCGCCCCGCGCCGCCCGGACAGCCAGGTCGCGCCGGACCGGGCGGCGGCGCCAGCACCACCGCCACCGCCACCGTCGGCACCGTCGGCGTCGGCACCGTCGGCACCGACACCGGCAGTGGCACCGGTGAGACCCGCCAGCCGGCCGAGGGCCGTCGCATGCAGCGTGCGGGTCTGGGCGCGCAGCCGGTCGCGGCCCAGCAGTGCCGCCCACAGCACCAGCGCCGCGGCGGCGAAGAACAGCACCCGCGGGAACGCGAGGGACCCGCGGATCCCGGCGAGTGGATGGTCCGCGTCACCCGTCGGCCCCGTCATCACCGCCGCCAGCGCGGCGAGCAGGCCGGCGGTCCGCAGGCTGCGCAGCCGACCGCTCACGCGGGCCGGCCCAGGCGGGTCCCGAGCAGGCCGGACGGCCGTACCAGGAGCACGCCGACGAGCACGGTGAACGCGATGACGTTCTTGTAGGAGGCGTCGAACAGGTACCCGCCGAAGCTCTCGACCAGGCCGAGCAGCAGCCCGCCGAGCACCGCGCCGCGCACGTTCCCGATGCCGCCGAGCACCGCCGCGGTGAACGCCTTGATGCCGGGGACGAACCCCATCGTGTACGAGGCGTTGAAGGTCATCGCGTAGAGGAAGCCGCCGGCACCCGCGAGCAGGCCGCCGAGCACGAACGTCACGACGATGACCCGTTGGACGTCCACGCCCATCAGTCCGGCGCATTCGGCGTCCTGGGCCACGGCGCGGATGGACAGCCCGAGGCGGGTGCCGGCCACCAGGTGGTCGACCGCGAGCAGCATCAGCAGCGCCGTCGCGGCGATGACCAGCGACTGGGTCGAGATCTCCGCCCCGAGGACGGTCACCACCGTGCGGTTGGCGAACAGGTCGGGGACGGGCACGCTCTGCCGCCCGAACTCCTTGCCCGCCAGGTTGAACGCGAACAGGGACGCCCCGATCGCGCTGATCAGGTAGGCCAGCCGCGGGGCTCCGCGCCGGCGCAGCGGGCGGTACGCGCACCGCTCCAGGGTGTACGCGGCCGCGCCACCGGCGGCCGCACCCGCCACGAGCCCGACGAGGACGAGCCCGGCGGCGGCCAGGCCGGCCGGGGTCGCACCGTCACCGGGCACCAGCGCCCGGCACGCGAACAGCCCGCCGAACGCCCCGAGCATGAAGACCTCGCTGTGCGCGAAGTTGATGAGCTGGAGGACTCCGTACACCAGCGTGTAGCCGAGGGCGATCACCGCGTAGAGCGCGCCGACCATCAGCCCGTCGACGGCCAGCTGGCTGATCTGCTCAGCCGAGCCCACGAGGCCCCCTGGAGCCCGGAACCGGGCCGAAGCCCAGGTCCAGACCCGGAGCCGGGTCTGGACCTGGGCTGGCATCGGGAAGGATCACGGCTTGATGAGCGAGCTGACCGGCCCGAGCACCGTCCGCTGGCCGTCCTTCACCTGGTAGACGTACACGGTCGAGCCCTGGACGTCACCGTTGCGCTCGAACTTGATCCGCTTCGTGACGCCGGGCATGTCCACCGACCCGAACGCCGTCCGGACCGACTCACGGTTCGCGTCGGTGCCGAGCTTGCGCAGCACGGAAGCGATCGCGTTGGTGGCGTCGTAGGCCTCACCCGAGTAGGTCCCCGGCTTCAGACCGCTGTTGACCTTCTTGTACTCGGCGACGAAGGCGGCGGCGGACGGGTCGGTGTTCGCGTCCGAGCACGGGCAGGTGATGAGTGCGCCCTCGGCGTTCGCCGTCCCGGCCTGGCGGATGAACTGGTCGTCGTTCGACCCGTCACCGCTGAGGATCGCGCCGTCGTATCCCTTGCCGCGCAGCGCCTTCGTCAGCAGCGCGTACTCCGGGTAGTACCCCGAGTAGTAGACGGCGTCCGCACCGTCGGCCATGATCTTCGTGGCCTGCGAGGTGTAGTCCTTCGTCGGGTTGATCCCGTCGTGGGTGAACGGGACGTCGGCCTGCTCCAGGCCACGCTCGATGGCGCCGGACAGGCCCGTCCCGTACTCGCTGCGGTCGTCGAGGGAGTAGACCCGCTTGGCCTTGACGACCTTGGCCAGGAACTCGGCCGCGGCGGCACCCTGCACCGTGTCCGGGGCGATCACCCGGTAGAAGCTGGTGAAACCGAGATCGGTGAGGGCCGGGTTCGTCGCCGACGGGCTCACCGACAGCAGTCCGGCCTGGCTGTAGAGCGGCTCGCTGGACTTCGTCGGGCCGGAGAACACCGGGCCGACGACCGCCATCAGCTTGGGATTGTCGATCAGTTTCTGGGCGGCGGTCGGACCCTGCTCGGGCAGGCCCTGGTCGTCGGAGGCCACGATGCGCAGCGTGAAGGGAAGGCTCTTGTCCTGGTTCAGCTGCTCGACGGCGGTCAGGACGCCGTTGTAGGCGTTGATGCCGAGCTGCTGGCTGTCGCCGGACAGCGGGCCCTGGAACCCGATCAGGTATTCCTTCTTGCCGCCGTCGTCCGAGTCGCCGCCGCAGGCGGTCAGCGCCGCGCCGACCAGGGCGAAACCCGCGACCAGGGCGGCCATCGGACGCAGCGCCACCGTCCGTGCGGGTCTGGTTCGAAGAGGCCGTGGGGTGGCCGTCATGCAACGTCCTTCCGCTGCTTCCAACGGCGCGCGGGTGCGCTCCGCGGAGCGGAAACTAGTCGCTCACCCTCAGTCGCGAAAGCTCAAAGTGAGCGTGTCGCGACTTCACGTGTTACCCACCTGCCCCACCAGACGTCCGACCTCGGACCGTCAATCACCAGCTTCAACCTGCAACGGGACGAACCTCTCCGCCAGGACCGAGTAGAGGGCCACCCGCGGACTACGCAGGTCACCCCGCGCGTCGAAGGCGATCCGACCGGTGACACCGGCGTACTCACCGGCCCCGACCGCGTCGACGACGGCCGCCCGGGCGGCCTTGGTCACCTCCGTGCGCCCCGGCAGCACCGCCGCCGCGGCCCGGATCAGCGCGCGGGCGGCGTCGTAGGCGTACGCCGCCACCGGCGGGATCGCGTCCGCGCGCAGCACCGCGAGCTCCGCGTCCCGCGAACGCTGTACCGCACGCTCCTGCTCGGACAGATCCGAGGAACCTGACGAATCCGCCGCCGCACCGGCGGCGCCGTCACCGCGCCGCTGGTTGGAACGGGTGTCGGCACTCGGCTGGACCCTGCCCTGGGGCGTCGCCGTCTCCGACCCGCCGGACAGCCCGCTCTGGCTGTTCTCGCCGCTCGATCTGTTCTCGCCGCTCGGGCTGTTCTCGCCGCTCGGGCTGTTCTCGCCGCTCGGGCTGTTCTCGCTGCTCGGGCTGTTCTGGCCGCTCTGGCCGGTCGAACCGGATTCCGACGCAGATCCGGCGCTGCTGCCGTCGGGCAGCAGATTGTCCAGCCCCTCGGGCGCGCCGAACCGCTTCGTGTAGGCCGCCACGAAGGCACCGGCGGACGGCAGCTGTGACGCCGGAACCGAAAGATCGGTGATCACATCACCGTCAGCGAGCGACTGCGCGCGCTCGACGTAGTCGTGGCTGAGCAACCCGTCGGCGCCCAGCACCTGCACCGACACACCCTCGTCGGCGAAGGCCTGCCGCAGCTCCCCCGCGAACGCGGCCCCCGTGGCCAGGTACACCAGGTCCGGAGCCTCATCCCGGATGGCCCGCGCCGTCTTCTCGATCTCGTCGTCGTCGGTCGAACCGCCCTCCACCCGGTGCACCGCCGGCACCGTCGCCCCCGCCTCACGCGCGTCCCGGGCGAACCGCTCCGCAAGGGTGATCATGCCGTAGTCGGGGCTGCCGTCGACCACACTGATCCTGGACCGGCCCAGCGTGTGGACCGCGTAGTCGGCCGCGACGGCGGAGAGCTGCTCATCCGTGCCGCTCAGCCGAAAATAGGTCGGGTACGGGCGGTCGTCCGGAGCCTCCGGGCGCTCGGTCAGCGTCGGCTCCGCGTTCGACGGCGAGATCACCGGCAGGCCGGCCTCGCCCAGCCTGTCCAGCGACACCATCGCCACACTGGAGCTCAGCGGGCCGACGACACCGATCATCCGCTCGTTGTCGGCAAAAAGGTCGGCGCCGGCCGCGCCACCATCAGGCCGGGACAGATCGTCGTGCGCGACGACCTCCAGCTTCCAGCCGGGAACGGTACCGTCCCGGTTGGCCTCCTCCACCGCCAGCGTGACGGCGTTGCGCACACTGCTCCCGGCATCCGCCGACGCCCCGGACAGCGGCGCCATCACCCCGATCGACGCGACCCGCTCCGGGACCCCGCCGCCGTCATCGGCCGCCGACACCAGCAGAAACCCGATCACACTCGGGATGGCCAGCGCCACCGCCGTGACCGCCGCGAGCAGCACCCGGCCACGGCCGGTCCGCGCCGAGCGGCCAACCCAGCGCCGAACCGCGCGAGCCGCCGCCATGACGGCACCGGCGATCAGCCGGGCACGCCCGACCGGCGGAGCACCCCGCTCCCCCGACGACTGGACGTCATCCGGCGCCTGCAACTCGTCCGACGCCTGATTCTCATCCGGCGCCTGGACGTCGTCAGGTTTCCGGACGTCGCCCGGCACCTGAAGGTCTTCAGATGCCGGGTCCTCGCCGTGCCGCGGCGCCCGGGGACTGCCCGGGCTGGCGGCCACATCCTCGGGGTCGTCCCGGGTCACGAGCCCGGCAGCGCCTCACCCGACAGAACCGCCTCCGCGACGGCCCGCATCGTCCGGCGCTGGTTCATCGACGTCCGCTGGATCCAACGGAACGCATCCGGCTCCGTCATCGAGTGCTCGGTCTGCAGCACACCCTTCGCCCGCTCGATGATCTTGCGAGCCTCCAGGCGGCCCTGCAGGTCCTCGACCTCGGCCTCCAGGCTGACGATCTCGGTGAACCGGCTCATCGCCATCTCGATGGTCGGCAGCAGGTCCTTCTTCTGGAACGGCTTCACCACATACGCCATGGCACCCGCCTCGCGGGCCCGCTCGACCAGCTCCCGCTGGCTGAACGCGGTGAGGATCACCACCGGGGCGATCCGATCCTTGGCGATCTTCGCACCGGCGTCGATACCGTCCATCTTCGGCATCTTGACGTCCAGGATCACCAGGTCAGGGCGCAGCTTGCCGGCCAGGGCAACCGCCGTCTCACCGTCGCCGGCCTCGCCGACGACCTCGTAGCCCTCCTCCTGGAGCATCTCCCGGAGATCCAGCCGGATCAACGCTTCGTCCTCAGCGATCAAGACCCGACGCGGCGTCGAGGAAGGCTGGCTCATCGAGTCGAACTCCTGGGTTCTACGGTGATCTGGCTCTGCAGTTGTCCGGCCACGATCACCACGAACAGGCGGCGAACGCGGGCCCCGACCCCTCCCGCCCGTAATCTGACCGGGTCGGGCGGTCGAATCGCACCCTACCCGGCTAGAGTCGTCCACGAGAGGTTCCGCTACGCATCCCGCGTCGGAGACCTCCGTGCCGGCCCCGGTACTCCAACGGCAGAGAGACGGTGCTCAAACCACCGACAGTGTGGGTTCGAATCCCACCCGGGGTACGTACAGCATCTACGCGCCGTGGATGCCCAGTGGCTGCCGGGTGCGGCCCGGGGGCGGCGGCCGTCACTCCCGCCAGATGGGCGACCTTGTCGAGGTCTGCCACCGGAATCTTGATCATCATGTGCACCTCCTGCCTTTCGTGGTCGAGGTGGACGGTGAGCTGAGTACTTTCGTAGAGGCGTCGCTGCAACGCTTCCGGCGCCTGGCGGAGCTTGAGGTGCAGCTCCGGGAGGGCGTCGAGGAGTGCGAGGCTGTCTTGGCCTGGCCGGTCGGGCTCGGTTTCGTCCGCCGCTTCGAGATCCTTGATCTTCCCGAGGGCGGTCTTACGCTCTGCGTCGAGCTGGTTGTAGCTACTGCGCAGTCCCTGGGTGAACGGGTCGTCGGGGTCGCCGTCCTGCGCCTGGCGGAGCAGGTTGCCCTGCCTGCGATCAAGTTCGTCGATCTTCTTCTGGAGCCGGCCTCGCTCGGCTGCTCGTTCCCGCTCGGCTCGGTCGTCGTAGGTCGCGAGTTCGGCGCTCAGGAGGGCGATCCTGTCGCGCCCGAAGACGCGTTCGGCGTAGAAGTCGGCGATCGCGGCTTCAAGGACGTCTTCGCGGATACGGACGCTCTTGGGGTGTCCGGCGAACTTGTCGTCACGGCCCCGGTTGTTCGCTCGGGGCCAGCACTTGTACCAGACAGGTGCGCTGGGATCGCGGACGGTTCCGAACATCCGCCGCCCGCAGGTGCAGTGGATCATGCCCCGGAACACGTAGGTCCGTTTGGTCGCGGGGTGGCGGTTGAGTTCGTTGTGCTCGCGGGAGCCTCGTCGGGTCTGCCGGTTGGCGTTGAACTCGTCGTACATCCACTTCGGGATCAAGGGTTCGTGGACGGGTTCGGATGACCACACCCACTTCTCCGGCCCGTTGACCGCCCCATGTCGGGACCGGGTCGCCCGCCGGTTGAACACCTGATAGCCGGTGTATTTCGGGTTACGCAGCAGATCGGCCACCGTGGACTTCGACCATGCCCCTCGTGCCCGGCGGGCCCCACCGGGCGGCTCGGGTGGGGGGTAGCGCTCCAGGTCTGCGTTGAGCTGCTCGGCGATCTCGCCATAGCCAAGCCCGCGGTAGTAGCGCCAGTGCGCGATCTGCGTGACCGTCTCCCCGCGTGCCCCGTCGGGTTCGAGGCGGGTCTTGGTCGCCCCCCGGTCGGCCTTTATTGAGTTCGGGTGCCGGTAGTTCTTCGGCCGGTAGCCGTAGGGCGGTTTGCCGATGTTCCAGCCGTCGCGGACATGGGTACACAACCCACCCCAGCTGCTTTCGAGGGTGTTCCAGACCTCGTACTCGGCGACCGACTGGTTGATCCGCCGTTGCAGGATCGCGGAGGCCCGCGGCCCGTCAACCTTGATCGGTTCGTTCCACGCCAGCAGCGCCACGCCGGCCTGTTCGAGCCGGCGTTCGATCGCGAGGTTCTCGTACATCCGCCGGGCGATCCGCGACATCGACTCGCAGATCACCGCATCGAACCGGCAGTTCGGATGATCCGCCTCGGCCAGCAGGTCGTCGATGCCACCGTCGCGGGGAATCGGGATGTCGAACCGGGACACGTCGGCCCCGTGGCCGCGCTGATCGAGTTCCTTGCGGCCCGACTCCACGTCGTAGAAGTGCGCGACGATCACCCACGACTCCGGCAGGGCGGACTTCGCCCGGTCCAGCTGGCGGATCAACGACTGGCGGGGGTCCTGCTGCTCCTCGGTCGAGGTCCGCCCGGCGAACGCGACCCGGATCTCCCGATCCAACCCCGCCAGCGGCAACGCGAACGGCGACACTGCCAGATCCGACAACCCGCGCAGCGCCGGGTTCGCCGGATCCGCCGCCCGGCTCGCCGGCCCGGGTCCCGAACGGTCCCGTCCGGCCATCCGGGACGGTCGGCCAGGATCGTTCATGCCGCCTCCTCATCTGATCCACTGTTGCCGGTGGCCTCGCCAGCGTCCCAAAGCAGCAGGTCCCGGATCGCGCCCACGAACTCCGCCCGGAGCCGGGCGGCCCCCGGGCCGCTGATCGTCTCGACCTCGCCGTGAAACACCCACCGCCGGCCCGGCCGTCCCCGCCCGCCTTCCGAAGGGGGTCGCAGCGCGACGACTCCCGCGTCCTCCGCTTCCGTCCTCTCCCCCATTGACCCGTGGGGATCGTCTGCCGCCGGGGCGCCGTCCACGGCGGAGGCCTGTCCGATCTGGCCAGGGTGGCCAGTGTCGCGCTGGCCGATTGGCGGCTCGCCGCCGTCGGTGTCCGGGTTGTCGAGGGGAGCGGGGGTGCCGGCAGCCGTCACAGAGCCTCCAGACGTCGCAGGAAAGGACGAGTCAGAGGCAGAGGAGGCCAGGATCGGGCAGCCGCTCCCAGCAGGGCACGGGGCAGTATCCGGCTCATTGACAACAAAGGTAACACCCGGACGGGCCGGAAGGGAACCCAACAAGCACGGAAAATACTCCGATCCGGGAATGGATCGCGGGCACAGCACCGCTCCGGCCGAGTCCGGATTCCCGTCTACGACGGAGTCGGAGAACTGACCGGGAAAGGGGCCGGGTCCGGACCCGGACTCACCTCCCAGGTCCTTTCCTGCAGGCGACGGATCGGCCGGCATCCGGGCCGACCCTGAGGGCGAGGGGACGGGGCGCGGGCCGTCTGGCTGCGGTGCCGCAGGCGATGTCGGGCGCATCGGGGGCGACGGGTGGGGAGAGTCGGGACGGTCCGAGTGAACGTGGGCCGGGTCGGTCACGAGGCGGTCCTCCTTCCGCGCGGCACGGAACGCCGCTATAGAGGAATCCAGTTTTTGGCCCTATTTTTGTCAGTCGATCTTCAGAGTTGTTCGAGCGTTGTTCAATCGACCGCGAGGCCCGCAGGGGCAATGGAGCGCATGGAGGCGTCATTTCCGTGGCACGGATAGTAAAAATGGGGCCCGCCCACCGGGGGACTAGGTTGAAAGATCGAAATATGCCGTGACGTGCATTCACGGTGAAAAATAGTGCGCATGAACTAGTCCGATGGTGCGATGATCGTCAGACGTGGTGACCAGCCCGGTCCGAAGATCGCCTGCGCGGCTCGCCGTCGCCGCCCAGCCGCGGCCCGCGCGGCGACGGCCGAGGGGCCTGCGACGATCACCGCGCATCGCGCGTGGGCAGTAGGTAGGCCGCTAGGCGGACAGGTCCACCACGCTGGCGCGAGATCCGCGCGACGGCCAACGTTTTGGGTCAGCCCAGGGCCAGGGACGCTGGGACGACGACGGTGATCACCGTGTAGCAGCCACAGGCGATCTCCAGCACAGCGTGAGCGCCAAACCAGGTGCCAACCGCTCGCGTAGATACAGGGAGAACTTCTCATCGGACATAGCGCGGGTCCCTTTCCGGATGCCACGGAGATTCGGAGGGCCTAAGCGAACCACATCGAGCCCAGCGAAAAGCCAGCACGATCTTCCGCGCCACGCCCAACAAAGATCACTGGCAGCCAGCAACGGCACAGCGGACCCATCCAGGCAAGCTCGTCCGCCCGGCGGCGGGCCGCCAGCAGCGGCACACTCCAACCTGCCCAGCAGTCCTCTGACCTGCAACGCTGTGAAGTTTGTCGGCGGTGCACAGCAGCCGCTGGCATAGTGCCAGCGGCCCGCGCGGCAGGCCCGGCCGGCACCTTCCCAAAAATCCTGGAAAATGACTTCTCGCTCACCGCAATAACACCAGCCGCGACATGCCAGCGATCAATAGTTCGGTTGGACTATTGATCGCTGGCAGCGAAAACCAGGCATCCGAACTGCCGGAGGCGTGCCCAGCAGACATGGCTTCCCTTTCCCAGCAATGGAAACGCCTCGCGCCGACAAGACAGCTCCCGACGCCTCGGACCGATCAGGACCCAGCGCCGAGCGCAGCGCCGCGCCGGCCGGACGGCGGCCTGTTCGACGAGCGGGTTACCCAGCCGCCGCATCAACCAGCGGCCTTACCCAAAGAACGGCACGAGCGCCGGCCCGACCGTCCAGCGGGGGCGCAGACCGGCCCCACTCGAAGCAAAGGTCCGGGTCCGGACCCGGACCCGGACCCGGTCAGCAACCAGACCCAGCCGCTCTCTGACCGGACATCAACCCGACCGCAGCCCACACGCGACCGGCGCGAGCGTGAACGGCGGACGGCCGCGCGGAATCGGCGGCCCGCGCGACGCGGCGGAACCAGCTCGCTCGGCCAGGAGCCGACAATGCCGGGCTGAACCCGGCCGAGCAGGCGGAACCGGACGGTAGGAACACACCACCCCAGGACAGCCCGGAGGCGAGAAGGAAGGTAGGAAGGCGGGCGGGCAGGAAAGCGACCAGGCACGAACCGCGGCGCGCCAACGCGACCGGCCCGACCAGACCACCGCGACCGGCGGAGCCGGCGGGACCGGCGGAGCCGGCGGAGCCGGCGGGACCGGCGGAGCCAGCGGAGCCAGCGGGACCGGCGGAGCCAGCGGAGCCAGCGGAGCCAGCGGAGCCAGCGGGACCGGCGGAGCCGGCGGGACCGGCGGAGCCAGCGGAGCCAGCGGGACCGGCGGGACCGGCGGGACCGGCGGAGCCAGCGGAGCCAGCGGGACCGGCGGAGCCGGCGGGACCAGCGGAGCCAGCGGGACCAGCGGAGCCAGCGGGACCAGCGGAGCCAGCGGGACCAGCGGAGCCAGCGGGACCAGCGGAGCCAGCGGGACCAGCGGAGCCAGCGCGGCGGGATTCGCTGGTGAAATGGGCGGAGCCTCCGAGCGTGGCGCTCGGAGGCTCCGTGAGGACGAGAGACGGGGTCAGTGCTCAGGGGTGCGCTTCGTTGGCCGGTCGCGATGGGCGAGGTCATCGCGGATGGCGTCGCAGCGCGCAGACAGTTCGCGGGCCTCCGCGCGTGCGGCGTCCCGAGTCTTGATCATGACACGGCGTGATCCGTACTTGCCGCCGTACGTCTGCTGAGCCACTGTCGAGAACACGCCGGCACGACCAAGGTCATCGGCACAGTTCGCCACGTCCATGATCCTGCGAAGGGTGGGGAAGTCGCTGCCATCGCCCCACGCCGACGCGAAGACCACTTCGGACATGGCCGCGAAGTACGTCACCGAAGCCAGATGCCGCGCACGCTGCTCGGCCGCTTCCGGTGTCGTGCCCTCAGACGTGGGCTTAGGGGCACCGTAGCCGTTGCGTCGGGCGGCAGCCTGAACGGCCCACTTGCGGATCAGAGCACGATCCGCAAGAAACATCTCTCCGTCCTGCGGCTGGTACTGCCACCGGTCCGGTTCGCGAGTGGCCACGTCGACTGACGCGACCACACAGCTACGGATGATCACGCCAAGCCGTCGGGCGTAGATCAATACCGCGTCCTGGGCAACGTCGTCGGACACGTCGTCGTGCCCGTAGGTCCCCTGTCCGTCCCGAGCGATCGTGGCCGACCCGTCGGCACGCTTGCGCGACTGGGACGCGTCGACCTTCCAGCAATACCGCCGCGCGTGCACCACGATCGCGGACCAATCCGCGTCGGTTACCCGCGCCATGTCCTCCGCCGTGACAGCCTCACCGGCCACAGCCGAAGGAATGTCTCGCGAAAAGACAGGGGAAACGAAGGAATGCGACATGGAAAACTCCATCGCAGGAGAGGGATTTAGCGCCGCGCGCCGCGCGCAACGCGCCGATTTCTAATAGTCTCTCCCGCTCACCCGAAAATCAATACCCAAAACGCGGATTTCTTGCCCTTCCGGCGATCATTTCCGGCCACGTTTCCGCAGGTCAGAGGCTATTTTCCAGAGAGTGGAGACAGCAACAGAAAAGCCGAAGAAAAACCCCACACGCAAGCACGAAACCAGAAAGAAAAGAACAAACAGCGACGGCGCACCCGGCAAACACCAAAGAATTCCCGGTGAATATGGCACCGATCCAGCGTCGTTCAACCAGACTCCCGCCGAAGTCGCCATTCCCCGTCCCGACTATTTCCCCGTTCCTCGGGGGACTCAGTCGGGCTGTTTTTGGGTAGTGACAGCGGGCCGGTGACCTGCACCAACACACCTGGGCGGGGTAGCACCTCAAATGGGAGACCGGAACGGCTAGCCGACAGGCCCTTCGACGGGCAGGGGGTATGCCGAGAGGGATCGAATCACGGTGAGCAGCAGCTACCAACACTGATCACTGCACGAGCAGTCGTGGTCAGGTCCCCTTGAACAGGGTGACTGACCAGGTCATACGCCTTGCTGGCAGACGTGCTGGGCACCACTGAGGCCTGCGATCCGCTGCGCATCACCCCGCAGCACCCCCTGGAGCGTCGCTCAGATTGACGCAAACTCCCAGGACCTGCTACCCATTTACAAACGCCCGCGAGTATCGGCGCCAGCGAGGGTGTAGCTTGCGGCGCACGCCTCGTTGGCCGACCGGCCCGCGCGCCGCAGCCGACGCTTCGGTGCCCATGTCTGCCCCACCCGGACCCAAACACCAAAATTTCCAGGCACCTATGACGACACCGCCGGTCAGGTCGGGTTCCCCGGCAGCCTACCGGGCCACCCAGCCAGCTCGTGGCCAGCGGTCCGACCTGCGCAGCAAAACCGCCGGCCATGGCGCGACGTCACTCGCCTAGGCCGACTCGGCCCGCACAGACAGAATCTCCCGCCCGATCGGTCCAAGAGGCGGACTCTCCATCATAATTCTAGATCCTCAGTACAGAAACCAGGTGCCGCCCGCCGCGAGCCTGTTCCTGGACGTGGCCTGTCCTCAGCGCCCGCCTGTCACGAGCGCAGGAATGTCGATCACCCGGGCCTGTACCGTCGAATACGTCGTCAACCCGGGGAACGCGCCGGTCTGGCCCGCGCCCGCCCACGTCACATCCCAGCGCACGGTCGCCGTCAGCGTGAACGTCCCGCCCGGCTCGTCCAGTGACCGGTGGGTGTAGGTGTAGCCGCAGTCCGGCGAGGCGCTCTTCGGATCGGCCCCGGCCGGGAACGGCGTGCCCGGGCCCAGACACGTCACGGTTCCGCCGTCTCCCATGGACCAGTCCACTGCTACGGGTCTGGCAACCGCGGTGACCGACACCCCACCCGCCGCCGCGGTCGCCGCCACCGGGTTCCACCCGGCCGTATCCAGCCACAGCCACGTCGGCAGCCGCACCAGCTGATCGCGGACCGGGCTCATCGAGATCGCCGGGCCCGCGAGTCCCAGATGGTCGCGGGCCTGTGCTGCCAGCGCCTCCGGATCTACCGCTGGGCCCGGCGCCGGCGGGTCGGCCAGCCAGACCGGAGGGCGGTACAGCGCGTCGCGGACGCCGTCGGTGGTGCACTGGTACAGGTACCAGGCTCCCGGACCCTGGCCCGGCTGGGACGCCACCGTCTGCACCGATAGCCCGGACCCAGCCCGGGCCGCCAGCACGACCAGACCCCCGCGTGCCGGGCGCTGGTAGACAATTGTCCGTATACCAGCCGCAGGAGGCTGATAGTCGCTGCGGACATAGGCGCATTTCGCCGTCTCCGGTGGCGTGAGATTCTGGTCGCCCGGCGCGGCGCTGCTCCCCTCACCGCCTCCCGAGGTGTCAGGTGCTGAGTCCTGCGGCGCGGCAGGCGCCGCAGGCGTGGACCTGCCGCCCGCGAACAGCTCGCAGCCCGGATGCGGGTTCTGATCGCAGTTCACCGACCCGTAGAAACCTTGATCATCCTGACCTGTGCGGGGCGGAGACTCGGCTCTCGCCGGCCCGACACCGCCGGCGCACACGGCTCCCACAATGGCGAGGACGCTGGCGATCCGGACTAGCACGAGCCCACCGACCCGGCGGCGAAACGGGTTACCCGCCATACCCCGTCCTGGTGAAGCTTCACCTCGGCGCTGATCTGCCGGCGGCCACCAGGAGATCCCGCGACGAGCTGCCCATCGTCGGCTTGCCCGGGATTGGCGTGGTACTTCTGCCATCCCGAATCGTCTCCGCAGTCCGCCAGCAGGATGGTCGTCGGCGCGGCAGAGGGCTCCGTCGAGGTCACCGTCGGATGGTTCACCGACTGGCCCCTGGAGATGACCTTGTTGTAGCGGTCGGCATACAGCGCACCGGTGATCACCTGGAGCGCCGAACCCGAGGCGTAGCGGGACAGCTCAGATGCCTGCCAGTCCGACGTGTGGCTGGCGATCGCGGTCGCTTGCCACATCCCCAGATACGCGGCCACCGCCTCGCCGCTCGCGATATCGGCCGCGGACGTCGGCGTTGGCGTGACGCTCGACCGCACCGGCGACGAAACGGCGCTGCTGGCCCCAGCCGCACCAGGCGTCGAGCCATCGTCCGAACACGAAACCAGTGCCACGGCGACGACGAGTAGCGCTCCGCTGGCTAGCCGGACGGCCCGCCCGCGACCATCAAGTCTGCAACGAGAAGCCACCGCGTCCACCTCGCACCATCCGGCGCCGATCGGTCATGGTCCCACTGCGGACCGCACCTCCAGCCTGCCCGACCAGACCCGCCCAGACCCGCCCAGACCCGTTCCAACTTCACAGTCGGAACGGAGACCCAGCACAATTTGACCCGTTCTGACCAGAAGAGCGGTAGCCAAAAAGAAGGTGGCGTATCACCCAGAAGAACCATTCGCCGCTGGGCGGGCAGCGCCAGCGACTGTCGCACGTGTCCTGTCCGGGCGAAGATGGCGAAGTTCGGATCTACGTGGCGCGTCCGGCGCTACATGGCGAGCGGGCCGGCTTCGTCATAGAACCGCTGGACGCCGCTCCCCCCGCCGTCCGCGATTCCGATCTCGTCTGTGCCACGGAGAACCATGTAGGCGAGCGTCGGAGGCGAACGCCACGGGCCGCCACAGCTTGGGTCGGCGGGAAATTAGCGTCTCTCAGCTGATTGCTCTGAGCGCCCGGGGCGGTTCTCCGCTGTCGCGGTAGGCAGCGAGGAGATCCTCGCGTGCGCGGGCGACGCGGGAGCGGATGGTGCCGATGGGGCAGTCACAGACCTGTGCGGCCTCGGCGTAGGTGAGGCCCAGCATTTGTGTCGCCACGAAGGCCTCGCGGCGGTCGACGGGCAGCTCCTGCAGCAGCGTCCGCAGGATGACTCCGTCCTCCACGGAGCCGTTGGCAGCGGGCTCGGTGTCGACGCTCCGGCGCCAGTCCGTTTCCGAGGCGGGCCGCGGGCCGCGTGTCAGCGCGCGGATGTGGTCGGCGGCGACCCGCCGCGCGATGGCGAGCAGCCAGGTGCGGGCCGAGGAGCGGCCGGCGAACGAGGGCAGTGCCCGGATCGCGCGGGCGTAGGTCTCCTGGCAGAGGTCCTCAGCGCAGCCCGGGTCGGTCAGGTGCAGCAGGAACCGGTGGGTCTGCTGCTGGGTCGCGCGAATGAACGCCGCCGCGGCGGCCTGGTCACCACGGCCGCCGGCCACCGCCCAAGCGGTGACCTTCTGCTCATCGTGTTCAGCTGATGACACGCCCGGAAGGGTATCCGGTGGCATCGCGGCCGTTTCCGGGCTTTGGAACTTTTCGCCTCCACGGGACGACAATGCAGACCATGGGGTGTGAGACCTGGCGCGAGGCGCTGTCCGCTCGGCTCGACGGTGAGGAGCCCGGAGTGTCAGCGGCCCTCATCGACGCGCACATCGAGCGGTGCCCGGCCTGCGCCACCTGGCAGCGCGAGGCGGCGCTGATTCGGCGCGCCGCCGTCCACACGGCATCTCACGATGTTCCCTCGCCGGATTTCACCCACCTCGCCAGGTCGGCCCGCGTCAGGGTCTCGCCACTGTTCGTCTGTCTGCGCTGGGGCCTGGCCGCGCTGGGGCTCGCGCAGCTGGCGCTCGGGCTGCTCCAGGTGCTCGGGGTGGGGCCATTCCATACCGCCCTGCCCTCCACGCATCACGGCGTCACCAGCGCGACACATGGGGAACACCTGTCGCACGAGTCGGCCGCCTGGAACCTCGCGGTGGGCGTCGGCTTCCTGGCCGCCGCGGCACGCCGCGCCATCGCGGACGGGCTGGTGCCGCTGCTGACAGCGTTCGTCGGGCTCCTCGGGTTGCTGTCCATCAACGACATCACCCGCGGCGAGGTGTCAGCCGACCGCCTGCTCACCCACTCGGTACTCCTCGCGGGCTACCTGCTGATCCTGGCGCTCACCCAGCTGACCACAGACCCAGGCGCGCCGTGGACGAGAGGCACACGCGACGGCACGGAAAGTGCCAACAACGGTGCCGCGTCCCCGGCGGATGTGCGGACCCAGCAGCGATTGCGGCTGGTTCCCCGGTCGACGAGCCGTCTGCGGCGCGGCCACCGGCACGCCGCCTGACGTTCGCCAGCCGTCGCGTTGGGCCAGGGGCGGCCCGTGCGGCCGGGGGCGGCTCACCCTGCCCGCCCACCCAGAGGACGCCGCTCGCTGTCCGGTCACGTGTGACATGTCGGGAACCAGATGCGGCTCGATACCGACTACCTGAACATGAACTCGACAGCTTCGCGCGGTGGCGAGGCCGGGAGCGCCGGTACCGGCAGGCATCGCATCGAGGACGGCGTCGGCCGCAGGCGCGGGACCTCGCCCGCAGCAGCCTCCACACCCGCGGTCCAGTCCGCGAGGACGGCGGTCCTCGCGGGCGTGGGCGGGCACGTGCCAGCGGAGACCGTGACCAATGACGACCTGACGGCCAGGTTCGACACCTCCGATGCCTGGATCAGGGAACGCACCGGGATCCGCACCCGGCATGTCGTCGCACCGGGTGAGTCCACCGCTGACCTCGCCGTGCTGGCCGGTGCCGCGGCGCTGGAGTCCGCCGGGACGAAGGCGGTGGGCGCGGTCGTCGTGGCGACGACCACCCCGGACCGGCCCTGTCCGGCGACCGCTCCCGTGGTCGCCGACCGGCTGGGGCTCGGGAAGGTGCCCGCCTTCGACCTGGGCGCGGTGTGCTCGGGTTTCGTCTACGGGCTCGCCACCGCCCACGGACTGATCTCCGCCGGCGTGGTGGACAGTGTCCTGCTCATCGGGGCGGACACCTTCTCCACCATCCTGGACCCGCAGGATCGCGGTACGCGGGCGGTGTTCGGGGACGGGGCGGGAGCCGTCGTGCTGCGTGCAGGTGAGCGTTCCGAGGCCGGCGCGTTGCTGGCCTTCGACCTGGGCAGTGACGGCTCCCAGGAGGACCTGATCACAGTCCGTTCCGGCGGGTCCCGGGCACCGCTGCCGGTCGGCGGACCGTCCGCGCCTGACGGGTCTGGATCCGGCCGATGGTTCTCCATGCAGGGACAGGTCGTCTACCGGCATGCCGTCGGGCGGATGACGACGTCGGCGCGCGCTGTCCTCGCGTCCGTGGGGTGGCCGCCGGACGCCGTGGACCTGTTCGTGGCGCATCAGGCGAACGAGCGCATTCTGACCGCGGTCGGGGCGCGGCTCGGGATCCCGGCCGGGAACGTGTCCGTGCGGCTGGCTGACGTGGGTAACACCGCCGCGGCCTCGATCCCGCTGGCGCTGTCGGCCGAGTGGGCGTCGGGGCGGCTGCGTCCAGGGGACCGGGTCCTGCTCACGGCCTTCGGCGGTGGAACGACCTGGGGCTCGGTCGCGCTGATCTGGCCGGAGATCACACCGTGAGCGGTGACGCCGGTCGGATCGGGGCGAGCCGGATCGAACCCGCCGATGTCCGCGCGGTGGTGACCGTGTTCGTCGGCGAGTACGGCACCGTGCCGCCTGGCGGTGTCCCGCAGGAGGCTCTGCTGAGCGATCTCGATGTGGATTCGCTCGGCCTCGTGGACCTGCTGACCGTGCTGGAACGTGAGTTCGGGGTGGAGGTGCCGGACGAGCGCATCGCCGGGATTTCCAGTGTCGCGGACCTGATCGACGAGGTGGTGGCGGTGTCCCTGCCGGGTGGCTCACACGGCCCGGGCAGAGGTGACGACGAGAGGAGCCCGCTGTCGTGAGAACGCGTCCTGCGGACAACGGTTTCGGGGTGGTGGTCGAGGGATTCGACCCGGCCTCGGACGCCGAGGTGGCCGAGCTGAAACGGACCGTCTACCGGGAACGCATCGCCGTGCTGAAAGGCCAGGATCTCGATCCGGCGGCCTTCCTGCGCCTCGGGCGGCGGCTGGGGCGGCCTGAGTCCTATTACGAGCCCATCTACCATCACCCGGACGTTCCCGAGGTCTTCGTCTCGTCGAACGTCCCGCAGGCCGGAGAACAGATCGGTGTACCCCGGACCGGGAAGTTCTGGCATTCGGACTATCAGTTCATGCCCGACCCGTTCGACCTGACCCTGATTCTTCCGCAGGTCGTGCCGAGCCGGAACCGCGGCACGTTCTTCATCGACATGTCCCGCGCCTACGAGCTGCTGGACGGGCGGCTGCGCGCGGCGGTCGAGGGCACGTTCGCCCGCCACAGCGTCCGGCGCTACTTCAAGATCCGGCCCGGCGACGTCTACCGGCCGATCTCGGAGGTGCTGGCCGAGATCGATGAGCGCACACCCGCGGTCCGCTTCCCGACGGTCGTGACCCACCCGCACAGCGGCCGGAAGCTCCTCTACATCAGCGAGGGCTTCACCCAGGCCATCGAGGACGCCGAGGGCGAGGAACGCCCCGGTCTGCTCGCCGAGCTCCTGGCCGCCAGCGGGCAGCTCGACCCCACCTGTACCCATCCGGCCATTCACCTGCAGACCTTCGACGTGGGTGACCTGCTGGTGTGGGACAACCGCTCCCTGGTGCACCGGGCCCTGCACACCGCGACCGACGAGCCCGCTGTGTCCTACCGGGTGACCGTGTACGACCCGCCGGCCGCCTCGGACACGGACGGCTCGATGGAGCTGGCCGGCGCGGGGGTGGCATGACCACCCTCACGGCCTCGCGGGTCGTCGCCGACGACCCGCGGCTGCGGGAGCAGGTGCTGCGCTGCTACAAGCCGCACTGCCGGTACCTGCGGTCGGCGACAGCCGCGTTCGACGATGACGGGCGGATCCGGCTGACCGCCGACTTCTCAATCCCGGAGTCCTGCTACATCGACGACACCGGGCATCTCAACGCCGTCGAGGTCAACATCTGTTACAACCAGATGCTCTATCTCGCCATCGCGACCTGTGTGAGAGAAAAGGCGGAGCCGGTATTCGCGGGCTGGACGATGGAGGATTTCCGCCGCCGCCAGTTGCCATCGGTGCTCATCGCCCGCATGCAGAGCGTCTTCACCCGCGGGCTGGACGCGCGGGGCTTCTCCGGCGAGTTCCGACTGGACCAGGCCACCGCGCGCCGGCTGCGTCCGAGCAGCGACCCGCTGATCTCCCTGAGCACCTCCTTCCGTTACTGGGACCAGGCCGGCGACGGATGCCATGGCACCGCCGCCGTCGCGGTCGTCCCCGACTCCGCTCCTCCCGCGACGACATCCCCGGAGGCACCTGTCCCGGATAGGACGTCGCCGTCGCCGTCGCCGGACCCGGCTCGTACGGGACGAGGCCTGTGACGGCCCCCGAAGCGCCCACGGAGGCGGCCCCACCCACGGCCGCCGCGCATCAGGTCACGTCGCGGCCACCTGGAATCGCCGAGCTGGTCTCCCGGCACGCGGCCAGGCAGCCCCACACCCCTGCTGTCATCTGCGCCGGCCGCACGACCGACTACGAGCGGCTCGACCGGGAGAGCAACCGGACGGCCTGGGCGATCCTCGGCTCCGGCATCCCGGCCGGCGGCCGGGTGGCCTATCTCGGCCGCGAGTCCGAGCACTACTACGAGGTGTTCGTCGCCTGTGCCAAGGCCCGGATGGTGCTCGTCCCCATCAACTGGCGCCTGACCGCCCCGGAGATCGAGCACATCCTGCGGGACTCGGCATCCGAGCTGCTCTTCGTCACCACTGACCTGCGCGCCACCGCCGAACGGGCGATCGGGCCACACGCTGATGTGTGGATCGTCGTCGTGGACGGCCCAGCACCTGGCGCGGCGGCGGGGTTACCCGCGGGCCCGGACCGAGGTCACCACCTGGCGGTCTGGAAGGAGTCCCACAGCACCGCCGCCGTGGAGGGCGTGGGCCCGGGTGGAGCCAGCAGTGGACCGGACGATCCAATCCTGCAGCTGTACACCAGCGGGACCACCGGGCTACCGAAGGGCGTCGTGCTGGCGCAGCGCAGCCTGCACGCCGTGCGGGAGGCACTCGCGGGCGCCGGGCTGGACTGGATCGACTGGCGACCTGGCGACCTGGCCCTGGTCGGTATCCCGGGCTTTCACGTCGGGGGCATCTGGTGGGCGTCACAGAACCTCGCCGCGGGGGTGACGAACGTGGTGCTGCCCGCGTTCGACGGCCGCACGGCGGTGCGGCTCATCCGTGACCTCGGCGTGACCACCGCCTGTGTGGTGCCGTCGATGCTGCGGCTGATGCTCGCCGAACCGGAGGCCGATCGCGCCGCGTTCCGCACCCTGCGCAAGATCGTCTATGGTGGCTCCCCGATCTCGGAGAGCCTGTTGCGGGAGTCGCTGGAGATCTTCGACTGCGAGTTCGCCCAGATCTACGGCCTCACCGAGACCGGCAACACCGCCGTGTGCCTGCCACCGGTCGACCACCGGCCGGGCAGCCTGCGGCTGCGCGCGGCGGGCCGCCCCTACCCGGGCATCGAGGCGAAGGTCATCGGCCCCGACGGGTCCACACTGCCCACCGGTGACGTCGGCGAGATCTGCCTGCGCACCCCCGCCCGGATGATCGGCTACTGGAACCTCCCGGAGGCGACCGCCCGCACCCTCGTGGACGGATGGGTGCACACCGGTGACGCCGGCCGGCTCGACGCCGACGGGTACGTCCACATCCTCGACCGGGTGAAGGATCTGATCATCGTCGCGGGCGAGAACATCTACCCGAACGAGATCGAGAACGCGCTCGCCCACCATCCCGCCGTGGCGGATGTGGCCGTGATCGGGGTGCCCGACGACCGGTTCGGCGAGGCGGTCCAGGCGTTCGTAGCGCCCCGGGACGGCCAGGAGGTGCGGGCCCGTGATCTCGTGGTGTTTCTCAGGGACCGGATCGCCACGTTCAAGATCCCGTCCCGCTTCGAGTTCGTCGACCGGATCCCGCGCAACCCCAGCGGCAAGATCCTGCGGCGTGAGCTGCGCGAGCCCTACTGGGCCGGCCGTGACCGGCGGGTCAACTGATGAGCCCCGCCGAGCAGCTGCCCGTCGACCCGCGGACCGTCCGCGCCGACGTCGCCGAGCTGTTGTTCGTCACCCCTGACGAGCTGGGCGCGGACGACAACCTCTTCGACGCCGGCCTGGACTCCGTCGCCCTGCTCACCCTGGTCGAGCAGTGGCGAGAGAAGGGTGCGGACGTCGCCTTCGTCGACCTGGCCGAGAACCCGACCCTCGCCGGCTTCGACCGGGTCCTGACCGCGGCCCGACCGGCGTCCGGCCCACCGGCGCCCACCCAGTCGCCGTCCGGCCCGCCGCCCGGTGCGTCGGGCGGGTCGGAGCCATCCGATGGGTGAGCGGCTGCCGCTGTCGGCCGCCCAACGCGGGATCTGGACCGGCCAGCAGCTCGACCCGGGCACACCGGCCTACAACACCGCCGAGTACGTGCTCATCGACGGCGAGATCCACCTCGACCTGCTGGAGCGGGCCGTACGTGGAGCCGTGGCCGAGACCGAGGCCGTCCGCGTGCGCTTCGGCACGGGTGCCGCCACCGAGAACGGCTCCGGCGACGAGAACGGCTCCGACGAGCCGTGGCAGGAGATCGGCCCGGTCGAGTTCGCCGTCCACCAGGAGGACCTGCGCGGCCTACCCGACCCGCCCCTCGCGGCCGAAGAGTGGATGGCAGCGGACGTCGCGCGACCCGTCGACCTGCGGACGGGGCCGCTGTTCGGCCATGCGCTGTTCCGCCTGGGTGACCGCAGCGTGCTGTGGTACCACCGCGTGCACCACATCGCACTCGACGGGTACGGGCTGGCGCTGGTCGCCCGCCGGGTCGCCGAGATCTACACGGCACTCGCACAGGACCAGCAGACACCGGCCCACTCCTTCGGCTCACTCGTGTCCGTGGTCGCCGAGGACCACGCCTACACCGCGTCCGACCAGTTCACCCGCGACCAGCGATTCTGGGCCGACTACCACGACGGCCGCCCGGCACCGGTGACCCTCGCCGGGCGCTCCGCCCCGCTCGCCCGCGAGGTGCTGCGCCGGGCCGCGGACGTCGACGCGGACACCCTGGCCCTGCTGCGCGAGTCGGGCCGGGCGGCGAAGGCGCAGTGGAGCGACATGCTCGTCGCCGCGCTGGCCGCCTACCTGTACCGGATGAGCGAGCAACGCCGACCGGACGGCCCGGCCCAGATCTCCCTGGCGGTACCCGTGATGGGCCGGACGGGCTCGGTCGCCCTGCGGGTGCCGTGCATGGTGCTCAACGCCGTCCAGGCCTGGGTCCGCGTCGAGCCGGGCGACAGCCTGCTCGACCTGGCGGGGCAGGTCGCCGCCCACCTGCGGGGCAGCCGGCGTCATCACCGGTACCGCTACGAGCAGCTGCGCCGCGACCTGCGGATGGTGGGCGGCGAACGCAAGCTGTTCGGGCCGTCCGCGAACATCATGCCGTTCGACTACGGACTGCGGTTCGACGGACATCCCGCGATCGTCCGCAACGTGTCCGCCGGTCTCGTCGAGGACCTCGCGGTCCATGTCTACAACCGGGCCGACGGCGACGGGCTACGGATCCTCCTCGACGCCAACCCGAACTGCTACAGCGGCGACGAGCTGGCCACACACGCCCGCCGCTTCGCGGCCTTCCTGCACCGCCTCGCCCGCCGACCGGCCGACCCGGTCGACGCAGTCGACCTTCTCCTCGACGGCGAGCGCGAAGCCCTGCTCGCCGCCAGCTCAGGCGCCGCGGCCACACCCGAGGCCGGACCGGAGGCCGGCGCCGGACGCCCCGAGGCGTATCGGGCCACCGTCGTGGACCTGTTCGCCGCGGCGGCGACGGCGACCCCGGACCTGCCGGCCCTGACCGCCGTCGAAGGCGTCTGGGCCGCCAACCGGCCACCTGGCGGAGGAGACGGCCCGGAGGAGGTGGAACCGCCCGGTGACGAGGGACGGTACGGCAGCCTTTCCTACGCTGCGCTGAACGCGCGGGCCAACCAGCTGGCCCGGCTGCTGCTCACGGTGGGCGCCGGCCCCGACCGGCCGGTGGCCCTACTGCTCCCCCGCACCGGGGACACCGTTGTCGCCCTGCTGGCCGCGCTCAAGGCCGGCGCACCCTACGTTCCGCTCGACCCGGACCATCCCGAGGAGCGGATCGCCTTCGTGCTCGGCGACACCCGCCCGGCCGCCGTGGTGACAGTCGGTTCACTCGCCGCCGCCGTGGCGACCGACGCCACCCGGGACCTCGCCACCCGGATCATCGAACTGGACGACCCCGACGTCCGGTCGGCCCTCGACCACGCGCCGGCGGGTGATCTGACAGGCAGTGACCAATCGGCGAGCCTGACACCCGATCATCCCCTGTGCATCGTCCACACCTCCGGGTCGACGGGGCGGCCCAAGGGCGCCGTCCTGACGCATCGTGGGATGGTGAACCTGTTCCACCACCACCGGGTGTCGATGATCGAGCCGGAGGCCGCGGTGGCCGGCCGGCGGATGCGCGCCGCGCTCACCGCCTCGCTGTCCTTCGACACCTCGTGGGAGGGGCTGCTGTGGATGCTGGCAGGCCACGAGCTGCACCTGATCGGTGACGACGAGCGCCGGGAGCCCGCCGCGCTGCTGGACTACATCGACGCCCAGGACATCGACTTCCTCGACATCACCCCCACCTACGCCGAGGAACTGATCAACGCCGGGCTGCTCGAACCGGGCCGGCGGGTCCCCGCGGTGATCGCGCTGGGCGGCGAGGCCGCCGGCCCCGTGCTGTGGTCACGGCTGCGGACCGTGCCCGGCCTGAACGCCTACAACCTGTACGGGCCCACCGAGTGCACCGTCGACACCGTCTGGGCCCGGCTCGCGGACAGCGAGACCCCGGTCATCGGCCGGCCGGTGACCGGCGCCCGCGCCTACGTGCTCGACCACGCGCTGCGGCTGGTCCCGCCGGGCCAGATCGGGGAGCTGTACCTCGCGGGCCTGCCTCTGGCCGAGGGCTACCACCGCCGGCCGCGGCTGACCGCCGAGCGGTTCGTGACCGACCCGTTCGGGCCCGCGGGGACGCGAATGTACCGCACCGGCGACCTGGTCCGCCGCCGCGCCGACGGCCTGCTGGAGTACCAGGGCCGGGCCGACACCCAGGTCAAGATCCGCGGCTTCCGCATCGAGCTGGGTGAGATCGAGGCCGCCCTGACCGACCATCCCGAGGTGGCGGCGGCGGCCGTCATCACCCGCTCGGACGGCCCGGGCGGTGAGCGGCTGGTCGCGTACGCCGTGCCGGCCGGGGACAGCCCACTGGCCGAAGCACTGCTGGCCGACACGGCGCCGGCCGACGGTCCGGCGCGGCTGCGTCGCCACCTGGCCCGCCGGCTGCCCGACTACATGGTCCCGCCGATCATCGTCCTGCTGGACCGCATGCCCCGCACGACGAACGGCAAGCTGGACCGGGCCGCCCTGCCACCGCCACCGACCGGTGCCGCCGCGGGCACCGGCAGGCCTCCACGCGACGCGCGTGAGCGGCTGCTGTGCGACCTGTTCGCCGAGACCCTGGGCCTGGAGCGGGTCGGCGTCGACGACGACTTCTTCGCCCTCGGCGGCCACTCGCTGCTGGTGGCCCGGTTGATCTCCCGGCTGCGGGCGAGCACCGGGGTTCGCCTGGGCATCCGGGCGGTCTTCGACGCGCCCACGGTGGCCGAACTCGCCGAGCGGCTGCCCGGCCCGGCCCAGCCGGGCACCGCGGAGGGCGCCGCCGCGCCACAGGACGCCGCACCGTGGAACGCGCAGGGGCCCGCCGCCCAGCCCTCGGCGACGCCCGAGGGCTGGGCGGCGGGCCCCTGGCAGGGCGTCGATCTCACCGCCGAGGCACGGCTGGACCCGTCCCTCGTGCCCTCCGATGCGGCGCCCACCGAACCGGCTCGTGCCACGGACCCCCACCAGGTCCTGCTGACCGGCGCGACCGGCTTCCTCGGCACGTTCCTGCTGCGGGAGCTGCTCGATCAGACGACGGCCACCCTGCACTGCCTCGTCCGCGCCCCCGACGGCGCGCGGGCCCTGGACCGGCTACGCGACGCACTGCGCCGCCTGCGGATCCAGATCCCGGACGACGTGCTCACCGAGCGGGTGGTCGCGCTGCCGGGCGACCTCGAACAGCCCTCCCTCGGCCTCGACGAGGCCGTGTTCACCCGGCTGGCCGGCAAGCTGGACGTCATCGTGCACAACGGCGCCCGGGTCCACCACCTTGATCCCTACCGCAGGCTGCGGGCGGCGAACGTCGCGGGCACGGCGGAGATCCTCCGCCTGGCGATGACCGGGCGGCCCACCCCCGTGCACCACGTGTCCAGCTGCGACATGGCCTGGGCCGTCGACGACAATCCCGCCGCGCTCGACGAGGAGCGCCGGGTGGCACCGGCCTCACTCATGGCCAACGGGTACGTGGCGAGCAAATGGGTGGCCGAGGGCCTGGTGCTGGCGGCGGCCGGCCGTGGCCTGCCGGTGTCGGTGTACCGCCCGAGCCGGGTGTGCGGCGACACACGGACTGGTGCTGGCAGCACCGAGGACGCTTTCTGGCAGCAGGTCCGGGCGATGATCGCGCTGGGTGCGGCCCCGGCCGGCGGCTCCGCGGCGCCGGCCGACCTGGTGCCCGTGGACTGGGTCGCCGCCTCGATCGTCCAGCTGATGCGCACCGGCAGATACGCCACTTTCCATCTCACGGCCGCCCGTCCCACCGACGTCCACGCCGTACTCGACCGGCTGCGGGCTCGTGGCTTCCCGCTGGAAGCGCTCGACCCGCCGCAGTGGCGTGAACGCCTCGATCAGGCCGCGGAGCAGGCGGCCGAGCGCGGGGACTACTCGCTCACGGTGACCGCCGGACACCTGGCCCAGCTCACCGCGGCCGGCACGACCCGCACGTCCGACACGACCCACACACATCCGGCGCCGGTCTTCTCCCGGCGCAACACGATCGAGGTGCTGGGAGCCGACCTGGCCCGAGCACCGGAGGTGGACGACGACATGGTCGATCGCTATGTGGACTACTTCGTCGACATCGGCTTCCTTCCCACGCCGACCGCCCGCCCCCGCCCGGAGCCGGCACCTTGACGGCGACCGACACCGACCAGGCTCCTGCCCCGCTGGCGACGCGGCGGGAGTGGCTGGGGTTCGTGGTCGTACTGGGCGCGACGTTCATGGGCCAAGTGGACGGGTTCATCGTCAGCCTCGCCAGCCCCACCATCCAACGGGAGCTGCCCGCCGGTTTCGACGAGATCCAGCTCGTCGGCGCCGGCTACGTGCTGGCGTGCGCCGCCGGGCTGGTCGTCGGCGGCCGGCTCGGCGACCGGTTCGGCCGCCGCCGGGTGTTCCTGGCGGGCATGGCGGTGTTCACCCTCGCCTCGCTGGCCTGCGGGCTCGCCCCGAACGCCCCGGCGCTCATCGCCTTCCGGGTCGTCCAGGGTGCGGCGGCGGCGGCGCTGATCCCGCAGGAACTGGCGATCCTGCACGCGCTGTTCCGCGACGACACCCAACGCGGGCGCGCGCTCGGCCTGTACGGGACGGCTCTCGGCCTCGGGGTCATCGCCGGCCTCGCCGGCGGCGGCCTGCTCGTCGACCTCGACCTGGCCGGGCTCGGCTGGCGGCCCGCCTTCCTGCTCAACGTCCCGATCGGCCTGGCGATCCTCGCTGCGGGCCGGGCCGTCATCCCGGAGAGCCGCGCCACCGGTGCCACCCGGTTCGATCTGGCGGGGGCCGCGCTGACGGTGGTCGCCTTCCCCGCGATCCTGCTGCCCTTCGTCTTCGGCCCGCACCGGGGCTGGCTCCCCTCGGCGCTGCCCTGCGCGCCGGTCGCCGCCGTCGCGGTGGCGCTGCTCGTCCGCCAGCAGCGTGCGCTCGCGGCCCGCGGCGGGGAGCCGCTGTTCCCACCCCGGGTGCTGACCGCTCCCGGGATGCCGACCAGCCTCGCCACGTTGGTCACCTTCTTCGCCGGCAACGCCGGGCTGTTCCTCGTCTTCACCTACTACGTGCAGACCGGCCTCGGGACGTCTCCGCTGGTGGGCGGCCTGATGCTGGTACCGCTCGGGGTCGGGTTCGCGATCGGCTCACCGCTGTCCGGGCGGCTCGCCGCCGGGCGGGCCGGGCCGCGGCTACCGGTGCTCGGCTGCCTGGGGCTCGCGGTGGTCCTGCTGGCGCAGGCCGCGATCGCGGCCGGGCCGACCTCCGCGCAGCGGGTGCTGCTGGCCCTGGCCATGGGCGCCGTCGGCCTGGCCCAGGGGCTGGTCGTGGCACCGCTGATCGGCGGCATCCTCAGCCGGGTCGCCCCGGACGACGCCGGCGCCGCCTCCGGCACCGCGTCAACACTCACCCAGTTCGGGCTCGCCGCCGGCTACGCGGCCGTCGGCAGCTGGTACAGCCTCGTGCTCGGCGGCACCCCGGGAGCCGCCGACGCGCCGGCCGACCGGGACTCGCATGTCCAGGCCTTCGCCGCAGCCACCGTGCTGCTCGCCGTTCTCGCCCTTGTCACGGCGGCATTGTGCGTCCTGCGCGACCGGGTCCGAACCTCGCCGGGAACTAGTGAGGCCCTCGCAACGACTACCCCTGAGAACGGTTGACCGGGGACGAAGGCCTGGCCCGAGGCACGGGGCCGGAGTCTGGGAACAGTGGGGGTTCGGGAAGACGATGCGTGGCAGGCCGGTATTCGCGGCGGGGGCGCTGCTGCTGGCGCTGGTGGTGACGTCCTGTTCGGACGACACCACAGGCGGTTCGGCGAACGGGACAACAGGGGCCTCGACGGCCGCCGCGCAGAGGGCGGCCGAGGGAAGGACGACCTACCCGCTGACGATCACCAACTGCGGGAGGAAATACACCTTCGACAAGGCTCCGAGCCGGGTCGTGGTGATGAACGGCGGCTCGGTGGCGGAGGTGTCCTCGCTGATCGAGCTCGGCGTGTCCGACCGGATCGTCGCCAACGCGCAGAACTACGGCGCCTCGGACGTCCCCGGCCGCGCGGAGGCGATCGACGCCCTGCCCACGGGCGGGGTCACCCTGAACGACCTGCAGGACATCCCGCGCGAGGCCATGCTCGGACTGCGGCCCGACCTGGTCATCTCCACCTACGGCGGCGGGTTCGACGCGGCGTCGGGCTTCGCCACCCGCGACGACCTACTCAAGCTCGGTGCCAACAGCTACGTCCCGGCGAGTGCCTGCGGCACGGACGGGATGACGGCCGGCGCGCCGACCATCGAGGACAGCTACGCCATCCTGCGGGACTTCGGGAAGATCTTCGACGTCTCCGGGAAGGCCCAGGAGGTGATCGCGGCCTCGAAGGACAGGATCGGCGAGGTGACGAAGGCCCTGGCGGGCAAGCCCGACGCGAACGTGCTGCTGGTCTTCCCGGGTATGGGGGCCGACGACTTCAGCTCGATCGCCGGTGCCGGGGTGTGGAACGACATCCTCGACAAGGCCGGGGCGGTCAACCCCTTCCTCGACAGCTCGGGCAACACCTTCCTGACCGTGAGCAAGGAGAAGCTGGCCTCGACCGACATCGACGCGGTCCTGGTGGTCAACTACATGAACCCCGACCCGGACAAGGCGGCCAAGGCCATCCTCGCCCAGTTCCCACAGTGGGACGCGACCCGCGCCAACCGCTACCTGGTGCTCGCCGACTCGATCTACTTCGGCCCGAGCAACGACGTGGCCGTCGAGAAGATCGCGAAGCTGCTGCACCCGGACACCTTCTGAGCGGCGGGCCGGCCGCGGGCGCCGCCGCACCCGCACCGACCCGCACCGCCGGCACGGTCCGCACCGCGCCGTTGGGGCGGGTCGGCCTGCCCGGCTGTCTGCTCGCCCTCACCGGCCTGGTCATCCTGATCATGTTGGCGGCGGCCTGCGTCGGTGCCGTCACGGTGCCCCTGCCGCAGACCTGGCGGGTGGTCACCGGCCACCTCACCGGCCGGACGGCCGGGCTCGACCCGGTCGTCGACCAGATCGTCTGGGAGTACCGGGTGCCGAGGGTGCTGCTCGCCGCCCTGTGCGGCGCGGGGCTCGCCGTGGCCGGCGTCGTCCTGCAGACCCTGGTCGACAACCCGCTCGCCGACCCCTACGTGATGGGGCTGTCCCCGGGGGCGTCGCTGGGCGCCGTCATCGTGATCACGGCCGGCTCCGGGGCCGTCGGCGGCGTCGGCGTGTCGTCCGCGGCTTTCGGAGGTGCGATGGTCGCCGCGGTGGCCGTCTTCCTGCTCGGCCAGCGGCGCGGCCGGCTCGCCCCGACCCGGCTTGTCCTGGCCGGCGTCGCCGTCGGGTACCTGCTGCTGGCCGTCACCAGCTACGTGCAGCTCTCCGCCGACCCGAACCAGCTGCGACAGGTCATGTTCTGGCTGCTTGGCAGCGTCGCCGGGGCCACCTGGGACCAGCTCCCCCCGGCCGCCGCCACCGTCGCCGTCGTGACGGCGCTACTCGCCCCGCTCGGGCGCCGCCTCAACGCGCTGGCCCATGGAGAGGAGCAGGCCATCGCCTTCGGCGTCGACGTCACCCGGCTGCGGGTGGGACTGCTGCTCGCCGCGTCGCTGCTCACCGGCGTGCTGATCGCCGTCGCCGGCGGCATCGGCTTCGTGGGTCTGATGATCCCCCACCTCACCCGGCTCGCCTTCGGCGCCGACCACCGCCGGCTCCTGCCGCTGGCCGCGCTCGTCGGCGCCGGATACCTGGTGTGCGTCGACCTGCTCTCCCGCACCGTCGACCGGCCCAACGAGCTGCCGTTGGGCATCCTCACCGCCGCGTTCGGCGCGCCGTTCTTCCTGTGGCTGCTGCGCCGTAACGACGCGCTCGCGGGCCGGTGACGCGATGACCCGCCGCAGAGGCCGCACAGGCTGCCCGGGACTGCGACCGGGCCCCGGGCCGGGTCCGGACAACGGGCGCGAGGACCCGGGCCGCGAACGGGAGGAGGCGGCCGGCGGGCTGTCGCTGGACGGAGTGGCCGTCGAGCTCGGCGAGGCGCCGGTCCTGCGCGGGGTGACCCTGGCCGCGGCGCCCGGAAGCCTCACCGGCCTGGTCGGGCCGAACGGCAGCGGCAAGACGACCCTGCTGCGCACCGTCTACCGCTCGCTGCGGCCCAGCACCGGCGCGGTGCTCGTCGCCGGCGCGGACGTCTGGAAGCTGTCCGCCCGCGACTCCGCGCGCCGCACCGCCGCCGTCCTCCAGGCGGGCCAGCCGCCCGCGGCCCTCACCGTCGCCGAGGTCGTGGCCGACGGACGGACCCCGCACCACGGCCTGTTCAGCCGGCACGGCGACGCCGACCGGGACATCATCCAGGAAGCCCTGGAGCGGACCGGGGCGGTGGGGCACGCCGACCGGCTCTACGACACGCTGTCGGGCGGCGAGCGCCAGCGGGTACTGCTCGCCCGCGCGCTCGCCCAGCGACCACGCCTGCTCGTCCTCGACGAGCTGACCAACCATCTCGACATCCGCGCCCGCTTCGAGCTGCTCGACCTCGTCCGGGCGACCGGCGTCACCACGCTCGCGGTTCTGCACGACCTCGACCTCGCGGTTCGCTACTGCGACCAGCTCGTCGTCCTCGACCGGGGCCGCGTCGCCAGCGCCGGTCCGGTTCTCGAGGCGCTGACGTCCGACGTGCTGCACGCGGTGTTCGGTGTGACGGGCTCCGTCGAGCGGCACTCCGACGGCGTCATCCGCATCACCTACACCGCCCAGCCTCTGACCAGCCAGGCCCCCGCGCCCCGGCAAGCCGTGGGTGACCACTGACTCCGAACCGCGCCAGGCACGGCGGCGCGGGCACCTGGCCGGCACTCACGGTCTGCTGCTCGCCCGGGCGCCCGTGCCACCGCCGGGATCCGGGGATCAGACCAGGGCGGCGCCGAGCTCGCCGTTCACCAGCTCGGTGATCCGGCCGGCCCGCGCCTCCTCGACGATCACCGCGAGCTGTTCGACACTCATCTGGATACGCTGCCCGAAATCGTCGGTCAGGACGACCCGCCGGTCCGCGGGCGCGTCGTGGTCGACATACAGTTCCGGGCAGCCGCAGCTGCACTTCCCGCAGAACGTCAGCAGATGCTTCCCCTGCACGGACATCTGAACTCCCAACAAGCTGGCTGACATTTCCCAGAAAAACTGTACCCGCACATCGCCGGGATCACCATGAATTCTTTCCAGGATGACCCGGGCGTGGGGTCCCGGAGAATTCCGGCTCGTTCAGGCGGGACGAAGGGGCTTGCCGGACGGGCCCCGCACGGCCAGGGCTTCGCCTACCACCCCCGCAGCGGGTGGAACAGCACGCGGCCATGCAGACGCTCGGCCCACCGAATCATGGTCACCGCCCGGACGACGTTCCGCGTTACTTCGCCACACGACGCCCGGCCGGCTAGCGCGAGGTCTCCGGGGGTCACTCGCCACCCGGGCCTCGGGAACGCATCCACAGGTACCGGGGCACTTCAGGACCTGTGAGGCAGAGGGTTGGGTGCGCCGCGGGCCTCGCGGCGCACCCATCCGCGACCGACGCGTCAGCGTGCCGCCGCGACGGCCGCGTTGAGGCCGGCGGGCGTCAGGGCGTTCGTCTGAAGGCGCTCGCCGTCGACGTAGACGGTGGGAGTTCCCTGGACCCCCCGGCGGGACGCGGCATCGTTGACCTGGGCGATGTAGTCGCCGTAAGTCCCCTTGTGCACAGCCCCGACAAATGCTGCGGAGGTCAGCCCGACAAGGCTGCCGAGATGGACCAGTTCCGCATTCTGGAATCCGCCCGAGCGCTCCTCCGGCTGGTTGGCGAACAACAGGTCATGGAATTCGGCGAACTTTCCTTCGTTGGCCGCCGCCGCCGCGGCGTTCGCGGCCCGCTCGGACTCGGGCCCCAGAAAGGCCAGAGTGTGGTAGAAGACTTTGATCTTCTTGGCGGCCATGAGAGAGCCGATGGTGTCACCGCTCTGTTCCTCGAATGCGCGGCAGACCGGGCACTGGAAGTCCTCATAGACGTCCACGGTGACCGGCGCCGACGGATCCCCGACGACGATCCCGCCGTCCGAGCCGGCCGCTCCGACCGGCACCAGGGCTCCTGAGGTGTCGGTCCGCGCGCTCTGCACAGCGAAACCGATACCCCCGACAAGCAGCAGGGCGGCGGCCACGCAGACCGAGATGGTGATCGTGCGGCGGCGGCGCTGCCGCCGCTCGGCGGTCTCCCGTGCCGCGGCGGCCTTCGCGCGGCGAGTGGCCTGGTCAGTGGCGGTCATGCCGGGGCCTGTCCAACCGAGGGTCGGGTCGTCCCGGTCGGCCTGGTCGGCTTGGTCGGCCCTGAGGAGCGGAGGAAGGAGGTACTGGCGGTCTGGTTCCGGCAGGGTCGGTTGCCTCGATCCAGCGGAGCCGGCGAGGCGATGTCTGTACTCATGCGGAACTCCCGGTACTGGCCCCTGCTTTTGTCGGGCCTTCTTGGGCAGTGGGCGTGCGGCGGTGACCCCGGCTGCGGCTGCCCACGGCGGGCCGAGCCGTCGGACACGCCGGGCGCCATCGATCCCCGCCCGCCGTGGAGCGGGCCCGAGATGAAGGCAGAGCGGTCCGATGCAGGGCGGGTGCGCGCGTGGACGAACACCGGCCCGCGCCGGCCCGAGGATCGGCTCGGCGATGCCCGTGGTTCGCGCGGTTCGCCGCAGATGCCCGTCGCGGTCGCGCGGGCGTCATGGCAGCGCAGGGTAGACAGCACCATCCCAGCGGCCAGCGGCCGGCTCACGGTCATCAGGCACGCACGGGCGCCAGCGAACGGGGAGGTGGTGTGTCAGAGGGCCTGAGCGCGCGGTGGCCCGCGCCGCGCCACCGCGTACCGCAGGAGCACCAGCCGCTGGGCACCCGCTCGTGAGAAGTGGGACCACGTGGGTCGAGGATCGATGACGGGGCGCGGCGGTGCCGCGAGGCGGCGGCGTACCCGCCGGACGATCCGCCGGGTGGCCGTGGCCGCGCGCCGGCCCGCGCGCCAGAGCAACCGCTCGCCCGCGGCCAGCCACCAGGCCAGGCAGACCGCCGCGAGCAGGTGTAGACCGAGCACCCTCGGCCCGCCGTGCAGGAGGTCCACCCCTGCCGGGCCCGGTACCGACTCCGGATGATGGGCGACGATGTGCCCCATGCCGGTCCCAGCCCCGGGATGTCGCCCCGGCGGGGAGGCCATGGCGAACGCGAGGTGCAGACAGCCCTGCGCGGCGACCACCAGCCCGATCAGCCTGCGGCGGCTGATCTGCCTCGCGGCCAGCCCCCATCCGACCCGCCAGGTGAGCAGAAAACCGACGACGGTCACCGCCGGATCCGGCACGGCCGGCTCGGTCCCGCTGTGCGCGAGGACGGCCAGCGCGACGGTCAGTAGCGCAAGGACGGCACCGCGTACGGTACGCCCGCTACGGGTCGCCGCCCACAAGGGCAAGCCTGCGCCCACAGCGATCGCCGCCGGCTCGCACCACGCGTCGACCGGCTGATCGGGCACCCCGGCGGTCACGCTCCCAGTGTAGATCGGCTCATCGACCCGACCGATCCCCTTTTCCGGCGACCTGGATCTGTCCGACCCCGACCGCGTCCGCATGCCGACGATCGAAGATGGTCCCGTCCGCGGCGGTGATCGCCTGAGATCTGCTTGCTTTCCCACTAGGATGCCGGGTTTGTGAGCTGGGCGGCGACACCGAACGGGCGTGGTGTGCGCGCCTCGGTCCTGGCCGCCATGGCAGTCGCCCTCGCCGTGGTCGCGCACCTGGCGGCCTGCGGCGAGCTACCGAGCCTGCCCGTAACCGGTTGTGGCCTCGCCCTCGCGTTCCGCGTGTGCTGGGGCTGCTCCGGCCGGCAGATGTCGCCGCGGCGCATCGTTGGGCTGGTCATCACGGTCCAGGCAGGTCTGCACCTCGCCTTCGCCATGACGGCACGGTCGGCTCACAGCGTGACCTCCCATCATCATTCCGCAGGCGGGGTGGAGGGCGTCACCCACCGCGCGGACGGAATCGATCTCCTGCCCGGTGGGCCTCGGATGGCACTCGCCCACCTCTGCGCCGCCTTCCTGCTGTCCTGGTGGCTCTCCACGGGAGAGCGGCTGCTGTGGCGGGTCGCGCGCCGGACCGCGGCGGTCGCGCGCAGGGCGGCGGTACGCCTGCGTCGCCGCCTGCGTCCGCAGACCGGGTGTCCCCTTCCCGCCCGCGCCGTTCTGCGCTGCCGTCCTCCCGCCGGGCGGGCTCCTGCCCTGGCGCAGCTGGTCCATCTCGTCGTTCGTCGAGGCCCGCCGCCCCTGACACCGGCCTGATCCGCACCGTCGACGCCGTCCGCAGTACGTGAGCCGGACGGCTCGTTCACGCTGCCCGGATCCGTCTGTCACCGCCCGTCCGCGCCTGGCATCCGCCGCCGGACGGGATCCGACCGCGAACGCGACCGCGCTGATCCGCGCGGCGCCGCGGCGATGCCGCATGCCTCGACAAGCCAGTTCGGAGAAGCACTGTGACCATGGTCGAACCGCCGGGGGCATCCCCCGACGACACGACGCCCGCCACCACCGCGGCACCTGAGATCTCACCCGCGTCGGCCACCCCGACCGCCTCGCCGGCCGATCCCTCGGCCGACACTTCGTTCGACAGTTCCGCCGGCGACCCGACCGGTACTCCTGCCATCCCCGCCCCCCGCACGCCTGACACGGCGTGGGGGTCCAGGCCCGGTGACCCGGCGTCCGGTGGGTGGCGATGGCTGCTGATGCGGCTGCACTTCTACGCCGGGGTGCTGGTCGCCCCGTTCCTGCTGGTGGCCGCGACGACCGGCCTCGCCTACGCGTTCACCCCACAGCTGGACAGGCTCGTCTACGCGGACGAGTTCTTCGTCGACGAGGTGGGCTCCGCCCAGCGGCCTCTGGCCGAACAGATCGACGCCGCCCTGGCCGCGTACCCGGACGGCGCCTTCGGTTCGGTGCACACCGGTGAGGCCCCGGACCGCACCACCCAGGTGGTCCTGTTCGAGGAGGCACTCGGCGACAAGCAGCGCACCGTCTACGTCGACCCGTACACGGGCGAGGTCCAGGGCGCGCTGGTCACCTGGTGGGGGAGCACCCCTCTGACGACCTGGCTGGACCAGCTGCACATCAACCTGCACCTGGGCGACACCGGCCTGTACTACTCGGAGTTCGCCGCGAGCTGGCTATGGGTCATCGCGCTGGGCGGGCTGGTGCTGTGGCTGGCCCGCCGGCGCCGCCGGAGCGGGGCGCGCACGGTGCTGCTGCCCGACCTGACCGCCCGCGGGCGGCGGCGCACCCTGGGCTGGCACGGAAGCCTCGGGGTCTGGCTCGTCGCCGGTCTGCTGTTCCTCTCCGCGACCGGCCTGACATGGTCCACCTACGCCGGCGGGCACTTCTCCGACCTGAAGGCGGAACTGAACGGCGAGCGGCCCAGCCTCGACACCACCCTGCCGGCCGCCGCGACCGCGTCCGCCAGTGGCGGTGCGGGGCACGAGGGGCACGGGGGCAGCGGTTCCGGTGACGACACCTCAGCGGAGGGGCCGGGTACAGAGCCCGTGGACACGGTGCTCACGGCGGCCCGCAGGGCCGGCCTGGACGGGCCGGTCGACATCAGCCCACCCGCCGAGGCCGGCACCGCCTGGTCCGTCGCCCAGACCGACAACACCTGGCCGATACGGGGCGACAAGGTGGCCATCGACGCCGACGGAACAGTCGTCCACAAGCTGCGTTTCTCGGACTGGCCGCTGCTCGCCCAGCTCAGCTACTTCGGGATCATGGCGCACATGGGGATCCTGCTCGGCCTCCCGAACCAGATCCTGCTGGCCAGCCTCGCGCTCGGCCTGATCTGCCTGATCGTCTGGGGCTACCGCATGTGGTGGCAGCGCCGCCCCACCCGCGCCGACCGCACCCGGATCGTCGGTGCCCCGCCCGCCCGCGGCACCTGGCGGCACCTCTCGAAACCGGCCCTGGTGGTCACCGTCCTGGTGACCGCGGCGATCGGCTGGGCACTGCCTGTTCTCGGCGTGTCCCTGGGTGTCTTCATCCTGATCGACATCCTGGTCGGCGTGGCACGCCGCCGGACGCGACAGCAGCAGGAGACCACGGCAGCCTGAGCGGAGAAGGCCGCCTGGACTTGGCCCGGCCCCGCTTCCTGAGGCCACACCAAGCCAGGCGGCGCCCGTCCGCTGCCCGGACGCCTGTTCCGGGCAGCGGACGCCACAGCGGCGGGTCACCGCCGGTATCGATCTGAGGCTGCTCCTGGTGGGACGGCTGCGCGGTGCCGTGTACGCCGAGACGCTGTCCCTGCAGGCCGAGACCGTCACGCCGGTACCAGCGGGGGCGGATCCGACGCTCGTCGACGACGTTCGCGACCTGTTCAGCGGAGTGCTCCACCGAAGCCTGTGTCAGGCACTCGATCCGTCCAGTCATTACCCCGGGTAGGTCGTTCGCTTACGCTCGCGACAGGGATCTCGGTGCGGAGATCCACCAGGCACAGGAGCGCGATGTCCACTCCGACAGCCCACGACATCAGCGAAGCCGGGTCGGCCAGCTCAGGAGCGATGGCGGCCCCGCTGCCCCGAGCTCCGCAGGCTGGCCCTGCCGCGACCGGGCCGCGCGTGGAGCTCGCGGTGTCCGGGATGACCTGCGCGGCCTGCGCACGCCGGGTCGAGAAGGTGCTGAACCGGGTCGAGGGCGCGTCGGCGGTGGTGAACCTGGCCACCCACCGCGCAGCGGTGACCTGGGCCGACGCGGCCTCGGCGGATGACACGGCGCTGGTCTCCGCGGTGGAGCGTGCGGGCTACGAGGCCAGGGTCATCACGCCGCGCCGGCCACCCGCCGCCCCGGCCGCCGACATGCCGGCAGCCATTCCGGAGTTCGTCGCGGCTCCCGCCATGAGCGGGCCCGCGCAGGACAGCGCGGGTGTCCGCGGGAGCGTCGTCGCGGCGTCCGTCGACCGGGCACCCGGTGATCCGGGGGATGCCGGCTCGTCGGACGATCCCGATCATCCGGTTTCCGAGCAGTCGGGCGGCCGGCAACCAGGTACCGGACCCGGGCAACCAGGCGGCGAGCCGCGGGACCCGGGGCAGGATGAGGCGGAGCGCTGGCGTCGGCGTGCTCTCGTGGTGGCCGCACCGACCGTGGTCGTGGTCGCCGCCGCGATGGTGCCGGGCGTCCCGGACCTGCCGGGCTGGCTGACACTGCTGGTCGCAGGGCCCGTCGTGCTGTGGGGAGCCTGGCCGTTCCACCGGGCCGCCTGGAAAAGCCTGCGCCACCACGCGACCCGGATGGACACTCTGGTCAGTCTCGGCGTACTCGTATCGTTCGGGTGGGCGGTGGCCGTGACCCTCGCGGACGCGCTGGGCGGGCCGACCTCCGGCACCCTCCCAGCCGGGAACGTCCACGGGCTGGGCTCCCATCATCACAGCACCGCCGGCCCGGTGGGCGGCACTGCCGGTGCGGAGCACGCGGGCCACGCCACGCACGCCGCCGAGATCGCCTGCGTGCTCACCCTGAGCCTGCTGGTCGGGCGCTGGATGGAGGCCCGTGCCCGGCGCGGCACCGGTTCGGCGCTGGCCGACCTGGCCGCGCTCGCCGCCCACGACGCGACCGTGCTGCTACCCGACGGCAGCCAGCGGCCACGGCCCGCCGCCGACCTCCTCGTCGGGGACCAGGTACTCGTCCGGCCCGGCGAGCGGATCCCGGCCGACGGCGTGGTCGTCGATGGGACGTCCACCGTGGACCTGTCCCTGCTCACCGGCGAGAGCATCCCGGTCGACGTGACCGCCGGCACCGAGGTCACCGGCGGATCCGTGAACGGCACCGGCGCGCTGGTCGTGCGGGCGACCCGCGTCGGCGCCGACACCGCGCTCGCGCACATCACCCGGCTCGTGCAGGACGCCCAGACCGGCCGGGCCGCGGCGCAGCGGCACGCCGACCGGCTCTCCGCGGTCTTCGTGCCGGCGGTTCTCCTCATCGCCGCGGCCACCGCCGCCGGATGGCTCGTCTCCGGCGCGGCGACGTCCACCGCTGTCGAGGCGGCGATCTCGGTACTGCTGGTCGCCTGCCCCTGCGCCCTGGGGCTCGCGACCCCGGCAGCACTACTCGCCGGCACGGGCCGGGGCGCCCACCTCGGAATACTCATCTCCGGCCCGGCGGCATTGGAAGCCGCACACCGCATCGACACCCTGGTGCTCGACAAGACCGGCACGGTGACCACCGGCCAGATCACCGTCACCGGCATCACGGTCACGGACATCACCGGCCCCCACGACAGCGGAAGGGACGACGGCGAGGCAGAGCTGCTGCGCCGGGCCGCGGCCGTCGAGCAGGCCAGCGAGCACCCGATCGCCCGGGCGGTCACCGCTGCAGCCGCCGCCCGAGGCCTGACCGTGGCCGCGGCCCAGTCGTTCCAGGCCCATCCAGGGGCAGGCGCGACCGGAACCGTGAATGGCGAGCCAGTCGTCGTGGGCACTCCCGCGCTGATGGAGGAGCACGGGCTAGCTCTCCCCCACCCGCTGCAGGAGTCCCTCGCCCAGACTGAGACCCGCGGCCAGACAGCCGTCTGCGTCGGCTGGGGCGGACGGGCACGAGGCATCCTGACCCTCGCCGACCCGGTACGACCCACCAGCCGGGACGCGATCCACCGCCTGCGCGCCACCGGACTGCGCGTCGTACTACTCACCGGCGACAACCCGCACGCAGCACGAACAGTCGCCAACACAGTGGGCGTGGACGAAGTAATCGCCGGCGTCTCCCCCGCCGGCAAACTCGACCACATCCGGCACCTGCGCGACAGCGGGCACGGAGTGGCGATGATCGGCGACGGAGTCAACGACGCCGCAGCCCTCGCCGAAGCAGACTTGGGGATCGCGATGGGCAGCGGCGCCGACGCCGCCATCCACGCCAGCGACATCACCCTGGTCCGACCCGACCTGCACACGGCCGCCGACGCCCTCGCACTCGCTGCCCGGGTCGAACGCACCATCCGGCAGAACCTCGCCTGGGCCTTCGGCTACAACATCGTGATGATCCCCCTGGCCGCCGCCGGCATCCTCCCGACCTGGGCCGCCGGCGCCGCGATGGCCTGCTCCAGCCTCGCCGTACTCGGCAACTCTCTGCGGCTACGGTGCTTCTCACCGGCCACCCACGATGGACGGCACCCCTCTGGGACGCCCTCGACTGGCACCCCCACATCGGTGGACCCGATATCCGCTCTCGGGCAAGAAGGCTTTTCGCCGTGCTCGCCGAGACTCATGTCCACCGCTCCAGCACCGCACCGACGTATCACCGACGCCAGCTACCGTCAGTAGTCAGCGTCGGCGATCCGTTAAAGGGATCGAACCAATCGATCAAGCTCTGACCTGGGAATTATGCTGTCGATCAAGCAGTAGAATCCATAGATTCTAACTATTTAGCCAGGCCATAGGTGCAACTACGCATCGCGGCGGAGCCGACTGGCTTCGGACATGGCATCGCGCGCCAGATGTACGCGACATTGAGCATCTTCCCGTCGCGGTCCCGCCTACCCAACACAAACGGGCCATCCAGCTGCTTCCACACCGCCGCCACGTCTGCGCCCACCACCGCCACTGGATCGGCCCACCCGACACCCACCAGCGCGTCCCGATCCTGGACGACCTGCCGGACGTCGTCCGCCCCAGAACCGGCACCAGGGACTGATCCACCGCGACGGCTGGCTCACCACCTGCGGCACCCTGCTCATCGGGTTCGTCATCTGCGCCGCGCTTGGATACCCGAAAATACCGACAACCGATGCCACACCTGGGAACGCCACGAGTGTGCGGTTGCGAGGCGACGCCGTACGCGAGCTGCGGGAGCCGGGGGCGCGTCGGCCGCGGGGCCACAGCCAGCGCCATTGAGCACACGATCGCAAGATCAGGCCGGCAACGCTCACGATCCGCCGGTCCGCCAACGGAATGATCTGACTTTGTCAGCGACGGTAGGCGCTTCTTCCCAGCTCTCGACGCGGCTCGGCGAGGTAGATCAGGACAGTGGTCGTCACCCGCTAGGCGACCTGAAGATCGCGTAGGTATGCCCTGAACGCTCGCACGCTCTCCCGACCCGATTCGGTGGGCGGCGCGGCGGTGGCCACGTCACGGCTGACCTGGACGATGGGGCTGTTGTACTGGGCCCGTGGCAGCCCGGCCATCGCGGTGTACGCCTCGTCGATCCCGCTGTCGATGTCTCCGCTGCGGACCTGGCACAGCGCACGCTGAAGGTCGACCAGAACCGGCCCGCGCCGGTTCGCGGCGGGAAACAGATGCAAGGCGGCGGTCTGGGCTCCGTCGGCGCGGGTCCAGTCGCCGAGGTGGGAGTAGGTGTAGCTCTCGGCGAGATGCAGAGCGCGTTCGGACCACCCGAACCACGACGTGGTGTCCCCGGAAACCTCGGGCGGTAGGTGCTCGAAGTTGATCTGCACCTCGGTCAGGACGTCTCGTGCTTCCTCGTCGCGTCCCGCCCTGACGAGGACGCGCGCTTTCCCGTCCAGGTAGTCCTGCACCGCTGCGGGCGGTGCGTGGACGCTGGTGGCGATCGCGTCGGCTTCGGCGACGAGGTCGAGGACATCCGCAACAGGTCGCTGTTCGTACAGCGCGCGGACGATCTCGCGCCCGCGGGTCCACAGCCGCGCGTGTACATCGCCGGAAGCGTCGGCTGCCCGCTTCGCGGTGCGCCACCAGCGACGAGACGACGGCAGGTCACCGACATCCGCGGCGGCATGTGCCGTGAAAGCCGCCAGTAGGGCCCCGACGCGGCGTAGTTCGCGCACGACCGTGCTGTCGGTCTCGTCTCGCGCGACTTCACTCAGGATCGACAGGTCGGCGTCGAGTCGCCGCAACAGGTCGGCGGCGGGGTCGGTGCCGTAGCTCAGGCTGTAGTCGTGCACGATCGCTCGCCACTCGTCAACGCCCGGTACGCCGTCGTCAGGCGCGAGCGACGTGATCACCGTGTGGCGGGTGGGCTCCATCGCCGCGAGCGGAGCGACCAGCCCGGCTCCCGCGAGAAAGCTGCGCCGGTCAACGGGCACAACAACCACCCCATGGGCACTGCGGACAAGCTCATGATCTCTCGCCCCCAGGCTACCGTCACGCGGCCCGTCCGTGAGCCGAACGCCAGACTCGCCCCGGGTTTCCGGGACGGAGCCACGTAGCGTCGAGGTCGGCGTACCCGACCCGGTCATTGTGCTCAGGACGAGACGATCGGCGGCCGTGTAGTTCTCATAGTCGTCGAGATCGAGAAGACCGCCGACCGGAGCACCGTAGGCAACCGCCAGCAGCGCGAGAACACGCGGGGTGGGCCGTGCCCTGGACTGAGCTGGCCATTTCTCCACTTCGCACAGGCGCGGCCCGGTCATCGGAGCTCGCCCGTCCTCGTCGAATCCGGTGCGTGCAGCGGCATCGTTGATCTGGCGCGCGGCCTGGCTCAACGTCCAGCCGTGGGCATGACGCCACGCCGCCCGTGGCCGCAACCGGTAACGCCTCGCGAACTCAGCCGCGATCTCACCGTGTCCCATCCCCAGCGCCCGCATACGGGAACGAAGATCGTCCTGCTCCTCGCGCAGGCTCATCCGTGCCGTCGCCATCTCCACCCACTCAGGTCCTGGTCCGCAGCGCATCACTATCGGCGCAGACTAGGACTCCTGGTGACGATGTCCATGCGTGTTGTGTATGCCTGTTATCGGATCTCCGGCATAGCCATCTCCCCCACACAGAAGCAACGCTCGAGGTGTTCAGGCCTGGGTGTCTCGTCTCCGGCGTTTCGTGAGCGCTGTCCGGGTCAGGACGCGCAAGCGCCGAATTGGCCAACCAGCGTGACTTCTGACTGTCACAGTTGAGGTGGTGCTGTCACACCCTGACTGCAATGGGTCGCGACGTGTCCCAGTTCGCGTAGGACTTGGCCGCCCATGTGACGGCCTATCGTAAAGGGAGTTCTCATGCCGGAGGACGCAGCGGTTCTTGATCGCCTCACCGCGGACCTGTTCGACCTCGATACCCAGGCGGTGCCGGTGGCCGACGTCTCCGGGTCGAACACGACGTCGGACTGCACGGACGACGGCTGTTCGGCCACCTGCCCAAGCGTCGGCTGCTCGGCCACCTGCCAGAACTGCGGCTAGCGAGTCCCCTCATGCGTTCGCGGCTGTTCACGCCGTTGCCGGGCGCCGCGGTGCTGGCGCGCATCCCGCTGCTGCCTATGGATGGCGGTGACGGAGAGGGCCGCGGTCTGGACCCGTTGGTGGTCGAAGGGATCACGCTCACCTCCCGCGGGGCTGTTCCCTCGGTCCTCGGCACGTCCGGCGCCGGGCGCCTCGCGGAGACTCTTCGCGCCTTTGACCGTCGGGCACGGCTGCGTCCGACACCGCGAGCCGTGTTCGCTGGTGTCCAGAGGGTGGTCGTCGGCGAGCGTGGCTGCGCGCTGCGTCTCGACGGCGATCACCGCCCCCGCAGCGGCCCGAGCCCGGTATCGCTGACCGCCCTCGCCGACCAGCTCATGGACGTTCCCGGAGTGCTGGAGCGACTCACGTTCACGACGAACAACCTGGTCCGGCGCCGGGGCCAGCGGTTCGAGCACGAGCAGCAGCCGCTCGGTGCGGGCACACCGCAGCTTGTGACCATCCGTGCAACCGCGGCGAGTGCCCTCGTCCTGCGGTCATGTGAGCAAGGGGCCCGGTACAACGCTGTCAGCGCCGCCGTCGGTGTGCGCTGGCCGGCCGTCCCGGAGCCGACGCTGCGCGGCATGGTCATCGAGATGACCCGTCAGGGGTTCCTGCTGACCGACCTACTGCCCATCGACCTGGGCGACGATCCTCTCCTTCATCTGCTCTCCCGCCTGCCCGACGGCTGCGACGTTCTCGGCCCGTTGGAAGATCTCCTATCCCGCCTCCACGCCGCTGACCTGCTCCCCTTGGGGTCAACGCCCCGTCTCGCGGCCCTGGCCGCCGCGCGGGAGGCATCCGCCCGCATCTGCGGCCAGGACAACCCGCTGTGCGTGGACGTCGCCGCCGACGCGGCCATCACCGTGCCGCGCGCGCTGCTGGAGGACGCCGCCGAGGCCGTCAGCGTGCTGTGGATGATGAGCTGTACCAAGCCCACGCTCGCCGCCTACCACGCCCGTTTCGTCGACCGGTGGGGCCACGGCCGGTTCGTCCCGCTCGTCGATGTCCTCGATCCGGTCATCGGGTTGGGGGCTGAGGGCATCGAGACCAGCATCGAACCCGCGGACGTGCCTGCGGAACGACTCGCGGTCCTCGCCGCTCTGCTCGGTGACGCGACCGCCCACGGACGGACTGAAATCATCCTGGACGATGCCACCGTTGCCGCGCTCGCGGTGCCCGGCACCGACCCACCGCCGCCAGGCGCGGAGGCGTACGCCCGTGTTCTCGCCGTCTCCGAGGAGGACCTGGCCGCCGGCCGGCTGCACCTGGCGCTCTACGTCGGTGGCACCCAGGACGCCGGGTCGAGCGCCGGCCGGTTCACCTCGCTGCTTCCGGGTACTACGCCGCGCGTGGCCGACCCACCAGCGGGCGCGCTCGTCGCGGAGGTGGTGGCCCGGCCCCGCATTCCGGTGCTGGCGACAATCGCCCCGCCGACCGGTGTCGCCCCGATCCGTATTCCCGTCGGGTTCCCCGCCCGGCCAGGTGATCTTCGCCTCGACGACTTGCTGCTCGTGGCCGACGCTACGCGCCTCACACTCTGGTCCCGGGATCGCCGCTGTCAGGTCATGCCGGTCCTGAACTCGCGGATCGGGCCTCGCTACCTACCGGCGGAGGCCCGACTACTGGCGCTGCTGAGCCGGTCCGGGTGCCGCCCGTGGCGCCTGTTCTCCTGGGGGTCGCTGCGTGACACCGCGTTCCAGCCACGGGTGCGGTACCGGTCGACGATTCTCGCCCCTGCGCGGTGGCGCTTGCCGAGGCCGCTGACAGACGCCGCGCGCGACATCGCGGCCTGGCCGGCACATCTGCGCTCTTGGCAGACGTCCACCGTCCCGCCGCCTCCGACCGTGGTAGTCACCGACGATGACGAACGGCAGCTCCCGCTCGACCTCGACGATCCGCGGGACGTGGAGCTGCTGCGCCGCTATGTACGACGCGGCCTGCGGGCCATCACCGAACAGCCCGGCGGCGACGGCACGGTCCAGGACGTCGTAACCGGGCGGTCCGGTCGCCATCTGCTCGAACTCGTCATCCCGCTCGCCGCCACGGCGCCCCCGCCGACCCCGACTCGTCCGCGCATCGCGCTGCCTCGGCCAGCGAGGGCCGGGCACTACTTGCCGGGTGGCCCGTGGTTGTCGCTCGCGATCGGCGCACCGGCGGCCCAGCACGACGAGATCCTCACCGACCTCGCCAGGCTCCTCCCGCGCATGCGCGGCATGTTCGACCGCTGGTTCTGGCTGCGCTACCGCACCAAGGCCCTCGGCCCACACCTGCGGGTCCGCTTCCACGGGGTCCCGGCCGTACTCGGCGGCGAACTCCTGCCCGAAGTCTCCCAATGGGGCGCGAGTCTGGTGACGGACGCTCTCGCCCACGGATTCAGCGTCGAGCCCTACGACCAGGAGATCGAACGCTACGGCGGCCCGACAGCGATCGAGGCAGCCGAGGACGTCTTCGCCGCCGACAGCGACCTGGTTCTCGCCATGCTGACCGCGGCCCATGAACCTGATCAGCGGCTCGTTATGGCCGCGCTGACTGCGGCGACGGTGGCACGCGCACTCGCCAACGGTGATCGCACCGCGCTTGGCCGGCCTCGCCTCGACCGGGCCGCCCACCGCCGCCTCGCCGATCTGCGCCGTCTCGTGAACGACGCGGCCCGTGACGGCACAGCCGCCCTCCCCCCATCCCACCCTGCCTGGGACGTATACCTGAATGCACTGCACGCGTATCATGATCGTCTGCCCGCCGACCGGCGCGCGGACTGCGCGTCTTCTGTGTTCCACATGCACGCCAACCGGCTCCTCGGGGACACCGCCCAGGAGCGGCTCGCCAGGGTTCTGGCTACCAACCTCCTCGCCCGCGAGACAGCATCGTGGTGACCAGCGATGCACTGGGCGGCAACGCTGAGCAGCAATGCCTTGCCGTCGCCGAACGACTGCTGCGTCCCGAGACCGTCACGGCCGCTCTCCCGGCCGAGGCCGCGGGCAGTCTCGCTGACGGCCTGCCTGGAACGGCGCTGCTCCACGCTCGGCTGGCAGTCGTCCATCCGGATTTCGCGACGGCAGCAGCGGACCACTGGACCCATGCCGCCCGCCAGACCCCGCGAGACCTTCACCGCACGGGCGTGTTCCACGCCGGTGCTGGCCTGGCCGCGTCGCTGATCATCGGTGTGTCCTACCTCCCGGACCCGACCAGCCACGCCACGAGCACGGCCAGGGCCGCCCGCTGGCTGTCCGCACAGGCCGTCGCCCTCGCCGAGCATCACCGCGCAGCCTTCGCCCACGGAGCGATGGACACGCCCTGGCACGTCTACGACGTCATCACGGGGCTCGCCGGGACCGGCAGGGTCCTGCTCGCCGCCCACCGATCGGGGCACGCCGCCGCCGAGCCGGGGCTGGTGGCCGCGCTCACCACCCTCACGAAGCTGATCAACCACAGGGCCGGAAGCCGCCCCGGCTGGTGGCTGCCCGCCGACCGCCACCCAGAGGCCGTCACCGCGCACTCCTCGGGCGCGGCGACCACGGGCATGGCCCATGGGATCGCGGGGCCCCTCGCGTTCCTCGCCACCGCGCACCTGGCCGGATGCACCGTCGCCGGTCAACGTGACGCCATCACTCACGCCGCCGCATGGTTGCTGCGCTGGCGTGACGAACACACCGGGACCTGGCCTCCGCACATCACCGGCGATGACCTCGACGCCGGCCACGCCGCCCCGCCAACCGGACGCGCCGACGCCTGGTGCTACGGCATTCCCGGCATCAGCCGCGCGCTCTCGCTCGCCGGCCAGGCCGCCCAAGAACCCGCAGTGGAGGAGGCCGCCCGCGACGCCTTACGTCTCCTCGCAGAACGGCCGGGCTGCTGGGATGCCGAAGGGCCAACCCTCTGTCACGGATATGCCGGCGTCCTCCGCTCCGCCGGCGCCATGCACAGCACAGTTGTCGCCGAGCACGCCGCGGCCGCCGTTGCCGACGCGTTCGACCCCACGCGCCGCTTCGGCTTCGCCCACGTCGCTGGCAGCATCGCCACCGACCGGCCCGGTTTCCTCACCGGCGCAGCCGGAACGGCGCTCGCGCTCGCCGAGCATGCCGCCTTCCCCGTTCCCGAGGATCTGCGCGCGACTTGGGACGTCCTGCTGCTGTTGTCCTGACCCCGCCTGATATGGCGGTCAGGCCGAACTGACCGTCATTTCAACGTCCGCGGACGTATGTTTTCGGCCTGCGGCGCCAGCTCTCCGTACCAGCACCCGCGATTCCCACGAATGTCTGACCTCGGTCACCGACAGATCCTGCCGAGCGCGTCGGCCAGCGGCAGCGAGGCCAGCAGGCCTGCGCTGGCCAGGTCGCACCCGACCATCAGCCGCCGGCGGTCGACCCGGTCGGCGAACGTGCCCGCGACGAGGCCGAACACCAGGTAGGGCAGCGCCCCCAGTGCGGTGAGCAGCGCCGTCCACGCCGCCGAACCCGTCGGGTCGAACACCAGTAGCGGCAGCAGGACCGTCGTCACCGCGGTGCCGGACAGTGAGGACGTCCGCGCGCACCAGAAACGGACGAACACCGAGTCGCGGCGCAACAACACCGTCGTGCAGGGGGAGCCCGTGGCCTCGGGGGCACCGGGCGTCGGCACGGCTATGCCGTCACCCCTTCCGGGCGGCGGCGGTGGGCGGGGCGGACAGCAGCTCGTCCACGAACAGGTCCCGTGGGGCGCGACACCACCGACAGGTACGCGCGAGCGCCGTGTGCTCGGGCGTCAGCAGAAAACCCGCGCTCTCGTCGAGACGGCGGGCCGCCTCGTCCAGCAGACCCGCGGGCACATCGAAGACCCGCTCGCACACCCGGCACCGGACGTGCAGGTGGGACTGGCCGGCCACCACCTCGGACAGGTGGAAGAAGGCCGCGCCGCGGTCACCGTGCACCTGGACGACGAGGCCCAGCTCTTCCAGCCGCTCCACAGCCCGGTACACCGTCGTCAGGTGCAGCCCGGGCGCGGTCGCCACGGCCCGCCGGAACAGTTCGTCGATGCCGAGGTGCTCCGAGGTCCCCGCCAGCACCTCCAGAATCGCCCGCCGAGCCCTGGCGACCCGTCCGCCGCGGCTGCGCAGTTCCGCGACACCGGCCTGCGCCCGACCCGCTGGCTTCCCCGCCGGCGGCGAAGTCGGATGCGGCGCGACGCGGACGGGATGTCGACCCGTCACGGCACCGCCCGCGCACACGGAATCCGCTCCGGCCCGTGGTGCCCGTGGTCACTCGGACCCGCGAGACCGCCGACCACCGGAAGCGAGGACACGACCACACGCAACATGGTTGCATGTCGAGCCGACAAGGGTCGCGGATGGTTCGCGACCAAACGCCCTACGTGGCGGTTTCCACAAGGCGCGACCATCTCAACACCCCCTGACAGGATCCTCTAGTTTGCAGCTGCGAATCATAGGCAACTACTGTTCAGTCGCAGGCTGACCGAGGGGAGCAGGATCCGTGGGAAGCGTCCCTACCGACCCGATGGCCGCGTGCCTGCCGGTGGCGATCGAGATCATGACCGCGTATACCGACTCCGCCAGCGACCCGGCGTTCTTCTGGACCGCCGTCCAGCGTGTGATGGCCGACGGAGCCGACCGCGCCAATCCCGCCGCGGCGATGGCGGAACTCGTCCTCGGCCTCGCGACCCTGTGCGGGATCACCCTCGACCATCTCGCGGACCGCTCCGCGCCCGAGACCGGGCCGCGGGATCTGCTCGCCGCGATCCGCAACGCCTACGTCACCGATCCCGTCTGACGCCGATCGCGTCGGACACGTCCGCCTCGTCGGACAGCCCATCCACACCACTCACAGCAAAGGACATCACGTGGCCGTGTACACGTTGCCCGATCTGCAGTACGACTACGCCGCCCTCGAGCCGGCGATCAGCGGCCAGATCATCGAGCTGCACCACGACAAGCACCACGCGACCTACGTCGCCGGCGCGAACACCACCCTGGAGAAGCTGGCCGAAGCCCGCGACAAGGGCGACTTCGGCGCCATCGTCGGCCTGGAGAAGACCCTCGCCTTCAACGTCTCCGGCCACATCCTGCACTCGATCTACTGGCAGAACCTCTCCCCCGACGGCGGCGACAAGCCCGACGGCGCCCTCGGTGACGCGATCGCCGAGTCCTTCGGCTCCTTCGACAGCTTCAAGGCCCAGCTCACCGCCGTCACCACCACCGTCCAGGGCTCCGGCTGGGGCATCCTCGCCTACGACCAGCTCTCCGGACGTCTCCTCGTCGAGCAGGTCTACGACCACCAGAGCAACGTCGGCATCGGCAACACCACGCTCCTCGCGTTCGACGCCTGGGAACACGCCTGGTATTTGCAGTACAAGAACGTCAAGGCCGACTACGTCACCGCACTCTGGGACATCGTCAACTGGGCCGACGTCGCCACCCGCTACACCGCCGCCAAGCAGATCGCCTCGGTCTGACCCTGCGTAGGGTCCTCGCGGCCGGGTGGGTAACACGGACCACCCGGCCGGCACGGGGCGTTGCTCTCGCGGAAGCCGCCACTGCCGCGTACGGCTGGTCGGCCCGGCGACACGTTCGAGCACGACGGCCAGCGCACGAAGCGTGAGGTGCGAGTGGTCACGCCCGGACGGCTCGGACACCACCGAGCTACGAGCCCTCCGTCACGGACGGCGGGCCAGATGCGACAGAATCGCACCTGTGACGATCTCCTCGACGGACACCGACCTCCTGGTCAGGTGGGACGCGGCAGCGGGTGCCGCCGGTGACATGGCGCTCGGCGCCCTCCTCGACGCCGGCGCTCCGCTGGACGCCGTACGCGGGCAGCTTGACCTGCTCGGGCTCGACGGCTGGTCCCTGGACGTCGAACCGGCGACGCGCGGAGGCCTGGCCGGGACCTACGCGCGGGTGCGGGCGCAGATCGGCCCCGCGCACCGCCACTACTCGTGGATCCGCGATCATCTGTCCGCCGCGCCACTGGCGCCCGGTGTCCGGTCCTGGGCACTGCGGATCTTCGCGGTGCTCGCCGAGGCGGAGGCGCACGTCCATCGCATCGAGGTGGACCGCGTGCACTTCCACGAGGTCGGCGCCCTCGACGCGATCATCGACGTGGTCGGCGTCGCCGCCGCGCTCGACGCCCTCGGCGTGGCCCGCGGTTCCTGCTCCGGCATCGTCACCGGCTTCGGGATGACCTCGGCCGTGCACGGAACACTGCCCGTGCCCGCCCCGGCCGTCGTTGAGATCCTCCGCCGGAGCGGTATCCCGTCCACCCCCGGGGATCTCGCCTTCGAGCGGCTCACCCCGACCGGCATGGCGATCATCGCCGCCACCTGCCAGGCGACCGGCACCATCCCGCCCGGGGTGGTGCCGCCGCAGATGACGGTCGAGGCGGTCGGCTACGGCGCCGGTACCGCGGATTCCGCCGGAACACCGAACCTGCTGCGAGCGGTCCTGTGCCGCGAGGTCCAACGCCCAGCGCCCGCCGACGACGTACCTCCGGCAGCACGCAGGCCAGAGGCGGCTCCCGCCATTCCGACGGCGTCGCACGCCCACTGACACAGGCATCTGGCTGCGGCCGGCTTCTGCCAGGTGCGCGGAGAGGTCACCGCGGAGAGGTCACCGCGGAGAGGCGACCGGGTCCGAATCCAGCATGGCACCGCGCAGGAAGGCCGCCGGATTCGCGGACAGGTCCAGCGCGGACGCCGGCGCTCCCGCGTGGACCAGCAGGTCCCCCAGTGCGGCGATCATGACACCGTTGTCCGTGCACCGCCGGGGCGCGGGCACCCTCAACCGCACGCCCGCGGCCTCGCAGCGCCGGGCGGCCAGCGCACGCAGCCGACTGTTCGCCGCCACGCCCCCGACCACCAGCAGATCCCGCGCGCCGTGGTCGACACAGGCACGCACCGCCTTCGCGGTCAGAACGTCGACGACTGCCTCCTGGAAGGACGCCGCCACGTCGGCGAGCCGCGCGCCGACGGGAGCGCCGTGGCGCTCCGCCCACCGGGCCACCGCGGTCTTCAAGCCGGAGAAGGAGAACGTGTAGGGCGCGTCAGCCCGGCCGAGAAGCGGGCGGGGGAACGCCACCGCGCCGGCGTCCCCCTCGCGGGCGGCCCAGTCGAGCGCCGGGCCGCCCGAGTAGGGCAGGCCAAGCACCCGCGCCACCTTGTCGAAGCACTCGCCGGCGGCGTCGTCGAGAGTGTCCCCGAGGTGCACGATCGGGTCACGGGCGAGATCCCCCACCAGCAGCAGGGATGTGTGCCCGCCCGACACGATCAGTGCCACCAGCGGGTTCGGGAGGGGGCCGGCGTCGACGACATCGGCGGCGAGATGGCCAGCCAGATGATGCACCCCGTACAGCGGGACGCCCAAGGCGAGCGCGTACGCCTTCGCCGCGGCGAGCCCCGTCTGCAGCGCCGTGGCCAGACCGGGCCCGGCCGTCACCGCGACCGCGCCGACCTCCGTGACGTCGAGCCCCGCGGCCGTCAGCGCCTGCGCGACGCATGGCACCAGCGCGTCGACATGGGCCCGCGCGGCGATCTCCGGGACAACACCGCCGTAACGGGCGTGGCTGCGCATGCTCGACGCCAGCGCGTCGCCGAGCAGGACACCGTCACAGACCAGTGCCACCCCTGTCTCGTCGCACGATGTCTCGATGCCCAGCACGACCGACATCGCTCGTTTCCTCCGTGGGACGCGCAGGGCCGTTCGCCCGTACCAGCCGTGGGACCACGGCTGGTACGGGTTCAGATGCAACTCTGTCGCAGGTGAGGCTACGCTTCCACCGTGACCGCGAACGCGCCGGATACCGCCGACGGCGGGCAGGCTGTCGGCGATCTCGCCGCCACCCGCCGATTCTTCGGACCACTGGCCGCGTCCTGGGAACAACCCGGGCAGCCGGACGAGGCCCTGATCGACTGGGCCGTGAGCGTGATCGGGGTCCGGCCCGGCGATGTCGCCCTCGACGTGGGGTGCGGCACCGGCCGGGCCCAGCCGGCGCTGCGCGCGGCCATCGGCCCGCATGGGCGGGTGGTGGGCCTCGACGTCACCGAGGAGATGCTGCGCACCGCGGCGAGCCATGGCCGCGGCCGGATGGCCGACCTGGTTCTCGCCGATGTCTGCCGGCTCCCCGTCACAGACGGGTGCGTGGATGTCGTCTTCGCCGGCGGGGTTCTGCCGCACCTGTGGGAACCGGCACTGGCCGTGGCGGAGTTCCGCCGCGTGTGCCGGCCGCACGCCACCCTGGCGGTCTTCCATCCACTTTCCCGCCTGCAGCTAATCGAGGTGCACAGCGGCCTTGACGCCCAGGACCACCTGCTCGCTCCGCGGCGGCTCACCGCGCTGCTCGGCGCCGCCGGGTGGCACACCACGCAGGTCCTCGACCTTCCGGACCGCTTCCTCGCCGTGGCCTCGACCTCAGCTGCCGCTAGGGCGGGCAGACCCACCAGATGACCGCCAGAGGTGCGGCTGGCCGCCGGGCACGGTCGCACGGAACGGGTCGACCGCTACCCGGCTCCATCCAGCGACGTTCCTCCGGCCTGAGGCACCCCACCAGCCTGGGCGCACTGAGCACACAGACCCGCGAGCGCCGTGTGGTCGGCCAACAGGACGAAGCCCACGCTGTCACGCAGCCGGCGCGCGGCGTCCTCCAGCAGGTCCGCGGGCACGTCCACGATCCGCTCACAGACCCGGCAGCGGACATGCAGATGCCGCCCACCGGCCAGGGACTCGGCCAGATGGTAAAAGGCCGGACCGTGGTCGGTATGCACATGCGTGACCAGCCCCAGCTCACCAAGCGTCTCCATCGCCCGGTACACCGTGGTGCGATGCAGCCCCGGGGAGATCTCCAGCGCCCGGCCCAGCACATCGTCGACGGACAGATGCTCCGGCGTCGCGCTCAACACCTCCAGGATCGCCCGCCGGGCCGGCGTGACCCGCTCACCGCACCGCCGCAGGGCCGCGATTCCCGCACCGACCGGACCCTTCCCGCTATCCACGTCAGGTGACGTGATCAGACCGCCTCCACTCACTGAAACCGGACCTCCACCGACATCAAGGCCATCCTCCAGCAGCCGCCTTCCGACCGGAACCCGCCAGGCCGAGACCAACGGCAGGCACGACCAGCCGAGCGCATATGCAACAGTGTTGCATGACCCTGCTGCCCATCCGCACCCTCGGCGACCCGGTCCTGCGCACCCCGGCCGAGCCGGTCACCACCTTCGACACCGCCCTACAGCGCCTGGTCGACAACATGATCGAGACGATGTACGCCGCGCCCGGCGTCGGCCTCGCCGCACCCCAGATCGGCGTCGGCCTGCGGGTGTTCGTCTTCGACACCGAATACGACTCCGACGACATCACCGTCCCCCGCCGGCCCCTGGTCGTCGTGAACCCCGTCCTGGAAACCGGCCCGGACGAGCAGCACGGCTCCGAAGGCTGCCTGTCCGTGCCCGGCCACGCCTACCCGACAACCCGGTCCGCCACCGCCACCATCCGCGGGTTCGACACGACCGGCGCCGCGATCACCTACCAGGCGGGCGGCCTGCTCGCCCGATGCTTCCAGCACGAGACAGACCACCTCGACGGCACGCTCTACATCGACCGGCTCACCGGCGAGGAACGCCGCACCGCCCAGGCAGCGCTACGCAACGGTATAGGGGCCACCCGCCCCGTCCCCTCGATATTCCGCGGGGCGCGGACCCGGGCCCGCGGCCCTGTCACCGTGGGCGAGGCCCAGCCGAGGCAGGCGGAAGGACACACCCACGGAACATCCTGATACCGACCAACCGCTGCCGGAGAGCCACCGGTTTCCACGATGCGGACCGACCGGGCCCGGTGAACGGCGCGTTCAGACCGACCCGGTCGAGGAAGCGGTCTGACCGCCAGTCCAGCGATCCTCGATCCGACCGAAATACCAGACGGCCAGCGCGAGAGCCCAGGAAACGAAGAAGAGACCGACAATGGCATAGCCGGCGTAGTCGAGGTTGATGTCGGCGATCCAGGCCAGTGGCCCGGACTCGATACCAAGCCGGTCAGCGAGGACCCCGATGAGCTCGATGGTTCCGATGACAAGCGCGACGATCACCGAGATCGTGGTGATCGTCAGGTTGTAGAAGACCTTGCGCACCGGACGGGCGAACGCCCAGCCGTAGGCGGCGTTCATGAAGACACCGTCGATCGTGTCCATGAGGCACATACCGGCGGCGAACAGGATCGGCAGCACCAGAATCGAATAGAAGGGCAGGTCGAACGCCGCCGCACCGCCGGCCAGCACAAGAAGACCGACCTCCGTGGCCGTGTCGAACCCGAGCCCGAACAGCACCCCGATGGGGTAGATATTCCACGGCCTGGTGACCGTCTTCGTCAGGCCACCCAGGAACCGGTTCATGAAGCCGCGGGAGTCGAGCCGTCGCTCCAGCTCCTGCTCGTCGTAACGGCCCCGGCGCATCTCACGGAACACCCGCACGATGCCGATCAGGGCGACAAGGTTAAGGATCCCGAGCACCCAGAGGAAGACCCCGGAGACCGACGGGCCGATGACACCGGTGATCGTGTGCAGCCGGGACGAGTCGTCCTCGACCGGGCCGACCAGTGACTTGACACCGACCGACAGCAGGAACGCGAGCACGAAGACGATCGTCGAGTGGCCCAGCGAGAACCAGAACCCCACCGACAACGGCTTGCGCTGCCCGGTGTGCCCTTCCGCCTCCCGGGCCGCGTTGTCCGCGATGAGCTTGCGGGTGGTGTTGTCGACGGCCGCGATGTGGTCCGCGTCGAAGGCGTGCCGCAGGCCGAAGGTGTAGGCGAGGACACCGACTCCGGCCGTGAAGACGGGATGGTCGCCGCCGAGCTGGTAGTCGTGCGGCGTGACCCGGGCGAACAGGACGACGAAACCGACCACGTGCAGCAGGACGATGAAGCCGCCCATTCCGGCGAGAGAGCGCCTGTCTGTGGACGTGAGGCTCAGCCGGAACTGAGCCAGCCGCGCCCCGAGCGTCGGATCCACGGTGCCGGGCGCCGGATCAGCCACGTGTCATCTCCTCGTTACGGAACTCGGATCATCAGGCACGGGACCGGAACCCGACCCACTAGGCCCGCGGTCACCCCGTGTGCCCCGTCGGGAGAACCCATCCGTTCAGCGACGCGTACACGGAGCCGCTGCGCTGGGGTTCCGTGCGATCAAGCCAGACGCGCGCCCAGCCGGAGGGTGCCGCCCGCCGGCCGGTCAGTGCGGCCAGAATGCAACTATCTCCCTATTGCGAAGATCTTGCAATAAGGTCCGCGGTGGGAGCTCCGCGCCTCTGTCCGGCAGTCGTCTGCCCATACGCGACCTCGCGGAGGATGTCGGCCCTCATGGCCACCAGCCGCCCCGGCGGGACTGCCGAGCCGGATGGGAACGCCACTCACCGACACGATCGAACAAATCCGATCGTCCACAGCGCTCAGAAGTCCTCGTCGAAACTGACCGTGCCGGTGATGCCGACCTGGTAGGACGAGACGCGCCGCTCGAAGAAGTTGGACAGCTCCTGCACGTCCTGCAGCTCCAGGAACGGAAACGGGTTGCTTGATCCGTACATCGGCGGGAAGTCCAGCTCGGCGAGCCGGCGGTCGGCGACGTGCTCCAGGTAGCGGCGCATGTCCGGAACGGTCATCCCGGCGACCCCGCCGGAGAGCAGGTCCGTGGCGAATACCGTCTCGGCGTCGACCGCGTCGACGAGCATTCTCCGCACGTCCGCCTCGAATTCGTCGTCGACCAGGTCTGGTTCTTCCGCCCGCACGGTGCGCACGACGTCGAACGCGAACGCCATGTGCATGGACTCGTCGCGGAAGACCCAGTTCGTGCCGGAGGCGAGCCCGTTCAGCAGGCCGCGGGAGCGGAGGAAGTAGACGTAGGCGAAGGCGCCGTAGAAGAAGAGCCCCTCGATGCAGGCGGCGAAGCAGACGAGGTTCAGCAGGAACGCCCGGCGGTCGGCGCGGGTACGCAGGGCGGTGCGGTGGTGGACTGAGTCGATCCAGCGGTAGCAGAAGTCGGCCTTGGCGCGGATCGACGGAATGTTCTCGACCGCGGCGAAGGCGCGCGCCCGCTCCTCGGGGTCGGGGAGGTAGGTGTCGAGGAGGGTCAGGTAGAACTGGACGTGTACCGCCTCCTCGAACAGCTGGCGGGAAAGGTAGAGCCTGGCCTCGGGTGCGTTGATGTGCCGGTAGAGGTTGAGCACCAGGTTGTTCGCGACGATCGTGTCGCCCGTGGCGAAGAAGGCCACCAGGCGGTTGACGAGGTGGCGCTCAGCTGGGCTGAGCCGGGCCAGGTCGGCGAGGTCGGAGTGCAGGTCGACCTCCTCCACAGTCCAGGTGTTGCGGATCGCGGCCCGGTAGCGCTCGTAGAAGTCCGGGTAGCGCATCGGGCGAAGGGTGAGGTTCATGCCCGGGTCGAGCAGCATCCGTCGGCCGGCGGTGACCGCGCCGGCAACAGTCGCCGCCACGACGGTGGCGGATGTCATGGCCGCGGGGGTTGAAGGGGCGACGCGGGCGGGAGCGGTGGTCACTGGCAGGCCTCGCAGATCTCGGGGTTCTCCAGGGAGCAGGCGAGCGCCGCAGCGTCGGCGTCCGGCGTTTCCGGTTCCGGTGTCCGGGCGGCTCGTGTGCCGGTGACTGTCGCCTGCTGGATGCGGGTCGCCGGTCGCGAGCGCAGGTAGTAGGTCGTCTTCAGCCCGCTGGCCCAGGCGTGGGCGTACATGGAGGACAGCCGGCCGATGGCCGGGTCGGCCATGAAGAGGTTCAGCGACTGGCTCTGGTCGATGTACGGCATCCGGGCGGCCGCCATGTCGATCAGCGCCCGCTGCGGCAGCTCCCAGGCGGTGCGGAACACCGCGCGGATCTCGGAAGGCAGTTCCTCGATGCTCTGCACCGACCCCTCGGCACGCTTGATGCGGTCCCGGACCGGGGCCGTCCACAGGCCTCGCCGGCGCAGTTCCTCGACAAGGTAGGTGTTGATCTGCAGGAACTCGCCGGACAGGGTCTCGCGCTTGAACAGGTTGGACACCTGCGGCTCGATGCACTCGTAGCAGCCGGCGATGGAGGCGATCGTGGCGGTGGGCGCGATCGCGATCAGCAGGCAGTTGCGCAGCCCGTGTTCGGAGACGGCGGCCCGCAGTCGTTCCCAGCGTTCCGGCTGCGACGGCGTGACGTCGAAGTGGTCCGGGTGCAGGACGCCGCGGGCCGCCCTCGTCTCGGCGAACGCCGGGTGCGGCCCGTACTCGCGGGCCAGCTCGGCCGAGCGTTCCATCGCGGTGAGCGCGATCTCCTCCGCGATCAGGGTGGACAGCTGGCGGGCGGCGGGGCTGTCGAACGGCAGGCGCAGCGCGAAGAAGACGTCCTGCAGGCCCATGACGCCCAGGCCGACCGGGCGCCACCGCGGGTTGCTCGCCGCGGTCTCCGGCGTCGGGTAGTAGTTGATGTCGATCACACGATCGAGGAAGGTGACCGCGGTCCGGACGGTGGCGCGCAGCCGTTCCCAGTCGATGCGCCGCCCGGCACCCGCGGCGACCGCGACGCCCGCCCCCTCCGGCGGCAGCAGGTGCCTGGCCAGGTTGATCGAGCCCAGGTTGCAGACCGCGGTCTCGCTGTCGGTGGAGACCTCGAGGATCTCGGTGCACAGGTTCGACAGGTGGATGACGTTGCGCGGGTCCGCGGTCTGGTTACCGGTCCGGTTCGCGGCGTCCTTGAACGTCATCCAGCCGTTGCCGGTCTGCGCGAGGGTGCGCATCATGCGGCCGTACAGGTCTCGGGCGCGCACCTGGCGGACGTACCGCCCCTCCCGCTCGGCCGCGCGGTAGGCGTGGTCAAACTCGTCCCCCCACAGGTCGGGCAGCTCGGGGACCTGGTCGGGGTCCATCAGCGACCAGGTCTCGTCGGCCTGCACGCGGCGCATGAACTCGTCCGGGATCCAGTGCGCCAGGTTGAGGTTGTGGGTGCGCCGCGCGTCCTCCCCGGTGTTGTCGCGCAGTTCGAGGAACTCCTCGATGTCCGGGTGCCACGGCTCCAGGTACACGCAGGCGGCGCCCTGACGCCGCCCGCCCTGGTTCACCGCGGCCACCGATGCGTCCAGTGTGCGCAGCCAGGGGACGATGCCGTTGGAGCGGCCGTTCGTGCCGCGGATCAGCGCGCCGCGTGAGCGCACCCGGGAGAAGGCGATCCCGATGCCACCGGCGAACTTCGACAGCCGGGCGACCTGGGAGTACCGCTCGTAGATGGATTCCAGCTCGTCGCGCGGTGAGTCGAGCAGGTAGCAGCTCGACATCTGGGAGTGCGCGGTCCCGGAGTTGAACAGGGTGGGCGAGCTGGGCAGGTAGGCGAGCGAGGACATGAGGCGGTAGAGCTCGGCGGCCTCGGTGACGTCACGGGCCAGGCCGCAGGCGACCCGCAGCAGCCAGTGCTGCGGGGTCTCCAGAACCGCGCGGGTGTGCGGGTGGCGCATCAGGTATCGGTCGTAGACGGTGCGCAGGCCGAAGTACTCGAAGCCGTGATCGGCGGCCGGGTCGACCAGGGCGTCCAGCTCGGCGGCGTGGGCGGCGACGAAGCGCGCGGTGTCGTCACCGACCAGCCCCAGTTCCAGCCCGAGTTCGATGCCGGTGCTGAAGGAGGTGACGCCGGCGCCGGCGGCCTCGTCGGCGATCACGGCGGCCAGCAGGCGGGCCGCGAGCCGGGAATACTCCGGCTCCTCGGCGATCAGTTCGGCGGCGGTCTGCACCGACAGCCGGTCCAGCTCCTCGGTGGTGGCCCCGTCGTAGAGGCCGCCGATGGTGCGGGTGGCCACCCGCAGCGGGTCGACCCTGGTGAGGTCCTGCGCGCACCGGGACACCGCGGCGACGATGCGGGTGACGTCCACGGGCTCCAGGGAGCCGTCGCGGTGGCGCACCCGCATTGTGTGGTCGGCGGAGGGCGGAGCCGAGTCGGTCAGGGTCACCTGGGATGTTCTCCTCGCGGCCGGTCGGACGCTGCCCGGCGGGACTGTGAGGGATCAGGAACGGCGGCGGCACGAGGTCGGGCCACGCCGCCACGGACATGGCGGTATGGCACTCAGGTGCGGCTCGCGGATCCCGGTCTCCCCTCGAGACCGTCGGACCGCCGCGCGCGGGTGCGCGCGGCGCGCTGGCAGGTCTTCGGACTCGCGGGCACCCGCCTTCTCCGGCGGACCTACTGGCCGTCGCTTCCCAGGAGCACGCTCCCAGTGCCTGTGACGGCGGTCGTTCCCACTCACCGCTGCGGGGCAGCCCCGGACTTCCACCGGGTTCCCTCTTGCGACGACCGGCCGGACTTGCCGGCCAGCCGAACCAGCTGCGGCGCAGACGCTACATGTGCGAATCACATCTGTGCAAGTAGCCCACATGTTGTGTCCCTGCCGACGTGCCGCTGTCAGGCCGAGGCGGGTGGGTGCTACGCGCGTACCCGCGCGGAGGACCGCCCGCGGCACCGCACGGCGCGATCAGCGTCTTCCGCGCCGGCCAGGAGGCGGCCGAGCGCCTGGTTAGGCTGGCGGCTGTGGACAAGGCTGTCGCGGGGGCCCGGCTGCGCCGTCTGCGGGAGGGCCGGTCGCTGAGCCAGGCGGATCTCGCGCGGCTGCTCGCGATCTCCCCCAGCTACCTGAACCAGATCGAGCACGGCTCCCGCCCTCTCACGGTGCCGGTGCTGATGCGGATCACCGAGACGTTCGGGGTGGACCCGGGGTTCTTCGCCGCCCAGGACCCGGCCCGTCTGATCGCGGAGCTGCACGAGGTCTTCGCCGAGGTGACCCCGGAACTCGCCGTGCCGGCGGCCGAGCTGGCACGGCTGGCCCGCGACACCCCCGGGGCCGCCGAGGCCGTCATCGCGCTCTACCGGCGCTACCGCCAGACCTCCGAGCACCTGGCCGCCGCGACCGGTCCCGCAAGCGGTGCGGCAGGCGGATCCGTGGGCGGTGCGGCGGGTGATTCCGGCTACGTCCCGCACGAGGAGGTCCGGGACTTCTTCTACCGGCGGCACAACCATGTGGCCGAGCTGGAGGAGCGCGCCGAGGTCCTGGCCGCCGAAATCGGCGTGCGGCGGGGGGAGGTCCGCCGGGCGTTGGCCGACCGGCTGCGGGACGCGCACGGCGTGCGGCTGGCCCGGCTGGACGACAGCTCCATCCCGGCCGGCGATCCCCGCTCGGCTCAGGCGTCCGATCTTCATCGTTACGACCCCGCGGAGCGGGTCCTGCGCCTGGCCGGGCATCTGCGTGCCGGCCAGCAGGCGTTCCGGATGGCGACCCAGCTCGCGTTCCTGGAGCACGACGAGCTCCTCGACGACCTCGCTCGGCCCGTGCAACCGCGGGCGCGGGCGCTGACCCGAATCGGCCTGGCGAACTACTTCGCGGCCGCGCTGATCCTGCCCTACGGCGAGTTCCACCAGGCCGCCGAGGCGTTCCGATACGACATCGAACGGCTCGCCGACCATTTCGCGGTGGGATTCGAGACGGCCGCGCACCGACTGAGCACGCTCCAGCGTTCGGCCGCGCCCGGGGTGCCGTTCTCGTTCGTCCGGGTCGACCGGGCGGGGAACATGTCCAAGCGGCAGTCCGCGACCGGCTTCCATTTCTCGCGCGGCGGCGGGACGTGCCCGCTGTGGACGGTCTACCTGGCCTTCTCCGCACCGGGCACGGTGCAGCGCCAGGTCGCGTCCATGCCGGACGGCCGGCGTTATCTGTGGATCGCACGGACGGTCACTCGCGGCCGCGGCCGATGGGGCGCGCCGGGCAAGATGTTCGCGATCGGGCTGGGCTGCGAGATCCGGCACGCGCCGCGCCTCGTCTACGCCACCGGGCTCGACCTGGACGACCCGGCGGCGGCCACCCCGATCGGTGCCGGGTGCCGGGTGTGCGAGCGCGACGACTGCGCGCAGCGCGCCTTCCCCCGCCTCGGGCACGACCTGGCCGTGACCGAGGACCGCAGCACCTACGTGCCCTACCCCGTGCTGCCACGCTGAGGCCCGGTCCACGGGCTCTCCGGGACCGACAACCGCCCCGCCATCGACCGCTGGCCGTCAGCCGCCGGGACCTGCGCCGCCAACCGATTGACGATTGATATATCAGATGTCAGAGTAGATCCCGGTCGTCCTCGTACGTCCAGATGCCGAACCAGCGGCGGTTCGGTCTCCCGGAACCTGTCTCGCCTGTGCCCCGTGACCTCGCCTGGGGAGGCGGGGCCGGCAGATCGAAAGGTGGTCCGCATGTGCCGACAGGAAGCCCCCACCGCGGCGACAACGGCTGTCGGCCCGTGACCGCACTCCCGGCCACCGCGGACGACTCCCGCCTCTTCCGCGAGGCGATGGCGTCCTTTCCGAGCGGGGTCACGATCGTGACGACCGCGGACGCCGAGGGCCGCTGGTGGGGCTTCACCGCGAGCTCGTTCTGCTCGGTCTCGATGGATCCGCCGCTGGTGCTCGTGTGCCTCGCCGCGACGGCGCAGTGCCACCCCGCGTTCGAACAGGCGTCCCGGTTCATCGTGCACGTCGTGCCGCCGGCGCACGCGGCGCTCGCGGTCCGTTTCGCCACCCGCGGCGCGGACAAGTTCACCGACGCGGGATTCCGCCCCGACGAGCAGGGCCTGCCGGTGCTCGACGAGGCCTGCGTGACACTCGAGTGCGCCGCCCATGAGGTGCACCCGGCCGGCGACCATTCGATCCTGATCGGCCGGGTCACCCGGACCCGCCTCGGCGAGGATCCGCCCGCGGTGTACTTCCGCCGCCGTTTCCACCGGATCGGCGACGCGACCTGAGCAACATCATCATGTTCTGATATACCGTGGATTCCGTGTCGGCATCTGAGCGTTCTCCCCTGGGAGCCTCAGCCCTGGGCGGCGCGGCAGAGAACGCGCTGACGTCGCCCTCCGGCGCGGGACCGGACACCGCAGGGGGTGTCCGGCGCCTGCGCCTGGGCGCGACCGCCCGTGACCGGGTGGCCGACGTCCTGCGCGACGAGATCATGACCGGCCAGCTGCGCCCGGGGTCGCGTCTCGACCTCGACGACACGGCCTACCGCCTCGGTACCAGCCGGACGCCGATCCGGGAGGCGTGCCTGGCCCTCCAGCATGAGGGCCTGGTCCGGATCGCGCCCCGCAGCGGGATCACCGTCGTCGGCCTGAGCCGCCGGGACGTCGAGGACAACTTCGCCCTGATCTCGATGCTCTCCGGAGCGGCGGCGGCGTGGGCGGCGCAGCGCATCTCCGCCTCCCAGCTGGCCCAGGTGCGGCGGCTGGCCGGCGACGTCCGGCACGCGGTCGAGCAGGGCGGCGATCCGAGGACGGCTAACTTCTGCTTCCACCGGGCCATCAACCGGGCCAGTGACTCCGTGCGGCTGATCGCGCTGATCCGTCAGACCGGGCGCATCGTGCCGTGGTCCTTCTTCGACCTGGTGCCCGAACAGGTCGGCTGCGCGCTGCGGGAGCACGACGACATCGTCGACGCGCTCGCCGCCGGCAACGCCGCCCGTGCCCGCAGGGTCTCCGAGGAACACGTGATCAACGCCGGCGAGCTGCTGGTGGCCCGGATGTTCGACGCGGAGCCAGGTGGTACCGGCCCCGCGCCCAGCACCGGACCGACCGGCGGCTGACCGGCGGGGCCGGCCGCGGGGCTATCCCAGCGTCCGCCCGGTCCGGCGTTCGATCTCGCCGGCCTGTTCCAGGACCGTCTCGGCGAGCTTGACGTGCGCGGCGTCGACCAGCTGGCCGTCGACGCCGGTCGCCCCGAGGCCGCGTGACTCGGCCTCCCGGTACGCCGCCAGGTTGCGGCGCGCCCGGACGACCTCCTCGACGCTGGGGGCGAACACCTCGTTGGCGATGTCGATCTGCGAAGGGTGGATCGCCCACTTGCCGTCGAAGCCCAGCGCGGCGGCCCACCGGGCCTCCCGCTCGTACCCGGCGCCGTCCTTGTAGTCCGGGAACGGAGCGTCGATCGCCCGCAGGCCACCGATGCGCGCCGCCGTGAGGATCCGCAGCCGGGCCCCGTGCCAGAAGTCGCCGGGGTAGGGGTCGCGCGGCTGGAAGTTGGTGTCGACCCGGGCCCGCTGCGAGACCGACAGGTCACCGGCACCGAAGATGAGCGCGTCGAGTCGCGGGCTGGCCAGCGCGATCTCCTCCGCGTGCGCCAGGCCCGCGACGTCCTCGATGAGCACCTCCAGCCGGATCCGCTTCGCCAGCCCGATCGTCTCCTCGAGCTGGGTGAGCAGGGTGTCGACCCACCAGACGTCGCGGGCGGCGGTGACCTTCGGGACGATGAGCGCGTCGAGGTTCTCCCGGGCTCCGGTGACGATCTCGATGATGTCGCCGTAGGCCCAGCGGGTGCTGATGCCGTTGATCCGCACCGACCGCGCGGTCGCACCCCAGTCCAGCTCGTTGAGCGCCCGGACGGCCTTGCCCCGGGCCTCCTCCCGGTAGGCCGGGGCGACCGCGTCCTCCAGGTCGAGGAACACCAGGTCCGCGTCGGAGGCCGCCGCCTTGGCGAACATCCGGTCGTTGGTGGCCGGTGTGGCGAGCTCGGACCGCCTCAGCAGCGATCCCGGTCCGGGGGTCACGTCCGGCACCGTGGCCGCTCCTTCCGTGGACAGGCCGTCGGGCCTGGTTCCGTTCGTCATCTCAGACGATCCCGCGGGCGCGCAGGTCGTCCACCGCGGCGGGCGACAGGCCGAGCACCTCGGCGAGCACCTCGGCGGTGTGCTCCCCCAGCCGTGGGCCCAGGCTGTCGACGCGGCCGTCGTGGCCCGAGAAGCGGGGCACCGGCGCCTGGACGAGCATCGAGCCGAGCTCGGCGTCGGGGACGCGCCGGAAGACCTCCCTGGCCTGGACCTGGTCGTCCGCCAGCAGGTCGACGACGTCGTAGACCGGTGCCGCGGCGATCTCGTCGCGTTCGAACACCGCCATCGCCTCGTCCAGGGTCTGGCCGGCGACCCACTCGGCGACGACCTCGTCGACCTCACGGGCACGGGCGAGACGGCGCACCGGGTCGGCGAAGTCCGGGTCCTCGGCGAGGTCCGGGCGGCCGATCGCGCGGAAGACCCGCAGCGCCACTGTCGGCGCGCTGCCGGACATCGCCAGCCAGCGCCCGTCCTTGGTCTGGTAGGTGTTGCGCGGCGCGGAGATGTCCCAGCGGTTGCCCGACCGCCGCGCGACGACACCGAGCTGGTCGTAGGCCAGGACGGACTGTTCGAGCAGGCGGACCAGCGGGTCGATCAGGTTCACGTCGATCAGCTGACCGCCCGCCCCGTGCACGTCGCGATGGTAGAGCGCGGTCATCACCGCGTAGGCGGCGTTCAGCGAGGCGACACCGTCGGCGAGCATGAACGGCGGCAGGGTCGGCGGTCCGTCACCCGGGCCCGTGACGTGCGCGAAGCCGCTCATGGCCTCCCCGAGGGTGCCGAAGCCCGGCCGGCTCGACTTCGGCCCGCTCAGCCCGAAGCCCGTGACGTGCAGCATCACGATCCGCGGGTCGAGGGCGCGCAGCCGGTCGTAGTCGAGGCCCCAGCGGCGCAGCGTGTGCGGGCGGGCGTTGGCGATGACGACGTCGCAGGACGCGGCGAGGCGCCGGGCCAGCTCCTGCCCGTCAGGCAGCCGCAGGTCGACGGTGACCGACCGCTTGTTACGGCTGACGCTCTTCCACATCAGCCCGACGCCGTCCTTCTGCGCCCCCCAGCCGCGGATCGGGTCGCCGCCCTGGGGCTGCTCCAGCTTGATGACGTCCGCTCCGAACTCGCCGAGGTAGGTCGCCACCAGCGGCGCGGCCGCGAGCGAGGCCATGTCGAGGACCCGCAGCCCCGAGAGCATGTTTCCCGTGCCCGTGCCGTCCTCGGGCTGGCCGGCGGCACCGGCGCGGACCGGTCCGTGCGGCTCAGGCATGGACGCCGCCGGCGACCGGCTTGGCGTAGGTGCTCGCCGGCCGATCGAGGCCGAGGTTCTCCCGCAGCGTGGCGCCGGTGTAGCTGGTCCGGAACAGGCCGCGGCGGCGCAGCTCGGGAACCACCAGGCGGACGAAGTCCTCGAACGCCCCGGGGAAGTGGGTGGCCGCGATGACGAAGCCGTCGCAGGAACGGGTTTCGAACCAGTCCTGCATCTGGTCGGCGACCTGCGGGCCGGTGCCGACGAACCGCGGGCCCTGCAGCAGGGTCGCGCGGTGGCTGGCGAGGGTCCGCAGCGTCAGCGGGCCGTCCCCGAGATGCTTCTTCACGCCCTGGACGAGCCCGCGGATGCCGGAGACCGAATTGATCAGCTCGTCGGTGACCTCGTCATCCAACGAGTAGCCCGAGAAGTCGTGGTTGGTGAGCTCGGACAGCAGCGTCAGCGAGGCCATCGGGTGCACGAGCTGGTTGAGGAAGATGTCCTCCTTCTCCCGGGCGATCGTCTCGGTCTCACCGACGATCACGTACGCCATCGGGAGCAGCCGGACGGCACCCGGATCGCGGCCCTCGGCCGCGATCAGCTCCTTCTGGCCCCGGTAGTGCTCGGCCGCGATGGCCTGGCTCGGGTCCGCGGTGAAGATCAGGTCGGCCCAGCGGGCGGCGAACCGCTGGCCCCGGCCGGACTGCCCGGCCTGGATGATCGGCAGCCGGCCCTGCGGCGGCCGGGGAACGGTCAGCGGGCCCTGCACGGAGAAGTACTTGCCCTGGTGGTCGAGCTCGTGCACCTTCTCCGGATCGGCGAAGACGCCCGACTCCCGGTCCAGCACCGCCCAGTCGTCCTCCCAGGAGTCCCACAGCCGGGTGACGACCTCGATGAACTCCTCCGCGCGGTCGTACCGCTCGTCGTGGCCGAGGTGCGCGTCGACGCCGAAGTTGCGGGCCTCGGAGTCGTTCACCGAGGTGACGACGTTCCAGGCGGCCCGCCCGCCGCTGAGGTGGTCGAGGGTCGCGAAGGTCCGCGCGACGTGGAACGGCGGGTAGTAGGTCGTCGAGTACGTCGCGCCCAGGCCGAGGTGCGTGGTGGCCGCCGCGGCCGCGCCGAGCACCGCGGTCAGGTCCATCTTGATCGGGCGAGCGCCGTAGCGGACGGCGTCGGCCGGCGAGGAGCCGTAGATCGACGGCATCGCGAGCCGGTCGTCGAAGAACATCAGGTCGAAGGTGCCCTCCTCCAGGACCCGGGCGATGCGCTGGTAGTAGCGCAGGTCGAGGAAGTCGGGCATCGAGCTGGGGTACCGCCACGACCCCGAGTACACCGACACGTTCGACGCCTGCATGAAGGCGACGAGGGTGAGCTGGTCGTCCCGTCCTGTCGGCACAGGTCCCCTCCAGATTGATATATCAGATGCCAAATGATTAGACGGTGCGGGACAACACCCCGTCAAGGCGGCCAGCAAGGAGATTCGAGACCAGCCCACCTTTCCCGGAGGCCGCAGACGAGCCATGCGACTACAGATGGCGACACGTCCACCCGAGATCGTTGCTATATGTGACCACAGTAGACGTGACGGTCAAGAGATGGGAGCCCGCGGGCCGCGACAGCCCATGCAGCGACGCCAACCTACAAGATCTTATGACGTCCAACTATGCGCGGGCCTAATATCTGTGATATCAGTTGCGCCTGCGTCGCGACCGCCGCGGCTCGACCCGACGGCCGGGCAACCGGAAGCAAGCTGGGAGTGAGGCACAGGGATGACACGGGAACTGACGCACTACATCGACGGCAAGGCCGTCGCGGGCATCTCGGGGCGGTTCGGGGATGTGTTCGACCCGAACACCGGTCAGGTCGCGGCCCGGGTGCCGCTCGCCTGCGCGGACGAGGTGGCGGCGGCGGTGGCGAGCGCGGCCGCGGCGCAGCCGGAGTGGGCGGCCTGGAACCCGCAGCGCCGGGCTCGGGTGCTCATGCGGTTTGTCGACCTGGTCCGCGCCGAGATCGACGATCTCGCCCGGCTGCTGTCGTCCGAGCACGGTAAGACGATTCCGGACGCGCGTGGTGACATCGAGCGCGGGCTGGAGGTGGTCGAGTTCGCGATCGGCATCCCGCATCTGCTCAAGGGCGAGTACTCGACGTCCGCCGGCACGGGTATCGACGTGTACTCGATGCGTCAGCCGCTGGGGGTCGTGGCCGGGATCACGCCGTTCAACTTCCCGGCGATGATCCCGCTGTGGAAGGCCGCACCGGCGATCGCCTGCGGGAACGCGTTCGTCCTCAAGCCGTCCGAGCGTGACCCGTCCGTCCCGCTGCGGTTGGCGGAGCTGTTCGCCGAGGCCGGGCTGCCCCCGGGTGTATTCACCGTGGTCAACGGCGACAAGGAGGCCGTCGACGCGCTGCTGACCGACCCGCGGGTGCGGGCGGTCGGGTTCGTCGGTTCGTCGGACATCGCCGAGTACATCTACGCGACGGCGGCGGCGCACGGGAAGCGCGCGCAGTGCTTCGGCGGCGCGAAGAACCACATGATCATCATGCCGGACGCCGATCTCGACCTGGCGACCGAGGCACTGGTCGGCGCCGGCTTCGGCTCCGCCGGGGAGCGGTGCATGGCGATCTCGGTCGCGGTGCCGGTCGGTGCGGCGACGGCCGACGCGCTGGTCGACAGGCTCGTCGAGCGGATCCGGACGCTGCGGGTCGGGCCGTCGCACGACGAGAAGGCCGACTTCGGTCCGCTGGTCACCGCGGCCGCCGCGGCCCGGGTGCGGGACTACATCCAGATCGGTGTCGACGAGGGCGCGCGGCTGGTCGTCGACGGCCGAGGCCACCAGGTCGCCGGCTACGAGAGCGGGTTCTTCGTCGGGGCCACGTTGTTCGACCAGGTCACCTCGACGATGCGGATCTACCAGGAGGAGATCTTCGGGCCGGTGCTGTCGGTGGTGCGGGCGGGTGACTACGAGTCGGCGCTGCGGCTGCCGAGCGAGCATCAGTTCGGCAACGGGGTGGCGATCTTCACGCGGGACGGTGACACCGCCCGTGACTTCACCGCCCGGGTGGACACCGGCATGGTGGGGGTGAACGTGCCGATCCCGGTGCCTATCGCCTACCACACGTTCGGTGGCTGGAAGCGTTCCGGCTTCGGCGACCTGAACCAGCACGGGCCGGATTCCGTGCGGTTCTACACGAAGACCAAGACCGTGACGTCGCGCTGGCCCAGCGGCATGCGGGAGGACGCCAGCTTCGTCATCCCGACCATGAGCTGACGGGCGGGCCACGATGACTCTCACCGACGACCAGCGGGCGCTGTACGAGACGGCCGCCGACTTCGCCGCGGAAAAACTCGCTCCGTACGCGGTGGCCTGGGATCAGGCCAAGCACTTCCCCGTCGAGACCCTGCGTGACGCGGGCAAGATCGGCATGGGCGGCATCTGCGTCGGCGAGGATGTGGGCGGCTCGGGGCTGCACCGCATCGACGCGGCCCTGATCTTCGAGGCGCTCGCCACCGGCTGCCCGACGATCGCCGCCTACATCTCCATCCACAACATGGTCGCCTGGGTGATCGACCGCTTCGGCGACGGCGACCAGCGCCGCCGCCTGCTGCCTGACCTGTGCTCGATGGAGCACCTGGCCAGCTACTGCCTGACCGAACCCGGTGCCGGCTCCGACGCGGCGGCGCTGACCAGCCGTGCCCGCCGGGACGGCGACGAGTACGTACTGGACGGAGTGAAGCAGTTCATCTCCGGTGCCGGCTCCGCCGCCGTCTACGTGGTGTTCGCCCGCACCGGCGGGGACGGGCCGCGTGGCATCAGCGCGTTCGTCGTCGACGCCGACAGCCCCGGGCTCTCGTTCGGCCCGAACGAGGCGAAGATGGGCTGGAACGCCCAGCCCACCCGCCAGGTCGTCCTCGACAGGGTGCGGGTACCGGCGGCGAACCTGCTCGGCACGGAGGGCGGCGGTTTCCGGATCGCGATGGCGGCGCTCGACGGCGGGCGGCTGAACATCGCCGCCTGTTCGCTCGGCGGCGCGGCCCACGCGCTGGCGAAGACGCTGGACCACCTGCGCACCCGGGAGGCGTTCGGAGCCCCGCTCGCCGACGCGCAGGCGCTGCGCTTCCGCCTCGCCGACATGGGCACCGAACTGGAGGCCGCCCGCACCCTGCTGCTGCACGCCGCGAACGCGCTGGACGCCGGTTCGCCGGAGGCGACACGGCTGTGCGCCATGGCGAAGCGGTTCGCCACCGACACCGGCTTCGACGTGGCCAACCAGGCCCTGCAACTGCACGGCGGCTACGGCTATCTCAGCGAGTACGGACTGGAGAAGATCGTGCGCGACCTGCGAGTACACCAGATCCTGGAAGGAACGAACGAGGTCATGCGGGTCATCGTCTCCCGCTCCATGCTGGAGACGGCCCGATGACGCCCGCAACCGTACCCGACGCCGTTCCGGCGGGAGGCGGCGAGCTGCTGCGGTCCGTCCAGGGCCGGGTCGGCCGGCTCACCCTCAACCGGCCGAAGGCCATCAACGCCCTGAACCATGCCATGGTCCGCGCGATGGACGCCGCGCTGCGGGAGTGGGAGCACGACGACCAGGTCGACGCCGTGCTCGTCGACGGTGCGGGCGAGCGCGGGCTGTGCGCCGGCGGTGACATCCGCTCCATCTATGAGGACGCCCGCACGGGCGGCACCGGGACGCTGGACTTCTGGGCGGACGAGTACCGGCTGAACGCGCGGATCGCCGGCTACCCGAAGCCCTATGTGGTCCTCATGGACGGCCTGGTCATGGGTGGCGGGGTCGGGATCTCCGCGCACGGGAACGTCCGGGTCGTCACCGAACGCACCCGGCTGGGCATGCCCGAGGTCGGCATCGGCTTCGTGCCGGATGTCGGCGGCACCTGGCTGCTCGCCCGGATGCCCGGCGAGTCCGGCACCCACGTCGCGCTGACCACCGGCCAGCTCTCCGGCGCCGACGCGGTCCACGCCGGTCTCGCCGACCATGTGGTCCCGAGCGAGCGACTCCCCGACCTCGTCGAGGCGTTCGTCGCAGCGGCCGACGCCACCAACCCGGCGAAAATCCTCGAGAGCTTCACCGCGACGGCGTCAGCGACGACGGCGAGCTCGCTGGCCGCGGCGGCGGACTGGATCGACAGCTGCTACGGCGCACGCTCCGTCGAGACGATCATCGCACGGCTGCGGGCGCACGGCTCCCCGGGCGCCGCGGCGGCAGCCGACGCGATCGCGGGGAAGTCGCCGAGCGCGCTCAAAGCCACGCTGCGGGCGCTGCGCACGGCGGCGGACCTACCGGACCTGTGGGCCACGCTGGTGGTCGAGTTCCGCGTCTCCAGCGCCAGCCTGCGCTCCCATGACCTGCGTGAGGGCATCCGCGCGCAGATCATCGACAAGGACCGTAACCCCCGGTGGAATCCGCCGACTCTGGACGCGGTCGGCGAGGAGGCCGTGGCGGCCTACTTCGCCGTGCCCGCGGCCGGCGACCTCGCTCCCGCCGGCGACCTGACGTCCGCCGAACAGGGAGAGAGCGCATGACCGCGACAGTGGCCTTCCTCGGCCTGGGGAACATGGGCGGCCCGATGGCCGGCAACCTGGCGAAGGCCGGGTACCGCGTCGTCGGCTTCGACCCCGTCCCCGCCGCGGCCGACGCCGCCCGCACCGCCGGCCTCGACGTCACGCCCAGCGGCACCGCCGCAGTCGAGACGGCGGACGTCGTCCTCACCATGCTGCCCAGCGGGCGGCACGTCCTCGACGCCTACACCGACATTCTGCCGCACGCCCGGCCCGGGTCGCTGTTCGTCGACTGCTCGACGATCGACGTCGGCGAGGCCCGCGCCGCCGCGAAGCTGGCCGCGGACGCCGGTCACCCCACCTGCGACGCCCCGGTCTCCGGCGGGGTCGTCGGCGCCCAGGCCGCCACCCTGACGTTCATGGTCGGCGCGGACGACTCCGCGTTCACCGCCGCCTCCCCGCTGCTCGAGGCCATGGGCCGCCGGGTCGTGCACTGCGGGACCTCCGGAGCCGGCCAGGCGGCGAAGATCTGCAACAACATGATCCTCGGCATCTCCATGATCGCTGTCAGTGAGGGCTTCGTTCTCGCGGAGCGGCTCGGGTTGTCCGCCCAGGCCCTCTTCGACGTCGCGTCGGTCTCCTCCGGCCAGTGCTGGGCGCTGAACACGAACTGCCCGGTCCCCGGCCCGGTACCGACCAGCCCCGCCAACCGCGACTACACCGGCGGCTTCGCCGCCGGCCTCATGCTCAAGGACCTGCGCCTCGCTGCCGGCGCCGCCGCGGCAGTCGGCGCCAACCTGCCACTCGGCCAGCACGCGACCGACCTCTACCGCGCGTTCGTCGAGCAGGACGGGCCGGGCCGCGACTTCTCCGCCGTCATCACCGGGATCAGCGCAGGGACCCTGGCGCCCGCCAACCCCGAGGAGACCTCATGACCGCGCCCACGACCGACGCCGCCACCTCGGCCGGCGGCGCGACCACGGACACGGCCGGCTACGAGACGATCCTGGTCAGCCGGCCACGGCCCGGCGTCGGCCTGATCACGCTCAACCGGCCCAAGGCGCTCAACGCCCTGAACTCCCAGGTCATGCAGGAGGTGACCGCCGCGGCCACCGCCCTCGACCGCGACCGCGCGATCGGCGCCATCGTCCTCACCGGCTCGGCGAAGGCGTTCGCCGCCGGCGCCGACATCAAGGAGATGCAGCCCCAGTCGTTCAGCGAGGTCTTCGCCGCCGACTGGTTCGCCGGCTGGGACGCGCTCACCCGGGTCCGCACCCCGCTGATCGCCGCTGTCGCCGGCTACGCCCTGGGCGGCGGCTGCGAACTGGCCATGATGTGCGACATCCTCCTCGCCGCCGACACGGCCAAGTTCGGCCAGCCCGAGATCACCCTCGGCGTCATGCCCGGTATGGGTGGCTCGCAGCGCCTGACCAGGGCCGTCGGCAAGGCCAAGGCCATGGAGCTGTGCCTGACCGGCCGGACGATGGACGCCATCGAGGCCGAGTCCGCCGGCCTCGTCTCCCGCATTGTTCCCGCCGACAGCCTGCTGGACGAGGCCCTCGGCGTCGCCGAGAAGATCGCGGCCATGTCCACTCCGGCCGCGATGATGGTGAAGGAGGCGGTCAACCGCGCCTTCGAGACCACCCTCACCGAGGGGGTCCTGTTCGAGCGGCGGGTGTTCCACTCGACGTTCGCCACCGCCGACCAGAAGGAGGGCATGGCCGCCTTCACCGAGAAGCGCAGGCCCGTCTTCCGCGACGAGTGACCTCCAGGCACTTCCAGCCGCCGCATCCAGCCCGCCTGACCACGCCGATCACAGCCCGTGGTCAGGCGGGCCCTGCGCCTGGGGTCAGGCCTTTCGGCCGGGCATCGGCTCACCAGCCGTCTCGCCCGCGCCGGAGGCCAGCCCGATCAGGCGGGCGGCCTTGAGCCGGGTCTCGTCCCATTCCGCCTCGGCGTCGCTGCCCCAGGTGATCCCGGCTCCGGTTCCGAAGCGGAGCCGGTCGCCGTCGAGCCAGAACGTCCTGATCCCCACCGAGAGCCAGCCCTCGCCGCGGTCGGCGTCCACCCAGCCGACCGCGCCGCAGTAGGGGCCGCGAGGCACCGGCTCGAGCCGGCGGATGATCTGGAGCGCGCTGGACTTCGGCGCGCCCGACACCGATCCCGGCGGCATGCTCGCGGCGAGCAGTTCCGCCCAGCCGGCGCCGGGCGCCAGCCTCGCCCGCACCGTCGAGACGAGATGGACGAGCCCAGGGTGCTGCTCCACCGCGCACAGGGCGGTGACGGTCACGCTCCCGGGGCGGGCGACCCGGCCGAGGTCGTTGCGCACCAGATCGACGATCATGACGTTCTCCGCGTAGTCCTTCGCCCGCAGGTCCGCGGCGGTTCGCCCGGTGCCCTTGATCGGTCCCGAGCTGACCAGGTCGCCGCGCCGGGCGAGGAACAGCTCCGGCGAGGCGCCGACCACCCACAGCCCGGCCTCGGCGACGTCCATCGCCACCGCGTGCGGCGCGGGGTTGCCCGCGGCCAGCACCGCGGCGAGTGCGGCCGCGTCAGGGCGGTGCCCACCGGGCCCGGGCAGCGGCGCGGACAGCACGCGGCAGAGGTTGACCTGGTAGACGTCCCCGGCCGCGATATGACCGCGGATCACCTCGACGCCGCCGAGATAGCCGTTACGGTCCAGCGAGGTGGTCCACGACTCCGGGCGGGGGCCCGCCCAGGGTGCGGAGGCCAGGTCAGCCGGCGGCGGTGCGGACGTCACCTGCCGGAAGCGGACACAACGGGCGTTGCCCTCGAAGTCCAGGACCACCCCCCAGAAGCCACCTCGGTCGAGGGCACGGAGATCGTCGGTCACCTCGGCGACTCCCGTGGCCAGGCGCCCGGCGCAGAGCAGGAAGGAACCGGGTCTCGACCGCGGTCGTGCTCCCGTCCCGCGAACGGCGATCGGGCCCACCGCGGTGCGGCCCTGCTGCCCGTCGGCATGGGGCGCGGGGCGCGTCACCACTGCCGAGCGCCTTTCTCGCAGTGATTCTCCCCACGTCTGACCGGATCACTTGTCATCATGGTTCACCTATCTGGTCGGCAGCCTGCCCGAACCGAACGTCGAACCATCGAAAACTACGCCTTTGCAACCTTCGCAGAATGCGGCCGAAAGATTGCAGGCCTTCGCATCTTCGCTTGGCTGGACGAGCCTTTCCCGGCCGTGCAAAAGTCGGTCCACCATCAGCGGTGGTCGAGGACCATCCGCTTTCGCGAGCGGCTAACCACCGCGGCAGCACTCGCCGAACACGGAAAACGATCGGAGTGGATGATGCGCAGGAACGGGGGCCCCGCCGGAATGAGCGACATCCACCTGGTGGGCGTCGTGGGTGCCGGGCGGATGGGGGCCGGCATCGCCGAGGTGTGCGTCCGCTCCGACCTCGAGGTTCTGGTGTGCGAGGAGACCGGGCAGGCGGCGGAGGCCGGCCGCCGGCGGATCCTCGCCTCGATGGAGCGCGCGGTGCACCGGGGCCGGCTCTCCCGGCGGGAGCGGGACCGGGCCGCCTGGCGGCTGCGGTTCACCACCGATCTCGGTGACATGGCCGACCGCCAGCTCGTCATCGAGGCCGTCAGCGAGAACGAGCTGCTGAAGCGGGAGGTCTTCGCGGCGCTGGACAAGGTCGTGGTGGACCCGGCCGCGATTCTCGCCTCGACCACATCCACCATCCCGATCATGAAGCTGGGGACCGCGACAAGCCGAGCGTCGCACGTGCTGGGCCTGCACTTCCTCAACCCCGCGCCGGTCATGCCCCTGGTCGAGGTGGCCCCGTCGCTGCTCACCAGTGCGCTGGTGCGCGACCGGGTGGAGTCGTTCGCGACCCGGGTGCTGGGCAAGCGGGTCGTCCGCTCGACCGACCGCGTCGGCTTCGTGGTGAACTCGCTGCTGGTTCCCTACCTGCTCGCCGCGGTCCGGATGGTCGAGTCGGGCATCACCGACGCGCAGGACGTCGACGCGGCGATGACGCTGGGCTGCGCCCACCCGCTGGGGCCGCTGGCACTGGCCGACCTGATCGGCCTGGACATCCTGGCGGCGATGGCGGAGTCGATGTACACCGAGCTGCGCGACCCCCAGTACGCCCCGCCGCCCCTGCTGCTACGGATGGTGGATGCCGGCCTGCTCGGCCGCAAGTCCGGGCGTGGCTTCCATCCCTATCCCGGATCGACCGACTACGACTACGCGGAAGAAGGACTGAGCGCATGATCGACCACAAGGTCCGTGTTTACCGCAGCGCGGAGCGGCTCGCGCGGGAGGAGCAGCTCGCCTGGAAGATCGCGGCCGTCGCGGCCGACCCGGTGGGCGTCGAGACCGACGTGATCGACATGGTGATCAACCGGGTCATCGACAACGCCGGTGTCGCCGCCGCCTCACTGGCCCGCCGGCCGGTCGTCGCCGCGCGGGACCAGGCGCTGCGCCACATCCCGGCACCGGGGCGGGACGGCGCGACCGTGTTCGGCCTGTCCCCGGACACCCGGGTCTCCCCCGAATGGGCTGCCTGGGCGAACGGCGTGGCCGTGCGCGAGCTGGACTTCCACGACACCTACCTGGCCGCGGACTACTCCCACCCCGGCGACAACATCCCGCCGATCCTCGCCACCGCCCAGCACCTGGGCCTGGACGGGAACGCCCTCGCGCGCGGCATCGCCACCGGCTACGAGATCCAGGTCGCCCTCGTCCGGGGCATCTGCCTGCACGAGCACAAGATCGACCACATCGCCCACCTCGGCCCGTCCGCCGCGGCCGGCATCGGCACCCTGCTCGGGCTGCCGACCGAGACGATCCACCAGGCGGTCGGGCAGGCGCTGCACACCACGACGACCACCCGGCAGTCCCGCAAGGGGATCATCTCCTCCTGGAAGGCCTACGCTCCGGCGTTCGCCGGCAAACTGGCGGTGGAGGCTGTGGACCGGGCGATGCGCGGCGAGGGCGCCCCAGCGCCCGCCTACGAGGGTGAGGACGGCTTCATCGCCTGGCTGCTCTCCGGCCCGCAGGCCCAGTATGTCGTCGCGCTGCCCTCGGCCGGTGAGGCCAAGCGCGGCATCCTGGAGACCTACACCAAGGAGCACTCGGCCGAGTACCAGAGCCAGGCGCTCATCGACCTGGCGCGGCGCCTCGGCCCCCGCGTCGGCGACTTCGCCCAGGTGCGCTCGATCGTCCTGCACACCAGCCACCACACGCACTACGTGATCGGCTCCGGCTCCGGTGACCCGCAGAAGTACGACCCGACCGCCAGCCGGGAGACCCTCGACCACTCCATCCCCTACATCTTCGCCGTCGCCCTGCAGGACGGCGACTGGCACCACGCCCACTCCTACGCCCCCGAGCGGGCCGCCCGCCCCGACACCGTCGCGCTGTGGCAGAAGATCACCACGGTGGAGGACGAGGAGTGGACCCGGCGCTACCACTCCACCGACCCGGCCGAGAAGGCGTTCGGCGCCCGGGTCGTGGTCGAGCTGGCCGACGGCGCCACGATCACCGACGAGATCGCCGTCGCCGACGCCCACCCGCTCGGCGCCCGCCCCTTCGGCCGGGACGAGTACATCGGCAAGTTCCGCCACCTCGCCGAGGGTTTGCTCTCCACCGAGGAGCAGGACCGGTTCCTCGACACCGCCGTCCGGCTGCCCGACCTGCGACCCGACGAGCTCACCGGGCTCACCATCACCCCCACGCCAGCGCTGACTGCCAGCGGCACCGAGGGAATCTTCTAAGGCCCGGAACCACAAGAAGCGAGGGGACGTCCACCCATGCTGCACGCGAGAACACCCGCCCACGCCCGCCGGGCCGCACTGCGCGAGGCGCTGCGCTCCGGTGAGCTGCTGCGCTTCCCCGGCGCCTTCAACCCGCTGTCGGCCCGGCTCATCACCGAGCTCGGCTTCGAGGGGGTCTACATCTCCGGCGCGGTGCTCTCGGCGGACCTGGCGCTGCCCGACATCGGCCTGACCACCCTCACCGAGGTGGCGGGCCGGGCCGGGCAGATCGCCCGGGTCACCGACCTGCCCGCCCTCGTCGACGCCGACACCGGCTTCGGCGAGCCGATGAGCGTCGCCCGCACCATCCAGACCCTGGAGGACGCCGGTCTCGCCGGCTGCCACCTGGAGGACCAGGTCAACCCGAAACGGTGCGGCCACCTCGACGGCAAGGCGGTCGTGCCGGTCGACGAGATGGTCCGGCGCATCGGCGCCGCCGTCGCCGCCCGCCGGGACGACAACTTCGTCCTCTGCGCCCGCACCGACGCCCGCGCGCTCGAAGGCCTCGACGGCGCGATCGAACGCGCCCGCGCCTACGTCGACGCCGGAGCCGACATGATCTTCCCCGAGGCGATGGCCGACGCCGGCGAGTTCGAAGCCGTCCGCAAGGCCCTCGACGTGCCGATCCTGGCCAACATGACCGAGTTCGGCAAAGGCGAGCTGCTCACCGCCGACACCCTGCACTCTGCCGGGGTGAACATGGTCATCTATCCCGTCACACTGCTGCGCCTCGCCATGGGCGCGGTGGAGGAGGGCCTGCGGACCATCCTCGCCGAGGGCACCCAGGCCGGTGTGGTCGACCGGATGCAGACCCGGGCCCGGCTCTACGAGCTGCTCGACTACGCCTCCTACAACAGTTTCGACACCAACATCTTCAACTTCCGGATCTGACCGGTCCGGGTCTTTCGTCTGGAAGGACAACCGCCATGGCCACCACCGACACCGCGGTGCGCAAGGGTCTGGCCGGAGTCGTCGTCGACACCACCTCCGTGTCGATGGTCAACCCCGACACCAACTCGCTGACCTACCGCGGCTACCCCGTGCAGCAGCTCGCCGCCGAATGCTCGTTCGAGGAGGTCGCCTACCTCATCTGGCACGGTGAGCTGCCGACCACCGAGCAGCTGCGCGGCTTCACCGACGCCGAACGCGCCCGCCGCGGCATCGACCGGACCCTGATGGGCCTGCTCGCCCGGCTGCCCGACACCTGCCACCCGATGGACGTCCTGCGCACCGCCGTCAGCTACCTGGGCGCCCAGGACCCCACCGAGGACGACGCCACGGTCGAGGCCAATCTGGTCAAGTCACTGGACCTGATGGCCAAGCTGCCGACCGTGGTCGCCATCGACCAGCGCCGCCGCCGCGGGCAGGACCCGATCCTGCCCGACCCCACCCTCGGTTTCGCCGAGAACTTCTTCCACATGTGCTTCGGCGAGGTGCCCGACGCGGAGACCGTGCGGGCCTTCGACGTCTCGCTCATCCTCTACGCCGAGCACAGCTTCAACGCCTCCACCTTCACCGCCCGGGTCGTCACCTCGACGCTGTCCGACATCTACAGCGCGGTGACCGCCGGGATCGGCGCGCTCAAGGGACCGCTGCACGGCGGTGCCAACGAGGCCGTCATGCACATGTTCGACGAGATCGGCGACCCCGCCGACGCCGAGCGCTGGATGCTCGACGCCCTCGCGAACAAGCGCAAGGTGATGGGCTTCGGCCACCGGGTCTACAAGTCCGGCGACTCCCGGGTACCGACCATGCGCGCCGAGCTGGAGCGCCTCGCCAAGGCGAAGGGCGAGGCCGGCGAGAACATCATGGCGATGTACACGGCGCTGGAAGGCGTGATGATCCGGGAGAAGAACCTCCACCCGAATCTCGACTTCCCCACCGGCCCGGCCTACCACCTGATGGGCTTCGACATCCCGACCTTCACCCCGATCTTCGTGATGTCCCGCATCACCGGCTGGACCGCGCACGTCATCGAGCAACTCGCCGCGAACGCCCTCATCCGGCCGCTGTCGAGCTACGTCGGCTCCACCGAGCGCAGCGTCCCCCTCGCCGCCCACCGGCTCGCCGGCTGACCGGCTGACCGTTCGCGTTTCCGGCCGGGTTCGCACCACCGGCCGGCGGCGCCCGCTCGCAGCGGCGCCCCGTTCTCTGGCCACGCGGACCCGTGGCCAGGTCGCCGGCCTGGCGGACAAATTATCTCGCCAGCTGGTTCATCCGCGCCGGGCCGAGGGATCTCGGCAACTCCGATCTCCCGGAGCCCGGCGCGGGCTGCCCGCCCCGCGCAACGGCGATTCTCTTCCGTCTCACGGCCAGAGGTGAGAATTCCCTTTCACGGCCGGCGGCACACGGTGCCGCGACTGCGAGGCGACACGAAAATAATTTTCGGCGCCGTTCCGTGCAGGTGGCCTTCAGGGCGGCCTTCACCGTTCACAGCCTCGAAACGGGATGACTATGCGCACAATTCTAGTGGCAAACCGCGGCGAGATCGCGGTCCGGGTGTTCCGGGCCGCGTATGAGCTGGGGCTGCGCACCGTCGCGGTCTACACCCCGGAGGACGTGGCGGCGCTGCACCGGACGAAGGCGTCCGAGGCGTACGAGCTGTGCGAGCCGGGGCATCCCGTCCGGGGATATCTGGACATCGACGCGCTGCTGCGGGTCGCGAAGATCGCCGATGCGGACACCCTGCACCCGGGCTACGGGTTCCTGTCGGAGTCGGCGGTGCTCGCCGAGGCGTGCGCGGCGGCCGGTGTCACGTTCGTCGGCCCGCCGCCGGCGGTTCTGCGGCTGACCGGTGACAAGGTGGCGGCGCGCAACGCGGCCATCGCGGCGGGGCTGCCGGTGCTGCGGGCCTCGGAGCCGCTGCCGGACGGTACCGGTTTCGCGGCGGCGGCCGAGGCGGTCGGCTTCCCGCTGTTCGTGAAGGCGTCCGGTGGCGGCGGTGGGCGCGGGCTGCGCCGGGTCGAGCGGCCCGAGGATCTGGCCGACGCGGTGACCAGCGCGTCGCGCGAGGCGGCGGCGGCCTTCGGTGACGGGACGGTGTTCCTGGAGCAGGCCGTGGACCGGCCCCGCCACGTCGAGGTGCAGATCCTCGCCGATGCCTACGGCAACGTGATCCACCTGTTCGAGCGGGACTGCTCGGTGCAGCGCCGGCACCAGAAGGTCGTGGAGATCGCACCCGCGCCCGCGCTGGACGCCGGTGTGCGCGACGCGCTGTGTGACGCGGCGGTGCGGTTCGCCCGGCATGTGGGCTACGTCAACGCCGGCACGGTGGAGTTCCTGGTCGGCGCGGACGGCACGTTCACGTTCATGGAGATGAACCCGCGCATCCAGGTGGAGCACACGGTGACCGAGGAGGTCACCGGGGTCGACATCGTCGGCGCGCAGCTGCGGATCGCGGCCGGGGAGAGCCTGGCCGATCTGAACCTCTCCCAGGACGCGGTCAGCCTGCGGGGGACGGCGATCCAGTGCCGGGTGACCACGGAGGACCCCTCCGACGGATTCCGGCCCGACACCGGAACGATCACCTTCTACCAGTCTCCGGGCGGGCCCGGTATACGGCTCGACAACGCAAGCTACCCCGGCGCCGAGATCAGTCCGTTCTTTGATTCTCTCCTGGTGAAGCTGACCGCGCGCGGCGCGACGCTGGAGAAGGCGTCCCGGCGGGCGCGCCGTGCCCTGGGCGAATTCCGAATCCGAGGCGTCCGCACGAACATCGACTTCCTCGGCCGGCTTCTCGCTGATCCGGCGTTTCTCGCCGGTGGGGTGACGACCTCCTTCATCGACGAGCGGCCGGGGCTGCTGACCGCGGCCGACGACAGCGACCCGACCAGCCGCATGCTGGCCCGGCTCGCCGAAAGCACCGTCAACGGTCACGCCCGCCCCACCGGCGGCGCGCTGACCGACCCGCGGTCGAAACTCCCCGCCCGGGGACTGATCGGAAACCCCGCGGCTGGGTCGCGCCAGCGCCTTGTCGCCCTCGGCCCGGCCGGCTGGGCCGCCGACCTGCGGGCCCGCACCGAGCTCGCGGTCACCGACACCACGCTGCGCGACGCGCACCAGTCGCTGCTGGCGACCCGGCTGCGCAGCTTCGACATCCTGGCCGCCGCCCCGGTGTTCGCCGAGGCGACACCGGGCCTGCTGAGCCTGGAGTGCTGGGGCGGGGCCACCTACGACGTGGCGCTGCGCTTCCTGTCCGAGGACCCGTGGGAGCGGCTCGCCGCCCTGCGCGCGGCGGTGCCGAACATCTGCCTGCAGATGCTGCTGCGTGGCCGCAACGCCGTCGGCTACACCCCGTACCCGGACGACGTCGTCCGCGCGTTCGTCGCCGAGGCCGCCGCGACCGGCCTCGACATCTTCCGGATCTTCGACGCGCTCAACGACATCGAGCAGATGCGCCCCGCGATCGAGGCCGTCCTGGAGACCGGCACGGCCCTCGCCGAAGGCACCCTGTGCTACACCGGCGACCTCACCAACCCCGGCGAGAAGATCTACACCCTCGACTACTACCTGCGCCTCGCCGAGCAGCTGGTCGACGCCGGCGTGCACCTGCTCGCCATCAAGGACATGGCCGGGCTGCTGCGCCCCGCCGCCGCGAGCCAGCTCGTCACCGCGCTGCGGGAACGGTTCGACCTGCCCGTCCACCTGCACACCCACGACACCGCCGGCGGGCAGCTCGCCACCCTGCTCGCCGCCGCCGCGGCCGGGGTCGACGCGGTCGACGCCGCCGCCGCGCCGATGTCCGGCGGTACCAGCCAGCCGAACCTGTCCGCGCTCGTCGCCGCCACCGACCACACCGACCGCGCCACCGGCATCCCGCTGGCGGCCCTGTCCGCGATGGAGGCGTACTGGGAGGCGGTCCGTGACCTGTATGTGCCGTTCGAGGCCGGGCTGCGTGCCCCGACCGGTGCGGTCTACCGGCACGAGATCCCCGGCGGGCAGCTGACGAACCTGCGCCAGCAGGCCATCTCGCTGGGCCTCGGCGACCGCTGGACCGAGGTCACCGAGTGCTACGCCGTCGCCAACGAGCTGCTCGGCAAGCCCATCAAGGTCACCCCCACCTCCAAGGTCGTCGGCGACCTCGCCCTCTACATCGCCGGCGGCTCCGTCGACGTCGACCGGCTGCGTGACCACCCCGAGGAGTACGACCTGCCCGCGAGCGTCCTGGGCTACCTCGCCGGGGAGCTGGGCACCCCGCCCGCCGGGTTCGCCGAGCCGTTCCGCGAGCGGGCACTGGCCGGGCGCCACCCCGAACCACCGGCCGCCACCCTCGCCCCCGACGACGCCGCCGCCATCGCCGACCCCGGCGCTACCCGGCGCGCGGCTCTGTCCCGGCTGCTGTTCCCCGGCCCGTGGAAGGACTACACCCAGGCCGTCGCCGCCTACGGTGACTCCTCCGTCATCCCCACCGAGGCGTTCCTGTTCGGCCTGCAGCCCGGCCGCCCCGCCCACGTCTTCCTCGAACCCGGCGTCGAGATCATCGTCGAGCTCGAGACCATCGGGGAGCCCGACGACGCCGGCATGCGCACCCTCTACCTGCGCGTCAACGGCCAGCCCCGGCCCGTCCGCGTCCGGGACAAGTCGATCACCACCACCGCCGCCGCGGCCCGGCGCGCCGACTCCGGCAACCCCGGCCACGTCGGCGCCGGCCTGCCGGGCATCGTCACGTTCGCCGTCGCCGTCGGTGACACGATCGAGAAGGGCCAGAAGCTCGCCGTCATCGAGGCCATGAAGATGGAGGCCGCTGTCACCAGTCCCGCCGCCGGAACCGTCACCGAGCTCGTCCGCACCAGCGGCGAGTCCGTCGAGGTCGGCGACCTGCTGCTGGTCCTGGGCTCCTGAGGCGCTGGGCCCCTGCCACACGCGGACGCCTACCCGCGCGGCCGGATCGACAATTCACCGTAAGAGCGGCAAAAAGGGCCTGGCGAGTCGCAAGAAGTGAGGATTTTGGTCGTTGCAACGACCAAAATCCCTCGCTCTTGCGACTCGCCAGGTGAATCGGGGGCTGCCGGGGGTCTCGGCCGGGTTCGTGGAGTGGTCCGGCCGTTGCCGCCATGCCGCCGGGCCGGGCCCGGCTGCGGCGGCGCAGCCGGGCGGAATCATCCGGGCTGGTCGTGTGCGTTGAGGAGGCGCGGCTGGTACAGGCTCGTCGCGCCCGCGCCCGGGACCGCGAAGGTCGCCGCCAGACCCCAGCCCTGGTCGACGACGTCCGAGGTGAACGTCGCGCCCTTGGCGGTCAACTCGGCGACAGCGGCCTGGATGTCGTCGCACGTCAGGCTGAGCTCGGTGTGTCCGGACCGAGCTGTGAGCACCTGCGCGGGCGCGCCCGCGGCCGGATTCGGCGTAGCGCCCGAGGCCGCATCCGGAGTCGCGGCCGGGTGCACCCCGAGCTCGCCCGGTGGAAGCCTGAAAATCAGCCAGCCACCGTGCGCATCCACGTGTGGCATCGCCAGAACGTCCCGGAAGAATGCCCGCGTCGCGGTCGCATCCTCGGAGTAGATGATCGCGTGCGCGCCGTTGATCATGTCTTCTTCCTCGGTCGGGCCGGCGCGGACGAAAGCACGGACCGGTGTCAATCCCGGGTCCTGACGATCCGCTGCCTGAGTATCCCGTGCGATCTCCCGATCGTCCGGCTGGGTAGCCCCAGTGCGCTGGTGCGCCGGACCACTCGCGCCGTCCGCAGGGAGCTACGGGGCGATCAGGCAGGGTGGCCACCGCGGTGGGACCATCGCGGCCGCGTCCAGGCCGACGTCGTGGTTCTCCACCACCAAAAACTTGCGCGAAGGGCAGTCGAGTGATCGCCTGAAATCTAGAATGATCTTTGTGGCTGCTTCCAACTCCCGTTACAGGGTCGAGACCCTATTCGATACGCGTGCCACGACGTACAGCAACCATTCCTGGCATGTCCGGTACGCCGAGCGGCTGGTCGAGCTCGCCGCCCCCACCTCGGAAATGCGAATCCTGGATGCCGCAACCGGGACGGGGCTCGCCGCGATCGCCGCGGCCCGTGCCACTGGCCCGGCAGGCCAGGTGGTGGGCGTTGACATCTCCTCAGGCATGCTCACTCGCGCCCGGGACGCGATCGTGAAGGCCAAACTGGTGAACATCGAACTGATCAGGGCAGACGCCGCTGCCCTTCCCCAGTTCGAGGAGGGTTCGTTCGACCTGATCCTGTGTTCTGCAGGCCTGCTCTACATGTCTGTTAACGCCGCGCTGCGAGAGTGGCGCCGGCTGCTGGCGCCCGGCGGCCTTGTCGGCTTCTCCACGATGAGAGAAGGGTTTCCCCTCGCAGCCACTCTCTTTCGGAGCCACGCACGCCGCTATGGGCTGACCCTCACCGATCCGTCCGCTGCCCTCGGGACGCGGAGACGGTGCCACCAGGCATTCCTGGACGCTGGGATCATCCCGTCCAACGTTGTGGAGGAGTCCCTCCGCTTCGCCCTGGGGGATCTGGAGCATGCTTGGGAAGCTCACATACGCGGTCCGCACCACGACGCGGTCGCGACGCTCACTCCGACGCAGAAGCAGGCCTTCCAACGTGACTACACCACCGCGCTGACCAATCTCCTACGGACCGAGGAGGATAACCTCCTCGCTTCGAAGGTGATCTACGCTTTCGGCGGCGGGTAGGACCGGACCCGTAAGTCCCGCCGGAGCGGGTAGCGGTTGAAGCTCCCCGGGACTCGTCGGGGCGAAGGCCAGACGGGGAGCGGATCAGTCGACGGGCCCCATCGACGAGGGAAAGAAAGGTTCTCGGCGCTCGCGGAAGGCGCGGAGCCCTTCCACGTAGTCACGCCGGAGGTCGCACGGTACGGCAGTAGGTTCAGCGCGATCAGTGTCGGTGAGCACTTTGGCTGCTCTGATCGTGCTCTGCGCCCTGGTGGCCAGGAGCCGTGCGTACTCGACGGCACAGGCGTCGACGTCGCCGCTGACGATCTCGGTCACCAGCCCGACCCGCTCGGCCCACCGGGCGTCGAACAACTCGCCGCCGTAGAGCATCCGGCGCGCCGCGCCGAGGCCCACCAGGTCGACGAGCCTGCGCGTCGGGGCGGCCGGGTAGACGATCCCGAGCCGGCTCGCGGTGATGCCGAAGACGGCGGAGGGGTCCGCGAAACGCAGATCCGCCGCCACGGCGATCTCGCATCCTCCGCCGACGCAGTGCCCGCGGATCGCGGCGATCACGGGTTTGGTCACGCGGGCGATCGCCCGTTCCGTCGCGAGATGTACCTCGTGGAAGGCGGCGGGATCATCCGGAAGCTCCTTGATGTTGGCACCGGAGCTGAAATCCGCGCCCTCACCACGGAGCACGATCGCCTTGACCCGCGGATCCGCGTCGAGGTCGACGACCGCGACCTGCAGCTCGCGCCACATGCGCAGGGTGAGCGCGTTGCAGGAGTCGGGGTCGCTGATGGTGATGACCGCCACGTCGCCATCGACAACGACAGCGATCCGCTCAGCCTGAGATACGGACGAAACCATCGGATACCTCCAGGGGCGAGACGGTCGGGCCTCGCCAGGGACGTGAATCGGGGCATGGAGACCGACCCGGCCCCATGGAGCCGCTCTGCCTCGGGCTCGACTCCCCCAACTCTCGCCGGTCGGTGACGGACGTGGGAGGAAGCCAATCTGCAAACTTCGGAAAGCCACAGTTGGCAGCTGCGAAGCACCTCGGGCCGCGCCGACCCATCCCGTCGGCGGAATCGGAGCCGTCCGTTCTCAGCGCTGCCGGAGCGGGTACGGGTTGAAGCTCCCCCGGGACTCGTCCACCAGCAGCGGCCGGCCGATCGGTGGTGCGGCCCGCTGCGGGCAGTCACCGCGGTCGCAGGTACGGCAACCGGGGCCGATCGGCACCACCTCGGGCCGGGCCAGGTCGAGACCCTTGCTGTAGACAAGGCGACTCGCCTGGCGCAGTTCGCACCCGAGGCCGATCACGAAGGTCTTCGCCGCGCTCCCGTAGCCTCCACGGCGGCGGGTCACCGTTCGGGCGACCCACAGATAGCGCTGCCCGTCGGGCATCTCGGCCACCTGGACGTTGACGCGTCCGGGGGCGGCGAAGGCGTCGTAGGCGTTCCAGAGCGGGCAGGTGCCGCCGCTGCGGGAGAAGTGGAAGCCGGTGGCGGACTGTCGTTTCGAGATGTTCCCGGCCCGGTCGACGCGGACGAAGATGAACGGCACTCCCCGCTGGGTCGGCCGCTGCAGCGTGCTCAGCCTGTGCGCCACCGTCTCGTAGCCCACCCCGAAATATTCCGCGAGCACCTCGACGTCATAGTGCATACCCTCCACCGCCCGGAAAAACGGGCCATACGGCAACACGAAGGCACCGGCGAAGTGATGCGCCAGCCCTATTCTGGCAAGCCCTCGGGTGGTCTCGTCGGACCATTCCTCCGCGTTGAGAACCCGGTCGATCTTCTCGGTGGCCTCCAGGTAGGCCAGGTGGGTGGCCATCCGGAACGCCTGCTGCCCCGGCCTGAGATCGGCGGCCAGCGTCAGGGTGCGCTCGCCGCCGTCGTAGACGTGGGTCTCACCAGGCTCGCCACCGCGCCTTGTGACGACGCGGATGCCGTGGCGGTCCTCCAGGTGCGCCCGAAGCTTCCGCCGGACCTCGCCACGGCGGGTCCCGATCGCCGAGGCCAGCTCCTCGGCCGCCCGGTCGAGCTCGTCGATGTAGTTCTGCCGCCGGTAGAAGAAGTCCCGGACCTGCTCGTGCGGCATCAGGACCGGGGCTTCCACCCTGCTGTCGGTGAGCGTTTCCAGAAAGGTCATCGCGTCGCGGTAGCGGCGATGCAGGGAGATCACCGCATCGGTCACCTCCGGCATGGAAGCCGCGACCTGCTGGAGATCGCTGAGGGGGAGCGCCTGCCCCCCGGTCGCCTCCGGGAGCGCCTCACGCAGTTCGGCCAGCTGGCGAGCGGTCTCCCGCGGGGTGAAGAACGCAGGATCGATGGTGAAGATCTCGGCCAGCCGCACCAGGACGGTGGCGGTGATCGGCCGGGTGTCGTGCTCGATCTGGTTCAGATAACTCGAGGAAATGGTCAGGACACGGGCGAGCTCGACCTGACTCAGCCCTCGCTCCTCACGCAGTCGGCGCAGTCGCGTCCCAGCAAAAACCTTGTCCACAGGCGAAAACTTTAACCTGAAGAGTTCGCGGCCCACACACGCCTGGGAGCAACGTCACGCAAAGCAGCTCAGATATGACATGACCACAGAGATCGGCGGGGACGGCACGGAGTTCCCGCGTCGGCGCCGATCGAGGCGTCATTTCCGGACATGCAGTGGCACCTTTCGCAGCCTTCGCAACACGATCGGATGTGGTTGGCAGAACTTCGCCGAGTACGTGCATGGCCGCCCTCCCCGAATGGCGGTGTGCTTGTTGTCGTCAGCCGGCCACACTCCCGGATGGAGACCGCAATGGTGAACACCGCACCCACCGCCGAGGAACTGGAGCGGCAGTGGTCGACCGACCCGCGCTGGACGAACGTCAGGCGTGACTACAGCGGCGCGGACGTCGTCCGGCTCCGCGGCACCGTCCAGGAGGCCCACACCCTCGCCGATCGGGGCTCCCGCGGGCTGTGGGATCTGATCACCGGCCAGGCCGCCGACGCCCCGCCCTACGTCCACGCGCTCGGCGCGCTGACCGGTAACCAGGCTGTCCAGCAGGTCCGCGCCGGGCTGCGAGCCATCTACCTGTCCGGCTGGCAGGTCGCGGCCGACGCCAACCTGGCCGGCCAGACCTACCCCGACCAGAGCCTCTACCCGGTGAACTCGGTGCCGGCCGTGGTGCGGCGGATCAACAACGCGCTGCTGCGGGCCGACCAGCTCGAACACTCCGAGGGCGGCGTGACCCGGGACTGGGTGGTGCCGATCGTCGCGGACGCCGAGGCCGGGTTCGGCGGCCCGCTCAACGCCTACGAGCTCATGACGGCGATGATCGCGGCCGGCGCGTCCGGAGTGCACTGGGAGGACCAGCTCGCCGCGGAGAAGAAGTGCGGGCATCTGGGCGGAAAGGTGCTCATCCCCACCAGGCAGCACGAGCGGACCCTCAACGCGGCGCGCCTCGCGGCCGATGTCGCGGGTGTGCCCAGCGTGCTGATCGCCCGCACCGACGCCCAGGCCGCGACACTCATCACCAGCGACGTCGACGAGCGCGACCGCAGGTTCCTCACCGGCGAGCGTTCCTCGGAGGGTTTTTACCATGTCCGCAACGGGGTGGAGCCGTGTATCGAACGGGGTCTCGCCTACGCCGAATACGCCGACCTGCTGTGGATGGAGACCTCCGAGCCGGACCTGGAGATCGCCCGCCAGTTCGCCGAGGGTATCCAGAAGGAGTTCCCCGACCAGTTGCTGGCGTACAACTGCTCGCCTTCGTTCAACTGGCGCAAGCATCTCGACGACGCGACGATCGCCAGGTTCCAGCGTGAGCTCGGGGCCATGGGCTACCGGTTCCAGTTCATCACGCTGGCCGGGTTCCATGCCCTCAACTACTCGATGTTCGACCTGGCCTACGACTACGCCCGCGAGGGCATGACCGCCTATGTCGGCCTGCAGGAGCGCGAGTTCGGCGCCGAGGGCCGCGGTTACACCGCCACCCGCCACCAGCGTGAGGTCGGTACCGGGTACTTCGACGTGATCAGCACAACAGTCAACCCCGATTCCTCGACCACGGCGCTGGCCGGGTCGACCGAGGAGGCGCAGTTCTGATGAACGTCCTGGCAGCCACCCCGTCCGCCACCCGCCACGTCACCGTCAGCGGCCACGACGGCCCGCGGTACCACGAGATCATCACCCCGCAGGCGCTGGACTTCCTGCGGGACCTGCACCGTGCTTTCGCGGCCCGCAGAAACGCTTTGCTGGAGGCCCGGGACCGGCGCGACCCGGCCCGCGACGGTCTCGACTTCCGGCCCGAGACCCGGCACGTCCGCGACGACCCGACCTGGCGGGTCGCGCCCGCGGCGCCCGGCCTGACCGACCGGCGGGTGGAGATCACCGGGCCGCCGGACGCGAAGATGGCGATCAACGCGCTGAACTCCGGTGCCAACGTCTGGATGGCCGACTTCGAGGATGCGACCAGCCCCACCTGGGCGAACATCATCGAGGGGCAGATCACCCTGAAGGACGCCGTCGCTGGCACCCTGGAGCACGTCGCCGCCGATGGCCGGGAGTACACGCTCGCCGACGAGGTCGCGACGATCGTGGTCCGCCCGCGGGGCTGGCACCTGCTCGAACGCCACATTCGGGTCGACGCCGAGCCGGTGCCGGCCGCGCTGGTCGACTTCGGGCTGTACCTCTTTCACAACGCCCGGGTGCTCACCGGCCGCGGTGAAGGAATCTACTTCTACCTGCCCAAGCTCGAGAACTATCTCGAGGCCAGGCTCTGGAACGACGTCTTCATCTTCGCGCAGCGCACGCTGGGAATCCGGAAGGGATCGATCCGGGCGACCGTGCTGATAGAGACCATCACTGCCGCTTTCGAGATGGAGGAGATCCTCTACGAGCTGCGTGAGCACGCGGCCGGCCTCAACGCAGGGCGCTGGGACTACATCTTCAGCATCATCAAGAATTTCGGCCGGGACCCTGATTTCGTGCTCCCGGACCGCGGCGAGGTGACCATGACGGTGCCCTTCATGCGGTCCTACACCGAGCTGCTGGTCCGGACCTGCCACCGCCGGGGTGCCTACGCCATCGGGGGCATGGCGGCGGTCATCCCCAGCCGGGATCCCGAGGCGTCCAGAAAGGTGCTGGCGAAGGTCCGTGCCGACAAGGACCGCGAGGCCGCCGACGGGTTCGACGGGTCCTGGGTGGCCCACCCCGGCCTCGTCGAGACCTGCCGGGAGGCGTTCACGGCCGTGCTCGGGCAGCGGCCCAACCAGGTGCATCGCACCCGGAACGATGTCGAGGTGACCGCCGTCGATCTGCTCGCGGTCCGGAAGACACCCGGCGCGGTCACCGTCGGGGGCGTGCGTACCAACGCGTCTGTCCTCGTCCGGTACCTCGACGCCTGGCTGGACGGCAGGGGCGCCGTCGGCATCGACGGCCTGATGGAGGACGCCGCCACGGCGGAGATCTCCCGCTGCCAGCTCTGGCAGTGGATACACCACGGCACGGCGCTCGACACCGGCCAACCGATCACGGAGCTGTCCGTCGCGACCGAGCTGGAACGAGCGCTCGCGGCCCTCGCCCGCGGCCGAACGGACCTTCCTGAAGGTCGTATCCGGGTGCTGCGCGATCTCGTCCGGTTCGGGGCGCTGGATGAAAGCCTGCCCACTTTCATCACGGAGCGAGCATATCGGGATCATCTCCTCGACGTCTGATGCCGGTAGCAGGAGCGTCATCGGCGATCTCTCGCCGGTGGGGTCGGCCGGGCCACGCGGTCCGGCCGGCCCCACCGGGCTTCTTCCAGGGTTCGGTCCACACGCTGGCGGAAACATACCCGGACGCTCGACCCTCTTCGAGGTAAGCGCACCTACACTCGGCATCGTTACGTTCTCGCCAGCGATGAGAACCGCCCGGAAACTACGGTCGAGCGAGCGGTAGACCGGGCAGAAGGGCCGTTCGAGTGTTTCGACGCATAGCCATCGTCAATCGTGGCGAAGCCGCGATGCGGCTTATCAACGCCGTCGGCGACATGGCCGCGGAATCCGCGAAAAAGACAGAAACAGTGGCGCTTCACACCGATGTCGACCGGCGGGCCACGTTCGTACGCGAGGCAGACATGGCGTGCGAGATCGGCCCGGCGCACGCACGCCCCTACCTTGATCTGAAGATTCTCGAGAAGGCGCTTGTCGAGACCGGTGCCGACGCCGCGTGGGTCGGCTGGGGGTTCGTCGCCGAGGACCCGGCCTTCGCGGAGCTGTGCGAGCGGATCGGAGTCACCTTCGTGGGCCCGAGCGCGGACGCGATGCGCAGGCTCGGCGACAAGATCGGCGCGAAACTGATCGCCGAGGAGGTCGGCCTGCCGGTGGCTCCGTGGAGTCGAGGAGCGGTCGACACTCTCGAGGCGGCGGCCGAGGCGGCGGGTGAGATCGGCTACCCGTTGATGCTGAAGGCCGCGGCCGGCGGCGGCGGCCGCGGGATTCGTGTGATCACGGACGAGGCCGGGCTCAGGGAGGCCTACGAGCGCACCAGGCAGGAGGCCGGGCGTGCCTTCGGGAGCGGCGCCGTGTTCCTGGAGCGTCTGGTACTCGGAGCCCGGCACGTGGAAGTCCAGGTGATCGCGGACAGCGCCGGTACCGCGTGGGCGCTCGGAGTCCGCGACTGCTCGCTCCAGCGACGCAACCAGAAGGTCATCGAGGAGTCCGCGTCACCGTTGCTCACAACGCGGCAGGTCGACGAGCTCAAGTCGGCGGCGGAGCGGCTGGTGGTGGCGGTCGACTACTGCGGCGCCGCGACCGTCGAGTTCCTGTACCACCCGGGCACCGGAAAGTCCGCGTTCATGGAGGTGAACACCCGGCTGCAGGTGGAGCATCCCATCACCGAGTGCACCACCGGGTTCGACCTGGTCAGGGCACAGTTGCTGGTCGCGGGGGGCGGGCGGCTCGAAGGTGGCGCACCGCCCGAGCGCGGCCATGCCGTCGAGGCCAGGCTGAACGCGGAGGACCCTGACCGCGACTTCGCGCCCGCCCCCGGCCGTATCGCCCGGCTCGGGCTCCCCGCAGGACCAGGTGTGCGGGTGGACACGGGTGTGAGCGAGGGCGACACCATTCCCGCCGAGTTCGACTCCATGATCGCGAAGATCATCGCGTACGGTCGCGACCGCCAGGAGGCCTTCGCCCGGCTGAGGCGGGCGATGGCGCAGACGACCGTCGTGATCGAGGGAGGTGCGACGAACAAGAACTTCGTGCTGGATCTGCTCGGTCGACGCGAGGTGATCGACTCCACCGCGGACACCGGCTGGATCGACCGCGAACGCGCCGAGGGCCGCCTCGTCTCCGGCCAGCACCGCGCCGTCGCCCTCGCGGCCGCCGCGGTGGAAACCTACGAGGACGAGGAGGCCACCGAGCGCCAGCAGCTGCTGTCCACCGCGTTCGGCGGGCGCCCCCAGGTACGGCACGAAAGCAGCCGCCCCCTGCGGTTGCGGCTGCGCGGCGTCGACTACCGCGTACACGTCAGACGGGCCGATGCCTGCCGGTTCCGGGTCCAGATCGACGCCGGAGACGCAATCCGCACCGTCGACGTCGAACTCGACCGCTTCGATCGGCATGCCGGTCAGATCGTCGTCGACGGCAGCCGCCACCGCCTGCTCACCAGCTCCGACGGTCCGGTCCGCCTGGTCGACGTGGACGGCGTCCCCCACCGAGTCAGCCGGGACGAAGGCGGCCTCATCCGTTCTCCACTGCCCGCGCTGGTGATCGCGACACCGCTGGAGATCGGCGCCGAGGTCGAGTCGGGCGCTCCACTGCTGGTGCTGGAAAGCATGAAGATGGAGACAGTACTGCGTGCGCCGTTCAGGGCACTGGTGACCGAGCTCGCCGTCTCGGTCGGCAGCCAGGTGAAGGCCGGTACGCCGCTGATCCGCCTGCGGCCGCCCAGCGGCGGCGACGCTGACGCCGGCCTTCCCGCAGACATCCGCACCGACCGCCGCGCCGCCTCCGGCAGACGTTCACCGGTCGACGATCTCGACCTGCCCGCATCGCCCGGCGAGGTCTCCGGCCCGGAACGCCTCAGGCGAAGCCAGCACGTTCTCCGCGGCCTGCTCCTGGGCTTCGACGCCGACCCGGACGGTGAGAACCGCGTACTCGACGAATATCGCGACGCCCGCGGGACCGCGATCGAGGCCGGCCATCAGCCACTCGCCGACGAGTTGGAGCTTGTCTCCCTGTTCGCCGATCTGTCGGAGCTGAGTCACGACCGGCCGCTGGACGCTCCGGGCGCGGGCCACGCCCCGAGCGCGCGCGAGCTCTTCCATACCTACCTGCAGAGCCTCGACGCCGAGCGGGCCGGGCTGCCGCAGGCGTACCAGACCAGGATCTCGCGGGCTCTCCGGCACTACGGGATCACCGAACTCACCCGTTCCCCCGAGCTCGAGGCGGCGGTGTTCCGGGTCTTTCTCGCTCACCAGCGTCTGTCGGCGAACGCGCTGGTCGTCACGATGCTCCTGCGGGCGTGGCTGCGTGAGCCACCACCGGACGGGGTGCTGCGTGAGCAGACCGCCGCGGTGCTGGATCGGCTGATGAACGTCGCGCAGACCCGCCTGCCGGCGGTCTGTGACCTCGCGCGCTGTGTGGTGTTCGCCTGGTTCGCCCAGCCGCTGCTGCGCCGCACCCGGGCGGGCGTCTACGCCCAGGTCCGCCGGCACCTGCGTCACCTCGACGGCCACCCGGACGCTCCGGACCGCGCCGAACGCGTCGCCGAGATGGTGCGCAGCACCGAGCCGCTGACCCGTCTGCTCGGGCAGCGGCTTGTCCGGGGAGGCGACGACAACGCCGTCATGTTGGAGGTGCTCACCCGCCGGTACTACGGCAACAAGGATCTTCGTGAGATCCGTACGAGGGAGCTCGATGGCCGCACGTACGTGGCCGCCGAGCGTGCCGGCTCACTTGTGGCCGCCGCCGCGGCGCGGTTCGAGGGGCTCGGCGCCGCTCTTCGCGGGCTCGCGAGCCTCGCCGCCGGTGAGGAGGCTCTCGACGCCGACCTCTATGTCGCCTGGACCTCGCAGCCGGAGGACCTCGACGTGATGGCGGCGGCACTGCAGGAGATCATCAGCAGGCATCCCCTGCCGGACACCGTCCGCAGAGTCACCATCACCGTCGCGGGCCGCGGTGGCGCCGTGATGCACCACCACTTCACGTTCCGCCCCTCCACGACGGGCATGGCCGAGGAGCGGCTGGTCCGTGGCCTTCATCCGCAGCTGGCGCGCCGGATGCGGATGGACCGGCTGCGCCGGTTCGAGCTCACCCGTCTGCCCTCGTCGGACGAGGAGGTCTACCTCTTCCGGTGCGTCGCGCGGGAGAACCCGACGGATGAGCGGCTCGTCGCGTTCAGTCAGGTACGGGACCTGACCGAGCTCCGGGAGCCCGACGGCCGGCTGGTCGCGCTGCCGACGGCCGAAGGCACCCTCGCCACCTGCCTCGACTCCATCCGCCGCGCCCGGTCACGGCAGTCACCGAAGAGCTCGTCGGCGACCAACCGGATCGTGCTCTATGTGTGGCCACCGAGTGAGATCACCCGCGCAGACCTGGAGATGATCGCCGGACGGATCCTGCCGACCACCTCGGGTGCCGGGCTGGAGGAGATCCTGTTCATCGCCCGGCAGCGGGATCGCCGCAGCGGCGCGCTGAGGCAGGTGGCCCTGCGCGTCTCCTTCGACGCCACCGGCCGCGCCCAGCTGGACGTCGGCGAGCCGCCGGACGACACGGTGGAGCCGCTCGACGAGTACCGGCAGAACGTTCTGCGCGCGCGTGTCCGCAACGCGGTCTATCCGTACGAGCTGACCGGTCTGTTGGGCGCCTTCGCCGAGCACGACCTCGACGGGGATGGCCGGCTGGTGCCTGTCGACCGGCCCAGGGGCGGCAACTCGGCGGCGATCGTCGTGGGCGTCGTCACGACGCCGACCCGACTGCATCCGCAGGGCGTGTGCCGGGTCGTGCTGATCGGCGACCCGACCAGGTCACTTGGAGCGGTGTCGGAGCCGGAGTGCCGCCGGGTGATCGCGGCACTGGACCTGGCCGAGCGGCTTCGGGTGCCGCTGGAGTGGTACGCGCTCTCCTCCGGCGCACGGATCTCCATGCGATCGGGCACCGAGAACATGGACTGGGTCGCCGCCGTACTCCGGCGGATCGTCGAGTTCACCCAGGGCGGAGGCGAGATCAACGTCGTGGTCGCCGGCATCAACGTCGGCGCGCAGCCGTACTGGAACGCGGAGGCGACCATGCTGATGCACACCAGGGGAATTCTGGTGATGACACCGGATTCCGCGATGGTTCTCACCGGCAAGCAGTCACTCGACTTCTCCGGCGGCGTGTCCGCCGAGGACAATCTCGGCATCGGCGGTTACGACCGGGTGATGGGCCCGAACGGGCAGGCCCAGTACTGGGCACCGAATCTCCTGGCGGCCCGGGACGTTCTCATGGCGCACTACGACCACACGTATGTCGCGCCGGGAGAGCTGGCACCGCGGCCGGCACCGACCACCGATCCGCTCGACCGCGACATCCGCGGCTTCCCGCACGCCGCGGTGGGCAGCGATTTCACCACCGTCGGCGACATTTTCTCGGCCGAGGCCAACCCGGACCGCAAGAAGCCGTTCGACATCCGGACCGTGATGCGGGCCCTCTCGGACCAGGACCACCCGGTGCTGGAGCGGTGGGCCGGTATGGCCGACGCGCAGACGGCGGTGGTTCAGGACGCCCGCCTCGGCGGCAGACCGGTGTGCCTGATCGGCATCGAGTCCAGGCCGATGCCTCGGCGCGGGTTTCCGCCCACAGACGGCCCGGACACCTACACGGCCGGAACCCTGTTCCCCCGCTCCTCGAAAAAGGTGGCGCGCGCGGTCAACGCGGCCAGCGGCAATCGGCCGCTGGTGGTGCTCGCGAACCTGTCGGGCTTCGACGGCTCGCCGGAATCCCTGCGGAAGCTTCAGCTCGAGTACGGAGCCGAGATCGGCCGCGCGATTGTCAACTTCCGGGGTCCCGTCGTGTTCTGCGTGATATCCCGCTATCACGGCGGCGCCTTCGTCGTCTTCTCAAAAGCGCTGAACCCGAGCATGACCGTGCTCGCGGTGGATGGTTCGTTCGCCTCGGTGCTCGGCGGAGCACCCGCCGCCGCGGTGGTGTTCGCGGGGGAGGTCGACGCCCGCACCGCGGCCGATGCACGCGTCCGGAGTCTTGAGGCCCGGGCCCTGTCCCGCTCCGGCGACGAACGCACCGCGCTGACCGCGGATCTCGACGAGCTACGCGCGTCGGTCCGGGCCGAGAAGCTCGTCGAAGTCGCGGCGGAGTTCGACCGCGTGCACAGCGTCCAACGCGCGGTCGAGGTCGGCTCGGTCGACGCCATCATTCCCGCGGCGGAGATCCGCCCGCGCGTGATCGCGGCCATCGCGGCCCACCGCGGGTAGCCTGCTGGGCGGGCATCGTCCTGGTCGGTGTGGGGCATGGCGGCACGCCGCGCACCATGCCCACACCAAACCAGGACAACGCGGCAGGTTAGGGCTGCGCGGCCAGCTGGCCGCGCGGGGACACCATGTCACCGACAGCCGGCGCCACCTTTCTGGCCTGACTGTTCTCCGCCTCGGGTGATGCCGAGGGAGCGGGGATGGCTGGGACAGCAGGGGCGGCGGCCACCTGGCTGGACGATGTGACCGACACCACCGGAAGCAGACTGCGCACCGTCGGGCCGATCTCGTTGAACGTCCCCATCGTCGGGCAGACGCCACAGTCGTAGCACGGCGTCCACCGGCAGTCGTCGAGCTCCGCCTCGCGCTGCGCGTCCTGCCAGTCGGCCCACAACCAGTCCCGGTCGAGACCGGAGTCGAGATGGTCCCACGGCAGGACCTCGCGCTCGTCCCGCTCCCGGGTGGTGAACCAGTCCAGCGAGACACCCAGCGGGCCCAGCTCCGCCTCGCACGCCGCCTCCCAGCGCGCGAACGAGAAGTACTCACTCCAGCCGTCGAAGCGACCACCCTCGCGCCACACCCGCTCGATCACCCGGCCGACCCGGCGATCACCGCGGGCCAGCAGGCCCTCGATGATGCCCGGACGCCCGTCGTGGTACCGGAACCCGATCGCCCGCCCGACCTCACGATCGGCCCGCACGGTGTCCCGCAGCAGCTTGAGGCGGTGGTCGGTCACCTCGTACGAAGCCTGCCCGGCCCACTGGAACGGAGTATGCGATTTGGGGACGAATCCCCCGATCGACACGGTGCAGCGGATGTCACGGTGACCGCTGGCCTTCCGGCCCGCCCGGATGACCTCGCGGGCGAGGTCCGCGATCTCCAGCACGTCCTCGTCGGTCTCGGTGGGCAGACCACACATGAAGTACAGCTTCACCTGGCGCCAGCCGTGCGCGTAGGCCGTGCTCACGGTGCGGATGAGGTCCTCGGCGCTGACCATCTTGTTGATGACCTTGCGCAGACGCTCCGAACCACCCTCGGGGGCGAAGGTGAGGCCGCTGCGCCGACCGTTGCGGGAGAACTCGTTGGCCAGCGTCACGTTGAAGGCGTCCACCCGGGTCGAGGGCAGGCTCAGTGACGTGTTCGTGCCCTCGTAGCGGTCGGCCAGCGCCTTGGCGATCTCGCCTATCTCGCTGTGGTCCGCGCTGGACAACGACAGCAGGCCGACCTCGGAGAAGCCGGAGGCCGCAAGACCGGCGTCGACCATCGCCCCGACCGTCGCGATGTTGCGCTCCCGGACCGGCCGGGTGATCATACCCGCCTGGCAGAAGCGACATCCACGGGTGCAGCCGCGGAAGATCTCCACGCTCATCCGCTCGTGCACGGACTCCGCGAGCGGTACCAGCGGGGCCTTCGGATACGGCCAGGAGTCGAGATCCGTCAGCGTGTGCTTGGACGGGCGGGCCGGGATGTCGTCCCGGGTGGGCGTCACGGCGGCGATCCTGCCGTCCGGCCGATAGGTCACGTCGAAGAACGCCGGCACGTAGACCAGGCCGAGGCGGGCCAGCCGGAGCAGCAGCTCACCGCGCCCACCGGGCGAGCCCTCGGCCTTCCACACCCGGGTGACGTCGGTGATCCGCAGGACGGCCTGCTCACCGTCGCCCATGACCACAGCGTCAAGAAACTCGGCGACCGGCTCCGGGTTGAAGGCCGCATGCCCCCCTGCGACGACGATCGGCGCCGCGTCGCCACGCTGGGCGGCACGCAGTGGGATGCCGGCGAGATCCAGCGCGGTCAGCAGGTTCGTGTAGCCGAGTTCCGTGGCGAAACTGACACCCAGCACGTCGAAATCGCCTACCGCCCGATGGCCGTCGACGGTGAACTGAGGGATGCCGTGCTCACGCATGAGCGCCTCGAGGTCCGGCCAGACCGAGTACGTGCGCTCGGCCAGGACGTCCGGCTGCTCGTTGAGGATCTCGTAGAGGATCTGCACACCCTGGTTCGGAATGCCGACCTCATAGGCGTCCGGGTACATCAGGCACCAGCGGACGGCGGTGTCGTCCCACGGTCTGACGACCGAGTTTCCCTCACCACCCACGTACTGAACCGGTTTCCGGACCCGTGGGAGCAGTGGCTCCAGGAGAGGGAACAGTGACTGTCCGGACATGCCCGCGAGCCTATGGCACCGGACCCGGCGCAGCCGAACGCCGCTCTCTGGAAGCGCCGTACGACGACGCGGCATGAGCGGAAGCATCGGGGACGGCGGGTGGAGCCGGGCGGGCACGGCCACGTCACGCCGATCGAGGAGGTCGGGTCGGAGCCCGGCCACGCTCGCCATGAGATCCCCGGGGTGCCTGGCCGTCTACCAGGCCGGAGTGTCGTATTAGTCATCCGCGGCCGGCCGTTGACAGCCTTCCCGGACAGGCCAATACTTCAGTGGTTCACCCCTGGAAGCCGGCGGGAATCCGGCACGGTTGCGCCACTGTGATCGGCCCGTTCGGGAAGCGACGACGGTCGGGCCGGGAGTCAGACCCAGAGTGAACGATCCGCTGTTTCCCGGGACGCAGTTTTCCCAGAAGGGCGCCACCATGGTCACACCCGCCGCGCAGACACGGCATCGTTCCATTCCTCTGCCACTTACCGCTCGCACCCTGTGGCTGTTCGGTATCACCGCTCTCTCGCTCCTGCTCTACTACTTCATCGGTGTGGACCAGGGAGCCACCTCCGTGTTCGGGCATGACCATCACATTCATGAACTCGTCCACGACGCCCGCCATTTCATCGGCTTCCCCTGCCACTGAGGGGGTCACTGATCATGGAGCAGCGTTTCATCTACCGCGCGCTCGGCACGGGGCTTCTCGGCGGGCTGCTGGCCTTCGTTTTCGCGCGGATCTTCGCCGAGCCGTTCATCCAGAAGGCGATCGACTACGAGTCGGGCCGTGATGCCGCGCAGGAGGCTCTGGACAAGGCCGCGGGGCTGGCTGTTCCCGCCGCGGAGGCCGAGATCTTCACCCGGACGGTGCAACGCAACATCGGCATCGCCACCGGCATGGTCCTGTTCGGTGTCGCGATGGCCGGCCTGTTCGTCGTCGCCTACCTGATCGTCTCCCGCCGGTTCCCGCAGATCCGGCCCCGGGTCCTCGCCGCCCTTCTCGCCGGTGCCGGATTCGTCGCGCTCTACCTGGTTCCCTTTGTGAAGTACCCGGCCAATCCGCCCGCGATCGGCCATGAGGACACGATTGGCGCCCGCAGCGGCGTGTACGTGGCCATGGTGGCGGTGTCCCTGGTCGCCCTTGTCCTCGCGTCCGTGGCCGCTTATCGGCTGGCGCCCCGTTTCGGGGCGTGGGGGGCGGTGCTGTTGGCCGCACTGGGTTTCGTCGTGTTGACCGGCATCGCGATGGCGGCCCTGCCCGCCCTCGGTCATCTCGGGGCCAACCGAGCGGAGTACGGCAACTTCGCGACCGAGACTCCGCAGCCGCTGGAGGCACCGGACGGAACGATCGTCTATCCGGGATTCCCCGCGGATGTCCTTTTCAAGTTCCGGCTCTATTCCCTGATCGCACAGATGATTATGTGGGCGACGATCGGACTCGTGTTCGGCCAGCTCGCCGAGCGGCTCTCCGCCGCCCCGGCACCCGCCTCCCGGAAAGCGGAGGGTGCCACACCGATCGCAGAACACCAACTCGGCGACTCCGCCGCTCCGGCCTGAACCAGGCACAGGCAGCTCCCACAACGGTGTGGGCCCGGCGGTTCGCCACACCGGGCCCACACCGTTCTCACCCGCCAGGCGGTCGGGCCGTCGTCAGCGCGGATCAGCCCTGCCCGGAGGTCCTCGGCAGCGTTCCGCGGATCCGGCGGGTCGCGGCGACCATGTTGCGCAGGGCGATCTCGATCTCGCCTTCGTCCCGGGTCGTCGTTCCCCATCCGGGGCTCACCCACAGCAGGGCGGGCTCGATCGCCGCCAGCCGCAGGCGCAACGCCTCCTCGATCTCCTGGACGGTCGGTGCCCGGGGCACCCGCCTGTCGCCCACCCCGGCATCGAGCGCCCGGCGGTATCCCGACCGCCGGAGGTCCGCGACCAGGTCGGTCCACGCGCCGGCGCCAGCCGCCTCGACGCAGGCGACATCGGCGTCGAGCTCCTCGATCAGGCTGACGACGTCACCGGGCTCGGAGCAGCACAGGCGCGTATGGATCTGCGTTCCGGCGTCCGCCGCGGAGGTCGCCAGCCGGAACGTTTCGGTCGTCCATCTCAGGTACTCCTTCCAGCTTCCGCGCCGCAGCGGTGTCAGCACAGGGACTCCGGGCTCGTCGATCTGAATGATCCGGATGTCGGCAACCTGCAGATCATCGATCTCGTCGCGCAGCACCAGCGCGAGCTGGCGGGCGGTGTCGGCGATCGCCTGGTCCTCGCGCACGAACGACGAGGCGAGCATCGTCACGGGCCCGGGCAGGATCGCCTTCACCGGCCTGCTCGTGCGGGCCTGTGCGTAGGAGGCCCAGCGCACCGTCATCGGCCCAGGCCGCGCCACGTCACCGAACAGGATCGGCGGTCGGACATACCGCATGCCGTCGGACTGCACCCAACCGTGGTCGGTCGTCGCGTAGCCGGTGAGCCGCTCGGCGAGAACACGGACCAGGTCGTCCGGCTCCAGCTCTCCGTGGACGAGCACATCCAGGCCGATGTCCTCCTGTAACGCGATCAGCCGGTCGATCTCGGCCGCCATCGCCTGGACGTGGATGCTCTCGCCGGCAGTGCCGCCACACCAGGAGGAACGCGGTGCTCCGATGGCGCCATCCGGTCGAAAGGATCCGGCTGTCGTGGGCAGAACCGGCAGTCCCAGCTTCCCCGCCTGGGCGGCGGCCCGCACCTCGGGCTCCGCCCGGGCGACCGTCAGCTCCCCGCTGTGGATCGACAGCACACGGGCCCGCACCGCCTCGTCGACGAGACCTTCCGGCACGGCGGCGCGGCGCGCGTCCGCGTCGGCGAGCTGCTCGGCCACTGCGGGCAGGTCCTCGCGCAGCGCCCGGCCGAGTAGCACGATCTCGTCGACCTTCTGTCGGGCGAACGCCATCCGGTCGATCAGCCGGGCGTCCAGCCCCCGTTCCAGGGTGAGGTCAAGCGGCACATGGCGCAGCGAGCAGGATGAGCTCACCACCAGGTCGCCAGCGAGCCCCAGCAGCGGGACGCAGGTCGCCAGCGCCGCCCGCAGGTCGGTGCGCCACACGTTCCGGCCGTCGACGAGACCCGCGACAATGGTGGTCGCGCCGATGCCACCGATGCCGGCGAGCGCGACGAGGTTGCCGGGGCCGGCCACGAAGTCCAGCCCGATCGCGTCGACACCCACGGAGGCCAGAACGGGCAGCGCCGCGCCGATCTCACCGAAGCAGGTGGAGACGAACAGCTTCGGCCGCGATGGCATGGCCGCGAGCGACCGGTAGGCGCGGCGCAGCCCAGCCAGTTCGGCCTCGGACAGGTCCCGGGCCAGTGCGGGTTCGTCGAGCTGCACCCACACCGCGCCCGCCTCGGCCAGCCGACCCAGCAGCTCCACGTAGGCGGCGACGAGGTCGTCGAGCAGGTCGAGCGGTGTGAAGCCGGCCAGCGCCACGGTCGAGGCTCTGGCCACCAGGAGAAAGGTCAACGGGCCGAGGAGAACCGGGCGGGTGATCAGACCGAGATCTCTTCGGGCCTCGGTGAACTCGCGCAACGGCTTACGTCCGGCCAGCCGGAACCTGGTGCCCTGGTCGAGCTCGGGCACGACATGGCGGTAGCTGGTCGTGAACCAGTTCGCCGTGCCCAGCGCCGGCAGGCCTCCGCCGCCCCGTGCCATCGTGAAGTAGATGTCCAGGTCCGCGGAACTCCGTGAGTTCACCCCGCCGGCGAGGGCGGCCTGGCGATACCGGTCGGGGACCGCGTCGAACAACACGGCGGTGTCCAGCACCTGGTCGTAGAAGGAGAACGTGTTGGACGGCACCTCGTCCAGCCCGGCGCCGGCGAGTTCCGCCCAGACGCCGGCCCGCAGCTGCGCGGCCCGGAGCTCCAGCTCCGTCGCATCGATACGGCCGGCGCAGTACGCCTCGGTCGCGGCCTTGAGCTCACCGGCCCGTCCGATGCGTGGATACCCGAGAACAGTCGTGCTGACCGCGCCGATGTCGTCGACGTCGCGAGCCGCCATGGTTCCATCCCTCGCCGAGGCGCACCCTGGCCAATGACAGCACGCGGCAGGAGCGGCGACAGCGAGGCGGCGGGCACTCGGCGGCCGGACCGGGATCGCAGGGTCGCCTGCTGACAGGCCAGGGAGGCCCACACAACCCTCGCCGTAACCCGCCGCGCGGCGGGCAGGCTCGCCCGTTCGGCCGCGGCCACAGCCCGCGACACACCGTCGGCCACCGGCCCACCCGCGAGGCCACGGACCTCCGCGCACCGGCGGCGCGCGGGCGGGGGCAGGTCTTCGGACTCGTGGGCGCCCACCGGCCGACTGACCGGCGAACCTACTGGCCACCGCTTCCCGGGCGGAGTACCCACCCAGTGCTACTGGCAGCGTTCGTTCCCACTCACCGCTGCGGGGCAGCCCCGGATTCACACCGGGTTCCCTCTTACGACGTCCTCACTGGCCAGCCGACACATCGCCGCAGGAAACCGACGAACGGACACGCTGGTTACTGCGGCACGCCCGCGTCGACCGGCACGGGAGGACGAACCCACCGCAGCCACGATCATACGGGGCGCCGTCTCACTCATACCACGGCCTCATCCGACGTCCGCGATCGTGTCCCAGGACAACGTCGTGCTCTCGGTGAGTCGCTCGCGCGGCATTGCTAGGCTCATGCACACAGCTGGTTCGACCATTGGCACCGTTCCCGCAGGGCGCGGTGCCGGTGGGAGACGTGAGAGGGAACCCGGTGTGAATCCGGGGCTGCCCCGCAGCGGTGAGTGGGAACGAACGCCGTCCGATGCCATGCCCCATCAGGGTGTGGCCTGAGAGCACTGAACCCGCACCGTCCTGGCTGGTGATGAGTCGGCTGGGGCCGGGTTTGGGAAGCGACGGCCAGTAGGAATCCCGGTCCGGATGGGCCGGTAGAGCCCGCGAGTCCGAAGACCTGCCCGCTGTGCGTGCCCGCGACCGCGGGGCGCTTGGCTGTGACCTCGTGGGCGGGTCCGCGCCGTCGGCACACCTGCTGGTCCGCGTTTTCCGGAGGCCGGCGCGGGGGTGTCGGTGCCGTGTCGGCGCCTGTCGCGAGGTGAGTGGACTCGCGAAGGAGAGCCCATGAGCACGACCAGTCCGACCAGCCTCGCGACGGTGTACGGCTATCCCCGGCAAGGAAGCAACCGGGAGCTCAAGAAGGCCACCGAGGCGTACTGGGCAGACACCAGCGACCCGGAGCGGCTGCTGGCGACGACCCGCCAGCTGCGCCGAGAGCGGGTGGAGCTACTGCGCGCCGCCGGGATCGAGGAGATCCCGAGCAACGACTTCTCCCTCTACGACCATGTGCTGGACGCCGCCGTCCTGCTCGGCGCGATCCCACCGCGGCACCGCGAGACGGTCCCGGACGTGAGCACCCCCCAGGGCCGGCTGGACCGCTACTTCGCCATGGCTCGCGGCAACGACCAGGTCGAGCCCCTGGAGATGACGAAGTGGTTCGACACCAACTACCACTACCTGGTGCCCGAACTCGGCCCGGACACCGCCTTCGCTCTGGACCCGGACAAGCCGCTGCGTGAGTTCGCCGAGGCCAGGGATGCCGGTGTGATCACCCGCCCGGTACTGGTCGGCCCGGTGACCTTCCTGCTGCTGGCGAAGCCCGCGGCGGACGCCGGCGAGGGCTTCGAGCCGCTGTCGCTGCTGGACCGGATCGTGCCGCTGTACGCCGACCTGCTCCAGCGCCTGCGCGCCGCGGGCGCGGAGTGGGTCCAGCTCGACGAGCCGGCCCTGGTCCAGGACCAGCCCGCGGTCGTCCTCGACGCGCTGCGCGGCGCGTACGCCACCCTGACCGCCGTGGTGGACCGGCCGAAGCTGCTGCTCGCCACCTACTTCGACCGGGTCGGTGACGCGCTGCCAGTGCTGCGTGACAGTGACCTCGACGGCGTCGCGCTCGACTTCGTCGGCCCGGCGGCGGCGAACCTGGCCGCCCTCACCGCGGCCGGCGGCCTCGGAGGCAAACGCCTGGTCGCCGGTGTGGTCAACGGTCACAACATCTGGGCCGCCGACCTAGCCGCCGCCCTTGACACCCTGGAGAGCCTGCGGGGCCTGGCCGGGCGGGTCGACGTCTCGGCGTCCTGCTCGCTGCTGCACGTGCCGCTCGATGTCGCTCTCGAGCGTGACCTGGACCCGGAGATCGCCGGCTGGCTCGCGTTCGCCCGGCAGAAACTCGACGAGATCGTCACCCTCACCCGCGGTCTGACCGCCGGCCGCGCGGCCGTCGCCGACGCCGTGAACGCCCGTGCCGAGCGGCTCGCCGCGCGCGCCGCGTCACCGCTGGTACGGGTCGACGCCGTGCGGCACCGGGCCGCCGCCGTCACCGACGCGGACCTGCACCGGGCCAGCCCCTACGGAAAGCGCGACCAGATCCAGTCCGAGCAGCTGAACCTGCCCCTGCTGCCCACGACCACCATCGGGTCGTTCCCGCAGACCCCGGGCCTGCGCCAGGCACGGGCCGCGCTGCGCGCCGGCACCCTGAACCCGGACAGCTACCTCGCCGCGATGCGCGACGAGATCCGGGACGTGATCGCCGAGCAGGAGGAGTTCGGCCTGGACGTCCTCGTCCACGGCGAGCCCGAGCGCAACGACATGGTCCAGTACTTCGCCGAGCAGCTCGACGGCTACCTCGCGACGACCGACGGCTGGGTGCAGTCCTACGGCTCCCGCTACGTCCGCCCGCCGATCATCCTGGGCGATGTCTCCCGCCCGAAGCCGATGACCGTCGAGTGGGCCACTTACGCCCAGAGCCTCACCGACAAGCCGGTGAAGGGAATGCTCACCGGCCCGGTCACCATGCTGGCCTGGTCGTTCGTCCGCGACGACCAGCCGCGGGCCGACACCGCGCGGCAGGTCGCGCTCGCCCTGCGCGACGAGGTGACCGATCTGGAGGCCGCCGGGATCCGGGTGATCCAGGTCGACGAGCCCGCGCTGCGCGAGACGCTGCCGCTGCGGAACGCCGACCGGGCCGACTACCTGGCGTGGGCGGTCGAGTCCTTCCGGCTGAGCACCTCCGGCGTGCGTGACGAGACCCAGATCCACACCCACATGTGCTACGCCGAGTTCGGCGACGTGCTCCAAGCCATCATCGATATGGACGCCGACGTCATCAGCCTGGAAGCCGCCCGCTCGAAGATGGCGATCGTCGCCGACCTCGCCCGCGCCGACTACCCCAACGAGGTCGGCCCGGGCGTCTGGGATATCCACTCCCCGCGGGTGCCCTCGGTCGCGGAGATCACCGAGCACCTGCGGGTCGCGACCGACGTGTTCCCGGCTCGGCGGCTGTGGGTCAACCCCGACTGTGGGCTGAAGACCCGCGGCTACCCCGAGGTACGCGAGACCCTCACCAACCTGGTCGCCGCGGCCCGTCAGGTGCGCACACAGGTCTGACCGCCTTATCCCGCTCGCGCGGGTGTGGGGGCCGGGCACCGAGAACGCTCCGCCCCCACACCTCGGCGCCGCACCGGACCGCATCGATCACCTGACCGAGCGGTATCGCCCACATCGCCGACCGGAGCCACGCCTGCACAGCAGAACATATGTGAAGATGTGAGCTGGTCTTATGCGGGATGGGTGAGGCTGATGGGTAAGCATCCCGAACCGCTCCAGGTCGAGATCGACGGCACCGAAATGGTGCTCCTTGAAGCGGCCGTCTACGAACAGCTGCGCGCCCACCACAGGCAGCTCGGCGCCCAGTCCGCCCGAATGCACGAACTACGGCACCGCGTGGAACTTCTCGATGCCTGTCTCGATGATCTGATGCTTCACGTGCTCCAGCTGCCGGCGTGCCCGGAATGCCCCGGTGCCGAATGCTCGGCGACCGAGCTCGACTGCCCTCGGCGGAGACTTCTCACGCTTCTCACCAACCGTCCCACCGGTGAGGCGACTCGCCGGGTCAACAAGCGGCGACGCACGCGCCGCTGATTCCCCGACGTCAGCGCATGTCTCCGCCCTGATCTCGCCCAGCCGTCGTCGACAACGAGAGCACCCGCTCGGTCAGGACCGTGACCGGGCGGGTGGTCGTGTTTCGTCGGTTCCGGTCAGGATGAATCCGCTTCCTGACCGTGACGAGTCAGTTCTCGGTCACATTCCCGGCCGGCCAGCCGGCCGCGTCGAGATCGATCTCCGGATACACCGGGAAGCGGGACAGCAGGTCCGCGACGCGTGCTCGTGCGGCCTGGGCGGCGCCCGCCTCGATCTCGAACTGCGCCCTGCTCGGCCGCCCCGTGCCCTCCACTCCTCTGACCTTGGTGGCCCGCAGGGTCGAGATGACGACGTCGGCGATCTCGTCCACCTCGTCGGCGCCCATGCCGAGCGTGGTGATCGCGGCGGTGCCGAGCCGCAGCCCGGTGGTGTACCACGGCCCGTTGGGGTCGAAGGGAAGGGCGTTGCGGTTGAGGGTCAGGCCGATCGACCGCAGCGCGGCCTCCGCCTGGCGGCCGCTGAGACCGAAGGTGGTCAGGTCGGCGACGATGAGGTGGTTGTCCGTTCCGCCGGTCAGCACCGGCAGGCCCTGCTCCACCAGCCGCTCCGCGAGCCGGCGGGCGTTCTCGACGATCCGCGCGGCGTAGTCGGCGAAGGCCGGCTCCAACGCCTCGCGGAAGGCGACGGTCTTCGCCGCCATCACATGCGGCAGCGGGCCGCCGAGAATCGAGGGGCAGCCCTTGTCGACCGCGTCCGCGAACTCGGCGGTGCTGAGGACGAAGCCACCCCTCGGGCCGCGCAGGGTCTTGTGGGTCGTACTGGTCACCACGTGCGCGTGGGCCACCGGGTTGTGGTCGCCGGTGAACACCTTGCCCGCGACGAGCCCGGAGAAGTGCGCCATGTCGACCATCAGCACCGCGCCGACCTCGTCGGCCATCTCGCGCAGCCGGGCGAAGTCGATGAGCCGCGAGTAGGCGCTGTAGCCGGCGAGCAGGATGAGCGGCCTGACCTCGTGCAGCTGGCGGTGGAGCGCGTCGAGGTCGATGAGTTTGGTCTCGCGGTCCACGGTGTACTGGTGGGCGTCGAAAAGCCGCGAGGAGACGTTGAGCCGATAGCCGTGGGTGAGGTGGCCGCCGGAGTAGTAGTCCATCCCGAGCAGCCGCTGTTCGTGCAGTTCCGCTCGCAGCTGGCCCCATTCCGTGGGGGTGAACTCGGCGGCGTTCTTGTGGGCGAACTTCTCCAGCAGGCGCGACTCGACCCGCTCGGCCAGGATCGCGAGGAACGCGACGATGTTGGCGTCCGCACCCGAGTGCGGCTGGATGTAGGCGTGGTCGGCGCCGAACAGCTCCCGGGCGTAGCCGGCGCCGAGGGATTCGATCCGGTCGACGTTGTCACAACCCGCGTAGAAACGCCGGCCGGCGATTCCTTCCGCGTACTTGTCGGTGAGCAGGTTGCCCTGCGCGAGCTGCACGGCGAGCGACGCGTAGTTCTCGCTGGCGATCAGTTTGATGTTGGCGCGCTGGTCGACCAGCTCCTGCACCGTGTTCGCGGCGACGGTGGGGTCCACCGAGGCGACGACATCCAGCCCGGAGAAGAAGGCCAGCGCGGCCGGATCCGCCGCGGCGCCCCTGGCCGCGAGGTAGTTCCGGCTCAGGGAGAAGTCGCTGTGCGCAGGGGCCTCAGATGACGTCATATCTCTCTCACTGTCGATGACGCAGAAGGTGGGTAACGGTCCGGCCGCCTGGCAGATGTCCCGGCGGCGGCCGGCGGGACGTGCCCGCGGCGGGAGGTGCCGGCCAGGGCGAGGTGCCGTGCTGATCGCGGCGCCTGGTCAGGCGGCCGTACCCGCTGCCGAGCCGAGGAGGTTCCGGTACACGTCACGGGTCGCGGTCGACCGGTTGAGCGTGATGAAGTGCAGGCCAGGAGCTCCGCCGGCGAGCAGCCGGGCGGACAGCGCGGTGGCGACCTCGATCCCGATCTCGCGCACCGCGGCAGCGTCCTCGGCGACCGCCTCCAGCCGCCGCGCCAACGCGGGCGGGAAGGCCGCTCCGGACAGCTGCGCCATCCGGGTGATCTGCGCGACGTTGGTCACCGGCATCACCCCGGGCACGATCGGCTCGTCACGGCCCAGCCGCGCGAGCCGCTCGACGAGGCGGAAGTAGTCATCGGCCTCGAAGAAGAACTGGGTGATGGCGTATCCCGCGCCGGCTCGGAACTTCCCGGCCAGCACGCGAGCGTCGGCATCCAGGTCGGCCGAGCGCGGGTGCTTGTCCGGGAACGCGGCCACCCCGACGCAGAAGTCACCGAGCGACCGGACGAACGCCACCAGTTCGTCCGCGTGGGTGAATCCGTCGGGATGGCGCACCCATTCACCTAGCGGATCGCCGGGCGGGTCACCGCGCAGCGCGAGAACGTTGCGGATGCCCGCACCCGCGTAGCCGCCGATCACCTGGCGCAGCTCGGCCCGCGAATGGTTCACGGCGGTCAGGTGCGCGATCGGGGTGAGAGACGTCTCGGCCGCGATCCGCTCGGAGATGCGCACCGTTCCCTCCCGGGTCGACCCACCGGCCCCGTAGGTGACCGACACGAACGACGGCCGCAACGCCTCGATCTCACGCAGCGCCGTCCACAGATGGCGTTCGCCGTCGGGGGTCTTCGGCGGGAAGAACTCGAACGAGTACGACGTCACCCCCGAGGCGAGAAAGTCGCTCATCGTGGCCGGCCGGCGCTCTTCACGCGGGCGCGCCTCGACGGATCCCATGGCGTTCACACCTGTCCTCACCCTTCAGACCTGGCGGTGGTGGGACGGGCGCCCGCCGGGCGGGAGATCCCGGGCAGGGGCCTCGGGCATCCGAGACACGGACACGCGGGCAGGCTCACGCTGATCGTCCTCCAGCACCTCGTGGAAGCATCATTCGGTGCCGTGGCCGGTCTCCTGGCTGACGGAAAACGCGTCACCGACCCGGCCTTCCCAGGCTGCGAACAGCCCAGTGACCTCCGCGTCACCGCGGAACGACCAGCGACTTCCGATCACAGTGGCGAGGGCCGCACCGGCTTCACACCGGCTTCCCGAACACCACGGCGCGGCCAGGTTATGCGCAATAGCGACACCCGACAAGGAAGGCAGGCCGGAGGGCCGAATCCGGCCCGAGATGTCGCCCCGTCATCCGTCGCCACGCCGGTGCGGCCCCGCCCGCCGTGTCTCGGGCAGACGGGGCCGGACCTCGGGCACACCGTCGTGGCGGCTGATCTCCACCGGCAGGCCGTAGACCCGTTCCAGGAGATCGGCGCGGTAGACGTCGGCCGGTGCGCCGGTTGTCAGGACGCGGCCGCCGTGCAGCAGGGCGACCTGGTGGCAGAAGCGGGCCGCGAGGTTCAGGTCGTGAATGGCCATCAGCACATGGAGGTCCCGCTCGGTGGCCAGGGTGTGCACGAGGTGCAGGGTCTCGACCTGGTGGCGCAGGTCGAGGGCGCTGGTCGGCTCGTCCAGCAGCAGCACCCGGGGCTGTTGGGCCAGGGCGCGGGCGATGACGACCCGCTGTGCCTGGCCGCCGGAGAGCTCGTCGACATGTCGGTCCGCGAGGCCGGTGAGGTCCAGCAGTTCCATCGCCTCGCGGACGTGGCGGGCGTCCTCGCGCGATGGCCGCAGCCGGGTGTGCGGGGTACGTCCGAGCATGACGGCCTCGGTGACGGTCAGGGCGAACGGGCCGGGCGATCCCTGCGGGACGTACGCGGCGATCCGGGCGAGCTCCCGCGGCGCCAGCCGGTGCAGGTCGGTTCCGCCGAGCCGGAACGTTCCCGCCTTCGGGCGGTGGACGCGGCAGACGCCCCGGATGAGGGTGGACTTCCCGCTGCCGTTCGGGCCGAGCAGGCCGACGACGGTCCCCCGGGCCACGGTGAGGTCCAGGTCGGTGAGCACCGTCCGCCGCCCGTAGGCGAAACACGCGCCGCGGATGTCGAGGGTGGGCTCCGGCGCGGTCACCGGCGGTGTGCTCGCAGCCGGGGCGCTCACAGGAACTGCCTGCGGCGGGTCAGGACGAGGTTGATGAACAGCGGCGCCCCGAGGAAGGCGACGACGATCCCGACCGGGATGACGGCCGGGGCGAACAGGGTGCGCCCGGCGGTGTCGGCGGCCAGTACCAGCAGGGCACCGGCGATCGCGGCGAACGGCAGCAGGAAGCGGTGATCGGCCCCGACGATCAGCCGGGCGATGTGCGGGGCGACCAGCCCCACGAATCCGATCACGCCGGTGAAGCTGACGATGACCGCGGCCAGCATCACCGCCAGCAGGCTGCACACCAGCCGGGTGCGGGTGACGTCCACACCCAGGCTGCGCGCGGCGTCGTCGCCGGCGAACGCGATCGCGTTGAGGTTGGCGGCCTGTCCGGTCAGCAGCACCAGCGCGACACCGACCGGCACCCCGACCGCGGCGACCTGGCCCCAGGTCGCCGCGTTGACGCTGCCGAAGCTCCACCGGACGATCTCGGCCAGCTGGTTCTCGCTGGCGATGTACTGCATCGTCGAGGTTAGCGCCTGGAACAGGTAGGTCAGCGCCGTCCCGACCAGGATGAGGGTGACCGGCGAGGCGCCGCGCAGCCAGGACAGGCCGAGCAGCAGGCCCGCGCAGAGCAGCGCCGCCGCGAGCGCGGTGGCCACCATCGTGACGTCGCCGCGCCCGGTCGAGTCGCCGAACAGGATCGTCACGGACGCGCCGAACGCCGCGGCCGAGGAGATGCCCAGGGTGAACGGGCTGACCATCGGGTTGCGCAGCAGGCCCTGCAGCACGACTCCGGCGATGGCCAGACCCGCCCCCGCGACCACGGCCAGCCCGATGCGCGGCAGGCGCAGCTCCCACACCACGGTCTGGGTGGCGAGGTCGTCGGCCGCGATGGTGATCCCGAAGGCCCGCGTCCACAGCGCCCAGCCGACGTCGCGCAGCGACACCCCGCTCGCGCCGACCGAGACCGCCGCGACGCTGGTCACCGCCAGCAGCAGGGCCCCGGCGGCCAGAATGAGAATCTTGCGGCGGGCTCGACGAGCGGCGAGACGAAACGGGTCGTCTTCCGGCGGCTCGGCCGGTCCCGCCGAATCGGTGGAACCGGCCGTCGGAGCTTCGCTGGTCATCGCCACGCCGTGGTCAGGCGCTGGCATGCAGGCGGTAGGCGGCCGGGTCCGGCAGCGAGACGCCCTGGTAGGTCTCGATCCACTCCTTCATCACGGCGTCGGGGTCGACGCCGGCCATCTTGTCCGGGTGCAGCCAGCTCGCGAGGTAGAGCGATCCGATGATCTTCGAGCAGGCGTTCATCGGGAAGGAGCTGGTGACGTACACCTGCCCGTCGCGCACGGCGGTGATCCCGTCCCAGCCGGCCCTGCCGAGCAGGTTCGCGCGCTCCGCCGCCAGGTCCCCCGCCGACTCCAGGGCGTACCCGCCGCCGGTGTTGCGGACGATCAGCTCCGGGTCACGGTCGAGGACGGCCTCGGGGTCGATGTCGAGCTGGTGGACCGACCCCCGGGCCGAATCAGCGTCGGTGAAACGGATGTCACCGAAGATGTTCGTGCCGCCGGCCAGCGTGACCATGTCATGCCAGCCCGAACCGGGAACGGGCGACGCGAAGTCCTTGTCGTTCTCCAGGTAGACGCGTTTGGGAGTGACACCGGCGAGGCGCTCGGCCAGCAGGTCGCGGTATTTCGTGTAGAAGGCGTTGAGCTTCGCCGCCTGCTCCTGCCGGTCGAAGATCTTCCCGATCAGATCGACGTTGAAGATGTGGTCGTTCTGGTCCCAGCCGGTGATGACCAGGGTCTTGATGCCGAAGGCCGCGAGCTTTCCTTCCGCTTCCTTCCAGGCTCCGTTACGGGGGAAGATGACGACTTCGGGCTTCAGTGTCGCCAGCTGCTCGTAGTTGGGTTCGGCCTGGCCCTTGCCCGCGGTCTTCGTGACGTCGAAGTCGCCCCAGTAGCCCGTGTAGTTCTCCCCCGCCGAACCTCCGTCGAGCCCGACCACCGTGTCGAAGGCGCCGACCGCGCGAATGAACTCGACGTTGAACGTGTTGAACGCGACGACCCGCCGCACCGGAACGGTGATCTCGACCTTGCGGTCGGCGTCGTCGACCACCGCGACCTCATGCCGGGCGGCCTGGGAAGCGCTCGCCGCGGCCGGCTCGCCGGTGGTCGGGCTGGGGCTGCAGCCCACCAGCGCCGCGCAGAGCAGGGAGAACGCAGCCAACACCACCGCGGCCGCGTTCCGCCTCCGGCGGTGGCGGTGGCGGTGGCGGCCGGTGGGCACCTCGAGATGATCAGGCCGCGAAGGGAAGATCCGGGCCAGAGACTGCCGCATGGTCATGGGGTCCTCAGCTGTCTCCGAGCGCGCAGGCGCACGGCATGGATGAATGCGGGAAGGCGGTTGGACGCACGTAAAACCAGCAGGAGAAAGCACTGGAAGATCGCACTCACAGCGCTTTCCGAGGTGCCCGGAGAACACTCTTCCCACGCCGAAGACGACCACCGAAGGAAGAGGAAATGCGTCCGCGACATACGTGGCCAATGAGCCGGATCACCGGCCAGCCGTGTCGGTGCCGGGCGACGCCGCTACGGGAATTCGATCAGAAACCGGTCAGCTCCTGAGAGACGTGCCTGGAGCGACGAGTCTCGATCAGGTAGTTGGACGTACGGCCATGTCGTGACCTCCCTGGATGACGCGTCCCGAGCCGGTGACAGGACAACGTCAGGCCTGACTCACGGTCACCATCGATAGGATGATCACCGTTCACAGTGGCGCGACCGTGCCGGATTTCCACCGGCTTCCGACCGTTGTCCTGGAGTTCCGCAAGCGTAGGGGTCTGTCACCTGCACGTCAACGCGGATGCGCAGGTGGGCTGCCTGCTGTGACCTTCGCGACGTGCCGACCAGCCGCCGACCATGCGATCCCCGGACCGTGCGGTCAGTGGACGTCGGCAGCGGAACCGTGGTGAAGCTGCGGAGCGGGGCGCACCCGGGTGAGCAGCTCGCCGACGACGGGATCCGCGAGCCGATAGCGGATCACCCGGCCGTCCCGCTCCGCGACGACGGCCTGCTGGTGCCTCAGCAGTCGCAGCGCCTGGGAGACCGCCGCGTCGTTCATCCCGACCGCGACGGCGAGATCCGACACGGAGATCGGGCCGACATGGTGGATCGCGAGCAGGATCGCCAGCCGGCCCGGCTCACCGAGCATCGCGAAGACACCGGCCCAGCGGGCGACGTCGTCCCGGTCCCCGATCGCGGCCACCGCGTCGCACGCCCGGTCACGATCGATGATCCGGTGCTCGGCCCGAGCGTCCAAGCGGTGCATGGGACGATTCTCGCACCCGCCCCCCCTCGCCGGACATTCGCCGACCGCGCGTCCGAGCACGTCAGACCTCCCCGGCGATCTCCAATGATCTCCGGAAACGTGCCGCGCGGGCGCAGGATACGGCTCCGTCCGGGCCCGACGGAGGACATCGAGCACATTCGACCAAAAATCTGCATTGCCTTGCAGATGAGCAGGCGTTCTCGTACAGTTCGTCCCGCCGTGGTGTTCGGGAAGCCGGTGCGGAACCGGAGCGGCCCTCGCCACTGTGATCGGGATGTCACCGGCCAGTCCTCGCCTGCGGGCGGGGAAGTCACTGAGCGCCGGAGTCGCCGCTTGGGAAGGCGGCCGGTGACGCACCACCCGTCAGCCAGGAGACCGGCCACGGCATGCGATCCGTCCACGAGGTGCTGGAAGGCGGCCTTCTTCGCATGCGCGCACGTCTGGTGGCCCTGAGTACCACCCTCCTTCTCCTCCCCGCTCTGCTGGCCGGCTGCGGCGACGACGATCCGTCGCCCTCCACCGCCGGCGCGGGTGCGGGTGCAGGCACAGACTCCCGAGGTTGCGTGACCTCGTTCGACGAGGGCACCGACTACTACCCGACGCGCTCCACCCTCGAGCACGCGAAGAACTTCACCATCACCTACGAGAAGGCCTACCAGGTCGTCACCGTGAAGGAGCCCTACCCGGACGGAAAGCCCGAGTCGTACGTCCTGTACCGGTGCGGCACCCCCAAACCGGAGCTCACCGGCGACCTCGCCGACGCACCGCGCATCGAGACGCCGATCGACAGCCTCTACTCCGGCTCGACCACCCACCTGCCGCTGCTGGTCGACCTCGACCGCACCGGGATCCTCACCGGGGTCTCCAGCGCCGCCTCCGTGGTCAACAAGGACATCCGCGGCCGTATCGACGCGGGCAAGGTCGTCGAATATGCCGGCAACGGCCAGCTCGACACCGAGAAGGTCGTCACCGCCGCGCCGGACGTCCTGATGACCGGCGGCACCGACGACCCCGCGTATCAGAAGCTGCGCGACGCCGGCATCCCCGTCGTCGCCAACGCCGAATGGCTGGAGAGCGATCCGCTCGGGCGCGCCGAATGGGTGAAGTTCATGGCCGCGTTCACCGGTGACGAGGAGAAGGCCGGCAAGGTCTTCGACCAGATCGAGGCGGACTACGACGCGATCGTCGACAAGGTCCCCGACAGCAAGCCGGTCCCGACGCTGATCGGCACCATGTACCAGGGCACCTGGTACATGCCCTCAGGAGGCAGCTACGTCGGCAAGCTGCTCGCCGACGCCGGCGCCAGCTACCCCTGGTCAGGCGAGAAGGACACCGGCAGCCTCGAGCTCGACTTCGAAAGTGTCTTCACCAAGTCAGGCGACGCGAAAATCTGGCTCGCCGACGGCGAGTGGAAGACGCGGGGCGACATCACCGCCGAGGACGCCCGCTACGGCCAGTTCGCAGCCTTCCGCGACGGCCAGGTCTGGAGCAACAACCTCGTCATCGGCGCCGGCGGAGGCAACGACTACTGGGAACGCGGCGTCACCCGGCCCGACCTCGTCCTCGGCGACCTCGCCGCTATTCTCCACCCCGACGCCTTCCCCAACCACACCTTCGCCTTCTACCAGCAAATCAAATAGCGATGCCGGACTTCGGCGCCGCCCCGCAGGGCACGACGAACCAGCAGGTCGCCGCCCCGCGCGCCCGAGTGGGAGACCCGGCCGCCGCCCCTGTCCCGGCGGCGCCGCTCCCCCGCGTCCACGGTCGCTGCCCGGACCGTCCGGGCGATCCGGGCGGCCCGGGCGGCCCGGGCGGCCCCGTGCCGTCGGCCGACCGGGCGGTGCGCGATGCCCGGTCGGGTCGTCGTCCGTTGCGCGGCCTGCTCGTCCTCGCCGCCATGTTGGGAACCCTGGTCGGGATGTTCCTGCTGGCGCTGGCGGTCGGATCCGTCTCCATCCCGCTCGACGAAACCCTGCGAGTCCTCGCCGGGCGGGACCCGCACGATCCACGGTGGACGGTCGTGGTTCGGGAGATCCGGCTGCCGCGGGCGCTCACCGCCGGACTCGCCGGGGCCGCCCTCGGCGTGGCCGGCCTGCAGATGCAGACCCTGTTCCGCAACCCGCTAGCCGACCCCTACTCCCTCGGTGTCAGCTCCGGGGCCAGCCTCGGTGTCGCCCTCGTCGTCGCCGGCGTCGGCGGCTCCGGCGGCACCTTCACCGCCAGCGCCGCCGGCAGCGGCCGGTACGGAATCGTCGTCGCCTCTGCCGCAGGCGCGGCCCTCGTCCTCAGCGCGACCCTCGTCCTCGCCCAGTGGGTACGCTCCGTCGTCACCCTGCTCGTCATCGGCGTCATCCTGAACAGTGCCGTCGGCTCCCTCGTCAGCCTCCTGCTCACCTGGACGGCGCCACAGCGCGCCATCCAGTACTGGATGTGGTCGCTGGGCAGCTTCGCCGGCACCTCCAACGGCGACCTCGCGGTCTTCGCGCCCATCGTCGGGGTAGGACTGCTGGTCGCGCTGCTGACCGTCAAGCCGCTCAACGCGCTGCTGCTCGGCGAGAACTACGCCCGCACCCTCGGCCTGCGGCTACGCCGCGTCCGCGCCGCCACTCTCCTCGGCGCCTCTCTGCTCGCCGGGTCGGTCACCGCGTTCTGCGGGCCCGTGGCCTTCCTCGGCATCGCCGTACCCCACATCGCCCGCCGCCTGCTCGGCACCGCCGACCACCGCGTCCTCGTCCCCGCCACCATCCTTACCGGAGCGGCACTCTCCCTCGCCTGCTCGATCGGCTCCCAACTGCCGGGCACCGACCAGGTGCTGCCCATCAACGTCATCACCGCCCTGATCGGCGCCCCCATCGTCATCGCGGTGCTGCTGCGGGCCCGCGCCGCCGTCGCCGGGGTCGCCTGATGCCCGCCGACCACCAGGTTCGGCCAGGCGCCGCGGCCGCCCCCGGGCCCGACGCCACCTCCGAACCCCGACCCAGCGGCCTGCCAAGCACTGCTGCCCCCGGCGGCGGCCACCCGGCAGGCACCAGCACGTGGCCGGGCTCGGAACTACGGCTGGACGGACTCGCGGTCGGCTACCGCCACCGGCGCGCGCGGCGCCCTGTTCTCGCCGGTCTGACCGCCACCGCACCCCGCGGCGCGCTGACCGTCCTGCTCGGGCCGAACGGGGTCGGCAAGTCCACCCTGCTACGCACCCTGGCCGGACTGCAGCCGCCCTTCGGCGGGCGGGTCCTGTTAGACGGTTCCGACCTCGGCCGGCTTTCCAGAGCCGAGCGGGCCCGAGTCGTCAGCACCGTCCTCACCGACCGCGTCCAGATCGGCCTGCTCACCGCCGCCGACCTGGTCGGCCTCGGCCGCCACCCGCACACCGGCCCCACCGGCCGCCTCGACTCCGCCGACCGCGCCATCGTCGACTGGGCCCTGACCGCCGTCAGCGCGTCCCACCTCGCCGACCGTGACACCGACGAGCTCTCCGACGGCGAACGCCAGCGCGTGATGATCGCCCGCGCACTCGCGCAGGAACCATCCCTCATCCTGCTCGACGAACCGACCGCCTTCCTCGACGCACCGAGCCGCGTCACCGTCACCGCCCTCCTGCGCCGCCTCGCCCGCGAACGCGACCTCACCGTCGTCGTCTCCACCCACGACCTGGAACTCTCGCTGCGGGTCGCCGACCAGGTCTGGCTCCTCGACCGCGCGGGAAACCTGCACACGGGCAGCCCGCAGGAGGTGATCGGCACAGGTGCGGTCAACGCCACCTTCGACAACGACGACCTGCGCTTCGACCCCGCCACCCGAACCTTCGAACTCCGCGGGACGCCTCACTAAGGAGCCGGAGATGGCCACCGACACCGACTACCGCACCGTCGACGAACTGGGCAACGGCACCCTGCACATCTGGGACCTACCCACCGACACCGACACCCTCCTGTCGATCATCACGGACGTCTTCACCGACCACTGGCGCCAGATCGGCTTCGGCGTGATCGTCCAAGGCGCCGCCTGGGAGGTGGCCGCCCCGAACCCACCCCGGAAGATCGTCATGTATGACGGGTACGTCACCGTCGACTTCGGCACCTGGCACTTCCACCTCTGCATCGGCGAGCACACCGCCAGCGGCCCCGAACTCGGCCGCATCCGCCGCTGCGCCCGCGCCGAGCTCTACCGCCGCGTCGGCCCGGACGGGGCGCCCGTCTCCTGGGGGCTGCGCCTGTTCAACGCCATCGGCGAGCAGATGATGACCGTCCTGCTCCCCAACCCGTTCCTCACCGACACCCAGGAACTGCGCTCCGCACCGGACTTCTCCCGCCTCGCCGCCTGGGACCACCTCCGCCGGCGCTACCTCGGACTCGACCCCGACCCGCTCGACCGCACCGGCAGCGGCTTCCGCCACGGTTAGGAAGACCCGCCGAATCGTTGATCGTCTGACTCGAAGGCACGGATCCGCCTTCGACGGGAGTGTCTGACCGACATGGACGCGGTCTGGCTCCACCGCCGAGAGCGACTCGATGCGGAGGTGCGATCACGAACGGACACATGACTCATGCCGACCCCGATCAATCACCAGCGGCTGACCGCCGGTTCGTGAAACGAGCCTCCGCCCGGGCACCGATGCCGCCGCTATCTGAGCCTGGTTACCCTCCCGGCTCTCCCGACCACCTGCGCAGGAACAACCGCATGGCCTGGGAAGCTGATCGGCGAGGGGACAGCGGGGCCTGGTTGCCATTGATCGGCTCGTCGGAGTCCTCGACTCGAAACCCGGCGCCGAACGTGGAACCGCGCAGGCGCCACCACGGGGAGAGCGCCTCGTGGACCGTCCGCCGCACAAGCGGACGGTCCACCGGTCCCGATCTTGTCCATCGTTGCAGGTCATGGCGCCGACGCGACCGGGCCGGCCGACCTCCGTTGCCATACGGGACCCATGCCTTTTGGCAACGTCCGTGGACACGAGCCTGGTGACCTCCCACCCGGAAAGCGGATGGTCAACGCCGCCATTTTCGCAGGTCAACCGGGGTCGCAAACGGACTATCTTCGAGATCAAACGGTTCCGTTGCCACACTCGTTGCCATAAAACGATCAACCGGCGATCGGCAAATCCCGCTATTTCCGCAGGTCAAAACGGTGGGCAGGGGCGCGGTCGAACCGCCGGCCTTCCCTTTTCAGGCCGCAGCGGGCGCTGGCTCAGCGAGCCGGACGAGAACTCGGCTGTCGCGCTTGTCGACCGCCAGCAGCACGCCCGACAGCTCTGGATGTCCGGCGTCAGCCAGGTATGCCTCGATCCACAAGCGGACGCGCTGCCCACCGTCACGGTCCCAGTCACGGACCCGCTCAGCGAGCCGCGCCGCCAGCTCAGCGGCCCGCGGGCCGTAGCCACAGGCGCCGATCTCGTAGCTGGGCATTTCGGCGTCGCTGTCAGGAGTCGGCCGTGTCGTGAGATATGCCAGCGTCCCGCCCTCGACGACACCCATGCTTCCCCACGGTCCCTTCGGTGCCATCAGCCGGCCATCCTCGACCGCAGCCCGCGACACCAGGAGCCGGCAGAAGCCCTCCAGCGTGGCCAGCCAGAAATCGAGATGCTCTGTCCAGCCCCACGGGACGGCGACCCCGGTCCAGTACACCGCCGCAGGATGCTCCAACGCGTCTTGCAGCGCCGAGGCATCCACCGGGCGATCATCATCAAGCCGGACCACCAGGGCTGGGCCAGACCCGACCGGGACGTTCTGCTCGCGCACGGCGCCGACGCCACGCATCGGCATGAACCCGTCCTCCATGACCGATCGGCTCCGAAGAACCGCTCCGGCGCGCTCGAAGACGACCGTTCGGGTCAGGCCGAGGATCCGCAGCGGCACCACGAGGCGTCCGTCCTCGGCGAGCTGCTCCCACCAGGCCTTCGGGATATCCCAGGCGCCCGCGGTGACCACGATCCGATCGAACGTCGGCCCTCCGGGCGCGCCGAGCATGCCGTCGCCGTGCACCACGGTCACGGCCGCACCCATGCCGCTCAGCGCGGCGCGCGCCGCGGACGCCACAGCCTCGTCGTACTCGATCGTCGTCACAGAACCAGCCGGACCCACCAGATGGGCGAGCAATGCCGCGTTGTACCCGGTGCCAGCGCCGATCTCCAGAACCCGATGCCCCGGACGGACGTCGAGCTTCTCCAGCATCCCCGCGACCGTGCCCGGCGCCGAGGCCGAGCTGACCGGAACTCCGTCGCCGTCGCGGTGGGTCACCACCGGGTCGGGCCCATAGGCGCGTTCCAAGGGGACGTCAGGCACGAACATGTGCCTTGGCACGGCCCGCATCGCCGCGTCCACCTGGCCGCTGAGAGCCGCGCCCCACGGGCGCAGACCGTCGACCATCGCGTTCCTCAGCTTGTCCGCTGACGCGGTTTCCGCCTCCAGGCTCACAGGCGCCAGTGTAGTTCGACCGTCGCTGACCGTTCCGGTCGCCTCACCCGCGCACGCACCCGAAATCGGTGAGGTGGTGCCTGCGCCGAGGCCAGCTACGACGATGGAATCTGTGTCCGGTAGAACACCTTGCCGTCGTGCACGTGCGCGCCCAACGCGTCGTAGAAAGTCTGAGCTTCGGTGTTCTCCTGATCCGTCGTCCACTCCACGCGGCTACAGCCCCGCTCTTCGGCGACGGTCCGCAGGTGCTCCATGAGCACCCGCCCGACCCCGCGCCGCCGGGCGGCAGCGGAAACGTACAGCTCCTTAAGAAACAGCGAGTGCGTCACCCCGGCGGCGGGCCACAGGTAGGAGTACGACGCCATCCCCACCAGCCGTGCTCCATCCCGCGCCAGCAGGACGGAGGCCACCGGGGTGGGGCCGAACAGCAGCCGCTGAATCTGGGCGACGCGCACGGCGAGCTCTTCGACCGGTGGCGCCTGGTAGTAGGTGTCCAGCTCCTCCATGAGGGCGGCCAGGTCTTCGGCGTCGTCCAGGGTGGCCGGTGCTACCGAGATCGTCACCAGCGCCAGTTTAGGCGCCGCGCCGGACGCCCCCGGCGGGGAGCTGGAGGAGGTCACAAAGCTGCCGGACAGCTGGCACCGCCTGGTGGTGGGCTACGCCCTGCGCGAGGCCACGGGCGCGCTGGACGATGAGCTCGTCACGCTCGGGTGGTAGTTCCAGAAAGGCGTGGGTGATCTGTGCCGCCCCTTCGGCAACCTCGCCGTCATGGATGAGGCAGTCGGCCCGGTCCAAGTGGATGAGGGTTCGGTCCATGTAGTCGGTTGCCGGGTACAGCGCGAGCGCGCGGTCCGTGACTTCCCACGCCCGGCGGCGGTCGTGGAGGTGGGTGACGGCGTTTCCCTCGTGGAAGCGCAGTTGGGCCTCGTTGTAGCCGAACGCGGAGGCAGTCACATCCTCAGGCTTCAGCCCTGCCAGTATGGTTTCCGCTCTGCGGAGCGCCGCGTTCATTGCCGCCTGCTGGCCCAGAACAGCACAGGCGCGGGCCTCCAGCGCCGCCGCCAGCACGGCCCCCACGCAGGGGCTGCGCCCGGCAAGAGCCTGGGCCTCCTGTGCAACGACGATGGCCTCGGGCACCGAGCCGCCGTAGTAGTACGTATACGCGTCCTGGGCCCGGACCCAGGACGCCACGGCAGGATCAGCGGCTTCACCAGCGGCCAGGCGCGCAGTGCGGCCCCAGGCACGAGCCGGGCCACGCTGGCCCATCTTGATCAGCGACAGGCTGATCAGCCCAGCCAGCTGCGCCGTTATGCGAGTCAGCTGCCTGGCCGTGCTGGCCGGCTGCCGCATCGCCAGGGCATGCTGGACGTCGGCGAAGTCGGCCGCCAGATCCTCCAGTTGCACGGCGGCAGGCAGATGCCGTGTCGCCCGGCCATGGACGGCAACCAGGTGCTCCCAGTCTTCGAGGGTGGCCGCGGCCGGGGCACCGGTAGTGAGGTGAATTTCGGCGCGACGGCGGAGGTCCTCCAGGTGGTCCGCAGGGCCGGAGGGCTCAGAGCGGACCGCCCCCGGACGCGTAGGTGCCGCCACTCCTGTCCCCGGTGGCAGCCTGAACCAGAGCAGCTCCTCGGGAATGCGCAAGACCCTGGCGTATTGGATGAGCTTGACCAGATCGGTGATCGGCTTCCCGGTCTCGATACGAGACAGCTGAGGTTGCGTGAGCTTCATCCACCCCGCGACGAGCTCCTGCGGCAACGGCATGCCATGGAAGGGATGCGTGCGGTAAGCCGCGATCACCTCGCCCATGTGCCAGGTTGCCAGCGCGTCCTGCATCTGGTCGGTGCTCCAAAAGTCCGCGGGAACATCGACGGCTGATGTCAGGCGGTCCGGAACCCGGCGGCTGCACGCGGCGCACTGGGCGCCCGCGTTGTCTCGGGCAAGGCGGGTGCCGCAGCGGCAGTAGCGGCGAGGTGGTCCGCCCTCGTCCATGGACGCCCCCACTCCGCACGGACCAAAGGATCAATTAACCTCTGGAGTCTATGCGTCACGGTACGTGGTGCCGAGTTCTCTATACGTTGGGCGCGCGATCCACGTTCTCGCCGCGTGAGCCAGGGCTCGCGCTCGCCCGCGAGTTGGCCGGATGCAGTACAGCCGGTGCTCGAAACAACCACTCGCGGACGGAGGCAGAACTGCGGTTGCGGGAGGCTTACTCGATCGCCGAACGCACTACGGGCGGGGTACGCAGGCTGGCGTGGCGTTGGGCAGAGCGGGCCGTGACGGTGTGTAGACGCGCCCCCAGAACCTCGATCTCGACCTCGATAGCCCGGCGTGCGGCGGGCAGCGACGAGAGGTGGTCGATGTCGATCACGAGGACGTCACCGCCCGACCGCATGACTGTGTCGAGGAGAACGTTGAGGCCGGGTCGGGCGAGACGCCCTGGTGGCATGCAGCGATCGACGAAGATCTCGGCAAGGCTCATGCCTTCGGTGTGGGCGTGGTGGGTGAGTTGGTCGTGCAGTCTGTCGATGACGACTTCGTCGGTGTGGTCGACGCTGATGTAGCCGTACACCGTCCGTGCCGGTTCGCTGGTCGGGGGGTGTCGGGGTCGGTCCGCTGTCCACGGCTACCTCCACGCAGGCTTGGCCGCTGGCGCGCGCCCGAGGCCGAGGAGTCGGGTCAGCTCAGCCCCAGGCGCGTTCCGCAAGCATGCACAGGCCGGACGACGCAGACTATGCCGGATCATGTATGACGCCCATGCGTCGCACGGCTGAAATTGCACCAGCCGAAAGCGACCCGACCTACACTGCTCCACAAGTGGGAGTAGGACCGGGCGTGGACGCCGCATCGAGCGTTACTGCCTCACCGGTTACCCGTCCGAACGGCGCCGTGGCAGGCCGCCCGGGTGCAACCTCCCCCGCCCCGCACGAGACAGGGGAAACCTCTGGCACCGCACCAGCCCTCAGATGAGCCCCCCGACCCGCCACAGGGCCACCACGACGAGCCGCCGTTGACCGACATTGACAGGTACGTCCGGGCGATAGTCGCTGATGCCGCGCCATTGCCGCCCGACGTCCGTGAGGCGGTTCAGTGGTTACTGACCCGCCCGCGACAGCCCCCAGCGGAGGCGTCCCGCCTGGGCCGAAAAACCGTCGGAACCGCCCCTCGGCTGGTTCACTTCACAGGTTCCGCGTCGGGGTATGCCGGCACGTCGGCCCGCGAGGCGCTGGTGATCGTAGCGCCGCAGTTCCTCAGAGGGCGAGCACGCTCGTCAACGATCCGCGAGCAGCATGCGGACCGGGCCGGCCTGGACGTGACGCTGTATGGCCTGGCCGAGTCCCAAGAGATCCATGTGATCGGACAGAACCGGCTCGCAGACCAGATGCGTGATCTCCTACGAGACAACCAGATATTCGGCTGGCGGCTGCACGAACTCCCGGCCGAGCAGACGCCTGTTCATGCGCTGTATGCGCTGCTGTCCGTGCGATCGGCCAACCTCTTGCAGCTGGTTCCGTTCCTGTCGGTGGAGGAGGTTGCCGCAGTTCCTGACGACACTCTTCTGGAGCTGCGGGGACTGGGCCAGGGCGCTCTCGCAGAGATCCGCTCCGCCCTGGCCGATCCCTCGTTGCGGGCGTTCGCAGGCATGCTCACCGCGCCAGGGTCTGAACCATCCAGCGAAGGGTCCGACCACAGCAGCGGGGATGGCATAGCGGCCAGGCTGCGGCCCGAACACCGGCTTCGCTACCGCGACTTCCTGCGGGGGCTGGCCGCTGCAGGGCTCCCGGCCGCGTCGGTGGACAGGATCCTGAACTCGATCAGCGCCGAACCCGTACCCCCCGCGGATCCGATCGTCGAAGACATCCTTCAGAGCGCCAACGCCACCGACCTTCTCGACTACTACACCGACACCCACGAACATGTCGCGCTCGATGCGTTCGGCGCCCCCCTGCGTCCCCCTTTCCTCGATCGCTAGCGTCCCGAAGCGGTCACGCGGGAACCGGCACCTCGGGGTCACGCCACGGCCGTATCCCGTTCCGGGCAGGACCCCACATCGCGCAGCCGACACCGTTGATCGTGGGAGTCTCACCGCTGCGGGAGAGCGGCGGCGAGATCGGGGATGCCGGCGACGAGCAGGCGGTGCATCGCCGAGCCGGGAAGACGGTTGAGCGGCTGCATCGGCTCGGCGAAGTATTCGGCGTCGTCGAAGACGGGCTCGCCATCGGGACGGCGGGCGAACTGGACGCGGCCGTAGTCGATGCCATCGTCGGCGTCGTAGCTCATCCAGCTGATCGTCTCGATCTCGCCCGGCTGCAATGGTGCGGTGTGCAGGGGCCGGGCCTGGATGGTGTCGCCGTCGTCGTACCAGACCTGGGCGACCGCGAAGACCCACCGGTGGGTGGCGTTGGCCTGGGCCTTCGCGGCTGTACGGATCTCGAACTCCAGGCCCGTCGCCCAGCTGATCAGGTAGTCGTAGTCGCTGAGGATCAGCCTCCGCTCACCGTGCAGGCCCACGATGGCCGGATAGTCGCCGGCGCGGACCGCCCGCTGCACGCGGGCGGTGATGTCCTCGACCAAGACCACGGTTTCGCTGTTCATAGCCCAGCCCTTCCTTCCAGGTTCCCTCGGCGAGCCCGATGGCTGGCCGACGTGGCCGGAGTTGGCCCTTCACCTCTGGTACGGCAAAGGGGCCGGCCCGACCGTCCGCAGCCGGTACCCCTCCCCCGCCTTGGGTACGGCGGGGTGATGCGGCGCCGGCTTCTTTGTCCTCACCCAGATACGGCGACCGTGACAGCCGAACCGTCCGCCAACCGCCCCGGAGCGCGGTCCGGACCCGCACCATCGGAATCAGAGCCGCAGAAACGCGACGCCGACCGCCGCACCGAGGCCGAGCGATCCGCTGTCGTAGCTGAGCAGGACCGCTACTTCCGATGCGGCGGACAGGACGGCCCGACCGTCCGCGGCGGCACCAGAAGTCTTCCGACAGGCTGCGGTAGCCACGCGAAGCAGCGGACGCATCTCGCCTTCGTCCCTGATACGGCGACCGTGAGGTCTGAACCGTCCGCCGCCGGGCGCATCTGCCGGGCGGCCGTCTGACCTGACAGCAGGGGCCATCATCCCGCGCACTTACAGTAGTCGTCGGGTGGGAGAACACTCGGGTATCTAGGTGCAGGCTCTACGCCAGGTGCAGGGAGCAAGCGTGATCTGCTGGATCAATGGGTCGTTCGGGGCGGGTAAGACGACGCTTGCCGAGGAGTTGAGGCGACAGTGCTCGGACGCGCTGATGTTCGACCCGGAGGAGGTCGGGTTCATGCTGCGCGACATGGTCTCCCCTGCCCCGTCGGGAGACTTCCAGGACCTGCCCGCTTGGAGGCTCCTGGTCGTGGAGACCGGGCGGGTACTGGCGCAGCAGTACGGCCAGCTCGTCATCGCGCCCATGACCGTGGTCGATCCGGGATACGCGCGGGAGATCTTCGGCGGGCTGGCCGCTTACGGGATCCCGGTACGGCATTTCTTCCTCAAAGTGCCGGCCGCCCAGCTGCGGGAGCGGATCACGGAGCAGGTCATCCACCCCGGCGACCCGAAGCGGGATGCCGAGGTTCGACGATGGCGGCTGGCCCAGGTCGACCGGTGCACCTCCGCCGAGGACACCCTGCCAAGCGACACGATCATCCTCGACGGCGGGTTGTCGGTACCAACTCTCGCGGACGAGGTGCTGCTGTCACTCGGGCAGGATGGCCGGCCCGTGCGGTAACACGGCGGTGCTGCCGACGGCGCGGCCACGCGCGGTAGGCACCACAGAGTTTGATCATCTGGTCGCCGGCGGGGAAATCCAATCCGGCCTGATGTCCGGACGAACTACTCCCCGAGGCCTGGCACGTCGACGCCGCCCGGGAAAACAGACGGAGCGAAGCCGACCAAGGCCGGTTGAAAGCCCGGCTACAGCAGACGCGCGGGCTGAAACGGCTGTGCTCGGTCCAAGCTGTCAGCGCCGGACACTCCTTGATCCAGAACATCCGCCGCGGCCACTACGAACTCGCCACCGACACCAGACCGGAGCTTCGACTGGAAGCCGCGTTCACCGAACTCACCGCCGTTGTCTGATCAGCAGATGCCCCGGTCTCTGGCATGCCCCGCCTTCGCCGGACGCAACAGCGCCGACGTGATCGACATCGAGGCCGCGTTCGACGAGGAGCTCTTCCACATCGCGGTACGACAGGGCGAACCGCAGGTACAGGTACCACCGCGCCGCCAGCACGATCACCTCGGGCGGGAACCGGACCCCGTGCACTCCGACGTCAGAACCGGTGGACAGGCAGGACGTCGACGCATCACCCGATCATGAGTGATCAGGAGTCGGGACAGCGCACCCGCGGATGCAACAGTGCCCCTGGGCGTTCCTCCGCCAAGCCGTCACTCTTTGCGTTCAAGCTAGCACCGTACGGCTATGATCGATGGACTTGGTGCGGCTGGGTGCGATTTGCCGCGCTGGCGCACGCGGTACGGGGGGAAATCGAGAATGACCGAGGTTGAAACAAAGACGTCTCTGGACGATGTCGCGCCTGATCCAGACGCGATCAAGACGAAGGAAGATTTCGCCCGGCAACTGAGCCTGCTCCGAGAACGGGCTGGTCTCACGATCCGCAATTTGGCGAAGAGAGTGGGCGTTCCGCACACGACAGTTGCCGGATACTTCAGCGGCCGTCATCTCCCCGCGATGGAGCCGGCTGAGTCGCTTCCCAATCTGCTGCGAGCCTGTGGAGTGTCGGATCCGGACGAGCTGGCTCGATGGATGCTCGCGCTGCGGCGAGCCCGCAAGAGCCCGGGGAAGATTGCTGTCGGCGGTCCGGATCCCTACCGGGGGCTCGCCACATACACCTCGGATGATGCTGCACTGTTCTTCGGCCGGGAGCAGCTGGTCCGGTCCGTCGCACAGCGGATGACCTCCTCATCGACGAGCGGACCGTACGTCATTCTCGGGCCGTCGGGCTCGGGGAAGTCGTCCTTTCTCCGCGCGGGCCTGCTACCCAGTCTCCTGGGGGTGGAGCGTGGTGAGGACGGGGCGTTATGGCCGCATGTATTCCTGACGCCGGGTCCCGATCCCTGCGGAGAGCTCCGCCGTGGACTTTCGGAGGCCATCGGTGGATGGTCCGCTGCCGTGCGCGGTGCCGATCCACGCGGGCGGGCTGATGGGGCTGTTGCGCTGGGAAGCGCTGCGGACAGCACTGACGCCGGGCCTGTCGGACGGGACCGGGAGGCCAGCCCGGTCCCGTCCAGTGCGGGACAGCCTCGGCTGATACTGGTCGTGGACCAGTTCGAGCAGCTGTTTCGTGCCTGCCCCTATCCGGAGGAACGGCAGGCCTTCGTGAGGCTGCTTCATGAGATCGCGGCCAGGCAAGTGGATCTCGGAGTTCCGTACGCGCCGCTGGTCATTCTGGCGATGCGGGCGGATTTCGTCGATCAGGCGCTGCGCTTCCCGACGCTGGCGGCAGCCCTGGCCGAGTCCGCGATCATCATTCCGGCGATGGGTGAACCAGAGTTGCGTGGGGCGATCGTGGAACCGGCCCGGTGCTTCGGCGTCGATCCGGAGCCTGGGCTGGTCGAGCTTCTCCTGCGGGAGGTTGCCCCGTCCTCGTGGGACGATGACGCGGCGGCGCACGCTGCGGGCGCGTTGCCGCTGCTGTCACATGCTCTGCTCGCCACCTGGCGACGTGGGTCCCGCCGTGCGCTGACCGTGGCCGACTACCAGCAGGTCGGCGGCATCCAGGGAGCTGTCGCGCGGACCGCCGAAGACCTTTTCAATGGCTTCTCTCCGGCGCAGCAGGCCGTCGTCCGTCGTCTCCTCCTCCGCCTCGTACACCTCGACGAGGGCGCCTCACACACACGCCGGCGACTGCGACGGGCGGAGATCGTCGACGGTCTTCCGGAGGAGGACAGCCGGGAACTGACAGAGATCCTCGACCGGTTCGTCGATCACCGGCTTCTCACGGTCGACGCCGAGACCGTCGAGATCACCCATGAGGCGCTGCTGACGGCCTGGCCCCGCCTGGGGGCGTGGCTCGACGCTGATCGTTCGGGTCTGCTCCTTCATCGTCAGCTCACACGCGCCGCGCGTGAATGGGCTGATTCCGCGCGGGACGCCGACCTTCTTCACAGGGGTACGCGCATGGCGACGACCCGTGAATGGGCCGACGAACCGGCCCATCGTGCCGACCTGAGCCCGCTCGAGGCGGACTTCCTCGACGCGAGCGTCGAAGCGGCGCTGGCGCAGGAGGCCGCGCGCCTGCGACGGACCCGCCGGCTACACCAGACCATCGCCGCGCTCGTCGTCCTTCTCCTTCTCGTGGGCGCGTCGTCGGGATACGCGTTCCACCAGCGTTCTCAGGCCCACGACCAGCGGGACCTCGCCCTATCCCGCCAGGTGGCCATCCGGGCCGAGCAGGTCAGGGAAAGCGACATATCCCTAGCGATGCAGCTCAACGCTGCCGCCTACCGGATCGCCCCGACCGCCGAAGCACGAGGCGGACTGCTCGACGCCTCGGCGATACCGGCAGCCACGCGCCTGCTCGGTTCCGGTGCCACAGGCGGGCAGGCGCTCGCGACCAGCCGCGACGGCACCCAGATCGCGGCCGGCTATACCGACGGGAACATCCACCTCTGGAAGCTTGATCCGCAAGGACACGCCCGGCTGGAGGCCCACCTGCCGCCTGCCACCGGCTCGGTATTCGCTCTCGCGTTCAGCCCTGACGGACGCGTGCTCGTGTCCGGTGGCGCGGACCGGTCCGTCCACCTCTGGGACGTGACCGACCCGGACCGTCCCGTACCCGGCGGCTCTCTCACCCTCGACAGCACCGTGTACTCCCTCTCCTTCAGCCCGGACGGTCGCATGCTGGCTTCGGGTGGAGCGGCGGGGACGGTGCGCCTCTGGGGCATTCCCGCGGGCCGCCCGCCTGTACCGATCGGAAGCCGGCTGCCCGGACCGACACAGGACGTGCACAGCGTCGGCTTCTCCCCGGATGGGCGCACTCTCGTGGCCGGCGGCGAAGACAAAGCCCTGTGGCTCTACGACGTCTCCGATCCACAGCGACCAGTCCAACTGGGCACGCCGATAACCGGCCCCCCACGCAGCGTCCTCTCCGTCGCGTTCAGTCCCTCCGGTGACACGCTCGCCGCCGGCAGCGCTGACAGCGGGGTCTGGCTTTGGAACATCACCGATGTCCACCGACCCGTGGCCGCAGGTGCGCCGCTGACCGATGCCGCCAGTTTCGTGAACGCCATCGTGTTCGCGCCGGATGGACGCGCGCTGCTCGCCGGCGGATCGGACGGCAACGCACGTATGTGGGACCTCGACAGCCGCGCGGTCACCGCGACCCTGCCGCATCCCCAGCCGGTCACCGCTGTCGCGTTCGCCCGTGACGGCCGCTCGCCGGTGACGGGCGCAGCGGACGGTACGACCCGACTGTGGCCCCGCCCCGCTCCCACCCTCGCCGGCCCAACCGGCCGCGTCTTCACCGTCGCGTTCGCCCCGGACCAGCGGTTTCTTGCCACCAGCGGCGCGGACGGTGCCATCCGCCTCTTCGAGGCGACGGATTCCGGGCACTTCTCCGCCATCAATCCGCCGATCACCAGCGCCCAGAAGGACACCACCTACAGCGGTGCGGCAGCAGTCAGTCCGAACGGCCGCATCGTCGCGGCCGGCAGCCTTCAAGGACCGGTCCACCTCTGGGATATCACCGACCCGCGTAAACCGGTGCTCCTCGGGTCGCCGCTGCTGGGCTCCACCGCGGTCGTCGAGTCCGTGGCCTTCAGCCCCGACGGACGAACACTCGCCGTCGCGGGAGACGACAAGACGGTTCGGCTCTGGGACGTGACCAGTCCCCACCGCAGCCGCCTGGTCGCGACCCTCACCGGACACACCCAGCTGATCTACCAGGTCGCGTTCAGCCCGGACAGCGCCCTGCTCGCGACCGGCAGCGTCGACGCGACAGTCCGCCTGTGGGACGTCAGCAGACCGAACCGTCCAGTCGCGGTCGGCGCCCCGCTGACCGAGCCGAACGGATCCATATTCACCGTCGCGTTCAGCCCGGACGGAAACCTTCTCGCTGCCGGCGCGGATGACAAGACCGTGCGCCTCTGGGACATCACCAATCCCCAGCGGCCGACCCCCGCGGCTGATCCACTCACCACCTCGAGTGGTCACCCGTTCTGGATTGCGTTCAGCCCCGACGGCGGCACACTCGCGGCGGCCAACACGGACAGCACCATCAAACTGTGGGGAATGACAAGCAGCCACGAGGAACTCGCGACGCTGAACGCCTCCAGCGAGGATGTCCTCACCGTCGCATTCAGTCCAGACGGTCAGCTTCTCGCGGCCGGCGGCCTCGATCCGGTGATCCGACTCTGGCAAACCGATCCCGAACGCGTTATCGACTACGTGTGTTCGGTCTCCGGCGACCCCATCACACGCGAGGAATGGGAACGCAACGTCCCGGGCGTTCCCTACCGCGCCCCCTGCACCTGAGCGAGACCATAGGCCTCGGGCGGCCGCAGGATACGCCCCGCCGCAAGGCGCTGGTCAGCGGCTTGCCGGTTGTACGGACTTGCACGGACATCGCTCCGTCGCTGTCCGCAGAGGTCCGTTCACGTTTGGCTGGCGATGCCCCACGCAGCCGCAGGGGCTCACCAGCCTCGGGAGATGAAGTTGAACGCGATCGGTTCACCGTATGCCGACGGGACGGTGCGCGCACCGCACCAATCCAGATGTTTGTCCAGTGCTCCGCGGTCGCCCCAGCGAATCGCGGTTACGACTGTCGCCAGCACCGTTCTGCTCGCCCTAACCCTGGCAATATTCGTGGCGGTTTCGACAGCCCGGCCAGCCAGCGCCGTCGGCGCATTCGACAATGCCCGCGTCGCGGAGGCCGGCAGGAACGAGATCGGCACCCGGAGGGCGACCGGATGGAACCAGCCCGGTGAATGCATAAAATCGGTGCAGCGGTGGGTTGCCGCCGCCGGCGGAACCTTCGGTGCTGGTGGTGTCAACAGTGGATACACCAACTCCGGAGCGGTCGAGATTCCGCTCGCGGAGGCGGCGAAAGGCGACGTCCTGCAGCGCACGAACGGAGGAGACAACGACTGGTCCTTCGCCCACACCGTCGTAGTCGTCGCCAACAAAGGCGGCGGCCTCTACTCGATCGTCCAGTCGAACGCGCCCGGCTACGTGAACGGCACCTGGCGCTCCGACTGGGCCGGACTCGTCACCGAAGTACCCGACTGGCGCGCCACCGCCGCACCGGGCGCACCCGCCGGCTGGTACTGGCGAGCCTGGCGCTTCGGGACGGTCCAGAGCAGCGCTCTTCCCCCAGAGAACACGCGCTTCACCCGGAACGGATCGGGCCAGCAGTACCTATCGATGCGCGGAGCCGCGCTGCCGATCAACTACAACGACGCGGTCGCGTTCGACGCCGAAGGAAACCGGTCCACCGGTGTCTACAACGGCCCCCTTCCTCCGGCAACCCTGCCCAACACCACCGTTATCCGTCCGGTTGGTCGACCTGACCAGTTTCTCCTCGTGAACGGAGTCCGGCAGCCAATCGGTGACCCGGCCACCTCGTCCTGCCTGGTGTTCGCCTTCAACCTTCCCGGCGTAGCGGTGGTACCGGCGAGCTGGGCCGACACGCTGCCCACCGGACCTCAGGCCGCATGCAGCCTGCCCGACCACACGCGCTTCACCGAGACCGGCTCGCTCGCCCAGTACATCTCCATCCGCGGGGCAGCGCTCCCGCTCAGCTACGACGACGCGGTCGCCTATGACAGCGAAGGGCTGCGCACCTACACCCAGCTCCCCGTCGGCTACGTCGCCAACCCGATCCACGCACCATCCCAGGTACCGAACAACGTCGTCCTGCGTCCGGTCGGTCGACCTGGCCAGTTTCTCCTCGTGAACGGGGTCCGGCAGCCAATCGGTGACCCGGCCACCTCGTCCTGCCTGGTGTTCGCCTTCAACCTTCCCGGCGTAGCCGTGGTGCCGGCGAGCTGGGCCGACACGCTGCCCACCGGACCTCAGGCCGCGTGCAGCCTGCCCGACCACACGCGCTTCACCGAGACCGGCTCGCTCGCCCAGTACATCTCCATCCGCGGGGCAGCGCTCCCGCTCAGCTACGACGACGCGGTCGCCTATGACAGCGAAGGGCTTCGCACCTACACCCAGCTCCCCGTCGGCTACGTCGCCAACCCGATCCACGCACCATCCCAGGTACCTGAGAACACGATGCTGCGCGCCGTCGGCTCCCCCGGCCAGTACCTGTACGCGGCCGGGGCCTTGCACGCCGTCGACAACCCAACACTGTCATCCTGCCTCTTCGCCCGGTATCCACAGAACGGCCTCGCCGTTGTCCCGACGAACTGGATGAGCAGCGTCCCTCGAGGAGACGCCGCGACCTGCAACTGATCTCCCAGCACCGTGAATCGAGCGGTGGCTGGCTGGTTTCGCCCGCCAGCCACCGCTCGCTGGGGCGCGCCGCCAACCGCGGTATAGCCATTTCTGGGACTGTCTAGATAACGGCCTGGTCCACATTCGGTGATAACGGGACCGGCGCTGGTGTCAGAGTTCGTCGGGTTCCGATTCCCGCCCGCAGTTGATCGTGTTAGCGGTGCGGGAGATGCTGAGTCATCGGAGTGCTCGAGCGAGGCGACCGCGGGTGTGGTCGCCGAGCTGTGTGGCGAGGAAGGCATCCAGCCGTTCGGGGTCGGGTTCGACACGCTGCGCTTCTTCGCGTTCCTCCCAGGTCTGGTAGTCGTCGGGGTCCCCAATGAGCACGACACCGACTCCGTGGGAACGGGCGACATCGGTGATCGCGGCGATGTTCTCCTCCAGCCCGACCGCCTCAGCGGGTGGGACGTGAAGCAGAACGTAGGAGTGTGTCGCCGCGCGGCGATGCGCCAGTGCTTCGTACACCGCCTGCACGTTGATCGCGGTCACTGGCTTCACCTCGAAGGTCACGACCTCGAGGTACTTCCCGGGCACATAGCTGAAGGTGCGCACTTCGACGCTGACAATGTCGGGACGGGACCAGGTGCCGCCTGTCGCACGCCGGCCCTGCATCGCGGTGATCTCCACAGCGAGGAGGTCCGACCGATGGTCCTTCGCCCAGTCCCCCGCGATCACACGGCGCATCGGCTCGTACAGGCTGAGCTCGGTACGCAGCTCCGCCTCCACGTTGGGCACCGGCGCGGCCACGGGAGCGTTCACCGGTTCGGGAGCCGTGACCGGCTCGACGAAACGGCGCACCGACCCACCCCGACCCCGGCCCCGCACCGCATGACCAGCATCGACCAGAGCGTCGCGGACTCGATAGTAACGATCAGTATCCCAGCCCAGCTTGACCTGCAGCGCCCGGTTACCGATCGTGGCCCCGTCGGGAGGAAGCAGGTTCAGGAGAATCCGCTCGTCGTCCTCTAGCCCCAGCACCGCCACGCCCCCGTCTGACACAACCCACCCCTAAAAGATCTATACCGGCGGTCATACGCCGGTTCGTGCGGATGATCCTCTCATCCGGGAAGTGTCTGACCTCCGCTGGATCGGTAGCGGTAGTTGGTGATCGGCCAGTTCGCTTGCCGTCGCGGACTTTGGCGTCTTGCCTGTTGGAGAATCAGCTCGTCGGGGCCGAGCATGAGCGGGCTCAGGTCCGTAGCACGGCAATCTTGGACGTGGCGAGGAGGCCACCGAAGACGGTCTGAAGGAGGGTGAAGGCGAGGTCTCGCAGGGGCTCCGAAATGGGGCTTCTGGGAAGCCTGTGGCGGAGGCTGGCCGTGTGCGCAGCCAGCTCGCGGGATGGCTCGGTGCCGATGATCGCGCGGGTCATGATGCTGGCGATTTCGGGGATGTCGTCGGGCTGGAGGCCGAGCCAGGTCAGCTCGTTGACCCCGATCCGCAGGGCGGGTTCGGGAATTCCGGGCAGGTCGTTGAGGAAGTTGACCAGGATTCCAGCGTCGTGCAGTCGCCCGGCGGCATCGGCGGCTGGGATGCCATGCGGGGCGGTCCGCAGCCAGAGCTGGTGCCCTTTGCTGTAGCCGAACGTGGCGCCTTCCGGGGGAAGGCCATGGTCCGCCAGGCACGCGCCCAGGGCACGGGCGTTGGCGATGATCGAGCGGGGGTAGCCGGGGCAGCGTTCGGCGAACAGCGCGAGGGCCAAGCCGAGGGCGCAGGTGGCGCCGTAGTGGTGGCTGGAGATGACGTGCGGCTGGGCCACGCGGAGCAGGCGGGCGACCTCGTCGTCCCGGGTGGCGATGATGCCCTTCTGCGGGCCGGGGAGGGTCTTGTGGGTGGATCCGCCGAAGCTATCGGCTCCGGCATCCAGGGGGTTTGGAAGCGCGCCGCCGAGGGTGAGGCCCATCCAGTGCGACACGTCCGCGTGGACTCTGGTCTCCGGCGACGCCTGCCGTGCGACGTTCACGATGGCGGCGAGGTCGAACGGGGCGAGCCCGTGGGACTGGTCGAGGTAGAGCAGCGGCGGGCGGTGTCGCCGCAGGAGGTCGCCGACCTGATCCAAGTCGGCGACGTGCGGGCTGGGGCCGGTGACCAGGGCTGGGCGCAGGCCGAGCCGCGCGGCGAGGGTCGCAGTGGCGTAGTGGCCACCCAGACCGGGGTCAAGCAGAGCGACAGGGGATCCGGGCGGGCCGCCGAGGGCGGCCAGGACAAGGGTCATGGCGCTGAGCCCGGACAGGGGACGGACGTTCACGTGGCTGGCGCGGGCGAGCTGCTGGAGTAGCGGGATGGTGAGCCTGGTCTCCAAATCGGCAGCGTCTCGGGCCGCGGGGAACCGCCAGTCTCCGGGGTCCTGCGCATCGTTGAAGAAATACCGGCTGTACAGGTCGCTGAGCAGCGGGAACCTGGCCAACGGAGGCAGCATGTTCTCCGAAGGGATCATGTTGAGGCCGCGGGCCGCCTGCTGCTCGTGCGCGACGATGAGACTGAGCGCCTCCTCGATGCCGATGGGGGCGTCTACGCCCGCAACCGGTCCGTCGGCCGCTGTGGTCGCGTGAGTGGTCATGCTTCCTGCTTCATCGCGGCGCAGCTGGTGGTGAACAGGGCGCGGTACAGCGTCCGGGGCTCGGCCGGGCTGTCCTGATAGGGGGCGCGGCCGTGGCTGATGGTGTCGTTCGCCAGCAGGAGCACCTGCCCAGCGGTGAGGGTGACCTCGGTGTAGTAGCTGGTGCCGGGCTGGGCGGTGCCGCGGAGGAACTCAAGAGCTCGGTCAAGTGCTGCGGGGCTGGCAACGGCGGCCGGGTCGTAGTGGTCGGTGCTGGTGACGGAGTACCGAGAGAGGATCCGGCCGTCGGCGATGGCGAACGCCGGGCCGATCGAGGTCTGGCCGTGGCTGTCGGGGAGGTTGGAAGTCCGGACGAGGACTTCCAACGCGGTCAGGGCCGCAGCCGCGGCGGGGTCGGCGTTGAGGAGAGCTGCGAACGCGCCGGCGGCGTTGAACAACTGGGAGGCGCCGCCAGAAGCTGCGGGCCGGGCGCACAGCATCAGGGTCGTCTTGATCTCGCCGATACGTTGCAGAGTCCCGTCGGTGTGTAAAGGCTGGCTGGTGGTCTGCCCAAAGGCCGGGTGCCCGGCGGTGGTGGCGTCTGCGGTGATCCGGGTGACGCCTCCGTCGTCCATGTAGGCGTGGCCCTGGTACTGCGGCGGTATGTATGCGGGGCCGAGGCCGAGCACCTGGGCGAGGCAGGTGGCCGGGCCGGGGCCGGGAACGCCGCTGCCTTCAAGCACCGCGTAGCCGTGCGCGGTTAGACGGGCGGCCACCTCGCCGTTCGTCGTGGCGGGGATGTGCTCCCAGTCGCCGACGGGGATTGGCCGGGCGTGCTGGGTGGGGAAGGCGGGGACCGTGCAGGTGAGCATGCTCAGGCTGGTGATGGCAGCCGCAGGGGTCACGGGCGTGGTCCTTTCAGACGAGGTGGGTCGGGGCTTCGGCCAGGAGCGGCCGGCGGGCGAGTAGATCAGCGAGGGCTTCCTTGTGCCGGCGAGTGCCGATATCGGGTGCGTGCCGCCCGGCAGACAGGAAGTCGCGAAGGCCGCCCATGCTGGCCTCGAAGGTGAACTGGTCGCGCATGCTCTCCAACGCGGCGAGGAATCCGTCCCGGGCCGTGCCGCCGCGGGCGGTGGTCGTCAGCGCGGCTGCGAGGGCGGGGGTGTCGCGGGGGTCGGCGACGGTGCCGATGTGGTGCTGTGCGACGAGGTCGGCGGAGGCGCCGTAGTGGTCGATAACGACGGGGAGCCGGTGCAGGAACGCATCGCGCAGCCGGAGCCGGTGGCAGGTCTGGGTCTCGGCTCCGTCCTTCCCGGTGCACACGATCGCCCGCGCGGAGAGCAGCAGCCCGTCGCGCAGGTGATGGGGAACCGGGTCGCCGGGGATCTCCACGAGGCCGTCGAGGCCGTGCTGGCGGATCGCGGTGGTGATGGCGTCCCGAGCGTGCGGGGGCGGCGGGTACAGCAGCCGCAGCGCCAGCGGCTGCCCAGCGTCGCGGAGCATGGCGAGCGCGGGCCACAGCGGGGACGGCTCGCAGTAGTCCCAAATCCCGCCGTTCCATACCAGGTCGACCGGGTCACCGGGGTTCGCGGCAGCGGCGTGCCGGTCGGCGTTGCGGCTGTAGCCGACGGGCAGCAGGGTGATCAGGTGCCTCATGGCCGGTGACTGCTGGTGGTGGAGCCAGCCCAGCCGACCGGTGGCCACCAGCGCGCCGAGGGTCGAGGCCCGCTCAGGCGCGGAGCGGACGAGCAGGTGGTCGGCGACGAGGAGCTGGAGGCGGTAACGGTCGGCGAGCTCGTCGTAGAGGGCCTGCGGATCCGCGGCGGCGCGCAGCTCGGCGTAGTGGAGGTGCTCGATGGGCGGGGCGTTCTCCACGATGGTCAGCACGCCGCAGTGATAGGCGTGCAGCAGTAGCCGCGTGTCGGGCAGGTCCGTGGTGATCATCGCATCGGCGGAGGCGATCAGCTCCGGCCAGGCGTCTTCGGTGAACTCGGTGATCGTGATACCTGTCCAGGCGAAGGTGGACGGCCGGGGGACGACGAGGGTGACCTCCGCGCCGTCTCCGGCCAGGGCCTGGGCTAGCTCCCACATGCGCAGCCCGGTACCGCCCAGGTGCTCGTCCACCGGGTACGGGCCGCAGAGCACCGTGATCCTCACAGCAGGGCCTCCTGTTCCTTTTCTGTGTGGTCGGTCCAGCGGGCGCGCACGGCCGGCCAAGTGCCGAGGTCCAGGTAGGGACCGGTCTCGATGACGGGACATCCGGCGAGCGGGCTGGCCGCCACATCGGCCGTGGTGACGGGGCCGCCGGTGACGGCCCGGTGCACGAGGGACAGGGCCTCGCTTGCGTCATGGCGGAAGGCGAAGCCGAACCACGTGGCGTTGAACCGGCCCGCGTCGGCCAGGGGAGGGTGCTCGGCGTAGTCCGCGAGCCGCGCGGGTGCGCCGCCGGTAGTGAGAAGCGCGCCGTCGCGGCTGATCCTGGCAGGGTCGTTCTCACGAGCGGCCAGGAAGCAGAAGGGCGCGTCGTCCAGGGCATCCAGGGCGCGGCCGATCAGATCCGCAACCGGGAACCGCAGAACCTGGTCGGGTAGCAGGACGATGTTCCGCTCGGCGAACCAAGGCTGCGCGGAGAGCACTGCGCCCGTGCACTCCGCTAATTCCGGGCGTTGGGTGGTGAACGCGACCGGCAGGCCCGCGGCTGCGGTCCTGGCGATGACGTGCCGGGCGGTGGCCTCCCTTCCGGGCCCGAGGACCATGACCAAGCGCAGCGCTGTGGCGTGAGGCAACAGCAGGGCGAGGGTCTCGTCCAGCGGCGTGGACCCAGGTCCGAGCGGCAGGAGCTCCTTGCCGAACGGCAGGCCGAGGCGGGTCCCAGCCCCTGCGCAAGGCAGGACCACGGTCGATCTCTGGGAGGTCACCGGACGCCAGCCACAACGTGTGCGCAGGCTTGGCCGATGACGGCGGCGATCCTACGGACCTGCTCCTCGGTGATGATCAGCGGCGGCGCGATTTGCAGCACCGCGCCCATCGGCCGGACCAGCACGCCCCGGCGCATGCACTGCTCGGCCACCTGCCCTGCGAGTGCGTCGCTGGCCAGCTCCACCCCGGCCAGCAGCCCCCGGCCTCGGACATCCCGGACGGCGGGATGCCGCCGTAACCGCTCCAACTCACTGAGAAGAACGGTCCCGCGCTGGCGGGCGCGCCCGACGAGGCCGTCACGGTCGATCACATCCAGGCATGCCAGCGCCGCAGCACAGCCGGTGGCGTGGCCCGAGGTGGTGTGCCCGTGCCGTAGCCCGCCCAGCAGTGGGTCGCCGGCGAACGCCTCGTAGACCGCCTGCGTAGTGGTGACCGCAGCAAGCGGGAAGTGCCCGCCGGTCAGGTGCTTCCCAGTCGTCACAATGTCCGGGACGACCCCGTCATCGTGCTGGAAACCGAACATCCGGCCGGTCCGGCCGAGACCGGTCATCACCTCGTCGACGATCAGCAGCACACCGTGCTCGTCACACGTCCGCCGCGCCCCGGCCAGATAGCCGTCGGGCAGCGGGATGATCCCACCCACGCCAAGGACTGGCTCGATCATCACCGCCGCGACCCGGTCAGCGCCAATCCGGGCGATCATGTCAGTCACATCGTCGGGACCCGGCACGTCGCACTGCTCGTGCGGGACTCCGCCAGCGCACATGTAGCAGCGGGGCGTCCGGATCGTCGCGAATCCTTCTGGCAGCGGGCCCGCGCCCGCGCGGCGGAACTCCGAGCCGGTCGCGGCCAGCGCCGCGAGCGTCGCCCCGTGGTAGCCGTCGTGCAGGGTGAGCACCACCCGCCGCTCGGGCTCGCCGGTGAGCTGGTGGTACACGCGGGCGATCCGGATCGCGGCCTCCGTGGCCTCCGCCCCTGACCCGGTGAAGAACGTCCGGGTGAGCGGGCCTGGCATCATGGCCGCCAGCCGTCGGGCGAGCGTGATCGCGGGACTGGTCGCCCCGTAGGACAGGTCGTAGGTCATCAGCTGGGTCATCTGCGCCGTGACGGCGTCGATGATGGCCGCGTGGCCGTAACCGAGCGCGGCGTTCAGCGTGCAGGCACGCGCGTCCAGATACCGGTGCCCGCTGGCATCGGTGACGAAGCATCCCTCGCCGCTCACCATCAGCGGCCACCGGGCGTCGACCGGGCTCCACGGATGCCACAGATGCTCGCGATCCCACCTGAGCAGCTCCCGAGCATGCTCCGGCACCATGTCACTGATCGCGTCCACGGAAATCGCCTTCCTCGGCCTGACTCGATCCCGTTTCTCGGGCCCAGAACGAGCAGAACCCGCCAGGCCGCTGCCTTCCGAGTCCTTCCGCCACTGCGGGTTGCCTGCGGACACGTCTTGCGTCCGACGCTGCGCCTGGCGAGCTGTCACTGCGGAGTCCGCTGCGAATCGGGCCGACCGACCGCGCGTATGGCGACCCATCGTCGATTCGTCGCATCCGAGCCCACCGCGTCGGGACGGTCTTGACAGTCGGCTAATCAGCTCACGACGAGCTGGCGAGCGGTCGGCACCACCGACACCGGCAGATCGGGACTCCGCGCGTCCAACCGTCCGTGTCAGTGGCGAACTCGGAGAATGGGCGACCATTCCCGCTCGCGAACACGAACAATTCGCCGTGCCACAAGCTCTTGTCGCAGGTCATGGGCCTGCCGTGGGTGGAACGAAATCTTCTCATTCCGTGGAATGTGTGGTGGGGTGCTGTGCGGGATCCTTGTGGTGTCTGGTCGCCGGCACCGCCGGTCGGTGGCCGGACGTCTGGCTAGACCCGTACACGTCGACAGACGTCTCCTGCTCCCACCATGCAATCGACCCCGTCGGAGGCGCGGGTGACGGGTACCCACCGGCAACGCAATCACGCTCTCGCGCACTGGATCGGTAAGTCGGGCCGCAGCTACCAGCAGGTCGCCGACGAGGTATGCCGCCTCGCCCGACAGCGCCGCCCTCCGGTGAACGCCGCGCCCGACAGCTCCCGGATCAGCCGGTGGGTCTCCGGCGAGCAGCCCCGCGGCGTCATGCCCGATCTCCTCGCTGAAGCCCTCACCAGGCTATGCGGCCTTTCCAAGCCCCTCGACCGCGCCAGCATCGGTATGGACTCCGTCTCGCCAGGCCAGCGCGGTGTCCAGTTACCCTGGCACCCGGACGCAGTCGTCAAATCGGTCCTTGACACGACCCGCAGCGACCTCTCCAGTCCCCACCCGGATGGGACCGATCTGCTCACCGGCTCTGACCTCTTGGACGCCGTCCGCCCCTGGCTTGATCAGGGTCCCGGCGAGTGGCTCCGGTAGCGAATTCTGGCCCCATCTTCCAGCGGCTCCTGGCCCCACTTGTCGATCTTCCGGGGCTGGTTGGGGAACGAGTTTTGGCCCCACCTGGCCGTGACGGTGCGTGTTCGCCGCTGTCTGCCGCTGCCCGGTTGGCAACGAGATCAGGCAGCCAGAGTGATTCTGATCGGTGTGCGGAAGCCCAGGTTGCTAGGGCAATGCGGCTCGGGCGAGCGTGATCGCGGTGATCTCGTCGTTCGGGGGCGAAGGCGTTTGTTCGGGGTCGCGTGCGCGGCGTAGATCGCGGCGTATTCGGCGCGTTACTCGGGGCCAAGCGCGAACCGCGCGTAGCCAGCGAAGGTCAGATCATCGACCTGGCAGCCAGCTTCCTCGTGCAGCTCGCGAATGGCTGCCTGGCGTGGTGTTTCGCCTAGGTCGATCATCCCGCCCGGCAGTTCCCAGCAGGCGCGCTGTCGGTTGAACACGAGCAGCAGGCGGCCGTCGTGCCAGAGTGCGACCAGCGAGACGGTCAGCGGTGCGTCGCGGACGCCGATATCGTCTCCGGCCGGGTGGAACGCGAGCAGGATGTTCCCGTCATCATCCGCGGCGAGGTGTTCGAGATCCCGACCGACCACGCGGTCATTATCTCCTGACGGCGTTCAGCCGGTGGTCTGCTTGCCGCCGCGGGTGGTGGCCCAGCGGTAGGAGGCGGTCCCGGTCTCGATGATGTTTCCGCCGAAGGTGAGGCGGTCAACGATCGCGGCGCAGAGCCGCGGATCGGTGAAGGTCTTCGTCCAGCCGGAGAACGACTCGTTGGAGGCGATCGCGACGCTGTTCTTCTCCTCGCGTTCGGTCAGGACCTGGAAGAGCAGCTCGGCGCCGCGCCGGTCGAGTTCCATGTATCCGAGTTCGTCGATGCAGAGCAGGTCAACGCGGCCGTAGCGGGCAATGGTGCGGTTGAGCTGTTTGTCGTCGGCGGCCTCGACGAGCTCGTTGACGAGTTTCGCGGCCAGCGTGTAGCGGACACGGAAACCGGCGAGGGCGGCTTCGGTGCCGAGACCGATGAGCAGGTGGGACTTGCCGGTGCCGGAGTCGCCGATGAGGCATAGCGGCAGGCCTTTGCGGATCCAGTCGCACTTCGCCAGCGTGTGGATGACGGCGGGTTCGATCGCGGGGTTCGCGGTGAAATCGAAGTCCTTGAGCAGCTTCTGGCGGGGAAAACCGGCGGCCTTGGCGCGCCGTTCGGAACGGCGCCGGTCGCGGTCGTCGCACTCGGCCATGAGTAGTTCCGCGAGGAAGCCGCGGTAGGACAGGTGCTCACGTTCGGCGGCGTCCGCGGTGGCGGGGAACACGGTGCGCACCGTGGGCAGGCGCAGGACCCGGCAGGCGGTGTCGACGGCGGCGTCGGCGGCCTGGTCGGTCAAGCCGCGGGTGCGCTGGACGGTCATGACGTGCCTCCCTGGCGGGTGCGTGGATGACGAAGCAGCTGGTCGTAGGCGGCGACCGACGGCAGCGGCCGGCTGTCGACGGGCAGGGTGGCGAGGCGCTTCGCGGTCAGCGAGGTCACCTGCGGTGCTGTCCTGTCGACCGGCGGCGCGGCCAGCTCGGCGTCGGTGTCGGCTTGGGCCGCCCGGCGGGCCTCGACGGCGACCGCGTCCGCGGTCAGCGCGCCGGCGGTCAGCGCTGAGGCGATCCCAGCGACGACATGCTCGTGGGCCATCGTCCGGTGCAGCAGGAGCACCTCGACCAGGGCGCGGGTGCCGGCCGCGTCGCCGTGGGCGGCGCGGGCGGCCTTCCACCAGGCGTCATGGACCGGAGTGAACCGGCCTGCCGCGCGGGCCTGCTCAAGTGCAGAGGCCCCCGGCAGTGCGCCGGGCTTGCGCACCAGCGCCTCCAGGTAATGATCAAGATCGAGGCTGTTCTGCCCCTTGGCGATCAGCCGGGGATGACGAGCCACCAAGGCCCGGCCGTCGTAGATCTCCAGCTCGGACGCTGAAAGAAGGACCCTCACCTGCCGGCCGATGAGGCGGACCGGCACCGAGTAGCGGTTCATCCGGACCGTCACCAGCGCGTAGCGGTCGACCCGCGGGGTGAACAGCCGCGCCGTCGCGAACTCGTCGTCTGACAGCGGGGCCAGAAGCGGCGCCTCGACGGCGAAGTACTCCCCGACCGTGCGCGCCCGCGCTCCGATCCGCCGGCCGTCGTCCTCGACATCCCACCCGTCGATCATCGCGTTGAGCTCGTCGAGGGAGTCGACCTCGGGAACCGGGACCATCCGGTTGCGGCGGAACCGGCCGACCTCGCCCTCGACCCCGCCCTTCTCATGCGCGCCCTCACGGCCGGGAAGGCAGTAGAACGCGTCCAGCCCGTAATGCGACCGGAACGCAACCCACCGATCCGTCTCGGTTCGGGTCCGCCCGAACGTCACCCGCGACACCGCCGCCGTCAGGTTGTCATAACGCACTTTGCCCCGCGGAACCCCGCCCAACGTGCGCAGCGCGTGGACATGCCCCTCGAAGAACGCCTCCTGACCGCAGGTCGCGAAAACCCGGTGCACCGCCTTCCCCGAGTACGACATCCGGAACACGAACAGGAAACACTTCGTCGATACCCCACGAAGCACGATCCAGACGTCGCCGAAATCGACCTCCGCGTCCATCCCGGGAGCGTGGCGCTGCGGGACAAACACTTCGGCAGGCCCCCGTCCCGCCTCGACGCGGACCTCTCTGCGCCGTTTCGTGACGTAGTCACCGACCGTCGAATAGGAGACGCCCTCCATCTCGCACTCCGCGACCAACCGATCGAAGATCCGCCGAATCGTATGCCGCTGCTTCACCGGGGCATCCAGATCCGCCCGCAGGATCTCGTCGATCGTCGCCTTGAACGGATCCAACCGCGAACCCCGAGGCGCCATCTTCTTCCGCGGCGCCGGCCACGCTCCCGACAACGCCTCCCGCACCACCCGCCGATGCACCCCGTACTTGGCCGCCAACGCACGCACCGACAGGCCCTCGACCCGCGAGTCCCGACGGATCGCCGCGAACAACTCGACCTTTGACTTCGGCGCCACCGACCGGCCCTTCTCCACCGCCGTGCACGCCGATCATCGGGCCGTCCCGGACCCGCCGCGCCGAACTCGGCAAGACGGCCCACACCCGGCCTACTGGCCGTCACCCACCGTCATCGCTCCAGGTGGGGCCACAACTCACCGAACCAGCCCGACCGACCCTTCCAGTGGGGCCAACTCTCGCCGGAAGGTGGAGCCACTCGAATCTCTCAAAGCCAATCAGACGTTCGACAGTTGACCTGTCGTCGCCGTCGACGATCTCAAGGGTCATCGACCCATCTGTTTGCACTCGCCCATTGTGCGCCTTCGGCGGAACTCCGCTGACGCAGTTGCGTGCGGCTTGGGCCAACTCCATACGCCGGGCCGGACACACGATAGACGACGGACCGGGAAGACACCATTCGCGGTCCCCCACACCGCGGCTGCGGTGTAACGAGTGCATCTTGGCCTCGTCCACGCCTTTCGGGCCTGCTGGTTCTCCGGCATCCGTAGGGACGTCGGGAAGGTCGTCGGTGCCCGTGCCAGGCTGCTACCGAGCCCGCTCGGATCCGTTCCAGCCAACTGGCAGGCAGGTCACCGGCTTCGCAGGCAACGGCCACCACTTCGGTTCGCTCTCCAGCATCCAATTGCCGGCCGGTGAGGTTACTCAGTGAGCCATCGACGTCCGGGGCAAAGGACCATGGTCGAGCTCCGCCAATCTCCGGTACATCCCTGCGGCATCCCGGACAGCGACGAGGGCACCGGTCCGGACTTTGCTCCCGGTCCACACACCCGGGCCACGCGCGACTGGGATGAGGGGTACCAACGTCGACCTACCTGACGAGCACACCGTCGGCTGGCTGCTCTACCATCCGACCGCCAGTACTACGACCAGCCCATCGTTGCTTCACCACTACGTGGTCGACTGAGGCGCCATGACCAGTGCTGTCCGCCGGGGCCTTTAGGCCGGTTCACCAGGTTCTGCTGTTCGCTACGGTACCGTCCGGGTTGAATCCGAAACGGAGAAGCCGTTCATCGCCAGCCTCCGCGAGGAGTCTGGCGAGTCGGTCGGTGGTAGGTCCGTCGCCGGCGTCAGCAAGGACTCGCAGACCATCAACGTCGCCGACGTCGGCCAGCAGGTCGGCCAGCCAGTAGGCGGCCGTCTGGTCGCCGGAGTCAGCGCGACCGCGCAGGCCCTCCACATCACCGGCACCAGCCAGCAACTTCGCCAGTACTTCAGCGGCCTGCTCGTCACCGGCATCGGCGCGAGCGACGAGGCCCTCCACGTCGCCGGCATCGGCCAGCAAATCGGCCAGCCGGCCGGCGGCCATCGGGTCACCAGCATCAGCGCGAGCACGCAGGCGCTCTATGTCACCAGCCTCCACTAGCAGCGCTGCTGCCCGGTCAGCGGCGAGATCGTCGCCCTCATCAGCGACAACATGGAGAACGTCGATCGCTCCCTGACGGTCCCCGGCATCGACCAGCAACCTGGCCAAGTGGTTAGCGACCTGCCAGCCGCCAGCCTCAAATCGGATGCGCAGATCTTCGATGTCGCCAGCATCGGCCAGCAGGTCGGCCAGCTTGTCGGCGGCCATCGGGTCGCCGGCGTCAGCACGAGCCCGCAGGCCCTCCACATCACCAGCATCGGCCAACAACTGGGCCAGCTGGCTCGCGGCCGACCAGGTGCGAAGGCCAGTGTCGGTGCCGGCGACCTTGCGTAGGACGGCAATCGCTCCCTCGCGATCCCCAGCTTCGGTCAGCAATCGTGCCAGTTGATCGGAGGCTGGCTCGTCGGCGGCGGCGGCGCGAGCGCGTAGGCCTTCAATGTCCCCAGCTTGGGCCAGCAGGCTGGCCAGATGATCGGTGGCTCGCGACTCGTGGGCGTCGGCACGGATGCGCAGACCTTCGACGTCGCCGGCATCGGCCAGCAGGTCGGCCAGCCGGCCGGCGGCCATCCGGTCGCCGGCATCAGCGCGAGCACGCAGGCCCTCTTGGTCGCCCGCGTCGGCCAGCACTCCGGCCAGGCGGTGTGCGGCCTGGTTGTCGCCGGCGTCGGCACGGATGCTTAGTACGTCGATCGCTCCCTCGCGGTCCCCGGCTTCCGTAAGCAGGCTGGCCAGGCTGTACGCGGCCTCCGGGCTTCCACGAGCGGCGAGAACCCGCAGGCCTTTAATGTCGCTGGCATCGGCAAGCAGCCCGGCCAGCCAGTACGCGGCCATACTGTCGCCGGCGTCGACGCGGGCCTTGAAGAGGGGGACAGCGACGGCATAGATGCGCCGGTTGTATGCGGCGCTGGCAATACGGCTGATGTCTGCGGAGTCGGTGAGGTGCTCGCGCAGCGCAATCCAGAGACTGGCCGGGAGCCGCTCGGCGCGGCGGGTGCGGGTGGCGTACTGGACAAGGTAGTCGGCGGGTGCGTAACCGCTGATCTCCCCCATGCCGCCAGGGCCGACCGGGTCTAGGACCGCGGCAGCACCGTGCATCGTAGTGTTGTCGGTGGCGTAGGCGAGAGCGTCTTCGAACCAGTCGTCAGGGGCACGCGCCTGTTCTCGGGCCGTGCAGTAGCCGGCCGCGGCGGCGTGCAACAGGTCGACGGTCAGGGGTGCACGGGCACCGAGGCGAGCAGCGTCCAATGCGGCGGTCAGCAACGCCCAGCGGTAGGGCCCACGGCTGGGGCCGTCCATGCTCTTGGCCTGTTCCCAGCGGGCGACCAGCTGCGGAGCGGCGGCCAGGGTCTGGGTCAGCCCGTAGCCCGTCGTGGCAAGCGCCGCGCGCAGTTGGGGATCAGTCTGGGCAGCATGGTCGGCACGGGCGTATTCGGCGCGGCTGAGATCGGGGGCGATCTGGACCTGGTAGGCCAGCTCCAACAGCTCGCGCTTCTCGCGGCAGGGGTCCTGGTCGCTGTTCCGCTCAGGGCGCCGAAGGTAACGCGCGAGCCGATCCGGCCAGATCGTCGCGACCACTACGACAGGCCCCGGCCCGTCCAGCAACTCACCCAGCATCGCGGCAGTCAGCCGGTCGCCCTGCTCCAGGTACTTCTGAATTTCGTCCAGCCATACGACCAGCCTGGCTGGCCGCAGGCCAGCCAGCGCCGCGGCCCCCACCGCGTCAGCCGGATGTACCAGCCACCAGTCGGCCAGCTCGGCACGAACCGCCTCATAGGCGGTACGGGTCTTGCCAACTGACGAGTCCCCAACCAACAGCACGAAGCCGCTCGATCCAGCAGCAGCGGCAGCAGCGAGCCTGGCACGCACGCCGTCCGCACTCTGATCTACGTCACGCTGCACGTACGCCGGCAAATCCAGGTCCGACAACCCGCCCGCCCGGATCGGACGGTGCACACCCAGCCGATACGGGTCCGTGTCCGCCACCCGCCGCCAACCCAACGGCGGGCCGTCACCATCCACACCGCCCGCACCGTCCGACGCCAGAAGGGAAGCCCGGCCAGGGCCGGCGACCCGTCTTCGGTCCTTCTGCCGTCGGTACTCGGCGAGCAGCTCCCGATACTCCTGCTCCCACGGACCCGACAGCGTCTCATCTCCACGGGCACAACAGGCGATCCAGGCCAGCACCCGTCGTTCCGGCGGCGGCGACTTCAGCCGCTGCCCCCCGGCGAGAATCTCGTAAACCTGCGAGTCGCTGCCGTATCCACAAGCCTCGCGCACCGACTCGACGCTGCGATGACCCGAATGCATGATTCGTTTGAGCAGGACGCACATGTCACGGACCGGCCCCACAGGCTCGTCGTCTGCCACCCCGTTGCCCCCGCCCGGTACTCAGCGATTCCGGTGTTGCTCCGGTCACCGGAACATCGGAAACCCCGCGCCTAGTGCCATTCTGCACCGCATCTCCGGTCCGTCTCTGCCACCACGACGATCACACCAGCCGGCCGGTCGACTGGAGATAGCCGCGCTCGACGCGGAACAGCAAGGAGCCATCCCATGACGACCTCCCGCCCCACCCCGCCAAGTCACCGCGACCTCCACGCCCTCGCCCGAGCCGCCGTTACCGGCCTGATCGCCGGCGCCACCCGCGCCCTGCTCGATCTCCTCCTCAGCCAGTGACGGCCTCAGACATTGGTGCGCCCGGGCGAGAAATCCAGGACCGATAGCTTCGCGGACATTGCTGCGGGCCAGCGCGGCAACCTCTGCGTCGCGGCGGCGTCTACCCGCACGCCGAGGATCGACTCAAGGCGAAGGGACCGGAAACAGCCGACATCTCCTCGCAGGATCGCCGTGCCCGCGCCTGAGCGCTCCTGGGTGGCGCGGGCGGTCCGGCCGGGGCGCGCGACGGGGGCACGGAGGCGACCACCTCAGCGCGTTGGCGATCTAGTGGGTCTCGCGCAGTGGCCTCACACTGCGGATGCGAGGCGATCAGATCGCCTTGGAGGCCTGGTCGCAGCGGGTGGCCTGGCGCAGGGCGTTCATGACCCGTTCGCGGTAGGCGACCGCGAACCTGAAGCAGCTCCGACAGTCGGTGAGGACCTGTTCTTCGCGTGCCGGGTCGGGCGGCTTTGGTACGTGCAGCGGGGCAGCCGGATCTGTGCGATCATCACCCATCTAGCGGATGGTAGCGGCAACACCACCCTATATAGTATTCGGCGCTTCGGGTTCGCCGTCAAGGAGACGATCCTCGGGCAGCCTGACGGCACCGAGCGTCTCGGCAAGCAGTTCCGAGGACTGCCGCGACACCCGATCGGAGTAACGGACCGCGATCTGTGCCTCCCGCCGCACGAAGCTGGCCAGGTCCATGCTGCGCAGGTTTCCCTGTGCCTTGCGCGCAAGTATGTCGGCCATTGTCGGACCGCCGCTCTCGGCGATCCCTTCCAGAAGGTCGACGTCCTCGAGCGACAGCACCTCCAGCTGGGTGATGCCGGCTCCTTGCAGAAAACCTTCGGTGGCCAGGCGTTCCTGGATCCGGCTGTGCGTGACCGGGGAGTTCGGGAACTGGTCGTCGGTGACCAGCACCGGGTGGTAGCGGCGGCTCGCCGGGGCCGGGCGTCCGGTCAGCCTCGACTCGCCCTCCCGCAACGCCTTGATCGTGGCCTCGAACTGCTTGGCCTTCCGCTTGAAGATCAACATCTCGAGGTCGTGATCAACGGCCGTAGTCGATCCTCCGACGGCGCTCGCGCGGGTGAGCCGGTGGGAGTTCACCTCGACCAGCACGAAGGCGTCGCCATAGTCGACGACGAAATCGCAGACCTTCTGGCCGCCCTTCTTGCTGATGCTGAACGCCTTCAGCAGGTCCTGCTCCGAGTAGACCCGCGGCTGCCCGCCGGCTGACGGGGCGATCGCGCGCAGCACCTCCCCGACGTAGGCCTCGACCGCGTCGGCGACGAGGTTGCGCAGCTTGTTCCCGCGTTGGGTGTTCAGGTGGGTGCCGTCCCAGCCTGCGACGTCCCAGTAGATCAGGCCCCCGAGCACCCGGTCGGCCAGCAGCCGCGGCGACACCACGATGTAGGTGTCGTCGCCGAGCCGGAACAGGGGGTGCCGGCTGAAGACCGAGAACGTCCAGGCGAAGCCGAACTCGTTCTCGTCCTTGGTGACTTTCGCGACTGCGGCGGCGCGATCGGTCGAGAGCAGGTCCAGGACCGCCTTGATCTCGTCCGCCGGGAGCAGCAGACCCTCGAAGGCGTTCAGCCCGACCAACGGCAGCCTCCTGGTAGCAAATGCCCACGCCGTCAGGGCAACGATGATGACGTTCCGCAGGGGCAGTCCGGTCGTCTGGAGGAACTCGCGGTCGAAGTCGAGGTACCGCTGCGGCTCCTGCGCTGCCAGCTCGGGCATGAGCTGCAGGTAGATCCGCCGGAACCGTGCGAGCAGTGACTTGTCGTCGTAGCCGGAGTTGAAGTACTGGTTGGCCACCAGCTCCAGAGACAGATCGGCCGGCACCGATCCCCACGGGCTGCCGGCGGCAGCCAAGCGGTGCTTCCCTCTGCCGTCCAGGTAGTCGGACATGCCCACCAGCGCCCCCACGAGCGGCATGTCGGTATCGGGATGGTCGGCCGGTGGCTCGCCTGGGCTGATTAGCAGCGCCAGCTTCGCCAGCAGGAGAAGAGCCTGCGGAATCAAGATCCGACTGCCTTGCCGGATGAGCCTCCTGGCACGCGGCGCGATGTCCGCGTCGTCGAACTGCACGAAGTACTTCTCGACGTACTCCCGATCAATAGCCACGTCGTCGTCGGCCGCCTCGATGGCGGCCAACCAATAGCCGCAGAACGCCAGCGTCTGCGCAACCGACCGCCGTCTGACCAGGACAACAACGTCGTCGGGCGGCATCGGCTGCCCAAGGAGCTCGGTCCCGGTGGCGAACGACTGGATCAGATCGATGGGCCACGGAGCGGAGCTGGCCGGGACGAACAGACCGCTTCGACGTGCCTGGAACTGCTCAGCGGCCGCTGTCAGTGGAGACCCCAACGCCTGCTGTCCATCACCCCGTCGAAGGCCCGCCCGAACCAGGCGATCGAGCGGCGCCGAGTCCACCACGGAAAACCCCCACATTTCGAGACCGGCGTCCCGGCGCTCGACGAGAGAGGACTCGCGATGCTGCCTCAGCCAGGCAAGGCGCTTGCCTGCGGACGTGTGTGAACGCACCCGAGCCTACGGTGCTCCGGGGATCACGACGCCACGTGCACGACACCCCCATCGAACAGGTTGCGATCGGGGCACTACGAACGCTCGCGCTGCAGAGCGCGACACCGATATCGATCCGACGCCCGACGGCAGCGGCTTTGTGTTCCGCGGCAGCGCCGAGGCTTCGGCCCCAGCGAGGGAGACAACAGCTATCACCTCAGATAGTAACGGCGGCAGTCCGTACGCAAGGTCCTGCGGCAGGCGAGCGCGCCGGCGGCGTAAACGATCACCGCCATCCTCGTGGCTCGCTACCGCACATCCAGATACTCCCACCCGCCCAGACGGCATCAGACATCCGGGCCGAAGACCCGGCGGACCGGCCTGCCAGTTGCGGCAGCCATGCCCATTCGAGCCGAGAGGCGCTGCCACCTGGCGCGGTGCGCAGATGGCAGCGCCCCTTCAGGCCATGCTAGTTGCGGTCAGGCCGCGCGCAGTTGGGGATCAGGACCGGCAGGTGGCATCGGCTGGGGCGGATGGAGCCGTGTCGGGCGTCCGGGGTCGCTGTCGGCTATGGAGTTGTCCGTCAAGGGCTTAGCGGTGGGAGGCCAGAGGTCGGCCAGCTGGCCCAGGCTGAGGCGACCGGTAGCGGGCCGGGTGAGGGGTAGCCAGCGGGTCAGGGTGGCGTCCAGGTGTTGGTCGGGTTCGGCGAGGTCCGCGGCCGTCGTTGCGACCGGTACCCGCGCCGGGTCATCAAGGTTGCGCAGCGCCTCGGTGAGGACCTCGCGGAGGCGGGCTTCGCGGCGCAGGGTGGTGGTCCAGATCAGGACCGGCGTGTGGATGCGGGTCGACTTGGCGAGACGGTCGTAGGCGTCGATCTTGGAGGTGAGACGGCGGAGCGCTTCGGTGCCGAAGTCCAGTTCGAGAAACCACTCGACCTCGGCGCGGCCGTGTGCCCACCTGCCATACGCATCAGGTCGCACGATGTCCCCGAACGAGCGGGCGCAGCGTTCCTCCGACCACCAGGCCGCCAGCCGGCCCGCGGCCTCGGGCTGGCGGGCGTGGAGGACCAGCCGGGTGAACATCCCGTTGACCGCGACCCGATGCGCCAGGTGCAACGAGTGGGCGATGCCCATGGCCCGGTCATGCTGGTAGCCGATCTTCTTCGGGTCCAGTCCGTCCTCGTGCGCGAGGACGGCGGCGCCGGCGACGTCGAGGACGTAGTGCATGGGCGACAAGCCACTGACGGCCAGCGGCTGGAACCGGTCGAGGATCCGCCAGCGGTAGAGCTCCAGCAGGCGCAGGTTCGCTGACCGGCGGGTGACCCAGCTCAGTTCGACGATCTGGTGGGTGGTCAGCACCCGATGCTCGTGGATCATCCGCGTGATCCACCGGTCCCGGGGGGTGAGATGGCGGACCAGCCACAACTGATGCTCACTGCTGGACACGACGCGGGCGGCGGGTCGTGTGTAGGTGCGGCGGCCGAGGTAGGTCTGCTGCGGAGGATTCGTGATCACGTCGAGGGTCTCCCCAAAGAGCTGATCATGCGAGCGGCGGTGGACGGACAGGTAGGCAGAACCGGCCGACAGCCGGGACCGGTCGGGGGGTGAGCGGGCTGGCGTGTCCGCGCCCGGACACGCCGCCCACACGCGCACGAGGTCCACCCCCGTCCCACCCGTCAGGGCAGGGGCCGTCATCCGACCGCGGCCAGCACACCCGTCCCGGCCGGATCCACCGGACCGAGATCAACCATGTCGTCAGCCGGCCCGACCGCCGCCAGCAACCTGTCCGCGGCCCCGTCGTCGGCATCCGACGCGAGCGCGGCCGTACCGACCTCGGGCAGGTCGGCGTTGGGGGCGTGTTCTTCCAACACTCGATGGGCCTCGGTGCGTAGTTGCGCGACCAGAGCCCGAGCCCGCTTCGAGCCGACCTTCAGCCGCTTGCGCAGCTCATCCGAGGAGATCGGCCGGCGGTGCTCCTCCCAGTAGCGGGCATCCTCACGCCGCGCCCGTTCCAACAGCGACCCGTCGAGCACCACGGTGCTCGGCCGGCCGGGAGCGCGCTGCGACGGAACCGCCGCCGCCTCGGCCTGGGGGATCTCGCCTCCGGATGGCGCCGACACGGTGGTGGACACCCTTACCCCCTCGGGCTCTTCCGGCTGGGACCCGGACTGAGAGATCGCTGCGTCCTGTACGACGGGGTGGAGGGTGGTGGGGTGGCGCATCGCGCGCAAGAGCCCCGGGCCAACCTCGGACCAGCCGATAAGCAGCGCCGGGCCGACCGCGTCGAACGCGGCCTTCCCGTAGTCCCCTGCGATCACCGGCTCGGCGATGTTCAACGCCAGCGTCACCACGCTGGTTATCTGAAGCTGTCGTAGCTCTGTCTTCGGTGTCCGGGACGGGCGTTCGAGGCCCGATGATCTGCCTTGTGGACATGGTTATCTCCACCTCGTCCAGCACGTGGATGAGGTGGAGGAGGAGCGGATGCATGTCCAGCGGGTGGCCTTGCCCGGTTCCCGGGTGGATTCGTGGACTGTCCTGGGTGTCGACGACGCTCCGGTCGAACCGGTCGAGCGGTATCTGGCCTATCTCAGCGATATCGAGCGGTCTCCGAACACGGTCAAGGCCTACGCCCATGATCTGAAGGACTACTGGGTCTTTCTGGGGTGGCGGGGGCTGGACTGGCGGGAGGTGCGGCTGGAGGACATCGGCGAGTTCGTGGCCTGGTTGCGGCTGTCGCCGGCGGGCCGGGACGGGCGGGTGGCGGTGCTGCCGTCGGTGGAGCCGGCGGTGTCGGCGTCGACGGTGAACCGGAAGCTGTCGGCGTTGGCCGCGTTCTACGCCTACCAGGTGCGCCATGGCGTGGATCTGGGCGAGTTGCTGACGACGTGGGGGCCGCCGGGCCGTCGCGGCGGGTGGAAGCCGTTCCTGCATCACATCGGCAAAGGCAGGCCGCAGCCGCGGCGCACGATCGCGTTGAAGACCGCGAAGAAGCTGCCGCGGGTCCTGGCGGCGGCCGAGGTGCAGGCTGTGCTGGACGCCTGCACCCGGCTGCGGGACCGTTTCCTGTTCGCTGTTCTCTACGACACCGGGATACGGGTCGGCGAGGCGCTGGGCCTGCGGCATGACGATATCGACGCGGCTGCCTGCGAGGTTATCGTTGTCCCGCGGGACAACGATAACGGTGCACGGTCGAAATCCCGGGGGCGGCGGGTGGTCCCGGTGAGCGCCGGCCTGGTCCGCCTTTATGCGGACTACCTGCATGGCGAGTACGGGGATCTGGACTCCGACTATGTGTTCGTCAACCTGTTCGCCGAACCGCGTGGGCAGGCATTGTCCTACCCGGCCGCCTACGATCTGGTGAAAAGGCTGCGGAAACGCACCGGGATCGATTTTGACCCGCACTGGTACCGGCATACCTATGCCACCCGGCTGCTTCGCGACGGGGTGCCTGTCGAAGTGGTGTCCACTTTACTTGGCCATGCCAGCGTCACCACCACGCAGACGGTTTACGGGCACCTGACCGTGGAAGACGCTCGGCGGGCGCTTGCGGCGGCGGGCTGGTTCACCGGGACCGAGGTGGCCCTGTGACCGCCTACGAGATCATCCACGCCGAGCAGGCTGGCTGGCAGCGCCGTGCCGCCGCCGAGTTGGGGCGGATCCTGGCCGAGCACCCTGGCCTACCGGCGCTCGCCTGGACCGTGGGGCCGGCCGGGGCGACGCTGTCCGGCCGGGTCGGCGGGCTGGTGCCGGCGGCGCGGGTGCGGGCGGATTTCGATGCCTGGCGGGCCGCGCTGGCGCTCGGCGAGCACCAGCCCGGCACCGGCGCAGGGGTGACCCATCTGCACGCGGCGGCCTACCGCAACCGGGTCCGGGTCACGCTGTCCGCCACCGTCTGCGACGACGACGAAGGCGATGTGCGATGAGCCGCCCCCACGCCGGTTCCAGGCCGGCGGGCGGAGCGCCCGCGGCAGGCCGGGCGGGGCTGTCGGCCACGCTGATGGCCGCGGTCCGCGCGGAGTTCCGGGTCGAGGTCCTCACCATCGACCCGGCCGACCCGGTCTTCGGCGGCCCACCCTGCACGGTCGCCGGCTGCGAACGGACCAGTCGCAGCCAAGGATTGTGCGTCGGCCACAACCAGCGATGGCTGCGCGCGGGAAGGCCCGACCTGACGTCGTTCCTCGTCACCACCGCACCGGCGCTGCGCGGCCGTGCGCCCCTGGCCTCGTGCCGGGTGGAGACCTGCCGTAACGGACGTCATGCCTACGGCCTGTGCACGGCGCACGAGCACGTCTACGCACGGGCCGGCCGCCCGGAGCTTGCGACCTGGCTGGGCCAGCTGCCGTCGGTCGACCCCTCGGTGCCACGCGAGCCCTGCCGGGTGACCTACTGCGACCTGTGGGCGCAGGGCAGCGTCCCGTTGTGTGTCACCCACGCGTCGCGGTGGAGCCAGGCCGGGAAACCCGACGTCGAACAGTTCGCCCGGGATTACGGCGACTGGACACCGCGCGTCGAGCAGATCGATCTGCGCCGGCTCGGCCCCCAGCTGCGGCTGGAGATGCAGTACGTCATCCAGCGGCGCCGCGACGACGCGCAGATCCGCACCACCCCGACTCTGGTCCAGACCGTCGTGCACTTCTTGGCCCGCAGCGGCGCGACGTCCCTGCTCGACCACACGGAGCAGACCTGGCGGGACCGGTTCGGGCCCCGCGGACCGAACTCGGGCACCTCCGCCCGGGCCCTGCTGCTGTTCGGGCACCGCCAGATCGAACAGCTCACCTATGGCAGCGGCTGGGACGTCGAATATCCCCGCGACGTCTGGCGGCTGCACAACCTCGGGATCACCGAGTTCCACCGGCACCTGCGGTTCGACCGGATACCCCAGCCCTGGCTGCGCGGGCTCGCGAAGCGGTGGCTGCGCTGGCGGCTCGGCGGCGGCCTGAGTGAGAACGCGGCCGGGCAGTCGCTGGCGGCCCTGGTGCGTTTCGCCGTGTTCCTCGCCGCGAAGGGCATCGACTCCCTGGCCCAGGTGGACAGGCCGATCCTCGAACGCTATCTCGCCGAGGTGCACAAGGCCTTGGGCGGGAAGTCGTCCCACGGGACGACCATCGGCTACCTGGGCGCCTTCTTCCAGGCCATCCGCCGGCACCGCTGGGACACCTCGCTGCCGGCGAGCGCCGTCTTCTTCACCGAGGACTACCCGGCCCCGCCCCAGCTGCTTCCCCGTGCCCTGGCCGAACACGTCATGGCCCAGGTCGAACACCCCGACAACCTCGCCCGCTGGCACGACCCGGCCAGCCGCGTCGTCACCCTCATCCTCATCCACACTGGCCTACGCATCGGCGACGCACTGCAACTCCCGGTCGACTGCATCGTCCGGGACACCGACGGCGCCCCCTACCTGCGCTATCTCAACCACAAGATGAAACGGGAGGCGCTGGTCCCCATCGACGAAGAACTCGAAGCCGAGATCACCCGGCAGCAGCGCCGCGTCACCGACCGGTGGCCCGACACCACCCCGACGCTGTTTCCCAAGACGAAAGCCAACCCGGACGGCCGGAAACCACTCGCCAGCTCCACCTACCGCACCGCACTCGCCCGCTGGCTGACCCGCTGCGACATCCGCGACGAACACAACCAGCCAGCTCACCTGACCCCACACCAATGGCGCCACACCCTCGGAACCAGACTGATAAACCGAGACGTCCCCCAGGAAGTCGTCCGGAAAATACTCGACCACACCTCCCCAGAAATGACCGCCCACTACGCCCGGCTACACGACACCACCGTGCGCCGCCACTGGGAAAAAGCCCGCAAAGTCAACGCCCACGGTCAGGAAGTGACACTCGACCCGGACGGGCCCCTGGCCGAGGCGGCCTGGGCGAAACAGCGGATCTCCCGCGCCACCCAGGCGCTGCCGAACGGCTACTGCGGCCTACCGGTACAGAAAAACTGCCCGCACGCGAACGCCTGCCTGACCTGCCCGACTTTCCTCACCACCGCGGAATTCCTACCCGAACACCGCCGGCAGCACCAGCAGACCCTGCACATCATATCCGCCGCCGAAGCCCGCGGCCAGCAGCGCCTGGCCGAGATGAACCGCCGCGTCGCCGGAAACCTCGAGAAAATCATCACCGCCCTCACCGAAGACAGCAGGCAGAAAGACACGGTCGCCGATGCGTCCTGACAACACCGCCCCCATCACCGCCGCCGCCCGCCGCCGGCACGACCAGGCCCGCGCCCGCGCTACCCAGGCGCTGCGCGAGCTCGACCGCGCCGGCGCCCCCGTCACCTTCGGGTCCGCGGCAGCCGCAGCCGGCGTCTCCCGGTCCTGGCTCTACACCCAGCCCGACCTGCGCGCCGAGGTCGAACGCCTCCGCGCCGCCACCAGGCAGACACCATCCCCGCCCGTCCCCACCCGCCAGCGCGCCTCCGAGGCCGCGCTGCTCGCCCGGCTGGAAGCAGCCCTGCAACGGAACCGGGAACTCGCCGACGACAACCAGCGGCTACGCCGCCAACTCGCCCACGCCCTCGGCGACCAGCGAAAACCACCCACCGGACACGCGGACAGCCGACCACGCCGGAACATCCCAGAAAACTCTCCCACAACGATCGGACCGTGCTGAACAGCAGGAAACGATCTCGGGTGTTCGCGTCGACGACATCGTCCTCGACGCGAACACCCAGGTCACAGCCTTGATCAATAGTGAAGCTCAAGATAACCAGCGAGAACACCAGCAGCCGCCGCGCCGGACGCAGCAGCTCCGGCGGAGCACCCTGCAACGCCAGCTGCCGCGTGCCCAGCAAAAGGCCCACCACAGACAAGTCGACCGCCGGAGCCACCAGGGGCGCGACCCAGACCGGCACTCCCAGACGCAGCCCGAGCTGGAAGACGTTGCCGAATCCGAAGGCGAACGTCAGCCCGACGACCACAATCATGATCACCGTGACCAGGGTGACCGCCACGTCACTTCCTGCCGCCGACCGCACCCCAGCCGGACCGTCCATCACGGCGGCGCCATCCGCGGCCATCAGGCACCGCCCCCGGTCAGCGCCCGCGCCGCTACCGGCCGGGATCCGTCACTGGGCGTGATAGGCGCGGGTACGCGGGCCGACACGATCAGGCTCGTTTTGAGCTGGTTCTGCGTAGATGCTGTACGAGCCTCCCCCGGGGTACCACAAATTGGACATGCACACCAAGACATGTCCTCCCTGTCCCACTATCGCCCTCATCTTCAAACATACGTTCGAACACGGCCGCTGGTTGCAGCCTAGCCTCAGGCGCCCGCCCGCTGGGGCCACCCTCCGCCAGCACATCCTCATCCACCACACGATCAACCACCGCACCCTCGGCCCCGGCGAAGGCGCTTCCTTCTTCTCCCACCAGCGCCGCGAACGGCTCCGTCAAAGCCACCCGCTCCACAGCGCCGTCACTGCCGATGAACAACTTGACGAACAAACCCTGGTTGATCAATCTCCTTACCGCCGGCGGCGCCACTAGGTACTGCTCCTCGCAGCTGCCCGCCACCACCAACGCCCGCTCCAGCTGCAGCTCAAGATCACTCAAGGTGGCGTCAGCCGACGTCAGCTCCCGCTGTGCCGCCGCCTTCTCTCGGGTCAACCGCTCCATCTCACTGCTCAGCAGGTCCAAGGGCACCGCGCCCGCGTAGTGGGCGCCGAGCAGCTTCTGCCGCTCGCTATCGATCCGAGTCATCTGCCGGGCCGCTCGCACTCGAGTCCGCTCAGCCTCGGCCCGCTCCACTGCCAGCTCCTGCCGCACCGCCTCGCGGATCTGCGCCACCCGGGTCGGCGAGAGCTGGAAGCCCTCATAGAACCGGGCAACCCCGGCTTCGATGGCGGTCAGCCGGACCTGCCGCCGCTCGCAGCCCTTCTGCCGGGTTTTCCGTCCGGTGCAGATGAAATATTCATAGGTGCCACCGTTGCCGGTGTTGCGGCTATACACCAATCTTCGTCCGCATGCTGAGCACCAAATCGTGCCCTTGAGATAATGCGGGTGCTTCCGATCTTTCTCCCCCGCGAGGTGGTGAGCGCTCAGCACATCCTGCACCCGCAGCCAGGTGGACGGATCCACCAGTGCCTCATGCTTGCCCTCGTGATACATCCCCTGATACATCACGATGCCCATGTAGTACGGATTGTGCAGGATGTTGAACAGGCTGTTGATGCTCACTGGCGCCGGCATCGCCGATCCCACCGGTCGGGTCCGCAGCCCCTTCTCCTCCAGCGCATCGCACATCGTGCGCAGTGTCCACTGGCCGGTGGCGAACTCGGCGAAGCACCACCGGATGAGCGGGCCACGCTCAGGATCGGTGATGATCGTCCGGATGTCGGCCCCATCCAAAAACTCCTGGTGGTTGAGGTATCCCAGCGGCGCCCGGAACGGCGTGCCACCACCCTTCGCCTTACGGCTCATACCCTTGAGCACCTCGTGCGCCAAGTTGTCGGACTGGTACTGAGCCACGCTGCCGAGCACGTTGTAGAGCAGCTTGCCGGACGGGGTTCCGTCGATCTGCTCCTTGACCGAGATCAGCTTGACGCCCGCCTTGGCCAGCTGCATCCCGAGCACCACGTCGTCTTCCTTCTGACGCGCCCAGCGGTCGATCTTGTGGACGACCAGGAAGTCGATCCGGTGCCGCTTGATGTATTTGAGCAGCTCCTGTAGCTGCGGGCGGTTCATGCTCCGTGCCGAGTCACCGGCCTCGACGAACTCTTTGACTAGCGTTGCCCCGAGTCGGGCAACCTTGGCCCGGCAGTCGTCGCGCTGCTCGGGGATGGAGTAGCCCAAGGCTTCGCCACCCTTACGCGCCTGCTCCTCGGTGCTGACCCGGTAGTAGGTGACCGCCTTCGGCATGTAGTCGGCGGCGATATCCGCCCCAAGGCGCTTGCGCCCCCGCAGCAACTGCAGGGCATCAGCGGCAGCCCCATCACCGCCGTTGAGCTGCGCGATCAGGGCCTTGCGCTCACTTGCCCAGATCGATCCGTACGCCGAACGACGATGAGTCGCCGGGGCACGGGCATCCCGGTCCTGGTCAAGCCCCTGTTCATGCTCGGTGTAGATCGGCAAATCTTTTTCGTCCATATTTTCACCCTTTCGTCTGAATTATATTTTCCATGCCCCCAAATCGAATTCACGGGACCTGGCAGGATATCCCACTTCCGGCGAGTTTTGAAGAATCTCGGACCAAATGGCGGACAGCCCGGACCCGTCCCAACGAAAACCGCAAGACCCGCAACCGAACCGCCATAGCCGCACGGCTCACTTGGAAGAAATCGGCCAAATCCTCGGGATCCCGGATACCGCGCCACCACAGCTGCTTCACCATGCGCTTGGGCATCAGCAAGCACCCCGCAAAGTGATCACACACCCGTTCAACCTGAGCCACACTCAGCTCGGGATACACACAGTCAGCGAGCGGAGCATCGAGCACGTGCTTCAGCTCGTGCATCAGCGTGAACCGTTGCCGGGTCAGCGAGTCGCCGCTGTCCAGCTGGATCAGCCAGTGGCCGTGCGCCCAGGCAGTCCGCCCCGACTCGTCACAGGCACGCCGCACCACCTCCACCTGCGGCAGCTCCTCGATCAGGTGATCGGGCAGGGGCGGCTCGGTGACGTCGAGGGAGAGCAGTACCTTATTGGCCTGCGCTTCCGCGGATGCCAGGGCCTCACGAAACGTCAGTGCCCGGCGGGGCATGATCTCGCGGACGGCATGCAGCAGCCCGCTCTGGATTTTTGGATCCATAGGCAGTTTCCTTTCTTTAATTAGAGAAGAGTGGCGTATTCGCCGAGGAGCTACCCGTCTGGTGCTTCGCGGCCTGGCGCGCCGGGCCCTTGGCCTTCGCGGAGGCGATCGACATAGCGCTCAACCTCTTCGATCTGGTCGGATCGGAGGTCAAATTTCGCTCGAAAGTACGTGGGCATGCTGGGTAGCGGCTGCCCCGACGTCTCCCAGCAAGCATCGTAGAAATCTTCAATGTCCGCATTGAGCGCGAGCGCCAGCTTGTGCACGATCTCGACGATCGGGACCTTGATATCCCCGTCTTCCATGCGCTTGATCCGCGAACGATCGATGCCGCTGCGCCTCGCCAGTTCGTAGAGGCTGAGACCGGCATCCGTTCGTCGCTGCCGCAGCAGCTTGGAAAATGGGGTGGGCGTTGCACCGCTTGACATGAAAATTTCCTCGTTAACTCCCTTTATATTTACACACATCACGGAACGTGACAAGACGAGCAACGCACGAAAATCGAACGCGAATGCGCCCCAAGGAGACCGTTGGCGCCCGGCGCGGCACCTCGGGTGAGCTGCCATCACCGCTGAGCCTGGGGCTGACGGGCATCCGCCAGCCGCCGCCTCGTCAGCGCCGCGTACACCGGGTTCAGCTCGATACCGACCCAGTCCCGGCCGTGCGCCTGCGCACAGAGCGCAACGCTGCCGCTGCCCATAAAGGGATCGAGGACGACGCCGGGCACCACCTCGCTGTCGCACCCGCAGTCCGGCTTGAGCTGCCCGATCTTCGGCCGCAGCGCTTGCCGGTCGAGCGGCACACGGCGCCATGGCTGACCGCAGGCGGCGCATACCTGCTCCGGGCACGTCGCCAGCAGCGGACGCTGCACAAGCTTGATCGGAAACGTGGCGAAGTGCGCGCCCCGATACCCGCCAGTCGCCAGTGACCACACATCCCCGGGGTTGCGCCCGAGCGGATGGCTACCCCGACCCAGACGCTTCAGCTGATCAAGCCCGGTGTTGCGGCTCAGGCCGGATCGCTCGGGCGCCGCTTCCCTGGGCGGATACTCCCGAGCAGCCACCGCCGGCCGCGGACGCGGCGGCCGGCTGGTCGGCGGCACTCGGATGGCATCAAGATCGAAGAAGTATCGGGGCGCGCGGACCAGGAAGTACAGCACCTCGTGTGTTGGGCTCAGGCGATCGGCCACGCTGGAGGGCATCGGATTCGTTTTGGCCCAGATCACCTGATTGCGCACGATCCAGCCGTCTGCGGCCAGCGCCACGGCCAGCCGCTGCGGTCCGAGCAGCAGGCTCTTCTTGATCGCCCCCTCCGCAGCGTCGCTCGCATACTGGTCTCCCAGGTTTAGCCAGAAGCTGCCGCCGGGCTTGAGCACCCGAGCGACCTCGCGGGCCACCACCCGTAGGCATTCCACCCAGGCTTCGACGTTCGACTCCAGCCCAATTTGCCCGGAATGCCCATAGTCACGGAGCCCGAAGTAGGGCGGGGAAGTGATCACGCAGTCGATACACGACGGTGGCAGCTCGGCGAGCCGGGTGAGCGCGTCCCCGACGATCACCTGGTTTCGGCGCAGTTGATCTGTGCGCACCGTCATCGCCCGGCCTCCGTCGCCGCATCCGGCAACGTGCCGAGGTAGGACACCGCGTCGCTGCGGCGCGCGACCGCGAACAGCGCCTGAGCAGCTGTGGGCAGCCGGCTGAGCACCTCACGCATCCGGGCTTCACGCCGCTCATCCGGTACCAGCCACAGCACTTCGGGGAAGACGCCGTGACGCTGCGCTTCCAGGCCGGTCTGCCAGTAAGCCGCGTAAACCCGGGCTTTGCGGGCGATCACGGTCCGGCTCTCGCTGCTCAGATCGATCTCGACGAAGGCGCTGCGCTCGAGGTCACCGATAACCAGCCGAACGAAGGCATCAGGCTTGAGCGTGACCGACTCAACCGCGGAGCCGCTGAACGTACGCCAGCAGGCCGGCTCCGGCTGGAAGTCCAGGAGTTCGAGCCGGCCGGCGCGCGTGGCCACGACCAGCGACACCGCCAGTTCGGTAATCGCCAGCACATGGTTCTGGTGAGCGGGGCTGGTCTCCCAGGTTCGGCGGTGCCGGCCGGCCGCGGATGCGTCGAGTGCGAGTACCGCCTGGCCGAGGCCGGCGATTCCGTAGACGAAGCCCTGGCTTCCGGCCCGCACTCCCCCGATAGATCGCTCCATGCGCACCACGGCACCGAGTTCGCTCAAGCGTTGCAGTCCGTCATGGCCCCTGGTGGGGCCACCCGGGACAGGGTGAAAATGTGGTGGGGCGTTCGGTCGACGTCGTTAGTACTTGGTGCTGTGAGCCCGGGTTGCAGTCGGACGCTGGAGGCCGCCTTCAGGCACCCGTGACTGTTGCTGCGAGCACGTGACTCAGCTTCTTCTTCGCCTGGTCGGTCTCCCCGGACGTCCCGCCTGACACACGGTGGGAGGTGGCCAGTGGAGACACTCGTCGAGCGGTGCGCCGGTCTCGACATCGGCAAGGCCGACGTGAAGGCCTGCATCCGGATCCCCGGTCCGGGGAAACGCCGCCGGCAGGAAGTCCGCACGTTCGCCACCACCACACCAGCGCTGCTGGAGTTACGGGACTGGCTGGCCGCGCATCAGGTGACCGTGGTCGGGATGGAAGCCACCGGCGACTACTGGAAGCCGGTGTTCTACCTGCTTGAGGACGCCTTCGACTGCCAGCTCCTCAACGCCCGGCACATGCGCAACGTCCCCGGCCGCAAGACCGACGTTGCCGACTCCGCCTGGATCGCCAGGCTGATCGAACACGGCCTGGTCCGGCCCAGCTTCGTTCCGCCCCCACCGATCCGGCGATTACGGGACCTGACGCGCTACCGCACCGTCGTCACCCAGGAACGCACCCGCGAGATCCAGCGTCTGCACCGGGTGTTGGAGGACGCCGGGATCAAGCTGTCGGTGTTCGTCTCCGACATTCTCGGTGTCTCCGGCCGGGCCATGCTGGATGCCCTCATCGCCGGTGAACGCGACCCACATGTCCTGGCGGACCTGGCGCGCACCGGAATGCGCCGGAAGATCGGCGCTCTGCGTGACGCGCTCACCGGCCGGTTCGACGACCACCATGCCTTCCTCTGCACCACCATGCTGGGCCGCATCGACGCCGCGACCGCCACCATCACCGACCTCACCGCCCAGGTCGAGACCGAGATCGCCCCGTTCGCGGCCGCGGTCGACCGCCTCGATGGCATCCCCGGGATCAACGCCCGCATCGCGCAGATCATCATCGCCGAGACCGGCGGTGACATGACCCGGTTCCCCACCGCCGGACATCTGGCGTCCTGGGCGGGGCTGTGTCCCGGGAACAACGAGTCGGCCGGCAAGCACTACTCCGGCCGCACCCGCCGCGGTGACACCTGGCTGCGCGGAGCCCTCGGCGAGGCCGCCTCCTCCGCGTCCCGGTCGAAGACCACCTACCTGTCCGCCCACTACCGGCGGATCGCCACCCGCCGCGGCAGCAAACGCGCCCTCGTCGCGGTCTCCCACACCATGCTCGTGATCGCCTGGCACCTGCTCCACGACCAGACCACCTACCGCGACCTCGGCCCCGACTACTACCAACGCCGCCAGGACCCCGAACGTCAAACCCGCAAGCTCGTCCACCAGCTCCAACAGCTCGGCCACCAGGTCACCCTGACAGCCTCACCCTGAGTCATTTTCGACTCAGTACTGCAGGGTGAGGTCGAACAGGTACTGCATGGCGCCGGCGGACTCCGCCGCGCCCAGGACCGCGGCGAGCCGGATCTGCGCGTCGACGGCGGCACCGGCCTGGCCGGGCCGGCCCAGCACGGCGGAGTCGTCCACCACGACGTCGTCGAGACGGACCTCGCACAGCCGCCGGGTCAGGTCCAGCCCGGACAGAACCTCCACCCCGACGCCTGGTGCGGACGCCGGGAGCAGGAACTGGGTGAGCCCTTCGGTCGTGTTCGCCGTCAGCAGCAGCCACTGCGCCGACTGCGCCTCCACCACCAGCCCCTTGCGCCCCGTCAGGCGGTACCCCCCGGACACCGTCTGCGCGTGCGCTCCCGCGGGCCCGGACCAGTCGCCGGACGGGTCGGCGACGGCCCACGCGAGGGCCGCCTCGCCCGTGATGAGGTCGGGCAGGATCTTCGCCTGCTGCTCCTCGGAGCCCTCGCGGCTGAGTGTCGCCACGGCCAGGTTCGTGTCGATGAACGAACCCGGCTGCAGGTAGCGGCCGCGCAGCTCGGCGAGAACGACGGTGTCCAGGACACCGGCATCGGAGACGCTCCCGCCGCCGAGGGACTCCGGAGCCAGGAAGGCGAACCAGCCGACCTCCGCCGCCGCACGCCGGTAGGCCGGGCCGACCTCACCGCCGGCGTCGATCAGCTCGCGCAGCTTCCCGAGCGGGAGGCTCGCCTCGATGAACCGCTCGGCGGTCTCCCGCAGGAGCCGCTGATCGGGGGAGAGATCGGGATCCATGCCGGTTCTCATTCCCTTCGGGGGCTGGTGCCGCGCCTGCCAGTGGTGGACGTGGTCAGTGGTGGGGGCGGTCAGTGGTGGGCGTGGTCAGAGGTTGACCGAGTAACCGCCGTTGACGGGATAGGTCTGACCGGTGATCCAGGACGCGGCGGGGCTGGCGAGGAAGGTGACAAGCCCGGCGACGTCATCCGGCTGCCCGAGCCGGGGCACGATGTAACGCCGCAGCTGGCGCTCGACGCGGCGCTGTATCTCGGGTGACCCGGCAGCCATGTCCGCGAGCCCGATGGTGTCGACGGTGGCGAGCGCGATGTTGTTGACGGTGATCCCGTCCCGCCCCACCTCCCGGGCGATCGCTCGGGTGAACCCCGCCGCACCCGCCTTGGCCGCGGCGTACGGGGCCATCTGCGGCTCGCCGACCCGGCCGGCGTCGGAGACGATCGTGATGATCCGACCGTGACCGGCGGCGATCATGTGGGGGAGCGTCGCCCGGGTGCAGTTCATGACGCCGTAGAGGTTCACGGCGAAGTAGCGCTCCCAGTCGGCTGGTTCGGTGTTCGTGAACTCGCCGAGGCTGACCGAGGGGCCGCGCCCGCCTGACGCCGGCGCGGTCGCGTCCCCGATCGCCGGCCCCGCGTTACCCGCGTTGTTGACCAGGATGTCGACGCCCGCGTCGCTGATCGACCTGGTCACCGCCTGGTAGTCCGAGACGTCGAACGGGACGGCCGCCGCGGCGCCGCCGGCCTGTTCGATCTCCTTGGCGACCGATTCCGCCCGGTTGGCGACGAAGTCGTTCACGAGGACCCTGGCGCCGGCCGCGGCCAGGGTCAGGCAGGCGGCGCGGCCCACGCCCTGACCGCCGCCGGTGACGACGGCCGTCCTTCCGCTCAGATCGATCGTGAAGCTCACGTGCGGTGGCTCCTTGTGTAGTCCGCGCGGTGTTGTCCCGCGGGTAGGAGATGTCGGTTCGGCTCCCGGGCGTTCCGCCCGCCTGTCCGCTTCGCGAGCTTAGTTAAACCGAGTCTAAGTATGCAAGAGTCACTCCATGATCCTTGTGGCTGTGGGCGGCGGCCTGGGGATTCGATCTCCATGCCCGGTGGGTTCGGGTGGTGAGGCTTCCGGAGGGCTGTCGGGCCACGGTTGCGCCGCCGCGTGCGAGGTCTCACACTAATTCAACTTGGTCTAAATATTCTTTCGAGGGAACGGATTGAGATGAGCGCGGAAGAGCCTCCCGTCCTGCAGGCGAAGAACCTCTGCGCCGGGTATCGACGGGTCCCCTGCGTCCGGGATGTCGATCTCGACGTCCGGCCCGGTGAGATCGTCGTCGTGCTCGGCCCGAACGGGGCCGGAAAGACCACCACCCTGCTCACCCTCTCCGGCGCACTGCCGGCGCTCGGTGGTGAGATCCGATGGAGGGGCGAGCCGACCACGGCGGCTCTGCACCACCGTGTGCGGGGTGGACTCGGTGTCGTGCCCGAGGAACGCTCCGTCATCTCCCGGCTTTCGGTGCGTGACAACCTCCGGATCGGTCCCGGGCCCGTCGAGCGGGCACTGGAGCTGTTTCCCGAACTGGAACGGCTGCTCGGGCGCCGGGCCGGCCTGCTGTCCGGGGGCGAGCAGCAGATGCTCTCGACGGCCCGGGCGCTGGCGGCCGAACCCGCGGTCCTGCTCGCCGACGAACTGTCGCTGGGCCTGGCACCCAAGATCGTCACGCGTCTCATGCGCGCGCTGCGCGAGGCCGCCGACCGCGGTGCGGGAGTCCTGCTCGTCGAGCAGCACGCCCGCCAGGCACTGGCGGTCGCCGATCGGGCCTGCGTGCTCAGGCGCGGACGGGTGGTGTGGTCGGGGCCGGCCGAGGAGGCGACGCGGGACATCCGCCGGATCGAGGGCGCCTACCTCGGCGGGGCGACCGCGGCGTGACCTGCGGGTGGCTGGCCGGCCGGTGTGGTTACCGACCGGCCAGCCACCCGGGACTGATCCAGATGCGGGTCAGATCTGGATCTGCACGACCTCGTCCTCGACCCGGGTCGGGAACACCATCAGATCCTGGTTGAACCCGTCCGAGGACGAGGGCCGGACACAGGCGCCGGTACGGACGTCGTACCGGCTGGCGTGCTGGGGACAGATGATGAAACACCCCTGGTCCAGGGGGCGCCCGCCCAGCACGCTGCCCTGGTGCGGGCAGAGGTTCTGAAAGGCGAAGTACTCGCCGTCGACGTTGGCGACAGCCACCGGGAATCCGTCGACGATGACGGTCGCGGTCTCGCCCGGACCGATCCAGTCAACCGGCACGGCGTCGTGGAAATCAGCCACGGCTTCTCCTGAATGACGGTCAGTAGCTGCGGGCGCGGATGACGTCGAGTTTCTGGCCGCGCGGCCGCGTGACGATGAAGACGTGGACGTCTGCCACGCTTTCGACGGTCTGGCCGCCGTGCTTGCCCATGACCCGGCGGATCGTGCCCTCCTCCTGCAGCCGCGGCCACACGAGGTCGCTGTGCGACCCGTGGTTCTCCCAGTCGGTCGACCCGCCGCCCTCGCCCAGGGCGACGCCCTGGATGAGGGTGGTCACCCGGATCTCCTCCTTCTCGAACTCCAGGTTCAGGGCCTGGCCGAGCGCCTCCAGCCCCGCCTTGGTGAGGCGGTACACGGATTCGAAGGGGAAGACCTCGATCGTCACCTCGGACGAGGTGTTGATGATGTCGCCGCCACCGGCCGCCCGCAGCAGCGGAATCGCCGCCCGGCAGGTGTAGACCGGGCCCAGCAGATTGGTGCGGACCTGGGCCATGATGTCGCCGTCGGAAAGCGCGTCGAACGGGCACGGGCGGTGCAGGCCCGCGTTGTTGATGAGGATGTCGAGCTTTCCGAACCGCTCCTCGATGGCACCGAAGGCGCTCCGCACGCTGTCCGGATCACCGACGTCGGTCGCCACGCCCACGGTGCCCGGCCCGAGTTCGTCCACGAGGGCCTTGAGGCGGTCGGGCCCCCGGGCCAGCAGCACCACCGAGGCGCCTTCGGCCGCGAAGCGTCTGGCCACGGCCAGGCCCGATCCGCTGGTCGCCCCGGTGACCGCGACCACCTTGCCCGCGAGCTGACTCCTTCCCGCGAGCTGACTCCTTCCCGCGAGCTGACTCATCGGGCCAGCACCCCGATTCCCGCGGCCTCGTTGCGCCGCCGCCATTCGTCCTTCGGCATGCGGGTGGTGTCGATGTTCGCGGCCCGGGCCCGGGCCCGCAGCGCGCCGACAGTGGCCTGCTCACGCGGAATCGTCGTGAACGGGTCGAATTCGAAGAAACGGCACGCGTTCTGCCAGGTGATCTTGTGTGTCTCCAGCTCGGTGACGCCGGCCTCGGTCAGCTCGCCCCACAGCAGCTCGGGCGATTCGGGCCAGGTGGTGTCCGTGTGCGGATAGTCGGATTCCCAGGCGATGATGTCGATGCCGATGTCATGCCGGGCCTTGAGCCCGGAGAGGTCGGTGATGAAGCACCCCAGCACGTGCTCGCGGAAGATCTCCGACGGCAGCCGCCCACCGAAGTCGTTGTGCAGCCACACCTGGTTCCTCACATGCCGGTCGACTCGTTCGAGGTAGAAGGGAATCCACCCGATCCCGGCCTCGGAGAAGGCGATCTTCAGGGTCGGGTACCTCTCGAGGACGTGGCCGAACAGGAGATCCTGCGCGACCAGCGTCATGATCTGCGTCGACAGGATGATCGAGTGGTCCGGCGGGGCCTCCGGCGGCAGCTTCAGCAGGCCCATCCCGCCGCCGATGTGCAGGCAGAGCACGGTGCCGGCGTCGACGACGGCCCGCAGCATCGGATCCCAGTAGCCGGACAGCAGGCTCGGGTAGCCCTGCGCGTGCGGCGCCTCCAGGAAACTGACGGCCCGGCAGCCCTTCGCGGCGAGCCGGCGCACCTCCGCCGCGGCGAGCTCCGCGTCCCACATCGGGAGCATTCCGATCGGGATGAAACGGCCGGGGGCGCCCGCGCACCACTCGTCGATGTGCCAGTCGTTGTAGGCCTGCAGCATGATCATGGAGAGTTTCTTGTCCGGTGCCTCGGCGAACGTCCGGGCGTTGTAACCGGCCATGCTGGGGAAGCACATCGAGGCGAGGACGCCGTTGGCGTTCATGTCGTCGACGCGCGCGCCCAGGTCGAAACATCCGGGTCGCAGCTCGGTGTAGGTCCCGGGGTCACGGCCCCATTCCTCGGCCGGCCAGCCCACCGTGGCGGCCATCCCGAAGGGCGTGGACGTCGCCACGCCCTGGAACACCCACTGGTCGATTCCCGCGTCGTTGCGGATGACCTTCGGCGCCAGATCCCGGTACCTGGCGGGCACGTGCCGCTCGTACATGTCCGGCGGCTCGATCGAATGATCGTCGATGCTGACGAGGATCATGTCTTCTTTTTCCATGCTCACACCGGCCCTTCGGTTTCCCTGATCCGATTCACTGGCTGTCGGGCTCCGTTCACCCGGAGAGCTCCCGGCCGACCGCGGCGACGTCCTGGCCGGCGGCCGGCTCCGCCGCACCTGCCGGCCGGGCCGGGTGGACCGCTTCAGGCGGTTCCGCGGAACCGCTGTGCTCCGCGGACCCCTCGATCTCCGGCTCTTCCGTGCCGAGGTAGGCGGCGATCACCCGGGGATCCGAGCGGATCTCGGCCGGGGTCCCGGTCGCGATGACCTTGCCGAAGTCCATGACCACCAGCCGGTCGCAGACCCGGTTGAGCATTGGCACATCGTGTTCGACCAGGACGATGCCGATGCCCCATTCGTCCGCCAGTCGGCGCAGCAGGTCGGAGAGCTCGTGGGTCTCCGACTCGTTCAGGCCGGCGGCCGGTTCGTCCAGCAGCAGGACCGAGGGCTCGGCCGCGATCGCCCGGGCGATGGCCACCTGGCGCCGGCGCCCGTAGGAGAGCTCGGACGGCAGGCGGTCGAGATCGTCGGCGAGCGCGAACATCTCGACCGCGGAGCGCGCCGCCGGTGTGAGCTGGGTGCGCCTGGGGCGCACCAGATCGGTGACGTAGGCGATCGAGTCACGCGGGTCGGCGGCGGTGCGCAGATTCTCCAGCACGCTGAGCTGGTCGAACAGTTCCAGCGACTGGAAGGTGCGACCGATGCCGAGCAGGGCCCGCCGGCGCGGGTTGTGGGCGTCGATCCGACTGTCGTCAAGCTGGATGGTGCCGCTCCACAGCCGGGTGAAGCCGGTGACGGCGTCGATGAAGGTGGTCTTGCCGGCCCCGTTGGGACCCATGAGGCCGACGATCTCGCCGGGCCGGACCTCCATCGAGACACCGCCGAGAGCGTGGACGCCGCCGAAGCGGACGGCGAGGTCCTGCACCCGCAGCACCTTCGGTGTCACCCGGTGCGCGACCGCGGGCGGGACGGCTCCGCCGCTGGAACGGCTGGCGCCGCCGCTGGAATGGCTGGCTCCGCCGCGGAGGCGGGCGGTGAGTGCCGCCGGGGGCCGCCAGCCCGCGATGCGGGCCGCGAAACCGTTGGGAAAGCTGATCAGAGTGGGCGCGAGGAGCGCGGCCAGCGCGAGCGTCACGTACTGGTTGATGTCACCGTTCGGGAAGATCTCGCCGAAGATCTTGGACGTGAGCCCGCCCGACGTGCTGGCACCGGCGATGACGCCGCCGAGCAGGAAGCCGACGCCGCCGATGACCGTGTTGATGACGACGGCGATCGAGTTGAACACGTTGAACTGGTTGAAGTCGACGTAGCTCGACTGGAAGGCCAGCAGGACGCCGCCGAGCCCGGCGATGGCCGCCGAGAGCGCGAACGAGACGAGCTTGGCGCCGTACACGCTGATGCCCAGCGAGGCGGCCGCGCGTTCGTTGCCGCGCACGGCCACCAGCCGCCGGCCCGACCGCCCGCGTCTGATGTTGCCGGCTGCCACGGCGGCCAGCAGCAGCGCGGCCAGGCAGACGACGGCGTACCGCTTCGGGTGGCTGACGGGGTCGACGTCCCAGCCGAACAGCGAGGCGGGTTCGACGACGGTTCCTTCCAGACCGCCGGTCAGCGGGACGCTCTGGAAGAGGACGGCCTGCAGGGAGTAGGCGAGGCCGAAGGTGGCGATGGCCAGGTGGATGCCCCTGGTCCGCAGCGCGGGCAGGCCGACCACGACGCCCAGGGGGACCGCCGCGACCACGCCGATGACCAGCACCAGCAGGAACGGTAGCCCGTGTTCGGCGGCGAGGCGCGAGGCCACGTAGCCGCCCCAGCCGGCGAACGCGAACTGCGCCAGCGAGAGCTGCCCGCCGTAGCCGGTGACCACGACCAGCGAGACGCAGACGATCGCGCCGATGATGGTCGTGGTGAACGCGTCCGTCCAGCTGTCCGGCGTCGACAGGATGACCACGGTCGCCACCGCGACCACGGCCGCGACCCGGCCGGGCCGCAGCACACCGGTCCCGATCTCGGGGAGCACCTCGTTGACGTGGCTGCGCAGCGGCAGGCCGCGACCCCGCACGACCAGCACCAGTACGACGACCAGGAACGGGACGGCCTCGCCCCAGCCCGCGGCGCTCACGTAGTTGGTGATCTCGGACTGGGTGATGCCGATGACCATCGAGGCCGCGAACGCGATGGGGAAGGACGCGAACGCCGCGACCACACAGGTGGCCAGGGCCGGGATGATCAACAGGATGAGCGTGTTGATGTCGAGCCCGGTGATCGGGACGATGAGGATGCCGGCCGCCCCGGCGAGCATGGCACCGAGCGTCCAGTTGATGACGGCGACCACGTCCGGGGAGTGGCCGGTGAGCTGTGCCGCGCGCTCGTTCTCCGCCACCGCGGCGGTGACGGCGCCGAACCTGCTGTACCGGTAGACCAGCCACAGGACCGCCGAGATCACCACCGCGATGGCGAGCAGGACCAGCCGGTCCGCGCCCACCGCCGGCCCGCCGAACGGGCGGACGCTGTCGGTGGGAAGGAACGACCCCACGATGTGCACCTCGGTGCCGAAGACGATGCGGCCCGCCTGCTGCAGCACCACCATCACACCGAGGGTCGCGATCACCCTGGTCAGCGGTGGTGCGTCGCGCAGTGGGCGCATCACCGCCAGGTGCATGAGGGCGCCGACGGCCCCCGAGATCGCCAGCGCCAGCGCGACGGCGGGCGCGGTTGGGACGCCGGCCTCCATGTGCAGTTGGTAGAAGGCCAGGGCGCCCACCGCGGCGAACGCGCCCTGCGCGAAGTTCACGACGCCGGAGCCTCGATAGACGAGGAGAAGGCCCTGGCCGGCGAGGGCGTAGATGGCTCCCAGGCCGAGGCCGAGCAAGGCGAAGCGAATCATCGTTGCGCTACCCCTCGGTTCCCGCCGCCCGCGCTGGTCGCGGTCACGGCTTGGTGAAGATGGGGACGTAGCCCTCGGATGTCTGCTGGAGCCTGCCGTCCTTGACGACGCCTTCGACGATCTGCTGGTTGAACAGGCGGGGCATCCCGGGCAGGGTGTCGAAGGGCTTTGTGGTGGAGAAGCCGTCCGGCAGCAGGCCGAAGACGTTGAAGTCGTTGAGGTTGCTGAACGCCTTCAGCGTGGACTCGCGGGTGACGGGTCCGTCGATCGTGCGGGCCACCTGTGCGAACGCCCAGGTGTCGAGCCAGCCGTAGAGGCTGACCTGGTCGATGATCTTGCCGGGCTGGTACTTGGCCATCTCGTCGCGGAACCGGACGATGCCCGGCTCGTCGCTGGTCACGATGGGCAGCCCGGCGGAGACGAGGACACCGTCGGCCTTGTCGCCGAGCGCGGACAGCGCGCTGGGCACGAGCGAGGACGCACTGGCGGAGATCTTCTGGTCGAAGTCGCCCCCGCGGGCCACGGTGAGCCAGGCGGCGAGGTGGGTGGGCATCGCGGCGAGGGCCACCCCGTCGCCGTCGGCGCCGCGGGTCACGGCCGGAGTGAGGTCGGTGGCGGTCAGGTCGATCGGGATGCTGCCTGTGATCTTCATGTCGCGGCCGCGTTCCAGGGAGACCTCGTTGAACTGCACCGCGGAGGCGGCCTGCGCGATGTTGGTGTAGGCGACCTGGATCTTCCTGGCTCCGGCGTCGGCCAGGACGGTGCCCAGCGCCGCGCCCTCGGAACCGGCGAGTGGGAAGGAGTTCGTGGAGTTCAGCACCGACTGGCTCTGCGGCGGCGGGCCGATGTTGGGAACACCGGCGGCGGCCAGGATCGTGTTGACCTGCTCCTGGTAGGCCTCGTAGTCGCCCACCTCGGCGATGATCGTCTTGTCCGCGACCAGGTCGCGGGCACACTCGACGGCCTTCGCCGGCCCGTCGGTGCCGCCGGCGTCGCAGACCTTGACGGTGAGCGGCCGGCCGTTGATGCCGCCGGAGGCGTTCACCGCGGAGGCCGCGGCCAGCGCTCCGTGGTAGACCTCGACGGGTGGGCTGACGCTCGACAGCGGCGTGATCACTTCGACGACGATCGGGTCACCGGCCAGGCCGGCGGTGTCGGCGGCGGCCTCGTCGTCGGAGCCGCCACCGCAGGCGGCGAGTGCGGCCGATAACAGACCGGCCGCGGCGATCACCGCGAGTGCCCTGCGATTCTTCATGATCGGACTTCCCTTCCCGGTGTTCTCCCGGTGAAAAGGAACGGGAGACTCTTGTGACGGCAGCACGGAACCGGCGTTTCGGCCGGTTTCCTTTGTTTCCGGCTGGCCTGGCCCGGGACACGCCAGGCGCAGGCTCATCGGTGTTTTCTGGGCAGCGCTCATCGGCCACGGCAGGTTTTCCCGCCGCGCACTGACCCGCCGCAGACTGGCCCGCCCCACGCTGAGGGCCGTGCCGGCCCGTCGGGTGCGGTTTGTCCGTTTCCGTCTCTGGAGGAATCTCAGTTTTGAACTGAGTCAAATTTTGCGAGATCTACTTTTTAACAGGTGGGCGCGGGTCGCACAACCCTCTGTCCAGGTCCGATGTGCTGGGAGGGCTGGTGGCGTCTGCCCCGCCTCCGAGGCGCGACCCGGCTCGGTCCGGGTGCCGTGGTCGCACGGGTCGGCTCGTGGGCCTCCCTGTTGTCGGCAGGGGCCCGGTGCAGCTCGGGGGTCCGGTGCCGGGCTGGCGCCGCGCCCGTCCCCGGGGTGCGGACGGCCCTTGCATACTTTGACTCAGTCTAACTATGGTGTCGAGGGAGTGGCCGGGGTGGCCGGCGTCCGGCGGGCTTTCAGGCCGTTAGGGAAGGGAGTGCGAGCCAGTGCATCAGCCGATGGCGGGCGTCAAGATGGTTGAGGTCGCCCAGTTCACGTTCACCCCTGCGGCAGGCGGAATTCTTGCCGAGTGGGGTGCCGATGTGATCAAGGTCGAGCATGCCGTGGCGGGTGACGCCCAGCGGGGAATGGTGAACCACCCGAAGGACGGCACATTCCAGCCGATCATGGATCATCCCAACCGCGGGAAGCGCAGCATCGGCCTCGATCTCGCCACCCCTGCGGGCTACGACGTCCTGCTCGAACTGTGCCGTGACGCGGACATCTTTCTCACCAACTTCCTCCCGGCCGCGCGCCGCCGGCTGCGGCTGGACGTCGACGACATCCGAAAGGCGAACCCGGACATCATCTTCGTCCGTGGGTCCGCGCACGGGCAGCGTGGGCCGTGGGCGGAGAAGGGTGGTTACGACGGCTCCGCCTTCTGGTGCCGGATGGGCAGCGCCTGGGGGGTGACCCCGCCGGAGAGCCCGCGGGTCGTCAGCATGCCCGCCGGCGCCTACGGCGACTCGATGGGCGCCATGACCATCGCCGGCGGCATCGCCGCCGCGCTCTACGGCCGCGCGACCACCGGCCAGCCCTCGGTCGTCGACGTCTCCCTCATGAGCGTCGGAGCCTGGGCCTTCGGGCTCGACCTGGGCAACGCGGCGCTCACCGGCGCCGCGAAGGAGCCCGTGCCGCTCAACCAGACCATGATGAACGTGGCGCTGAACCCGACGGTGGGCCATTTCCGGACGTCCGACGGGCGGTGGATCAACTTCACGATGCCGCAGGCCTTCCGCTACTTCCCGGATGTCTGCCGCCACCTCGGTCTCGAGCATCTCGTCACGGACGAGCGCTTCGACACCGCGCAGAAGCTCATGGCCAACTCCGCCGAGGCCGGCCGGTACATCGCCGACGCGATCGCCGAGAAGCCGTACGCGCACTGGATCGACCACCTGCAGACGATGGAGGGCCCGTGGGCCCCGGTCCAGGGCCCGCTCGACATCCTCGACGACCCGCAGATGCAGGCCAACGGCTACCTGAGCACGTTTCCCGACAGCGAGGGCAAGGAACGTTCGCTGGTCGCCAACCCCGTCCAGTTCGACAACCTGCCGCCGGACACCCGGCGCGCCCCCCAGTTCGCCGAGCACACCGACGACCTGCTCCGGGAGCTCGGGCACACCGACGAGCAGATCATCCAGATGAAGATCGACGGTGCCGTCACCTGACCGGTGAGCCCCGCGCACCCCCTCGGACCACCCCAGCCCCCCGGACCACCCCAGCCCCCCGGACCACCCCAGCCCCTCGGACAGCGGAGGACACCGTGACGTACCGCGTCATCCAATGGACAACCGGCACCGTCGCCAGGGAGGCGGTGGCGGGCATCCTCGGCCACGCCGATCTGGAGCTGGTGGGCGCCTGGGCCCACTCCGCGCACAAGGACGGCAGGGATGTCGGCGAACTGTGCGGATTAGGCCCGCTGGGCGTGGCCGCGACCCGCGACAAGGAAGCGCTGCTGGCCACGCCCGCCGACTGCGTCTGCTTCACCGTCGGACGGAACTGGGTGGAGGACCCGAGCGAGACGTTCGGGGACCTGCTGCGGATCCTGCGGTCCGGCAAGAACGTCGTGAACCTGTGGTGGCCGACCCTGGTGTACCCGAAGGCGCAGGACGACGACCTCTACAAGGAGCTGGAGCAGGCCTGCCTCGACGGTGGGTCGTCGATCGTCACGGTCGGGATGGACCCCGGCTACGGCACCGCGGGCCTCGCGCTGTCCGCGCTGGCGCTCGCCCGTGAGGTCAGCAGCGTGCACATGTACCAGTTCATGAACAACGCCTACTGGGAGGGGGAGGGCATCACGAAGTTCTTCGGCTTCGGCCAGCGGGATGCGGCCCGCTCGCCCATCCTCGCGCCCGGCGTGACGACCAGGTACCACGCGACGACGCTGCACCTGCTGGCCGACGCCATCGGCGTGACGATCGAGGAGATCGTCGAGGACCACACGCTCAGCTACGCGGACGAGGCATTCGACGTGGCGTCGGGCCACATTCCGGCCGGGACGATCGCCGGGGTCAGGTACCGCGTCAAGGGCCTGGTCGGCGGCGTGGCCAAGGTCGTCGTCGAGCATGTCGAGAAACTGCGGGAGAACGACTTCGCGGAGCTGGGATTCTCCGGCGACGGCTACCGGGCGGTCGTCGAGGGCCTGCCCGGCATCACCCTGGACCTGAAGATCTCCTCGCCGGCCGGTTACTCGGGCGACCCGGTGGCCGTGGCGTCGGCGATGAGCGTCGTCAACGCCGTTCCGCGGGTCTGCGCGGCCGAGCCGGGGGTGCTGTCGCTGCTGGACCTCCCTCCGTTCCCGTCGAGAAATCCGGCCGCCCCGCGGTTCTAGAAAAGAAAGCGGCGGCCCACCGGAAACCGGTGGGCCGCCGCTTTTGTCGGCCGGGGTCAGACCGACCGCTGGGTCATCAGGAACTCGATGACCGGGCGGCCGGTCTCCCACGAGCCGCCGATCGAGGACATCACGTGACCGGAGTCGACGAGGAGGCTGACGCCGCTCACACCGGCGGCCGCGGAACTGTTCAGAAACGCCATCACGTCGGCGATCTCGTCCGCCCGCAACGGCGCTGTGCCGGTCGCCTTGCGGTACTGCTCGTCGAAACCGAGCCAGGTGTTGGCACGGGCGAGCGGGGTGTCCGTCGGCCCCGGGCAGACCGCGTTGATCCGAATTCCCTTCGCCAGCAGCGGATAGGACTCGCGGGCGACGTAGGCGTTGATCGCCTGCTTGCTGAACATGTAGGTGCAGGTGCCGTCATGACCGTCAACCCAGGCATCGGCGGACGCGTAGTCGGGCGTCGTGAGGAAATCGACCAGCAGTGGCAGGTGATTCTGCCAGCCGAGCCCGGCCACCGACGAGATCATGCAGATCGCCGAGCCGGGGACCAGTGTTCCGTCCTGGACCAGCCGCTCGGCGAGATGGCGGTGGGCGATGAAGTTGACCCGCATGACGGCCGGCCCGCCGGCGATGCCGGCCGCGGAGAACACCGCGTGCAGCGGCCCGCTGACCTGGTCGATCGCGGTGTCCAGCGCGTCGGGGTCGGTGAGGTCGACGGTGATCTGCCGGGCGACCGGATAGTCGACCGGGGCGCGGTCCATGACCACGACCTCCGCGCCGAGCGCGCTGACCGCCTGGGCCGCCGCCGCGCCCATACCGGTGGCCCCCCCGACCACAAGAACCCGCTTTCCGTCGTAGCGAAATGCTGCTGTCTCGGTCATGCTCCGCGCCCTCCGATTCTTCCTGCCCAGGTCTGCTCCGGGGCGGATCGGCATCTCGACCCCCCGTGGGGAAATGGGGCCATGCCGGTCCTGCCCGCGACCGGGTTGACAGTACATGTACTTGAACCTAGTGTAAATATGGACGGTAAGGCGGCAGGTGGGGGACCTGTCTCCTCCGGTGTTGGGAGACTGGTACGAGCGGACCGCGCCGCCCGGAGGGAAGGGCATCCATGAGCGAGCCGCAATACTCGATGACCGATTCGAACTGTGCTGTTACTGATGCGCGTCGAGCACCCGTCGATTCGCGCTACCAATACCTCACCTACGAGGAGCTTGACGACGGGGTGATTGTGCGGATCATGCTCAACCGCCCCGGGACCCGTAACGCCCAGAATCGCGGCCTGCTGGTGGAGCTGGGCGACGCGTTCCTGCGCGCCGAGGCCGACGACACCGTCCGTGTCGTCATTCTCGGAGGCCACGGCCCGATGTTCTCGACGGGCCACGACATGGGCTCGCGCCAGGGTCGCGAGGACATGCACCCGGGGCCGAACCAGCATCCCTCGGCAAAGGTGAACGGCGGAACCCGCCACGGCGCCGAGAAGCTGATGCTGCAGGAGTGGCACCACTTCTTCGAAAGCACCCGCCGCTGGCGGAACCTTCGGAAGATCACCATCGCCGCCGTGCACGGCGAGGTCTACGCGGCGGGCCTCATGCTGATGTGGGCGTGCGACCTCATCGTGGCGGCCGAGGGCACCACCTTCGCCGACATGGTGGGCACCAGGCTCGGCATGTGCGGCATGGAGTACTTCGCGCACCCCTGGGAGTTCGGCCCGCGCCGGGCCAAGGAGCTACTCCTCACCGGCGACTCGATCGACGCGGAGGAGGCCTGGCGCCTCGGGATGGTCTCCAAGGTCTTCCCGGGTGCCGAGCTGCATGACTCGGCACTGCGGTTCGCCCGGCGGATCGCCTCGATCCCCACCATGGCGGCCCTGCTCATCAAGGAGTCGGTGAACCAGAGCGTGGACAACATGGGCTTCTACAACGCGCTGAACGCCTGCTTCACCCTCCACGAGCTCAACCACTCCCACTGGGCCTGGGTGCACGAGGGCGGAATGCCGGTGGGCCAGCCGGGTGACCAGGGCGTCGCCGACTGGCGGACCAGTCCGCCGGTCCCGCCCTCGCGCCGAGACCTCGTCCAGGCCCCGGCGCCGAACGCCCATCCGGCCGGTTGACGGCATGGACGTGACGGCAGGGGTCCGCCCACCCGACGTCGACCCCGACGCGAAGATCAGATGCTCCGACTGGGCGCGGGCGGCGGCCATGTCGCCGGCGGGCACGGCCGGAACGTACCCGGGCTTCCTGCTCGTCGAGATCCCGCTGCCATGGCCACGGGACGTCGGTGAAAGCGCCCAGGCCGCCGCCCTGGAGCCACTCGTCGGTCCGCCCGGCTACCGGCTGCAGGCCGTCGTCCCCGCCCAGCAGCGCCCTGCCGGGGAGGAACGGCGGGTGATTCTGCATGCCCGCAGGCCCGGTGAGGCCGGGTTCGCCGGATACCGCAGGTTCGAGAGCGCGGTCGGCTGCTCGTTGTACGACACCGTCGGCGAGCTGGTCGCGGCGGCGGCCGACCCGGGCCCGTCGGCGCTGGAGATCCCCGCTGTCGACGTCCTGGTGTGCGGGCACGGCCGCCGCGACGCCTGCTGCGGCCGGCTCGGCGCGGGCCTGGCCGTGAAACTGGAGGCGGCCGGGGTGCGGCCGGGGGTGAACCTGTGGCGGGCCAGTCATCTCGGTGGGCATCGGTTCGCGCCGGTGTGCCTGGTGCTCCCGGAGGGAACCGGCTGGGCCTTCGCCGATCTCGATCTCGTCGACTCCGTGCTGAGCCGCTCCGGTGACCCGGAGCGGCTCGCCGGCCACTACCGGGGCTGCTCGGGCCTCGCGGACCCGCAGGTGCAGGCACTCGAGCTGGAGGTCCTGCGGCGGGAGGGCTGGGGTGTGCTGGACCGCCCCCGCAGCGGGTCGGTGCACGGCACCCGGGCCGAGCTGACCTGGGCCGAGGGCGGGAACGCCGTCACCTGGTCGGCGGACGTCCGCCCCGGCCGCACCGTCGCGATGCCCGACTGCCTGAGCCCGCCGTCGGCCGCGGCGAAGCGCCAGACCGAATGGGCGGTCTCCGACGTCGTCCGCCACGAGCACACGTCGTCCGCCACGAGCACACCTCGCTCGCCCGACACGCCGCTCGCCTGACACGCCGCTCGCCTGAAACACGTCTCACCTGACAGGAGCAAGGACATGACCTACGCGGGCCTGGACATCGCGAAACTGCTCATCGACGGCCAGCTCGTCGACGCGGACGGCGGGGCCACGTACGACAACATCAACCCGGCTACCGAGGCCGCCATCGGCGTCGCCGCGGACGCCTCCGCCGGCGATGTGGACGCGGCGATCGCGGCCGCCCGCAGGGCCTTCGACGAGACCACATGGAGCACCGACGTCGCGTTGCGGGTCCGCTGCCTGCGCCAGCTGCAGGACGCGCTGTCCAAGCACGCCGAGCCGTTCAAGGCGATGTCGACGGCCGAGGTCGGCCTGCCGAGCAGGATCTCCGGCTCCACCTTCGACCGGCCGGTCGAAGGCATCGGCTGGGTCGCCGACCTGCTGGAGAACTACGAGTTCACGCAGGCGCACGGCATCGGCCAGATCGAGCAGTTCCGCTCCCGCCGCTGGACGGAGCGCGAGCCCTACGGGGTGGTCGGCGCGATCACCCCGTGGAACCAGCCGACCCAGGTGAACCTCGCGAAGGTCGCCCCCGCGCTCGCGGCCGGGAACACCGTCGTCCTGAAGGCCGCGCCGACGACCCCGTGGTGTGCCAGCGCGCTGGGAAAGATCGTCGCGGAGCACACCGACATCCCGCCCGGCGTTCTCAACATCATCACCAGCTCGGTCAACGACCGGGGTGAGGAGCTCATCACCGACCCGCGCGTCGACCTGATCAGCTTCACCGGTTCCACCGCGGTCGGGCGGCGGATCATGAAGCTGGGCTCGGAGACGGTGAAGAAGTGCTTCCTGGAGCTCGGCGGGAAGTCGGCGAACATCGTCTTCGCCGACGCCGACCTCGCGACCGCGATCGGGATGTCGACCTTCATGGTCTGCGTCCACGCCGGCCAGGGGTGCGCCACGCTGACCCGGCTGCTGCTGCCGCGCTCCCGGTTCGAGGAGGGCGTCCAGCTCGCCGCCCAGATGCTGTCGATGGTGCCCTACGGTGATCCGCTCGACCCCGCGAACGTGATGGGCCCGCTGAACAGCGAGCGCCACCGCGACCGCGTCGAGGGCATCGTCGAGCGGGCGAAGGCGGCCGGTGGCACGCCTGTCCTCGGCGGGCGGCGCCCGTCGCGGTTCGACCGTGGCTACTACTTCGAGCCGACCCTGTTCGCCGACATGCCCGAGGACGCCGAGATCGTCCGCAACGAGATCTTCGGGCCGGTGCTCGTCGCGCTGCCGTTCGACGACGAGGACGACGCCGTGCGGATCGCGAACGACAGCATCTTCGGCCTCTCCGGCGCGGTCTTCTCCGGCGACCACGAGCGTTCCAAGGCGGTCGCCCGCCGGATCCGCGCCGGCACGATGATCGTGGACGGCGGCATCTACTACGGGCCGGACGTCCCCTTCGGCGGGTACAAGCAGAGCGGCATCGGCCGTGAGATGGGCCAGCTGGGCTTCGAGGAGTACCTCCAGATCAAGACCCTGTGCGAGCCCGTGTGACCCCCCGGGGCCGGTACCGCACACCCGCACACCCGCGCAGACGCACGTCGACGGAAGCCAGGAGCACAGCGTGAGCACCGCGACCGAGATCTACTACGACCCGTACGACTTCGACATCGACCAGGACCCCTACCCGGTGTGGAAGCGCATGCGGGCGGAACAGCCGCTCTACTACAACGAGCGGTACGACTTCTACGCGCTCTCCCGGTACGCCGACGTCGAGGCCGCCTCGGTCGACTGGCAGAGCTACACGTCCGCCAAGGGCATCCTGATGGAGATGGTGAAGGCCGGCTTACCGACACCGCCGGGGCTTTTCATCGCCGAGGACCCGCCCGAGCACGACATGCACCGGCTGATCCTGAGCCGGGCCGTCACCCCGCGGCGGGTGCAGGTCCTGGAGGAGCGGATCCGGGAGCTGTGCGCGGAGTACCTCGACCCGCTCGTCGGCAGCGGTGGCTTCGACCTGGTGCAGGATTTCGCCGGCCACCTGCCGATGCGGGTCATCGGCGCCCTCGTCGGCATTCCCGACGAGTACCTGCTGAGCCTGCGCGACAAGGTGGAGGAGTCGGCCCGGCTCACCGAGGAGAAGCCGCAGGAGGAGCAGCGGCTGCCCAGCATCGGGGCACCGTACGCGCCGTTCCTGGAGTTCCGTCGAGCCAACCCGGCGGACGACTTCCTCACCACCCTCATCCAGGCCCGCTTCACCGACGTCTTCACCGGCGAGGAACGCGGGCTGAGCGACGCCGAGATCCTCAACTACGTCGGCATGCTCTACGCGGCCGGGGTCGAGACGACCGCCCGGCTGATCGGCTGGCTCGGGAAGGTCCTCGCCGAGCACCCCGACCAGCGGGCCCAGGTCGTGGCCGACAGGTCGCTCGTCCCGAACGCGGTCGAGGAGACGCTGCGGTACGAGGTGCCGTCACCGATCCAGATCAGGGTGGCGGCGAAACCGGTCGAGCTGTACGGGCAGCACGTCGAGGAAGGGAAGATCGTCACCCTGCTGACCGGTTCGGCGAACCGGGACGAGCGGGCCTTCCCCGACGCGGGCACGTTCGACATCCACCGGAAGATCGACGCGCACCTGACCTTCGGTAAGGGCGTGCACTACTGCTTCGGTGCCGCCCTGGCCCGGATCGAGGGCCGGATCGCACTGGAGGAGATCCTGAACCGCTTCCCGCGCTGGGATGTCGACCTGTCCGGCGCGGAGCTGATCCACACCGCGACCATCCGCGGCTACCACAGGCTGCCCGTCGTGCTCTGACACCCGGCCGGCGGTGCCGCGCCGGTTCCGCGGAGCCGGGCGCGGTTCCGCGGAACCGCGTCGCGTCGCGCCCGGCGCCATCCGCTATCCGAGCTCGACGACGCGGGTGGGGTGCAGCGTGACCACCACTCGCCCGTCGACCGGCGCCTGGAAGTGCTCCAGGTCGCTGCCGTAGACGGCCAGCAGGCGCTGGAGGAACACCAGATCGGTGTCCTCGGTGATCTCGACGGTGCCGCGGACCTCCAGCGTGCGGTACGGGTTGGCCGGGTCGATCACGAAGATGGTCGCCTGCGGCCGGGCGACGAGGTTCCGGTACTTCTGCCGGCTCGGGTGCAGCGAGGTGCGGACATGATCACCGTCCAGCATCGCCCAGATCGCGGTGACCTGCGGCAGCCCGTCGGCTCCGACCGTTGCGAGGCTGATCGTGTGGCCGGACTCCAGCAGGTCGCGGTGGCTCGGGGAAATGGTCGGCACCGGTTCTCCTTCTCGTGGTGCGGCGGCATGCGGGTTCCTGGTGCGTCGGCAGGTGGGGGATGCCGACGGTGAACGACCGTATCCGCAGGCCGATCAGTCCCCGCCGTGGCCGTCGGGTGGGCTGCCGGCCGCTGCCCGGGCCAGCGTGCGCACCGCCTCGGCGGCCTCGTCCGCCACCCGGGCGGAACCGGTGTCGAAGCCGCGCATGAACCCGCTGCGCGGGAGGTAGGCGTAGCCGTGCGCGGTGGCGACCAGCGCCCGCAGCAGATGGCCCGCGTCGTCGGGATCGCCGGTGACGGCCAGCGCGGGGAACAGCAGGCGGTCATGCAGCTCGCGAGTGGCGTCGCGGCGCGGCGGGTCGGGAAAGTCCTGGAGTTCGTCCGCGAAGATGAGCTCGAAGCCGGCGCCGTGGGTGAGGGTGTACCGGACGTAGACCCGGGTGAGCTCGGCGAGTACCTCGACGGCGGGTGTGATCCCGCCGGTCGCTGGTTGTCCGACTCGTTCGACGGCGTCACGCATCAGCTCGGAGAGCTGGCGGGCCGCGAAGGTCGCGGCGGCGGACAGCAGCTCGGCCCGGCCGGCGAAGTGCCGGTAGGGAGCGGCGCCGCTGACGCCTGCCCGGCGGGCCGCGGCGGCGACCGAGAGGCCGGCGACCCCGTTCGCGCTGACAAGCTCGAGCGCGGCCTGGACGAGCGCTGCCCGCAGGTCGCCGTGGTGGTAGGTCGCCCGCCTTGCCACGCCCGATGCCCCCGCTCTCGTTCGTATCTGTCGCTCATCTGCCGATCATCTGCCGCGAAAGGCCTGGTCAGGATGTGTTCCATCCCGCTTTGACCTCAATGTTAGAGGTCTCTTACATTGAGGTCGACCCGCCCACCCGGTGCGGGACCCCGGGATCAGGAGGCGGACAGCACATGCGCGCGACGTTCATGTACGGAGCCGGCGACGTCCGCGTCGAGAACGTGCCCGACCCGCAGATCGAGGCACCGACCGACGCCGTCGTCCGCATGGTGCTGGCCTGCGTGTGCGGGTCCGACCTGCACCCGTTCCACTCGATGCCCGCCGCCGAGCAGGGTGTCCCGATGGGCCACGAGTTCATCGGCATCGTGGAGGAGATCGGCGCGGAGGTCACCGGTCTCGCGCCGGGCGACCTCGTCATCTCCCCGTTCTCCTTCTCCGACAACACCTGCGTGTTCTGCCGCGACGGCCTGCACACCTCATGCCTCAACGTCGGCTGGTACGGCGGCGGCGGCGCCGGGGGAGTGCAGGCCGAGCTGGCGAGGGTGCCCCAGGCCGCCGGCACCCTCGTGAAGATCCCCAGCGACGTCGACGAGGCACTGCTGCCCTCCCTGCTCACCCTGTCGGACGTCTACCTGACCGGCTGGCACGCCGCGCACATGGGCAAGGTGGCCGCCGGCTCGACGGTGACGGTGATCGGGGACGGCGCGGTGGGCCTGTCCGCGGTTCTCGCCGCGAAGCAGCTGGGCGCCGAGCGGATCATCCTGATGGGGCGGCACACCTCCCGCACCGACCTGGGCCGGGAGTTCGGTGCCACCGACGTCGTCGCCGAGCGTGGCGAGGAGGGCGTCGCCAGGGTGCTCGACCTCACCGGCGGGGAGGGCAGCCCGGTGGTGATCGAGGCCGTCGGCTACCTGCCGGCCTACGAGCAGGCCTACGGCGTGGTCCGTCCGGGCGGGATCATCTCCCGGGTCGGCGTGCCGCAGTACGAGGAGGCGCCGGTCGGCTTCGGCTCCCTGTTCGGCAAGAACGTCTACCTCACCGGCGGGCCGGCACCCGTGCGCGCCTACCTCGAGCAGGCCCTGCCCGAGGTGTTCAAAGGCGTGATCAACCCTGGCAGGGTGTTCGACCGCACCGTCACCCTCGACAACGTCGCCGACGCCTACCGTGCCATGGACTCCCGCACCGCCCTCAAGGTCCTCGTCCGCCCCTGACCTGCTGCCCCCTGACCGGGGGCGTCGCCTACGCCCCCGCGGGCCTGAGCTGGATGAACAGGCTCTCCGCGTCGGCGCACAGGGTTTCGCCGTCGAACAGCCGGCCGCTGAGGAACAGCTTGCGGCCCTCGACTCGGTCGACCGTCGCCTCCACCCGCAGCCCCACCTCGACCCGGGTGAGCGCGCGGTAGCTGACGTTCAGGTAGAGCGACCGCGCGAACGGCCGCTCATGGTTGGCCAGCATGGCCAGCACCTCGTCGAACACCAGCCCGATGGCGCCGCCGTGCACCGCCCCGCCGAGGGTGAGGTAGTGCCGCCCGAACGTCACCCGGGCCAGGGCGCGGTCGCCGCCCCGTTCGTCCCAGATCACCGGGGGGACCATCGTCTGGCCGCGACCGTCCAGGTCCAGCCGCATCCCGGTGACGCGCTCGGCCTCGGGCACCGCGAACTGCCGCAGCTGTGCGCTGAGCTGCGCGAACTGGTCGGCGACCTGGGTCACGACCGCGGCGGGCGGGCGGGTGTCGGCCACCGCGTCGAGCAGCTCGCGCAGGTTCTCCACGAACCGGCCGAAGTCGGGGCCACCGGGAACGGCAGCGGATAAGGCCGCAGATTCATCCGTCACAGTGATTCATCCTTCCAGGCCCGTGCTCACAGCGTGGGCCTGGAGAGGCGTTCGGTGGCGGCGCGCAGGTAGGTTCCGGCGTCACTCGCGAGGGGGTCGCCGTGCCCGAAGCAGGCGGTCTCGACGTCGAGTGCCGCCAGCCTGGCGAAGGATGCGAGGGCCTCGGCCCGGTCGACGTTGAACACGCCGGGGAAGACCGGTGTCCGCGGGTCGGTGGACTGCGGGTCGCGGGCCATGATGTCGCCGGCGAACAGCACCCGCGGCCCGGGCAGGTAAAGAGCGATGCTGCCGGCGGTGTGCCCCGGCGTGGCGATGGTCAGCGCCCCGCCGGCGATGTCGACGATGTCGCCGTCGGCCAGCGGGCGATCGACCCGCACCGGAACGGGTTCGGCGGCCGCGGCTGGCAGGCCGGCCTGGACCTGGTCGTACAGGGCCTGCTCCCAGTCGGCGAGATCCGGCGGCAGGGCCGCGGCGCGCCCCTCGACCAGCGGGACGTCCGCCTGGTGGGCGAGCACGGTCACCTCGCCCCAGGCCGCGACCTCGGCCGCCGCGCCGGCGTGGTCGACGTGACCGTGGGTGAGCACGAGCTGCCGGACGTCCCGCGGATGCCAGCCGAGCCCGCGGATCGCCTCGGCGATGTGCGGCCCGGAGCCGGGCAGACCCGCGTCGATCACGGTGAGGCCGTCCGGGTCCCGCCACAGGTAGACGTGCCCGACGGGAAAGCGCAGGAAGTAGAGGTCCGGGACCAGCTCGACGACGTCCATGCCGGCACGGTAGGCACCGCCGCTCGCGCCCCGGGGCGGTCTCTGCCTGAGGCAGATTCGCCGTGAGCAGAGCGGATCGGTGGCGACCGCTGTTGATTCGGCGGTGAGCGGCGGAGACCGGTGTCGATGGTGCGTCGAGCGAGGTCGATGGCGGCAGGCCGTCCGCTGTCGGCGCAGCCCGGCCGGAGCAAAGCGGGGATACCGTCGGACCTGCCGCGGACACTGGCGAACCGGGCCCGATCAGACCGATGGGTGCAACGGGGCGTCGGTCGGAATCCGGGGCAGGAAGGGCACGGTTCGCGATGTTGCCCGTTGCGACGGTTCTCCTCCTCGCCGCGCTGGTCGCGGTGGGGGCCGTACTGGCGCTGTTCGTGTCGGCGGGCTGGTGGGCCGGTGTCGGCGTCGCCGCCGCACTGCTGCTGCTCGCGGTGCATGACGTGACCCAGCGGCGGCACGCGATCCTGCGCTTCCACCCGGTGCTCGGGCATCTGCGGTTCGCCCTGGAGAAGATCCGCCCGGAGATCCAGCAGTACTTCATCGAACGCAACTACGACGGGCGCCCGTTCGACCGCGACACCCGGACGGTGATCTACCAGCGGGCCAAGGGCATCCACGGTGACCAGGCGTTCGGCACTGAGCGGGACGTCAACGAGGTCGGCTACGAGTACCTGCCGCATTCGACCGCCCCGGTGCCCGTCGACCTCGGCGCGCCGCCGCCGCGGGTGCGGATCGGTGGGCCCGACTGCACCCAGCCGTACGACATGGCACTGCTGAACATCTCCGCGATGAGTTTCGGGGCGCTGTCGGCGAACGCGGTGCTGGCGATGAACCGGGGCGCGGCGGCCGGCGGCTTCGCCCACGACACCGGTGAGGGCGGCCTGACCGAGTACCACCTGCGGCACGGCGCCGACCTGGTCTGGGAGATCGGCAGCGGCTACTTCGGCACCCGAACCCCGGACGGCGACTTCGACCCGGCCCGCTTCAAGGACGTCGCCGCGCTGCCGACGGTGCGGATGGTCGAGCTGAAGCTGAGCCAGGGCGCGAAGCCCGGCCTCGGCGGCGTGCTGCCGGCGGCGAAGGTGACCCCCGCGATCGCGGCGGCCCGCGGGGTGCCCCTCGGCGTGGACTGCATCAGCCCGGCGCATCACCGGGTGTTCTCCACCCCGCGCGAGCTCGTCCTGTTCATCGCGCGGATGCGGGAGCTGGCGGCGGGCAAGCCGGTCGGGTTCAAGCTGTGTGTCGGAACCCGGCGGGAGCTGCTGGCGATCTGCAAGGCGATGGTCGTCGAGGGGGTCACCCCCGACTTCGTCGTGGTGGACGGCTCCGAGGGCGGTACCGGCGCGGCTCCGCTGGAGTACGAGGACCATGTCGGCACTCCGCTGACCGAAGGCCTGATCACGGTGCACAACGCGCTGGTCGGCGTCGGCCTGCGCGGGCAGGTCCGGATCGGGGTGAGCGGCAAGGTCGCCAGCGGTGTCGACATCGTGAAGCGGATCGCGCAGGGCGCCGACTACACCAACGCGGCGCGGGCGATGATGATGGCGACCGGCTGCATCCAGGCGCAGCGCTGCCACACGAACACCTGCCCGGTCGGAGTGGCCACCCAGGACCCGCGCCGGGCACGTGCACTGGACGTCGCGGACAAGAGCGAGCGGGTGCGGCGCTACCAGGCGGCGACCGTCGAGCAGGCGGTGCGGGTGATGGCCTCCCTCGGCTGTGCCGGCCCCGGCGAGCTCGGCCCCGAGATGCTGCTGCGCCGGGTCAGCCACACCGACACCCGCAGCTACGCCGAGCTTTTCGACTGGCTGGAGCCCGGGGAGCTCCTCGCCGATCCGCCGCGTGCCTGGGCGGCGGACTGGGCCGCCGCCGACCCCGACTCCTTCCGTCCCGGTTCGATCGACCTCCTCCCGGCCTGAGATGGGCTCGGGCGGGCGGTGGCGGGCCTGGGCTCGACAGCGGAGGGCCCGCCTAGACTGATCCGCGTGGGCGGCGTGAGCCTCATCCTGCTTGACGGGGTGCGCTGGAACGGCACTCCGGTCGCTGGCGACCGCCCGCAGGCGCTGCTCGCGGCGCTGGCAGCCGCCGGTGGGCGGCCGGTGCCGGCCGAGCAGTTGGCCGCCCTGATCTGGCGCGGGGAGCCGACGGCCAACGCGGTGAAGAGCCTGCAGGTCGTCGTGTCGCGAACGCGGACGATCCTCGGCGCCGGTCTGGTGGTGCGCGACGGCGGCGGCTACCGCCTCGACCTGGCACCCGACCAGATCGACAGCTCGTTGCTGGCCGCGCTGGCGGTCCAGGCCGGCCAGCTGCTGCCGGGTGATCCCCTCGCCGCCGCCGTCGCGGCCCGCCAGGCGCTCGCGCTGGGTGAGCCCCTCGTGGGGGCCCAGCTGGTGGCGGGCCAGCCGGGGGCGGCCCGGCCGCGGGCAGCGCAGGAGAGCGCCCTGACCGACGGCCCGCTCGCGGACGTCCGCCGATCCGCCACCGCCGACCTGGCGACGGCCCGGGCCGTGCTCGGCCAGGCCCGCGGCCGCGCGGGGGAGCACGCCGAGGCCCTGCCGCTGCTCGAGGAGGCGGTTGCCGGCCGGCCGGACGACGAGGCACTGCTGGCCGATCTGCTGCGCAGCGAGGCCGTGGTCCGCAGCCCCGCCGCCGCCCTGGAGCGTTTCGAGTTCTACCGCCGCGACCTGCGGGATCGCCTGGGCACCGGTCCCGGTCCGGGGCTCGCCCGGGTGCACCAGGAGCTGCTCGCGGCGGACCGGCCCGCCGTGCGGACCGGCCTGCGCCACGATGCCACCCCGCTGCTGGGGCGCGACCGGGACATCGAGCGGCTGCGGGCGATGCTCACCGGGGCGCGGGTGGTGTCGATCGTCGGTCCCGGTGGGCTCGGCAAGACCAGGCTCGCGAACGTGCTCGCCCGGGACAGCACGCTGCCCGTGGTGCGGATGGTGGAGCTGGTCGGTGTCGCCGCGCCGGAGGATCTGCTCGGCGAGGTCGGCTCCGCGCTCGGCGTCCGCGATTCGGTCAGCAGCCGTACCGTGCTGACACCGCCGCAGCGTGCGGACCTGCGGGCCCGGATCGCCCAGCAGCTGTCGAGCGGGCCCAGCCTGCTCGTGCTCGACAACTGCGAGCATCTGGTGGCCGCCGTCGCGGAGCTGGTCGCCTTTCTCGTCGCGACCACCGCGGACCTGCGGGTGCTGACCACCAGCCGGGCGCCGCTGTCGATCAGCGGTGAGCGGGTGTATCCGCTGGGCGCGCTTTCGTCGGCGGACGCGCTCGAGCTGTTCCGTGAACGTGCGGTGGCGGCGCGGCCCGGTGTCCGCCTCGACGACGCGGCCGTGGCGGCGGTCGTCGCCCGGCTGGACGGCCTGCCGCTGGCCGTCGAGCTGGCGGCGGCGCGGGTGCGGGTCATGTCGGTCGAGGAGATCGACCGGCGCCTCGCGGACCGCTTCGCCCTGCTGCGCGGCGGGGACCGCAGCGCGCCGGACCGGCACCGGACCCTGCTCGCGGTGATCGACTGGTCGTGGAACCTCCTCGATCAGCCTGAGCGGCAGGCGCTGCGCTGGCTCGCGGTCTTCCAGGACGGCTTCACCCTCGACACGGCCGAGGAGATCCTCGGGCCGGGGCCGGGGCCGGGGCCGGGTTCGGGGCCGGAAGCGGAACAGGCGCCGGAGCTGGACGTCGACGTCGTCGACGTGGTGCAGAGCCTCGTCGACCAGTCGCTGCTCAGCGTGCGCGAGGCGGTCGGTGGCGTGCGGTACCAGATGCTGGAGACCGTCCGCGAGTTCGGCCTGCTGCGGCTGACCCAGGCCGGCGGTCTCGCCGCGGCCCGCCGGTCGCGGCGCTCCTGGGCGGTGCGCTACGCGCTGCGCCAGGGCGAGAGCCTCTACGGCGCGGGGCAGTTCGACGCGGTCGATGCGGTGGCCGCCGAGGAGGCGAACCTCACCGACGAGCTCCGGGCGGCCCTGGCCGAGGGTGATCTCGAATCGGTGATGGCCCTGGTCGCGGTGCTGGCCGGGTTCTGGGACATTCGCGGTGAGCACACGCGGATCCTGACGTTGACCGGGGCGATCGGCGACGCGTTCGGTGGCTGGGAGCCGCCGCCCCGGGCGGTGCCGGTCACCCGGGCCGCGGCGTTGGCGGTGCTGAGCAGTGCGGTTGCCCTCGGGGACAGCGACGCCGCGCAGATTCGCGAGCTGCTGACGAGACTTGGCCCGGACGCGGCCGGCGATCCGCGGGTCGCCGCCGGTGTGCGCCTGCTGCTGGCCGTCGATCCGGCTCCCGACCAGCCCAGCTGGCACACGTACAGTGACAATCGGGAGGCCCTCGAACGGCTCGTTCGTGATGGTGACCGCCACTGCGCCATGCTCGCCCTGGTCTGGCTGACGCATCTGCACGAGAACGCCGGCGATTCGGCGGCCGCTGTGGAGGCCGCGGGGCGGGCTCTGGAGCTGACCCGGCCCGAGGACGGTCCGTGGCTGGCGGCGGGTATGCATACCCAGCTCGCCAACCTGAGCCTGCGGCGTGGCCAGCCCGCCGCGATGCGGGTCCACGCCCGCGCGGCCCTGCCCGTCCTGCGCCGGCTCGGTGCCCTCGACGACGCCGCCAACCTGCGGACCCTGCTCGCGGTCGACGCCATCAGCCGCGGTCAGTTCGACGAGGCCGAGGAGTTCCTGGCCGGGCTGGGTGTCGAGGCCGGGGAGGCTGCCCGCGGAGCGGCAGCGCCGGAGAACGAGCTGCTGCTCGGCGGGATGATGGTGGGCCTGGCCCGGGCGGAGCTCATGACCGCCCGCGGCCAGGTATCGGACGGGCTGCGCGAGTACCTGATGGTGGCGCGGCGGACGCGGCTGATCACGCTGCCCGGGGTGTCGCAGAGTGGGCTGGAGCCCTGGCTGCTGTTCGGTGAGGCGGTGGCGCTGGCCGCGTTCAGCCGGTACGCGGCCGGCGACGAGCAGGTCTCGGTTGGTCGTGAGCTGTATACGTCCTGCCTGACGCGGTGCTCCAGGCTGTTGGAGGCTGCGTCGGCTTACCTCGACTACCCGGTGGTGGGTACCACGCTGTTCGCGACCGCGGCCTGGAGCCTTCGGACGTGGGCAGACAGTGCCGGTGCGGCAGAAGGCGCCGGCGGCGCTGGCGACGCCAGTGATGCTGTCGGCAGGACTGGCGCGGCGGACTGCGTTATCGAGGACGTCGTCCGGCTGCTGGTGGCCGCGCGGCGGTTCGACTACGTGTCGGTCGTCAGCCCGCTGCACTGGCAGTGGGTGGCGGAGCTGCTCGAGCGATGCGCGCCGGGCCTGCTGTCGGCGGTCGAGGCAGGCCTCGGCGAGCGTCGCGGTGCGGAGCTGTTCGATGAGGCTCGGGACACACTGTTGCGTCTGGTGGGTAACGCGGGGACTACGGGTCTGGCGAGGACGACGGAGCACGCCGGGAGTTCGTGCCTCGTCCCGCACTCACAGGTTTCGCCGGTAGCTGGCGACGGACAGCGGCAGGAAGATGGCGATCACCGCGAGTCCGGTGAGCAGCGTCCAGGCGACCTGGGCGGTGACCGTTCCGTTGTTGGCCAGGTCCCGGGTCGCGGAGACGAGATGTGACACCGGGTTGACCTTCGTGAAGGTCTCCAGCCAGCCCGGCAGGGTGTCCGCCGGGACGAACGCGTTGGACAGGAACGTCAGCGGGAAGAGGATCATCATCGAGATGCCCTGCACGCTGCGGGCGCTGCGGGCGATCGTGCCGATCCAGGTGAACGCCCACGCGATCGCCCAGCCGGTGAACACCGCCAGCACCACCGCACCGGCGACCCCCGGCACACCGCCACCCGGCCGGTACCCGAGCAGCAGGCCCATCAGGTAGGTGAGCACGGCGGCGGTCACGTAACGCACCAGATCGGCGACCATCGGACCGGCCAGTGGCGCGACCCGGGACATCGGCAGCGACCGGAACCGGTCGAAGACGCCCTTGTCCATGTCCTCGCGTAGCTGCGTCCCGGTGGCCATGCAGGTCGTGAGCACCGTCTGCGCGACGATGCCGGGAATCAGCAACGGCAGGTAGCTGTCGACGTCGCCGGAGATCGCGCCGCCGAAGACGTAGGCGAACATCGCCGTGAACAGCAGCGGCTGCAGGGCCACGTCGAAGAACTGCTCCGGGTTGCGGCGCATCTTCTTCAGCGCCCGCCAGGCCATCGCGAACGTCTGGACGACGGTGTCCCCGGCCCCGACCCGGCCCTTGGTCCGGGCGAACGCGGCCTCGGTGTCGAGCGGCCTGACCGGTGACCGGCCGGCGAGCGGCGCAGCCGCGGGAGCGCCGATGACGGAGCTGGTGCCGGCGGCCGTGGTGGCGGCGTCGGTGGTGGTGCTCATCGTGCAGCCTCCAGAGCGGAGCCGGCGGGGTCAGCGTGATCAGCGTCGCCGATGTCGTCGGTGCTGTCGGTGCCGGAACCGTCCGCCGGGACGTCATGACCGGTGAGAGCGAGGAACACCTCGTCGAGCGTGGGCCGCGCGACGCTGACCGAGCGGATGGAGACCCCGGCGGCGCGCAGGCCGAGCAGCACGTCGGCGGCCCGGTCGGCGTCCGGGAGCGGGACGTTGAGCCGGCCGGCCTCGGGGGTGAGCACCGGCTCCTCGGCGAGGACGCGGCGCACCACCTCGGCGGCGGCGGCCTGGTCGGCCCCCGACTCCAGCTGGACCTGCAGGGTCGACTCGCCGACCTGCGACTTCAGGTCGTCCGGGGTGCCCTCGGCGACCTTGCGGCCGTGGTCGATGACGCAGACCCGGTCGGCGAGCTGGTCGGCCTCGTCGAGGTACTGGGTGGTGAGCAGGACGGTGCAGCCGTCGGCGACCAGGCCGCGGATGGTGTCCCACATCTGGCCGCGGGTGCGCGGGTCGAGGCCGGTGGTCGGTTCGTCCAGGAAGATCAGGGGCGGGCGGGTGATCAGGGAGGCGGCCAGGTCGAGGCGGCGGCGCATACCGCCGGAGAACTCGGCGATCCTGCGGTCGGCGGCCTCCTGCAGGCCGAACTGCTCCAGCAGGCGCCGCGCCGTCGAACGTGCGTCGGCGGCGCGCAGCCCCTGCAGACGTCCGAACAGCCACAGGTTCTCGGTGGCGGTGAGATCCTCGTCGACCGAGGCGTACTGCCCGGTGACACCGATGAGCTGCCGCACCCGGTTCGGATGCGCGGCGACGTCGACCCCGAAGATCTCGGCCTGCCCGCTGTCGATCGGCAGCAGGGTGGCCAGCATCTTCAGGGTCGTCGTCTTGCCGGCTCCGTTCGGGCCGAGAACTCCGAAGATCTCGCCCTGGCGGACGTCGAGGTCGATTCCGTCGACCGCGCGTTGTTCACGGAACGTCTTGACCAGGCCGCGGGCCTGGACTGCGGGTACGGCTCCCAAAGCGGGTTCCTCCGGGTGGGAAGGGAGGGAAACTGACACCCGGGACGGTAGTTGCCCGCGGTTTCACCGCACCTGCACGCCGCTTTCACCCGTCTGTCGGGCCGCCGTCGCTCGTTTCACGGCCCCGGCGGCTGCTGTGCCTGCGCCTGCGCCTGTGCCTGCGCGTGGCCGCGGGTGAGATCGCCGATCTGATCATTGAGGTAGGCCAGGACGGTGTCGTAGCCGGCCCCCAGCCCGAACTCCTCGTCGATGGCGACCAGCTGGGTGACGCCGACCATCACCAGCTGTGCCACCAGCGGGGGGCACCGCTCCGGTGTGACGCCGAGATCCGCCAGGGCCGCCGTGAACGCGTCCAGCTGGAGCTGCCGGTACTGCCGGTAGTACTCGACGATCGCGGAGCGGATCGCCTTGCGGTGGTTGGCCAGCGCCATGAACTCCAGGTTGAACCGCATGGTCGTGTTGATCCCGGCCTCGCGCAGGTCCCAGAGCTGCCGCAGGGTCGGGCGGGAGCGCAGCACCTCGCGGAGCAGTTCCAGCCCGACGTCCGCGCGCCGCCGGAAGACCTGCAGGAACAGGTCGTCCATGGTCCGGAAGTAGTAGTGCACCAGCTGTGGGGCGAGCCCGGCCCGCGCGCCGACGCGGCGCGACGTGACGGCGGCGTAGCCCTCCTCCAGCAGCAGCTGCTCGGCGGCGTCGAGCAGCTGGTCGCGTGTCGTCGACTCCCTCGTCGCGGTCCGCTGATGCGTCGTCTGGTTGGTCGTCTGATTCGTCGTCATAGGCGGTCAGTCCCCCAGCGCCGGAAGTGCCGGTGCGTCCAGGGGCTCGGAGGGCGGGTCCGCCTCCAGACCGACGTTGTTGAACACCTGCGCCAGGCAGAGATAGCTGCCGACGACGAAGGAGAGCTCAAGAAGCTGCGGCTTGTCGAGATGGGACGCGAGCACCTGCCAGGTCTCGTCGTCCACCCGGAACCGGTCGATCATCTGGTCGACCGCGGCCATCATCGCGCGTTCGAGTGGCGTCCACACCTCGGCCTCGGCGCCCTGGGGGATGGCGTGGATCTGTTCGGTGGTGACGCCGCAGGCCCGACCGATGCGGACATGGTGGATCCACTCGTACTGCGAGCGGGTTCGCCAGGCCACTCGCAGTACGAGCAGCTCGCGGTGCGCCGGGTCCAGCACCGAATCCTTGCCGACGAGGACCTCGGAGAAGGCGAGCCAGGGCTCGGTCAGCCGGATGTGGTGGGCGAACAGCCGCAGCGAGGTCGGCATCGGGAGCGCGTTCGGGCGGTCCGGCGCGAACAGCTCCGGCCGGCGTAAGTAGCGGGGCAGGGTCTGCGCCGCGTCGTCGCTCCACTGTTCGACCGGCAGCGGCGAGATGCGCGCTGACTCCGCCGTCATCGCTGGCACCGGGTGGCAGAAGGGCTCGTCATCATCGTTGTCAGAATCCTCATCCCGTCGGTGGGTGTAGGGGTGCGGGGGCGTGGGGGAGGGCGGGTCAGCCGGTCGCGGTCGCGGTCGGGGCCGGGGTGGGCCGTGGGACGAAGCCCGCCGCGATGACGACGCTGCAGTCGGCCGCGGCTTGGCGCAGCGGGGCGGCGGCCTGGTAGCTCTCCGACTCGTACCAGGCACGTGCCTGGTCGACCGAGGCGAACTCGATGACGACCGTCCGGCTGCCCGGCCAGGACCCTTCACGGATCTCGACAGCGTCGTCGACCACCAGGACCCGGCCGTCGTACTCGGCGAGCGACCGGCCGGAGAGCTGGCTGTAGGCCGCCATGCCGGCCGGGTCGTGGATGGTCTCGGTCACGATCACATACCCCTTGGGCACCGGCGGCTCCTCACCTGAACGTACGTTCATGGTCGAATGCTGTCACCGATTGGGCCTACCGTGCGACCGGCAGGCCAGGCTGGCCGGTGCTGGGAGTATGCCCCGCCACGCCGGCAGCCGCCACAGAAAACGGACCAGCGGTCCGGAAAATCGGCGGTTCGGCTTCCGACCGGATGCCCGGACCGGTACAACGGATTCATGACTCCGGTGAGCGAGTACGAGTTATCCTGCGGGCTGCCGCCGGGCCCCGACTTCGCGGAGCTCGCCGTCCTCGCGGAGGAGCTCGGGTACACCCGGGTGTGGATCTTCGACTCGGCCCCGCTGTGGGAGGATCCGTTCGCCCATCTGGCGCTCGCCGCGGCCCGCACGACGCGGATCGGGCTCGCGACCGCCGTCCTGATTCCCACCCAGCGCTCCGTCATGACCATGGCGTCCGGCATCGCCACGATCGCGCGGCTGTCCGGCGGCCGGTTCCGCGCCTGCTTCGGAACGGGCTACACCGCCCGGATGGCGATCGGCCAGCCGGCGATGCCCCTGGACGCCATGGTCGATTATGTCAGCTCGCTGCGGCGGCTGCTCGCCGGCGAGACCGTCGTGCTCGACGGAGCGCCGGCCCGGATGCTGCACTGGCCCGGCATGGCCGCGCCCCGGCCGGTCGAGGTCCCGCTGTGGCTCAGTGTGCTCGGACCGCGAGGCAACCGGCGGGCCCCCGAGGTGGCGGACGGGACGATCGGCCCCGTGCACCCCACGCTGCCGACCGCGACGATGGTCACCGGCACCGTGCTGGACGCCGGCGAGGACCGCGAGTGTGCCCGGGTGCGTGCGGCCATCGGGCCCTGGCGGGTGATCCCCTGGCACACCGCCCACGCCGTCGGGGGAGCGTCGGCGGTGGACCGGCTGCCCGGCGGCGAGCAGTGGCGGGCGGCCCTGGAGGCCCTCGCACCCGAGGGTGAGCGCCACCTGCTCAGCTTCGAGGGCCACGTCACGCACCTCACCGAGCGGGACCACCTTCTGCTGGGCCACATCGACACCCGGACGATGGTCGGGGCCCCCGCGGACATCCGCGACGGGCTCGACAGGCTGGCCGCGTCCGGCTTCAGCGAGATCATGTACCAGCCGTCCGGCCCCGACGTCGCCCGCGAGCTGCGTGCGTTCGCCGCCGCACACCGGGCCGGCTAGGGCGGCCGGCCGGGGTGGCCGATCCGGGTGGCAGCCCGGGCCGGCCGGCCCCAATGCGACCAGCATTCACCTATCTGCCGTGTGAGTATCGGAGCGGATCTTGCATACTGTCCAGGTGGACTCGGACGGCCTCGTGGCGTGCGCATCCGTGGGCTACGAGCCCGGTTCGGCCCGCTGGTGGATCCAGCGCTCGGACCTCGAACGCCGCCGGCGGCCGCGGCTCGGCGGGCTGTCCACCGAGCGGATCATCGGAGCCGCCCTCGACGTCCTGCGCGAGGACGGGCTGGACGCCCTCACGGTGCGCGCCGTCGCCGAGCGGCTCGGCACCAGCAACGCCTCGCTCTACCGGCACATCGCCAGCCGGGACGAACTGATCGCGCTGATCGGGGACCACGTCATGGGCGACATCCGGATCGGGCGCACCGGCCGCGGCTGGCGAGCCGACATCGAAGTGCTCATGAGCGAGATGCGCAGGGTCATTCTCAACCAGCCGCTTCCCGACGCGGCGGGGCGGAACATGCACGGCTACGGCCCCAACATGCTGCGTTTCGTCAACGCGGCGGTGACCGCCTTCGACTCCGCCGGGCTGCCCAGGGCGGAGGCCGTGTACACGACCATCGCCATGATCGAGCTCGTGGCGGGCGCCGCGACCATCCAGCGCAGCCGTTCCGGCCGCAGCCCGAGCGGCGTCCCGGCCGGCGCCGGCTTCGAGGAGCTGCTCGACCGCCTGCCCCCCGATGATGTCGCGGCGCTCCGCGAGACCGGGGACGTCTACCTGTCCGCGCCGGTCGACGCCGTCTTCGCGCACAGCATGGCGATCTTCCTAGACGGCGTCACCAGCCGGCTCCCCACCGGCCACTGACACCGGCGCGCAGCAGCACCCGCGTACAGCGGAACCCGCGTACAGCAGCACCCGCGTACAGCGGAACCCGCGTACAGCAGCACCCGCGTACAGCGGAACCCGCGTATAGCAGTGCCGCGCACAGCGTGCGCGTACAGCAGTGCGCGCACAGCGCCCGCCCGGCGGTGGTGAGATCTCCTTGCCCACGAGTTAACGCCTGCGCGCGCTCGGCATAACAGGGCCTGGCGACCATGGCCGCAGCCGGGCCTGACGGATCCGGGCGCGTGGGGACTGGTCATGGAAACGAACTCGGGCCGCCGTCTCGTCGTGGTCGGCAACGGCATGGTCGGCCAGCATTTCGTCGAGGCGCTGCGGGAACGGGACGTCGACCGCCACTGGCAGGTCACCGTCTTCGGGGAGGAGCCGCGGCGAGCCTACGACCGGGTCGCACTGTCGTCCTACTTCGACGGAGCCAGCCCGCAGAGCCTGGATCTCGTCGCCTCGGGCTGTTACGACGGCAACGGTTACCGGCTGCATCTCGACGAGGCCGTCATCGCGGTCGACCGCGCGGCACGGACCGTCACCACCAGCCGCGGACGGACCGTCGGCTACGACGCGCTCGTACTGGCGACCGGTTCCGCCGCGTTCGTCCCGCCGGTGCCCGGCGCCGACCTGCCGGGCTGTTTCGTCTACCGCACGCTCGACGACCTGGAGGCGATCCACGCGGCCGCCCGGCGGGCACGCACGCGAGTCGGGCTGGTGGTCGGCGGCGGGCTGCTCGGGCTGGAGGCCGCCCGCGCGCTGCGGCTGCTCGGGCTGGCCGTGCACGTCGTCGAGATGGCCCCGCGGCTCATGCCGTTGCAGGTCGACTCCGGCGGCGGCGCGCTGCTGCGCCGGCTGGTCGAGGAGCTCGGCGTCACCGTCCATCTCGGTACCTTCGCCGCCGCGGTGACGGAGGCCGCACCGGACCAGGCCGCGCCGGACCAGGCCGCACCGAGGCTCGTCACCCTGGGGGACGGCACCGAGCTGCCCGTCGACCTGGTCGTGTTCGCCGCCGGGGTGCGTCCGCGTGACCAGCTCGCGCGGGACGCGGGGCTGGCGGTCGGCGCACGGGGCGGGGTGCTGGTCGATGCCGGCTGCCGCACCGCCGACGCCGCCGTCCACGCGATCGGGGAGTGCGCCTGCATCGACGGCACGGTCTACGGGCTGGTGGCTCCCGGCTACGCGATGGGTTCGGTGCTCGCCGACCGGCTTGCCGGCGGGAACGCGGAGTTCCGCGCCGCGGACACCGCCACGAAGCTCAAACTGCTCGGCGTGGACGTCGCGAGTTTCGGCGACGCGCTGGCCACCACCGACGGCGCGCTGGAAGTCACCGTCAACGATCCGGTCGCCGGTTCCTACGCGAAGCTCGTCGTCTCCGACGACGCGACCACCCTGCTCGGTGGAGTGCTGGTGGGGGACGCGTCGAGGTACGCCGCCCTGCGTCCGCTGGTCGGCCGCCCGCTGCCCGGGGACCCGCTCGCGATGCTCGCCCCGCGCGGTGCCGGTGCCGGCGGCGGGCCTGGTGACGGGTCCGTCGGGGCGTTGCCCGCCGACGCGATGGTCTGCTCGTGCCACGCCGTGACGCGGGAGGCGATCGACACCGCGATCGCCGGGTCCGGTCTCACCACCGTCGCCGAGGTCAAGGCGTGCACGAAGGCCGGCACCGGCTGCGGGTCGTGCGTTCCGCTGCTCTCGACGCTGCTCACCGAAAGCGGAGTCACCGTCGGCAAGGCGCTGTGCGAGCATTTCGACTGTTCGCGGGCGGAGCTGTTCGACCTGGTCCGGGTCGAGCGGATCGCGACGTTCAGCGAGCTCGTCGACCGGTACGGTCGGGGCCGCGGCTGCGATGTGTGCAAACCGGTCGTGGCATCCATTCTCGCCAGCCTCGGCAACGGCCACATTCTCGACGGCGAGCAGGCGGCGCTGCAGGACACCAACGACGCGTTCCTCGCCAACATCCAGCGCAACGGCACCTATTCGGTCGTGCCGCGGATTCCCGGCGGTGAGATCACGCCGGAGAAGCTCATCGCCATCGGCACGGTCGCCCGGGACTTCGACCTCTACACGAAGATCACCGGTGGGCAGCGTATCGACCTGCTCGGAGCCCGGCTGGAGCAGCTGCCGGCGATCTGGCGCCGTCTCGTCGACGCCGGGTTCGAGTCGGGGCACGCCTACGGCAAGGCACTGCGCACGGTGAAGTCCTGTGTCGGCTCGACCTGGTGCCGGTACGGCGTGCAGGACTCCCTCGCCCTCGCCATCGCGCTGGAGCTGCGCTACCGCGGCATCCGGTCACCGCACAAGATCAAGGCCGCGGTCTCCGGCTGCGCGCGTGAATGTGCCGAGGCCCGTGGCAAGGACATCGGCGTGATCGCCACCGAGAACGGGTGGAACCTCTACGTCGGCGGCAACGGCGGGTTCCGGCCCCGGCACGCGGACCTCCTGCTCACCGACGTCGACACCGAGACCCTGGTCCGCACGATCGACCGGTTCATCGTCTTCTACGTTCGCACCGCCGACCGGTTGCAGCGGACGTCGAGCTGGGTCGAGTCGCTGTCCACCGGCCCCGGGGGTGAGCAGGTGGACGGCCTCGACTACCTGCGCTCGGTGCTCGTCGACGACGCCCTGGGCATCGCCGCGGAGCTCGACGCGGCGATCGAGCGACACGTCGGCGGCTACGAGGACGAATGGGCGGCGGTCCTGGCCGACCCGGCGCGGCTGAGCCGGTTCGTCTCGTTCGTGAACGCCCCGGACACCCCCGACCCGACCATCACCTTCGTGACGGAACGCGGCCAGCCCCGGCCGGTTCTCCTGGGCCTCCCGGTTGCCGGTGCCCCAGGCGCCTCTGTCCCAGCCACCTCTGCCCCAGCCACCTCTGTTCCGGCTACCGGCGTCCCGGCGGGGGTACCGGCCCGATGACGGGAAAGGACGCAACCATGACGTGGGCCGCGATCTGCCGGTACGACGACCTGCTGCCGGAGCGCGGTGTCGCCGCGCTCGTCGGCGATGTCCAGGTCGCGCTGTTCCGCTGCCACGACGGTCAGCTGTTCGCCCTCGGCAACCGGGACCCGTTCACCGGCACCTGCGTGCTCGCCCGGGGCATCGTCGGGAGCCGGGCGGGGCGGCGGACGGTAGCGTCTCCACTGCACAAGCAGGTCTTCGATCTGCGCACCGGAGAGTGCCTGGACGCGGAAGGGGTCACCGTACCCGTCTACGAGGTGCGCAGCCGCGAGGGAATGGTTGAGGTGAATGCGACGTGACTGGTGGCTCCACCGGCGTCGAGCCGCTGGCCGGCTACACCATCGGGATCACCGCGGCGCGCCGCCGGGAGGAGTTCGGTGCCGCGCTCGAACGCCGCGGGGCACGGGTCCTGTACGGCCCGGCGATCCGGATCGTCCCGCTGGCCGACGACACGGAGCTGCGCCAGGCGACCGAGCGGTGCCTGTCCGCGCCGCTGGACGTCGTCGTCGCCACCACCGGGATCGGTTTCCGCGGCTGGATGGAGGCCGCCGACGCCTGGGATCTGCTGGATCCGCTCACCAAGGCGATCGGCTCGGCGACCCTGCTGGCCCGCGGCCCCAAGGCCCGCGGCGCGATCCGCGCGAGCGGGCTGCGGGAGGCCTGGTCGCCGGAATCGGAGTCGTCCAGCGAGGTGCTGGAGCACCTGATCGAGCGGGACGACCTCGACGGCCGGCGCATCGCGGTGCAGCAGCACGGGGAACCGCTTCCGGACCTGGTGGAGACGCTGCGGCTGGCCGGCGCGGACGTCATCGAGGTCCCCGTCTACCGGTGGATCGGGCCCGAGGACGTCACCCCGCTGCGGCGGCTGATCGACGCGGTCGCGACCACCGAACTGGACGCGGTCGCGTTCACCAGCGCGCCGGCCGCGGTGAGCTTCCTGCGCAGCGCGGACGAGCAGGGGCTGGGCGAGGCCGTGCGCGAGGCGCTGCTCGGCCCGGTGGTGGCGGCCTGCGTCGGTCCGGTGACCGCCGGACCGCTGCTGGAACGGGACATTCCGGTGATCGCGCCGCCCCGGGCGCGGCTCGGCGCCCTCGTGCGCGAGATCGTCGAGCAGATCCCGCGCCGGCGCGGCCGGGTGCTGCCGGTCGCCGACCACTGGCTCGACCTGCGCGGCCAGGCCGTCGTCGTGGACGGGCGGCTCGTCCCGCTCAGCCGGACGAGCATGGCGCTGCTGCGCCGCCTCGCGGCCCGGCCCGGGCATGTCATCACCCGGCGTGAGCTGTTGCCGCCCGGCGGCGGAGACGAGCACGCGGTCGAGGTGGCCGTGGGCCGCCTGCGTTCCGCGCTCGGGGACCCCCGCATCATCCAGACCGTGGCCAAACGCGGCTACCGGCTGGCCTTCGAACCTGAACGCGGGGCCGTCGACACCGCCGCCGGTGACGACTGGCACTACTGAACCCGACCGTCGGGACTGAACGGGCCGGGGATGTCGGCGGGTCAGCGGGTCAGGTCAGCGGGTCAGCGGGAACCCTGGGTCAGGGCGACCGAATCGGGCACCCGAACCGTTTCGGGCACGGTGAGCGGGATGACGCCCTGGATCTGGCCGATCACGTAGTGGGCTGACATCATCGCCCCCTCCTGCCAGCCGGGCAGCGGTGAGCACTGGTCGCCCAGCATGAAGAAGCGCCCGTCGCCCTCGGGCTCGAGGAGCTCCTTGTAGGCCACCATGTGCTCCGCGTCCGCCGGGTCCCAGTCGGCCCAGCCCCCGAGCTGGTAGGGCACCTTCTGCCAGGCGATCGTGAGGCCCTTCGCGGTGGGAACGATGTTCTTGTCGGCGAACGTCGGGTGCAGCTCCGCCGCGCCGGCGCGGGCCTGGTCCAGCCGCTGCAGCGGCTCCAGATCGCCGAACTTCCTGGCCACGTCGGCGAAGTTGTAGGCGCCGGTGACGGTGCCCGTTCCCGCCGGGGAGAAGTAGTCGTTGCTCGGATACCAGACCTGGGTGATCGGATGGTTCGTCCAGCTGATCCCGCCGTAGATCTGGTCGGTGTCGTTCTCCCAGAAACGTTCCTCCGCCTGCCACCCGACCTTGCAGGTGTCGGCGAACTCGACGGCATGGAGCGCCGCGTCGAACTCGGCGGAGAAGTTGGTGGACATGTTCCGCAGCACCGGCAGCGGGATGCTGCTGACGCAGTAGTCCGCGGTCAGCTTCCGGGCGCTGCCCTCCCGCACGTATTCGACGTCCACCCCACCCTCGCCGAGCAGCCGAATCGCGGTGACCTCGGCGTTGCGCTCGATGATGTCGCCGAACCTGTCGTTGATCTCCCGCTCGAACGCGGTCACGATGCGGTCCATCCCGCCGACCGGCTGGAACATCGTGGCCTGCCACAGATAGTCCAGCGGCTGGTAGAACCTGTGCTTCCAGAAACCCGACTCCAACAGGTCCGCGAAGGGGATCGGCTCTGCCGGGAGGGGCCAGTCGTGCACGTCGGGATCCTCGACGTACCCGGAGCGGGTCGAGCCCTGGTAGCTGTGGTCGCCCGCCAGCTGGCCGAACACCCGCAGCAGGTCGAGCAGCTCCCCGGTCGCGGCGTCCCGCCGCACGAGGTGCTCGGCGAGCATCGCCGCGAGGTGCCCGCGGGTGTCGTTGGCGACCTGCCGGTTGCGCCATCGGACGATCCGGCCGTCCGCAAGGTGGATGACGTTCGCCGTGGTCTCCATGATGTACGGCTCGAGGGCGACCCCGAAGGCCCGGCAGTAGTCCAGCATCCGGCGGTGGTGATACGGGATGCGGCCGGGGCCCAGGTTGAGGTAGAGATCGTCGTCGAAGACGCACTCGTGCGTGACGACCAGCTCCCCGGTCGGGCCGATCTCGCGGAGCACGTCACCGTTGCGGGCCGTGCGGTTGCGGCCGCCGACGCGGTCCGAGGCCTCCAGCACGGTGCACCGGTAGCCCAGCCGGCCGAGCTCGTAGGCCGCGGTCAGCCCGCCGACCCCGGCACCGAGAACGGCGACGGTGGCTCCCGCGCGCGGCGCGGGGGGCAGCTCGAGCGGACCCGCCCAGCCGGTCGCCTCCGGCCCGCCCCGGCCGATCATCGCCTCGCGCAGCGCGTCGGCGGCGGTTCGCGCGGTCATGCCAGTCGTCCGTGGTCGACGTCGTGCATTACTACCAACCCCTTTTCTGCTTTGACTGTTGCCGCTTTGGCTGTTGCCCTTCCGGCCCGGGCAGAACGCTGTCCGCCGACCGGGAGGCCGGCCGGCGGACAGGGCGGTGGTCTCACCCGGTGAAATCGAGGTCAATAACCTGGTAGAAGCCCCTGGCGGTGTCGGCGACCTCCCACACGCTGAGCAGGACGTGGTAGCCCTGCCGCTGCGGGAGCGTGAACGTGTGCCGGGTCGGGTCCGCCGGTTCGAGATCCTCGGCCGACCAGTACGGCTGCCCGCTGTTCTGGAACACGGCGATCGGAGCCGTCTCGAACTGGGACCGGCTCAGCGGCATGCTCGGGTCCCAGCCCTGCCGGGTGAGGAAGTAGTTCCACCGCCGGGTCCGGTGCGGTACGTGGAAGGTCCAGGTGACGGAGAGCTCCTGGCCGGCGCCGACCGGGTGCTTCTGCCAGTCCGATCCCGGCCTGTCCAGCTGGGCGGCGAAATCCTGGCCAGCGCTCGCGATCTTCCCGTCGGCGGGCGGCGGTTCGTTCGGGATGTCGTCCGGGGCGAACGGGTCGTTCAGCCCGCCCTCGGTCGCCGGGAAGAACTTCCCTGATTCGAGTTCGTTGGCCTGCCAATCCTCAAGATAGATATTCGCCCGGGAGGCCGGCTCGGAGATCGTTCCGTGGCGCGGCGCCACTTTGCTCTGGGTCATAGCCTGACGGTAGCGCCGGAATTCCTTGTTTGCATTCCCGCGATACGGGAACAGGGTGGCCCTCATGATGATTTTTTCGAAGTCGCCGGAGGGGTTTTCGAGGTTTGGCGCCGGAAGCTCCGGAGGAGGCCTTCCGACCCTGTTTACCGGGCGAGTAGGAGGTGTCCGTATCGCCCGCTGCCCGCTGCCCGCTGCCGTGCCCGCCGGGCGGCGACCTGGACGTGGCCGCCGGCGGGTCGCTGTCGGCGGCCCCGGTCACCCGCGACGGCTGGGCCCTGGCGGGAGCGTGCGCTCGATCCGGCCGGCAGGCTACATTGAATTTATTATCCAACTTCGCGGGAGTGGGCGGATGGGCGAGGAAGCCAGCGGTGCGAGGTCGGCGGAACAGGCGGGCAGGCCGCTCCCTCCGGAGGGGGACTGGCTGGGCACGCCGTTCCTGCGCTTCGAGCGGCACGGCAGCCTCGCGGTCTGCACGGTCGACCGGCCGCAGGCCCGCAACGCGCTGACGGCGGCGATGTACTTCGGCATCCGCTACGCCGTCGACCGGGTCAACCACGACCCGGAGCTGGCCGGCCTGCTGATCACGGGAACCGGCGACGTCTTCATCCCCGGTGGCGACCTGGGCCACAACGCCCCCGACGACTGGGGCGGCCCGATGCTCTTCGGCATGGACAACACCCCGTTCGACGCGATCCGGCACTCCCGCAAGCCGGTCGTCAGCGCCGTGAACGGCATCGCCCAGGGTGGTGGCCTGCTCATCGCGATGATGTCCGACGTGGCGGTCGCCAGCGAGCGGGCCACGTTCCGGGCGCCGGAGGTCTACCGCGGCATCGCCGACACCGGCTACGCGCAGTACCTGCCGGCCCAGATCGGCCCCGCCCGGGCCAAGGACATGCTCTACACCGGCCGGGTCGTCACCGCCGCGGAGGCGCTGGACTGGGGTCTGGTCGCCCGGGTCGTCCCGCACGAGCAGGTGCGCGATGTCGCGCTCGACGCGCTGCGCGCCTGCTGCCGCGGCGCCCCGCGGGCGCGTGCCGACGTCAAGCGGGTCATCGCGGCGCACTACGGCACCTACGACCGCATGACCATGGACCGCAGCGTCTTCGGCTCCGAGGCCCGCGAGGGCTGGCTTGCCTTCTCCCAGCGCCGCAACCCCGACTGGGTCCCCGAGGACATCCGTACCCCCGGCCGCCTCTAGCCGCCGCGACCGGCGAGGTCACCACTCTGTTCAAGGCCCTGTTCGTTCAACGGCCTGTTCACCACCCCGAGGAGCCGGCCTTCTCGCCGGCTCCTCGGAGGGCGGCCTCGGCACGGACCCCGGGTTGGTAACCGCTCAGCGCCGTTCCTTGCGCCAGACGACCTTCAGACCCGACCAGTCCGCGTCCATCGCCGCGACCTTGACGTCGACCAGCCCCAGCGGGAGAACGACCTCCCGGATGAGGTTCTCCGTGACGTCGCTGCGATGCCCGGCGGCCCTGCGCGGCCAACCGAACCACAGCGCGCCGGCCGGCCGGACGCACTCGCGGAAGGAATCGGCGGCCTGGCGCACGTCCCTCGCCTCCCGGCAGAAGGCCACACAGACGTCGACCGGTCCGGGGACCAGGTCGTCCAGGCGCGCGACGCTGCTGTACTCGACGCCGCCCGGTAGGTCGGGAACGGTCCAGCCTGGCGGAGCGGCAGCCAGCACCAGCCGGCTGTCCGCCCTGACCCCGAGCTTGCGCGCCAGCGGAGTCCCGGAATAGCCGGCAGCAGGCATCAGACCGCACCTTTCCGCCCGCGCAGCACGAGACCAGCCCCGATGGCCGGTCTCGGCGATGAGAAGGCCATCATGCCAACTCGCGCCAACCCGCGGAACCGCCCCGCTCGTGAAGGCGGGGCAGGGGCGGCAGCCGCGACCGCTCCGCGACCTGCGTCGGCGATCGGGATACTACGATCAGGTATGTGGGGTTCGGACGTTTTTCGTGTCGGTGCCGGGCCCGTTTTCCGATAGCCGCGGTGCGTCCGCGGTCGAGGGCCTGGGGGCGCTGACGGTGGACGCGCTCAACTTCGCTTTCGGTGTGATCGGCGTGCTGTCCTTCGGCTACGCGATCTGGGTGAACCGGCAGGCGGAGAACGCCCGGCGGCTGACGAACCGGCTGACCACGAGCATCCGCGACCTGGCCAGGTCGATCTACGACAGCAACCGCGACACCACCACCGAGGGCTACGCCCGAAGCATCATGCAGATCTGCGACAGCCTGCTGCCCGAGCGGTCCGACACCCCGCCCCTGGTCGGCAGGGTGGTCATGCGGTATTTCGGCAGCCAGATGCCGCCGATGGAGACCGCGGTCGGCCAGCTTGTCGACCTGCCGGACATCGGTGTCGGGCGGGTCATCCGCGGCGGGTACATCTCGGAGAGCCGCAAGGCCCTCGTCTACGGGCCGCGCGAGACGCTGCCGGTGCGCGGCTCATACCGGGCGACGTTCCGGCTCGCCGCCGAGCTCGACCCGGATGTCGACCTCCCCGCCGACACGCCGATCGCCCGCATCGAGGTGTATGTGCACCTGCGGCGCGAGAAACTGGCCACCCGCGACCTGCGGGCGGGTGAGCTCACGCCCACGTTCGCCTTCTTCGAGATCGGCTTCACCTGCGACAGCGTGGACGACCAGTACGAGTACCGGGTGATGCTGCCTGGTCCGGGTGCCACGGTCTCCTTCGAACGGGTCACCGTCTACCGCATCTCCGACTGAGGCGCCGCGGCCACTGACGCCACGGCCACTGACGCCATGGCTACTGACGCCGCGGCTACTGAAAGGAGGGCGGACAGCCCGCCGCGCAGCTGTCCACCCCTCCGTTCCGCCTCGTTCCGGCCCAGGGTGTTCCCGTTGGGTCAGTGCGTGCTCGCCGCCAGCACCTGCGACGGTGTCGCCGCGGGGCTCGGCCGGGCGCCGATGTCGCCGCGGCGCAGGTAACACAGCCAGGTGACGACGGCCATCACGACGAACAGGCCGACATAGACCCACAGGGCCGGGGCGATCGTCCCGTAGGCCTTGTTCGACTCGGCGTAGATGATCGGCACGAGGAAGCCGCCGAAGGCTCCGACCGCGGAACAGATGCCGATGGCACCGGCGGCCTCCCGCCGGGCCCGCAGCATGGCCTCGGCGGTTCCGCCGTTGCGGGCCCCGCGGGCGGCGAAGATCGCCGGGATCATCCGGTAGGTCGAGCCGTTCCCGATGCCGCTGGCGAGGAACAGCAGCATGAACGAGGCGAAGAAGAGCCCGAAGCTCGGCCTGTCGAGGATTCCGCCCCGGCGGCCGATCGACGCCACCGCGCCGAGACCGCCCAGCGTCATGACCGCGAAGGCCGCGACGGTCACCTTCGCGCCGCCGATCCGGTCGCCGAGCCTCCCGCCGAGCGGGCGGGCGACCGAACCGACCAGCGCGCCGAGGAATCCGTAGCCGAGAGCGAAATCCGGCCGGTTGAACAGCGCCGGGTTCTTCAGGAGCGCGGGGAACGCCGACGAATATCCGATGAAGGAGCCGAAGGTGCCGATGTAAAGAAAGGACATGATCCAGGTCTGGCCGCGCCGGGCCGCCGACGCGGTGGAACCGAAGTCCGCCTTCGCCTCGGAGAGATTGTCCATGAACAGCAGTGCGCCGACCGCTGCGACAATCGCCAGTGGAATGTAGATCAGCCCGATCTGGGCGAGTGCCGCTCCGGTTCCGCCCGCGATGACCACCGCGCCGAGCTTCTGGATCACGGCGACTCCGAGGTTGCCGCCGGCCGCGTTGAGCCCGAGCGCCCAGCCCTTCTCCTTCTCCGGGTAGAAGAAGGAGATGTTGGTCATCGACGAGGCGAAGTTCCCACCGCCGACCCCGGCGACTCCCGCGATCATCAGCAGCGTCCCGAAGGAGAGCTCGGGGTGGCGCACCGCCCACATCATCAGCGCGCACGGGACGACCAGCAGCAGCGCGGAGAAGACCGTCCAGTTCCGGCCGCCGAAGACGGGCACCGCGAAGGTGTAGGGCAGGCGGAGGAAGGCTCCGACCCCGGACGGCACCGCGACGAGCCACAACTGCTGGTCGATCGTCAGCGCGAAGCCGGCGGGGCCCGGGCCGCCGTCGGCGTTCGCGCCCATCTTGACGACCAGGATGCTCCACATGACCCATACGGAGAACCCGAAGTGCTCGGCGATGACCGACAGCACCAGGTTGCGCCGGGCGATCCGGCGCCCGGTCTCGTTCCAGAACACGGGATCTTCCGGATGCCAGTCGTCGATCCATCGTCCGGACCGGCTGGTGCGCCGGTCCGGATTCCTGCCGGTGCTGGGCGCGCTCATGGGGGCTCCTCGGGGGAGATTCGCGAAACACGTCGGGCAGAACCTGTCGCGACAGCACGTTAGGAGCCGGCTGTTTCGGGGCGCTTGGCCGGTCATTACACGGCGGGAAAACAGTGCTCTCACCGGGCGAGGGCAGGCGGTGAGAGCCGGTGGGTTCACAATGCCATGACGGTCGGTGTGCGGTGGCGGTAATCGGCGGACCGGGTCGGTGTGACACCGGTGAAACGCGCTCATCCTATGGTCTGATCCGGGCGCACCGGCCCGGCTGTTCCGGCAGTCCCGGCCGGATTCGGGCCGGATTCGGGCCGGGATCGGCTGGATTCGGGTGGTGCCGTCGATGTGTCATTCCGGGTGTCGACTTCTTGCGGAGGGGGAGTAGGTGACCGCGTCCGGGACGACGAGGACAGTGTGCTCGTACTGCGGGGTCGGCTGCGGCATGGTCCTCGACATCGCCGCGGGGCCGGACGGCCGTCGCCAGGTCAGCCGGGTGAAGGGGGACAAGGCGCACCCAGCGAACCGGGGCCGACTGTGCACGAAGGGCGCGACCAGCGCCGACATGCTCGCGGCCCCGGGCCGGCTGGGGACGGCACGGATTCGTCCACGGCGCGGCGGCGAGCCGGTCGACGTCGGGCTGGACGAGGCCGTCGGCACGGTCGCCCACCGGCTGCGGTCGATCATCGACGAGCACGGCCCCGATGCGGTCGCGCTCTACGTGTCGGGTCAGCTGACCCTGGAGGCGCAGTACCTCGCGAACAAGCTGGCCAAGGGTTTCCTGGGTACCAACCAGATCGAGTCGAACTCCCGGCTGTGCATGGCCAGCGCGGGCAGCGGCTACAAGCTGTCTCTCGGCGCCGACGGCCCGCCCGGTTCCTACGACGACTTCGACCACGCCGAGGTGTTCCTGGTCATCGGGTCGAACATGGCCGACTGCCATCCCATCCTGTTCCTGCGCCTGATGGAACGGGTTCATGCCGGTGCGCGGCTGATCGTCGTCGACCCGCGGCGTACCGCCACCGCGGAGAAGGCGGACCTGTTCCTCCAGATCCGTCCCGGCACCGATCTCGCACTGCTCAACGGGCTGCTGCACCTGCTTGTCGAGGGCGGTCACCTCGACGCGGCCTTCATCGCCGAGCACACCGACGGGTGGGAGCAGATGCCCGGGTTCCTGGCCGACTACCCGCCGTCGACAGTCGCCGAACTGACCGGGCTCACCGAAGCGGACCTGCGCCGCGCCGCCGGATGGATCGCCGACGCGGGCGCGACCTGGGTGAGCTGCTGGACGATGGGTCTCAACCAGAGCACCCACGGCACCTGGAACACCAACGCGCTGATCAACCTGCATCTGGCGACGGGGGCGATCTGCCGGCGCGGCGCCGGGCCGTTCTCGCTGACCGGCCAGCCCAACGCGATGGGCGGCCGGGAGATGGGCTATATGGGACCAGGCCTGCCCGGTCAGCGTTCGGTGCAGGTCGAGGCCGACCGGGCGTTCGTCGAGCGGCAGTGGGACCTGCCTGCCGGCACCCTGCGGCCGGACGTCGGTGGTCAGGGCACCGTCGAGATGTTCCAACGGATGGCCGCCGGTCAGATCAAGGCCTGCTGGATCATCTGTACCAATCCGGTGGCGTCGGTCGGCAACCGCTCGACGGTGCTCGACGGCCTCGCCGCGGCCGAGCTGGTCGTCGTCCAGGACGCCTACGCCGACACCGAGACCGCAGCCCACGCCGACGTTCTCCTGCCCGCGACGATGTGGGGGGAGACGGACGGCATAATGATCAACTCTGAGCGGAACCTGACCCTGACCAGCGCGGTCGTCGACCCGCCCGGTGCGGCCCTGCCCGACTGGCAGCTCATCGCCCGGGTCGCGGCGGCGATGGGCTTCGCCGACGCCTTCGACTACGCCAGCGCCGAGGAGGTCTTCGCCGAGATCCGCGCCTTCCGCAACCCCGCGACCGGCTACGACCTGCGAGGCGTCAGCTACGAACGGCTGCGGGCGGGGCCGGTGCAGTGGCCGGCCGCCCCCGGCTCCGCGGACCGCAACCCGATCCGCTACCGCAACGACGGTGTCAGCCAGCCGACGCTGGAACGAGCCGACGGCACCCGCCCCGCGCTGCGCTTCCCGACGCCGACCGGCCGGGCCATGTTCCATCCCCGGCCGCACCTGCCGCCGGCCGAGCTGCCCGACGACGACTACCCGTTCCTGCTGAACACCGGGCGGCTGGCGCACCAGTGGCACACCCTGACCAAGACTGGCAAGGTCGCCAAACTGAACAGGCTCAATCCGGGACCGTTCGTCGAGATCAGCCCGCTGGACGCCGCCGCGCTCGGGGTCACCGCCGATGACCGGATCGAGATCGCCTCGCGCCGTGGCCGCGCCGTGCTGCCCGTGGTCGTCTCGGACCGGGTGCTGCCAGGCGGCTGCTTCGCGCCGTTTCACTGGAACGACCTGTTCGGCGCCCAGCTCAGCATCAACGCGGTGACCAGCGACGCCGTCGACCCGGTCTCGTTCCAGCCCGAGCTGAAGGTCTGCGCGGTCTCCCTGACCAGGGTCGCCGCACCGGCTTCGCTGGTGACCGAACCAGCACCATCGGTGACCATTTCGGCTCCATCGGCTCCATCGGCTCCATCGGCTCCACCGGGGCCACCGGGGCCACCGGGGCCTGCGGCAGCAGCGGCAGCAGCGGCACCTGCGGGGCCTGCGGGGCCAGCGGGGCCGATGGCTGCACCAGGGCCCGGAGCGGGTGCGGCAGATGCGCCGGCTGCCGCACCCGTGGCGCGAGTTGTGATCGAGACGCTTGGCGCGGCGCTCGGTGTCGGCCTCGGCCCACCGGACCTCACCGACCCGCAGCGCCAGTACCTCGCCGGCTTCCTCTCCGCGCTGGCGACCATGCCGCCGGCCACGGGCCAGCCGCCGCGCCTGCCCACCGACGCACCCTTCGACGCGGGGCGTCTGCAGTGGGTGAACGGCTTCCTCGCCGCCGGGTTGGCCGCACCCGCGCCGCGAGTTCCGTCGGTGCCAAGCCAGGTCAGGCGGGAGATCCCGGACGTCGCGACCGCGGACCCGGACGTGCGGGGGGAGAGGGGGGCCAGCGGGGACAGCACGGTTCGAGTGCTGTGGGCCTCCCAGACCGGCAACGCCGAAGACGCCGCGGCCACCGTGCGGGATCGGCTGCGGGACGCCGGATGGCACGTGCACCTCCACGACATGGCCGCTCCGGCCGGCGACCTGCTCCTCGCTCCGGGTGACCTGCTGGTGGTGACGAGCACCTTCGGCGACGGCGACGCCCCGGACAACGGCGCGCGCTTCTGGGACGCGGTGAGTGCCGCGGACGCACCGCGCCTGGACGGTCGGCGTTTCGCCGTGCTGGCGCTCGGCGACTCCAGCTACGCGGACTTCTGCGGCCATGGGCGTCGTCTCGACCGACGCCTGGCCGAGCTCGGCGCGGCGCGGCTCGTCGGCCGGGTCGACTGCGAACCCGACTACATCGGCACCCTGGACGACTGGCTGGAGGAGGTCATGGCGGCGCTGCGGGCGGCGTCCCCAGGGCCGGCCGGCGCGAGCTGTGATCCGTCGGCGACCACGACTGCAACCGGGTTCGGGGCCGGGACCGCGACCGCGGCCGTGACCGAGTCTGCGGCCGGCGTCGGCGCTCGGGCGGGCGTTCGCGCTGGGGCTGGGGCCGGGGTCGGCGCTGGCGCTGGCGCTGGGGCGGGCGCCGGGGTCACGTCCGGGTCAGCGTCGGCTGGCGCCGCCCGGACGGTGACGCTGCTCGGCAACCGTCTTCTGACCACGGATCGTTCGAGCAAGGAGGTGCGAAAGGTCACCTTTGACCTGACCGGCGGTGAGTTGGAATACAGGGCGGGTGATGCCCTGGGCGTCTGGCCGACGAACAGTCCCGCCCTGGTGGACGAGTGGCTCGCCGCGACCGGTCTCGACCCGCACACCGACGTCCAGACCGGCGACAACGGGCGACTGCCGCTGCTGGCGGCATTGCGTCACAGCCTGGACATCACCACGGTCCGGCCCGATCTGCTCCGGTTTGTCGCCGACCGTACCGACGACCCTCACCTGCGCACCCTGTTGCGGCCCGGCAACCAGCTCGAGCTGGAGAAATGGAGATGGGGACGGCAGGCCGTCGACGTCCTCAACGAGCACCCGGTGCGTGCGGATGCCGCAGACTGGCTCACGGTGCTGAGCCCGCTGCGGCCGCGGCTGTATTCGATCTCGTCCTCGCCGCTGGTGGATCCGCGGACGGTGAGCCTGACCGTGTCCGTTGTTCGATTCACGGGAAGTGACGACCGCCCCCGCGGCGGCGTGTGCTCCACTTTTCTTGCCGCCGCGGAGCCGGGATGTCCGGTACGGGTCTTCCTGAAACCCGCACCGCACTTCCGCCCGCCAGCCGATGACGCGACGCCAGTGATCATGATTGGTCCGGGGACTGGCATCGCGCCGTTCATCGGGTTCCTGCAGGATCGCCAGGCCCGCGGGGCCTCCGGCCCGAACTGGCTGTTCTTCGGTGAACAGCGCCGGGCCACCGACTACTACTACGCCGACGAGCTGGCCGCGTTCACCGCCGCCGGCACCCTGACCCGGCTGGGACTGGCGTTCTCCCGCGATCAGCGGGCCAAGATCTACGTGCAGGATCGGATGCGTGAACAGGGCGCGCGGCTGTGGACCTGGTTGAACGACGGTGCCCATGTGTATGTCTGCGGCGACGCGGCCCGAATGGCCCGGGACGTGGATCAGGCATTGCGCGATGTCGTCGCTACCTACGGCAATCTCGATGCCGACGATGCGGTGGCCTACGTCCGACAGCTTGCCGCCGATCGGCGCTATGTCCGCGACGTGTACTGATTCCGGCGTTTCGCCGCGGTGCCGTCTGTCGGGGGCGGCGTGTTGTGACCGTGGTGTTGCGCGGAGCGGCGGACCGCTCCTCGGGCGGAGGTCGTGCCGCTGGTCTTTGCAACCAGGTCGTTTCGGGTCGGTGAAGGGTGCCGTGTGCGGCGGACGGGCCTGCGCGTAGCGTGCCAGCATCGGGCCGACGGGTCGGACGCCGCAAGGTGCCGGCTCGACGCCGATAGAAGGGCGGGGGACATGCTGACAATGTTCTGCTTCGACGGGCTTGCCGTCATCGTCGAAGATCTCTGCTTCACCGAATCCGAGGCTGCTCGCAACCAGAAAGGCCCGGGATCCGGTCCGCGGCCGCAACCCGGGCTGCCGCCGCATTCGCCGCCGGAACGGGAGCTGGAGATGGGGCTGGGGCTTCAGCCTCAGCTCGAGTCGCCGCCTGAGTCGCCGCCGGACGCGGAGCCGGAGCCGGAGCCCCAGCGGGGTGTGCGGGTGGAGCTTCGGCTCATCGAACGTCAGTCGCGGTTCTCGCGGTTCGGATCGGTTCCTGCCGCACGGCGGGCCGCTGGCGATGATGCGGTGTTCCGGGTGGATCTTCCGGAGTCGCGGCGGCGGCTTCCGGACGATCCCGTCATCTGGCTGGAATCCAGGCTCGCGGACCCGGTGTGCCTGCTCGCCGGTGCCGGCGTCGTCGATCTGGACAGCTACCAGTCGGCCGCGGCCGGGATGCGCGACACGCTCCCCGAGATCATCCGAACGGTCGCGACCATGCTGGAGCGGGTGCGTGCCGGGCAGCTCGCTGCGCTACCCGGCCGCGCTGCCTGACGAAGCTGCCTGACGAAGCTGACTGGCGAAGGACTGGTTCTCAGCCCAGAACGGCCGGACGCAGCACCTCCTCGCACCAGCGCTGGAAGCTGGTCGGTGAGCTGGATTCCGGCGTTCGCGGTTCGGCGTTGTCGAGGCCGCTGTTCTTGGCCCGCATCATGTCGACCATGCCCTCGATCATGGCCTGGGACTGGCCCTGACTGGCGAGCGTCGCCCGGAACTCCTCCTCCGTGAGCTGCTGGAAGCGGATCGGCCGGTCGAGTACCTCCGACATGATGCGCGCCATGTCGTTGGCGGACAGGTCTTCGGGACCGAGTACGGCGACGCTTTCCTGCCCGCTCCAGGACGCATCCGAAAGCAGCCGGCTCGCGACAGCGGCGATGTCGCGGGTGGCGCATGCCCGGAGGCGCCGATCTCCGTCCAGGGGGAGGAAGAACACCCCTTGGCCGCGGATGACGGCGGCCTGGCGCAGCATGTTCTCCATGAATGACGGCAGTGCCAGCGACCGATAACTCACGCCGGTGGCGGCGATCAGATCGTCCATCGCCAGTGAGAGCGACACCAGGCCCGCGTTCCCGGCGAGCGCCGGTGCGGTTCCGCGACCGAGGGCCGAGACGCCGACGACCCGCTGCACCTGATGGCGGAGGAACGCGTCGCATGCCGGCTGGGTGAACTCCAGATAGGTGGCTTTGAGATCTTCCGCTTTGGGGTCGGGCGGTACCAGCCAGAAGACGGCCGCGGCACCGTCGAACGCCTCGTTCACGACGTCGGCGTCACCGTGTGAGCCGCGGACGACCTCCACGCGGTCGCGTACCTGGCCAGGGAGCCGACTGGGATCACGGACGATCACTCGGACGGCCTCCCCGTCGCGCAGCAGGTTCGCGAGCACCTGCCGGCCGATGTTGCCCGTGGGTGTGGTGACAACGATCATGAATGACTCCCGGTTGTCGTGCGATGCGCGGCGCCCCACGCAGGCTCAGTCAACGTCGGGAGGAGGCGAACCAGAAGGATCATCTCGATCCCCATTGATACCCTCCAGATATGAGTGACTTGGAGGTGCGTCAGCTTCGGTACTTCGTTGCCGTGCACAAGGATCGCGAAGTAGGTTTCTGGTCGGGCCGATCTACAGGGCTCTGACCTGCATATTCACCATCGCGAGTGATGGGGATCACAAGATGGGCTGTCGAGGTGCTGGCCGTCTCGGGGTCTATCGGCCGGTGGGTCTCGGGTCGGCTTGATCGCTCGGCGTCGGTCGGCCGGACGCGCGGGGGCTCCCTGTCTGCGGCCGGCAGGTAGGAATTGCCTGGCTCTGCGAATTTCCGGAATCGCGGACTTTCGCGCCGTGGGCCGGTATCATGAAAGGGAATTGAATAGAGCGGCCCGGGACGGTGTTGGTAGCACCATTCCCGGGCCTTGATCCCAAATCCTGCGCGAACAGGAGAGTGGAACCCATGGTCATGATGCCATACGGGACGGCCGGTGATAGCCGGTCCCATCTACAGGTGCTGTTGCAGGCGCATCCGGCGGAGGACGCTGAGATTCAGCTGCCGAAGCACACCCAGTACGCCGCGTTGCGTCCGGTGCTCCTGCTGCCGGGCGGGGTGCGGGTGATGGTGGACCCGAACGCGCCGTTGGACGTGGCGGGCAAGTGGTGGGACTCGGTGACCCTGGCCGGCACGATGGCCTCTCTGTGGTACCGGGCGCAGGTGTCCGGGTTCCCGGGTGGTCGGCATCGTCGGGACGGGGGCCGGTGATGGCCGGCAGTGTGGTGCGGGCGCTGAGTTTCACCCGGCACACCGGTCCTGGGGACGGTGCCGAGCAGCGGGACGTGTTCACCTCGGCGTGTGCGGCGCGGGGCTGGGCCGCTGGTGGTGCGGTGCGTGAGTTCGGGTCGGGGCTGCGGGCCTGGTGGGCGGCGCTGAGGCTGGTCCGGGCGGGCCGGTATGACGTGGTCGTGGTCGACAGCATCGACCGCCTTGCCGAGACGGAATCGGGCCAGCTGGCCGCGCTTGCGATGGTGCGACGTGCCGGGGTTCGGCTGCTCGTGGCCCGGGACGGAACCGACACGGCTGATCCGGTCGGCGCTGAGCTGGTCGCCTCGCTTCTGACCGTGTAATGCCTGGTGACACCCGAACGGCCGGTAACCCGGATCACGGTTACCGGCCGTTTGTCGTCGGCGGAACTCTACGCCACGACAGGTTTTGTCTTTCACATACTCCGGGCTGAGCTGATCTCCTCCGTCGGTCGGGCAGGCCGCGCCTTACCCCGGGTTCTCCGGCCGTGCATGAGCGCCAACGTTGCCGGTGCCTGCTGGGTGCTGTGCGCTCTTGCGCGGTCGGGGGTTCCGGGGTAACCCCTTGGGTGTCCGTCCGGCGGAGGCGATCAGCGGACATCCGCCGCCCCTCCCTCCCCCTCCTCCAGAGAGAGGGCCGGGGCCTGGGGCAGCGCCCCAGAAAACACCAGCGTCAACCGCACACACCGCGCTCCGTCAGGTCCCGCGGCCTTGGGGCGTAGCCCCGGGTATGAGGCGCCCGAAGGGCGTCCGTATCTCTCACGAACCGCAGGCTACGGCCTTTCCCGGCGTGCGGCGGGTGGTCTGACGCTCCGACGGGCCGACGCACCGACACACCCGGCAGGCCGACGCACCGGTGGGGAGCCGACCGAAGGGAGGCGGGGCCCCGCCGCGTGCGGCGAGCCCGGCCGGGCGTGGCGAGTGCGGCGCGCACGGCGTGTGCGGCAGGGCATCCGCGCGCCCCGTAGGGGCGCCTTGAAACCGTACAGAAGATTAGCGACGGCGATCATGATGCGCCATGTCCTGCTGTGGCGTCCGTCTGTGTCAGACGATCGTCTTACCTGAGGATTCACGTGGGGCGGGTAGGCGGTCGCCAAGATCTCGAACTGATGGGAGCGCTGCCCATGCTGGTCTGGTGGAGAGGTGGCGATGGTAGATGCCTGAGGCGCGGCGGATGGTGGAGTCCTTGCCGTCGGTGATGTTGATGGCGTCGATGACGGCTGCGGCTGCTTGTTCGGGGTCCGGTCGGTCGCGATAGAGAAGTGCGCGGGCGAGTGCGAGATGTGATCCCGCTGCCGACATGTAACGGCCGGTGCCCTCAAGGAGGGTAAGGGATCGTCGTGCGTGTGGTTCGGCCTCGCTCCCGCGTCGGAGGTAGCCGAGAACTACAGCGGTGTAGCCCTCGCAGTGCTCCTCGTCACCGATTTCTCCACCAAACAGCGGTCGCCCGGTCCACACGTTGTCGCGCATAGTGTCGAGAGCTTGCTGAGCGCTGTTTGCGTCGCCGCGCTGGGCGTGCGCTCGGGCTGCGGCGGCCGCTAGCAGGGGGGTGGTGTAAGGCTGCGCGGTTTCAAGGGCGCTCGCGGCGACGGTGGCGGCCGTGTCGAAGTCGTTCTGGAAGAACGCGACGGCGGAACGGATGAGGGCGGCGGACTCGGCCAGCAGAGGGTTCCCGGCTGCCCGGGCATGCTGTGCGGCGAGGACGAGAAAGGTAAGGGCACCGTCGTCGTCGCCGGTGTCGAACGCGAGGTAGCCCCGGTAGAAGGAGTACTGGCCTGCGAGAAGTTCGAGATCGCGGCGACTCGTGCCGGTGACCCGTGATTCGAGGTGGGCTTCGGCGAAATCCCAGGCATCTTCGACGGGACCGATGAGAGCGGTGTGCGGGGTGGTGGCGTAGATCTGGTTCAGGCGCTGAATGCCGTGCTGGAGCTGGGCGACGCTGAGCGGGTCGGGCTCGGATGTGGCGATGGCGCGGGAGATTGCGGCGGCCCTGGTAGTGGCATCCACAGGCGCTGCGGCGCTTGCGGTGGTGGCGGATGCGGCGAGGATGACGCCGGTGCCGAGCAGATCACGTCGTCGCGACGGACTCACCTCCTCGCGCGCCTGCGGCTCGTCTTCCGACTGTACGTGTGTCGGGTGGCGACGGGGTGACAGGGCTGGCGGGGTTGGACCTTGGCTTTCACGGTAACCAGGGTCTGCGGGGGCGAGCAAATCGCTGATTGGGAGGTGAAACATCTCCTGAAGGACCCGACGGGCTGACGGATGCGGGGTGGACATACCGGCCAGCCACCGCTTGGCCTGCCGATCGCTGACCGTGTTGTTCAGTTCCATCTTCTTGCTGGTCGCGGTGTAGGTATGACGGAGGTCGTCGACGGTCCAGTTCCGGTCTCGGACGAGTCGGGCGAGCTGGGTTTCGGTGCTGCCGTGACGTGGCGTGGTCACATCGCCTCCCGAGGGTCAGGCGGGGGTTCCGCTGCTGGCTACAGGTAGGGCCATGCTGCCGACAGGCGCACCGAAAGTCACCCAAGGACACGGATGAGGCGCAGCCGGCATTCAGATGACACCAAAGTGACATCCAAAAGGCATGCCATGTCGCCCGAATGGCCCGAAGGCGCCGTCACGCAGATGACCCGGAAGCGCACCCGAGGCGTCACTGTAATGCTCCTTTGTGGTCGCGCATGGTGATGCCAGCGGTTCTGGTCGGGCTGAGGTCGGCTCCTCGGCTGGCGCCGTGTCAGGGGGCATGCCGGTGCTGGTCCGGATGGCTGGTGCCGGCGTGTTTCCTGGGCGGTCCTGGGTGCGGTGTCGGGCGACGACTCCACCCATGTCCTGGCTGTGCTCGGGGCCGCTGTCCTGGCGGGTGGCGTCGGCTGCCTGCGTCCTTGAGTCCTGGGGGTGTGTGTGAAGACGTATGACCTGTTGGAGGTGCTGGGCGCGGCGTTCGACGTGCCGTTGCCGTCGTGGTGCGGTGAGCCGCTGGTGTGGCGTCGGGCGTCGGGTGCTGGTCCGGCGGCGTTGGAGGTCGCGTCGGTCTGCGGGCTGGGGGTGGCGCTGCGGGAGGCGGGCCGTGCGGACGTGCCTCCGCTGCTGGTTCCGGAGGTGGAGTGGCAGGCGTTCCTGAGAGCCCTGCGTGCCGGGGAGTTCGGGGGGCTGGCGGATCCGGGGGGTGACGATGGGCGGGAGGAGGAGCCGTATGACGACGAGGACGATGTTCGGGGGTGGGGTGATGATGACGACGACTGCCCGGTATTCGAGGACGACGAGGACGACGAGTCCGACCGGCGATGACGGCGATGACGGGTCTGCGTCCGGGTCCGGGCAGTCTGATCGTCAGGTCGGGGCTGGTGTGGCCGGTTGGAGCGTGGGCGTTGGTGGTGCCCGGGTCTCGGGTGGTGGCTCCTTTTCCGGACCTGGGGGCGATGGCCAGCTATGCGGCGGACCTGGCGATTCCACCGGAGACGTACCGGGTGCTGCCGTTCTATGGACGGGGGGTCATCGCGACCCTGTAGGCCGGGTCGATCTGGTGAAGGCCCGTTGGCGGTTCGACGCCGGGAGCCTGCCGACGTTCGTGCCGGTGCCGTCCGACGGGCTGATCGTCGGGGTGTTCTCCGGACCGGAGGCGTTCGACGGTGAGGGGATGGTGGCGTCCGTCAAGATGGAGGTCGCCGAGGACGTCAGTGTCGGGGCGGCGATCAGGATCTCGCACTTCGACTCGGCTGATCTGGTGATGCTGCATCGGCGGTTCACGCCGCTGATGGCGTCGCGGGCGGCGTGGGCGGTCGGCGTGGAGCTGCGGCGGCTGCGGGGCTCGGACGGGTCGCGGGTGGTGATGGCGGCCACGCGACCGAATCCGGACGTGACCCCGCCCGGGGTGACGCTCACGACGCATCGCGTGCGGATAGCCGACAACGGGATCGTCGTGCCGTTCGACGTCTGGGAGATTCACTACGTCGCCGCTGGCGGCATGCTCCGGACGCGGGTGTCGCCTGGTGACAGGTTCCGGGAACGGTGGCCGTCGTCGGTGGGGTGACCCGCCTGTTGAGCTGGCGGCCCTGAACGTGTCCGGCCTCTTCCCCCCTTGGCCGGCGGGTTCGGGGCCGCCGTCACCGCGTGATCCCTGGCCGTTCTCAGGATGGGTGTCTGGGCCTGGTACGGGCCGGCGGTGTGCTTGTGGACAAGGATTTTCGCCTACGACCATGTGGTGGTGAGACTGTGCCTCTTGAGGTGGAAGGTTCCTGGAAGGTTCGGGCTGAGGACCTGGTGAGACCCCAGGTTCCGGACCGTGAAGGGCTTCTGATCGGTGGTCTGGAGCGCGGACGTGGTCAGATCGGCGAGGCGATAGCGGGTTTCGATTTCCTCCCTCTGGACGAGGTGGATCTGATCCGGGCGGGCGTGGGTGTCATCGGGCTGAGTTTCGTCGGCGTGGTGGTCGTCCATCTCCCGGGACTGACGCCGGAGGAGTCCGCGATCGCGTTGGATATGGCGGCGGTGCTTCGCGCGATGAGACTTGAGGTGGGTGCCGACGGGAAGGTGGTGACGGCGGGACGGTTGCTGTCGGAGGACGAGCTTCCGCCTGACCTGAAGGTTGTCGAGTATCCGGTGCGGGTGGTCACGAGGGAGGCGGATCGGCTCGTGACGGTGGTGGAGATCATCGTTCCTCGGCCTGTCGCCTGGGCTGGCGGTGGTGTGGGTTCCTGACGGTGGCGTGCGGTGTTCTCCGCCGTGTGACACAGGTGTGTGATCGTCTGAGCTGACGACCCCGTTGATCTGCCGTGGTGCGGTGCTGGCACCCGGAGGTGATCCGGGGTCGTCATCGTGCGTGGACGTGGGACAGCCCCGGGGCTGTGGTGTGTGGTGGTGGCGTTTTCGCCGTTTCGCTGGTTTCTGTTCGGCTGGCCCGGGTATAGTGGGTATTGGCGCCTGAGGGTTCTGAACCCTGCGCCGTGATGGTCTTCTTCTGTGTACGGCAGTACGCCATTTGTCGGGCTGTCCACCTTGCGCCGCCTGGGAGCGGCACGGACCGGGCTCGGGCTGCTGCACCGTGGGTCACCGTCGGTGCCCCACGTCCAGTCGTGTCGATGTTCCGTCTGGGGTGCGCATGTGCCGTGTTCCGCTGCTGTTGCCGGGTGCCGCCGCGTGTGGGGTGAGCGGGTAGCCGGGGACTGCTGAGCCTGCGCGGCTTTTCCGCGCGTTCACCTGTCCCGGTGCCGGTCTGGCGCCGGTCGGAATGCCTTTTCGTGTGCCATTCGTGTGCCGACTATTAGCACGTTCTTGTGTGTGGCATGGTGCCGGCGTTTCGGTGTGGGATGGGTGTACGGCGGAAAGCCCGTCGGGTTCGGTTTCCGTTCCGGTTTCCCCTGTTCTCGTTCCTGCTTTCTTTCCGCGTGTCTCCGGCTGGCCTGACCTGTGAGGTTTCCGGGTCTGGGCTGGTGGGGGCTGTGCGGGTGAAAGGGCGCGGTGTGGTGTCCGTGGATGTGGGCGTGAGCCTGCCTGAAAACCGGCCGGTCGCGGGTGGCTGTTCCCGGCCGATCCGCCTGTCGGGCCATGTCGATCACGTGGATGTTGGGACCGGTGAGATCCGCCGGGCGTTCACCAGCTCGGATCAACCGGGCGGGGTGCTGCATGTGCGGTGCGGCAACCGGCGGGAGAGTGCCTGCCCGGCCTGCTCGGCCACCTATAAGCGGGATGCGCGGCGGCTGGTCCTGGCCGGGCTCGCGGGTGGCAAGGGCGTGCCGGACACGGTCACGACGCATCCGGCGTGGTTCGTCACTCTGACCGCGCCGTCCTTCGGGCCGGTGCATTCCCGCCGTCAGAAGGGCGGCAAGGGCGGGCCGGTGCGGGCGTGTCATCCTCGGCGGGGCCTGTGCCCGCACGGGCGTCCGGCGGGCTGTCATGAGCGGCATCATGAGGCGGATTCCCGGCTCGGGTCCCCGCTCTGCCCGGATTGCTACGGCTACGGCCGGTCGGTGGTGTGGAACGCGCTGGTTCCGAAGCTGTGGAAGGTCACGCGGGACGCGACGGAATCCGCGGTGGCGGCGTCGGCCGGTCTGACCGTGGCGGGGCTACGCCGCTCGGCCCGGATGAGCTTCGTGAAGGTCGCCGAAATGCAGGCTCGGGGCGTGGTGCACCTGCATGTCGTGATCCGGGTGGACGGTCCCGGCGGGCCGGGCTCGGCTCCTCCGGGTTGGGCGGCGGGTGAGCTGGTCGCGGACGCGCTGCGCGGTGTTGTGGGTGCGGTGGCGGTGCCTGCCCCTGATCCGGATGTGGACACGCTCGGCGCCGTCGCGGATGTCGGCTGGGCGGTGCGCTGGGGGGCGCAGGTCGATATCCGTCGGATCACCCTGGACGGGGCGGCGGCTAGCGGTGCGGTGGCGAACTACCTGGCGAAGTACATCACCAAGTCGGCGGCGGCTGGTGGGGCGTTGGATCATCCGGTGCGGTCGCTGGCCGCGCTGGCGCGCCTGACGCTGCCTCCGCACTTGCGGCGGCTGGTGGAGACCTGCTGGCGGCTGGGTCGTGACGTGGCCTTCGCGGCGGCGTTGGATGCGGCGCTGGGCCGGGACTCCGGCGAGATTCCCCGGCTGATCCGCTGGGCTCACCAGATGGGGTTTGGCGGCCACTGGCTGTCGAAGTCGCGGGCGTACTCGACCACCTTCACGGCGCTGCGGGCGGTGCGGCGGGTGTGGTCCCGCACGATCGGGGCGGCGATGGCGGGCCGGATCCCGGTGGACGCTTTCGGCCGGTTGGAGGGTGATGAGAACACGATCGTTCTCGGGGCGTGGACGTATGCCGGTCGGGGGCTGCATCTCGGCGGGTACGGGGCTGACCCTCCCGAGTTGCCATCGTCACGGGCGGCTGCTGGCCTGGTGGGCACGTGGCGGGCCGAACGATGAGTTCCGGAGGTTCTGTTCAGTCGTCGCTGTTCGATGACCTCGACGATGCTGGCACGGGCCCGGTGGTCGTGGTTGGGCTGGTGGCTGGCGAGCAGGAGAGCACCGACGGTTCCGGTGATCGTTCTTCGGATGATGTGGCCACTGCCCCGGCCGATACCGAGACGCGGGAGCCGACCACGGTGCGGGTGGGCGGGCGGGCTGCCGATCACCCGCGATCGACCGGCCCGGTTACGCGGCGGCGGCGGCGTTCTACCTCCGGTGACAGTCGGCTTGCGGTGCTCTCTGCGGAGGAATGGGGGCGGGTGCAGGCGGCTAAGGCTCCGGTGTGGTCGGCGGAGAAACGGCGGCGGGTGGCGGCGTTGCTGGGCCTGGTCCTGGCGGAGGACGGTGGCTAGTCGCGCCAGACCAGTTCGAGCAGATCGGGATTGAACGGCTTGCCCTTACCTGCTGGGTGCACGACCACGGCGTGCAGGTGCTCGGAGATGATCGCGCGCTGGTGGGGCAGGGTGTAGTCGTCCCATTCGGCCCGGATGTCGGCGGGGCGGGAATGGGCCTTGGCGGCGGCTACCTGGTAGGCGTTGCGATCGGCGACTAGTCCGCGTTCCTGCTCGCGGAGGTCGGACAGCACGGTGAAGTAGTCCTGCGGGTCGATGCGGCGCGGGCGGGCTGTCCAGGCCGCGTTCGTCTCCTCGATCGTGGTTCGGACGTCGTCCAGTTCGGTTTGCCGGCCCCACGGGGCGATGTCGGCTGTGGCCTGCGCGGTCTCCAGCTCGACTTTCGCGAAGACTGCGGCAAGGACGTGTTGCTCGGTCAGGGGCCCGTTGCGTGCGACGCGTCCGCATCCACCGTTGGTGACGGCGTAGCACTGGTAGGTGTTCGACTTGCGGGTTCCGGCGGGTGGGCAGCATCGCATGGCCCCTCCGCACAGCCCGCATCGCAGGATCGCCGTGAGTAGGTAGCGGCGGGCGTTGTGCCTGGCGTCGCCGTTCGTGCGGTCGCCGATGATGGCGGTCAACGCTTCCCATTCCTCCACGCTGATGATCGGTTCCCACTGGCCCACGACGGGCACGGTGATCGTCTTGCCGTCCTGGCGGATCCGGCGGGTGACGACTTCCATCCGCTCGGAGATCTGACCGTGCTTGTTCACCGTCTGCACGCCCCGGCCACGCAGACCGCAGATCCGTGGATTCCGCAGGATCTTCACCAATGTGGCCTTACGCCACCGGGCCCCCCGGGCAGTCAGGAAACCGGCGTCGTTCCACTCCCGGATGATCGCGGCCACCGGTACACCGGCCAGAATCCTCCGGATCGCGGCCTGAAGCGGCTCGGCCTCGGCGGGCTCTAGGGTGCGTTTGTCGGCCTTCCAGCCGAACGGGCGGCGTGAACCGACCGGTACGCCCCGTTCGGCCTGCTGGCGGTGCGCTCGCTTGACCCGCCGTGAGGTGTCCTGACTCGCTTTGTTCGCTGAGACGGCCTGCGCGCGGGCGTTCGCCCGGCCATGATCCGTTGTGAGATCAACACCAGGGCCCACGATCGGACGGCCGTACAGCTCCACGACCTCGATCGCGTCTTCCAGGTCGCGCAGGTCTCGGGTCAAACGGTCCAGGTCGTAGACCACGGCACCGTCAATCTCTCCGGCGCGTAGGTCGGCGAGCATCCTGGTGTAGTCCGGCCGGATCACCCGCAAGACCATCGTGCCGTCCGGCTGCACGACCCGCTTCTTACGCCACGCGCTTTTCTTGTCCTCGTAGACCTCCACGACCTCACCGCCGAACTCTTCGGCGTAGTCGTGGCCGTCTTCGTCCTGGCGCTCTAGCGCGTCGTCACCCCCGGTGAGCTGCGAATACCGGCGGTACAAGCCCAGTTTCAGTCCGTCCAACTTTGTCATGTTAAAAGGCTACTTCGTGTGCCTTCCCCGTCGCCGAGGAACTGCACTTCCGGCGGGCCGCCGACCGGCTCGGAATCGCTCAGCCCCCGCTCTCCAGGGCGATCCGCGACCTGGAACGTCAGTTGGGTGTGCGGCTGCTCGAACGCACCACCCGCTCCGTCGTGCTCACCCCGGCCGGCGAGGGCCTGCTCCGGGACGCCCGGATCGCCCTCGACGCGGTCGGTGCCGCCGCGGCCCGAGCCCGCCACGCCGGCCTGCCCGAACCGCGGCTGCGTCTCGCGCTCAAAGCCGACTACGACGCCGGCCTGCTACCGCGGATCATTGCTGCCTACGAGCGTGCGGACGTGGCCATCCCGGTCGATCTGATCCTCGGCGGGCGGGATGAACAGGCCCCGGCGCTGCGGGAGGGCCGGGCCGACGTCGCGCTGCTTCCCGCACCTTTCGACGATCGCGACCTGGAGTTCGAGCCGCTGCTGACCGAACCCCGCCTGGTGGCGCTGGCGGCGACCGACCCGCTCGCCGCCCGCCCCGACCTGTACCTGGCCGACCTCGCCGGCAGGCTCCTACCGGACGGATCGCCGGCCGACCAGGCCGACTCGAGACTGGCCGACCATCCCAGCCGTGTCCCTCCGGGAGGCCCTCTCGTGCGGGGCCCTGCTGTGGGAAGCCCTGCTGTGGGAAGCCCGGGGGCGGGAGGCTTTGGCGTGGGAGGTCCGGGGGTGGTCAGTGGGGCCGGCGGGTACCGGCCTGCGGCGGCTGACACTCCGTCCCCGGCTTCGTCCGTCGCTTCCGTGGCGGCTCCGGCGGTGCTTCCGGCCGCCGACCGCCCTCGGGACCTCGCGCAGATCTTCAGCCTGGTCGAGCTGGGAAGGATCGTCTGGTTTCCCCCTGCCTCGCTGGTCCGGCGCCACCCCAGGCCGGACATCGCCTACCGGTCTGTCCGCGATCTTGCTCCTTCCACCCTCGCCGTGGCCTGGCCGCGAAACTCCCGCTCGCCGGCTGTCGCAGCCATGGTGCGTGCCGCGATAGACGTCGCCGCCACTGTCACTGCCACGTCCACATCCGGCCCACCTTTTGCCCCGGCATCCGGCGGATTCGCCTCCGCTTCGGCGACCTCGGCCTCTGCATCCGCTTCCGGGTGAGCGCCGGCTTCGCCGCAAGAACGGCGACGCCGTGGCCGAAAGGTCGGGCGAAACGCCGGGTACCGACGTAGCCTGCAGGCGAGTGCACCACCCGCGCCGGAAACCGTCATCGCTCCAGAGTCCGTTCATGACGAGTTGGGGCCCAGCTCGAGCGGACCGGAATTCTTCCGGCCCGCTTCACCGAAAGTTGGTTGATGGGGCGGTCGGATTTTCGACGCCTGACGATAGTCCTTCAGATGCTGAAATATCTTGGGGGCTAACAAGTCGATTCCTTCGGTGGAATACGGCGAGATTTCATGCGAGTTCACCGGCTGGGTTGATGTGCAGCCCGCAGGCAGTTATCTCCGGGAGGGTAGGGGCGTTCCGTATCTTCGTCGAGGTCTACCTCAAGGTCGGTCCGCAGGGCGAATCGGCGCACTGGAGATAGACGGCTATCTGATCGATTTCTGAAGATTTAACCTATTTAGTGGTGTTCCTGTTCCGGTGTCGCCGGAGGGCCTCGGCTTTTCATTGATTACCCGCCGAAATTCGGATGTGGGATCCGTGCTTGATGCGAGGTTGCCGGCTGGGGATCTGTCTGTCAAGGCGGTCTGGGTGGCCGGTGAACTCGTTGTGTCCTCCGTTCTCCGGCTCGTTCTTCGCGGTCGTTTCCGGGTTTAGCATCACCAGTGTGATCGAACGCCCGTTCGATGTGTTTCCGGACCGGAGGTGTGGTGCCATGGCCCCCCGCACGCCCTCGATCGTCATCAACGCGACCGACCCGACCGACCCGACCGGCCCGCCGGTTCCCGGCGGCGGGCCGGAGGTGGGGGTTCCGGTCGCTCATCGGGTGTTCGAGGGGTGGTTGAGCGAGTGTCTGGAGCGGCTTCGGGTGGCGGTGGCGGGGATCGCGGCGGCGCAGGCGGTGGCGATCCGGGTGCAGGCGGAGCTTGCCGCGGCCCGGCCGCCGGAGGGGTATGACGAGCTGGGTCTGTTCGGTTCGGTGGTGGCGGGTGAGGTGGCGGGGGTGATGCGGATCTCGACGGGGTCGGCGGAGTGGCATCTGGATTTCGCCGATCAGGTGGTCCGCCGGATCCCGGCCGGGTTGGAGGCGTTGGCGGCGGGGGTGTTGGACCTGCCGCGGCTGACGTCGTTGGAACGTGCGACCGCCCCGTTGGATGTCGGGCTTGCCGGCCGGGTCGTGGACCACGTCCTCGCGAAGGGGCCGCGGGCGCATCGGAGGTCGTTCACGGCGGCGTGCCGCCGGGGGGTGATCAAAATCGATCCGGAGGGTGCGGCGCGGCGGTCTGAGGAGCGGTGTCGGGAGCGGCGGGTGTGGGTGGAGCCGGAGGAGGACGGGATGGCGGTGTTGGGGGCGTTGCTGCCCGCGGACGGCGCGTTGGCCTGCCGGAAGCGGATCGAACGGATCGCCGACGCGACGATCGTGGACAGGGCCGAAGAGGACGGTCGGAGTCGGGATGAGGTGCGTGCGGACACGTTGATGGATCTGATCCTGGGCCGGTACGGGCAGCCCGGGCCGGCGGGTGCGGCAGGTGCGGATGTGCAGGTGATCGTTCCGATCGGGACGTTGCTCGGCCTGGACGCCGATCCCGGTGAGTTGGTGGGGTACGGGCCGATTCCCGCGGTGGTGGCGCGGGAGATCGCGTCACGGCCTGCGTCGACGTGGCGGCGGATGCTCACCGATGGGCTGGGCTCTCTGGTGGAGCTGGGAGAGCGGCGGTATCCGAGTCCGGGGCAGAGGCGTCATGTGCAGGTCCGGAACCCGTGTTGCACGTTTCCGCATTGCACCCGTGGGGCGTGGCGTTGCGATCTGGACCACACTCGGCCGTACGCCGCGGGTGGGAAGACGCTGGTGGAGAATCTGGGGCCGTTGTGTCGGCGGCATCATCGGGTGCGTCATCACAGTCGGTGGCGGGTGGTCCAGCCTCGGCCGGGGGTGTTCTGCTGGACGAGTCCGACCGGCCGCCGCTATGAGGTCCGACCGCATTCGTATCTCGACGGGGAGAGCACCACCATCGACCACGGCACCACCACCGAAAACGATCAACCGTGGTGAGTGGCCTGCGCGTGCGGGTGGTGCCGGGCCGCCTACTCGTTTCGGCAGGTCCGCTAGCTGGAATGTCCGACCAGGGCCAGATGGTGGACGAACCAGTCACGGGCCAGCACCGCCACCGCCTCCAGGGCGCCCGGCTGCGTGAACAGGTGGGTGGCAGCAGGTACCACCGCGAGGCGGCTCTCACACCGCAGCTGACTCTGCGCTTCCCGGTTGAGGTCGAGCACGAGCTCGTCGCGCTCACCCACGATCAGCAGTGTGGGGGCGGACACCCGAGCCAGCCGGGATGCAGCCAGGTCTGGTCGCCCGCCGCGGGAGACGACAGCGGTGACTGGCGGGCCGAACTCGGCTGCCGCCCACAGAGCCGCCGCGGCGCCGGTACTCGCACCGAAGTATCCGACGGGAAGGTAGGCGATATCGGGCTCCTCACGCAGCCAGCGGGTGACGCGGATCAGGCGGCGGGCGAGGGTGTCGATGTCGAACACGTTCTCCCGGTCGAGTTCCTCCTCGGGCGTGAGCAGGTCGAACAGCAGAGTGGCCAGGCCGGCGTCGACCAGGACGTCGGAGACGTACCGGTTGCGTGGGCTTTGGCGGCTGCTGCCGCTCCCGTGGGCGAACACGACCAGACCGTGCGGATGGTCGGGAACGGTGAGATCGCCACTCAGTTTTGTCGTGTCTGTTGGAATTCGGACCTCGACGGCATGCGCCGGCGATGCGCCACCGGTCCTCGCGGTGCCTGCGGTCCCGTTGGCATGCACGGTGTGACCGGCCGCCGGGGCGGCGATGAGGGCGGCCCGATGCAGCAGGTCGGTGACCTCTTCATCCGCGGTCTGGGTGAAGTCGACGTAGAAGGCGCCGATGGCGAAGAACTCGTCCGGGGTGGCCAGGCAGACCACCTCCTCGGCGAACTGGTGCAGCCACGCGATCCGTTCCGGCGGACCGACGGGGGCGGCGAGGACAACCCGGGTGGCGCCGGCAGCCCGGACCGCCTGGCAGGCAGCGGCAGCGGTCGCGCCGGTCGCGATCCCGTCGTCAACCACGACCACGGTGCGGCCGGCCAACGGCGCCCGGGGCTGCGATCCACGGAAGCGTCGGATCCGGCGGTCCAGCTCCACCCGTTCGCGGGCTTCCACCGCGTGGAGATCGGCCGGGGTGATGCTGGTCAGCAGCCGGGTCTCGTCGTTGACGACCAGCACGCCTCCCTCGGCGATGGCGCCCATCGCCAGTTCCGGCTGCACTGGTACACCGAGCTTGCGGACGACGATGACGTCCAGCGGTGCGCCGAGCGCCCGGGCGACCTCGTAGGCGACGACGACACCTCCTCGCGGAAGACCGACGACCACCACCTGCTGGCCGCGGAGATACGCCAGTCGTCGGCCGAGTTCCTGCCCCGCATGTTCGCGATTCTGGAAGAGCATCTCGCCCCTCCCTTCCACCCGCTGACTGCTCCTGCGCCGCGCAAAACCCCCGTTTCTTCCTGCCCCGCTGTCTGGCGTCGGAACGTCGGAGCGGCACTGGGCTGACAGGCGGCTCGGCTCGTGCGCTCAGCTGGTTCAGCGGTTCAGCGCGCGGAGCACGTAGTCGACCGCGGAGATCGGCGGGGTCCTGCCCTCTCCCCAGGTGGCGGTCGCGTCGAGGCCCACCTGCTCGGCGCGTTCGGAGAGCGCACGGGCGTGCCAGGGGTGGTGGAACATGACGTCGGCACCCAGCGGCAGAGCCTCCGGCGTTCTGGTGTTCGCCGCCCAGAAGGGGACGTCCGAGGCGTCCATCAGGCCGAGCATGTCGACGTTGTGCCGATAGGTGACGATGTCCGGCCGGGTGACGTCGCCGAACTGCTTGATCCCGTAGAAGGCGAGCATGCGCCTGCCCTCGGGGACGGCTTCGATGAGCTTCATGAGACCTGGTTTGAGCTGGTCGGCGTAGTCGGCGAAGACGTCGTCACCCCACCGCACGATGTCGTAGGTGGCCTGGGTCTGGTTCACCGCGACGGCCTGTGGCCGGGTCGACATCCGGGCGACGGGGTCGGTGGAGTCCGGGTCCGCGAGGTCGTCGTGGAAGCCGAGCCACAGCGCGGTGCCAGCACCCGCCGAGTTACCGAGGAGGGCGATCCGGTTCGGATCGATGCCGAACGAGTCCGCGTGGTAGCGGATGTACTGCAGGCAGCGCGCCACGTCGGTCATCGGTTTGATGACACCCTCGTCGTCCTCGGCTCCGAGAAGCCGGTAGTTCATGCTGGCGACCGCCGTCCCGGCGGACAGCAGCCGCGCCGGGGTCGAACCGGTGGCTGCGGGGTCGTCGAACCCGTTCGTCCAGAAAGTGGACTTGTCCCCGTTGATGAACCCGCCTCCGTGCAGATAGATGACGAGCGGCACAGCGGACGCAGCGCCAGCAGGGGCAGGGGCCGACGTGGACGCCGACGCGGTCGCGGATGTCCGCGCGGATGCCGGAAGCGCGATGTCGAAGGCGTTGAGCCGGTCCGCTCCGCAGGAGACGTCGGTGGCGAACCGGACGTCGCTGGCGGTGCCGGTGTCGAACGAAGGGCCGGCGAACGAGATTTCCAGTGGCGCTGGCCGGGGAGTCGGCGCGGCGGCCCGGGAGTCCGCCATCCCCGCGGTGCGCGCGGAGTCCGGTTGGCTGTCAGTCGAGGAGCCGCAGGCGGCCAGCCCGCCGGCCAGGGCGAGACCGGTCATGGCGGAGAGAATCCGGCGTGCGTTCATCCGTGGTCTCCTCGAAGCTGGGCCGGAGAATGAAGGGACCATACTCGGCTGGAACCGGTCCTATGTGGGTCGGCATTGCTGATACCGAGATTCCGGGCGTCTGGCTTCGGGTGTGACGTGTGATTGCATGCCGTGAGGTGATGTCGGTGTACCGCGAATATCAGCCACCCGGTGCCGTGGCGCCGGTGGTGGCCTGCCTGTGGGAGCAGGAGCCGGCCGGTGACCACGTCCAGCGGGTGGTGCCGGACGGATGCGTCGATCTGATCTGGCTCGCCGGGCGTGAGCTGGTGGTGGCGGGGCCCGACACCCGTTTCCGCGACGTGGCGCTGCCTGCGGGGGCGTTGTCCTCCGGCGTCCGGCTGCGTCCTGGCGCTGCAGGCGTGGTGCTCGGTGCCCCCGCGTGCGATGTACGTGATCTCCAGATCGATGTGGATCTTCTCTGGGGTGGTCAGGCGTCCCGGAACGCGGGCGACAGCACGGCCGAGCTTCGGGGCCGGCTGGCCGAGGCTGCCCCGGCGCGCAGGTTGGAGCTGCTGGTAGACGTGGTGACCCGCCGGGCCACGGCCCGCCCGGACCCGCTGGTCCGGGCCGCGGTGCGCCACCTTACGTATCCGGGCGCGCGGGTCTCGGTCGTCGCGGCGGAACTCGGGGTCGGCGAGCGTCAGCTTCACCGCAGAATGCTGGGTGCGGTCGGATACGGCCCCAAGATGTTCGCCCGGGTCGCGCGGCTGAGACGGCTGGTGACACTCATCCAGGGGCCAGACTCGTTCTCCTTCTCCTTGGCATCCGTCGCCGTCGCCGCCGGCTATGCGAGCCAGTCGCACATGAACGACGAGGTCCGCCGCCTGACCGGGACCACGGCCGTCCGATTTCTGGAAGACGCCACCGTGACCGCGGCCTAACGTCACCCGCATGCCTGTCGACATCGCATCCGCCGAGCAGTTCGTGCTGGCCAACGGCCGCCTGCTGGAGCGGCACATACTGGCCCGGCTCCTGCACGGCGCGCCGGCGGCGCTGGTGCTGGACGCGCTGCGTGCCTACCGCAACGCGGACGGCGGCTTCGGGCACGCCCTCGAACCCGACGTCCGGACCCCGGGCAGCGAGCCGACCGCGGCCCTGCAGGCGATCGAGGTGCTCGCAGCCGCGGGCGCGCCGGCCGATCCGATGGTGGCCGGCGCCGCTGCCTGGGTGGCGGCGATCGCCCTTCCGGATGGCGGTGTGCCCTTCGTGTTGCCCGGTGCGGCGGCCCATCCGCACGCGCCGTGGATGGTGCCCAGCGAAGGAGGATCCCAGCTGACGTTCGCGTTCGCGGGTGCTCTGGGGCAGCTGCTCTCCGGTGTCGAGCCGCGCGCACGCGCCGCCGATGCCACGCGGATGTGGCTGGAGCGTGCGACCGAATGGTGCTGGGCGGCCCTGGCGGATCCGGAGTCGCTCGGCGGCTACGTGCTGAAGTTCGCGCTGGACTTTCTCGACCGGGCACCCGACGCGGAACGCGCCAGGCGATCGATCGAGGCACTGCGGCCCCATATCGGAGCCGACGGCTCGGTTCCGGTGCCCGGCGGCATCGAGGGCGAGCGGCTGACCGCGCTGGACCTGTCCCCGCGGCCAGGGCTGCGCAGCCGGGCCCTGTTCAGCGACGAGCAGATCGGTGCAGGGCTGGACCAGCTCGAACAGGGGCAGCGCACGGACGGCGGGTGGACATTCGGCTGGCTCGGATGGTCACCGGCGCAGACGGTGGAATGGCGCGGCATCGTGACGGTGCGCGCGATCGTCACCCTCGCCGCCCACGACCGCATCCCGCACCCGGCCCTCGCCGCCGCGCACCCCTGACGCCACGCCGGTGGCGACAGCGGCAGCCATCAGGTCCCGCCGCGCCGCGGGCAGTCCGGGGTAGGCCGGGAGGAAGATCAGGCCGGCGAGCACCTGGGCGGCGCCCGGCGGCGCGGGTTCGACCGCGGCGATCTGACTGGTGGCGGGGGTCGCGTCGATGCCGGCGGCGCGCAGCTCACGGACCACGCGATCCGGGTCGTCAACGGTGACGGGGAAGACCCAGTGGGTGTGCTGCGGCGCGGCGGCACCCGGGCGAAGCACCCCCGGGCCGAGCGCGGCGGCGAATGCCTCGCCGGCCTCGGTGCGGCGGCGCAGCCGGTGCGAGGGGAACCGGGCCAGCCGCCGGGCGACGGTGCGGGCCAGCGCGTCGCAGGGCCTGCGCCGCAGCCACCGGGTGAAGCCGGGTTCGTCCCGCGGCACCCGGGAACGCACCAGAGCGGTCGGGTCCAGCCGCCCCCCACCGAACAGGAGCCCGTACGGCACCGGATGGGACGCGACGAGCGCCACCAGGCAGGTGAGCACCTTCGATGCGTAGGAGCGCCGGGACTGTTCGGGCCAGCCGTCCTGCCGGGCCCGCATGGCGGCGGCGAGCCCGGGCGGGCGTACCCAGGCGACCGCTCCGCCCATCGCGGTCGCGGTCTTGAGCAGCCCGAAGCTGAACAGGGACACGTCGGCCTGCGGATCACCCCGGTCGTCCGGTCCCTGGAGGGACTGCGCACAGTCCTCAACGAGGAGAAGACCGTGGTCGCGCGCTGCCCGCGCGGCGGCGTCCATCGATGACCGTGCGCCGAAGAGGTGCGTGACGACCAGGACCCGGGTCTGCTCGGTGATGGCCGCGTCCAGCGCCCGCTCGTCAACGGCGAGGGTGTTGGGGTCGATGTCCACCGGGACGGCCCGCAGTCCGTGCAGCTCGATGAGCCGCACCATGTCCGGGTGGGTCACCGCGGAGATCGCGACCTCGCTTCCGTGGGGAACCTCGGCGGCGCTAAGCAGCAGGTGGAAGGCGGACCGCACCGACAGGCACAACAGGCCGTCCTCGAGCTGTCCCCACCTGGCGGCTCCGGTGCTGGCACCGGTGGTGAGCCGGGATCCGGAGACGTCCGCCGACCGGCGGCGGGTGCGGGACCAAGTCCCGGTAGCCCCGATGGCCCCGATGGCCCCGATGGCCCCGATGGCCCCGATGGCCCCGATGGCCACGGCGAGCAGGGCGGCCAGGACGTCAGCCATGGTCGCGTCGATGCGGTGACGGACGAATAATGCCACGAACAGGTACTTATCACCCGCACCGGAAGCGGTTCAGCGGGGTGGAACAAGGCCGGTCGGGCCCACAGATCCGAGCCCTCTCCGACCGCTTCTTGATCCCGCGTAAGCGCGTGTGCTGCTCGTCGACACCGGCTTTCCGGCGGCGGCGCTCCCGTGGGGTGCGCCGTCCTCCCTGGTGTTCTGGACAGCGGTCTCGCAGCTTTTGCGGGATGACGCGGTACCGCGCGGTTGCGCTGTACGAGGGTGTTGTCGCTGATCGGGAGCGGGTGCTCGGGCCCGATCACCCTTCGACGCGGAACGCCAGGGCGTTGCTCGCCGAGGTGTCCGCTTCGACGCCCGGCGAAGCCTGACCCCGATCTGGATGCCCCGCTCCCGGGAACGTCACGTCGTTTCCGTGGACGTCTCCGTGGACGTCGGCTCGGAGACGCTGATGTGGCGGGGCTGGCTGCGGTGGGCCTTCGGCAGGCGCAGTGTCAGGACGCCGCAGTCGAGGCTGGCGGTTGTCGTATCCGGGTTGACCTCGCCGGGGACGGCGATCGCGTGCTCGAAACGACCGGTGCGCCGGCCCTGGCGGCGTAGGGTTCCGCGGGCTTCCCGTTCCCTGACCTCGCCACTCACCGTCAGCTCGTTGTCCCGCAGGTCGATCGACAGATCCTCGGACCGGACACCGGGCAGCTCCAGCTCCACGATGAAGGCGTCGTCGGTCTCCTCGATGTCCAGGCCGGGCGTCCGGCCGGCCAGGACGCCGTAGGGCCGGCGTTCGCCTCCGACGACGTCACCGAGCAGGCTGCCCATTCGGCTCCAGGCGTCCTCGATCTCGCGGAACGGGTCCCAGCGGACGGTCGGGAGCGGTCGGTCGCCCCCGGCGCGCACAGGATGAGACATGATCGTGGTACCTCCCTCGATGCCCTCGGTCGGCTACCTGGCGATGGTCTGTCCGCGCCGTCCGACCGGCAACTCGGGCGGGCGCAGGCGGCCTGATCGGCCTGATCGGGTACGGCAGGAGCCGCTACGGCCCACCGAACGCTCGCCGAGTTTTGGGGCGGCAACCAGTGGTATCGCACAGTCAGGCGCCATCGGTCCGGTGAGACAGCATCGGCGGGTCCGGTGACACAGACGACGGCGGCCGGTGATCGTGGTTCTCCCACGGGTGCTGGAAAACCCGCGAGCCAGGTGCGCGCCCGTGACGGCTTTCGGCGGCAACCGCCCGTTTTCGGTGGCAACGCTGCGCAGGACGATCCCCCAGCGGGAGGACATTGTGGGAAAGGCTGTTGGAATAGACCTGGGGACGACCAACTCGGTTATCGCGGTCGTCGAGGGCGGTCAGCCGACCGTCGTTCCCAACTCCGAGGGCTCGCGCACGACACCGTCGGTGGTCGCCTTCACGGAGAGCGGCGAGCGGCTGGTGGGTGAGCTGGCGCGCCGGCAGGCGATCCTCAACCCGAAGGGCACGATCACCTCGGTGAAGCGGTTCATCGGCCGCCGTTACAGCGAGGTGGCCAGTGAGCTCAAGACCGTCACCTTCGATCTGGAGCCGGGAAAGGACGACGCCGTCCGGATCGCGGTGCGCGGGCGCCGGTACGCGCCCGAGGAGATCTCGGCGATGGTGCTGCGCAAGCTGGTGGACGACGCCGGCCGGTTCCTGGGGGAGCGGGTCACCGAAGCGGTGATCACCGTACCGGCCTATTTCAACGACGCGCAGCGACAGGCCACCAAGGACGCCGGCCGGATCGCCGGCCTGGAGGTCCTGCGGATCATCAACGAGCCGACTGCGGCGGCGCTCGCCTACGGGCTGGAGAAACGGTCACATGAGACCGTCCTGGTGTTCGACCTCGGCGGCGGCACGTTCGACGTCTCGGTTCTCGACGTGGGTGACGGCATCGTCGAGGTGCGGGCGACGGCGGGTGACACCCACCTGGGCGGCAACGACTGGGACCGCCGCCTGGTGGACGTCCTCGCGGACGACTTCGCGAAGACGTCCGGTATCGATCTGCGTAAGGATCCGCAGGCGCTGCAGCGGCTGTTCGAGGCGGCGGAGAAAGCCAAGATCGAGCTTTCGTCGGTCACCCAGACGCAGGTCAGTCTGCCTTTCATCACGGCCGACGCGAACGGTCCCCAGCACCTGAGCACGACGCTCACCCGGGCGCAGTTCGAGGCGAGCACGTCCGACCTGCTGGAGCGGTGCACACCCGCGCTGCGCCAGGCGATGAAGGACGCGAAGACCGCGGAGCAGGACATCGACGAGGTCATTCTGGTCGGCGGTGCGACCAGAATGCCGGCGGTGCAGGCCGCGGTGCGCCGGTTCACGGCCGGCAAGGACCCGAACATGACCGTCAATCCGGACGAGGTCGTCGCCGTCGGTGCCGCCGTGCAGGCCGCGGTGCTCAAGGGCGAGGTGTCCGACGTGCTGCTGCTCGACGTCACCCCGCTCTCGCTCGGAGTGGAGACGCTCGGTGGTGTGAGCACCAGGGTGATAGAGCGCAACACCACGATTCCCGCCCGGCGCACGGAGACGTTCTCGACAGCCGAGGACAACCAGTCGGCCGTCGACATCGTGGTGTTGCAGGGCGAGCGTGAGATGGCCGCGGACAATCGGACGCTGGGCCGTTTCCGGCTGGAGGGAATACGCCCGGCGGCCCGCGGCGAGGCCCGTGTGGACGTCACCTATGACATCGATGCCAACGGCATTCTGAAGGTCACCGCGAAAGACGCCGACACCGGCGCGGAACAGCAGATCACCATTTCCGAGAACACGAACCTGCCGTCGGAGGACATCGAACGGATGGTCGCCGACGCCGAGCGCAACCGTGCGGAGGACGCGGCGCTGCGCGAGAACGCCGACGCCCGCAACCAGCTCGACACGATCGTCTACCAGGTGGAACGTCGGCTGACGGAACTCGGCGACGAGGTGCCGGTGCACGAGCGGGCCCGTGCCGATCAGCTGATCACCGATGCCCGCCGGGCGCTGGAGGAGCGGGCCGATCTCGACCGGGTCCGCCCGCTGGTGAACGATCTTCAGCAGGTGCTCTACGGCCTGCCGTCGGCGGCGGCGCGGGAGACGGCGTCGGCGCCGAGCGGCGGTCGCTCCGCGGGAACAGGAGCGGGAACGGGAGCCGGAGCGGCCGGCGGGCCCGGTGAGGCTGGCGGGGCTGGTGCTGGACGGGGCGGCGCGGAAGGTGACGATGTGATCGACGCCGAGTTCACCACCCGCGGCGATGACTGAGAACGGGCGTCCCGAGAAGGCACCGGCGGCGCCGGACCTGGCGGTCGAGCTGGAGGAATGCCGGGACCGACAGCTGCGGACGCTGGCCGACTTCGACAACTTCCGCCGCCGCACCGGCCGGGAGCTGGCGGCGGCCCGGACCGCCGAGCGGGACCGGGTCGTGCTCGCCTGGCTGCCCGTGCTCGATCACCTTGAGCTGGCACTGTCGCACGCGTCCGCTGACCCCGGCTCGCTGCTCGACGGGGTGCGCGGGGTGCGCCAGCTCGCGCTGGAGGCGCTGCGCCGCTGCGGTGTCGTCCGGCTGGACGACGAGCACGGCCCGTTCGACCCGAATCGGCACGAGGTGGGCGCGGTGGTCGACATCTCGGCCACACCGGACCCGCCACCCGCCGGCACCGTGATGGACGTCCTGCGTTCCGGGTTCGCCGCGGACGGCCGGGTGCTGCGGCCCGCGTCGGTCGCGGTGAGCGCCGGCCCGCACACGGGGACGCCACAGACGCCGCAGACAGCGCAGGCGCCACGTGCGCCGCAGACGCCATGGACGGTGGGCCGTCGGCCGGAAGCACCGCGGCCGGAATCGCCGCGGCCGGACGGGCCGAGGCCGGCGGGGCCGAGGTCGGCGGGACGACCGGCCTGGACGCCGCCGGGGACGTCGCCGTGAGCGGCGGCGCGACCGGCGCGACCGGGGCGACCGGCCAGGACTTCTACGAGGTCCTCGGCGTTCCCAGGGACGCCGACGCGGACGCGATCCAGCGGGCGTACCGCAAGCTCGCCCGGAAGTACCACCCGGACATCAACTCCGATCCGTCGGCCGAGGAACGGTTCAAGGATCTGTCCGAGGCGTACGACGTGCTCTCCGACCCGGGTGCCCGGGCCCGCTACGACCGGTTCGGCGCCGACTTCCGCCGCGTCCCCGAAGGGGCGGAGCACTGGGCGGCAGGGGCGCGGGCCGGCGCCCGCCGAGGCGGTCGGGCCGGGGCCGGTGGAGCCGGTGGGGGAGCCGGCCAGCGGTTCGGTTTCGAGGACGCCGAGGGCTTTCGCGGCTTCGACGGGGGATTCGGCGGCGGCTTCGAGGGGTTCGAGGGGTTCGACATCGGCGACCTGTTCGGCATGGGCGCGCATGCCTTCTCCCGCCGGCGGGGCGGTGCCGGCCCGGTGCCCGGTGCCGACCAGGAGGCGGAGATCCAGGCCACCCTGAGCGAGGCGTACCACGGCGGGCGGCGCCGGGTGACGCTACCGGGCGCCGACGGCCCGCGGGAGATCGAGGTGACGATCCCCGCGGGCATCCGCGACGGCCAGCGGCTGCGGCTCGCCGGCCAGGGCGGGCGCGGCCGGGGCGGCGGGAGCGCCGGCGACCTGTACCTGGTGGTGCGGCTGCTGCCCGACCCGCGGTTCCGGGTCGAGGGGCGAGACGTCCACACCGAACTGCCGCTGACGCCGTGGGAGGCCGCACTGGGGACCACGGTCAGCCTGGGCACGCCGGACGGCGAGCGGGTGAGCCTCGCCGTGCCGGCGGGCACCTCCAGCGGCCGCCGGCTGCGCCTGCGAGGCCGGGGCCTGCCCGGACGGAAACAACCGGGCGGCGGTGACCTCTACGCGCAGGTTCGGATCATGGTCCCGGCCAGCCCGACGGAACGTGAGACGGAGCTGTTCCGCGAGCTCGCCCGGGATTCCTCCTTCAACCCCAGGGAGGCGGCATGACGGTGAGGGAGGCGGCATGAACGCGCTGCTCGTCCGGGTCCAGCCGCGGGGCGACCGTCCCGCGGGCAGCGGCCCCGACAGACCCGGTGGCCCCGACAGACCCGGTGGCCCCGACCGCCCTGGCGGCGCGGACCGTCCCGGCGGCCCCGACCGCCTCGAGCTCGACGCGTTCTGCGCCGTGACCCACCTGCATCCCGACCTGGTCCGCAGGCTGGTCGCGCTGGGCCTGCTCGACGCCGAGACCGACCCGGGTGGCCGGTACGTCCTGGAAGCGCGGGCGGTGGCCCGCGCCGGGCGCATCGAACGGCTGCGGCGCGATCTCGGGATCACCTACACGGCGTCCGGGGTCGTGCTCGACCTGCTCGACCGCATCGACGATCTGGAACGGCTGCTGCGAGCCGACCGACCCGCCCGAGGCGAGGTGCTGCATCGATGGACATGAATCGGCTGACCGAGAAGTCCCGCGAGGCGCTGGACGAGGCCCAGGCCCGCGCCGTCCGGCAGGGCAACGCCGAGGTCGACGGCGAGCATCTGCTCGCCGCGCTGCTCGAACCGTCCGAAGGCCTCGTCCGGCGGCTGGTGGCGGATGTCGGTGCCGACCCGGCCGCGCTGGCGGAGGCGGTCACGGCCGAGCTGGACCGGCGGCCGCGGGTGTCCGGGCCGGGCGCGCGCCCGGGCGAGGTGTACGTGACCCAGCGGATGGCCCGCCTGCTGGACACCGCCGCCCGCGAGGCGGCGCGGCTGCGTGACGACTACGTCTCGGTGGAGCATCTCGCGCTCGCCCTCGCCGAGGAGGGCCCGACGACCGCGGCCGGGCGTCTGCTGACCGGCAGCGGTGTGACCAGGGAGAAGCTGCTCGCCGCCCTCACCGGGATCCGTGGGAACCAGCGGGTGACCTCGCCGAACCCGGAGGCGACCTACGAGGCGCTGGAGAAGTACGGCCAGGACCTCGTCGCCGCCGCGGCCGAAGGCCGCCTGGACCCGGTCATCGGGCGGGACGCCGAGATCCGCCGGGTGATCCAGATCCTCTCCCGGAAGACGAAGAACAACCCGGTGCTGCTGGGTGACCCGGGGGTGGGCAAGACGGCGATCGTCGAGGGCCTCGCCCAGCGCATCCACCACGGGGACGTCCCCGAGGGGCTGCGCGACCGGATCGTGTTCCAGCTGGACCTGGCGGCGCTGATCGCCGGGGCGAAGTACCGCGGGGAGTTCGAGGAGCGGCTCACCGCGGTGCTGGCCGAGGTCAAGGCCGCGCAGGGCCGGATCCTGCTGTTCGTCGACGAGCTGCACACGGTCGTCGGTGCCGGTGCGGCCGAAGGCGCGATGGACGCCGGGAACATGCTCAAGCCGATGCTGGCCCGCGGCGAGCTGCATCTGATCGGCGCGACCACGGTGGAGGAGTACCGCCGGCACATCGAGTCCGACGCCGCGTTCGAGCGCCGGTTCCAGCCGGTGGCGGTCGACGAGCCGTCCGTCGCCGACTCGATCTCGATCCTGCGCGGGCTGCGGGAACGGTTCGAGATCTTCCACGGGGTGCGCATCCAGGACGGCGCCCTGGTGGCGGCGGCGGTGCTGTCGCATCGCCACATCAGCGACCGGTTCCTGCCCGACAAGGCGATCGATCTCGTCGACGAGGCCTGCGCCATGCTGCGCACCGACATCGACTCCATGCCCGCCGCCCTCGATGAGACCACCAGACGGGTCACCCGGCTGGAGATCGAGGAGGCGGCGCTGGCCAAGGAGGACGACCCGGCCAGCGTCGCCCGGCTCGACCAGCTCCGCAAGGAGCTCACCGACCTGCGGGCCGAGGCGGACGCCATGCGGGCCCGGTGGGAGTCCGAGCGCCAGGCGATCCGCCGGGTGCGGGACCTGCGCGAGGAGGTCGAGCAGGTACGCCGGCGCGCCGAGGAGGCCGAACGTGCCTACGACCTGAACACCGCCGCCGAGCTGCGCCACGGGAAGCTGCCCGACCTGCGCCGGCGCCTCGCCGCCGAGGAGGACCGGCTCGGCGGGCGCCAGCAGGGCCAGCCGCTGCTGCGCGAGCAGGTCACCGAGGACGAGATCGCCGACATCGTGTCCCGCTGGACGGGCATCCCCGTCACCCGCCTCGTCGAGAGCGAACGGGAGAAGCTGCTGCGCCTGGACGACATCCTGCACGAGCGGGTGGTCGGCCAGGACGAGGCCGTCGGGCTGGTCGCCGACGCGGTCATCCGGGCCCGGGCCGGCATCCGCGACCAGCGGCGCCCGGTCGGATCGTTCCTGTTCCTCGGCCCGACGGGCGTCGGGAAGACCGAGCTCGCCCGCGCGCTGTGCGAGGCGCTGTTCGACTCCGAGGACGCGATGATCCGCATCGACATGAGCGAGTACCAGGAGCGCCACACCGTCAGCCGGCTCATCGGGTCGCCGCCCGGCTACGTGGGCCACGAGGAGGGCGGCCAGCTCACCGAGGCCGTGCGCCGCAAGCCGTACAGCGTCGTTCTGCTCGACGAGATCGAGAAGGCGCACGCCGACGTCTTCAACACGCTGCTGCAGGTCCTCGACGACGGCCGGCTCACCGACGGCCGCGGCCGCACGGTCTCCTTCTCCGACACCGTCATCATCATGACCTCGAACATCGGCTCGCAGTGGCTGCTCGACGGGGTGGGGCCGGACGGGGACATCGACGAGGAGGCCCGTTCCCGGGTGACGGCCGAGCTGCGGGAGCGGTTCCGGCCGGAGTTCCTCAACCGGCTCGACGAGACCGTGCTGTTCAAGCCGCTGACCCTGGTCGAGATCGAGCGGATCGTCACCCTGCTTCTCGCGGACCTGCGCGTCCGCCTGGCCGAGCGTCGGATCACACTGGAGATCACCGACGAGGCCCGGGAGTTCATCGCCCGGGAGGGTTTCGACCCGGTGTTCGGCGCCCGGCCGCTGCGCCGCTTCATCCAGCGGGAGGTCGAGACCCGCATCGGTCGGGCCCTGGTCGCCGGCGAGGTGGCGGACGGGTCGGGTATCGTGATCGACCTCGCCGGCGAACATCTGGCTCTCGCTCACCAGGCACCGCGCTCGGCTGCCGTCGCCGTCGGCGGCGGGTGAGCCCGTGGTCAGCGGTCCGTGAGTCGTGAGCCGTGGTCAGCGGTGCGTGACGACCCGGGCTGAGGATCTGGCCGGGTGGTGCAGCTCGTTGTGGGTGTTGGCCCAGGCGTAGGCTTCGGCCGCGACCCGGGTGAACGACGCCGGCCCGAGCCGGCACTCGGTGCACGAGACACCGAACAGCCGGCTCAGCGTCCGCCCGCCGAAGGTCGGGGCCGGATCGTCGTCACGCGCCGCGTCGGGGCGGCGCCGGAACAGGCCCATCAGGCCGACCTCGGAGCACACACCGTGGTCGTGCGCCGCGGGTTCAGCTTCATCAGGCTCAGCCTCATCAGCAGATCGTAGGACGAACCCGTCTCGGACTCGACTGGTAAGGCCGAAGCGTCATGCGAGGAAGGGAACCGGCGCGGGTCAGCGCGCGGAGCCGTCGACGACCTCGAACACGTCGGGGGAGGTCCGATGGGAGGCCGAGCGCACCCGGTGAGCCCACTCGTCGCGGGGCCAGGTCGTCGTCGTGGACCAGCGCAGTCGATCAAGCCGGGCGGCGCAGAGGACAGCCTCGCCGAGGTCGGTGTCACGGACGTCCGCCCCGCGCAGATCGACGCGGAGCAGGCGCGCACCGGCCAGCCGGAGCCCACGCAGGTCCGCCCCCCGCAGGTCCGCGGTGTCCAGGACGGCGTCCGTCGCATCGGCGCCCCGCAGGACCGCACCGCGCAGGACGATCTCGGCGGCATCCGCTCCCCGCAGGTCGGCGCGCCCGAGAAAGGCGCCACGCAGATCGGCCCGGCGCAGGTACACCCGGCCCAGATCGGCGCCGCGCAGGTCCGCGCGGCTGAGATAGGTGCCGACGAGCAGCGCCCCGTGCAGGTCCGCGCCGGACAGCGCGGCGCTGCTCAGGTCGGCGTCCCGCAGATCGGCACCGCGCAGGCACGCCCCGCGCAGGTCCGCTCCGCGCAGGTCGGCGCCGCTGAGGAAGGCCCCGCGCAGGTCTGCCCCGCGCAGGTTCCGGCCGGTGAAGGTCCGGCCGGCCAGGTCGGCGCCAGCACGGCCGGCCCCCGCCTCGGAGCGTCCGGCCCCGGTGGTTCCGGTGGTTCCAGGGGTTCCAGCCGTTACCGCGGCACCAGCGGGCCGTGCGCGGATCGCGGCGAGGAGCCCGGTGAGTGGGTGGCTCCACCACGCTGACGTGACGGGTAACTCCTCCGACGGCCGCACCGCCTGGTACGGCCGAAGCGCCCCGTTGTGCTCGTCCCGCGTCATAGACGGTGAGATTAGCCACATTGTGGCTGACAGGGGAGTAGTTGCGCCCAACCGATCGTCTGGCCGCCACCGCCCGGGATCTTGGTCGCTGGGGAGCCGACAGCAACTCGCGAGCTCAGGGTTGCCGCCGGGATTGCTGTTGCTGCCGGGCAAGAGCGAAGGATATTGGCTCTTGGAACGACCAAAATCCTTCACTCTTCCGGCGAGCCGAGCCCGAGCCCGAGCCGAGCCCGAGCCGAGCCCGAGCCTGGGTGGGTCGGGCCGCCGGGCACGGGGGAGCTGCTGTCAGAGGATCGCGCCATGTTCCTTGAGGCGCAGGATCTCCTCCCAGGTCAGCCCGAGTTCGAGCAGGACGTCCTCGGTGTGCTCGCCGTGTTCGGGCGCGCGGGTAGGGCTTCCTGGACGTCCGTCGAACTGCACGGGGGTCGTGACCATCGGCATCCCGAAGCCGCCGCCCGTCTGGACCTCGGTGACATAGCCGTTGGCGGCCACCTGCGGATCATCGTGCACCTCACCCGGATGCTGGGTGACCGCCCATTCGCCCCCGAATCCGGCGAGGGCCTCCCGCCAGGCCGCCAGCGGGCGTGCGGCGAAGATCGCGTCGAGCTCGTCGACGCAGGCGGGGGCGTTGCGGCGGCGGGCGTCGAGGTCCACGAAACGCGGGTCGGTGGCCAGGTCGGACCGGCCCAGGGCATCGCAGAGCGCGGGCCAGTTGCGGTCCGGGGACAGCATCATCAGCGCGACGAAGCGGCCGTCGGCGGTCCGGTACGGCAGCATCAGCGGATTCCAGGCCCGGCGCCGGACGGACCGGGCGCCGGTGGAGCCGCCAGGTTCCGCGGTGCCGTCTGGTTCCTCCGCGGTGCCGCCGGGATCTACGGTGCCGCCGGGATCTACGGTGTCGCCAGGCTCCGCGGAGCCGCCTGGTTCCAGGCTGCCAGCCGGTTCCAGGCTGCCACCCGGTTCGGTGCTGCCGTCCGGTTCCGCGGAGCCGCCGGCGGGTTCCGCGGCTGAGCGTTCGGCCTGGTCGATCCAGGCGTTGATGATGTCCGGCTGAACCTGCCAGAGGCCCGCGGCCAGCAGTGATCCGTCGACGAGCGCGCCCTCCCCGGTCGTCGCCCGGCGGTACAGGGCGGCGCTGACCCCGCCGGCCAGTGCCAGCCCGGCGACCAGATCCCCGAAGGCCGGCCGCGGCGGCCCCGGCCACTGCGCGTCCGCCGTGCCTGCCGCACCCGCCGCACCCGCCGCACCCGCCGTGCCCGGTGCGCCGAGCAGGTGCTGCATGCCGCTGCGGGCCCAGAACGCCCCGGCGTCGTAGCCGCCGCGGTGCGCGTCCGGCCCGCGGGCACCGAACGCGCTGGCCCGGACGTAGACGATCGACGGGTGCCGCCCGCGGATGTCGTCGACGTCGATGCCCAGCCGGCGCCGGGCGCCCTCACGCAGGTTGGTCACGAACACGTCGCTGCCGGCCAGGAGCCGGTCGAGCAGCTCGCGTCCCCGCGGGTGGGTCAGGTCGATGCCGACCGACCGCTTCCCCCGGTTCGCGGACTGGAAGTAGGGATCGACTCCCCGGTACTCGGGATGCAGGCCGACGGTGGTCAGGGCCCGGTAGGGATCGCCCGTCCCGGGATGCTCGACCTTGACGACCTGGGCACCCCATTCGGCCAGGACCGCGCTCGCCACCGGCCCGAACACATGGGTGGCGACCTCCAGCACGCGCACCCCGGACATCGGGCCGCCACCGACCACGCCACCCACCCCCGTTCCCCGCCGCGGTCTCCCAGGTCAGGGCTCCGTGTTGTCGCCGAGACCGTGCAGGCACCGGGCGAGCCAGTCCGCCGCCAGCGCGAACCTCCGCTCGGCCCGGCGGGCCTGCATCGTCGCGTCCGCCCGGTCCGCGCGTTCGTATGATCCCAGGTAGCGGATTTTGCGGCTGATGCGGTGCAGGCCCATCAGGGCCTCGCTGACCGGCCGGTCGCCGATGTGGCCCTCGGCGTCGATGGAGAAGCAGTACCGGCCGAGGCCCTCGCCAGTCGGCCGGGACTCGACCCGCAGCAGGTTGACCCCGCGCACGGCCCATTCCCGCAGCACCTCCAGCAGCGCGTCGGGGCCGTCGGCCTCCGGCCACACGACCACCGAGGTCTTGTCCCGGCCGGTCGGCGCCGCGGCCCGGCCCGGCGGCCCGAGCAGGACGAAGCGGGTCGTCGCGGTGGCGGCGTCGTTGACGTCGGTGACCAGGGCCTCCAGCCCGTAGCGGCGCGCGGCGAACTCGCCGGCGAAGGCGCAGTCGTAGCGGCCGTCCCGGACCAGCCGGGCTCCCTCGGCGTTGGACGCCGCCGACTCCCACACGGCGTGCGGGAGGTGCCGGGCGAGCCAGCGCCGCACCTGCGCCTGGGCGACCGGATGACCGGTGACGCTCTTGACGTCGTCCAGGGTGGTGCCCGGACGTACCAGCAGCGCGAAGCTGATCGGTAGCAGGACCTCCCGACGGATCGTGAGCGGCTGGCCGGTGGCGAGCTCGTCGAGGGTCGCGGTCACCGGCCCCTCCACCGAGTTCTCGATCGGCACGAGCGCCGCCGCGGCGTCGCCGTCGCGTACGGCGTCCAGTGCGGCGGCCACCGTCGCGGACGGGAACAGCTCGTGGGTGGTGGCCTCGGGCAGCGTGCCCAGCGCGGCCTCGGTGAAGGTCCCCTCCGGCCCGAGGTAGGTGCATCGCTGCGGGTGAGCAGGCAAAAGATCCTTTCCCGGACGGGGCCGGCGGCGGCTGTCGCCTGCCTGCCGGGGAACGTCGAACACCGGCAGGACCGGGCGGGTCGTCAAAGGAACCTCAGCAGGCGGGCGGGCGCCTCGACGGCGTCCGCGACGAACCGCAGGAACGATCCCGCTGTCGCCCCGTCGCAGACCCGATGGTCGAAGGTGAACGACAGCTGTGTGACGCTGCGGACCGCCAGCGCCCCGTCCACCACCCACGGCCGGGGGATGATCCGGCCGATGCCGATCATCGAGGTCTCGGGGTGGTGGATGATCGGCGTGGCACCGTCGACGCCGAAGACGCCGTAGTTGTTCAGCGTGAACGTGCCGCCGGCGAGGTCGGCGGGGGTGAGCCGGCCGGCCCGGGCCGCCGCGGTCAGCCGGGTGATCTCGGCGGCGAGTGCGGCGGTGCTGCGGGCGTGCGCGTCACGGACCACCGGGACGACCAGGCCGCGCGGCGTCTGCGCGGCGAAGCCCAGATGGACGGCACCGTGGCGGCGCACCGCGGTCGCCCGCCCGTCCAGATCGGTGACGACCTGGGAGTTCAGGTCGGGAAAGCGCAGCAGCGCGGCGACGCAGATCCGCGCGATGATCGCGAGCAGGCCGATGGGGCCGTCCGCCGGTGCAGCACCGTCCGCGGCCCCGGCTCCGGCGCCGGTGCCCTCGTTCAGCTCCTTCTTGGCCGCCAGCAGGGCGGTCGCGTCCGCATCGACCCAGCAGGTGGCTTCGGCGACCTCGCGCCGGCTGCGGACGAAGGTCTCCGCCGCGTGCCGGGCCAGCGGGCTGAGGGCGACGACGGACGGTTCCGCGGAACCGACGGGCCCGGTGATCGCGCCCGTCCCGGCGCCCGTCCCGGCGCCCGTGCCGGCCCCGGCTCCGGCCGGCGGCTGGGTGGACGTCGCCGGCTGGCCGGATGCCGCCGGATGCGTGGATGTCGTCGGCTGCGCGGACCGGCTGGCGGCGATGGCGCTTTCGACATCCCCACGGCGGATCAGGCCGTCCGGTCCGCTGCCGGTGAGCCTGGTCAGGTCGATGGCGTGGTCGCGCGCGAGCCGGCGGACCAGCGGTGAGATGACCTTGGCGCCCGTCCGGGGCGGCGGCGCACCGGTCACGGCCGCGGTGCTGCCCGCGGTGCCGAAGCCACCGAGCTCGTCCCGGACGCCGTACCCGACGAGCACGCTGCCCGAGCCGCCACTGCCCGGGCCGCCACTGCCCGGGCCCCCGGAATCGGGACCGCCGGCGTCGGGCGCGGCAGCCAGGCCGACCGAAGCCTGCGCCGGGGCGACCGAAGCCTGCGCCGGGGCGACCGAATCCTGCGCCGGGGCGACCGGATGCTGTGCCGGGCCGACCGGAGGCTGCGGCGGGCCGGCCGGCGTCTCGCCCGCGGCGGCCTCGTCAACGGCCTCGCTGACGGCCACGGTGACCAGGGGCGCGCCGACCGGGAGCTGGCTCCCGGCCGGCCCGGCCAGGGAGGTGATCACACCGCCGTGTGGGCAGGGGACCTCGACGACGGCCTTCGCCGTCTCGACCTCGGCCACCGGTTGGTCGATGACGATCACGTCCCCGACCGCGACGAGCCAGCGGACGATCTCGGCGGAGGTCAGTCCCTCCCCGAGATCGGGCAGGGTGAAGGTGCGTACCGCGGCCACGGAGGTCACTGCTCCCATTGGAGTCGGGCGACGGCGTCGAGGATCCGGTCCACGCCGGGCAGGTAGTGATGTTCGAGCAGCGGCGCCGGGTACGGGATGTCGAGCCCGGTCACCCGCAGCACCGGGGCGGCCAGGTGGTGGAAGCAGCGTTCGGTCACCCGGGCGGCGATCTCCGCACCCATCCCGGCGAACCCGACCGACTCGTGCACCACCACGGCACGCCCGGTGGCGCGCACCGCCGCGCAGACCGTCTCGTCGTCGAACGGCACCAGCGAGCGCAGGTCGACGACGGCGAGCTCCAGGCCCTCGGCGCTGGCGGCCTCGGCGGCCCGCAGGCACACCGGCAGTGACGGCCCGTAGGTCAGCAGGGTCGCGTCGGTGCCGGGCCGGCGCACCACCGCCTGGCCGATCGGCGCCACCGCGGTCGGAGGGAACCGCTCGCTGGACCAGTACAGGCGCTTGGGCTCCAGGAAGACCACCGGGTCGTCGGAGGCGATCGCGGCGCGCAGCAGACCGTAGCCGTCGGCGACCGTCGCGGGCGTGACGACATGCAGGCCCGGGGTGTGGGCGTAGTACGCCTCGCTGGAGTCGCTGTGGTGCTCGACCCCGCCGATGCCGCCCCCGTACGGGATCCGGATCGTGACGGGCAGCGGCAGCCGGCCCGCCGTGCGGTTGCGCATCTTGGCGACATGCGACGCGAGCTGCTCGAACGCCGGGTACGCGAAGGCGTCGAACTGCATCTCCACGACCGGGCGCAGGCCGTACATGGCCATGCCCACGGCGGTGCCGAGGATGCCCGCCTCGGCCAGCGGGGTGTCCAGGCAGCGCTGGGTCCCGAACTCGGCGGCGAGCCCGTCGGTGACCCGGAAGACGCCGCCGAGGGCGCCGACGTCCTCACCCAGCAGGTGCACGTCGGGGTCCTCGCGCAGCGCGTCGCGCAGCGCGGTGTTGAGGGCCTGCACCATGGTCGTTCCGCCGGCGCCGCTCATGCCCGGGCCTCGGTGTGCGTCGCGGGGATCGCGGGGGTCGTGGGGGTCGCGGCCTCGTCCGCGAGCCGGGTGGCCAGGGCCGCGGCCTGCTCCCGGAGCTGGCTGGTCGGCTCGGCGTAGACATGGGCGAACAGGGAGCGCGGGTCGGGCTCCTCCGTCCGCGCCACCGCGGCCCGCATCGAGGCGGCCAGCTCCTCGGCGGCGGCGGTCACGGCGGCCAGGCCCGCGTCGTCGAGCAGGCCGGCGCCGCGCAGGTGCCGTTCCAGCAGCGTGAGCGGGTCGCGGGCGCGCCAGGCCTCGACCTCCTCGGACGTCCGGTAGCGGGTCGCGTCGTCCGCGCTGGTGTGCGCGTCCAGGCGGTAGGTGACGGCCTCGACGAGGACCGGGCCCCGGCCCGACCGCGCGTGCTCGACGGCGGCGCCGAGCACGGCATGCACGGCGGGCGCGTCGTTGCCGTCGACCAGACGGCCGGTGATGCCGTAGCCGACCGCCTTGTGCGCCAGCGTCGGCGCCGCGCTCTGCCGGGCCAGCGGCACCGAGATCGCGTAGCCGTTGTTCTGCACGAGGAAGACCACGGGCGCGTTGAGCACCCCGGCGAAGGTCAGCGCCTCGTGGAAGTCGCCTTCGCTGGTCCCGCCGTCGCCGATCAGTGCGAGCGCCACCACGTCGTGACCACCGCCCGGATCGCCGGCGGCCCGCAGCCGGGCCGCGTGCGCGAGCCCGACCGCGTGGCAGGCCTGGGTCGCCAGCGGGGTCGACAGCGGGGCCGTCCGGTACCGGCGCGGGTCGTAGCCGCAGTGCGTGTGACCTCTCATCAGCGCCAGGACGTCCATCGGCGCCACGCCCCGGGCCATCACCGCGAGGGTGTCGCGGTAGGTGGGGAACAGCCAGTCCGTCTCGCGCAGCACCATCGCGGCGGCGATCTGGCACGCCTCCTGCCCGGTGGACGACGGGTACACCGCAAGGCTGCCCTGCCGGGCGAGCGTGGTGGCCTGCTGGTTGAAACGGCGCCCCAGCACCAGGCGGCGGTGCAGATCGCGCAGCAGGTCGGGGTCGACCGTGCCGGCCGCCTCCGTTCCGAGCACGCGGACCGGCTCACGCTCGGGCAGCAGCGGCGCGGCGTCGCGCCGCGGGCCGTGGGAGCTCGGCTGCCCGGCGAGCCCGGGGGTGGTGTTGGCGTCGAGGATCGTCAAGGTCCACCTTCGGCGGTTGGTGGCGGAGGCGGTTGTGGTGGCGGACCAGAACTGCGGCGGTGGTCGGTCGCTGCCAACCGATTTTCCGCCTCGGGTGCGGGGGCGGATCGTGTTCAGAATCACCCTGGGGCCTGGGCGGAGCCGTGCCGGAAATCGCCGGAGAATGGTGTGGCCGGCCGTCGGAAGAAAGCCCGGGGAACTCGGGAAGCTGCCGGAAAAGAAGGTCGCCGCTGCGGCTGAAACCGATTTCCGTTGCCGCGCCGGGTTCGTCCCGAACCCGGCGCGGGCATGGGTTATGCCTGGTCAGGGCTCTGGCGGCTCGTGGTTGGGCGGCCCGTTCGCGGGGAGAAAGGCCTAGGACGGTGCGATGCAGGCGCCGTGGCCGCCGGCTCGTCCGGCGCGGCCGGGAATCGGGGCCCCCGCCGGAGGGAATCCTGGATGAACACGCTCTGCGGCGCCTTCTGGAGGGCTGTGACCAGCGTCTCGGGAGTGCCTGCCGAAGGTGCCCTCCGGTGTTGTCGCCTTCCCGTCCCAGGTCGGGCCGGGTCTTTTACCGGCGGATATCCGGGCAGGTGGTCGGGGTGACGGGGCCCAGGCCCGGACCCGCCCGGAACGCCTGGCTCCGCCGAAGGGCGACCCGAGGAGCTCGACGTGGTGAAGGACGTCGTGGGCTCGCACCTGGAGCGGTTCGGGCGTCGGGACGGCCTCGCGGTGCACTGGGAATGAGCCCCGCGGCGCACTGGAACTGAGCCGCTCGCCGCCGCCGCGCCGGTGCCGAGCCACCTAGGTGCCCGCGGGCCGGTTGTACCGTTGTCATGAGGGAACGCGGCGTATCCGCAGCTCACCCTTCTTCATCGCTACTTGCGACAACCCTCTTGCCGTGCGTGTCACAACGCTGGCGTGGAGACGTCCGACACAGCCACGCTCACCGCGTTAGTGACCAGTTGTAATTGGTTCATGGGTATAGGTACGTTTTGCGCACAGTTGCGCTCATTTGTCAGGGCTGAGGGCCGGACGGTCCAGACCTGTACCCACCGCCCGCGGACGGGCTGGGGGAGCGTCTGATGGCTCTGCTCGGCGCGCTCAGGAAGACCGACTACACGCCGGCGCACGTGCGCCCGCTGACCCCCGGCGACCGGGCGTATCTCGCGTTCGTCGACCGCAATCCGGGGGAGCACCAGGACATCGGCGCCCTGCTGTTCTTCGACGGTCCCCAGGTGGGCATCGACGAGCTGCGGGCGCACATCGCCGAACGGCTGCGCGACCCGCGGGCGCGAATGCTGACCGACCGGCTGGAGACCGTGACGATCTGGTCGCCCGAGCGGGGATCCTCGGCGAAGGAGACCCGCTGGGTCTCCGACCCCGGGGTGGACCTCGACCACCACATCGTCGTCGTCGACCTGCCGCCCGCCGACGCGGGTGCCGGTGCCGACGCGGGTGCCGACGCCGGTGCCGGCGCAGGGGAAGGCGCCGCCGCCGACGCATGCACCGACGGGGACCCGGGCTTCGGTGACGCCCGGCTGCAGGCGGCCGTCGACAGCATCGTCAGCCGGCCCGTCGACATGACCCGGCCGCCGTGGAAGCTCTACCTGCTTCGCGACCCGGACCCGGCGGCGACCCGGACGGCGATGGTCTACCGCTCCAGCCACATCCAGCAGGACGGGATGGCGCTCTACCGCGTCATGTACCTGCTCTTCGGGGAGAGCGACCGGATCGACCTGGGCCTGCCGGAGACGATCCGCCGCCCCCGCCCGGTCGAGTACGCGAAGTTCGTCAGCCGCGGCATCGGCTGCCTGCTGCCGACCCGCCGCCTCGCCGGCTGGGGCGGCCCGCCGTCCGGCCCCGCGCGGCACAGCTGGGTCACCACCGAGCTGAGCACCCTGCGGTCGATCGCCCGCCAGCACGGGGTGACCGTGAACGACGTGTACCTCGCCGCGGTCGCCGGCGCGCTGCGCGCCTGGTCACCGGCCGACTGGGAGAGCGGGTCACGCCCCGTCCACGCGCTCATGCCGGTGAGCATCCGCACGCTGGCCGAGCAGGACGTCCTGTCGAACTACAACACCGGGGTGCGGGTTCCGCTGTACTGCGGCGAGCCCGACCCGGCCCGGCGTCTCGCCCGGACCGCCGAGGCGACCGCGCGGATGAAGAAGGGCGGCCTCGGCCTGGTCGAGCGGGCCCACTTCCCGGCCATGGCGCGGTACGCCAGCAAGCGCATGCTCGCAAGTGTCGGCAGCTACCCGACCCAGATCAGCAAGATGGCGCTGGTCGCGACCAACGCGCGGACCATCCGCGGCCCGCTGTCCGTCGCCGGCCGGCGGATGACCGGCCTGATCGGCATGGGCCCGCTGCTGGTCGGGCGCCAGCATCTGGCCGTGGCGATGTTCGGTGTCGACGACCGGGTCGGCGTCATGGTCGTCGCCAGCGACAGCGTGCCGAACCACGACCGGTTCGCGCAGCTGTGGCTGGACGAGCTCGCCGCGCTGCGTGACTGCGCCCCGCGGGCCCGGGTCAGCGTGCCGGCCCAGCGCCTGCCCACCGCCGCGGCCGCGGTGACGGCGATGATGACCGGCACCGTCAGCGGTGCCGTCTCGGGAGCGGTGACGGGCGTGGTCGCCCGCGATCCCGGCGGCCTGCTCCGGCCGTGGCGCCGCCGCCCCGCCGCGGCCTGACAGCCGCCTGAGCCGGCCGGTGGCTGCTCGCGCAGCCGCCGGCCGGCCCCGCCGAGCCCCGCCGAGCCCCGCCGAGCCCCGCCGAGCCCCGCCGAGCCCCGCCGAGCCCCGCCCGAGCGGTGCCGGTCGGTGCCTGATCGGTGCGCGTTCTCCCGTGGGCGGGCCTAGCGTGAGGGAGGGGGAGGTAACCCCCACCCACCCACGCGGAGAAGGGGACGATCGTGGCGGCCGTGACGACGCAGGACGGAACCGAGATCTACTACAAGGACTGGGGCACGGGGCGTCCCGTGGTGCTCAGCCACGGCTGGCCGCTGAACGCGGACAGCTGGGAGTCCCAGGCGGCCGCGCTCGCGGCCCACGGCTACCGCGTCGTCGCGCATGACCGTCGCGGGCACGGCCGTTCGTCGCAGCCGTGGGACGGCAACGACATGGACACCTTCGCCGACGACCTCTCGACCCTGATCGACCACCTCGATCTGCACGACGTGACACTGGTCGGGTTCTCGATGGGCGGGGGAGAGGTCACCCGTTACATCGGCCGGCACGGCACGTTCCGGGTGGCGCAGGTCGCCCTGGTCTCCGCGGTGCCTCCGTTCATGCTGCGGACGGACGACAACCCCGAGGGCCTGCCGATCGAGGTCTTCGACGGGATCCGCACCAGCCTGGTCAACGACCGCGCCCAGGCCTACCGTGAGTTCGCCGACGGCCCGTTCTTCGGCGCGAACCGGCCCGGCAGCAACGTCTCGCAGGGGGCCCGCGACTCCTTCTGGGCCCAGGGCATGCTGTCCAGCCTGCGCAGCTCCTACGAGTGCGTGGCCGCCTTCTCGGCGACGGACTTCCGGCCGGACCTGGCCGCGTTCGACGTGCCGACCCTCGTCATCCACGGCGACGACGACCAGGTGGTTCCCTTCGAGGTCGGCGGGAAGCGCTCGGCGGAGCTGATCAAGGATGCGACGCTCAAGGTGTACGAGGGCGGTCCGCACGGCCTGCCCGCCACCCATCGGGAACGCCTGAGCACCGACCTGCTGGAGTTCGTCTCCTCCACCCGGGCCTGAGCCCGGCGCTCCCGGGGCCGGCGGGAGGGGACCCGCCGGCCATCCGGGGCCTGGGGCTCAGTACGACTTGGGCAGGCCGAGCACGTGCTGGGAGACGTAGTTGAGCACCATCTCCTGGCTGACCGGCGCGATCCGCATGACGCGGGACTCCCGGAAGTAGCGCTCCACGTGGTACTCCCGGGCGTAGCCCATCCCACCGTGGGTCTGGACGGCCTGGTCGGCGGCCTGGAACCCGGCCTCGGCGCACAGCCACTTCGCCATGTTCGCCTGCGGCCCGCAGGGCAGGCCCTGGTCGTAGCGCCACGCGGCCTGGCGTGCCATCAGCTCGGCGGCGTCGAGGCGGATCTGGGCCTCGGCGAGCGGGAAGGCGACGCCCTGGTTCTGGCCGATCGGCCGCTCGAACACGACCCGCTCCTTGGCGTACCGGGTCGCCTTCTCGATGGCCGCGCGCCCGATTCCCAGCGCCTCGTGGGCGAGCAGGATGCGCTCCGGGTTGAGCCCGTCCAGCAGGTACCTGAAGCCCTTGCCCTCGTCGCCGATACGGGCGCTGTCCGGTACGAAGAGGTTGTCGATGAACACCTCGTAGGAGGAGACGGCGTTGCGGCCCATCTTCGGGATGGCCCGCAGGTCGATCTTGTCCCGGTCGATGTCGATGAGGAACAGGGTCATGCCGTCGGTGGGGCGGGTGACCTCCTCACGCTTCGTCGACCGTGTGATGAGGATCATCTTCTGCGAGTCGCCGGCCTTGGTGATCCAGACCTTCCGGCCGTTGATCACGTAGCCGCCGTCGACCCGCTGGGCGAACGTGGAGATCCGGGTGGTGTCGGTACCGGCGTTCGGTTCGGTGACCCCGAAGCAGACGTGCAGGGAGCCGTCCGCCGCCTTCGGCAGGATCTCCTTCTGCAGGTCGGCGCTGCCGTGCTTGACGATGGTGTTCAGTCCGAAGATCGTCAGGTGCATCGTGCTGCACCCGTTCATGCCGGCGCCCGACGCCGCGATCTCCTCCAGCAGCAGCGCCGCCTCGGTGATGCCCAGCCCGCCGCCGCCGAACTCCGTCGGGATGGCGATGCCGAGCCAGCCGCCCTCGGCGAACGCGTTGTAGAACTCCCACGGGAACTCGCACTTCTGGTCCTTGTCCGCCCAGTAGTCGTCCCCGAAGCTGCGGGCGAGCTCGCGCGCCCCGGCCCTGAGCTGCTCCTGATCCGACGTGAGTTCGAAGTGCATCGGTCGACCTTCCACTGGACGAGGCTGAGCGGGACGGCGGCGGGACCCGGCGGATCCGCCATGACAGACAATCCCGCGCCGGGCGCCGCTGCGCATCTGATTCGCCAAAGACGAACATCGCATTCCGTATGCTAATCGGTGGCGGAGTGTGACAGTATGGGCCGTTCGGGGAAACCCGTCGCCGACGCGGGAGCCCCGAAGGCGTCGCATTCGTCGACTGTGCCGGAACCGGCGCCGGTGATGGGACGCCGATCCGGAGACGGTGAGATCGCCACGTCCGGAAGCGTCCCGGACGGCAGCCGACCCGGTCGCGAAACGCCTCACGCGGGCGACTCGCGCCCGGCATGGGCCGATTCGGATCCTTACCGAACCCGAACAGGACCCTCGCCGGTTCCTGATGTCGCGCCGCCATCCTCGGTGCCATGGCTCTCGCCACCACATCCGGCCCAACCGCCGCCACACCGGGCCGGGCCGCCAGCCCGCCCGCACCGGCCGAGGGCCGGGCGGCCCTCGCGCTGCTGTTCCGCCGGGCCGGTTTCGGCGCCCGCCCGGACGAGCTCGACGCCGCCGAGAAGGCCGGCTTCGAGGCGACCGTCGACGCCCTGCTACGAGCACGCGACCGCCCGGATCCCGCCGCGGTGGCACCCCCCGACCTCGACCGGGAGGCCGACCACCGACCCCCGGACCTGGCCGACAAGGCGGCCCGTGCCGCCTACGCGAAAGGCCTGCGGGAGCGCACCGAGGCGCTGATCGGCTGGTGGCTGCGCCGCATGGTGGCGACCGCCGACCCGGTCACCGAGAAGCTGACTCTCTTCTGGCACGGCCACTTCGCCACCTCCATCCAGAAGGTGCGGTCACCGGCCCTGATGCTGGCGCAGAACGAGATCCTCCGCCGCGCCGGCCGCGGCCGGTTCGACGAGCTGACGCTCGCGGTCGCCCAGGATCCGGCGATGCTGCTCTGGCTGGACGCCGGCCGCAACGTCAAGGCCAACGCGAACGAGAACTTCGCCCGCGAGCTGATGGAGCTGTTCACCCTCGGTATCGGCGCGTATGGCGAGACCGACGTCCGCGAGGCCGCGCGGGCGTTCACCGGCTGGCGGGCCGACCGGTCCGGGCGGTTCACCGTGCTGGCCCGCCAGCATGACTCCGGCACCAAGACCGTGCTCGGGCAGACCGGGAACCTCGGCGGCGAGGACGTCATCGACCTGGTGACGCACACGCCGGCGTCCCCACGCTGGGTGTGCTCCCGGCTGTGGAGCCGGTACGCGGCACCGGTGGCACCGGGCGATCCGGCCATCGCCGGGCTGCTGGCCGCCTATGGTCCCGGTCTCGACACCGGCGCGGCCCTGCGCGCGCTGCTGCTCGCGCCGGGCCTGCGCGCCACCGCCGGGCAGCTGGTCGTCCAGCCGGTGGAGTACGTCGTCGGTGTGCTCCGCGCGCTGCGGCTCACGGTGCCGGAGCCGGGGGCGGCGACGGGTGCGGCGGGGGCGGCGGCGCCGAGCCGCCTGATCGCGGTGCTGCGCGGCCTCGGGCAGGTCCCGTTCATCCCGCCGAGCGTCGGTGGCTGGCCGGCCGGCGGCGCCTGGCTGACGACAGCGGCGAGCCTGACCAGGTCCCGGTTCGCCACCGCCGTCACCGGCCTGGCCGACCTGTCGGCGGTGGCGGACGTCCCGCCCGGTGAACGGGTCGACGCCGCGGCCCGGCTGCTCTCGGTGCCGGCGTGGAGCACCCGCACCCGCGACGCGCTGTCGGCGGCCCGGGACGACCCGCGGCAGCTGGTCACCCTCGCCCTGCTCGCGCCCGAGTACGTCGTCACCTGACCGATCCCGATCCCAGCCCCGAAACCCGGCCCCGGCTCCGGCTCCGCAGCCCCGGCTCCGGCTCCGAACCCCGGCCCGGCTCCGAACCGCGGCCCGGCTCCGAACCGCGGCCCGGCTCCGAACCGCGGCCTTGCCGAACCGCGACCCCGTCCCGAACCGGAAGGACCGCCATGCCGCTGAGCCGCCGCCGTTTCCTCCTCGCCTCCGGCGTGACCGGGGCGGCGGCCGTCGCCGCCGGGGCCGGGGCCGTCAGCTGGGATGTCCTGCACGACGCGGCGACCCGGCGACCGCTCGCGGCCGGCACCGGGATTCTCGTGATCGTCACCCTCTACGGCGGCAACGACGGGCTCGACACCGTCGTGCCCATCGAGGACCCGGCGTACCGCACCGCCCGCGGCGACCTCGCCGCGGCGGCCCAGGACGTCCACCCGCTCGCCGACGGCCTCGCGCTCGCCCCGGCGCTGTCCGGCCTCGCCGGGTTGTGGAACGCGGGCCGGCTTGCGGTCGTGTCCGGAGTCGGCTACCCCGATCCGGACCACAGCCACTTCCGGTCGATGGCCATCTGGCAGTCGGCGTCGCCACGCACGGCGTCCACCTCCGGCTGGATCGGGCGGTGGCTGGACGCCACGGCGACGCGGGCCGGGTCGTCCGGCGGTGATCCGCTGCTCGCGCTGGCGATCGGGCCGACGCTCCCGCCACTGCTCGTCGGGGAGCACGCGGTCGGCGCGGCCGTCCCCACCGGCCAGTTCGCCGCGCCGGACGGCCGGGCGGGGGAGCTGCTGCGGACGCTGTATCGCCCCGACCCGGCCGACAGCCCGCTGCGGGCCCGGGTGGCGCGGTCCGGGGCCGACATGTTCACGGTCGCCGGAGCGCTCGGGCCGGTGCTGGCCGACGCCCCCGAGCGCGCCGCGGGGACCTCCGGCCAGCTCGAGGGCGCGGCGCCCGGCGGGGACGACGCCGCTTCCGGTGGTGCCGGTGGTGCCGGCGCAGCCGGGGATGACGGCGGTGATGGCGGTGAGCTGGGTGTGCAGCTCGACCTGGTGGCCCGGGCGATCGCCGCGGGGGTCCCGACCCGGGTCTACTCGGTGAGCCTCGGCGGCTTCGACACCCACGCCGCCGAGAGCGGCACCCACGCCCGCCTGCTCGGCGAGCTCGACGCCGCGCTGACCCGCTTCGACCGGGCCCTGGCCGCCGACCCGCGGGCCGGCGCGGTGACGACGATGGTCTACTCGGAGTTCGGCCGGCGGGTCGTGCCCAATGCCAGCGGAGGAACCGATCATGGAACGGCGGGCCCCGTGCTGATCCTGGGCCACCCGGTGCGTGGCGGCTGCTTCGGCGAGCAGCCCAGCCTCACCGCGCTCGACGACGGCGACCTGCGGGTGACCACCGACTTCCGCTCGGTGTACGCGACCCTGCTGGAAGGCGTGCTCGGCACCGAGGCGGACGTCGTCCTCGGCTCGGACGCACGCCTTCCCCGCCTGGCGTTCCTCTGACCGGCCTGTCGTGCGGGTGCATCCGGTCCGGTCACGGAATCCCGAGCCTCGGGCCGCCGCGTCCACCGAGCAAAGAACGAAGGATTTTGGCTGCTGCAACGACCAAAGTCCTTCCTTCTTGCGGGTTGTCAAGCGACCATTTGTCCTGTTTGCGGCTAGTGGGGTGAATTGCGCGCGCTGTGCGGGGGCGCGGGATCCCCGGTGGGTCGCCGTGCGGCGGTTGGGCACGGACCGCGAGGTCGATACAGGGAGGCGAGCGCAGCCGGTGCCGGCGCGGCCGACCACGGCAAGCACACTCAGACCGGTGGATACCCGCGTGCCCGCGGACAGCGCCGACCGCGCCGACCTGATCCTCGTGATCGAGGACGAGGCGCACATCGCCGCGCTCATCCGCATGTACCTTGCCCGGGAGGGTTTCGAGGTCCAGATCCGCACCGACGGCCCGACCGGCCTCGCCGCCGCGCGCGCCCTCGCGCCCGCCGCGGTGATCCTGGACGTCCGCCTGCCCGGCCTGGACGGCCGCGAGCTGCTGCGCGCCCTGCGTGCCGACGGTGACTGGGTTCCGGTGCTGATGGTGACCGCCCGGGACGAGGAGGTGGACCTCGTCGTCGGACTTGAGCTCGGTGCCGATGACTACCTGACCAAGCCGTTCTCCCCGCGGGAGCTCGTCGCCCGACTGCGGGCCGTCCTGCGGCGCACGTCCGGGCCCGCGGCGGCGGCCAGGGCAGCGCCGGCGCGGGATACGCCAGCGTGGGGTTCGTCGTCGCCCGGCGCGGTCACGGACCACCCGAGGTCGAGCGCAAGCCCGGACCCGGCTCCCGACCGGAGCCCAAGCCCAAGCCGCCCGGACTCGGACTCGGGCTTCGGCTCCGAACCGGGCCGCCTGCTGCGCGCCGGTGAGGTCCGGCTGGATGTGGACCGCCGCCGGGTGATGGCCGGCGACCGGGAGGTGACCCTGACCGCCACCGAGTTCGACCTGTTGGCGGTGCTGATGCGCCGGCCCGGCCTGGTGCACACCCGGGACCGCCTGCTGGCGGAGGTCTGGGGCTACCAGGCGGCGGCCGGCAGCCGGACCGTCGACGTCCATGTGGCGCAGCTGCGCGCGAAACTCGGCCCGGCGAGCCCCCTGCGCACCGTCCGCGGCGTCGGCTACACCGCCGATGCGTGACGGCCGGCGGCCCGTGGGCCTCGCCGCGCGCATCGCGTTGGCGACCACCGCCGTCGCGGTGCTGGCGGTGGCGCTCACCGGAACGATCTTCGCCGGTCTGGTCGGGGGCGCCGCGGACGACGAGGCCCGCCGCGCGCTCGGCCGGCAGGCGGACGTCGTCGCGACCCTGTTCGCCCGGCCGAACGCCACGGCGGACCTGCGAGCCGGGGTGGCCCGGACGATCGCGGCCCAGCGGGTGACCTTCGTGCGGGTCACAGCCGACGGCCGCCCGATCACCCGCCAGGGCCCCGGGGCCGGCCGCGGCCTCGCACTGCCCACGGACGTCCTCACCAGGATCGGCGCCGGACAGGACGTCGGCGCGGCGCGCACGGTCGGTGGCCGGCGGGTGATCGTGGCGGCCAGGCCGCTCGACGGCGGCGGGGCCATCGCGCTGGTGCAGCCCGCGGCCGAGAACGGTGAGCTGGCCGGCGCGATGCTGCGGCGGTTCGGGATCGCGCTGGCCGGCGGGCTCGCCGCGGCGACGGCCGTCGGGCTGCTGCTCGCCCGCCGGCTCGCCCGGCCGCTGCGGCGCCTCGCCGAGGTCGCCGACCAGCTCGCCGCCGGGCGCCGAGACCGTGACCCGCGGGCCGCCGTGCGCCCGGAGTACCTGGCCTCGGAGTACCTGGCCTCGGAGCATGCGGCCCCGGCGCAGGTGGCCCCGGAGCGGGCGGGAGGTCCGAGGCGGGCGGGCCGTCCCGGGTGGTTGGGAAGTCCCGGGTGGCTGGGAGGTCTGGGGCGAGTGGGCCGTTCGGAGCGGGTGGTCGCGGAGCCGGCGACCACCCGCTGCGGGCCGGCGGAGGTCGCGGACGTCGGCGCGGCGCTCGACGGTCTCGCCGCCGCGCTCGCCGAGAGCGAGGACCGCCAGCGCAGGTTCCTGCTGTCCGTCTCGCATGAGCTGCGCACACCGCTGACCGCGGTGCGGGGCTTCGCCGAGGCCCTCGCGGACGGCGTGACCGAACCGGCCGACGTCACCAGCACCGGGCGCATCATTCTCGGCGAGGCCCAGCGCCTGGACCGGCTGGTCAGCGACCTGCTCGACCTGGCCCGCCTCGGCGCCGACGACTTCCGCGTCGATCTCGCCGAGGTCGACCTGCGGGCACTGGTGTCCGAGGCGGCCGCGGTCTGGCGCCCCCGCTGCGAGGCTGCCGGTGTCCGTCTCGGGGTCGAGCTGCCCGGCGCACCGGTGACCGCCCGCACCGATCCGATGCGGTTCCGCCAGATCGTGGACGGCCTGGCCGAGAACGCCCTGCGGGTGGTGCCGGCCGGCCAGCCGGTGGTGATCGCGCTGCGCGCGGACCCGGTCGCCGCCCCGGTCACCGCCGTGATCGAGGTCCGTGACGGTGGTCCCGGCCTCACCGACGACGACCTCGCCGTCGCCTTCGAGCGTTCGGCGCTGTTCGAGCGCTACCGCGGCCGGCGGCCGGTCTCGACCGGGGTGGGTCTCGCGCTGGTCGCAGGCCTGACCCGCCGGCTCGGCGGCACCCCCTTCGCCGGCCACGCCCCGGAGGGCGGCGCCGCCTTCGGCGTCTCGCTGCCGGTAGGCGACGATGCCACAGCGACCGACCACGAAGGGGGCGTGTATGCCGGAGACCGTTGAACCGGCGAGTGAACCGGCGAGCCCGGCCGCCGGGCGCCGGTGGCGGCTGCCGATGGGTGCGCGTTCCGCCGAGGAGCCGCACCGGGCCTCCACCCCGCTGGAGCTGCTGTTCGACCTGACCTTCGTGGTGGCCATCGCCGCCGCGGCGGCGGAGCTCGGGCATGCCGTGGCCGACGACCACCTGGGCCACGGTGTCGTCGGTTTCGTGATGGTCTTCTTCGCCATCTGGTGGGCCTGGATGAACTTCACCTGGTTCGCCTCCGCCTATGACAGCGACGACGTCCCGTACCGGCTGCTGACCCTGCTGCAGATGGCCGGGGTGCTGGTGCTCGCGGCGGGTGTGCCGGCCGCCTTCGACGACACCGACTACACCGCCGTCACGGTCGGCTACGTGATCATGAGGGTCGCGATGGTCACGCAGTGGGTGCGTGCCGGTCGGGGCGATCGGGCCAGCCGGGCGACCGCGTACCGCTACGCGCTGGGCACCGCCGTGATCCAGGCCGGCTGGCTCGCCCGGCTCGCGCTGCCGGACACCGCCGGGCTGATCGCGTTCTTCGTACTCGTGCCGCTGGAGCTGGCCGTCCCGCCGTGGGCCGAGCGCGCCGCCCGGACGTCCTGGCATCCCCATCACATCGCCGAGCGTTACGGGTTGTTCGTCATCATCGTGCTCGGGGAGAGCGTGCTGGCCGCGTCCCGGGCGCTCGCGCCGGCCGTCGAGGCGGGCGCGACCACCGACACCGTCCTGCTCGGTGCCGGCGGTCTGCTGCTGCTCTTCGGATGCTGGTGGCTGTACTTCGCGGCCCCCGCCGGGCACGGGCTGGCCCGCCACCCGGAGCGGGCGTTCGGCTGGGGTTACGGCCACTACGGTGTCTTCGCCGCGCTGGCCGCGCTGGGTGCCGGTCTGGAGGTGGCGGCGGAGACGCTCGTCCACCACATCAAGGTGTCCGACGGCGTCGTCGGATTCGCGATCGCGCTGCCGGTCATCGTGTTCCTGCTGCTGGTGTGGGTGTTGCACGCCCCGTTGCACGCGTTCCCGATCACCGGCCTCGGCGTCGTCATCATCGCCTGCGGCGCACTGGCCGCCATCGCGGCCGCGGCCGCGGCGGGCCTGCCACTGCCCTGGTTCGCGGTCCTGGCGGCAGTGCCGGTGTGGGCGCTCGTCGCGCTGGTGGTGGTCCTGGACGACCGGCGGGCCCGCGCCGCCTGAGGCCAGCGGAGGTTCGGCGAGTCGCAGCAGTGAAGGATTTCGGTTGTTCCGACGACCAAGAACCTTCTTTCTTGCGGGTCGCCAGGCAAGTCTGCGGGCCTTTTGGTGTGAACTACCGGTTTTGCGTTGCGGTGCGAGCCTCCCTGGCCATCACGCTCAGGCGTCCAGCGGCGTTCGCCGGGTGGCTACGGCCTCGGTGGTCACCGGCTCGCGCCCAGGTCGCGGGCCAGCGCGAGGGCTGTGCGATGCAGTGCGGCGAGCGGCACGACCGTGGTGACGAGGCCGAGGTCCTGAGCCTGCGCGGCGGTCAGGATGGCGCATGCCGAAGCCGAGCTGCCTGCCTCGGCCGGGCCCCCCACCGAAGCCGGGCCCCCCACCGAAGCCGGGCCGCCTGCCGTGACCGGGTCACCTGCCTGTGCCGCGCCGTCCGCCGTGACCGCGCAGTCTGCCGTGGCCGTGCGGCCTGCCGTGGCCGTGCCGCCGCCCGTGCCGGTCACGGGGCGGGCGAACTCGGCGTCGTCGGCGGCGACGACCAGGTCGCAGGGGGAGCAGAGCAACACCCCGCCGGCCATGCACCGGCCCTGGACCGCCGCGACCGCGGGCTTCGGGATGTCGCGCCAGACCTGGGCGTAGTGGAGCTGCTGGCGGACCTCCCAGTCGTGGTCGCCACCGCACGCGCCGGCCGCGGCGCCCACCGCGCTGTCGCTGCCGCGAACACCGGCACCGGTTCCGGCGCGGGCACCGGCTCCCGCGCGGTCGCCGGAGCCGCCCGGCCCGGCGAAGAAGTTCGGGCCGGTTGATCTCAGCACGATGACCCGAGCCCGACTGTCCGCCGCGGCGGTCTGCCAGGCGTCGTCCAGCTCGCGCAGGAGCTGCGCGTGGTGGGCGCCGCGGGCGCCGTGCTCCTCGACGGCGCGGGGTCGGCGGAACGTGATGACACCGATGTGATCGTCGACGACGTCGTACCCAACATGCTCGGGACGCATCGGTCTCCTTCGCCGGAAGCAGGCGGACGGATGCAAACCGTGATCGACGGCCCCCGGAATTCGGTGCCGATGCCGCATTGACCCACACCAGCACACCGAGGGTCAACAGATCCAAACACCGGCGACCGGTGGCGTCCCGGGCCCGTGCGGTCGCCGGGTGCCAGGGTGAAACGGGCGACTGGAAGGGGCTGGTGTGGAGATCACCGGAATGATGCTCGCGCTGCTGGAGATCCCGGCGGAGTTCACCGCGGAGTACAACCGCTGGTACGACCTCGATCACATGCCCGAGCACCTCGCCAAACCGGACGTGCTGGCCGGCCGCCGCTACGTGGCTGCTCGCGACCTGCGCGCCGCGCCGGGGATCGTCCGCTCGGACCTGCTCGGCGGGCATCCGCCGTACCTGACCACCTACTGGTTCGGCGGGCCGCTCGACATGTGCGGGGAGCAGGCCCGCGAGGGCTGGCTCGCGCTGGACCGGACGATCCTGCGTTCCGGCCGGTTCTGGCGGCCCGGCCGGGCGCGGCACAACTCGCGGTGGCGGGTCACCTCGGCGTGGACCCGCCCCGGCTGCCTGGTCCGTCCGGTGGCCGTGCCGTACCTGGCCCACCGCGGGGTGATCGTGGCGCTGGGGCGGGCGCCGTCGGCCGACCGGCTGGGCGAGGCGGTGGACTGGTGGGAGCGGGTGCACCTGCCCGACCTGGCCGCGGTGCCCGGCGTGCTCGCCGCGGTCCGGCTGGGCTGGGCCGACGACGCGGCTCGTCCGGAGGCTGATTCGGGGGCCGCGCCGGGGGTCGATCCGGGCCAGGGGCCGTCGGCACAGGAACGGGGCGCCTCCGACGCCTCCGACCTGGTGTTGCACCTGCTGCTGTGCGAGGACGATCCCGCGGCCGTGATGGAGCGGATCGACCGGGCCAGGGTGTACTGGCGGGCCGTCGGCCGGTACCCGGCCCACCGCGGGGCGTACGAGGAGCTCGCCTTTCTGCCGTACCGGTCGATCGTCCCACTGGAGTACGACTTCGAGATCGGCGCGGACGACGAGGCCGCCACCGGGACCGCCGCCGGAAGCGCCGGAAGCGCCACCGGAAGCGCCACCGGGACGGTCGCCGGAAGCGCCGCCGAGGCTGCCGCCGGAACGGCTGACGGGTGAGCTGACCGGCGTCCCAGTTGCGGGGCTGGTCGGCTGCTGGCGGCACCCGGCGCAGGCCAGTATCGCTGCTGCTGGGGGGTCCGCTCCGGGTCCGGACGTCCGATGTCGCGGCAAGGGTTGAACGCCGGTCAAATACGCCTATAAGTTTTTGTCACCTCCTGCGGACCTGGATGTCGCGTGAGGGCTCGAGCAAGTTGGAGGTATCAGACTGTGCTGCTGGAGTTGGACGCTGATCAGGAAGTCCTGCGGGAGGCGACGGCCCGGTATCTGACCGACCGCGTCCCGGTCGACCGGATCAGGGCGCTTCGTGACGACCCCGCCGGCTTCGACGCGGGCTACTGGCAGGCCGGGGCGGAGCTCGGCTGGACGTCCCTGCTGGTGTCGGAGGAACACGGCGGTGGGTCGATCAGCGGGTCGCCCCTGGTCGACCTGACGATCGCCGCCTACGAGTTCGGCGTGCGGTCGGCCCCGGGCCCGCTGGCATCGGCGAACGTCGTCGCCGCGGCGCTGAGCGCGGCCGGCGGTGAGGCGCACCTGGCGGTCCTGGAGGGGCTGCTGGCCGGGGAGACCATCGCGTCGTGGGCGCACACGGAGCCGGCGCCGAACGACCGGCTGGGCACGGTCACGCTGACCTGCCGGGTCGACGGCGACGAGATTGTCCTCGACGGGGTGAAGCGGCCGGTCGAGTCGGCCGCCCAGGCCGGGTACCTGCTGGTCACCGGGCGCTCCGAGGAGGGCCTCACCCAGGTGCTGGTCCCGACCGACGCACCCGGGATCACGATCACCCCGCTGAAGACGGTCGACCTGACCCGGCGCTTCTCGACGGTGCGGTTCGACGGTGTGCGGGTGCCGCGCAGCGCCGTCGTCGGTGAGCTGGGCGGTGCCGCGGAGCAGGTGGAGCGCCAGCTCCAGATCGCGCTGGTGATCCTGACCGCGGAGAGCGTCGGCGCGATGCAGACCGCGTTCGACCTGACCGTCCAGTGGGCTTTCGAGCGCTACTCGTTCGGTCGGCCGCTGGCCTCCTACCAGGAGCTCAAGCACCGCTTCGCGGACATGAAGTCGTGGCTGGAGGCGGCGCACGCCATCAGTGACAAGGCGGCCGCCGCGGTGGACGCCCAGTCGCCCGACGCGGCCGAGCTGGTCAGCATCGCCAAGGCGTTCATCGGCGACTACGGGTCCGAGCTGCTGCAGGACTGCGTCCAGATGCACGGTGGCATCGGTGTGACCTTCGAGCACGACCTGCACCTCTACCTGCGCCGGGTCGTGCTTGACCGGGCACTGTTCGGAACACCGGCCGAGCACCGGCAGCGCATCGCCGGTGTGGTCGAGCACCTCAAGGAGAGGTCAGCATGAGCACGGGCGCGACAGGCGGCAGCGCCGCGACGGCGAGCGACATCGAGGACGTCGAGAGCTTCCGGCTCCGGGCGCGGAACTGGATCCGCTCGAACCTGGCGCCGCTCTCAGCGGACGCCCTGGTCGGCGTGATGCGGGCCAGCCACAGCGATGAGGAGGAGCTCGCCTCCATCGCTCGCCAGCGCGAGATCCAGCGGATGTTCTTCGACGCGGGTTTCGCCGGCATCTGCTTCCCCAAGGAGTACGGCGGGCAGGGCCTCACCCCCGAGCACCAGGCCGCCTTCAGCGAGGAGATCTCCGGGTACGAGTACCCGTCGGAGATCCAGGCGCCGACCTTCTCGCCGTGCGCCGCGGTGCTCCTGGACTTCGGCACCGAGGAGCAGAAGCGCCGCCACATCCCGGCGATCCTGCGGGGCGAGGAACTGTGGATGCAGTTCCTGTCCGAGCCGAGCGCGGGCTCGGATGTCGCCGCGGCGCTGACCACGGCGGTCCGGGACGGTGACGACTGGATCCTCAACGGCTCCAAGATCTGGACGACCGGCGCCTGGTGGTCCGACTGGGGCCTGGTGCTCGCCCGCACGAACTGGGACGTGCCGAAGCACCGTGGACTGACGGTCTTCATCCTGCCGATCCACCAGGACGGCATCGAGGTGAACCGCATCGAGATGCTCAACGGCAACAAGGAGTTCTGCCAGGAGTTCATCACCGACGTGCGGGTGCCGGACTCCGACCGGGTCGGCAACATCGACGACGGCTGGACCGTCGGCACCCGGTGGATGTTCCACGAGCGCATGCTGCACAACTCGCCCCTGGTCACCATTCCCAAGGGCGGGGCACGCGGCAGTATCCGCGCCGCCCACCTCGTCGAGATCGCCCGGGACGCGGGCCGCCTCGACGACCCGCTGGCCCGGGACCTCATCGGTGAGGGCCGCACCCTCGACGTCGTCACCCACGCCCTGCAGGAGCGGGTCGCCGCCGGCCTGCGCTCCGGCCGGATCCCGGACCAGTCGGCGGCCGTCGGGCGGCTGTTCACCGGTGTGGTCGCCGCGCGGACGACGACGCTGGCCTTCGAGATCGCCGGCGGCACGGGCGCGGCCTGGGAGGATGCCGACGGCGCGACCGCCGAATGCGGCAACGACTACCTGCTGCGGCAGGTGAGCTGCATCGGCGGTGGCACCACCGAGATGGCCCGCAACGTCGTGTCCGAGCGGGTGCTCGGCATGCCGCGGGAGCAGGCGCTGGACCGCGGGGTCGCGTTCCGCGACGTCCCGCGGGGCGGTTCCAGCCGCCGCTGACCGGCGCGCACCTGTACAGCGACGCGGGCCCCGTCCGGAACATTCCGGACGGGGCCCGCGCTCGTTCTGCTCGGCCCGGTCAGCTCGGCCCGGTCAGCTCCACAATCCTCGGTCCTCCCGGTCAGCCGCCTGCTGACCGGCGTGGTCGGCGGCCCGGCCGGCTCAGGTGTTGCGGCCGCCGTTGACACCGATGACCTGGCCGGTGATGTAGCCGGCCTCCTCGGAGACGAGGAACGAGCAGGCCGCGGCGATGTCCTGCGGCAGCCCCGCGCGGCGGACCGGTGTGCGGGCCGCGAGCTCGTCGACGGTCGAGCCGAAGAAGCCCCGCTCCTCGTTGCGGCGGGTCATCGGGGTGTCGATGAACCCGGGCGGAATCGTGTTGACGGTGATGCCGGCCGGACCGAGCTCCAGCGCGAGCGCCTTCGTGAAGCCCATCACGCCCGCCTTCGAGGCGACGTAGTGGGTCATGTACGGCTGGCCGCTGTGGGCGCTGGAGGAGGAGATGTTGACGATCCGGCCCCATCCGGCCTCGACCATGTCGGGGACGACGGCCTGGCAGCAGTGGAACGTCCCGGTCAGGTTGACGGTGAGGATCGACGTCCAGGACTCGATCGTGATGTCGAGGAAGCGCTTGAAGCCCTCCTTGCCGGCCGAGTTGACCAGGATGGCGACCGGGCCGAGGCGCTCGCGGACGTCGGCCAGGGCCTGGTCGATGTTCGCGCGGTCCGCGACGTCGACCGTGGCGGACAGGGCCGTCCCGCCGGCTGCCCGGATCTCCTCGGCGACGCCCTCGGCCTCGTCGCCGTTGAGGTCGAGCACCGCCACCCGGGCGCCGTCCTGGGCGAGGCGTACCGCGCAGGCGCGGCCGATCCCCGAGGCGCCACCGGTGACGACGGCGACCTTGCCGGCAGGGTTCCCGGCCATCTCGATCACGTCCTTTCCTGGGTAGTAGCCGGCGAGGAAAGCCGCCGGCGCGTCGGCGCGTCAGACGTCAACGTGACCGCGACGCCGGGAGGCCGGCGTCGTCCCGGCGGCGCACTCCGTTGAGGAAGAGCGCGACCGCGTGGCGCAGGTGCCGCTCGCTGACCTCGGGATCCCGAGTTACGCCGAACGTGGCGAGCCAGGCCGGAGACATGCTGACGAGGGCGATGAACTGCTCGGCGGCGATCTCGACGTCGTCGACGACGATCGTGCCCCGCTCGATGTGCCGGCGCAGCAGGCTCATGACCGCCTGCAGCCGCGGCGACCAGGCGAGCGTGCGGGAATGTGCGGCGAACTCGGGGAACCGCGCCGCCTCGGCGATCGCCATCCGGTGCAGTGCGACGAGGTCGGGGTCGACCGCCCGGGCCAGCAGCGACCGGGCGATGACGGTCAGGCCCTCGGCCAGGTCGTCGGGCACCGTGTCGAGCTCGACCGGGTCGTTCTCGTGCCGGGCGAGCGCCCAGGAGATCACGGAGAGGAACAGGGTCCGCTTGTCGGGGAAGCGGGCGTAGAGGGTGCGCTTGGTGATCCCCGCGGCCTGCGCGACCGCCTCCATCGTGGTCCGGTCGTAGCCGTCCCGCAGGAAGATCTCGACGGCCGCCCGACGGAGGCGTGCGGTGATCTCGGCGGCCTCGGTCGGTGTCGGCCGCCCGGTGCGGGACCGCCCCGCCGCCCCGGCCCCGGTGGTGCCGGGATCGGTGGTGTCGGGACCGCTGGTGTCGGCCCTGGCGGCGCCGGCCCGGGTGGTGCGCGCCTGCGGGGTACTCGCTCCGCTGGTGCCGACCTCGATGGCCTCGGCCTCCGACCTCATGCGATAAGTACACCGATGCGTATACTTATTGTCAAGCCGTTGCGCTGATCGTCCGGCGCGACGGCCTGCGAGGCTCCTGCCGCTTGCCGTCCCCGCCAGCCTCTGCTGTGATGAACGTCAAATATACGTAGACGTGTACTTTTGGCTGTGGCTGTGGCTGTGGCTGTGGCTGCGCCGGGGCTGGGGCCGCGGGAGACGGTGGCGGGAGGGACGTGCGATGACGGACGCGGGTTCGGGTGGCCGGCCGGTGGTCGGCTTCGTCGGCCTGGGCAGCATGGGCGGCGCCCTGGCCGCGAACCTGGTCGCCGCGGGGCACGAGGTCGTGGCGTTCGACCCGGCCGGTCCGGAGCGGGTGCCGTCCGGTGCCGCCGGCGCCGGCGGGGTCGCCGAGGTCGCCGGGCGGGCCGAGGTCGTGGTGCTCAGCCTTCCCGACGGCGCGGCCAGCCACCAGGTCGCCGAGCGGATCGCCGGGCGGTCGCCCCGGCGGGTCACCCGGGTCGTGGACACCTCGACGATCGGGGTGGCGGCGGCACGGCAGGTGGCGGCACTGCTGGCCGGCGCGGGCATCGGCTATGTCGACGCCCCGGTGTCGGGCGGTGTCGCGGGGGCGCGCGCCCGCACGATCGCGGTGATGTTCGCCGGCTCGGATGACGACTGCGCGGCGGTCGGGCCCGTACTCGCCGGTCTGAGCGACCGGTGCCGGCGGGTCGGCGCGCGGCCGGGGCTCGCCCAGGCGCTCAAGCTGGCGAACAACTTCCTCTCCGCCACCGCGCTCATCGCCACCAGCGAGGCTGTCGCGTTCGGCACCGCGGCCGGGCTCGACATGGCCACCATGCTGGACGTCCTGAACGCTGCCAGTGGCCAGAACACGGCGACCAGCGACAAGTTCCCCCACCACGTGCTCACCGGGCGCTACGCCGCCGGCTTCGCCAACACGCTGATGGCCAAGGACGTGGCGCTGTACCTGGAGGCCGTCGGCGAGCTGGAGGCCGTCGGCGAGGTCGGCCGCACCCCGGTGGTCGCTCCGGTCACGGCGCGGCTGTGGAAGCAGTTCGCCGCCGCCGAGGCCGGGGCCGACTTCACCCGGATCTACCCCTTCGTCCGGGGCGGCTGAACCCGCGGCACCCACGCACCCCACGGCCGGAGCCGGAGGAGTCGAAGATTCTGGTCTTTCCAGAGCGTGTGGCGAAATCCTGAGCCCCGACAGCCGTTGCTGCCGGGCAAGGCCTGAGGATCATGGTCGTCAGAACGACCGGAATCGTCGGATCTCCGGCCTGCGTCTTCGGGTTGCAGCTGCTGCCGGGACAGATCGAAGGATCCTGGTCGTCAGAACAGCCAGAATCGTCGGATCTTCGAGCTGTGGCTAGGTGGGTGCGGCGGGGATTGTGCGGCAGGATCTCCGGCGGCCGAAATCCTCTGGGTCCTTGCCCCGGTGTCGGCAGGGGGCGAGTCGGCGCCCGTGCCTTCCCGGGGAGGCCTCGGTGAGGAAGTGTGCAGAAATCCGGGAAGCGTCCTGGATGCCGTCGCCGAATGAAACTGGTGGCTGGCGACGATACGGCCGAGGAGCTCCTGCAGAATTTCTCCAGAACCGATCGGGAAACTTCGCCCGGAGATCTTGTCGTGCCGACGGGCGCGGCTGCAAAAATGCTTCGACACCGAGCGGAAACAAGCTTCTCATATTCAAAGAATTCAACTGACATGTCAAAATCGGCAGAAGGAAGTCGGGTCAGGTGTCGTCCGCGGCCGGCTACGGAGCCCTGTCGGGGGTGCGCGGTTCGGCCCCGGTCCAGGCCTCACCGTGAGCCCAGGGTGGCGGTACAGGTGCGTGGTGGTGTCATTCTCGAACCAGACATATGAGGTTCTCTCAGACTTCCTTACAGCGGCTGGGAGCGCTATGGTAAGAGCGGCCAGTGCGGGTGCTGCCGAACCCGTCTCGATGGCCGGCTGAAGGTCGAATCCGCGGCTCTTGACCAGCTGAAGCCCAGGTGATAGGCATTTTTTGGCCGCAGTATCGCGGGTCGGTCGAATCGGCTGTGATCGCATGGGCTCCGATCGATCTGCCGGGCCGGCTCGATCAATCGCGTGCCTCCGGGGCCGGGCTCGGGGATGATGGCCTGAAGGCGTCCGGTGTGACGGCTATCACGGTTGGTTGTCGGGCGTGTGCTGGGTTCAAGGGCATGTTCTGGGTTTGAGGGCAGAGGAGCCGTCGACATGGCACGGATCGAACCGCGTCCCCTGCGGGAGTGGCCGAAGGAGATGCGCGCGGCCCTCGCGGCGATGACCCCGGAGGCGCCCCGGCATCCTCCGCTGCCCACCGAGGGCCGCTCGAAGGCCCTGAACACGCTGGGAACGATGGCCCATCATCCCGAGCTGGCGCATGCGTTCTTCACGTTCAACGGCCACATCCTGCGCGGCACGACGCTCACGCTGCGCCAGCGGGAGATGATCGTTCTGCGGGTGGCGACGGTGCGCAAGGTCGCCTACGAGTGGGCCCAGCATGTGATCATGGCCCGCGATCTCGGCCTCACCGACGCCGAGATCGCGCGTATCGCTTGGGGCCCGGACGCCCCCTTCCTGGACCCGCTGGACGCGGCGCTGCTCCGTGCCGTCGACGAGCTGATCATTGACGGCGGGATCAGCGCGACGACGTGGGAGTTCCTCGCCGGCAAGCTCGACGTCCAGCAGCTGCTCGACATCATCTTCACGACCGGCACCTACGACATGCTGGCGATGATGATGAGCTCGTTCGACCTGCCGCTCGACGACGACCTCCACGAGAGCCACGACTGAGCGCGTCGCGAGCCACCGCCGAGAACGGCCCGCCGCCCCGGCGCCCGGCCGGGGCGGTACCGCACGGACGATCCAGACAGCACGATCCGAGTAGGAGTTGCCATGGCCGCGACCGTGTCCGCGATCAGCCCCGAGGTCGGCGTCGAGGTCGCCGGCCTGGCGGGTCACCAGCTCGTCGATCCGGTGGCGGCGGCCCAGTGCCAGGCGCTGCTGGAGAAGCACGGCGTGGTGGTCTACCGCGAGCTGAACATCGACGACGCCGATCTGGTCGCCTTCAGCCGCCTGCTCGGCACCGTCGTGGTCGCGCCGACGGGCGGGATCGACGGGCTCCCCGAGGTCTCGAAGATCACCCTTGACCCGGCCGAGAGCGTGCTCGCCGCGTACCGCAGGGGCACGTTCTTCTGGCACATCGACGGCGCGAACGACGAGCTGCCGCAGAAGGCCACCCTGCTGACGGCGCGCCAGGTCTCCGACGAGGGCGGCGACACCGAGTTCGCGAACACCTACGCCGCCTACGACGCCCTGACCGACGAGGAGAAGGCCCAGTTCGCCACGCTGCGCGTCGTGCACAGCTTCGCGGCCTCCCAGCGCCTCGCCGAGCCGGACGCGTCGGAGAGGACCCGGGCGCTGTGGGCCCGGGTGCCCAGCCGGGAGCACCCGCTGGTCTGGACCCGCCGCAGCGGCCGCAAGTCCCTGCTGGTCGGGGTCACCGCCAGCCACGTCGTCGGCTGGCCGGAGGAGGAGAGCAGGGCCCTGCTCGACCGGCTGCTGGCCTGGTCGACGGAGCCCCGGTTCGTCCTGCGCCACCACTGGCGCCCGGGTGACCTGGTCATCTGGGACAACACCGGCATGCTGCACCGGGCAATTCCGTACACGGCCACGTCCCGCAGACTGATGCACCGAACCACCCTCGTAGGCGAAGAGGTCGTAGCCTGACCTCCGCACACCGAGCAGGTGCGCGCAAGGATGACGAGGATGGCGTCCATCGGACACCCTGGCGGCGGCGGAAGCCGGCGCCGGGGGGACAGCGGGCGTCATCCGGGTCCGGACTGTCTGTCTGACGGAGGTCAGCATGCGAGTAGTAGTCGATTTCAAGCTGTGTGAGAGCAACGCGCTGTGCGTGGGCATCGCGCCGTCGGTGTTCGAGCTGGACGACAACGACTATCTGGTGATCCTGGACGAGGAGCCCAGTGAGGACCTGCGCGCCGACCTGAAGGCGGCCGTCGCGGCCTGCCCGAAGCAGGCCATCAGCCTCGCCGACGACTGAGCCCGATCCGCGGGGGAGCTGACCGGGACCACGGGCGGCACGTCCGCCCGTGCACGTATTTCCTCCTGTCAAGCCCAGGCTGGAAGAAAAATGAGCCCCTTTGCTGGGTGAATTGCCGCCCGCTTCTCTACGATCATTCACGATGAAACCTCACCGTCCCGGCGCTCTGCGCGTGCTGCGGGTGTCCCGCGCGTCCGGCCTGCCCGGCCTGTCGCGTGGTCCTTCCCGCGGTCGGGCGCAGGCCGGGTCCATGGCGGCGAGCGGAGCCCGGTCGGCTCGGCGGCGGCTGGCCGCCCAGCGGTTCTGGCAGCTGCCCGACAAGGAGCTCGATCGGCTGCTGGAGCTCGCCAGCGAGGTGGACCGGGTCGAGCTGAAGCTGGTCGTCCCGGTGGACGCCCACGACAGCTGTTGCGCGGCGCTCGGTGTCGACTTCACCCGGGGCCGCCGGCAGCGGGTCTTCTACCTCGACACCGCGGACCGCGCCCTGCACCGCAACGGCGCGGTCGCCCGGGTCCGCAGCATCGTCGGCGGCCCGGACGACGCGGTGGTCAAGCTGCGTCCGATGGTTCCCGGCGACGTCTCCCGGCGGCTGCGCCGATCGAAGGACTTCGTCGTCGAGGTCGACGGAATGCCCGGCTACTACGTCTGCTCCGGCGCGCTGCGGGCCCGCCTCGGCGCCGACGACGTCGAACGGGTGATGGCCCAGGGCCGGGGCCTGCACCGCCTGTTCACCCGCCCGCAGCTGCGCCTGCTCAGCGCCCGCCTGCCCACCGGTCTCGACCTCGACCAGCTGCGGGTGTTCGGCCCGGTGGACGTGCGCCGGGCCAAGATCCGCCCGGACGGGCTGGGCCGCCGCCTGCTCGTCGAGCGGTGGACCTACCCCGACGGCTCCCGCATCGTCGAGCTGTCGACCCGCTGCGCCCCCACCGAGGCCCTGCGGGTCGCCGCCCGCACCGCCGACGTCCTGCGCCGGCACGGGGTGGACCTCACCGGCCCGCAGCAGACCAAGACGCGCGCCACGCTGGACTACTTCGCGGCCGCCGGGCGGGCCCGGTCTGCCACGAAAGATGCGCCGATCGGGGGATCTGCGGGAAGCTGGGAAAAAGGCGACGCATCCGGCGCGCGCCGCGAGCGAGGAGGCCATCGCCGTGATCCGGCTCAGCGTGCTGTACCCGAAGACCGAGGGCGCGACGTTCGACCATGACTACTACCTGAACAAGCACATCCCGATGGCCTGCAGGATGTGGGGGCTGACCCAGGTGGAGGTCGACCGGGGCATCCGCGGGCCCTACGTGGCGGCGGCGCACTTCCGCTTCGACTCGATGGACGCCCTCAGCACGGCGATGAAGGCCGACAGCACCGCGATCGCCTCCGACCTGTCGAACTACACCACGATCACCCCGGTCATGCAGATCAGCCAGATCGAGGGCGACGACTGAGCGACCCGGGCTGAGGTTCCGGTGCAGCCGCCTGTGCCTGTGCCTGGGTCTGCGTGCTTGGTCTGCGTGAATCAGGCCACCGGTGGCAGCGGCTGACCGCCGTCGAGCACGACGCGGAAGGGGTCGCCGCGCTCGGCGAGACGAGCCAGTACCGTGCGGATCGTGAAGCTGTCGGGGCGAAGCGTCGGGTCGTCGAGCTCGTCCCAGTCGATCGGCGCCGACACCGGCGCACCCGCGGCGGCGCGCGGGCTGTACGGGGCGACCAGCGTCTTGTTCCGCGCGTTCTGCGTGTAGTCGAGCCGGGCACGCCCGGCCCGCTCGCGCACCTCCCACTTCCAGCTCACCAGCTCGGGGACGACGGCGCCGACCGCCCGGGAGAGCCGCTCGACCCAGTCCCGGGTCTGCTCGAAGCCCGGCCCGGGCGCGACGGGAACCCAGATCTGCAGGCCCCGGCGTCCGGTGACCTTGACCCCGGCCCGCACGGCGAGGTGCGCGAGCGCTGTGCGGTGCAGCCGGGCCAGCACCAGGACGTCCTCCCAGGCTGTGCCCGTCCCCGGGTCCAGGTCGATGAGCGCGTAGGACGGCTGCTCCGCGGCGGTCACCGGCGCCGTCCAGGCGTGCCATTCCAGCGCCCCGAAGTTGGCCGCCCAGACCAGCGTCGCCGGTGAGTCCACGACCAGGTGCTCGGTGGTCCGGCCGGCGGTGGCCCCGGGGGGATGCCAGCGGGTGACCCAGTCGGGCGCGTGCGCCGGGACCTGCTTGTGCCAGAAACCGGGAGCCTGCGCCCCGCTCGGGAAACGGTGCATGTTCAGAGCCCGGCCGGTGAGGTACGGCAGCACGGTCGGCGCGATCAGGGCCGCGTAGCGCACGAGATCCCGTTTGGTGGCCGCAGGCCGTTCCGTTCCCGCCGGGAACAGCACCTTGTCGAGATTGGTGAGGCGCAGCGGCCGGCCGAAGACCTCCCAGACACCGTTCGCCCCCAGCTCGTCGAGCGCCCGCAGCTCGTCGTCCCCCGGGGGGCGCACCGCGGGCGCCGCCGCACCGGACCCGGCGCCGCCCGCTGTCCCTGAACCATCCGTCGCGTCGGTGGCGGCGTAGGCGTCGGTGGCGGTGCCGTCGGTGGTGGTGCCGTCGGTGGTGGTGATGGTGGCGTCGGCGGCGCGTCCGGGCGCGGGTGCGCGGGTCCGCTCGGTGGCCTGCGCCGTGGATGCACCGGACCGCCAGATCCGGTCGGGCACGGCGCGGACCTCGTCATTGGTACGACCGCTGAGCACCGACCGCGGGTGCTGCTCCGGGTTCCAGCCGGGCACCGCCTGTGCGTCCCGCTTGTGCAGCAGCAGCCACCGCGGCTCCTGCTGACGGATCAGCACGAGCCGGCCCCGCAGCTTCCGCCCGAACACATCCGCGTGCAGTTCCCCCGCGGCGACCGCCGCGACCGGATCATCCGTCCCGTGCGGGACCCAGCTGCCGATGTCCCACACGATCACATCGCCGGAGCCGTACTGCCCGGCCGGGATCACCCCTTCGAAGTCCAGGTACTCGACGGGATGGTCCTCGACGTGCACGGCCATCCGCCGCACCGCGGGATCGAGGGTCGGGCCGCGGGGCACCGCCCAGCTGGCAAGCACCCCGCCCATCTCGAACCGCAGGTCGTAGTGCAGTTTGCGGGCACGGTGCCGCTGCACGACGAAGCGTGCCGCGCCGGCAGGACCGGAGCCCGCACCGTCGCCAGCGGGCTCCGGGGTGGCCTGGAAGTCCCGCCTGCGCCGGTAGCGTCCCAGCCGATCGGGCGCCTGTTCCGCGGACTCCGTCCGCTCCTGCGGCTCCGGTGCGTCGGAGCGCCCCGGTCGCCGGGATCCGCCGGACCGCTCGTTCGGTCCGGACGACCTGCCCACCTGGCGCCTCCCGCCCGGAGGGGCCCGGCGCGGGCCGCCCCCGGCACCCGGACCACCCCGCCACCGCGGATCCCACACCATGGCAGCGGCCAGGCGCAACGACCCGCGGCAGCGCGGTGCGACGACCGACTACTACTGCGGGTCGTAGGCGAGGTTGGGGCGCAGCCACTTCTCGACCTCGGCGATGCTCATGCCGCGCCGGGTGGCGTAGTCCTCGACCTGGTCGCGGCCGATGCGCCCGACGGTGAAGTAGCGCGCCGCCGGGTTCGCGAAGATGATGCCGCTGACGGCGGAGGCGGGGGTCATCGCGAACGACTCGGTCAGCCCCATGCCGACCTGGTCCGCGCCGACCAGGTCGAACAGTGGCCGCTTCTCGCTGTGGTCCGGGCTCGCCGGGTAGCCGAACGCGGGCCGGATGCCGCGGAACCGCTCGGCGTGCAGGTCCTCCAGCGCGGGCTCGGAGCCCGGCTCGAACCAGGCCCGCCGGGCCTCGAGGTGGACGTACTCGGCGAAGGCCTCCGCCAGCCGGTCGGCCAGCGCCTTCACCATGATCGACCGGTAGTCGTCCTGGCGGGCCTCGTACTCGGCGGCAAGCTGGTCGGCGCCGTGGATGGCCACCGCGAACGCGCCGAGGTGGTCGCCGGCCGGGGCCACGTAGTCGGCGAGGCTGCGGTTGGGCCGACCGGCCGGCTTGGCGGTCTGCTGGCGCAGCATCGCCAGCCGCAGCCGGCCGTCGGTGGCCGAGACGGTCGGCTCGACCGTGGCGGTGGTGCCGGACGCGCCAGTGCCCGACATGCCTGCGCCGGCCGCGGCGACGTCGACGATGATGTCGTCGCCGTCGGCGACGGCCGGCCAGAAGCCGTACACGCCCTCGGCCCGCAGGCTGCCGTCCGCGATGATCTGGTCGAGCAGGGCGTTCCCGTCGTCGTACAGCTCGCGGGCGACCGGCTGCTCCAGGATCGCCGGGTACTTGCCCTTGACCTCCCAGGCGAGGAAGAAGAACTGCCAGTCGATCATCGCGCGCAGCTCGGCGAGCCCCGGGCGCACGACCCGCAGCCCGGTGAACGCGGGCACGGGCAGGTCGTCGAACGAGACCTGCTCACGGTTCGCCCGGGCCTGGGCCAGGGTGAGCAGCGGCTGCTGCTGGCGCCGCTCGTGCGCCTCACGCAGCTCCTGCTGCTCGGCGCGGTTGCGGATGGCGAGCTCGGCGGCCCGGTCGTCGTCCAGCAGGTCGGAGACCACACCGACGACCCGGGAGGCGTCCAGCACGTGGACGGTCGTGCCGTCGTAGGCGGGCGCGATGCGCACCGCGGTGTGCTGGCGGGACGTGGTCGCACCGCCGATCAGCAGCGGCAGCTTCAGCCCGCGGCGCTGCATCTCGGCGGCCACCGCGACCATCTCGTCCAGCGACGGGGTGATCAGCCCGGACAGGCCGATCGCGTCGGCGCCCTCGGCCACCGCCGTGTCGAGGATGACCTTCGCCGGGACCATCACGCCCAGGTCGATGACCTCGTAGTTGTTGCAGCCCAGCACCACGCCGACGATGTTCTTGCCGATGTCGTGGACGTCGCCCTTGACGGTCGCCATCACCACCCGGCCGTTGCCGCGGCGGCCCGCGTCGGCGTCCACGGAACCGCCGGCGGCGAGCAGCGCCTGCTTCTCCGCCTCCATGAACGGCTCCAGGTAGGCGACGGAGCGCTTCATCACCCGGGCGGACTTGACCACCTGCGGCAGGAACATCTTGCCGGAGCCGAACAGGTCACCGACGATCTTCATCCCGTCCATCAGCGGGCCCTCGATCACGTCGAGGGGGCGGGCCGCCGCCGCGCGGGCCTCCTCCGTGTCGGCCTCGATGAAGTCGACGATGCCGTGCACCAGCGCGTGCGAGAGCCGCTGCGCGACCGGCGCCTCGCGCCAGGACAGGTCCACGACCCGCTTCGTGCCGCTGCCGCTCACCGTCTCGGCGAACGCGACGAGGCGGTCGGTGGCGTCGTCGCGGCGGTCGAACAGGACGTCCTCGACCAGCTCCAGCAGGTCGGCGGGGATGTCCGCGTACACCGCGAGCTGGCCGGCGTTGACGATGCCCATGTCGAGCCCGGCGCGCACGGCGTGCAGCAGGAACGCCGAGTGCATCGCCTCGCGGACGACGTCGTTGCCGCGGAAGGAGAACGACAGGTTCGAGATGCCGCCGGAGATGCGCACCCCGGGGCAGCGCTGCTTGATCTGCGGCAGCGCGTCGATGAACGCCTTGGCGTAGCCGTTGTGCTCGGCGATGCCGGTGGCCACCGCGAGCACGTTCGGGTCGAAGATGATGTCCGTCGCCGGGAAGCCGACCTTCTGCGTGAGCAGGTCGTAGGCGCGGGCGCAGATCGCGACCTTGCGCTCGGTGGTGTCGGCCTGGCCCTGCTCGTCGAAGGCCATCACGACCACGCCGGCGCCGAAGTCGCGGATGCGCCGCGCCTGCGCCAGGAAGGGCTCCTCGCCCTCCTTGAGGCTGATCGAGTTGACGACGCCCTTGCCCTGCACGCAGCGCAGCCCCGCCTCGAGCACGCTCCAGCGCGAGCTGTCGATCATGATGGGAAGGCGGGCGGCCTCGGGCTCCGTCGCCAGCAGGTTCAGGAACGTGGTCATCGCCCGCTCGCTGTCGAGCAGGTCGGCGTCCATGTTGACGTCCAGCAGGTTCGCCCCGCCGCGCACCTGCTCCAGCGCCACGTCGATCGCGGCCTGGTAGTCGTCGGCCTCGATCAGCCGGCGGAACCGCGCCGAACCGGTCACGTTGGTCCGCTCGCCGATCATGACGAAGCCGGTGTCCGGGCCGATCTCGAACGGCTCCAGGCCGCTGAACCGGGTTGTCGCCGGCAGCTCCGGCAGCGCGCGCGGCGCGGTGCCCCGCACCGACTCGGCGATCCGCGCGATGTGCGCGGGCGTCGTTCCGCAGCAGCCGCCGACCACGTTGACCAGGCCCTCGGCGGCGAACCCGCCGATGAGCCGGCCCGCCTCCTCCGGGGTCTGGTCGTAGCCGCCGAACGCGTTCGGCAGGCCGGCGTTCGGGTGGCAGGCGGTGAACGTGCCGGCGAGGCGGGCCAGGTCGGCGACGTGCGGGCGCATCTCCTCGGCGCCGAGCGAGCAGTTCACCCCGACGACCAGCGGCTCGGCGTGCGCGATCGAGCTCCAGAACGCCTCGACGGTCTGCCCGGACAGCGTCCGCCCGCTCATGTCGACGATCGTCACGGAGATCCACAGCGGCAGCTGCGGGGCGACCTCGCGGGCCGCCGCGATCGCCGCCTTCGCGTTCAGCGTGTCGAAGATCGTCTCGATGAGGAGCAGGTCGACGCCGCCCTCGGCCAGCGCCGCGATCTGCTCGGCGTAGGAGGCCTTCACCTGATCGAAGGTCACCGCCCGGTAGGCCGGGTCCTCCACCCGCGGCGACAGCGACAGGGTGACGTTCAGCGGCCCGATCGACCCGGCGACGAACCGCCGGGTACCGGACATCTGCGCCGCCTCGTCGGCGGCCTGGCGGGCCAGCCGCGCACCCTGCACGTTCATCTCCCGCACCAGCGACTCCAGGCCGTAGTCGGCCTGCCCGATGCTGGTGGCGGTGAACGTGTTCGTGGTCGTGATGTCCGCGCCCGCGGCCAGGTACTGCCGGTGCACGTCGAGGATGACGTCCGGCCGGGTCAGGTTCAGCAGGTCCGGGTCACCGGTGACGTCCTTCGGATGGTCCGTGAACCGCTCGGTGCGGTAGTCGGCGGGGGTGAGGCCGGCGTTCTGCAGCATCGTGCCCCAGGCCCCGTCGAGGACGGCGACCCGCTGCCCGAGCAGCTCCCGCAGTGCCCGCTCACTCGCGGTGATGGCACCCGCGCCGGGTGCACCGGGTGTGCCGGAGGGGCCGGTACCGGGGGAATCCGCGCTGGCACCGCTCACCAGGTTGTCGAGGGTTCCGGACACCGCCAAGACACACACCTCCCTGTGGGGGGAGGCGCCCTTACGGAGAGGTTCCAGCCGAGCGTGGCGGACCTTGGCCCGTTGCGGAACCCGTCCGTTGCAGCGCCCCTCGACCTGACACAAGACCCTACACGGTGCCCTTTGGGGCCTGCGGAACCTGGCTGACGGCGGCCACATCGGCACATACCGGCCCCAGGCCGGCGGACCTCGCCGTGGTGGGAGGGCAGGCTGCGAGGGCAGCCGGGGGTGGTGTCAGCGGTCCGCTGGCCCGGTGGCGAAGTGCGCGGTCAGCCGAAGTGCGCGGTCAGCCGAAGTGCGCGGTCAGCCGAAGTGCGCGGTCAGCCGAAGTGCGCGGTCAGCCGAAGTGCGCGGTCAGCAGAGCGCGCAGGGCTCGGCGGTCGCTCCACATCGGCGCGGTCGCCGGGAAGACGTGCGTCCGGGCGTGCGGGAGGGCAGCCGCGACCTCGCCCACGACCTCGATGCGGTGGATGAGATCGCCGTCCTGCCCGACGACCAGCGCCCGCGCGCCCACCCGGGCCAGCGCCGCGCGGTCGGCGAGCGGGGCGTTCCCCGGCAGCTCCGTCGGCGGCGAGCATGCCGTCAGCATCAGCGCGTAGGCGCGCAGGTACACGTCGAAGCCCCGCACTCCGTGCAGCTGCGAGGTCATGGAGGTGGCGATCTCGGCGCGCAGCTCGTCCTCGTCACCGCCGTGCCGGGCGAGGTGGATCCGCCGGAAGATCTCCAGGACGTCCGGCGGGATCGGTTCGTCCAGCGCCGGTGGAAGCAGCAGCGCCAGCGTCGTGAACAGTCCCGGCTCCCGGGCGGCCAGCGCCAGCAGCGCGCCCGCCCCCATGCTCTGCCCGAGGGCGGCCGTCGCCCCGAACTCGGCGGCGACAGCGGCCAGCTCGTCGGCGAGCTCCGGGTACGTCCAGCCGTTGGGTCGCGGTGACGAGCCGCCGTAGCCGCGGAAGTTGACGACGACCTTCGTCCCGGGCAGGCCCAGCGCGGTCGGCAGCATGACCCGCGCCGACGCACCCCAGGCATGCGCGACCAGGACCACGGGCTCCCCATCCCCGACCACGATGACCTCGTTGGACGCACCGCCGACGCCGACCGTCACCGTGCGCGCCGCCGAAGCCCGAGCCGCCCCGGCCCGTGGTCCCGCTGCCTGTACCGACACCCACATCCCCCGCATCCGCTCCGAGCGCCGCCGCGGCATCCCGGCCCGATTCCCGACCCGACCCGACCGTTTCATCGTGGACGTTAGCCGTTCGCGCGGGCGCGGAGGCTCCGATCGAGTCCGGCCCGGGCCTGACGAGGCCATGGCGCACGGGGCACGCGGCACGGGAAACAGGGGCCCGGGAAACACGGGGGGCACGGCGCATGGGAAACAAAGGAAAGGGCGGGCGATCTTCGTCGTTCCGGAGTGCGTCGCGAGATCCCCGAGGAGTGGCGGGAGCCCAGGCCACCGAAACCTGACCTTGTGGTCCGTGCCCACCCGCCGCCCGCCGACCGCCCGGGGATCCCGCGTCACGGCGCTGCGCGCGCAATTCACACCAATATCGACAAAGGGAACGCGGAGTCGCTTGATAAGCCGCAAGAAGGGAGGATTTCGGTTGCTGTCGCAGCCGTAGTCCTCCCTTCTTGCTCGGGAGCAGCGGCCTCGGTCGGCGGCAGTGGCGGTGGGGCTCGGGGTCAGGCCGAAGGCGCCGGGGGGCAGAGGCAGAACGGGTGACCGACCGGGTCGAGCAGCACCCGCCAGCGGTCCCCGCCCGGCTGGAACTCGGCCTGCGTCGCGCCGAGCTTCTCGGCCAGCTCAAGCGAGGCCGCCAGATCCGTGACCCGGAAGTCGAGATGGAACTGCTGCGGGGCGGACTGGTCCGGCCAGCGGGGCGGCTGGTAGCCCTCCACCCGCTGGAACCCGAACATGATCTCGGTACCCGGAGGTGTCAGATACGCCCAGGCACCCGCTTCGTCAGCACCGCCCACACCCCAGCCGGTCAACTCGCCGTAGAACTCCGCCAGGGCTTTCGCGTCGGGGCAGTCCAGCATCAGCCCGAGCCAGCTCACGCCCGTGCTCGTCGCTTTTGTTCCCACCGGTCCAGTCGCTTCGCTCACTGGTCCACCTCTGCTCGTCTCTGCTCAACGGTGTCGGAACGCGCCGGTGCCACTACCAGGAGCACCGCCGCCGTCCCATCCTGACGGCGATATCTGACTTCCTCTGTCAGGTATCGCGGCGGATGATGGGCCGGTGCGCGCAGATCGCCTGCTCTCGGTCCTGCTCCTGCTGCAGGCACGGGGGCGGCTGACGGCCCGGGAGATCGCCGACGAGCTGGCGGTGTCGGTCCGCACCGTCTACCGGGATGTGGAGTCGCTGGCCGGGGCCGGTATCCCGGTGGTGGCCGAGCGCGGGTCGACGGGCGGCTACCGGCTGCTGGGCGGCTATCGCACCAGCCTGACGGGCCTGACCGCGGGCGAGTCGGACTCGCTGCCGCTGGCCGGGCTCCCCGCCGCGGCCGAGGCGCTCGGCTTCGGCCCGGGCGCGGCCGCCGTCGAACGCAAACTGCTCGCCGCGCTCCCGTCCGGTAACCGGCAGCGGGCCCAGCACGCCCGACGACTGTTCCACCTCGACGCGCCGGGCTGGTTCCGGGACGTCGAACCCGTGCCGCACCTGGCCGAGGTGGCCGGGGCGGTCTGGGAGTGCCGCCCGCTGCGGCTCACCTACCTGCGCTGGCGCTCCCCCCAGGAGGTGGTGCGGGACGTGGAGCCGCTCGGCGTTGTCCTCAAGAGCGGTACCTGGTACCTGGTCGCCGCGACGGCGACGGCGACGGCGACGGCGACGGCAGCCAAGGCCGGTGCCGGTGCCGCCGCCGGGGATGCCGTCCGGGTCTACCGGGTCGGGAAGATCCACCACCTGGAGACGCTGCCGGGCACGTTCCCGCGTCCGGACGATTTCGATCTGGCTGCATTCTGGGCCGGGTGGACGGCTCGTTACGAGGCGGATGTCTACCGGGCGACGGCCACCGTGCGGTTCTCCCCGGAAGGCCTGCGGATGGCGCCTTTCCGGCTCGCACCCGCCGTGATGAGGGCCCTGCGGAGCACGGCGCAGACGCCGGACGCGGACGGATGGGTCCGCGCGCGGCTGCCGATCGAGTCGATCCGGCACGCCCGTGGAGACCTGCTCGTTCTCGGCGCCGAGGTGGAGGTCCTGGAGCCACCGGAGTTGCGCGAGGCGATGACCATGGCCGCGGCGGCCCTCACGGCCCTCTACGCCCGCCCGGCGAGAGAGGGAGAAGGATCAGTAGCGGTAGCGGACCTGGATGATGATCAGGTCGTCACCGCGCACCTGGTAGACCAGACGGTGCTCGTCTGTGATCCGTCGTGACCAGAAGCCTGACAGGTTCTGCGTCAGCGGCTCCGGCTTGCCGATGCCGATCGCCGGGTCGCGCGCGGACTCCTCGATCAGGCGATTGATGCGGCGCAGCATCTTCCGGTCGTCCGCCCACGATGTGTAGTCGTCCCAGGCCTGGGACGTGAAAACGACCCGCATCAGTCCCGTAGCTCGTGTTCCTCCACGGCACCGGCCGCCGCCTCGGCGATGCTGGCGGCCAGGCGTGCGGCGTTGGCGGGTGAGCGCTGCAGGTAGGCGGTCTCCTGCATGGACCGGAACTGCTGCTCGGACACCAGGAAGGCCGTGCCGTGCCTGGAGACGATCTCAACCGGCTCCTGGTCCGCGTTGACCTGCTCGATCAGTGGGAACAGGCGCTTGCGGGCCTCGCTGGCGGTGACAGCCATGGCAACTCCCAGGACCTAGTGGTACAGGAAACGGTACCACTAGGTCCTGGGGTGCAGGCTCAGTCGACGTCGATGAGCTGGCCGTTGCGGAACATGTCGACGAACAGGGCGTGGTCGCGGTGGACCTGGGCTCCGTAGTCGTGGGCGAACTCGACCATGGCGAGGGTGAACCCCTTCGGGTCCGCCGAGATCGCCTCGTGGATGGCGTCCTCGGTGGAGAAGCTCACCAGGTCGTGGTCGCTCTCGTCGTCGGCGACCGCGTGCATCCGGGCGGTCGACCGGCCGAGGTCGGCGACCAGGCCCAGCATCTCGTCGCGCTCGTTGACCTCGGACCAGTCGAGGTCCTGGGCGTACGGGGAGACCTCGGCGACGAGCTGACCGATCCCGTCCAGCTCGGAGTAGCCCAGCCAGGAGTCGCTGTCGGCCTGCAGCGCCCGCTGTGACACCGCGGTGCGGTGCCCCTGGTGGTGGAAGTAGCCGGCGATCCGCTCGTCGGGGACGAACCTGCTTACCGCCGGGCTCTGTGCCTGCTTCATGTACAGCACGACGTCGTTGTCCAGTGCCTCGGTGTGCCCCTCGACGAGGATGCTGTAGGACGGCAGCCCGGCACTGCCGATACCCACACCGCGCCGCAGCACGACATCCTTCACCGTCAGCTCCACCGGGCGGGTGCGCCGGCCCGGCGGCACCGTCGCCAGGTAGCGGTCGAAGGCGGCGATGACCTTCGCGCGGGTCTCGTCATCCACCGCGCTGACGCCGTCGACGTGGGCGAAACGGCGGTCGTAGTTCTCGACCACGGTCAGCTCGTCGAGCAGGGCGACCCGGGTGGCGCGCCGCGCGGTCTGCAGGAAGGCGTGCACCACACCCTCGGTGGACGTCCGGGTCAGCAGGTCGGCCGACGAGCCGCCCTCGGCGAGGGCGCGGATCTTCTCCTGGTAGGCGCCGACGCACGCCTCGACCAGGTCGGTGATGACGGCGTCGCTGAGCGCCTTCGCCCGGCCGAGCAGGGCGAGGCTCGCCACCAGGCGGCGCAGGTCCCAGGTGAACGGCCCGACGTACGCCTCGTCGAAGTCGTTGACGTTGAACACGAGCACGCCGTTGCTGCTCATGTAGGTGCCGAAGTTCTCCGCATGCAGATCACCGTGAATCCAGACCCGGCTCGTCCGCTCGTTCAGGAACGGGTCGTCCAGGCCGTTGATATCGGTGTAGAACAGCGCGGCCGAACCCCGGTAGAAGGCGAACGGCGAGGCCGCCATCTTCCGGAACTTGCGGCGGAAGGCACCGGGCTCCGCGGCCATCAGCTCACCGAAGGCCGCCCCGAACACGTCCCCGATCACCTGGGCACGGTCGGCACCGGCAGCGGACGTCGTCATTCGCTGTGGCTCCTTCTCACCTGATCGCGTCATCGCGTCGTCGCACGACTTCCGGCGTGGGCCGCGCGTGGTGGCCGCGCGTCGCCCGTCCCAGCATGCCAGCGCCCGCCGGCACGTGCGCTGGCCCAGGGCCCGCCATGACCCGCGCCCCACACGACACCTCCGCCGAGATCGCCGGACGCGGACCGCGGACCGCCGCGGTGCGAAACAGGGGAGACTGCCGGCATGCCGTGGACGGAGAAGAGCGCAGTCGAGTTCGCCGAGCACCACATCGCGGTCTGGAACACGCATGATGTCGACCGGATCCTCGCCCTGTACAGCGCGGACGTCGAATTCGTCTCCCCGCTCGCCGAGAAGCTCGTCGGCAGCAACCTGGTGCGGGGCCGGGGCGAGGCACGCACCTATTTCGAGACCGCCCTCGCCGCGAACCCCGGCCTGCGGTTCGAGATCGTCGACGTCATGCGTGGCCTCGACAGCATCCTGATCTACATGCGGGGCGTCGGTGGCCGGCTCGTCGCCGACGTCCTGTTCGTCGACGCCGACGGCCTGATCACCAAGGTCGTCGCCCACTACACCTGCCTGCCCACCTGAGCGGCGGGCCTGTCCACCTGAGCGGCAGGTCGCTCGACCACGCACCGGCTGCCCCTCGCCGCCTCGGGCCGTCAGTAGACCAGGACGGTGGTGCCGATCTCGGCGTTGCCCGATGACCACAGCCAGTCCATCGCGGCGTTGGTCACCCGGACACAGCCGTGCGAGGCGGCCCGGGCCGGAACCGAGGCGTACCCGTGGATGGCGATGCCGTCGGCGTGGAAGTACTTCGGCCGGTAGAGGTCGCCGAGGCTGCCGTGGTCGACCCCGTTGACCTGGCGGAACATCCGCCAGGTGCCGGGAGGTGTGTCGGCCAGGTACTGGACGCCGTCGTGGTAGTAGATCTGCTCGGTGCCGGTCGAGGTGTTGAGCGTGGTCTCGACGTGGCCGTCCCGCACGATCTTCAGCAGCTGCCGGCCCTTGTCGACCTCCAGGACGAAGCCCTGCGTGCTGCGTGCGTCCGGCCGCACGCCGCGGGCGATCGCGGCTCGGGTCGCCGGCCCGACGAGCCCGTCCAGCCCGATGCCGGCGGTCTTCTGCACGGCGAGCACCGCCTGCTGGGTGAGCAGGCCGAACGTGCCGTCCGGGGTGCCCAGCCAGTAGCCGGCCGCCATCAGCTGCCGCTGCAGCTCCAGGATCTCCGGGCCGGTCGCGCCGGGCCGCAGGATCGGCGGGCCGGTCGGCGTCGCCGTCGCTGTCCCGGACGACGTCGCCGCCGGGGATGTCGCTGCTGTGGATGTCGCCGCCGGGGCCGAGGACGTCGGGGATGTCGCCGCCGCGGTCGTTGGCGCGGGCGGAGTGTCCGCCGGGGAGGCCGGGCCGCTCGGAGTCGTCGCCGACGAGGGCGCCGACGGCGCGGGGCCGGAGGCGGCCGGGCCATCTGATCCGCAGGCCCCCACCAGCACCAGCCCCACCAGCATCGGCGGGATGGTCAACCATCGGGTGACACGGGATCTGCACATGGCAGACATGTCGCTGATTTATTCACAGACGGGCTTCCGCGGCAGCCGAACAGCCAGGTGGCGCTCGTCCCACCGGGTGTGCCACGCGGTGCGGTGGTACCGCCCCGGTCCCGGGGCAACATCCCAGTGACCGGAGCATCGCCATGTGTGCCTGAAGAATCGAGGTCTCGACATGAAGCTTCTCGAGCGGCACCGGACGCCTCACCATCCGCCACCTGCCACGGCGGCCCGGCCTGCCACCCCGGCCCGACCCCCCCCCCCGGCCCCGGCCGCTTTCCCGGCTCGGTCGGCGACCCCGGCCGCAACCCTCGGGGCCCGCCGCGTCTCGCGGCCCGCGGCCGTGTCCGCCGCCGACCTCGGGCTGCTGCTCCTGCGGTTGACCTTCGGCCTGCTGCTTGCCGGGCACGGCGCACAGAAGCTCTTCGGCCTGTTCGGCGGCGAGGGGCTCAGCGCGACCGGCAGAGGGTTCGCCCAGCTCGGCTACCACCCCGGCACGTTCTTCGCCGGAATGGCCGGTGCGGGCGAGCTCCTCGGTGGTCTCGGCCTGGCCGCGGGCCTGCTGACCCCATTGGCGGCGGCGGCCGTGATCGGTGTGATGATCAATGCGATGATCGTGACCGTGCCGCACGGGCTGTGGGAAACCAACGGCGGCATGGAGTATCCGCTGTGCATCGCGGTGGTCGCGACCGCGGTGGCGGCGATCGGCGCGGGGCGGCTCGCGCTCGACCGCTTCTTCCGTCGGCGCGACGGTGGGCTGCCCGAGATGGCGTTCGCCGTCGGCCTCGGAGGCCTCGGCGCCGCCATCGTCCTGGCGGTCAGCTGACGCCGCGCCGCCTCTTCGCGCCGGTGTGGCCAGCGGTCGGAAGCCGGCGCGTCGGCTTCCTCCGCCTCCTCCGCGTCCTCGGCGGCGCCACCCGGCGTCCGGACTCAGACGCCCAGGAAGTCGAAGACGGCGCTCATCGCCCGGGGGTGGGCCTGCACGGAGTAGTGGTCGGCGCCGTCGATGGTCCGTCCGGTGGCCTTCGGGAACAGGGCGGCGAACTCGTCCGGGGAGCCGGCGGTGTCCCGCTCGCCGATGACGACCAGCACCTCGCAGGCGACCGTGGCCAGGCCGGCGGCGGTCAGCGGTGCGGTCGGCCGGCGGGCGAACGCGAGCACGGCGTCGATGTCGTTGCCGGCGCGGCGGGCGAGCCCCTTGATCACCCGGGCCAGGACGTCGGTGCCGTCCGAGGCGTCCGGGGTGAAGGCACGGCCCTGCTCGGGACGGAACTCCAGCATGCGCGGGCCGAGCCCGATCAGGGCGAGCCGGTTGAAGGACGCGAGCCCCCGCACCGCCGACTCCAGCAGCAGGTGCGCACCGGCGGAGAAGCCGACCGCGTCGACGGGGCCGCGCCCGGCGAAGGCCTCGGCGATCTCGGCGGCGGCGTCCGCGTAGGACTCCGGGTCGGTGTCCCGGCGGGAGGTGCCGTGCCCCGGGAGGTCGACGAGGAGGACCTCGCGGCCGGCCTCCTGCAGCATGTCGATCCAGCCGGCGCCGCGCCAGCCGTGCTCGCTCGACGAGCCGAGGCCGTGGACCAGGACGACCGGTGGGTTGTCAGACATGCTTCGCACCGTATGCCGATGCTGCTGGCAGGCGCTCCCGATCCATCCCGATCGGCACAGGTGCACCCGCACGGCCACCCATCGAGGATCTCGCACCGCCGCGCAGCGGCTTAAAAGGGATAAAAGGGGCGCAGGGCCGCTTGGTGGCCCGCAAGAGTGAACGATTCTGGTCGTCGCAACGACCAGAATCGTTCACTCTTGCGACTCGTCAAACCGGGCTACCGAGCCGCCGAGCCGCCGAGCCGCCGGGCCGCCGGGCCGCCGGGCGCTCGGAGGTCCGGCGGCGTTCGTGGAGTGCGCCGGAGGCAACATCAACCCCGGCGACGTCCCGACGGACTGCTGAGGTTCACTGCTGGTCAGCTAGAACTTATAAGTTCATACTGGCAATATGGCTGACGGCGACAGATCGGGTTCCGGTGCGGACGCTGCCGCGGCCGAGGTGCTCCAGACCGCCTCCGAGCTCCGGCTGAGCCTCAGCCTGCTGGTGCGCAGGCTGCGGATCACGCGGCCACCCGGCGAGCTGACGGCGGGGGAGACGGCGGCTCTCGTCCGGCTGGAGCGTGGCGGGCCGGCGACGGCCGCGGCACTCGCGAAGCAGGAGGCGATCAGCCCACAGTCGATGGGAGCGATCCTGAGCGGTCTGGAGGTGCGCGGCCTCATCGAGCGGCGGCCCGATCCGGGTGACGGGCGGCGGGTCATCCTGTCGCTGGCGGATGCCGGTCGCGACGCGCTGCTGGAGCGGCGCAACGCTCGCATCGAGCAGCTCGCGCGGGCGCTCACCGACGGTTTCAGTGACGCCGAGCTGGCCTGCCTGAAAGCCGCGGCGCCCCTGCTGGAGCGACTGGCTCACGCCCTGTGAGGGCGATGGCGGCCGCCAGTGCTCCGGTCGACTCCCGGTACAAGTGGGTCGTCCTGGCGAACACCACCGCGGCGGTGTTCATGGCCGCGCTGGACGGGTCGATCATCCTCATCGCGCTGCCGCCGATCTTCCTGGGTATCGACCTGGACCCGCTCGCCCCGGGCAACGTCAGCTACCTGCTCTGGATGATCATGGGCTACCGGCTGGTGCAGGCGGTGCTCGTGGTGCCGCTGGGCCGGCTCGGCGACATGTTCGGCCGGGTCAGGATCTACAACGCCGGCTTCGTGGTCTTCACCGTCGCCTCCATCCTGCTGTCCTTCGACCCGCTGCGCGGGGGGTCGGCGGCGATGTGGCTGATCGGCTGGCGGGTGCTGCAGGCGGTCGGCGGCTCCATGCTGGCGGCGAACTCGGCGGCGATCCTCACCGACGTCTTCCCCGCCGACCAGCGCGGCCTCGCGCTCGGCATCAACCAGGTCGCGGCGATCGCCGGGCAGTTCATCGGCCTGGTCGCCGGCGGCGTCCTCGCCGTCTGGGACTGGCGGGCCGTCTTCTGGGTGAACGTTCCCGTCGGGGTCTTCGGCACCATCTGGGCCTACCTCAAGCTGCGGGAGCCGGCCCGCCGGGAACAGCCGGAGCGGGCGCCGTTCGACTGGTGGGGCAACATCACCTTCGCCGTCGGCCTCGGCGCGATCCTGGTCGCCGTGACCGAGGGGCTGCAGCCCTACCGCGGGCACACCATGGGCTGGACGAAACCCACGGTGCTCGCGATGCTGATCGGCGGCACCGCGCTGCTCGTCGCGTTCGTCGTGATCGAGAGACGGTTCACCGCGCCGATGTTCGAGCTCGCGCTGTTCCGGCTGCGGGCGTTCACCGCGGGCAACATCGCCGGGCTCGCGGTGTCGATCGCCCGCGGCGGCCTGCAGTTCGTCCTGATCATCTGGCTGCAGGGCATCTGGCTGCCGCTGCACGGCTACGACTTCGAGGACACGCCGTTGTGGGCCGGCATCTACCTGCTCCCGCTGACAGCGGGAATCCTCGTCGCCGGCCCGCTGTCGGGCTTCCTGTCCGACCGTTTCGGGGCCCGGGGGCTGTCGACGTCCGGTGCGCTGGTGACCGTCGGCGGCTACGTCGGCCTGATGCTGCTGCCGGTCGACTTCACCTACTGGACGTTCGCCCTGCTGATCGCCACCATCGGCGTCGGTTCGGGGATGTTCGCCGCGCCGAACTCGGCGTCCATCATGAGCAGCGTCCCGGCAGCCGTGCGGGGCGTCGGCTCGGGCATGCGCACGACGTTCCAGAACGCCGGCAGCGCGCTGTCGATCGGTGTCTTCTTCTCCCTGATGATCGCCGGGCTCGCGGGCAGCCTGCCCGGTGCCTTCTCCTCGGGGCTGAGCGCCGAGGGGGTGCCCGCGGACGTCGCGCAGCAGGTCGGTGCGCTGCCGCCGGTCGCGTCGCTGTTCGCCGCCGTGCTCGGTCTGAATCCGGTGGAGCATCTGCTGGCCGGAACCGGCTCGCTGGACCTGCTCGCTCCCGAGCACCAGGCGACGATCACCGGGCGGGAGTTCTTCCCGCACCTGATCTCCGCCCCGTTCCAGGACGGCCTGGTGGTCGTGTTCGGCGTGTCCGCGGCGCTCGGGCTGATCGCCGCGGTGGCGTCGGTGCTGCGCGGCGCCCATCAGCCCCAGCCGGGCGCCCATCAGCCCCAGCCCGGCGCGCTCGCCACCGCGGGCCCGCAACCGGTCGGCCCGCCGCGGGTCGGTGGGACCGCGGCTCAGGTCGAGTCGCCGGTGCCCGGCCCCAGCCCAGCGGTTGAGGACGACCTTCCGCTGGTGCCGAGACCGGCACCGGACGACGACTGAGCCGCTCTGAAGGGTCAGGGCTGGTTGATCAGATAGGCCACGTCGTTGTCGATCATCTGCTGCACCTGCTCCGGGCGGATCTCGTGGCCGGTGAACCGTTCCACGACGACGAGCCCCTTGGCGACCCGGTCGGTCGCTCCGGTCAGGTCGAGGTCGCGCAGGAGCGGGAGGACGACGTCGGGAACGGCGTCCGGGCCGGGCTCGAACGCGGCCAGCACCTCGCCGCCCTGAGCCAGTGACAGCCGGGTTAGCGCGTTGATGTTCCAGAACATGCTCGCGGCCAGGCCCTGGCGGGACACCGAGGACAGCACCGCGTGCCGCGAGCCCTGCAGGCCGTTCGCCTCCACGGCGAGCACCGCGCGCTCGGCGCCCGCGAGCGGAAGGACCAGCAGGTACGGGTCGGTGCGCCCCTCGGCGCGCAGCCGCGCCAGCGAGCACGGGGCGTCGGGGTCGGCGTCGAAGTAGCGCACGACATCCTGCGGCGTCGCTCCGACGACCACGGTGAACGTGGCGGCCTCGCGGAACTCGCTGCGCCGGCGTACCCACCGGTACCTGGTCTCCGGCTGGGAGGTGACCGGCGGGAGCTCCTCGCCGCGCAGCCGGTGGCCCAACTGGTCACCGCGCTGGTGGACGACCTCCGGCGCGGCGGGTGCGCCCCACAGCGCCAGCTCGTACGTCTCGTCCTCGCCGGCACCGTCCCGGCCGCGGGCGCAGACGCGCAGGCGGTAGTCCCCGGGCCAGGGCGGTGTCTGGTGGAACAGGGAACGCGCGTCCGGCGGTGCCGCCGCCCGGCTGGTCACGGCCCCCACCACCGACGCGGCGCCGGCGCCGGCCGTCCAGCTGACCTCGACGATCTCGTCCCACGCGGCGGCCTCGGCGGGCGTGGGCGTCCCGGGCGGCGCGGCCAGCACCCGCAGGGACACGTTCACCCGGCCCGTGCCCACACCGGTGCGCACGCGGGCCCCTCCGGCGACGACGTCCACGAGCCCGTTGCGGTGGAAGTCCGGCGCCGGCCGCGCGCGGCCCGCGTCCTCCACGGCGGCCTTGGCCGCGGGCTCGGCTGCGGGCTCGACGATGTCCTCGACGAGGCCGAAGGTGTGGCCCTCGACGTGCACGCAGCCGATCACCTGGCGGGGCAGCCGGTAGTCCGCGCGCCTGCGCATGAGCAGCGCCGCCGGGTAGGCGTCCGGCATGGGACGTCCCCGCAGCACCAGCACGGCGCAGCCGACCGCGGTGCCGACGACGACCGGGGCCTCGGCACCCAGCGACGGCGGGGCCAGCTCGCGCAGGACGGCGGTGGCGACGGCCACCGCGAGCGCGAGGTGGGCGGCACCGTGGCGGGCGGCGAGGGTCGCCTCGTCGGCGGGCCCGTCGGCCGCCTCGTCGCCGGCCAGCCCGACCCCCTCGTCGTCGTCGCGGGCGCTGTCGCGGGCGACGCCGAACCGGTCGCCCGCGCAGCCCGCGGTGTCGTCGACGTCGAACACGCGGTCGTCCACGACCAGCAGTGGGGCGATCTCCGGATGGTCGAGCAGGCGGTGCAGGTAGGAATGGATGAGCGCACAGGCACCGGGGCTGATCCGGTCGAGCTGCGCGACGGCAGTGACCGCCTCGGGCTCGTCCGCGGGAGTCAGTGCCCGGGTGGCCGCCGCGGTTGCGGGCCGTGGTGGGGCACCCGCCAGCGCCGCGGTCAGGCCGCGCGGGGCGTGCAGCGGAATCTCGTCGACCACCAGCTCAAGGGCACCGAGCAGGCGTTCGGGCAGGCGTGGTCCGACCGAGCGCAGCGCGGTGAGAACCGGGGCTCCGGGGCGGTCCGTGGGCCGCTCCGCCGCGCCGATCCGACCGAGCTCGGCCGCGGGCGTGGGCGGAATCCGTGCCACCAGCTGGGGAAAAACCTCCGCGATGACGTTCGCGAGCGGATCCAGGAGGTCCGCCGGGAGCTCGACGGTGGGCTCGGGCAGGGAAATCTGACGGCTTTCCAGGTCCGGTCGAAACACTCACGAAACTTTACTGGCGACCGTCTCATTTCGGCGCGATCCGTACTTCCTGAGCGTGACGATCCGGCAACACACATTCGTGCCGATGTTGGTGCGTTTGCGGTGCGCGCACGAATTCTGACGCAGGCGGTCGCGGCCGGGCCCGCGGCGCTGGGCCGGTCGCCGCCGGCGGGCCGGCCGGCGGCCGGTTGATGTGGGCGCCTGTCCTGGCCCGGTGCCGGCGCCGGGCCGGTCCGGTGCCCGCCCTGGGCTGGTCGACCGCCCGGTCCGGCACCGGTCTTTCCGGCCGTCGCGCCGGACCGGAGGTCGGCGATCTGGCCCGCTGTGCCCGTCTCCGCGTGGTGTCCCGGTGCCGGGTTGGTCCTCCGGACGTTTCTCCGCCGACTCGGGCCCGCGACACCATCGGGTGACCGCCGCCGGCGCTGTGCGGGCCGAATCCTGGAACGCCCGTTCTCAGGACTCCGGGGCGAGCCGCAGCAGGGCGTCGGCGGCCAGCTCGTAGCCGAGCGGGCCGAGCCCGGCGATGATCCCCGCGGCCAGCGGGGAGATCACTGATTCGTGGCGGAACGCCTCCCGTGCCCACACGTTCGACAGGTGGACCTCGATCCACGGCCGCGGGTAGCTGGCGAGTGCGTCCCGCAGGCTCCAGCCGGCGACCATCAGCGCACCTGGGTTCACGATCGCGCCGACCGAGTCGTAGTTGTCCTGGATGGCGTGGATCAGCTCGCCCTCGGACTCGCGCTGGATCGAGACGACCTTCCAACCCCGGTCGGCCACCCGTGCGGTGACGGCGGCCTCGATGTCGGCCAGGGTGGCCGTCCCGTAGATCTCGGGCTGGCGCCGGCCTAGAATCCCCAGGTTCGGGCCGTTCAGGAGAAGAAGACTGCTCACGATGACCTCTACAGGTGTGTGGCACGTGGTCCGGGCACGGTGTTTATAACAGGACGCGCTTCCGCCGGTTCCGGACCTGAGCCTGGGCGATACCGCTTCTACTCCGTTCTGACCACCTCCGCAAGCTCCTTGGTGTTGGCGGCCGGCCGTGTCGACATCGCGACAGCGCCAGTGGTCGGCTTTCGCGGCAACATTCCTGTTGCCCGGTAGTTCGGACTGGTTGTCTGACGTTCCGGAAGAATTGCCCTGTATCGTGCCGCCCTGATTGCGGGCGTCGACGTGGCAGGCAGGGCGGCTGACAGCACCGCCGACCGGTATCCATCCGTACACATCAACAAGAGGTGGCTCGATGAGCGACAGCCCACGGACGGCTCCTGACTTCCCGGTCTGGCCGCAGTTCGATGACGCGGAGCGTGCTGGGCTGGTCCGTGCGCTGGATCAGGGTCAGTGGTGGCGGATGGGTGGTGGTGAGGTCGACGCGTTCGAGCGGGAGTTCGCCGAGTACCACGGTGCGCCGTACGCGTTGGCGGTCACGAACGGCACGCATGCTCTGGAGCTGGCGTTGCAGGTGCTCGGGGTCGGTCCGGGTACCGAGGTGATCGTGCCTGGTTTCACGTTCATCTCGTCGTCGCAGGCGGCGCAGCGCCTGGGTGCGGTGGCGGTGCCCGTCGACGTCGATCCCGACACGTACTGCCTGGACCCGGCCGCGGTGGAGGCCGCGATCACTCCTCGCACCGCGGCGATCATGCCGGTGCATATGGCTGGTCATTTCTGTGACATGGACGCGCTCGGCAAGATCTCCGCGAACACCGGTGTGCCGCTGATCCAGGACGCAGCCCATGCGCACGGGGCTACCTGGCAGGGCCGCCGGGTCGGTGAGCACGGAGGCATCGCGGCGTTCAGCTTCCAGAACGGCAAGCTGATGACCGCCGGTGAGGGCGGCGCGGTGACGTTCTGCGACCCGGACCAGTTCGAGCAGGCGTTCCTGCGTCACAGCTGCGGCCGGCCGCGGACCGACCGTCGGTACCTGCACCAGACGTCGGGGTCGAACTTCCGGATGAACGAGTTCTCCGCGTCGGTGCTGCGGGCCCAGCTCGCCCGGCTCGGGGGGCAGATCGACCTCCGGGAGCAGCGGTGGCCGCTTCTCGCCGGTCTGCTCGGGCAGATCCCCGGGGTCGTCCCGCAGGGCCGGGACCCGCGTTGCGACCGCAATCCGCACTACATGGCGATGTTCCGGCTGCCCGGGTTCGACGAGGATCGGCGTAACGCGCTGGTGGATGACCTGGTGGAGCGTGGGCTGCCCGCGTTCGCGGCGTTCCGTGCGATCTACCGGTCTGCCGGTTTCTGGGAGACCGGGGCGCCGCAGGAGACCGTCGATCAGATCGCCGGGCGGTGCCCGAACGTGGAGGCGATCGGCGCGGACGGTATCTGGCTGCACCATCGCACGCTGCTCGGGACCGAGGAGCAGATGCACGCGATCGCGGAGATCCTGGCGCAGGCCCTGGCCGCCGCGTGAGCCCGACGTCCCCCGAACCGGAACGTGAACGTGAGACTGGGGTTGGGCGTATCCGGGTGGCGGTGGTCGGGCTGGGTTGGGCGGGCCGGTCGATCTGGCTGCCCCGGCTGCGGGAGCATCCGGGGTACGAGGTGGCCGCGCTGGTCGATCCCGACCCGGCCATCCGCGCCGAACTCGACAGCACCGGGCCGGTCGCCGTGTTCGCTCATCCCGACCAGCTGAGCCGGCACGACGTCGATCTCGCCGTCGTCGCGGTGCCCAACCATCTGCACTGCCCGATCGCCGCGGGGCTGCTGCAGGCCGGGATCCCCGTGTTCGTGGAGAAGCCGGTCTGCCTGAGCACCGCCGAGGCGGACCGGCTCGCCGCGGCGGAACGGGCCGGTGGTGCGGTGCTGCTCGCCGGGAGCGCGGCCTGCCTGCGGGCCGACCTGCGGGCGCTCTACGCGCTGGCCGGGCAGCTCGGGACCCTCCGCCATGTGGATGTGTCCTGGGTGCGTGCGCACGGGGTTCCTGATGCGGGGGGCTGGTTCACCCGGCGTGACCTGGCCGGTGGCGGGGCGCTGGTCGACCTGGGCTGGCATCTGCTGGACGCGGTCGTGCCCCTGGCCGGGCCGGGAGGGTTCGTCGAGGCGGTGGGAACGATCTCCGGTGACTTCGTCGCGGACGCCGCCTGGGGCGCCGTGTGGCGTCAGCCCGCCGGCGCGGCCACCCGCTCGGGTGGTGATGTCGAGGACACCGCCCGGGCGTTCCTCGTCAGTGCCGGTGGGGTGTCGGTGAGCCTGCGGGCGAGCTGGGCGTCGCATGAACCCCTCGACGCCACGGTGATCCGGGTCGAGGGCAGCGCCGGCTCCGCCGAGCTGCACTGCACGTTCGGGTTCAGCCCGAACCGCCGCCCCGCGTCGTCGCTGTCCTGGACCCGGGCCGGCACCACGACCCCGGTGGACGTCGCGACCGAACCGGTCGGGACCGAGTACCGCCGCCAGCTCGACGAGCTCCCCGGGCTGCTACGCGACCCGGACCGGCACGGACTCGCGCTGGCGCAGGCCCGGTCGACGATCGCCGCCATCGAACGGATCTATGACTCGGCGCGGAGCCGGCAGCCCGCGAACGCGCACCCGGCGCAGTTCGCCGTCGCGCCCTGACCGGGACGACTGGCGTAATCCGTCCTGACCAAGCCCGGAGAGAGCACCTGATGGACATCCAAGCTGTCGTGTTCGACCTCGACGGCGTGATCGTCGACAGCCACGCCGTCATGCGGCAGGCCTTCACCCTCGCCTACGCCGAGGTCGTCGGCCCGGGCCCGGCCCCGTTCGAGGAGTACAACCGGCACCTCGGCCGCTACTTCCCCGACATCATGAAGATCATGGGGCTGCCCCTGGAGATGGAAGGCCCCTTCGTCCGGGAAAGCTACCGGCTCTCGTCCCAGGTCGTGCTCTTCGACGGCGTCCGTGAACTGCTCACCGGCCTGCTCGACCGCGGGACACGCCTCGCCGTCGCGACCGGCAAGGCCGGCCCACGGGCCCGTGACCTGCTCGCCCAGCTCGGCATCCTCGACTGCTTCGTACGGGTCATCGGTTCCGACGAGGTCGCCCACCCCAAACCGGCACCCGACATCGTCCAGCTCGCCCTCGACACCCTGAACGTCGCACCGACGCAGGCCGTGATGGTCGGCGACGCCGTCACCGACATCCGCAGCGCCCGAGCGGCCGGGGTCCGTGCCATCGCCGCGATGTGGGGAGAGACCGACCAGGACGAACTGCTGGCAGCAGCCCCGGACTGGGTGACCCACACCCCGGCGCAACTACTCGGCCTGCTCACAGCGCGGCCCTACCAGCCCGTCTGAGGCCCAGTCCCCGCCCGCACTCCGCGGCCCGACCTGTCAGCCGGACGTCGCGTCCAGGGTGCGGGCCAGCAGCAACGCGCCCGCCAGCGACGACAGGCCGCCCAGCTGGGCGGCCTGGACCGGTACCGGGGGGTGACCGGGCCGGGACAGGGCCTGGGTCCGCGCGGCGACCTCGTCGACGAATCCCGCCAGCCCGTCGGCGAAGCCGCCGCCGATGACCGCGAGGTCGGGCCGCACCAGCTCGGTCAGACCGGCCACCGCGGCTGCCAGCGCCGCCGCGGTCATCCCGACCGCGGTACGGGCCCAGTCCGAACCCGCTCCCCAGGCCTCCCGCAGCTCCGGATAGTCCACCTCGGCGTCTGCGGTGCTGGCGTCTGCGGTCTCGGAGGCTGCGGTGCCGGTGCCGGTGCCGGTTTCGGCGCCGTCGGTCGGGCGCCGGTTGCCCGCGCGCAGGTCACCGGCACGGCGCAGCGTGGCGGGTCCGGAGGCGATGGCCTGCAGGCAGCCGCGACGTCCGCATCGGCACAGCGGTCCGTCCAGGGCGATGATCAGATGCCCGATCTCGCAGGAGCCCCGGGCCGGCCCGGGGCACAGGCGCCCGTCCAGCACGAGACCGCCGCCGATGCCCGTGCCGACCCCGAGGTAGACCAGGTTCGCCGCGCCCGCGTGCTCCGCCTCGGCCAGCGCGGCGAGATCGCCGTCGTCGGCGAGGGCCACCGCCGCGCCGGGAACGAGGTTCCGCAGCGCCGGCCCGAGGTCCAGGCCGGTCCAGGACGGCCGGCTCGGCCAGGCCGTGACCCGTCCCTCATGATCGACTGTTGCCGGCATTGCCACGCCGATCGCGCCGACCGGCTCGCCCCATCCGGAGCACAGCCCGGTGACCGCCTCGCCCAGGGCGCGCAGGTCCGCTTCGGCGGTGGCCCCGGCCGCCCAGCGCAACATCGTCTCGCGCGGTGGCTGGCCGGCGACCTCGAGCCGCAGAGCCACCTTGGTGCCACCGACGTCGATGCCAAGCCGGCCGGTCACCGGGCACCGGGCAGGTCGAAGAAGGCCCGGTAGAGGTCGACCTGCTCCGCCAGCATGTGGATGCCCGGATGGGTCGGCAGGCCGCGTTCGTCCGCCGCCTGCAGCAGCCGGGTCCGGGCCGGCTTCATGATGATGTCCGCCACGACACAGGCCGCTGGCAGCGTCGTCGGGTCGAACGGCAGCGGGTCCTGCGGGCGCAGGCCCAGCGGTGTGGCGTTCACGATCAGATCGATCACGCTCGCGGTGCCCGGCGCGCCCGGCCCTTCGGGTGGTGCCGCGGTGACCTGACCGGGCCAGTGCGGCTCGAGCCGGCCCAGCAGCTCGGCGAGCCGGGCCCGGTCGGGGTCGACGACGGCCAGGCCGGCGCAGCCGGCTTCGAGCAGCGCGACGGCGATGGCGCTGCCGGCCCCGCCCGCACCGATCAGGCGCACGTTCGCGCCCGCGACGCGGTGCCCCGCCCGCCGAAGGCCCCGGACGAATCCGGAGCCGTCGAAGTTGTCGGCGAGCCACCGCCCGTCGGGCTCGCGCCGCAGCACGTTGGCGCTGCCGCTGATCGCGGCCGCGGGGGAGCGCAGGTCCGCCAGCGCCGCCGCGGCCACCTTGTGCGGAATCGTGATCAGGATGCCGTCCAGGTTGGCCATCGCCCGCAGCCCGGCCAGCACGGCGGGAAAGTCCTCCGGCCGGGCGTGCACCGGGACGAGGACGGCGTCCAGTCCCACCTCGGCGAAGACGGGGTTCATCAGCATCGGTGCCTGGACCTGGACGACCGGGTCACCGACGACGACGAACAGCCGGGTCGCCCCGGTGATCGTCCGCGGGAGCCGGTCGGCCGCAGGTGCGTGGGCGGGCTGGGCCACGGGGGTGGTCTGGGTCGTCACACCGTGCATCGTTCGCTCTCCCCGTCGCGGGCCCTGTCCCTGGCCCCGTGATGGTCCCGGTCCTCGTCGCGGTCCATCGCCTCCAGGGTGCTGACCACCACGTCCGGCGGGACGTCGGGAACCAGCCGGGGCCCCTCCGGCGAGTCCAGGACGAAGGTCAGGCCCGTGTTGGTCGACTTCTTGTCGCGCCGCATGGCCGTGACGAGATCGGCGATGTCCACATCCGCTGGCAGCGCGGTCGGGAGCCCGTAGTGCGCGACCACGTCCAGGTGTTCGGCGGCGCGCGCCTCGTCGATCAGGCCGAGTGCGGCGGCCAGCCGGCCGGCGAAGACCGTCCCGACGGCGACGCCCTCGCCGTGCCGCATCTCGAAGCCGGTGACGATCTCCAGCGCGTGTCCGAGCGTGTGCCCGTAGTTGAGGATGTGGCGCAGCCCGCCGTCGCGTTCGTCGCGGGCGACGATCGAGGCCTTGAGCGCGACGCTGCGGGCGATCTGCTCCGCGACCGGGAGTCCGCGCAGGTCACCCGCGCCGATGAAGTGGGCCCGCGCGATCTCGCCGTAGCCGTTGGTCCATTCCCGGGCGGGCAGCGTGCGCAGGTGGTCGGTGTCGCACAGCACCGCGCTCGGCTGCCAGTAGGCACCCACCAGGTTCTTGCCGGCGGGCAGGTTCACCGCCGTCTTGCCGCCGACACTCGCGTCGACCTGCGCCAGCAACGACGTCGGCAGGTGGATAACCGCGATTCCGCGGTGGTAAAGAGCAGCCGCGAGGCCCACGACATCGGTGGTCGTGCCGCCGCCGCAGGAGACCACAGCATCTGAGCGGGTAAGACCGAAGGAAGCGAATCCTTCGCAGAGTTCCTGGACATTGGCGAGGGTCTTTCCGTGCTCGCCGTCCCGTGCGGTGATCCGCAATGCCGGTACCCCGGGATCGGGAACCGCGTCAAGGTCGGGACGGGCCGAAACGACCGCGACCCGCGCCGCTCCGATCCGACCCACGACGTCCGGCAGAAGCCGCCGGACACCGGGGCCGATCTCGACCGGATATCCGCGCTCACCCAGGTCGACCCAGACCCGGTGGGTCATGGGCGGTTCCGTCATGGTCGTCCTCCCGATGCTCGATCGTCCAGATGCGGACTGTCCTGGATCTGACAGGCCCCGGCTGGCCACCGCGAATATTCACGAAAGGGCCGGACAGGTGCGTCGATGGTGGCACCAGTGGGTGGGCGTGGATGTATCCGGGTCGTACGATCGGCGATGCTTCGAATGGCCGTGAACAGAGCAGATGGGCGGGGAAGCTGAGAAATGGTGGGCACACAGCCCTTGGTCATCCCGGCAGCCGGTCTCGAGGCGCCCTACCCGTCGATCGTGGCTCGATTCTCGCGAATCGTCGCGGCCCGTACGGACGTGCTTGCGATATGTGATGACGCGACCGCGTTGACCTATGCCGACCTGGACTGGCGCTCGTCCGCGCTGGCCCGGCTGCTGGTCGGCTCCGGTGGCCGCATGGAAGGCGTCAAAGGCGTCAAAGGCGTCAACGGCGTGGATGGCGTGGATGGCGTCGCGAGCCCGGTCGGCATCCTGCTGGAGCAGGGTGTTCCCGCGACGGTCGCGATGCTCGGCGTGCTGAAGGCCGGCCGGCCGTTCGTCCCGCTGGACCCGGTGCTGCCGCCGGCCCGGCTCGGGCAGATCCTCGAGCTCGCCGGCGTCACCACCTGCCTGACCGACACCCGGCACCAGGGTCTTCTCGCCGCGGCCGGACCGGTCCAGGCCGTGCTCCTCGACCCCGCCGGAGCCGTCTGCGAGCAGGGAGCTGCGTCCGGCCCGGTTCCCGCCGCGGGCGACTCGGCGGCGGATTCGGGGGCGGTGTCGGAGGATCCGCTGCCGGGGTGGTTCGCACTGCCCGCGGATCCGGCCTTCGTCGTCTTCAGCTCCGGGTCCACCGGTGTCCCCAAAGGGGTCGTCTGGCGGAACCAGACGGTGCTGCACGAGCTGCGCGCCGGGATCGACGTGGTCGGCATGAACGCCACGGACCAGGTCGCGCTGGTCCTGCCGGTCGCGTTCGCGGCCGGCATCACCGTCATGTTCTGGGGGCTGCTGGTCGGCGCCACCCTGCACGCGCTCGACCCGCGCACCCGGGGGATCGCGGCGCTGCCCGGATGGCTGCTCGACCGCGGAATCTCCACCCTGCATCTCACCCCGTCACTCATCCGGGCCCTGACCGGCGCCGCGGAGCCCGGGTGTGTCCTGGGCAGCCTGCGCGCGGTGACCAGCTCCGGCGAGGCCGTCTACGGCCGCGAGGTGGCCGCGCTGCGCGCGCATCTGCCCGCAACGTGCACGTTCTACAACTGGTCCGGCTCGACGGAGACCGCGTCCCTGGCGTTCTTTCCGGTGCGGTCCGATGACGAGATTCCCACCGGGCCGCTGCCGGCGGGATGGGCCGTCGACGGCAAGGACATCGACATCGTCGACGAGGCCGGTGAATCGCTGCCCGACGGCGCCAGCGGGCAGCTGTCGGTCACCTCCCGCTACCTTTCCGGCGGCTACTGGAACGCGGCCGGGATGACCGCCGACCGTTTCCGTCCCGCCCGCGGCGATCTCGATTCCGGCGCGGCCGGGCCGATGGTCACCTACCGGGCCGGTGATCTCGCGCGGCGACGTCCCGACGGGTGCATCGAGCTGCTGGGCCGCGCCGACACCGCGGTGAAGATCCGCGGCTACCTGGTCGAGCCGGCCGAGATCGAAGCCGCGCTGCTGACCTCGCCGGACATCGTGGAGGCCGTGGTCGTGGCCCGGCGCCCGGCGGACCAGCCCCCGCGGCTGGTCGCCTACGTGGTGTGCGCCGGCACGGTCAAGGCAGCCGCGGTCATGGTCCGCGGCCTGCTGCGGGAGAAGCTGCCCGCCTACATGGTGCCCGCCTCGGTGGTGCTGCTCAACGAGCTGCCCCGCAACGAGCGAGGCAAGATCGACCGGACGTCGCTGCCCGAGCCGCCACCGCGGGCGCCGGGCCGCGCGCCGACCGACCGCAGCCATTGGGAGATCGCCGTGCGCGACCTGTTCGCGCAGACCCTCAAGGTTGACGATGTCGGTCTCGACGACGACTTCGTCGAGCTCGGCGGTGACTCGCTGCTGGCCCAACAGCTGCTGAGCGACATCTCGGCCCGGCTGGGAGTGCGCCTGCCGACCTCCACCCTGGCGCAGGCACCCACCGTAGAGGCCCTGGCCGCGCGGGTCGCGGCGGCCCACCGGGCGCTGCCCACCCATCCGACCTGCGTCCCGCTGAGCACCGAGGGGTCCGGGCCGCCGTTGTTCTGCGTCGCGGGTGCCGGAGGCCTCGCCATCAACTTCGTCGCGCTCGCCCGCCGTCTCGGCGCCGGCCGCCGCGTCTACGGCTTTCAGGCCCAGGGCCTGGAGAACCGGGCGTTCCCCGACTGGAGCGTCGAGCGTCATGCCCGCCGCCACCTCGAGGTGCTCCGGCTGGTCCAGCCCGACGGGCCCTACCACCTCGTCGGATTCTCCTTCGGTGGCCTCGTCGCGCTGGAGATGGCCCACCTGCTCACCGACGCCGGGGCCGAGGTCGCCCTGCTGGCGCTGCTCGACAGCCGGCTGCCCCCGGCAGCACGCGGGGCCGGCGCCGATGCGGCCGCCGCAGCCGACGCGAACGCGCCCGCGGCCGGTGCCCGCTCCGGTGCCCGCTCCCCAGGGGGCGCTGCGGTCGGCACCGTGCCCGGCACCCGCAGTCCCGATCGCTCCCCGGCGCCGTGGAAGCGGCTGCTGCCCAGCGTGTCGAAGGTCCGCAAGGCAGCCCGTCTGCCGCTCACCGGTCTCGTCCGCTTCTCCGGCCTCTCCCAGTTCGACGCGTTCTTCGACCATGCCCGGGTCGTCAGCCGTTCCTACCAGGTGCGCCCTTACGCCGGCCGCACCCTGCTCTACCTCGCCGAGGACAACAACGACACGGCACGGGACGGATGGAGCCGCCACCTGACCGGTGACACCACCGTCGTCACGGTCCCCGGCGAGCACCACACGATGCTCAACGAGCCACACGCCGCGGCCCTCGCCGCGGACCTGCACGCCCGCCTCACGCCGATGCCGACCTGACCTGACCTGATCACCACCTCTGCCCGGGCTGGGTGGGGGAGCCCGTGGACCGGGCGGGGGAGGCGGCGATGGGACGGCGTGGGCGGCATAGTGTCTGGCGTCGTGGTGTCTGGCGTCGTGCTTCCTTCGCAACGGTCCGTTCCGCCCACCCGGGTGACCAGGCTGCACGCCCAGGTGGTCGCTCGGCTGACCGGCACCGGGGAAGCCGCGCGGAGCCTGGCGTTCTTCGCCGACCAGGGCCGGGTCGTCACCGCCCTGGTCGGTCTGTCGGTCATCGGCTCGGTGGCGGTCGCGGCGGGCCCGTTCCTGCTGCGCCACCTGATCGACCGGTCCCTGCCCACCGGCCGGATCGAGGACCTGGTCGCCCCGGTGCTGCTGCTGTGCGCGCTGCTGGTGTTCGAGTCGGCGGTACTGGCGACCCGGATGGCGCTGATCGCCAGGCTCGGCGCGGTGATCACGGTGCGGATGCGGCAGGCCGTCAACGCACGCCTGCAGCACCTGCCGTTCGGCTTCTTCCCGCGCAGCCAGCAGGGCGAGGTCATGACGGTGATGTCCACCGATGTGGTCTCCGCGCAGTACGCGATCTCGGCGATCGTGCAGGCGGTCGTCTGCCGGGTGGCGGACATCGCCGTCGGACTGACCGTCGTGTTCGTGCTCGACTGGCGTCTCAGCCTCGCGGTGATGGTGTTCGCCCCGGCCACCTTGCTGATCATGAAGGCGGGCCGGCGGCGTCTCGCGGTGCTGTCCCAGCGCCAGCGTGAGCTCGACGGCCAGCTGATGGCCCAGGTGGCGGACACCTCGTCCGTATCGGGTGCCCTGCACGTCCGGCTGTTCGACCGGGCCGACTACGAGTGCGCCCGGTTCGAGGAGGCTGGCGAGGCACTGCTGGCAGCGGCCCGGGAGCAGGCCCGGCTGACCTCCCGGGTACGGCTCGTGGTCAACCTCGGCATCGTCGTGACGATGATCGTCGTCGTTGCGCTGGGTGCCTGGCTGGTGTCGACCGGACGCACCACGCTCGGCACCGTCGCGGCGCTCGGCGGTGCCCTGCTGGTCTCCTTCGGGCCGCTGGCGTCGGCGGTCGAGCTGAAGTCGGAGCTGTCGTCGGCCGGAGCCTCGTTCCGGCGGATCTTCGCCCTGCTCGACCTCCCCACCGACGGCGAGCCCGCCGGCAGTGGTCACAGCGGCGGCCTTCACACGGGCAGCCCTCCCGCCGGCAGCCGTCCCGTCGGTGGAGCGCCCACCGCCCGGGCGGTGCCGCGGGAGGGAACGGTGGCCCGGGTCGGCGCCCGTGGGCCTGAGCCGGCGGGGCCGCGGACGCGGGCCCAGGCCCTTGACCTCAGCCTGGACGACGTCTGGTTCTCCTACGACCGGGCGACGCCGGACCCCGACGGCGCTGCTCCCGGCCGCGCTGCTCCCGGCCGCGCTGTGCCCGGTCAGGCGTCCGAGGACGAGGCGTGGAACCTTCGGGGTGTCACGTTGCGGGCGGCGGCGGGCACGACCACGGCCGTCGTCGGTGCGAGCGGTGCCGGCAAGACGACCATCACCTATCTCGCGAGCGGCATTCACCGGCCCCAGCGCGGAACCGTCCGGCTCGGCGGGCGGGATCTGGCCGAGATGCCCGCCGCCGAGCTGCACGCGCTGGTCGGCGTCGTCCCGCAGGACCCGCACCTGTTCCATGACACCATCGCCGCCAACCTGCGCTACGGCAGGCTCGACGCCACCGATGACGAGCTGCGCGAGGCTCTGGACGCGGCGCATCTCTCGGCACTGCTCGACCGCCTTCCCGAGGGCCTCGCGACCCGGGTCGGTGCCCGCGGCTACCGGCTTTCCGGAGGGGAGCGGCAACGGCTCGCCATCGCCCGGGTGCTGCTTCAAGCACCGCGGGTGCTGGTGCTCGACGAGGCCACCTCCGCGCTGGACACCGTCTCCGAGGCGGCCGTGCGGGCCGCGCTCGACCGGCTTGCCATCGGCCGGACCTGCCTGGTGATCGCGCACCGCCTCTCCACGGTCCGCGACGCCGACCGCATCTACGTCATGGACCACGGGCAGGTCGTCGAGGAAGGCACCCACGGTGGGCTGCTCGCCGACGGCGGCGCCTACTCGCGGCTATACGGAGCGGTCGGCGCCGGCTGACTCGCCCTGTGCTGGCCTGTCTGGCCTGGCCGACCTGTCCGGGGCTGGCGCGCTGTGGGCTGGCGCGCCGTGGGCCGGCTCGCCGCGGGCAGCGGAAGCCCTCGCCGGCCGGGCCCGGACGTGCAGGCGCTCGCCCTGCGGCCCGAAGATGCTGATCGCCTCCACCGGGCCGGGCCCCGGATTGCTGAAAGCATGCGGGAGGTGGGTGTCGAACTCGGCCACCTCACCGGCCGTCAGCACCACGGTCTGGCTGCCCAGAGTCAGCCGCAGCCGCCCGGCGAGCACATAGACCCACTCGTATCCCTCGTGGCTCTGCGGCTCCTCCGCGCAGAGGGGCCACCCCGCCGGAATGATCATCTTGAATGCCTGCAGCCCGCCGGGTCGCCTGGTCAGCGGGACGAAGGCGAGCCCGGCTCGCTCGACCGGCCGGGGGAGCACCCGGGGGTCCGCGGCGGGACGCAACCCGACCAGTTCGTCCAGCGGGGTCTGGTAGGCCCGGGCAAGCGGAAGCAGCAGTTCCAAGGTGAGCCGGCGCTGGCCGGACTCCAGACGGGACAGCGTGCTGACCGAGATGCCGGTGCTGCGTGACACCTCGGGGAGTGTCCGGCCGCGCTGCCTGCGCAGCGCGCGCAGGCGTGGCCCCACGGCGGCGAGGACCAGGTTCACATCCTGTTCCTGTTCCGGGTCCGGGCTCTCGGGGGGCACACCCCATTCTGCCCGCGGGCGAGGTGCGCGAAGCGGCCGCGATCCCGCGCGGCCGGCCCGGTGTTCCTCGGCCGCCGACGTGGCGCGGATCACGATGCGTGGTGGCGCCCAGGTGCCCCGGCCGCCGCGGCGCGGCCCGGTGGGAGCCGAGGGTGTGTGACAGGTAGCGGATAGTGTTTTCCGGTGGTCCCTGTGACGGCCCTTCGGTGGCTGGGGGAATGGTTCGGCCCCCGGTCGGATGCGGCGCTCCCGGCGGTCCGGTGGGGCCGCCGAACACGGCGCCGCGCTGCGTCGTTCTTCCTTGTGGCGGCTTGTTCCCCCGGCGCTGCAATGGGTGCGTCCAGGCTTGTTTCGAATACGGAGCGGAGAATTTCCAGGGAAGTCCTCCGGACCTTCTACAAGCGAGTAGATGTACCCGTCCCTAACGTCAGGGTATTGACGTGGGATTGGTGGTGGGTGCCGATCGGTAGCCCAGGCATCGGTACTACCATGTGCCTCCCGGAGATACATGGCCTGACGGTCGCCTGGAGTTGTGCATGCGGATTGCTTTTTTGTGCGAACAGTACCCACCAGTCATCTGGGATGGTGCTGGCGTGTACACGCACGACATCGCGCACGCGTTGGCGCGGCGGGGGCACGAGGTTCATGTGCTGTGCACGCAGGGGCGCGCTGTTCGTGATGATGTCTTCGACGGCGTGCACGTTCACCGCCGTCCGTTGCTGCGGGCGCCGGTAACGCGCTACCTAGGGCCCGCCGCAAAACTGATCACCGGTCGGGACCACCCGCGGGATTCGTTGTCGCTGCGGGCCTCACTGGCGGTGTCATACGGGTTCTGGCTGCGCCAGAGCGGTATCAGGCCCGACGTCATCGAGACCCAGGACGGCGAGACGCGCGGCCTGTTCACCGCGCTCGGCCGGCGTACTCCGCTGGTGATCCACCTCCACACGCCCACGATGATGGACGTCCGGATGCGTGATCCGGAGCTGACCCGCAAGGGTGAGATCGCGGACAAGGTCGACCGGTTCTCGGCGCTGCGCGCCGACGCGCGGACCTCGCCGTCGCAGCTTCTCGTCGACACGCTGCGCGACCTCGACTGGCTGCGGCCGGACACCGACGTCGACGTGATCCCGTACCCGTTCGAGAACGCGTCGTTCGCCGAGGTTCCGACGGCGGAGCACACCGGGCCCAACCTCGTGGTCGTGGGCCGCCTGGAATGGCGCAAGGGCCTCGACGTGCTGCTCGACGCGACGTCCCGCCTGCAGAAGCGGGGAATCGACGCCAAGGTCATCTTCGTCGGGAAGTCGTCCGGCCGGGTCGACGGTGTCGAGACCGGGACCTGGCTGGAGCGCAGGGCGGCCGAGCTGGGCGTTCCGGTCCGCTTCGACGGCCACGTGGCGCGCACCGATCTCCCCGGCCTCTACGGGGAGGCGCGTGTGGTCGTGGTGCCGAGCCGGTTCGAGAGCTTCTCCATCGCGGGGCTGGAGGGAATGGCCTCCGCGCGCCCGGTGGTCGCCACCGCGACGACCGGCGTCTCGGCCTGGGTTGCGCGCTGGAACGGCGGCGCCGTCGTGCCGCCGGAGAATCCGGACGCGATGGCCGATGCGTTGGAGCCGTTCCTGACAGACGCAGCTCACGCGGCCACGGTCGGTCTGCGCGGCCGGGCGGGCACCGCCGAACTCAACCCCGACGTCATCGCGGCACGCCGCGAGGAGGTATACCTCAAGGCGATCGCTCGTCACCAGGTTCACGGTCCAGCCCGGGGCCGCGGCTAGATCGTCTCGTGGTTCGGGCCCACCGGACGCCCCGCTGCTGTGGCTGACTGGTGACTGGCAGTAGGCGCCAGGCAGTCCGTCGGAATTTGTTTGAGTAGACAGTACTGGGGGTTTTCGGCTATGCGTGTCGTCGTCGCGGGAGGCGCGGGCTTTCTCGGAAGTCATCTGTGTGATCGGCTGCTTGACGACGGTGAGGAAGTCGTCTGCGTCGACAACTACCTGACCGGCAGGAAGAACAACATCGAGCACCTGCTCGGCCGGCCCGGCTTCGAGCTGCTTGAGCAGGATGTCTCTGAGCAGATGACCGTGCCGGGTACGGTCGACGCAATCCTGGAGTTCGCGTCGCCGGCGTCGCCGCTCGACTACGCGAGATATCCCATCGAGACGCTGAAGGCGGGTTCGCACGGCACCCTCCACGCCCTGGACCTCGCTCGCAGCAAGGGCGCGCGTTTCCTGCTCGCCTCCACCTCGGAGGTCTACGGCGACCCGTTGGTGCACCCGCAGGAGGAGTCCTACTGGGGGCACGTCAACCCGATCGGGCCGCGCAGCATGTACGACGAGGCGAAGCGTTTCGCCGAGGCCCTGACCACCGCGTACCGCAACCGGCACGGGATCGACACGGCGATCATCCGTATTTTCAACACCTACGGCCCGCGGATGCGGACCGATGACGGCCGGGCCATTCCCGCGTTCGTCTCGCAGGCCCTGCGCGGCGAGCCCGTCACGGTGGCCGGGGACGGTCTGCAGACTCGTTCGGTCTGTTACGTCGACGACCTCGTCGAAGGCATCGTGCGGATGCTGCGCAGCGGCCTGTCCGGCCCCGTGAACCTCGGTAACCCGCACGAGATGTCCATCATCGACACCGCTCGGCTCGTGGTCGAGCTCATCGGCGCCGACGTGCCCATCGAGTTCATTCCCCGGCCGGGAGACGACCCCATGGTGCGTCGGCCGGACATCACCCTCGCGCGACGCCAGCTCGACTGGGAGCCGGTGATCGACGTGCGTGACGGGCTGCTGCGGACCATCGAATGGTTCGCGAGTGAGCTCGGCGCCGGCCCCGTTCCGGGGGCCGCTGCCGGTGCCGCTGTGGCGCCTGTGGCCTGAGCCGAGGCCTTTCGAACGGCGGGCTCGCCGGGGTCGCCAGGCTCGCCGGGGTCGGGTTCGCCGGGGCCGGGCCGGCTGGTGGTGGTTGCCAACCAGTGACGGTTGCCGACCAGTAACCGTGGCCACCCGGTCCGAGTGCTGGGGCCGCCTGGCCCAGGGGCGGCTGAACGGGTAGGCAGTCGACCGGTGTCGTCAGCGCCGGCCGGCTGCCTGGCCGGACCCGTCACCCGGCCACCCACCGGGTATCCCGCACCGCCACGCAGCACCAGGAATCGCCACAAGTGGCGCAAAAGGGATGCGGGGCCGCTTGGTAATCCGCAAGAGTGAAGGATCTTGGTTGTCGGAACGACCAAAATCCTTCACTCTTGCGGACTCGCCCACCCGGGCCGCCGCGCTCAGGCCCAGCCGCGTTCGTGGAGCGCGAGCCGCGGGAGCCTCACCCGCATGAACGATTAAATGATCTTGCTCGGTGCCGTTCCGCAGGAGTGAGACCGGCCGCTTCGGCCACGCGCGGCGATGGAGAGAATCGTGGTCGGCCGGTCGGGCGAACGTCGGACCCGGCCGCCGGCCCCAGCGTGGAAGCAGTCTGCCCCGGACCATGCGGACCCGCGGGTCACCATGCCGCCGTGCGACAAGCTCCGCGCCGCGGGCCCCCACCGCCGCGCCGCGGGCCCCCACCGCCGCGCCGCGGGCCCTCGCCCACAGGGCCGCAACCGCCCGCGCGTAATCTCCAGGGCCCGCGCGACATCCCCCGTCACGCGGACCGGCCGGCCGGCCATCCAGGCCAATCCGACGACCTCCGGGCAAAAAGCGATCATGTGAACGCCCTGGGTACTCCAGGTGGTGGGTTTTCCGTGGTTCTCTTTGCCAGATGTTTTCTACGTCTTCAGCTGCTGGACCCGCCCGGTCGATTGTTGTTTCCGAAAGCCACTCGTTCGAGGCCCTCGAGGTCCAGGACGATGACCCGTCGGTAGCCGACGTCCACGACCTGCATGTTCCGTAGCTCGGCGAGAGCGCGGTTGACCGATCGCTCGTCGGCGGCGACCAGTGCCGCGAGCTCGGGCTGGCTCAGACCGACGGCGAGCTGCACCCCGCGGGCGGCTGGCCGGCCCCAAAGCGTGGCCAGCTCGATGAGGACCCGGGCGAGTCGGCCACGAACGGAGCCGTCGACATGCTCCACCCTGCGCCGGATCGAGTTGCGCAGCTTGTTCGCGACCAGCTCGGCGACCGCGAAAGCGGCGGGCGGATTCTGTTCGAGGAACGATCGAAAGGCCGCGGCGCTCATCGCCCGGCCCACCACGGGGCCGGCTGCCGTGGCGGTTCCGGTGTGAGTGTCCTGCTCCATCGCGCTGATCTCGCCCAGGATGTCACCCCGTGACCTGATGACCAGGAAGGCGAGCCTGTTCTCCTCGCCGTTGGCGGTGATCTTCACGAAGCCGTCCAGAAGCAGGATGACCTCGCCGTATGGCTCGGCCTCCCGCATCAGCATCTCACCGTGTGGGTAGTGGCGTATCCCCCCGAGGGCGAGAAGCTGCTGGCGCAGCGCCGGGTTCAGCCGGGCGGGCAGGGTGCCCGGCGGAAAGGGTCGAGAATCCTCAGGCAAAGGAATGCCCTCCTTTCACCCCGGGCCTCCGTGCCCGGAACGTCGGAGGTTCCTATTGTCGTTCGCCGGGGCCCCGGGCGTCCTGTGTTAGTACCGAGCGGGACAGTGCGTTGTCCTTTCCCTGCCGTCCGGATCCTGCCGCGAGGCCACTTCCGGCGCAGCCCGGCCCGCCCGGACCGCCCGGCGGGCATGGCGGCCAGAGCGCGTGAGGCGCTGTCCGAAGGTGTGAGAGTGCCGCCACCGATCCGCCCGTATCGTTGACCTATACCCCCTGGGGGTATGTACCGTACGGACGAGTAGTTCGATAGCCCGCGCGAAGGGACGCACGATGAACGCTATGACCCGGATCGGCGGGTTCGGCCTCGCGTTGGCTGTGCTCTTCGGTGTCTCCTATGTGGTCGGGACGACGATCGGACCGTCGCAGGACTCGGCGGGGCCAGCCGGCGGCGCCGGGCAGGGGATCTCCGCCGGAGCGGGGGGCGGCGCGGCAGGTACAGGCGGCACCGGCGACGGTGCGGCCGCCGTGGGTGGCCTGGCCATCTCCGCCGGCGGCTACACGCTCGATCCCGCTGAGCTCACCTGGCCCGCCGGGCGCTCGAGCGCCTACACCTTCCGCATCCTCGGTGCCGACGGCCGACCCGTGACGGCCTTCACCCGCGCCCACGACGCCGACCTCCACCTGATCGTCGTCCGGCGGGATCTCACCGGCTACCAGCACCTGCACCCGACCCGTGACGCCGCCGGAACGTGGAGCGTCCCGCTCCGGCTGGCCGCGGCGGGCGTCTACCGGGTGTTCGTGGACTTCGTCCCGGCGTCGACGGGAACCGGGAGTCACGCCGAAGCGACGAACGGGATCACACTGGGTACCGACCTCACTGTGGCCGGCGACCTTCGTCCCGCCGTACTTCCCGAGCCGACACGTAATGTGACGCTGACGGGCGGTTACAGCGTGACGATGCAGGGGCGGGCGGAGCCGGGTGAATCGAGCACCCTCACCTTCACGGTCGCGCACAACGGGCGGCCGGTCACCGATCTCGAGCAGTACCTCGGCGCGCTCGGTCATCTGGTGGTGATCCGCCAGGGCGATCTCGCCTACCTGCACGTCCATCCGGGCGACGGGGGCGGCGACAACGACGGCGACGGCCATGTCCACACCGACGGTGCGTCGGTCGCGGCGGACGAAAGCCCGGAGCTGTCCTTCGCGACGCGGTTTCCGTCGACCGGCTCCTACCGGCTCTACCTCGACTTCAAGCATGGCGGGCAGGTACGTACCGCCGAGATCACGATGGACGTCGCGGCGGGCCGGACCACCAGCCCGACCCGGACCACCAGCCCGACCCGGCCCGCGGGAACCGCCACCCCAGCGCACGTGCACTGACCCTGACCCTGCCCCCCACTCCATGTCCCTTTGGGAGATCCGATGAGCCCGCTGGCCACCGAACGACGTGAGGTCGACCTGGTCATCGGCGGGATGACCTGTGCGTCCTGCGCGGCCCGTGTCGAGCGGAGGCTGAACAAGATCGAGGGCGTCACGGCGACGGTCAACTACGCGACGGAGATCGCGAAGGTCAGCTTCCCGGCCGCGTTGCCCGCCGAGCGCCTGGTCGCCCAGGTCGAGGCGGCCGGGTACGCGGCCGCGTTGCCGCCGGTGCCCGTCCAGCCCCCACCCCCACCCCCGGTGCCACCGCAGGCTGACGCCGGATCCACGCCCGGATCGGTCCCGCCTGAGCTCGTAGCCGCCGAACCGGGTCCGGCCGAAGGCGCGGCGGACGCCGGCGCCGTGCCGGACGCGGGTGGCACGGCGGCGGCGGGCGGCGCGGCGGACACCGGTGGTGCTCCTGCTGTCGGTGGGAACGGTGCCCCGCCGGCTCCGAGCGCCGTCCAGCTGCGGGACAGTGCCGCCGAGGCCCGGGTGCGTGCGCTGCGCGAGCGGCTGATCGTCGTCGGCGCGCTGACCGTGCCGGTGGTGGCGCTCGCCATGATCCCGGCCCTGCAGTTCGACTACTGGCAGTGGCTGTCGCTGACGCTGGCCGCACCCGTCGTGCTGTGGGGCGCCTGGCCCTTCCACCGGGCCGCCTGGACCAACCTGCGCCACGGCACGACGACGATGGACACGCTCGTGTCGATGGGCACACTGGCCGCGTTCGGATGGTCGTTGTACGCGTTGTTCGTCGGAGACGCGGGCGAGCCCGGAATGACCCACGGATTCAGTGTCACCGTGACCCACGGGGGCGGTGGGGGCAACATCTACCTGGAGGTGGCGTCCGGCGTCACCGCCTTCATCCTCACCGGCCGGTACCTGGAGGCCAGGGCGAAGCGGGCAGCCGGTTCGGCCCTGCGCGCCCTGCTGACGCTCGGGGCCCGTGACGTCGCCGTTCTCCGCGACGGCCGGGAGTCACGGGTGGGTATCGACCAGCTCCGGGCGGGTGATCTGTTCGTTGTCCGTCCCGGCGAGAAGATCGCGACCGACGGGAATGTGGTCGAAGGCACGTCCGCGGTGGACGCCTCGATGCTCACCGGGGAGTCGGTACCGGTGGAGGTCGGCCCCGGGGACGCCGTGACCGGCGCCACGGTGAACGCCGGCGGCCGGATCGTCGTACGGGCCACCAGGGTCGGAGCCGACACCCAGCTCGCGCGGATCGGTCGGCTCGTGGAGCAGGCGCAGAACGGCAAGGCACCGGTCCAGCGCCTCGCCGACCGGGTCGCGGGTGTGTTCGTCCCCGTCGTGGTCGCCCTGGCCGTCGCGACCTTCGGCTACTGGGCCGGCCGGGACAGCGGGCTCACCTACGCCTTCACCGCCGCCGTGGCGGTGCTCGTCATCGCCTGCCCCTGCGCGCTGGGGCTCGCGACGCCGACCGCCCTCATGGTCGGAACGGGACGCGGCGCGCAGCTCGGCATCCTCATCCGCGGGCCGGAGGTGCTGGAGTCGACTCTGCGGGCCGACACGATCGTCCTGGACAAGACGGGCACGGTCACCACCGGCGAGATGACCCTGCAGGACGTCGTGACCGTCCCGGGGGAGGACCGCGACGAGGTGCTCCGGCTCGCCGGTGCGCTGGAACGGGCCTCCGAGCATCCGGTGGCACGTGCGATCGCCAGGGCCGCGGCGGGTGCGGCCGCCCGGCGTGACGAGGAGCTGCCCGCCGTCGACCAGTTCGCCAACCGGGCGGGCCTCGGGGTCCGGGGCATGGTGGACGGGCATGCCGTGCTGGTCGGCCGGCCCAGGCTGCTCAACGGGTGCTCACAGCCGTTGCCGGCCGAGCTGCTCCAGGTCGCCCGGGACGCCGAGGCCGAGGGGCGTACCGCTGTCGCGGTGTCCTGGGACGGGCGGGCCCGCGGCGTGCTCACGGTCGCCGACGCGGTTCGACCGACGTCCGCCGCTGCCGTCCGTGAGCTGCGTGGCCTGGGGCTGCGTCCGATCCTGCTGACAGGCGACAACGCCACGGTGGCCGCGACCGTCGCGGCCCAGGTCGGGATCGCGCCCGATGACGTGATCGCCGAGGTCCTGCCCGAGGACAAGATCGAGGTCGTGCGGCGCCTGCAGGAGAGCAGGCGGGTCGTCGCCATGGTGGGGGATGGCGTCAACGACGCCGCCGCGCTCGCGCAGGCCGATCTGGGGCTCGCGATGGGCACCGGCACCGATGTCGCCATCGAGGCGAGCGACCTGACGCTGGTCAGCGGGGACCTGCTGGCCGCCGCCGACGCGATCCGGCTCGCGCGGCGGACGCTCGCCACCATCCAGGGCAACCTGTTCTGGGCCTTCGCCTACAACGTCGCAGCACTTCCGCTGGCGGCGGCGGGCCTGCTGAACCCGATGCTGGCTGGCGCGGCGATGGCGGCGAGCTCGCTGTTCGTCGTCGGCAACAGCCTGCGCCTGCGGCGGTTCACCGTCGACCGGGAGATCTGACCGGGAGATCTGACCGGGCGCTCAGGAGCGGACGAGCTCCTGGGCGGCCTGGCCGGTGCGGTCGCCCTGGCCGGTCTGGCCGATGCCGCCCGGGTGGCCGGCTGCCTCCGGGATGTCCGCCTCCGGGATGTCCGAAGCTTCATCGAAGGCGTGGTGCCCTTCGGTCTCCCCGGCTGGCGCCGCCGGTGCCGCCGGCGCCGCTCGCGGAGAATCCGAGGAATCCGGAGAACCCGGCAGGCCGCGCAGGCCGGGCAGGCCGCGCAGGCGCGGATGCCACCAGGCGCCGCGCTCGAGCAGGGCAAGCGCAGCCGGAACGGTCACCAGGCGCACCACCAGCGCGTTCACCAGGAGCCCGAAGGCCAGGACGAGACCGGTCGTCCGGATGATCGGATCGGTCGACCGGGCGAGCCCGGCGAAGACGACGACGGCGACCGCGGCGACGGCCAGGGCGGCCCGGCCTTCCTCCCGGTACCGGGCGGCGACGGCGTCGTGGGGACGTCTCGACCGTGGATGCCGTGATTGTGGGTGTCCCGACCGTGGGCGCTCGGCCCGGAGGCGGTACAGCCCGAGCAGCAGGTGGCCGGTCGCGAGGCCGCTCAGCGGCCCGGCCACGAGGAGCGGCAGGACCGCGGTGACGGATCCGGCCGGCCTGAGCCCGAGTGCCTCGGCGAGCGGGCCCCACCGGAGCACCGCGGTCGCGGCACCGTGGGCCGCGGCCGCGGTCGCCAGCGAACCCGCCGCCACCAGCAGCGCCACCGCGACACCGCGCAGCGCCAGCATCAGCAGGGCGACCGTCAGCCCACCGAGCAGGGCGAGGCACAGCGGCACCGCGGCGGTGAGCCGCTGGGAGACGTCGAGGTCGATCGCGGTCGGGCCGGTGACGGTGATCGTCGCCCCGGTCGTGACGGCGAGGGCCGCCGCGTGTTCGCGGACGGCGCGCAGCAGGTCCGCGGTGGCCGGGTCGTCCGGGCCGGTCAACGGGATCACGGTCATCGTCGCGAGGTCGGTTCCGGGCAGCTTCTGTGGCTCGTCGACCAGGGCGACCGCCGTCAGCGCGGCGATCGTCGGGCGGATCCGGCCGGCCGCCGCGACGGGGTCGGCCCCGCCCGTCGCCTCGATCACCATGAGCAGCGGGCCGTTGAACCCGGGCCCGAAGGCCGTGCTGATCCGGTCGTGGGCGCGACGCTGCGTGCTCGTCGGCCCGGCGGAACCGTCATCGGCCGGGCCCGGCCGCAGCCCGGGCACCGCGAGCGCGAGGACGGCGAGCACGACCAGGCTTCCCAGCAGCGCTGGCAGCGGCCGGCGGACCATCACCCGAGCGCTGCCCCCGCCGTGTTCCCCGCTCACGCCGTGATCGCGGTGGGTGTCGTGGGCCACCTGGGCGTTCCCGGCGTGGCCGACTCTCCCGGCGCGGCCGGCCCTGCCGGCTCCGTGCAGGGCCGTCGGGAGGGTGAGCGCGACGCAGACGGAGAGGGCCACCGCGCCGGCCGTCGACAGTGCCAGGGCGGTCAGGACCGGTACCCGGGGCAGGACGAGTGTGCTCGAGGTGAGCATCGCGAACAGGCCCACGAGGATCACGTCCGACCCGGCGGTCCGCAGGGTCCGTCCCGCCGCCTCGGCGCCCGAGTGCCCGGCGGCGAGTTCCTGTCTCAGCCTGGCCAGGACGTACGACGAGCAGCCGACCGAGGTGGCCAGACCGACTGCCAACGCCGGCATGGCGGCCGTCGGGCCGAGGCCGGCCAGGCCGACTGCCAGCCCGATCCCGCCCAGGCTGACGACGAGGCCGAGCAGGCCCGCGGCCAGCGGGAGCCCGGTGGCCAGCGCCGCGCCGGTCCGGGCGAACGCGAGGAGAACGCCGGTGAGGAGCAGGAGCACGACCGCCGCTCCGATCAGCCCGGAGGGCCGGGTGTCCAGCAGCGGATGGTGCCCTGCCACCGCGGTGCCCGCGACATCGACCGTGATGCCGGCCGCCCGTGCGGGCTCGGCCGCGGTCAGCAGCGCGTCGCGTGCCTGCGCCGTCAGTTCGGGGCTGGTGACGCGGTAGGTGACGAGGGCGTAGGCGGTCCGGCCATCACCGGAGAGGCCGGCCTGCGCGGCCTCGGCGCTGGTGGCGGCGAATGGGTCGCCGACGTGTGCCACCAGCAGAGCCCGGCCCAGCGCGGCGACGACCCTGCTGATCACCGCTCGATAGGGGGAGTCGGTCAGCGCCGCGGCTGCGCCTGCCTTCGCGGCTGCGTCTGCCCCGGCGGCCGCGTCTGCCTCGGCTCGCTCGTCCAGGCTGAAGACGATCCGGGCGGTCGCGGCGTCGGCCCGGGTCGGGGCCCGGCGTTGCAGCAGCAGGTCCGCCCCGCGCCGGGAGTCTGTTCCGGGCAGCGCCGCCGCCCCGGTCAGCGCGGCCTGTGTCGCCTGCTCCGTTCGCAGTGGAAATGACTGGTCGAGCGAGCCGCCGGACACCGCGGTGCCAGCGCCGGCCAGCGCGAGCAGAGCGAGCCACAGCCCCAGAACGGTCCGTCCATGCCGGTGGCAGGACCGGCCGAGGCGGTAGAGAACGGTGCCCACAATTCATCTCCTCGCGGCGGATCGCCCGCGTTCGTCGCGGATTTCACGCGGTCGGCCGGCCGGACCCTCGGATAGGCACCCGCTGATGACCCTCTGGCGGTGCCTGATGGTGGCTTCGGGTGTCCCCGTAATCGGTTCAGGCGCTCGCCAGAACGGGCCGGAACCGACCTGAAGCGCGTTGAACCAGCCGACCGGTCGGTCAGGTCGATCGGGCTGGCCGGTGGGCGCCGCGCATTGTCGATCGATCGGCCCGGATCACGGCCGGCCGTCCCACGCGGTGCCTGGTCCGGCAATGGGCTCTATCTGCGGGTGTGGCCCCGGAAAGGCAGGTGGTACGCCACAATGGGCCCCGCCGATCTCGCCTGGACAGGTCCGTGAACTGCGGGATCGGTCGCGGTGCCGGCGGGAGTGGGCCGGGCCGGGCACATTTCCTGATCGGTGGGGAGAGGAAGATCATGGCGGTCGAGCTGGTCGATCACAGGGACGGAGTGAGCGCCGGTCGGGAGAAGCTGCGCGCCACGGCGTTGGATCTGTTTGCCGACAGAGGCGTCAGCGGAACCTCGCTCCAGATGATCGCGGACGCGATGGGCGTTACCAAAGCCGCCGTCTACCACCATTTCAGAAGCAAGGACGAGATCGTGCTCGCGGTGGTCCGGCCGGCGCTCGATCAGCTGGCGGAGGTGGCCGCCGTCGCGGAGAGCAAGCGGTCACGATCCGCACAGGTCGAGGCGGTGATCGGTGGCCTCGCCGATCTGGTCATCGAAAATCGGCCGTTGTACGGCCTGATGCAGGGTGATCCGACCTGCGCGGCAATTCTGCGTGACCGCTCCGATTATCCCGCACTGGCGGAGCGCCTCATGACATTACTGACCGGCCCGCGTCCGGACGTCGGCGCGTTGATGGCGGCGGGGATGCTGCTGGCCGGCTTACGCGGCGCGGGGCTCGACCCACGAGTCACCGCGCTGGACGACGAACAGTTCCATCGCCATCTGGTGGACTGCTCCCACCGCCTCCTCCGGCCTCGGCGCCGGCCCACGGGCGCCGCACCCTCGCCCGCACAGCCCGCACAGCCCGTCTAGGCCGACTGGGCCGACTAGCCCGTTCGACCGTTCCCGCCGACTCGGCGCGTGCTGTCCCGTTGGACGAGTGAGACGGGCAGCATGAGCTCGCGGGCGTGGGCGTCCTCGCCGACCATCTCGATCAGCAACCGCGCGGCCTCGGCTCCCAGCTGGTGCGGGTGGCGGCTCACCGAGGTGATGGACGGCTCGGTGAGCTCGGCCCAGGCGATCCCGTCGATGCCGATCACCAGCACGTCCTCGGGTACCCCGCGGCCCGCGTGGCGCATCGCCCGCGCGGCGCCGACGGCCTGGAGGTCGTTGGCGCAGAAGATCGCGTCGACCCGCGGATCCGAGGCGAGGATCTGGTCGGCGGCCCAGCGTCCTCCATCGATCGTGTAGTCGCTCGCGAGGGACCTCCAGGGGGGCAGGGAACGCCCCGCGACCTCCAGCTCGGCCCGGAAGCCGGACCGGCGTGCGCGGGCGGTCTCGAGGTGCTCCGGGCCGCGGATCATCGCGATGCGGCGCGCTCCGCGGTCGAGGATGTGCCTGGCCGCTGTCCGGCCGGCCTCCTCGTCGTCGGAGAAGACCCCGCCAGCGCCCCGCACGGCCAGGCGCTCGTCGCACACCACCACCGCGACACCGCTGTCCACCAGGTGCTGGACCTGATCGGCCTGGCCGGATGTCGAACAGACCAGGACACCGTCGGCGGCACCCGCCAGGCGGTCGAGGTAGTCGGCCTCCCGCGCGGAGTCGAGATCGGTGCTGGCGAGGAACACGGCCCAGCCGAACGACTGGGCGACCGTCTCGACCCCGTGCGCGACCTGTGCGAAGAAGGGGTTCCGGGCGTCGGGGACGATGAGCCCGATCGCCTGTCGGGTCTGGGTCCGGGCCGCGCCGGTGGCTGCTGCGCCCGGCCGATAGCCGAGCCGATGTGCGGCCGCCCGGATCCGTGCGCTGGATTCGCCGCTCACCGACCGGCGGCCCGCCAGGGCGTTGCTGACCGTGCTGACGCTGACGCCGGCCAGCGCCGCGACCTCCCGGATCGTGGCGGGCCGCTTCACCGTCGCCTCCCGGGACGTAACGCGCTCGATGTAGCGGTCGGTAGACATCGACTCCATTAAAGGTCGATGTCGCCCACGCGGAGGGTCGCGTCGGTCACGCTGCTCATCGGCAAGGTCAACAGTGCGTGACGCTCCGGCCGGCCCAAGGCTCTTTTGACTTGCTCTTAAGGCTCGCTTAGGGCGGCGGTGATGTCCTCGGGGAGTCGGTCCGAGCGGCATCCCCGGCCCACCCGGCGGAGGTATCCCCCCACCCTCCGGCGGGTTCCCGGCCCGGGTCGTGGTCCGTCCCAACCACGACCCGGGCCACGACCGGGCCGCAAACAAGGCCACGAATCAGGCCACCACCGGTGGCGGTGACCAGGCGGCTTCAGAGCCCGTACACGGTCGCGGAACGCACCGATGCGCTGCGCTCTCGGTGACCGATGGCACCGAGACCACAGGAGATCCGGACCAAGGGCACGGAACGCCCCGGAGGGCTCGTAAAATTTGATGACGTGACAGCGCCTACGCGGCTTGCTGGTCGCGACCGCGATCCGGGTCGTGGCCGGCTCTCCGCTGTCCGAGGGCCCCATCTTCAGCTGGCGAGCGAGAGTCTGGTGCACGTACCACCGGCCGAGCTCGTCGATCTGCCCCGTGTGCAGGCCGGAGCGCAGCCACAGCATCTGCTGACAACCCTGCTCGGGGACTACTGGGTCGACCGTCTCGAGCACATCCCGTCCGTCGTGCTCGTCAGCCTGCTCGCGGATTTCGAGGTCAGCACGGTCGGGGCGAGAGCCGCGCTGAGTCGGCTGTCCCGGCGTGGTCTCCTCGAGTCCTCCAGGATCGGGCGGAACACCTACTACGGTCTGGCTCCGGACGCCTGCGCGGCCATCCGCGTGTCGATGAACCGGATCCTCACGTTCGGCCTTCGCCACGATCCGTGGGATGGGCGTTGGACGGTGGCGTCCTTCTCGATCCCCGAGGGGCAGCGGGACGTCCGGCACGCGGTGCGAGCGAGGCTGCGCTGGCTCGGCTTCGCCCCGCTCTATGACGGCATGTGGGTGACACCGCGCCTTGTCGGCGAGGCGGCGCGCCGGGTGTTCGCGGAGCTGGGCGTCACGGCCTCGACCGTTCTGATCACGACGTCGGAGGCCCGCCGTACGGACCCGCGCCCGCCCATGGCCGCCTGGGACCTCAGCGAGCTGGCCCGCGCCTACGAGGATTTCATCAGCGCCTACGAGCCGCTGCTGGAACGAGTCCGCAGCGGGGGCGTCCACGGTGCCGAGGCGTTGGCCGCACGTACCGCGGTGATGGAGTCCTGGGCTCGTTTCCCCACCCTCGATCCGGACCTGCCGATCGAGCTCCTTCCCGGTGGCTGGCCGCGGCGCGAGGCTCGGACTGTCTTCGCCGAGGTCTACGACGGCCTGGCGGCCCCGGCCGCGGGCCGCGTCCGCGAGCTGCTCGCCGTCGTCTCGCCGGACCTCGCTGATCTGGTGCGCGTGCACCGGGCCGTCGGCTGACCGCCTGGTGCATACGCACTGATCACACCACGGTCGTGACTCGAAGAGCTGAGGCCTTTCGTCGTTCCGCCCCGCCTCGACCCGCGGTTTGCTGCCGGGCAAGATCTGGGGATTCTGGTGGCTGGAACAGCCAGAATTCTCGGCTCCTCGGACACATGGTCCCGCCTCGCCTCGACCCGCGGTTTGCTGTCGGGCAGGGCCTGAGGATTCTGGTGGCTGGAACAGCCAGAATTCTCGGCTCCTCGGACTCGTAGCCGCGCCGCCCCACCCCGCCTCGCGATGGCAACCCTGGACCACGGGCCCGTGAGATGGAAAAGGCGCACCGCTCGTGAATGCACCGTGGATACCCGGCAGCCGGTACCGCGGCCGGGTGGCACTGCCGGTCGGAAAAAACAGTCGTCCGACGACCGGTTGTTCGCCGCGACGGCCGCTTCACCGCGGCCGGCACGCCGCCCGGCAACCGATGTCACCGGTGATTGCGACATCGGTGGCGCGTCACGTCACACGTGGCACCGAACCAGCCTCCGTGCCGCGAACTACTCGTCGCGGCTCGGGGGCTTCGTTCGCGCACCATGGCCGGCTGTGCCACCCGTCGTGGTCCGCATTGCCGGCCACGACGGGTGGCACGCTTCGATGCCATCGGAAGACAACTGCATTCGGCGTCCGCAAAAACGCCTGTCCGGGAGCGGGCCGATGGCGTGGCCATCGGAACCTGACATCGATGTCAGTGCCTGTGGGCTGTTGCCTCTTCGACATGTCGCCGGATGCACGAACGGGCGAGGTGCTCGGCGAGAGCGCCCTCCCCGCGGGTGATCGCGTCGACGATCTCGGCGTGAAGCGGGTGCTGCCACCACTGCCCGAGCCGCTCGGTCTCGTCATGCGGGTGTGCGAGGTCAGCAAGCACCCGGATGAACAACTCCGCTGCCGGATTGCCGGCGAGCCGGGCGATTTCCAGGTGCAGCAGTACGGACGCCTCGCCGGGCGTTCCCGCGGTGACCGGACCGGAACGTGCGCCGACCGATCGGGAGCGGGCCCGTGGGCTGGCGGCCCTGGCGCCGGGTGCGGTGGGCTCCAGCGCGCCACGCAGCCGGGTGAGGCCCGCGGTGTCGATCTGCTCGGAGAGCCTGCGGACGGCGACCGCCTCGAGGGCCGACCAGGTCTCGCAGAGGTGCTCAGGCCGGGCCCGGGCGAAGTCCAGGTAGACCCGGGCGACGTCACGGACACCGTCATGGTCGGGGGCGGTGACGACGAGACCACCACCCGGGCCCGGACGGGGCCGCGCGACCCAGCGGCTTTCCAGCAGCCGCACCGCTTCCCGCAGCACTGACCGGCCCACCTGATAGCGCTCCATGAGCTGGGCCTCCGAGCCGAGGCCCTCCCCGACCGGCCAGCCGCGTCGGATGATCTCCAGCTCGATGGTGCGGGCCAGCCTGGACGCGAGCGTGCGCTGGCCCAGCCTGGAGGTGAACTCCCCGGGCCCGCCGACCGCGAGACTGACGGCACCGTCATCGAGGTGGTGGCCGTTGTCCAGGTGCCCGCCATTGTGATGGCCGCCGGGGCGATGCCCGGGCATGGGACGACGGTTCGTGGTGGGCCGACCACCGGTGGCGTGCCCACCGATGCCCGTCGCGGATACTGGTGCCCCCCCGCGTGGAGTGCTTCGTACCGGACCGTGGAGGGCGCCGGGCACAGCATTCCGGCTGATCGGCGATAGACCGTCAGACACTGCTCTTCCTCCGGATGTACTCGTTAGCCCGCGTGGACATTCCGACGCGGCCATGACTGCTCCGACGGCGGGCTGTCATCCTCGCCGCTGACGCGCTGTCGCGGTCGGGGCCAGGTGACACCCACAGTGTGATGAGTTTCCTTTCCGGCTGTGTTCCACGCCGCCCCCGGAGAGTTCCCGGTTCCCGGCGCTGGCCTTTGCCCCCCGGCCTCGGCAGCGTGTTCCAGATAAGGGCCTCCAGTCAACCGATTGCAGCTACCCGTGTGGGCGCAGCAGGCGACTCATTGCCATCTGCGCAGGTCCTGCGGTCGGTGCGATGGTGGCCCAGAAGCGTCACCGGACGATGCACGCGCAGCAGGGAATGCACCTACCTCTGCGGTTTCCACTGGCGATGCTGGCTTCTACCAGCACCCGGTGGCCCGCTTGGGGAGGCGTGGCAGGTCGGCCGGTTCGGTGCGACGTCCTTCTGGACGTGTGTCCCATCCCATCGGCGAACGCGGACGCGGCTGGCACCTCTGGGCCAGGCGCATCCCACATGTCGCTTCATGTCGCAAATCCCCGACCGCTCCGCGGCGGCCAATACGCGCGACCGGGGGCGCACCCCCACCGCCTGTCGCACCCGGTCGCGGCGCATTTCAGGCCCGGATTCGGTGGTTGTCGACGGAACGTCGCCCGTGGCGGCTCGGGTGGCGCTGAACAATGCTGCTATGAATACCCTGCCCGGGTGCGTGTGAAAAACATTCGACGTCCCCTGACGGCAGACGGAGTTCAGACCGCACGATGATTGCGAAGAGTAGTTAATGGCTACCTTGGGTGACTATATTTTCGGGGTCGCGCCACGGATGATCTCCATGCAAGGGTCATCTGGGGTGTCGTCGGTAGGACTGAAGTCCCTAATTTGATCACCGGTGTCACGGAAAGTAGTCAAGTGCACCACTTGGGCATAATCAGATGACTCATTGCCGCTATCTGAGAACCTGTGTTAGGAATGGGCGTCTTTTCGCTTGCCCTATGGGGGGAACAATTGATCACGGCGCAGGTCGCCCATCAACATGCGAGCCAGGACCTGCTCTTTGTGGCGGTCTCGGTGCTGCTCGCCGCGATCGGCTCGTTCGCCGCGCTGGTCTGCTCGATGCGTGTGCCCTATGCGGTCGGCCGTGCCCGGCTTACCTGGACCGCGCTGGCCGCGGTGTCGCTCGGCGGCGGCGCGGTGTGGTCCATGCACTTCATCGGGATGATCGGTTACCAGGTCGCGGATCGTGACCCACGCTACGACATGCCGCTCACCGGCCTGTCGCTGTTGATCGCGATAGTTTTCTCCGCGGTGGGCCTTTCCGTGGTCGCCCGGCGTCCGGACAGCGTGCTGCGCCTGGTGGCCGGGGGAGTGATCGCGGGTCTCGGCGTTGCCGCCATGCACTACACCGGTATGGCGGCCATGCACGTCGGCAGCGAGGTCACCTATCGGCCCACGCTGGTGGCACTGTCCATCGCCATCGCGATCGGTGCCGCGCTCGCGGCGCTGTGGATCGCGTTCCAGGTGGTGACCGCCTGGCATGTGGTGGTCGCTTCAGCGATCATGGCCGTGGCGGTGTGCGGAATGCACTACACGGCCATGGCTGCGACGCGGGTTTCGGCGACAGTCCTTCCCGAACCGGTATCGGGTGCGGACCCGATCACGCTCGCCCTGCTGGTCTGTGTGATCGCTTTTTCGGTGCTCGCGGTCGTGATCTTCGCGGCGCTCGGCGGGGTGACATATACCGACCCCTTCACGCGGGCGCGGGCGGACCGGGAGAGCCAGCATCGCCGTGGTCGGCCCGCCGCCCCGGCGGCACCCGACGCGGCGCCGTCGTCCTGGGCGGATTCCGGCGCATCGCGGTCCGGTCCGGCGGCGTGGTCCGGCTCGGCAGGGCAGCCTGGTCGACCGGGGCAGCACAGTCGAGCGGGGCAGCATGGCCGAGCGGGGCAGCATGGCCGAACCGAGCCGGCTGGTCGAGTCGAGCCGGCTGCCTGGGCTGAGCGACCCGGTCCGCCGCAGGTCGCGGTGCAGCCGAGTGCACCGGTACAGCCGCGTTCACAGGGGCAGCCGAGCGCACAGGGGCAGCCGGCCTGGCCGGATCGGCCCGACTGGTCGCAGGGAGTCGATCCGGCCGGTGTGCGGCCGTCGACGGAATGGACCGGCACGGCCGGCGCCTACCCATCCGGTTCCTGATCGCCGAACGAGCGGCGGGCTGGCGGGCCGTACGGTACGTGAGTGAGCCTCTTCGACGCCGACGTGACGGACACGCTGGCCGCGTCGGGCCCGCTCGCCGCCCGGCTGCGTCCGCGCAGTCTCGACGAGGTCGTCGGGCAGCGCCACCTGCTCGCGGAGGGCAGCCCGCTGCGTCGTCTGGTCGAGGGCGGTGGCACGACGTCGGTCGTGCTGTGGGGGCCGCCTGGGACGGGCAAGACCACGTTGGCGCACATCGTCTCCCGGGCCACCCGCCGCCGGTTCCGGGAGCTGTCCGCCGTCACCGCGGGCGTCAAGGATGTCCGGGCCGTGATCGACGAGGCCCGGGACACGCTGTTCATGTCGGGTGTGCGGACCGTCCTGTTCATCGACGAGGTGCACCGCTTCACCCGGACCCAGCAGGACGCCCTCCTCCCGTCGGTGGAGAAGGGCTGGGTGACCCTTGTCGCCGCGACAACGGAGAATCCGTTCTTCAGTGTCGTCGCGCCGCTGCTGTCCCGGTCGCTGCTGCTCACGCTCGAACCGTTGTCCGACGCGGACATCGCGGATCTGGTCGAGCGTGCCGTCGCCGATCCGCGCGGGTACGGCGGTCGCCTCACGCTCACCGAGGAAGCCCGTGACCACCTGGTGCGGCTGTCGGGCGGTGACGGCCGGCGCGCGCTCACCGCGCTGGAGGCGGGAGCGGAGGCTGCTCTGGCCGCGGCCCGCGACGCCGACACCGGCGGTGCCGCCGACGCCGACGCCGACGCCGACTCCGACGCCGACATCGACACGACCGGTGGTGGTGACAGCGCTGGAGAAGCGGTCCCGCTCCGGTTGGAGCTGTTGGAACGGGCGGTCGACCGGTCGGCGGTCCGGTACGACCGGGAGGGCGATCAGCACTACGACGTGGTGAGTGCGTTCATCAAGTCGATGCGTGGCGGCGACGTCGACGCGGCACTGCACTATCTGGCCAGGATGCTCGAAGCGGGTGAGGATCCGCGGTTCGTGGCCCGCCGCATGATCATCCTGGCCAGTGAGGACGTCGGTATGGCCGACCCGGGTGCCCTGGGTGTCGCGGTCTCGGCCGCCCAGGCCCTGGAGCTGGTCGGGCTGCCGGAGGCCCGTCTCGCGCTGGCCCAGGCGGTGATCCACCTGACGCTCGCGCCGAAGTCGAACACGGTCATCACCGCGATCGACGCCGCCACGGCCGACGTGCGGGCGGGTCGGCTCGGTCCCGTTCCGCCGCATCTGCGTGACGCCCACTACCGCGGTGCCTCCCGACTGGGCCACGGCGCGGGCTACCGGTATCCGCACGACTACCCGGACGGGGTGGTCCGTCAGCAGTACGCACCGGACGTCCTCGCCGGCTCGGACTACTACCGCCCGACCGGGCACGGTTTCGAGCGGCGGGCCACCGAGCGGGTGGAGTTCCTGCGGGGCGTCCTGCGCGGACGCCCTCCCGGGCCCCCGGTGGACCCGGCGGGCTGAACAGCGGGCCCCGCCTTGCCCGGTCCGGGACGGACACGGACGGCCCGGGGGTTACCGGAGGTCTGCGCGCCCTGGTCGGTAAGGTCACTGACGAGCAGCATCGGCACGCCGGTCGGACCCGTCCGGCCGCAGGCGCGCCTCAGGGCGGGTGTGCGGTCACCTCGACGTCACCCGTGAGAGGTGTGATTCGGCGGGGCACGGCCAGGCGTCATCCAGACGGCGGGCGCCGTCTGGGCAAGGCGTTACCGAAAGCAATGGAGGCGAAGTACATGTCCGGTGGTGCGGTCGCGGGCCTGATCGCCTCGGGGGCGTTCGCGGTGCTCGTGCTCTTCGCCTGTTATGTCCTGTTCAAGCTCGGCAAGATCTTCGACGAGGCCGCTGCCCGGGTGCGGCAGACCGGTGTGGTCATCGACGAGGGCACTGCCCGGGTCCGGCAGGCGGGAGCGACCGTCGACGAGGTGAACGTCGCGCTTGCCCATGTGAACAAGGAACTGGAGCGGATCGACGCGATCACGGCGAACGTGCAGACGGTGACCACCAACGTCTCGTCCCTGACGTCGATCTTCGCCGCGACGCTGGGCGGTCCCGTGGTGCGGGTGGCCGCGTTCAGCTACGGCGTGCGCCAGGCGGTCGCCAAGCGGACGAAGGCGGACGTCACGGCTCGGGTCTCCGCCCAGATGAAGGCGGAGAAGGCGCAGCGGCGGTCGGCCCGGCGTGCGCCCGAGACCACCGCGGTCGGAGCTGACGGCCGGGGCGGTGGGCGCTGATGGTCACCCGGGTCTTCTACGTCGCGCTGGGCGCGGCCACGGGTGTCCTCGTGGTGCGGCAGGCGGCTCGCGCCGTGTCGGCGCTCTCGCCGACGAGCCTGGCGGGGTCTCTCGTAGAGTCGATGCGGGAGTTCGCCGCCGACGTGGCTCAGGCCATGGCCGAACGGGAGGAGGAGATCCGCTCCGCACTGGGTCTCGACGAGCCTGAGGCGCCCGGGCAGCCGGGTGACCTGGCTGGTGGCGAGCCGTCCGGAAGCGGTCAGCACCTCACCGCCCCGGCGCCCGTCGGCTTTGATCCGGAGCAGACGATGCGCCTGGTGCCGGGGGCACGCAGGCCCTGATCTCCCATCCGGCGGCGGCCGATCCCGGCTGCGGAGCCGGCACCGGTCGCCTGGCCGGCCGACACATCCCGACAACCCTGGACGACGTGAACCGATGGACACGGCCGAGATCCGCCGCCGCTTTCTGAACCACTTCTCCGAGCGGGGTCACACCGTGGTCCCGAGCGCGTCCCTGGTGGCGCAGGACCCGACGCTGTTGCTGGTCAACGCCGGCATGGTGCCGTTCAAGCCCTATTTCGTCGGCGACCTCACCCCGCCGTGGAGCCGCGCGACCAGCGTGCAGAAGTGCGTGCGGACCGTGGACATCGAGAACGTCGGGCGCACCGCCCGGCACGCCTCGTTCTTCCAGATGTGCGGGAACTTCTCCTTCGGTGACTACTTCAAGGCCGAGGCGATCCCGTTCGCCTTCGAGCTCGTCACCGAGGGGTACGGCTTCAACCCCGACGACCTGTGGGCCACCGTCTACCTCGACGACGACGAGGCCGAGTCGATCTGGCGCACCCTGCTGCCCGCCGAGCGGATCCAGCGCCGGGGCAAGAAGGACAACTTCTGGTCGATGGGTGTGCCGGGCCCGTGCGGCCCGTGCAGCGAGATCTACTTCGACCGCGGGCCCGAATACGGGCGCGACGGCGGCCCGGAGGCGGACGAGGACCGCTACCTGGAGATCTGGAACCTCGTGTTCATGCAGTACGCGCGAGGTGAGGGCAGCGAGTACGGCTACGAGATCGTCGGGGACCTGCCGGCCCGCAACATCGACACCGGCATGGGTCTCGAGCGGATGGCGACCATCCTGCAGGGCGTCGAGAACCTCTACGAGATCGACATCTCCCGCCCGGTGCTGGACACCGCCGGCCGGCTCACCGGTGCCCGCTACGGCGCGGACCCGGCCGCGGACGTCCGGCTGAGGGTCGTCGCCGACCACACCCGCACCGCCGCGATGCTGATCTCGGACGGGGTCTCCCCGTCCAACGAGGGCCGCGGCTACGTGCTGCGCCGGATGCTGCGCCGGGCGGTTCGTGACGCCCGCCTGCTGGGCGCCCGCGAACCGGTGATGGCGGAGCTGCTCGCCGAGGTCCGCCAGGCGATGGGGCCGATCTACCCGGAGCTGGTCGACCAGGCCGAGGCGATCACCGCGGTCGCGGTCGCGGAGGAGACCGCCTTCCTGGAGACACTGCGGACCGGGACCACGCTGTTCGACACCGCGGTGACCCAGGCCCGCTCCAGCGGTTCGGCGCAGCTCAGCGGCGAGTCCGCGTTCCGGCTGCACGACACCTACGGGTTCCCCATCGACCTGACCATCGACATGGCCGCCGACGCGGGGCTCACCGTCGACGAGGCCGGCTTCCGCCGGCTCATGGAACGCCAGCGCCAGGCGGCGAAGGCGGACCGGGCCTCCCGGCGTATCGGGAACCTCGACCTGTCGGCGTTCCGCCCGATTCTGGCCGCCTCCGGGCCCACCGCCTTCACCGGCTACACCGAGCTGACACGGGAGTCCGGCGTCGTCGGCATCGTCGGCATCGGCGACGGCAGCAGCCGGGTCGCGGTCGGCGAGGGCGACGAGGTCGGCATCGTCCTGGACACGACGCCCTTCTACGCCGAGGGCGGTGGCCAGGAGGCGGACCTCGGTGTGATCCGCTTCGACGGCGGTGAGTGCGAGGTCCTCGACGTCCAACGGCCGGTGCCCGACCTGGTCATGCACCGGGTGAAGGTGCTGCGCGGGGAACTGCGGGTCGGCGCGGACGTCGCCGTCGAGGTCGACGTGGAGCGGCGCCGTGCGGTGTCCCGCTCGCACACCGCCACGCACCTCGTCCACACCGCGTTCCGCCGCGCGCTCGGCGAGTCGGCGACCCAGGCGGGCTCGCTGAACTCGCCGGGCCGGCTGCGCTTCGACTTCCATGCCCTCGGCGCGGTGCCCGACTCGGTCCTCGCCGACGTCGAGGACGAGGTCAACGAGGTCGCGCTGCGCGACCTGGAGGTTCGTTGGTACGTCACCACCCAGGCGGAGGCCCGCCGGCTGGGCGCCATGGCGCTGTTCGGCGAGAAGTACGGCGACCAGGTCCGGGTGGTGGACGTCGGCGACTACGCCCGCGAGCTGTGCGGTGGCACGCACGTGTCCAGCTCCGCCCAGCTCGGCGCGATCAAGCTCCTGTCCGAGTCCTCCATCTCCGCCGGGACACGCCGGGTCGAGGCGCTGGTCGGTATCGACGCCTTCCGGTTCCTGGCCCGTGAGCACGTGCTCGTCTCGCAGCTGTCGACCGCGCTCAAGGCCCGTCCGGACGAGCTCACCGACCGGGTCGCCGACATCGTGGGCCGGCTGCGCGACGCGGAGCGGGAGCTGGAGCGGCTGCGGGCGCAGGCCGTGCTGGCCGGGGCCGCGGCGCTCGCCGCCGGCGCGGAGACCGTCGGCGAGGTCGCGCTCGTGACGGCCCAGGCGCCGGCCGGCACATCTGCGGACGACGTCCGGCTGCTGGCGCTGGATATCCGGGGCCGGCTGGCCGGGCGCCCGGCGGTCGTCGTGGTGACCGAGGCCGACGGGGCTGCCATCGTGGTGGCGACCGATGACGCCGCCCGTGGGCGCGGTCTGCGCGCCGGTGACCTGATCCGCCAGTCCTGGGCCGCGCTCGGGGGCAAGGGCGGCGGCAAGCCCGATGTCGCGCAGGGCGGCCGGGGCGACGCCTCCATGATCCCGAAGGTCTTCGCCCGGATCCGCGAGCTGGTCGCCGACCAGGGCGCGTGAGCGACACCCCGGTGCCCGGGCCTGACCCCGCTGCCGCGCCCGACTCCGGCGCTGGTGCCGGCGCCGGTGCCGGGGTTGAGGCTGGCCCCGGCGCGGCGCGGGAGGCGGACCAGGCGCCGCCCCGCGCCGAGGAACCCGGCCGAGGCGTCCGGATCGGCGTCGATGTCGGTTCCGTGCGGGTAGGGGTCGCGGCAAGTGATCCGGACGGTCTGCTGGCCGTGCCGGTCACCACGCTGCGTCGGGATGCGTCAGGTCGTCGTCACAAGGACGTCGACGAGCTTGCCGACATCGTTCGGGACAGGCACGCTGTCGAGGTTGTCGTCGGTCTGCCGCGTCAGCTCTCCGGTGAGGAGGGTGAGGCGGTCCGCCGCGCACGGCAGTACGCCGAGGTGCTGTCGACGCGTGTCGCGCCCGTACCGGTCCGTCTCGTTGACGAGCGGCTCACCACGGTCGTGGCTCATCGCCGCATGGCTGAGCGCGGACTGCGATCGCGGGCCCGTCGTGAGCTTGTGGATCAGGAGGCAGCGGTGCAGATCCTCCAGCACCACCTGGACATCCGCCGGGCCCGGGAAGCGGCCAGCCGGGCCGCGCCGGACGGTGCCGCGCGGCCGCAGGATTCGGTGTGAGCCGCGGCGCGGACGGATTCGACGGCCTGTTCGGCGGCGCCGCTGGCGACGAGTACGACGACTTCGAGGAGCTCCGGCGCCGCGAGGGGCGCCGGCGCGCCGGTGCGGCGTCCGGGCCCGGTCAGCGTCGGCCGGCGCCGGGAACCGGCCCGCAGGCCGCGTCAGCCGCCGCCGGTGGCCGGGGCGTCCGCGGCGACGGGCCCTACGACGACGTCGACGGCTATGACGACGGGCCCTACGACGGCTACGACGGCGCTGAGGGCTACGACGGCGACGACTACGACGATGACGGGTCCTACGACGGTGAGAACGGCTACGACGACGACCCGTCCGGCGACGGTCGCGGCTCCGGCCGCCGCCGTCGCGGTGGGCCGGACGGCGCCCGGGAGCGCCGGTCGGGCAGCGCGCTGCCGCGGCTCATCGGCGTCCTGGTCGTGGTCGCCGTGCTTCTCGGAGCGGGGATCATCGGTGTCGGCAAGGTCATCGGCCGGATCGGCGGCGAGCCCGCCGCGGACTACGCCGGCGGCGGTGAGGGCATCGTCGTCATCCAGATCCCCGCGGGTGCCACCTCGTCCGAAATCGCCGCGACGCTCGTCAAGGCAGATGTGGTGGCGAGCCGGCAGGCCTTCGTGAACGTGGCGACCCAGGACAGCCGAGCCCTGTCGATCCAGCCGGGCACCTACCGGCTGCGCGAGAAGATGAGCGCGGCCTCGGCACTGGACGCGCTGCTGGACGACGCGTCCTCGGCGCTGTTCCGCTACACCATCAACCCTGGGGACACGGTCCGGAAGGTCCTCCAGGAGCTCTCCGCGCGGACCGGCCGGCCGATGGCCGAGCTGGAGGCGCTGGCCAAGGATCCCAGCTCGCTGGGGCTGCCCGACTACGCGAGCAACTCGCTGGAGGGCTACCTCTTCCCGTCCACGTACGACGTGGCCCCGGGCACCGACCCGATCGACGTGCTCAAGGACGCCGTCGCCCGGTTCAACGCCTACGCGCAGAAGACCGATCTCGTCGCCCAGGCCAGGGCGCTGGGTGAGACGCCGCACGACATCGTCATCATCGCCTCCATCATCGAGAAGGAGGTCGCGAACAAGGACGAGGGTCCCAAGGTCGCCCGGGTCATCTACAACCGGCTGGCGGACGAATCCGGCGGCTTCCGGCGGCTCGACATGGACTCGACCACCCGGTACGCACTGAACGAGTACGAGGGCAGGCTCACCCAGGAGCAGCTGCGCAGCAACAACCCGTACAACACCCGGGCCGTCCAGGGGCTCCCGCCCGGAGCGATCGCCAGCCCCAGCACCTGGGCACTGGAGTCGGCGCTGAAGCCGGCGGACGGGCCCTGGTTCTACTTCGTCTCGATGCCCCAGACCCACGAGACCAGGTTCGCCGCCACCCAGGCGGAGTTCGACGAGGCGATGGCGGAGTACCGCCGCCAGGGAGGATCGGAGTAGACCGTGGCGATCAGCTCAGGCGACCGCGCGGCGCCCATCGGGGTGGGCCCGGTCGCTCGCCGCGCGGCGGTGCTCGGTGCGCCGGTGGGGCACTCCCTCTCGCCGACGCTGCACATGGCCGCCTACACCCGTCTCGGTCTCGATCTGACCTATACCGCGATCGAATGTGACGAGGCCGGCCTGCCGGCCATGCTCGGGCGCCTGCGCGACGAGCCCGGCTGGGCCGGTGTCTCGCTGACCATGCCGCTGAAGACGGCGGCGGTCGAGCTGCTCGACGAGGTCGATCCCACCGCCGCGCTGCTGGGCGCGGTGAACACCGTGGTCGTGCGGTCGAACGGCCACCTGGCCGGGTTCAACACCGACGTCGACGGGGTCGGGTACGCGTTGCGTCGGCTCCTGGGCCGGGCGGTTCCGCTCCAGCCGCTGATGCTCGGGGCGGGCGGGACCGCCCGTGCGGTCGTCGCCGCGCTCGCGCGGGCGGGGACACCCCGGGTCGCCATCGTGGCCCGCCGCCCGGGTGCGGTCGCGGAGCTCGTCGGGATCGGTGCCCGGCTCGGAGTCGCGGTGACGCCGCTGCCCTGGGGAATCCTCTCGGGCGGCGTGCCGCCCGGCCCGGATCTGGTGATCTCGACGACTCCGGCCGGTGTGACCGACACCCTGGCCCGCCAGGCGTGGCCGGTGACCTGCCCGCTGCTGGAGCTGCTTTACCACCCCTGGCCGACAGCGCTGGCCGCGTCGGCGTACCGCTCCGGTGCCCGGGTCATCGGCGGCCTGGAGGTTCTGGCCGGTCAGGCGGTCGGCCAGGTGCGACATTTCACCGGCTGCGCGGTGGATGAGGGTGTTCTGCTCGCCGCCGGCCTCGCCGCCCTGTCCGCGCGCAACGCCGGCCCGGCGGTGGGAACGGATCTGGCTGCGGGGACGGATCTGGCCGCGGGGACGGACGCGGACCGTGCGGCGGCTGGTCCGGCGGGTGATCCGGTGGCCGCCGGTCCGGGTTCTGGCGGATGAGTGCGATGACGGCCGCGGTGACCGCTGCGGCCGTCGTCTGCGCGGCACTGCCGGTGCCCGTGCTTCCGTCGGTCGTCGGTGCCTTCGGGCCGGTGGACGGTGTGCCGCCGCGGCGAGCGGTGCCCGACCGGCTCGCGCTCGGGGTGGTCACCGTCGCGGTGCTCGCGGCGGTCGGCGCGGCCGTCTATCCGCACACGGGCCGGCTGCCCGCCTATCTGTACCTGGCGGTCGTCGGCGTCGTGCTGGCCGCGGTCGACCTGCGGGTCCATCGCCTGCCCGACCGGATCGTCCTGCCGTCGTACGCGGTGCTGGCGGCACTGCTCGTCGTTCCCACGGTGGCGGAGGGCTCCCCGGACCGCCTGTCACGGGCGCTGCTCGCGGGCTTCGCGGCCTGGCTGGCGTACGGGGTGCTGTACCTGCTGCCGGGAAGCGGGCTCGGTCGCGGGGATGTGAAGACGGCTGGTCTGCTCGGGCTCGCGCTGGGCTGGCTGGGCTGGCCGGCGGTCGCGCTCTGGCTGGTCGCGGCCACGATGTCCGCGGGGATCACCGCGCTGACCCTGCTGATCCTGCGGCGGGTGTCCCGGCGTGATCCGATTGCCTATGGGCCGTTTCTGCTGATCGGGGCGCTGGTCGCGGTGCTCGGCACGGGCTGGGGCCCGGCAGGCTGACGGGTGCCCCGACGGATTGGTCTGTGTGATTTACCTGGTCAGTCCGGCTATGTGCGGTATCGGGCGGTCGTCCCTCGGCTGAGCGCCGTGAAAGACTGGTCCCATGGTGCGCTGGTTGACGGCGGGGGAGTCCCACGGCCCCGCTCTGGTCGCGACAGTGGAGGGGCTGCCCGCGGGGATCCGCGTGTCCAGCGCGGAGATCGGAGACGAGCTCGCCCGCCGCCGGCTCGGTCACGGCCGTGGCGCGCGGATGAAGTTCGAGCGTGACGAGGTCGAGATGCTCGGTGGCATTCGCCACGGGGTCAGCCTCGGTGGGCCGGTCAGCATTGTCGTTCGCAACACCGAGTGGCCGAAGTGGCAGCAGGTGATGTCGCCCGACCCGATCGACCCGGAGGAGCTGGCGGGTCTGGGCCGCAACGCGCCGCTGACCCGCCCGCGGCCGGGTCACGCCGATCTCGCCGGCATGCAGAAGTACGGTTTCGACGACGCGCGGCCGGTGCTGGAGCGCGCCAGCGCGCGGGAGACCGCGGCGCGGGTGGCGCTGGGCACGGTCGCCAAGGCGCTGCTGCGCCAGGCATATGGCATCGAGATCGTCTCGCACGTCGTGGCGATCGGCGCGGTGGAGGTCCCGCCGGGCACGCCGCCGCCGGTCTCGCTCGGCGTGGTCGACGCCGACCCGGTGCGCTGCGCGGACCCGGCCACCAGCGAGCGCATGGTCGCCGAGATCGACGCCGCGCACCGCGACGCGGACACGCTCGGCGGCATCGTCGAGGTGCTCGCCTATGGCTGCCCGCCGGGGCTGGGGAGCTATGTCCACGGTGACCGCCGGCTTGACGCGCGGCTCGCGGCCGAGCTCATGGGCATTCAGGCCATCAAGGGCGTCGAGTTCGGTGACGGGTTCCGCACCGCCCGGCGGCGTGGGTCGGTCGCGCACGACGAGATCGAGCCGGTCGAGGGGCCCGGCCTGCGGGTGCGGCGGGCCAGCGACCGGGCCGGCGGGGTCGAGGGCGGGATGACGACCGGCGATCCACTGCGGGTTCGCGCGGCGATGAAGCCGATCTCGACGCTGTCGCGGCCACTGGCAACGATCGACGTGGCCACCGGCGAGCCCGCGGTGGCCATCGCCCAGCGGTCCGACGTCTGCGCCGTGCCCGCGGCTGCGGTGGTCGCGGAGGCGATGGTGGCGCTGGTGCTGGCCGACGCGGCCCTGGAGAAGTTCGGTGGGGACTCCGTGGAGGAGACCCGGCGCAACTGCGAGGGCTACCTGAAGTCGTTGGCGGTGCGCTGACGATGCGAACCGGGCACGAGGCCCCGGCGGCCACGGACAGCGCGGTGGCCGGCAGTGGGGAGGCGGGTAGCGAGGTGGCCGGCAGCGGGGCGGCGGCGGGTGCGGCCGTGGGCTCCACGGAGCAGGTTCGTCCGGGTCCGCTCGCGGTCCTGGTCGGCGCGCCGGGCGCGGGGAAGAGCACGGTCGGGGTGGCGCTCGCGCGGCGGGTCGGCGTGGAGTTCCGTGACACCGACCTGGACGTCGAGTCCAACCTCGGGATGAGTGTCTCCGACGTGTTCGTCGAGCACGGCGAGGAGTACTTTCGCGCGGCCGAGCGGTCCGCGGTGCTGGCGGCCCTGGCGGAGCACACCGGCGTGCTGGCGCTCGGCGGCGGGGCGGTGCTCGACGCCGACGTCCGCGCCGAGCTGGCCGGGCACTGGGTCGTCTACCTCGATGTCAGCGCCTCCGCCGCGGCCAGGAGGGTGGGGCTCGCCCGTGACCGGCCTCTTCTCGTCGAGGGTCCGCGTACCCGGCTGGCCGCGTTGCTGAAGGCCCGGCGCCCGCTCTACGAGGAGGTGGCCGCCCTCACGGTTGACACCGGCGCCCTCGAGGTCGAGGACGTCGTGGCGGCGATCCTGGTCGAACTCGCGGGGAGGATGAGCCGCTGATGCCGGCGACGAAGGTCTCTGATGTGGTCCGGATCGAGGTCGCCCCGGCCGGCGACCGCTCCTACGAGGTGGTGCTCGGCGAAGGGGTGCTCGGCGAGCTGGATGTGGTCGCCGCGGGGCGGACCAGGGTCGCGGTCATCCACCCACGTGCGTTGCGGGCCACCGCCACGACCGTTGTCGCCGCGCTGCGCGCGCAGGCGGGTGCGGAGGCGCACGCGGTGGAGGTGCCCGACGGCGAGGAGGCCAAGCAGCTCCGGGTCGCCGGTGAGTGCTGGGACACCCTCGGGCGCCTCGGCTTCACCAGGGACGACCTCGTCGTCGGCCTCGGCGGTGGGGCGACCACCGATCTGGCCGGATTCGTGGCCGCGGGCTGGCTGCGCGGTGTCGACGTGGTCCAGGTGCCGACGACGGTGCTCGGGATGGTCGACGCCGCGGTGGGTGGCAAGACCGGTATCGACATCGATGCGGGCAAGAACCTGGTCGGTGCGTTCCACCAGCCGCTGCGTGTCCTCTGCGATCTCACGACGCTGACGACGCTGCCCGCGGTGGAGGTCCAGGCCGGCCTGGCCGAGGTCGTCAAGGCGGGTTTCATCGCGGACCCGCGCATCCTCGAGCTGCTGGAGGCCGATCCGACCGGGGCGGCGCATCTGCCCGAGCTGGTGGAGCGTTCGATCCGGGTCAAGGCGGCGGTGGTGTCCGGGGACCCCCGGGAGGCCGGGGGCAGGGAGATCCTCAACTACGGTCACACCCTCGCGCACGCCATCGAGAAGATCGAGAACTTCACCTGGCGTCACGGCGCCGCGGTCTCGGTCGGGATGGTGTTCGCCGCGGAGCTCTCCCGGCGGGTCGCGGGCCTTGATGACACCACCGCCGCGCGCCACCGTGAGCTGCTGCGGGAGATCGGGTTGCCGGTGGAGTACCGCGGGGACCGCTGGCCGAGCCTGCTCGACGCGATGCGGGTCGACAAGAAGGCACGCGGGCGCCGCCTGCGTTTCGTCGTGCTGGAGGCACTGGGCCGGGCACGGTCGTTCGACGATCCGGAGCCGGAGCACCTGATCGCAGCGTATCGGGCCGTCGCGGCGGGAAGCGCGCCCGTGGTGGAGGCCTGACGCGAGCGGACTGACGGCGAGCGGACTGGGAGCGAGCGGTCCGGCGGGCGAACCGGCCGCCAGCTCTCGAAGCGCCACCAGTTGGCCTGTGCGGCAGTGGCGATCCGGATCTGTAGACTTTGCCGCGGCCAGAAACGGTGACGAGCGACAGGCTGGCGATCGAGTACGGATCGATCGACCGGGCGGCGACCGGAACGGAGAGACACGCGCAGTGGCGACAACGAACGACCTGAAGAACGGCATGACGCTCGACATCGACGGGGTGTTGTGGAACGTCGTCGGATTCCAGCACGTCAAGCCGGGCAAGGGCGGGGCGTTCGTCCGGACGACGCTGAAGAACGTGCTTTCCGGCAAAGTCGTCGACCGGACCTTCAACGCCGGCGTCAAGGTCGAGGTAGCGACGGTGGACCGTCGCGAGATGACCTATCTGTACCGGGATGGCGCGGATTTCGTGTTCATGGACAGTGAGTCCTACGAGCAGATTCCGGTCCCGCCGGACGTGGTGGGCACCGCCGCGGACTACATGCTCGAGAACACGACGGCGACGGTGGCGCTGCACGACGACGCACCGCTGTACGTGGAGCTGCCGGCCAGCGTCGAGCTGATCATCTCGGAGACCGACCCGGGTGTCCAGGGTGACCGGTCGACCGGCGGGACCAAGCCCGCGACCGTCGAGACGGGCGCGAACATCCAGGTTCCGCTGTTCATCGCCAAGGGTGAGAAGGTCAAGGTCGACACCCGCGATGGTCGGTACCTCGGTCGGGTGACGAACTGAGCGCCAGGTCCAAGGCGCGAAAGCGCGCGCTCGACATTCTCTACGAGGCGGACATGCGGTCGTTGCGGCCGATGGAGACCCTGGCCGCCCGCCGTGCGCAGTCCGACCCCCCGGTGCCTGACTACGCCTCCGACCTGGTCGAGGGCGTGGTCGCGCATCTTGGCGACATCGACCGCCATATCGCCAGCCATGCGCAGGGGTGGGCGATCGACCGGATGCCTCCGGTCGATCGCAACATCCTGCGGATCGCGGTGCTCGAACTGTTCTGGCGGACCGACGTGCCGGACGGCGTCGTGATCGACGAGGCGGTGCGGCTGGCGAAGACCATCTCCACCGAGCGGTCGCCCGCGTTCGTGAACGGTCTGCTGGCCAGCCTGCTGCAGGAGAAGCCCGAGCTGCTGCGGGAGGGCACTGAATCGGCCGAGCCGGCGGAGGCTGGCGAGGATGTGGCGCGGGCCGAAGGTGCGACGCGCACGGAGCCGGCCGAGAGCTGATCAGCCGACGGTGAGCTGATCGGAGCGGGAGTCCGCTCGCGGGTGATGGTTTCGAGCCGGGTGACGGTTCGATCCGGCTGGCGGGCTCGGAAGCCGTGGTGTCCCGGTACGTCACCGCTGTGACGTACCGGGTCTTCCCCCAGAGAAGATCACTACTGGTGCTGGCGTACGTGTGCTGGTTCGCCTGCTGTTTCAATGCTGAGCGGCCGGTACCCCCCGGAACCAGCTGCCCCTCGTGCGAGTCGTGCGATGTTCTGGCGGTGCGACGTTCTGGTGCGCCCGGTCAGGTGCCGGACCTGGACCTAGGCGTCGGACGCGGCCGGCTCGCTGCCCTGCTCGGGTGAAAGCACGCCCCACGACACGAGCTGCTCGGTGAGCTTGCTCGGCGAGGTGTCGTAGATCACCGCGAGGGAGCGCAGGTCCTCGTAACGGATAGAGAGCACGCGCCCGTTGTAGTCGCCGCGCTGGCTCTGGATCGTGGCCGCGTACCGGGCCAGCGGACCGCCCTGCTCCTTGGGAACCTGCGCGAGACGCTCCAGGTCGAGGACGATGCGCGGCGACTGCTCCAGCGGCGCCACGGTCGAGCCCTCGGGGAGAAGCTCGCCGACCGGAACGCCGTAGAACTCGGCCAGCTCAGAGAGCCGCTGGACGGTTACCGCGCGGTCCCCCCGCTCGTAGGAGCCCACCACGACGGCCTTCCACCGACCGTGCGACTTCTCCTCGACGCCATGGAGCGAGAGCCCCTGCTGGGTGCGTATCGCGCGCAGCCGAGCACCGAGCGCCTTCGCATAGTCGGACATCGAAGTGCCCACTCCTGTCGTGGTCGATCAGTTGGAACCGAGGGCTCTTGCCGCCGGCGGTTACCGATAGTAGTGCCCGCCGGGTTGAGACTCGACACCCGGGGGGTCGTGTCGCCTCTTTCTTTGTACCACTTTCTGTAGCCTTCCGGTTGCGGCCGGCATTAGCGCTGTCGGCACTTCCCGGCTACGGTGAGGATCTGTGCTCGTCGTCTGCCTACGGTGACGTGTAGTGACGATTGAAGTCCTCGGTATACGGAGCATCGTGATTCACGTCACTCTCGGCAACGGCTCGCCGAGGTTTGTGAAGTCGTGTGCGGGACCCGTCCGTGTGAGGACGACGTGTTCCCCGCCGCCGCCCCCCATGCCGCACTGACCGGCTACGCAGCTCCTGACCTGGCTGGTACGGTCGCGGAGACCGCTCCTTTAAGGACCGTCCAGTGAGGCGGGGAAGGAGGGACACCTCGTGGCTGCGGCCGCGCAAGGCGATCCTGCCCGTAACACACCCGGAAACATGCCCGGGGCCACCTCGCGCCCACCTGCTGAGGACTCCGACGGCGCGGTGGACGTGGTGGGCCGGACCAGCGACGATGACGCCGTGGCCGGGCCGCGCGGGCGTGCCGACCGGCCTGGATTGAGCCGTACTGTGCTCTCCGCCGCCGATATGAACCGGGTTGTGAGCCGGATGGCGCACCAGGTACTGGAGAAGACCTCGGGCGGTGACGGTGTGCTCCTGCTCGGCATCCCGACCCGTGGTGTTCCGCTTGCGCAGCGGCTGGCGCGCAGAGTGGCCGCGGTCGAAGGCGTGAATCTGCCGGTCGGTTCGCTCGACCCGACGATGTACCGGGACGACCTGCGGCTGCGCGGGGTTCGCCCGCTCGAGGTGACCGAGATCCCGGAATGCGGAGTGGACGGAATGGTCGTCGTTCTCGTCGATGACGTCCTGTACTCGGGCCGCACCGTCCGGGCCGCGCTCGACGCGCTCTCGGCCTATGGCCGGCCGCGTGCGGTCCAGCTCGCCGTGCTGGTCGATCGAGGCCACCGCGAGCTCCCGATCCGAGCTGACTACGTGGGGAAGAACATGCCCACCTCGCGACGCGAGTCGGTCGCCGTTCGGCTGCGTGAGGTCGACGGCGCGGACGCCGTGCTCATCGTCTCCGCGGACGCGCTGTGACCGCGCCCGCGAGCAGGCGCCGCAGCGGACCTCGGCGGTGGGTGTGAAACGCCACCTGCTCTCCACCGCTGACCTGCTGCTGGACGACGCGCTGCTCGTGCTCGACACGGCGGACCGGATGGCGCGGGTCGCCGACGCGCCGGTCCGCAAGCTGCCGACACTTCGCGGCCGGACCGTCGTCAACCTCTTCTTCGAGGATTCCACCCGCACCCGCACCTCCTTCGAAGTCGCCGCCAAGAGACTCTCGGCCGATGTGATCAATTTTTCGGCGCGAGGGTCAAGCGTGTCGAAGGGCGAGAGCCTGAAGGACACGGCGCAGACCCTGGAGGCCATGGGGGCGGATGCGGTGGTCTGTCGCCATTCGGCCAGTGGCGCGCCGCACCGGCTCGCATCCTGGGTGCACGGCAGCGTGGTGAACGCGGGGGATGGGACGCATGAGCATCCGACCCAGGCCCTGCTCGACGCCTTCACGATCCGCCGCCGGCTCGGCCGGCTGGACGGGCTCGCCGTCACGATTGTCGGGGACGTCCTGCACTCCCGGGTCGCGCGGTCGAACATCTGGCTGCTGACGACGCTGGGTGCGCAGGTCACCGTGGTCGCGCCGCCGACCCTGCTCCCGCTGGGCATCGACGGGTGGCCGGTCGGGGTCTCCTACGACCTCGACGCGGTGCTGCCCAAGACCGACGTCGTGATGATGTTGCGCGTGCAACGGGAACGGATGTCCGCGGCGTTCTTCCCCAGCGAGCGGGAGTACAGCCGGCGTTACGGCCTCGACGCGGACCGTGCCGCGCTCATGCCGGAGCACGCGCTGGTGATGCATCCCGGGCCGATGGTCCGGGGCATGGAGATCGCCTCCTCCGTGGCGGACTCACCGCGGTCGACGGTGGTCGACCAGGTCGCCAACGGGGTGAGCGTCCGGATGGCCGTCCTCTATCTGCTGCTGGGTGGCGGCACCGACCGGGAGACCACATGACATCGGTGATCGTGCTGCGTGGCGTCAGTCCCCTGGGGGGCGACCCCCGAGACCTGGTGATCGCGGGCGGGCGGATCGCCGCGGTCACGCCGCCCGGCGGCGGTGAGCACACCAGCGTCGTCGCGGACGCCGCCGACGGTGCGGCCGGCGGAACCCGGCGCGGCCCGCTGATCGTCGACGGCGCGGGCCTCATCGCACTGCCCGGGTTCGTCGACCTGCACACACATCTGCGCGAGCCTGGGCGCGAGGATGCCGAGACCGTCGAGTCGGGCACCCGGGCCGCGGCGCTGGGTGGTTACACGGCGGTGTTCGCGATGGCGAACACCGACCCGGTCGCGGACACCGCCGGAGTGGTGGAGCAGGTGTGGCGGCTCGGCCAGGACGCCGGGCACTGCGAGGTGCGTCCGGTCGGTGCCGTGACCAAGGGGCTCGCCGGCTCCCAGCTCGCCGAGCTGGGAGCCATGGCGACGTCCGCGGCTGCGGTGCGGATGTTCTCCGACGACGGGCACTGCGTGTCCGACGCGCTGCTCATGCGCCGCGCGCTGGAGTACGTCAAGGCGTTCGACGGCGTGGTCGCGCAGCACGCGGAGGAGCCTCGGCTCACCGCCGGGGCGCAGATGAACGAGGGCGCGATGGCCGCCTGCCTCGGCCTGCCCGGCTGGCCCGCGGTCGCCGAGGAGGCGATCATCGCGCGTGACGCGCTGCTCGCCGGCCATGTCGACTCGCGTCTGCACGTCTGTCACGTCTCCACGGCCGGCTCGGTCGAGATCATCCGGTGGGCGAAGGCGAAGGGGTGGCGGGTCACCGCCGAGGTGACCCCGCACCACCTGTTGCTCACCGAAGATCTGGTGGCTTCGTACGACCCGGTGTACAAGGTCAATCCGCCGTTGCGCACCAAAGCCGACACAGAGGCACTGCGAGCCGGGCTGGCGGACGGCACGATCGACTGTGTGGCAACTGATCACGCCCCGCATGCACCAGAGGACAAGGAAACCGAGTGGGCCGCCGCTCGGCCGGGGATGCTCGGGCTCGAGACGGCGCTGTCGGTGGTGATCGAGACGATGGTCACGACCGGGCATCTCGACTGGTCCGATGTGGCCGACCGCATGGCAGCCGCGCCCGCGCGGATCGGCGGGGTGGCCGACACCGTGCTGGACGTCGCGCAGTTCGCGCAGGTGGGTACGTCCGCGACGCTCACACTGCTCGATCCGCAGGCGCAGCGGGTGATCGACCCTGCTGCCTTCGCCAGCCGGAGCACGAACACTCCGTACCGTGGCCGCACGCTCCCCGGGGTGATCCGCGCGACCTTCCTCCGGGGCCGTCCCACCGTGCTCGACGGGAAGATCGTATGAGCTTGACGTCCCGCGGAGCCCCCGCCTTGGGGATGGCGCCATTCGCCCTGGCCGGGCCGGTCGTCGCGGTCGGCAGACCGAGTGGCGCGGCCCTGCACCTCCTGCTCGCCTTCGGGTTGCTGCTGCTCGCGGTGGCCTTCGTCGGCGCGATGCGACGGGCCTGGAGCGGCCGGGCGCAGGAGCAGGAGGAGGACCTGCCGGACCTGCCCGAACCGCCGGAGCAGACCGGGAACGTGCTGGCCGCGCCGCTGCGCGGAAGGTATCTCGGCACCGTCGACGCGGGGCACTGGCGGGAGTGGATCGCGGCCCGCGGGCTCGCCGGGCACGACGGCGACTACATCGCCGTCTACGAGCAGGGCGTCCGGGTCGACCGCGACGGCCATGCCTTCTGGATTCCCCGCGAGGCCGTGCGTGGCGCCCGGCTCGAGCGTGGGCATGCGGGGAAGGTCGCCGCGCCGAGCCGGCTCGTGGTCGTCGCCTGGTCCTTTGACGGCCGGGAGCTGGAGACCGGGTTCCGCGGCGAGGACAGGGCGCGCCAGCCCCGGGTCGTGCGATCCGTCCACGACCTGATCGGGCCGATGCCGACGGCGCCACTGCCCGGGGACATCACCTCGCCGCATGCGGTGCCGCGGGTTCGGGCCAGGTTGAGGCCGCGCGTCACGACGCCGCGTCCGACGCCCACTCCCGGGGCGGTGAGTCCCGAGGCGGCTGGTGCCGGTGCGGCCGGCCGCCGCGTTCCCGGTCCCGGTCCCGGTCCCGGTCCCGCCACGATGCCGATTCCGGTGATCGGTCGCCAGCCCCGCCGGCGGAGTGGGAATCCGCTGCCGGGGAACCAGCCGAGGCTGCCCGCGAACGGCACGGCCGGCCATCCGGTGGGGACACCCCACCTGGGCGGGCCGACCAGCACGTCGCCCGTCCCGACCGGTCCCATGCCGACCGGTCCCATGCCGACCGGTCCCGTCCCGACCCGTCCGGTCTCGACGGGACCCGTTCCGACCAGCGCGGCCCACACGGGATCGCACGAGGTGGAGGCCCACACCACCGGCATCCGGCGTACGGGGGCCCACGGCGTGGTCTCCTACGGCGGTTCGCTCGCCGGCGGCGGCACCCAGGAGACGGCGGTGCCCGGCACAGGCGGATACCCCACAGGTGGCTATCCGGCCACCGGGGGCTATCCGACCGGGGGCTACCCCGCAGGTGCGCAGACGGGGGGCGTCCCGGTGGCCGGCGGGCATGCGACGGGCGCGCACGGGTTTGCGACGGGCGCGCACAGCACGGGCGCGTATGAGACGCAGGGGTACGACACGGGCGGTTACCACACCGCCGGCTACGACACCGCCGGGTTCGACCAGGGCGGGTTTGACACGGGTGCCTATGGAACGGCCGGCCACAGCGCCGTGCCGCCCGGTACCCGCGGCTACGACACCGGTGCCTACGAGGTGGGGCGCCTTCCCGAGCGGGAGCGGCCGGGGCAGTATTCCGGGCCGGGTGCGGCCGGCTATCACGGCGGTCAGCCCGCCGATGCCGCGCGCCAGCCGTGGGCCGGCGCTCCGGCCGCGGGCTGGTCCCCTGACCCGGATCGCGACGCGTTCGCTGTACCCCCGCCGCCGTCGTCGCCGACGGGCGAGCGGGTGCCGGGATGGGAGTAACGACGATGACCACCAGACGGGTGACAAGCGACATCACCGGCACGAGTGGCAGGAACAGGGCAGAGGTGAGCCGGTGAGCGGCTTCGACAGGCAGCCTGCCCCGCCGGACGGCGGGCGGCCGGGAACGGGCCGGCAGGCGGTGCTCATGCTGGAGGACGGCCGGAGCTTCGCCGGGGAGGCCTTCGGGTCGGTCGGCGAGGCGTTCGGTGAGGCGGTCTTCTCCACCGGAATGACCGGATACCAGGAGACGATCACCGATCCGTCATATCACCGGCAGATCGTCATCATGACGGCGCCGCACATCGGCAACACCGGTGTGAACGACCTGGACTACGAGTCCGAGCGCATCCAGGTCGCGGGCTTCGTGGTGCGCGACCCGAGCCGGCTCGCGTCGAACTGGCGGGCGCAGCGCACCCTCGACGAGGAGCTCGAGAACGCCGGCGTGGTCGGGATCAGCGGGATCGACACCCGGGCGCTCACCCGCCACCTGCGCGAGCGGGGCGCGATGCGCTGCGGGATCAGCAGCACCGACACCGATCTCGACTCGCTGCTGGAACGGGTCCAGGCCTCGCCCGAGATGGTGGGTGCCGACCTCGCACCGGAGGTCAGCACCACCACTCCGTATGTCGTCGAGGCGCGGTCGGGCCTGCCGGTCTTCCGGATCGCGGCCCTCGACCTGGGCATCAAGCGCAACACGCCCGTCTCCATGGCCGCACTGGGCTGCGAGGTGCACGTCCTGCCGGCCCGCAGCACCGCCCAGGAGCTGCTGGCGCTCTCGCCCGACGGCGTCTTCCTCTCGAACGGGCCCGGTGACCCGGCCAGTGCCGACTACGCGGTCGAGACGCTCACCGGCGTGCTCGACGCGGGCGTCCCGGTCTTCGGGATCTGCTTCGGCAACCAGGTGCTCGCCCGGGCGCTGGGGTTCGAGACGTACAAGCTGACCTACGGCCACCGGGGCGTCAACCAGCCGGTCGCCGACACCCGGACCGGCCGGATCGCCGTGACCAGCCACAACCACGGCTTCGCGGTGCGCGCACCGCTCACGGGGACCACCGACACGCCCTACGGGCGCGTGGCGGTGAGTCATGTGGCCCTCAACGATGACGTGGTCGAGGGTCTGACCTGCCTGGACGTACCGGCATTCAGCGTCCAGTTCCATCCGGAGGCGGCGCCTGGCCCGCACGACGCCCACGGACTGTTCGACCGGTTCTGCGGCCTCATGGCTGCCGGCAGGCGGAAGCGGGGAGAAGCCTGATGCCCAGGCGCGAGGACCTGAGGTCCGTGCTGGTGATCGGCTCCGGGCCGATCGTCATCGGCCAGGCGTGCGAGTTCGACTATTCCGGCACCCAGGCCTGTCGGGTGCTGCGGGCCGAGGGCCTGCGGGTGATCCTGGTCAACAGCAACCCGGCGACGATCATGACTGACCCGGAGATCGCCGACGCGACCTACATCGAGCCGATCACCACCGAGATCGTCACGAAGATCATCGAACGGGAGCGCCCCGACGCGATCCTGGCGACGATGGGCGGCCAGACCGCGCTCAACACCGCGGTCGCCCTGCACGACGCCGGGGTGCTGGAGCAGTACGGGGTGCTCCTGATCGGCGCCAACATCGACGCCATCCGCTCCGGAGAGGACCGGCAGGCGTTCAAGGACATCGTCGCCTCGGTGGACGGTGAGACCGCCCGCAGCGCGATCTGCACCACGGTCGAGGAGTGCCTCGCCGCCGCGGACGAGTTCTCCTACCCCGTCGTGATCCGTCCGAGCTACACCCTCGGCGGCGCCGGCAGCGGCTTCGCGCACGATGTCGAGGAACTGCGCCGGATGGCCGCCTTCGGCCTGGCGGCGAGCCCGTCCACCGAGGTGCTCGTCGAGGAGTCCGTGCTCGGCTGGAAGGAGTTCGAGCTCGAGCTCATGCGTGACCGCGCCGACAACGTGGTCGTCGTCTGCTCGATCGAGAACATCGACCCGATGGGCGTGCACACCGGCGACTCGGTGACGGTGGCGCCGGCACTGACCCTGACCGACCGCGAGTACCAGCGCATGCGCGACATGTCGATCGCGGTCATGCGCGCGGTCGGGGTGGACGCGGGCGGGTGCAACATCCAGTTCGCGGTCGACCCGGCCACCGGCCGCCAGGTCGTGATCGAGATGAACCCCCGGGTGTCCCGCTCCTCCGCGCTGGCGTCGAAGGCGACGGGCTTCCCGATCGCCAAGATCTCGGCGAAGCTGGCGCTCGGCTACACCCTCGACGAGATCCCCAACGACATCACGCGCACGACCCCGGCCGCCTTCGAGCCGACTCTCGACTACGTGGTCGTGAAGGTGCCGCGGTTCGCCTTCGAGAAGTTCCCGGGGGCGGACACGACGCTGACCACGACGATGAAGTCCGTCGGCGAGGCGATGGGGGTCGGCCGCAGCTTCGCCGAGGCGCTGCAGAAGGCGCTGCGGTCGATGGAGCAGCCCGGCCTCGCGTTCAGCTTCACCACGCCGACCGAGTCCGTCGAGGACCTGCTCGCCGAGGCACGTGTCCCGCACGACGGGCGGCTGCGCTGCGTGCAGCAGGCGCTGCTCGCCGGTGCCGAGCCGGCCGAGGTGACCGCGCAGACCGGCATCGACCCCTGGTTCGTCGACCAGATCGTCTACCTCAACGAGATCGCCGCGTCGCTGACCCGTGACCCGGAGGGGATCCGCCGGGCGAAGCGGGCCGGCTTCTCCGACGCCCAGCTCGCGGCCCTGCTGGGCACCAAGGAGGACGTGGTCCGGTCGTTCCGGCATCGGGCCGGGATCCGTCCCGTCTACAAGACGGTCGACACCTGTGCCGCCGAGTTCGCGTCCGAGACGCCTTATCACTACTCGTCGTATGACGAGGAGACCGAGGTCGCGCCCAGCGACCGCCCGCGGGTGATCGTGCTCGGCAGCGGGCCCAACCGCATCGGCCAGGGCATCGAGTTCGACTACGCCTGCTGCCACGCGGTGATGGCGCTGTCCGAGGCCGGCTACGAGGCGGTGATGGTCAACTGCAACCCGGAGACGGTCTCCACCGACTACGACACCGCCGACCGCCTCTACGTCGAGCCGCTGACCGTCGAGGACGTGCTGGAGGTCATCCACGCCGAGTCGCAGGCGGGCCCGCTGGCCGGAGTGGTCGTTTCGCTGGGCGGCCAGACCCCGCTCGGCATCGCCGCCGCGCTGGCCGACGCGGGCGTGCCGATCGCCGGCACTCCGCCGAAGGCCATCCACCTCGCCGAGGACCGCGGCCAGTTCGGCCAGGTGCTCGACAAGGCGAACCTGCCCTCGCCGCCGCACGGCGTGGCCACCTCGTACGCGGAGGCACGAACCGTCGCCGACCGGATCGGTTACCCGGTGCTGGTACGGCCGTCCTACGTGCTGGGCGGGCGCGGGATGGAGATCGTCTACGACGACGCCATGCTGCGCGACTACATCGAGCGGGCGACGCAGATCTCGCCCGAGCACCCGGTGCTGGTCGACCGCTTCCTCGACGACGCGATCGAGATCGACGTCGACGCGCTCTACGACGGCTCCGAGCTGTACCTCGCCGGAGTGATGGAGCACATCGAGGAGGCCGGGGTGCACTCCGGTGACTCCGCCTGCGCGCTGCCCCCGATCACCCTCGGGCGTTCGGAGCTCGACCGGATCCGCGAGTCGACCCGGCTGATCGCCGAGGGCGTCGGCGTGCGCGGGCTGCTCAACGTGCAGTACGCCCTGCAGTCCGACGTCCTGTACGTCCTGGAGGCCAACCCGCGGGCCTCGCGGACCGTGCCGTTCGTCTCCAAGGCGACGGCGGTCCCGCTGGCCAAGGCCGCGGCCCGGGTGATGCTCGGCGCGACGGTGCCCGAGCTGCGGGCCGAGGGCCTGCTGCCGGCGCATGGTGACGGCGCGACACTGCCGCTGGACTCGCACATCTCCGTCAAGGAGGCCGTGCTGCCCTTCGGTCGCTTCCGCGACGCGGGAGGCCACGGAGTGGACACCGTGCTCGGCCCGGAGATGCGTTCCACCGGTGAGGTGATGGGCATCGATGACGGCTTCGGGACGGCCTACGCCAAGTCGCAGGCCGCCGCGTACGCGTCGCTGCCGACCTTCGGACGGGTGTTCGTCTCGGTGGCGAACCGCGACAAGCGGGCGATGATCTTCCCGATCAAGCGGCTGGCGGATCTCGGTTTCGTCGTCTACGCGACAGCCGGGACGGCGGACGTGCTGCGACGCAACGGGGTCAAGGCCGTGGTCCTGGGCAAGCATCGGGCTCCCAGCGAGGACCTCATCGACTGCGTTGAAATGATCACCTCTGGCCAGATCGATCTGGTCATCAACACACCCTGGGGTGTCGGACCGCGGCTGGACGGCTACGAGATCCGCACCGCCTGCGTCAGCGCCGGGGTTCCCTGCATCACGACCATCCAGGCGGCTGCCGCGTGCGTGCAGGGTATCGAGTCCCTCGTTCGGGGTGAGCTCGGGGTGCGACCGCTGCAGGACTACCACGCCGCGCTGCGGGCGGCCTGGGAGAAGTGACGGCGGTGCCCGCACGGGTGCCGCCCGTGCGGGCACCGGCTCGGATGGGTGCCGGGCCGGACCGGCGCTGGCTCGGATGGGTGGTGGATGGATGACAGGGGGCCGACCGGTGACGTCACAGAGCCATTCATGGTCGGGCCGGTTGTGGGTGCCACCGGCCGGCCGGCCGCCGATCGCGGTCGCGCTGGACGCCCCGGACGGGGCCACCGCGCTGGACTGGGCTCGCGCGGTCGCGCCACACTGCGCCGTCCTGAAGATCGGCCTGGAGCTCTTCCTTCGGGAGGGTGGCGCGGTGGTGAATGCGCTGCGTGACGAAGGTCTGCTGGTTCAGGCGGGTTCGGTGGGGTCTGCCGGGGCGGGCCACACCCTCGGATCCCTGACGGAGGGTGACCACTCCGCACTGTCGAGTCCGGCCGATCCGGCCGGGCCGGCCGGATCCGCACCGGAGCTCTTCCTCGATCTGAAGCTGCACGACATCCCGGCGACGGTCGCCGGCGGGATGCGTTCGCTGGCCGTCCTGGCGCCTCGGTTCGTGACGGTGCACGCGGCCGGAGGGGCCGCGATGATCAGGGCCGCGGTCGAGGCGGCGCCCGAGGTCCACGTGACCGCGGTCACGGTTCTCACCTCTCTGGATGCCGCCGCGCTCGCCTCCATCGGCCTGTCGGGACCGCCCTCGGACGCCGTTCGCAGACTCGCCGTGCTTGCCGTGGAGGCCGGCGCGAGGGCTCTCGTCTGCAGCCCGAAAGAGGCCTCCTTGGTCCGCGGAGAGCTCGGCGAAACTGTGACTCTCATCACACCTGGGGTCCGTCCGGAGGGCTCGGAGCAGGCCGACCAGGCACGTGTCGCAACCCCGGAACGGGCGCTCGCGGACGGTTCGGACCTTCTGGTGATCGGTCGTCCGATCACCTCCGCGAGCGATCGGGCCGTGGCCGCCGCCACTCTCGCCGCCAGGGTTACTCCACTCCGGTAGGTCGTTGACCTGCGGAAACGCCACTCGGTGCAGGTCGGGGCGCTCTTGGTGTCCGTCGGCCGGTACGGTGGGGCCGCCAAGGTCCGAAAGCGTCCTGCGCATGCGACACAGGGCATTCATCCGATCAAAGGCTGTGTCTTGTGGGGACAATGCCCGGCGATCGGAGTGATGCAGCTCGGCTGGACCGAGGAGCCTCTTCCTCGCTAGTTTGCGCGGCGCGATCACCACATTGAGCCTTTTCAAAGTCGATTTTCCTAAAGGCCCTCACTGGAGAGGACGAGGACGGCCTGGGCGAAGATGCCGACGCGGCGTGGGCAGCCGCGGAAACGGTCGAATATGTGCCAGTTCTTGAGGACCG